>CAWKLL010000001.1:0-41494 GCA_963850255.1 uncultured Gammaproteobacteria bacterium
CCAGGCTCACGCCCTGGCCCAACTCGCGCTGCAGCGCACTGGCCAGGCGCACCGCGCTAATGGAATCGCCGCCCAGATCAAAAAAATTCTCATCAACGCCCAGCGACTCCAGCTCCAGCACGGCTTGCCAGACGCGCAACAGATCGCGTTCCAGTTCATCTCGCGGCGCACGACTGGCGACGGCAGCGGGTCGGCGCGGGCCCGCCGGCGCCGGTAACGCATCGCGATCCAGCTTGCCGTTGGCATTCAGCGGCAGGCGCGGTAGCTCAAGCCAGTCCTGCGGCAACATGTAGTCCGGCAGCTGCGTGGCAAGCTGGCGACGCATGGCGTCGACGGGCAGGCCATTGCCGGCCTCAGCAGGCGGCGCCGCGGCCAGCTTCTTGTGCAACACCGTCGTACCCAGCTGCGTTTCCTGCCAGCGACTTTGGCAATGCTGCGTTTCCCCGGCCAGCTCCAGCCGCAGGGCGTAATCCGGGCAAATACCCGTCGTAACCTGGCTCGACCAGCGCGCTTTGATGGTTTCGCCGCGCCGCAGTCGCCGACTGCCTTCGGGCAACGGAATGAATAGCGGCAACCAGGCTTGCTGTTGTTGTAAATAGTCCATGTCAGCAGCCGCGCCGGTACTCACCACGGTCCACAACAACAGGCCATCAACGCGTGCGTCGCGTTCGATGACAAATTCTCCGGCGCCGGATAGCGCTGTTGGCAAAGGCGTGGAAAAATCCAGTGTTTCGAACAACTGCGCTGACGCCAGTAATGCCTCCATGGGTAAATTGCGCAGACACAAACGCAGATCGAATCGTCGACCCTCGCTCCGAAACACCCGCTCGGCATAATCATGGGCCAGTTTCGAAAAGGCCGGACCATCGGCCAGCGCTGCGGGCAACTCCACCGGTGCGATAAAAGTGCGGCACAGCCCGGGTACGGCGACGTAGTCGGCAGCAAACCAGTGACTGGCAGAATTCCAGATGCTGGCGATGCCATCGGCACTGCCGATATTGCCGATGATCCCCTGCGTAACCACCTGCACGCGCTCGGGTGCCGGCAAAGCGGCGATGTCGCCGCTGATGACCGTAATACGTTCCTGCAGACCCAGGGCAGCCACGCTGCGCCGCGCCTGCTCGGCAACTTCAGGCAACACTTCCACGGCATAGACATGGCGCGCACCGGCTTCGATGCAAAGACGAGCGAGCAACGCCTGCTCCCCGGTACCGATATCGAGTACGGCTTTGCCCGCCACCGTGCCGGCAAAACCTTCCCGGTATTTTTCCAGGCGCTGGGTCTCGCTACTCATCAGGTCATACAGAAAGCTGTCGTAAATCTGATACGGACCGATGGCCGGCCAAAGCTCCGTCTCCGCCTCAAGGCTCGGCACCAGGTAGGCCACCAGGCGTGACTCGCCGCGGTCGTTTTCGCGCACACTGACAGCAGCCTCGTGCACCCCGGGCTGAGCCTGCAAGGCCGCCTCGATTTCGGCGGGCTCAATCCGATAGCCGCGCCACTTCAGCTGGCTGTCCATACGACCCGAGAAATTCCAGCTGACCGTCTGCCAGCTGACGAAATCGGTCACCACTGCGATACCAGCGTTGCTCGTCCAGCTGTACAAACCTGGCCCGGGTCAACGGTTCATCAGCGACATATCCCCGGGCTACGCCCACACCACCGATCAACAATTCGCCAATTTCACCGGCGCCTGCTGCTGCACCGTCAGCGCCGAGCAGCTTGATGCGTACGCCTGGCAGTAAATGACCGACGCTATCGGGCGGCGTGTCGCGCAAATCCGCGACCGAAAACTCGCGGCAACTCACCTGGCCCGCCGTTTCCGTAATCGCATAGGTATTAATCAGCCGCGGACCCGTATCGGCATGGCGTTGAAACCAGCGCGCAAGGTCAGCGCCCGGCGCGGCCTCGCCGCTGAGCACCACCAGGCGCAGTGACAGCTCATCTAGCTGTGCAAACTCTGTCGACAATAAATTCTGGCGAAACGCCGAGGGCGTCTGGCTCAGCACAGTGACGCACTGTTCGACCAGTTGGGCACGCAGGGCGACGGGGTCAGCACGTGCATTCGTCGGGACCGCAACCAGACGGCCACCGTGCGAAAGCGCGCCCCAGATTTCCCAGACCGAAAAACCAAAAGCAAAGCTATGACACCACGACCAGACGTCTTGTTCACCGAGCTGGTAACGGCGGGTAAACCCGGCAAACAGATCAGCGACATTGCCGTGCGTGACCAGCACACCTTTGGGCTCGCCACTGGAGCCCGAGGTGAACATCACATAGCAGAGCTGATCCGCCTTAACGTTATCCTGAAGCGGCTGGGAACTCAGGCCGACAAAGGGCAGATCCGACTGGTCCAGGCATAAACGAGCCACCTCGCCGTGACCCGCTAGCGACCGCCAGGCCAGCGAAGTCAGCACCAGCTGCGGACGCGCCTGGCGGCGAATGGCCTGCAAACGTTCGGCTGGCAGCGAAGGATCCAGCGGCAGGTAAGCACCCCCGGCCTTCAATACCGCCAGCATCGAAAGCAACTGATCGGGCGCCCAGTCCAGACAAATACCGACAATGCTGTCGGCGCCGATGCCCTGCGACTGCAGCCAGCGCGCCAGTTGATTCGCACGCGCCTCCAGTTCGCCATAGCGCAGCTTGATGCCACCGGCGGTGAGCGCTATGGCATCGGGGCGTTGCCGCGCCCGGGCCGCAAATTGCTGATGCAAGGGCAGGCTGGCCGCTGCGCCCCAAGCTTGCTCTGACTGCATGGCCATTAGCGCTGGCAGGCCAGCCCAAGCACGGGCGGTTGACTGAGATAGGCGGCGAAATAGTTCTCACCCATGGCAGCAATGCCGGCTTTGTCCAGCACCAATGGGCACCATTCAACGGCTGAAAAACCGGCCTGCGTTAATGCAAGCTGGTAGACCTGCGCCGAGAACCAATGCACCTCGAAAGCAAATAACTCGCGTCCGGCGAGCATCTGGTAATTGATACGACTGCCTTCCTGCAGTGGATCAAGCAGGGATTTGCTGAATCCATACGCGGCGTATTCGCCGGCTTCCTCGGCCGGCTTGGCCGGGTTTTCATTGATGCCAACAAAGCGCCCGCCGGCGCTCAGGCATTCAGCAATATTCCCGCACATGCGTCCGAGTTCCGCCTGATCCTTTGCGTAGTGCAGCAGGTAGGCAGCGGTCACCAGGTCGAAGCGACCCAGCGCCGGCAAGGCGGCGACATCGGCGCAGTGGTAGTCAATAGACAGCGAATCATGGGCCTGCGCTTCACGCGCCAGGCGAATCATCTCTGCCGATATGTCGACGCCAACGACGCGCGCGCCCATTTCAGCCAGCTTGCGAGAATAAAAACCGTCGCCGCAGGCCAGGTCGAGTACCCGCAGCCCGTCGACATCGCCGACCAGTTCAAGAAACGTCGGTACCTCAACCCAACGTCGCAAGGGCGACTGCTTGCTGAGCCGATACTGCTCGGCGATCTGATCGTATTGGCTGACCATCACACCGGCCGGCGCGCAGCCCAGGCCTGCAACAAGTCGCGACTCTCCTGAGCACGGCAACCACCGCGCAGACTCAAGCCATCATCCGATTCGGCCGAGGCTGTCAGCTCTGCCCGGGTGATTGCCTGCATGTCTGCAAGGCTGGCGCCAAACACAATCTCGCGGATGCCGGCGTAGTAACAGGCCGCCCGACACATGCGACAAGGTTCCACCGTGACATACAGACAGGCGTCATTCAGATGGAGCTGTCGCCACTCACGCGCAGCCAGGCGAATAACCTGCAGCTCCGCGTGCGCGCTGGGATCCAGTTCGGCGATGACTGCGTTGGCAGCAGCCAGCATCTTCCCGTCACGCAGCAGGACTGCGCCTACCGGCGACTCACCCGCCAGCAAAGCTGCACGCGCCTGTTGAAGGGCCGCGTCCATGCATTGCTCGTCCTGGCTAGTCATCCTCGCCCTGATAAATACAGCCCGAGGTACAGGTCTCGTTAATCACCACGCGCGAAAGCTGCGGCAGCGCCGGTTTCAAGCGCTGCCAGATCCAGCGCGCCAACACTTCGCTGGTGGGGTTCTCCAGACCCTCGATGTCGTTAAGGTAGTTGTGATCCAGTTGCTCGAACAGCGGCATGAACGCCAGCTTGATATCGGCAAAATCCATGATCCAGCCCGTGTTCGCATCAAGCGCACCGGCAACATGTATCGCACACTTCCAGGAATGCCCGTGCAGGCGTCCGCATTTATGCCCGGCTGGCACCTTCGGCAGCAGATGGGCCGACTCGAAGGTGAACTCCTTGTAAATCTCCATGCTATTCTCCGCAGCCGCCCGGCCCAGGCCGAGCGCCGCTGAAACTCATTGTCGGGGGTAGGTCGCGATTCCAGGGGCTTGGCCGCCGATCTCGCTCCAGCCCCGTTTGCTTATATAAGGTGTCGCCCCAGTTGGCGTTATTCTGCAATACTCGCCTGCCAGGCCGCCACCAGGCCTTGGCCATGGCCACAGCCAATATCCGTCTCAAGGTTCACAAAATTCATGACTGAAGCAGCAGAAATCCAATCTATCAGTGTCATTGGCGGTACCGGTGCACTGGGCAGCGGACTGGCCAAACGCTGGGCCAGGGCCGGCTACCGGGTCATCATCGGCTCGCGCAGCGCTGCCAAGGCACAAGAAGCCGCAGCGGCAGCGCTCGCCAGCATCGGCGATGGCGAGATCATCGGCATGGACAATCCTTCTGCCGCTGCCGCCGGAGATGTGGTGGTGCTGACGGTACCTTTTGCTCACCAGCAGCCCACCCTGGAAGATATTCGCGCCGAGCTGGCCGGCAAAATCCTGATCGACGCCACGGTCCCCCTGGTTCCGCCCAAAGTCGCCCGCGTGCAATTGCCTGCGGCCGGCGCTGCGGCACTCCTGGCCCAGCAAATCTGTGGTGACGAGGTACAGGTGGTCTCGGCATTCCAGAACGTAGCTGCGGACCTGGTGGCAACGGACGCCGAGCTGAATTGCGATGTGCTGGTCAGCGGCGACAAGCTGGCCGCGCGCGAGGTGGTGGTCAAACTGGCGGAACGCGCCGGTATGCGCGCCTGGCACGCCGGACCGCTGGCCAATGCGGCAGCCGCCGAAGCCCTGACTTCGGTACTGATCTTTATTAATCGTCGTAACCCTGACAGTCATGCCGGCATCCGGATTTCCGGCATTGACGAGCACTGACAGCCAGACAGGCCCGCGATGAGCGTGCCCGATCTGCAGCTCTTCCGTCTGCCCGGTATTCCACTGGTCAAGGCCGATGACGATCTGGCCGGATTGCTTGCCGATGCGCTGCAACGCGCGGCGCTGCAATTGCGCGACGGCGACATCATCGCGCTGGCGCAGAAAATTGTTTCCAAGGCCGAAGGGCGCGAGGTCCTGCTCGATCAGGTCGTAGCATCCGAGGCTGCTCAGGAGCTGGCGACCAAGAGCGAAAAAGACCCCCGCGTGGTGCAGTTAATTCTCGACGAATCCCTGCGCGTCGTCCGCTGGCGTCCGGGCGCGATCATTGTCGAACATCGCCTGGGCATCGTGCTGGCTAACGCCGGAATCGACCGCTCCAACGTCGCTGACGATGACCAGCGCGTCCTGTTGCTGCCGAAAGATCCCGACGCCTCGGCGCGGGCACTCAGAGACGCGCTGGCTCAGCGCTGCGGCGTTCGACCAGGCATCCTGATCACCGACAGCATCGGCCGCCCCTGGCGGCTCGGCAGCCTGGGCATCACCATTGGCTGCGCCGGCGTTGATGCGCTGACAGATCTTCGCGGTCAGCCGGATCTGTTCGGTCGACCGATGGAAACCAGCGAGACCTCGCCCGCCGATGCGCTGGCGGCGATTGCAACGCTGGCCATGGGCGAAAGTGCCGAAGCTACGCCGGCGGTTTTGATTCGCGGCTGGCAGTCGGCCAAGGACCAGTCGGCTGCGGCCATCTTAAGGGCCAGCAACGAAGACCTGTTCCGATGACAGGTCGTTACGTGCTGCTCAGCGGCGGCGTTGGTGGCGCCAAGCTGGCCGAAGGTCTGGCCAGTCTGTTGCCCGCCAACGAGCTCACCGTTATTGGCAATGTCGGCGATGACTTCGAACATCTCGGCCTGCATATCTCACCGGATCTGGACACACTGCTGTACACGCTGTGTGGCGAAGTAAACCGCAGCACCGGCTGGGGCCGGCGCGAGGAAAGCTGGAATTTTCTCTCCGCGCTGGAACAACTGGGTGGCGAAACCTGGTTTCGCCTCGGCGATCGTGATCTGGCCACGCATCTGCTGCGCAGCCAGGCGCTACACCAAGGCGCCAGCCTGACCGAGGCCACTCAACAGCTTTGCCGGCAATTGGGGCTAGGCGTCGAATTGTTGCCGGTCAGCGATGCAGCCGTGCGCACGCGGGTAGATACCGATGCAGGCGAACTGGGTTTTCAGGACTACTTTGTGCGCCGGCGGGCCGAACCCAAGACCCGCGCGCTGCACTATGTCGGCGCCGAAACTGCGACGATCAGTCCACAAGTACAGGCGGCCCTGGCCGATCCCGGACTGCAGGCGATCATCATTGCGCCGTCCAATCCCTGGTTAAGCATCGCGCCGATGCTGGCGCTCGATAGCCTGGTGACTGCACTGCGGGCAAGCACCGCACCGATCATCGCGGTTTCGCCCATCGTTGCGGGCCAGGCGATTAAAGGGCCAACGGCCAAGATCATGCAGGAACTCGGCCTGCAGGTAACAGCGCTGAGCGTCGCACGCCACTACCGAGAGTTGCTGGATGGCTTCATACTTGACCAACAGGATGCAGCTTTGACGGAGCAGGTTCTGGAGCTCGGCATGGCGGTAGAAAGCTGCGACACATTAATGACGACACTTGCAAAGAAAACAGCTGTGGCAGATGCCTGCCTGAATTTCGCGCTCCGGCTGCGGCAGCGGCGCGCATGAGTCTCTGGGCGATCATTCCGCTCAAAGATTTTAAGCAGGCCAAACTGCGTCTGCGTGAAACACTGACCGAACCGGCCTGCGCGGCATTGGCAAAAGCCATGGCCGAAGATGTGCTGGCTGCCGTCGGCGAAGCGGCATCGGTTCAACATTGCCTGCTGGTGGGCGCCGCCGATGCCCAGGCGCTGGCGCAAAAATTTTCCTATGACTATTGCGACGATGCCGATTGCCAGGGCCTATCGGCTGCCGTAAAAGCAGCCGCCAGACAGGCCGCCCGCTGCGGCGCAAGCAGTGTGCTGGTGATACCCGGCGATCTGCCCGGTTTGCGCGCCGGCGACATTGACGAATTGGTCAGTCTGCACAACGGCGGTCTTACTTTGTGCGCCGCCAGCAGTGACGGCGGCAGCAATGCACTGCTACTGACGCCAGCCGACAGCATTAACTTTTGTTACGGCCCGGACAGTGCTGCACAACACCTGGCCGCCGGTCTCGCCGCCGGTCTGGACGTGCAACAACTGGACCTGCCCGCTTTCGCCCGGGATATCGATTCGCCCCTGGAACTGGAAGACCTGCAGCTGCTGAATCCGGGCCCGGCCACCCGTGGCTGGCTGGCGGACATGCAGTCCGGACTGCAAGGCGCAGAGATGGCGCGCGCATGCTGAAGGACTGGCAGGCACCGTCATACCAGCAACTGCTGGACTTGGGCCGGCAGCCCTTGCCGGAGTTGCTGGCCAGCGCCGCGACGCTGCGTGACCTCGGCCACGGCCCGCTGATGACCTACTCGCGCAAAGTGTTTATTCCGCTCACGGAACTCTGCCGGGATGTCTGCCACTACTGCACCTACGCGAAAACACCGCGCAAGCTGCAGCAGGCTTACCTGAGTCCCGAGCAGGTACTGGATATCGCCCGCCAGGGCCAGGCGGCCGGCTGCCGGGAAGCCCTGTTTACGCTGGGCGACAAACCCGAATTGCGCTATCGCGCAGCGCGCGACGCGCTGGCGGAACTGGGCTATACGCGCACCATCGACTACCTGCAGGCTATGGCGGAGCTGGTGCTGAAAGAAACCGGCTTGTTACCGCATCTTAATCCGGGTGTGCTGAGCGCCGAGGACTATGCGCAGCTGCGCCCGGCAGCGGCATCCATGGGCATCATGCTGGAGTCAGCAGCGGCGCGCTTGTGTGAGCGCGGCGGTGCGCATTTCGGCTCGCCGGACAAACTCCCGGCCGTTCGCCTGGCCGCCATTGATGCAGCAGGCAGCGCCCGGGTCGCATTGACCAGCGGTATTTTGATCGGCATCGGCGAGACCCGCGAAGAACGCCTGCAGAGTTTGCTGGCACTGCGCGATTCACATCAGCGTCATGGCCAGCTACAGGAAATTATTGTGCAGAATTTTGTGCCCAAGGCCGGCACCAAAATGGCGCAATCTCCCGCACCCTCGCAGGCAGAATTACTCTGGACCATTGCCATGGCCCGGCTAAGCTTTGGCCCGGAGATGTCGATCCAGGCGCCACCGAATCTCAGCGCCGGCCGACTGACAGAACTGGTGGCAGCCGGCATCAATGACTGGGGCGGCGTATCCCCGGTGACACCGGATCACGTGAACCCGGAATCACCCTGGCCCCAGCTGACCGCCTTGACCGAGGAAACGGCGCGCGCCGGCAAGCAGCTGGTCCAGCGACTGACTTTGTATCCGCGCTACATTGAAGCGCGCCGACAATGGCTGGATCCAGGCCTGGAGGCTGCCGTGCTTGCCCAGGCCGACAGCATCGGACTGGCGCGAGACGACCGGTGGTCGGCGGGTGAAAGCAGGCAACCGCCGTTCAAGTTATCTGCGGCTGGCAAGAAAAGCAGTCCGCTGATAGCCGAGAGCCTGGCTGCGGCCCGCTCCGGTGAACGCCTCAACGAAGCGCAGCTGGTTGGTTTGTTCGCTGCGCGTGGCGACGACCTGATGGCCGTTTGCCAGGCCGCCGATCAACTGCGCGCTGAAGTATGCGGCGACACCGTGAGCTACGTCGTTAATCGCAATATCAACTACACCAACTTGTGCCTCTACAAGTGCAAGTTTTGCGCGTTTTCCAAAGGCAAGACCAGCGAAGCATTACGGGGTGCGCCGTATGTACTGAATCTGCAGGAAATCAGCCGACGCGCCGGCGAAGCCTGGGAACGCGGCGCTACCGAGGTCTGTCTGCAGGGTGGCATCCATCCGGATTTCACCGGCCAGACCTATCTGGAAGTTTGCCAGGCAATCAAGTCTGCTGTTCCGGACATGCATATACATGCTTTTTCCGCGCTTGAAGTCAGCCAGGGGGCGGCCACCCTTGGCCTGTCAGTGAGCGCATTTCTGCAAGAATTGCAGGCCGCCGGCCTTGGCAGTCTGCCGGGCACCGCAGCAGAAATTCTCGATGACGAAATTCGACAACTGATTTGCCCGGACAAACTGCGTACCGCCGAGTGGCTGGATGTGCTGCGCACGGCGCACGGACTGGGTTTACCAACCACCAGCACGATCATGTTCGGCCATCTGGAGCATCCGCGCCACTGGGCGCGGCACTTGCTGGCCTTGCGCGATCTGCAACAGGAAACCGGCGGAATCACCGAGTTTGTGCCGCTGCCCTTTGTGCACGCTGAAGCGCCCATGTATCGACGCGGACTGTCCCGACCCGGACCCACTTACCGGGAAACCCTGCTGATGCACGCCGTGGGTCGCCTGGCGCTGTATCCCTGGATCAGCAATATCCAGGTGTCCTGGGTAAAACTGGGTGCGGCCGGTGTAGCCGATGCACTACGCGCCGGCGTTAATGACCTCGGCGGGAGCCTGATGAACGAATCCATTTCCCGCGCTGCAGGCGCAAGCCATGGTCAGGAACTGCCGCCGGCGCAAATGGACGAACTGATTTTGTCAGCCGGTCGCCGGCCACGTCAGCGCAGCACCCTGTACGGCGAAGTCTCGCAGGAACGCATCGACGCCGGTCGCCACCCCGCAGCTTTAAGCGACCCCGAACAAATGATCTCCACGGAGTTGCTGTTTCGACGCAGCGCCTGAACGCCGTTTACAGCCTGCTGAGCGGTCAGGCGAAATACTCGCTGGTTAGGTCACTGGACACGTCCCAAAGACGCGCTGCCATGGCGAGATCTTCGCTGTTTCCGCCCAGGGACACCGGGTTGCAATTAATAAAGTAGTGACCGCTCACCCCATCCAGCAACGGATGCGCCGCCATATAACAAATCGTCGAAGCCCCCTCGGCCGGCGTCTTCATGAAAGCCGGACCGATCCACTCACCAAGTTTTACCGCCCAGCCCGGCGCATGCCGTTGCAGGTTGGTGAGCACGGCGCCAGGATTCATGGAATTTGAGGTCGCGTTGGTATCCGCCAGGCGCCGCGACAACTCCAGCGAAAACAGCGCATTGGCCAGCTTGGACTGGCCATAGGCGCGATTGGCGTTGTAGTCACGCTCACCGGATAGATTGTCCCACTCAATGGCCGTCTCGTCCGCCCACTTCAGCGCGCTGCTGGATACCACCACAACCCGACCCGCCGGTGCTGCCACGACCCGGTCGAGCAGCAAATTGGTGAGCAAAAAATGGCCCAGATGATTAGTGACGAATTGTTTTTCCAGGCCGTTAACCTGCTCAAGCTCAGGCAGCGCCATCACGCCGGCATTCAGTACCAAAATATCGATGGGCGTGTTCAGCGCCTGCACGGTTTCGGCACAAGCGCTCACCGAGTCAAAGTCGGTCAGTTCCAGCGCCACCGGAATAGTTTTTCCACCGACGCTCTCGCAAGCATTGCGCGCCTTCTCCAGCGTCCGACCAGTGCCGATCACCGTGGCGCCGCGCATCGCCAGCACGCGCATGGTCTCCAGCCCCAGGCCCGAGTTCGCGCCCGTCACCAGGGCAGTTTTGCCCGTCAGGTCCAGACCTTGGGTGACCAACTCGGCTGTCGCCTTGGCATCAAAGGGGCTAAGCGGCACGCCGGCGGGGCGCTGGATGGGCGGTTCTTCGCGCAACAGCCGGGAAGCTCCGAATCCAGCGGCCAGCAGCACGGCTGAACCCACAATAATCTTGCGACGACTTGGCATTTCAACTCCTATGAAAAATTCGCGGCGGCGGCCGCCAGGGCAATAATCCTATGCATCTCGCAGTGCCGGCGCCACCTGTTCACCCAGGATTCGAATGGACTCCAGCGGATTGGCGTACAAACGCAGTGAAATAGCTTCCAGTCCCGCGCTCGCGTAGCGCTCGAGCTTGGCCAGTTTGCCGTCTAGATCGGCCAGTGAACCGCAGAAAGTTACATTATCGACCAGCGCGTCGAGTATGTGCTCAGGCACGCCGGCAACATCCGCGCTTTGCGCCTGGAAAGCGGCGACGAACGCGGGCTGGCTATCCATAACCAGTTGCACTTCTTCGGGATTCAAAAACTCTGCCAGCAACCAGGGCCTGAAGATGCCACGCAACAGCAGCCATTGCCGTGCCTCTTGCCGCGCCTGGTCGGCATCGCGATAGACATGCCAGGCAGTAAACGCATTGGTCGCAAACGCGGGCCGGGACTTTCCGTGCGTCAGCAGGGCTTCATCCAGGCTTCGAATGGCATTGCCAGTCACCGTTACCGGCATATCACTCATCATGATGCCATCGGCCACCCGCGCGGCCATGCGCAGCATCTGCGACTGGCTTGCACCCACATACACCGGCGGTGTCGGCTCACTCAGCCAGTCCAACTGCAAATTGCGCACGCTATAGAGTTCGCCCGTGTAGTTCACCAACTGACCGGCGGCCGCGTCCTTGATGATATCTACCGCCTCGGCCACGGCTCGTACGCGGCGATGCGGCTGAATATCCAGTGCGGCCAGGGCTTCGCCGCCGCCGCCCAGAACCAGCCGCGCACGACCGCCCGCCAATTCGTTCAAGGTCAGAAAAGACGCCGCAATCTTTACCGGGTGAGTGTCAAACGGATTCACGGCTACCGCGCCGAGACACAATCGCGAAGTTGCCCGCGCCAATAGCGACAAATTGCTGAACGGGTCGCGCGAATCCAGCAAGCTGGAAACCCATACACCCCGAATGCCTGCGCGCTCGGCCGCCTCGCCCAGCACCGCCAGCTCATCCGCGGAAGCGCGGCTATCCAGAATCAGATCAACGTGCATGGCTATTTCAACAAAGGAATAACTTCTTCGGCCAGCTGCTCCATCTGCTCAACGTAGTCCCACAATGGATTCAGCACAATCATGCCCGCACCGGCGTCCAGTACCGGTCGCAAGCCGTCCGCAACCTGTTCCGCATTACCCCAGGCGCAAATATCAGCGACGAAATTCGGATTACTTTTTACCATCCAGGGATAACGCGCCTCAAAGAACTTATCCAGCCCACGCTTGGCGCGATCCGCATCCTTGTCTACGGCCAGGTAGACGCGTTTGGAAATCGGAAACTTTGCCGGGTCACGATCAGTCTCGGCAAGGAAGCGTCGCAGCTGCGAAACCTGCAGCGCAAAATCAGCGGTGGTGGTGGGACCGGCGCCCATGTATCCGTCGGCAACCCGCGCGGCTCTGCGCAGCGCCTTGGGGTGCTGACCACCGAACCATACCGGCAGGGGTTGCTGAATTGGCTTCGGCTCCATGGCGGCCTGCCAAAGCGTATAAAATTCACCCTGATGATCAATCCGCTCTTCGCTCCACAAAGCGCGCATCAGCGTCAGACCCTCATTGAAGCGACGCAGCGCTTCGTCGGAGCGGGTACCGAAAATTTTGAAATAGTGATCACCGGCAAACACCGGGCCCAGACCAATGCCCAGAATGGCGCGACCATTGCTCATGTTATCGAGGCTGCTGAAGTTTTTCGCCAGCTGCACCGCATTCCGAATTGGAAATACGATGACGGAAACACCGAGGCGAATACGCTCTGTAACCGCGGCCGCGTAACAGAGCAGGCTGACGGATTCCATCAGCGGCACCTGCCCGGCCACCTGATCCTGCACCCAGGCGCTTTCAAAGCCCAGTTCTTCGGCTCGCTGCAGAGCCCGCTTGACCAGGGGCATATCCGGTCGGCCGTCCATGAAGACCTGCGGTACCGGAATACCGAAAGTCGGCCCGTCACTCATAACAATTCCTCCGCCAGCAACCTCAGGGCGTCAAGACTTGCGCCACCCACTAGCAAGGAACCGACTTCGCCACGCTGACCGGCTGCACGCCAGCGTTGCAATTGATCACGAATGCGCGCGGCCGGTCCGACCAGCGCGCAGGCATCAATGAGTTCCCCAGGCACGGCGGCAGCCGCGGCGGCCTTTTCGCCGCCAAGGAAAAGATCCTGAATCCGCGCCGCCTCGGCTTCATAACCCATCCGCGCAGCATATTGCGCGTAGAAGTTTTTCTGACGCGGCCCCATGCCGCCGATGTAAAGCGCCAGGTGTTCGCGAACAGGTTGCCGACAGGCCTCAAGGTCATCTCCCAGAACTACGGAAACCAGGGGGGCGACATCAAAATCGGCCAGCGTCTTCGCCTGCGCGGCCGCGGCAAAGCCTTCTTCGATGTAAGGACCCAGCAAGTCGAAACGATCGGGGTCCATCCAGATGGGAAAAACACCGTCGGCGACTTCGCCGGCCGTGCGCAGACCATTGGGCGTAATCGCAGCCGTATAAATCGGCAGGCCCGGATCGCCGTGCAGAATTCCCTTCATGGGCCGACCCAGTCCGCTGGCGCCCTCGCCCGTATAGGGAATCTGGTAGTGATAACCCTGATGCTGCAGCGGCGCCTCGCGCGCAAGAATCTGGCGAATTATGCTGATGTACTCGCGGGTGCGAGTCATGGGCCGACCATAGGGCACCCCGTACCAGCCTTCCACCACTCCCGGCCCGGATGGCCCAAGCCCCAGCAAAAAACGTCCGCCCGACAAACCGCTTAATGTCATGGCCGTCATGGCCGCACAAGTTGGTGTGCGCGCCGGCATTTGCATGATGGCAGTGCCGACCTTGATCCGTTCGGTGCGAGCCAGCGCCCAGGCCGCCGGCGATACCGCGTCGGATCCATAGGCTTCAGACGTCCAGACGGAGTCATAGCCGAGGCGCTCGGCCTCAAGAATCAACTCCATGGGTAAGGTCACTTGCGCCGGCGAGTAGCCGGCCATCAGGCCGAGTCGCATGGAAAAACCCCGTTGCTGCTGCAGGGGCTAGTCTAGCGCATCGTTGAGCGTCAGCAGTCCTGGGTGAGGTCTGTGGCCAGGGTCTCGCGACTCGCAGCGCTCGGTGAGCGGTCATCACCCTTCTGGCTTTTCTCCAGCGAGGTCAGCCGGCCGGTTAGTTCTTCTCGTTCTGCAGCCAAGCGATTTATTTCGTCGCTGACGACCTCGGAACCCGCCTGGACAACACTGAGTTCCGTTTCAATTTCACGCATGGCTACCTGGGCACGAATACCCTCTTCAGCACGGCTGGAGAGTTCGTTGCGCAAGCTTTGCGTCTTTTTGCATTCATCAGCCAATTGATCATGAGCGTCTTGCAGTAGCCTGGCGTGCTCACCGGCTTCTTCGCGCAGGATTTCCAGCTCGGCGTTCATTTCACCACGCTCTTCGAGCATCGCTTCCTGCTTGTTCAGAAATTCTTCCAGCTTGCGCTGGGCGACGCGCAGTTCGGCCTCAGCGGCACGAAACTGACGATCACGTTCGGTGACTTCGAGCTTCGGCTCTTTGCGACGACCGCCGATCAGGCTACCGAGTTTAGCCAGCACGTAACCAGCCAGAAAGGCGATGGCGCCGAGCACCAGGGGCATGTCGAGAAGATTTGACATAACTCGCACTTACGGAACAATTCCGAAGTCGCAGTTTAGAGACAGGCTGCAAATGCCTGCCGCGTCATGGTTCTCAGATTAGGCGCTAGGCAGGCTTGGCCGTGAGTTTCTGCGGGAAATAGCGCTCCATGAAATCCAGCAGTTCACGCGGATACTGTTCGACCCGATCCAGCTTGAGCGCCGGGCCCACCCATAGCGCGTGACCCGGGGTATCGCCCATGCCCATCCACGGCAGCCACGGCGAAACGTAGGTCGGAGTAGCTGTGGTGTAGACCTTGACCACATCAGGATCATGCAGCTCAGCCAGCGAGCCGCGGACCAGCTGATGTTCGCCCATAGGCAGTCCCGCGGGATAGGTTCGTCGCATGGTCAGCCAGACATGCTCACCCTGATCGCGCCATTCCAGTAACTGGGGCAGGTTCGGCTCGCTGGGCAGGGGCCGCTCGTCATCAGAACGTTTGTAGCCGTTCACTGAATAAATATAGTGTGCCTTTACGGCGATGGAATTGCCCAGCACCTCGCTACGCACATCGGTATAGGGGTTGGTGTATTCAGTGATCCGTTTACCTGTGTCACGATCGCGGAAAAAACTGACCGTCGCACCATAGGCGTTGTAGCTACCGTCTTCCTGAAGCTGGTAGTAATCAATTTCCGAGCCTTCAAAATCCACCAGCGGCACCGGCGCCTGGTCCGGAAACACCGCATAGATGGTGCCGTAGTACCACTGCGGTACGTCCTCGGCGATCAGGCTGCCGCGCATTTTCACCATCGCCGTCAGGGCGTCCTGCGGATCATCCAGGTCCAGGGTCCGCTGCACCGGTGAGCGCGCGGCAGCCGGCAAAGCGGCGCCGACACCAACGCCGGCCAGGCCCAGCAAGGTAGATCGACGCGAATAACGCAGCGCGGACTTCACTACTGGCTCTCCGGCAGCGCATAGGCCAGCAGGTAATCATCGATACCCTTGGCGTAGTACCAACTATGACCACCGGCCGCGAATACCACGTACTGACGACCATCAATTTCATAAGTCATCGGCGTCGCCTGCGCCGAGGTTGGTGTGCGCATCTGCCAAAGCTCTTCACCGGTATCGATATCGTAGGCGCGAATGCGCGAATCCGAGGTGGCACCAATAAAGATCAGTCCACCGCCGGTGACGATGGGACCGCCGGCCGAAGGCGTGCCGTAATTCAGCGGAAAGGGCACCGGCATCAGCTCATCGAGCAGCCCGAAAGGCACTTTCCACTTGATCTCACCGGCGACCATATCGACCGCCACCAACATATTCCACGGTGGCTCCGTGCAAGGTGTAAAAGACGGCGCCATCAAGGGTCCCTGCTCAACACCGTAGGGTGTACCGCCGATATAGCCGGGACCCTGCATGGGCGCACCGGCGCCCGGCTTGGCCGCAGCCACAGGATCGATGTCTTCTTGTGGAATCAGTTTCACGTAGTAAGGGATTTGTGAAACCGGCGTAATTAGCAAGTTGCGTTGCGGATCAAATGCGCCGCCACCCCAGTTACTGCCGCCGCCGGGCTGCGGAAACATGATGGTGCCGCCGTCCAGCATCATCGGCTCGTAGTGGCCACCGTGGCGCATGGAAGCAATTTTTTTGCGGCAGGCATTACGATCGAAAACCGTAAAGCCCCAGGCATCATCGGGGGTAATGGAATTGCGTACCAGCACCGGTGGTTTAGTCGGGAACGGCTGGGTTGGTGACAACACCTCGCCCGGAATATCCGTATCCGTGGGCACCGGTCGCTCTTCAATGGGAAACAGCGGCTCGCCCGTCTCGCGATTGAAAATGAAAACCATCGCCGTCTTGACCAGCTGAATGACGGCGGGAATGATCTCGCCGTCACGACGAATATCCACCAGGATAGGTGGTGAACCGACATCCCGGTCCCAGACGTCATGATGCAGTGTCTGGAAATGCCAGACGACTTCGCCGGTAGAACCACGCAGGGCAATGATGGAGTTGGCGTAGCGATTATCGCCCGGGCGATGCACACCCCAGTAGTTCGGTGCCGGACTGGCGGTGGGAATAAACAGCAGATCGCGTTCATTGTCGACCGACATGGGCGTCCAGTTGTTGCCGCCGCCGACGTTGTCAGGCGTCGGCTCGAGACCCGTTGCGGCGTCGCGTACCAGCGGGTCGAAGCTCCAGACCAGCGCGCCACTGCGTGCATCGAATCCGCGTATCGCGCCGTTCACCGAGTTGGCGCTCTCAAATTTATTTGAGGTTGAACTAACGGCCACCACATCACCCACCACCGCGGCCGGCGACAATAATTGCGTAGCATCCACACCTTCAGCCGGGAAGGTCGAGCGGATCAAGCTATCGACATCAACCACGCCGGACTCGCCAAAGTCCTCGCACAACTCACCGTTGCGTGCATCAATGGCAAACAGGCGCTTGTCAGCCGTAGGCATAAACAAACGGTACTGACAGGCTCTATCCGCGTCCGGCTCGGCTTCCTGCCAGAAAGATACGCCCTTACACTTAAAGCGCCCGGCCAGCGGCCGCTTGTCAATTTCGGGATCAAAGACCCAGCGCTTTTCACCATTGGTAGGATCCAATGCGAAAATTCGCTGAAACGGATCGCAAACCACCAGGTGACGACCCGCGCCCTCGGGTAGCAGCACCGGCGTCGCCTGAAAATCGATGAAGGTGCGCAGTTCAGGGTTCTCTTTCACTGCGCCCGTGCGAAACTGCCAGGCGAGTTCCAGCTCTCCAACGTTATCGCGATTAATTTGTTGCAGCGCCGAGTAGCGACTACCGCCGGCATCACCGCCGTAGTATTGCCACTCCTGGGCGCCAAGCGAGGTCGAAACAGCCAGCAGCAAACTCGCGAATAATCCAAGAACCTGCCAGGGCAATAGTCCGAATGCCTTCATGAATGGCGCCTGCCGATGTGAATTGGGGAAGCTGATTATCAACGCGCCACCGGTTACCCGCTAGTGGCCTTGGCCTGTTTGGTCCCAACAGCGGACAGGCTCAGTCGGGCATGGCGCAGGGGAAACGCTCGGTAACCCGCATTAGCGGCTGGTCGCCGGCAAAAATGCGATAGCTGCGACTTAGCCAGCGCGGCTCGGCAATATTCTCCGGCAGTGCGCCCGAATCGACCTGCTCGAGACCGAACCAGAGGCCTTCACGACGAGTTTCCAGGCCGCTATCAATAATGATTTTTCCCAATCCGGCCGGTTCATCGACCAGCCCGCGGCGCATTTCTTCAGACAAACGCCCCGGCAGGATGGTCGAATCGGCCCAGGCGAATAACCGCCCGGAACGGACACCCTTTAGCAAAACGCTACGCCGGAGCAAGGGCTCTCCAGGCGCGCATTGCAGCCACTGGGCGTCAAAGGCCGTTGACTCGCCCTGTTGCTGTTGCAGACGCTCGACGATGACCGGCTCAAGGAAATAAGCCTGGAGAAACTGGGTGACAGTGCCGTCGATAACCAGCAATGCGCGTTGCGCCGCTGATAGCGCGCGCATATCCACGTCAGCCAGATTGGCAGGTCGTCGGTGCATGGCAACAAAGACCCCGCTCGCGGGGTCGAAGTCCTCGGCCATTGAGCCATTGCTGGCGTCCGACATGCTGTTTCCAAATTCGCGGGGCGCGGACTATAGCAGAACGACGGACTGGCCCGTTTATACTGGGCCTTATGAGCAAACACACCGTCAGTCGACACTTCGTCACCGTAGAAGGCAACTGGGGAACGCGCCAGGTGCACTATCGCCGCGCCGGCAGCGGACCCGCCTTGTTACTGCTGCACCAGTCGCCGCAGTCGTCGCGTGAGTTCGAAGGATTAATGCAAACCTGGGGCGATAGTTTCACTGTGGTGGCGCCGGATTCCCCCGGCTATGGCAAATCTGATCCGCTGGGCGTTGCACAGGCCGGCCTGGAAGACTTTGCCACGGCCATTGCCGAATTCACGGCAGCCATCGGGCTGCAGCGTTTTGGTATATACGGCTATCACACCGGCAGTGGAATGGCCGTCGCCCTGGCGCATCAATACCCGGAACGGGTCTCTGCCATTGCCTGCAATGGGCTGGTGATGCTCACTCAGCCGGAACTGGATAACATCCTTGCCCATTACCTGCCCAGGTTCGAACCCAGCTGGGACGGCGCTCATCTCGCCTGGTTATGGGCGCGGCTCCGCGAGCAAACCATCTTCTTTCCCTGGCATGATCGTCGTCTGGCCACGCGCATGAATCTCCCCATGCGCGGACCCGAAGCACTGCAGGAACATCTGCTGGAATTTCTGCGTGCGGGCGATGCCTATCGCGTCGGCTATCGGGCAGCCTTCACCTATAGCGCAGGACCGGTGCTCTCACAGATAGCAGTACCGAGCCTGATCACGGCAGCCAACCGCGACCCGCTGTCCGAGCACCTGCAGCGCATTGAATCGCCGGCCGACTGCGTAAAAATCGAAACCTCCGAGGATCATGCTGCCGCCCTGGATGGTTGCTTCGCGCATTTGCTCGGCTACCCGGGTGCAGCAGCTCCGCAACCCGTCAACACGCAAATGCCACCCGGAAAGCTGTGGTCAGATACGCTGGCAACGACAAAGGGTCATTTGCGCGTGCGGCGCAGCGGCCAGCAGGTACAAACCGTGATCGTGCACGCCGCCGGTGGCTCGGCCGAAACCGTCACGCCTTTGCTGCTGGCCTGCCCGGATGCCCTGGCCGTCGACTTGCCCGGACACGGCGAGGCCGCGCCGCCGAAGGGCGACTGCGATCTGCGCGCCTGCGCGGACCAGCTGCAGGCGCTGTTGTCAGCCTTGGATGGAGAGCCGGTCTGGTTAGTTAGCGATGGCAGCGGCGCCGCGGTAGCCCTGGAAGTAGCCCGCCGAGATCCGGCCCGGCTACGCGGGCTGCTAATCAAGGATGCGCCACTGCCAGATCCTGAGCTGCGCGCCGCGATCCTCAGCGAGGGCCTTCCCGGACCTGCAGCCCGACTGGCACGGCGGCCATTTGAGCCGAGCCTGGCATATGCTGCGCGACGCGCGCCTGTTTCACCCCTGGTTCGATCGCAGCGAGGCAGGCATTCGCTGGATAGAACCGCAGCTCGACGAACACGAACTCACCCTGGCCGTTCGCGAGATGTTGATCGCCGAGGGCCATTGGCAGAACCTTAGCCCGGGAGATCCTCGACCTCGACCTGCTGAGCCAGGTAGCCGCGATCACTCTGCCGGTTTTGTGCTGCGCGGAAAACGGCAGCCCGTGGCAGGCAGCGGCGCAGCAACTGGCGGCGGCGGCCAGCCATGGGCGATACCTGGCGCTGAGCCCTGATTCCGCAGCGTGGACAGCGCCCCTGCAGCTGGCCATGCAAGAACAATCAAGTTGACTGATAACTAGCCCACGGTTACTTTCGTAATGCTTGGGGGAGAAAGATTCCTTGTATATTGGTGCCCACGAGGGGTTTAGCCGGCGGCACAGGTTCGTCTGGCCGAGCTCTTTGCGGGTAAGCGTTCCGTTATAAAATCATAGGATCAGGCCCGTATTGACGCGCCTGGAGGAGATTTCCGGATGAAACGTTTCGCAATTATGGCTTTGGCGCTGTTTGCACTCAGCGCAAATGCCCAGGATGAACAGAAGTCCGGATGGCGCATCGGCCTTGGCGCAGCATTTACAGAATTCAGCACTGACGACAGCAACTTTGACGATAGCCAGACGGGCTTCAATCTGAGTGCAGGCTATCGCTTCAACGACTGGCTGGGCCTTGAGGGCGGTTATCTCAACACATCGGATTTTGAGGCGCGTTTCCCGGCCGGCTCATCACCGTCATCGGCTTCTATTGCCTATCAGGGTTTTTATGCAGCCGGCGTCGGCTATATTCCGCTGCCTGGCGACGAAATCGACTTGTACCTGAAAGCCGGCTTCTTTGATTTCGATTCGCAGCTGACTATCGATGGTGGCGTTAGCAGCAGTGCCCGCACCGACGGCGCCCTGCTGGGCGGCGGTGCCGTGCTGCATATCAGCGACAACTTCGGGATCAAGGCCGAGTTCGATTATTTTGATATCGACGATGCCGATCTTTGGTCAGTGATCCTGGGTCTCGAATACATGTTCTAGATTTCGCCATGCTGCCGATGGCGGCTTGTCGAGACAAAAAGCCGGACCGAATGGTCCGGCTTTTTTTTGACCGCGAAGCGCTGAAAGCTAGCCGATTTCTACCAGCGCCTTGCCAAAATTCTCGCCCCGCATCAGGCGGGAAAAATGTGCGCCTGCCTGACCAAGGCCCGATGCCCGGTCTTCCAGATAACGAACCTGGCCGGCCGCCACCAGCGGCGCCAGTTCATCGACAAACTCGGCACGCTGCGGCTCGAAGTCGTAAACCACCAGTCCCTTGATCACGGCCCGCCTCAGGATCGGCAGACCCAGGTACAAACCCTTGACCGAGGCTGGATCGTTATAGGCACTCATCAAGCCACACAGAATTACCGTGCCGTAATTTTTAAGTACGCCCATGGCATCGACCAGCATCTGGCCACCCACGTTGTCGTGATAGATATCCGCACCGCCGGGTAAAGCAGCGGCCAGGGACTCGGGATACTCAGCGCTTTTGTAATTTACGCAAGCGGCAAAACCCAGTTCCTCCGTAACGTACCGACATTTTTCATCAGAGCCCGCGACACCCACGGCAATGGCGCCACGCTGTATCGCAATCTGACCCAGCGTTGCGCCGACCGGGCCAGCAGCAGCAGACACCAGCACCACCTGGCCAGGTTGCACCTGGGCCAGCTGCACGATACTGGCCCAGGCTGTCAGGCCGGGCATGCCGAGAACACCCAGCCATGCCGACAAAGGTGCACGCGCTTGATCAACGCGATGCAGCTCGCTGGCCGGGGCCAGGGAATGACTCTGCCAACCGCCAAAATGACGCACAAAATCGCCGGCCGCGAAGCGCTCGCTGCGCGATTCAATGACCTCACCAACGGTTTCGCCTGGCGGCATGTCGCCTTCACCCATGGGGCCGCCGGCGCTGACATGTCGGCCGGCCATGGCCGACCGCTGATAGGGGTCCAGCGACAGGAAAGCATGCCGGACCAGGACTTCATCCGCACCGGGCTGCGGCAGTGGCAGCTGTTCCAGCGCAAAGTCGTCCGGACTCGGCGCGCCCGCCAGCGGGTGGCGCAAGACCACGCGAAGATTAGTCTCACTCATGGCGATCTCCTCAGATAGCGGGCTGGCGCGCAGCTTACGACCCGGCCCTGGCCGGGTCCACCTATCGAACGCCGGCCCAATGCGGACGTCGACTCCCTGCCCGCCTTTGGCCCAGTCCGTTACACTCGCTGCCCCAACGCAGGGCCCGGGGGGCGCCCGCGTCGCCGGCCAGGCCGGTGTGATTTCCAACAAGGAACCAGCAATGAGCATCCCATTTGAAACCAAGATCGACCTTAAGAACCCGATCTGGAACCGCGACGCCTGGGCCCGTATCCAGGCCGACCTCAACCCGGAAAAAGAAACCATCTGTCATTGCCGTGGTGAGGTTCTCGGCGTCAAGCCGGGCGAAGCCGTCAAGCAGCTGTGTAATTTTGAGACTTTCCTGGCCACGCGCCTGATCCCGCAGGAAGACGGCACGATTCGCCGCCTCAACAAGGAAGTTATTTTCTACACCGATCCGCGCAGCAACCAGATCATTCACGAATGGACTAATCCCTGGACCGGTGAAGTAGTGCCCGTGGTGCATGTCTTCAATGACCCCTTTAACTACACCATCAGCGAGTGGTTGATCCTGGCACCGGAAGACTTCCCGAAAGACGGCTCCAAGCCCGAACCGCGCAAAATCCCGCTGATGTTCCCCTGGTATCCCATGGGCGACGATCGGCTGGTGTTGAACACCGATATGCACCTCTACTACCCGAATGCACTGCAGCCGGACAAATGGCCGCGTGAATCCGGCGGCAAGATGGCGCAGGTGTCCGAGATGATGCGCTACATCGTCAAGCGTCGAGGACCTGGAAAACCCCGAACTAACCTCGGTGCCCATGGTTGGCTCGTGGAGCCGTATTACTCCCTGGCTACCCTGGATGCTGATGGGTCAGACGGACGGACATTGCCTGTATATCTCGACCATGACCAAATCGGACAACGCCGATATTGTTCCCGAGCATGTTCGCAAGTTTTCAGAAAGCCAGCGCCCCGGCATGCTGCAGGCGCCGACCGAAGACTACGGCCCGAGTATTTCCAGCCTCGAGTACTTTGCCAAGGAGCAAACCCCGGCAGCACCGCTGAAAGACTGACGCTCGCTGCGCGGCTGACACTTAAGAGCCCCGGCCCTGCCCGCACGCGGACAGGGCCGGACACCTACAAAGCAGTCTTGGATGGGTCAGCAAGCTGTGAGCAGCCAGGCCCGGCCGTTAGTCCTGCTTCACAGGGACAGGAGACGTCATGAAAAAAGCCGCCAAGATCAAACCCTTCTGGTACTCCGATGTCTGGCTTTTCCCCAAGCTAATCACCATCGTGACCACACTGGATGAACAGGGCCGCATCAATGCCGCGCCCTACTCTCATATCATGCAGTACGACGTGATGGCGAAGAACCCACGCATGATTGTCGGCTTTCGTCAGGATTCACATAGCTTCAAAAATATTGTGGCGACCGGTGAGTTCGTTGTTAATTGCCCGCCGGCGGACCGGCTAGACGACATGATGGAGACGGCGCGC
Source organism: uncultured Gammaproteobacteria bacterium (assembly GCA_963850255.1). Classification (GTDB taxonomy): domain Bacteria; phylum Pseudomonadota; class Gammaproteobacteria; order Steroidobacterales; genus J054. The sequence continues at coordinate 23,374 of CAWKLL010000001.1, forward strand.
TTTTTTCCGGAAGGCGTCAATGAACTCGAACATACCGGTTTAACGGCCATTCCTTCGCAAAAGGTCAAGCCGCCGAGCATTGCCGAATGCCCGCAAATCGCCGAATGCAGCGTGGATGAAATCATTCGCCTGCCGAAGAGCACCGGTATTGTCATTGGTCGCATTGAGGCACTGGTGTTTGATGAGGAACTCATCGATATGCCACGCGAACAACGCATACGGGCAATGAATTTGCCCATTGGCCTGGGTGATGAGAGCCGCAGCGACTACTTCCACGCGGTCAACTACGACATCACCATGCACAAACTTGGCGAAACGCCGGACGGCTTCAAAGGCGGTGAAGTTAAATTGTCCATGACCTGGGAAGACGATGCCTTGCAATCGCTAATGACTATCCCGCCGGGCGTGCGCACCATGGTGACGGAGCAAACGGAAAACTTCGCGCGTGAAAGCGGCGATGAAAAAGTGACCCTGGCGCGCTTCCAGGAGCTCGCCGAGGAAGCCGGCATGAGCGCCGACTTCTTCGACCGCTTCCGTAAGAAAAAGGCCGGATAAACTGCCCGCCTGATGCGCATTCAGCTGATTTTCGAGCCGGATTCCGCCGAGCAGTTCCTGCATCTTGGGCGACTGGCTGAAGAATTTGGCTTTGACGCCGTCTGGACGGCCAACCACCTGGCCGCGCGAGATCCCTTCATGGCCTTCAGCCTGCTGGCACGCGACACGCAGCGGCTGCGTATGGGGCCTGTAGCAATCAGCCCCTTTGAACTGCACCCACTCAAAATTGCCAACTCGCTGCTGACGCTGAATGAGTTCGCCCGGGGTCGCGCCAGTATCGTCATCGGCGGCGGCGGCGGCACCCTGATCGCCATGCAGCTCAAGTCCGGACGCTATGTGATGGCGCCGCGCATGGTGCGTGGCGTGCGCGAATGCGTCGAGTTCCTGCGCGGCGCCAGCAGTGGTGAAGTACTTAACTTCCAGGGCGAGCTATTCCAGGTCAGCGGCTACCGCCCCGGCTGGGCCACACAGCCGCCACCGTTAATCTATGTCGGCGCCACCAAACCACAGATGCTGCGACTGGCCGCACGCGTGGCCGACGGCGTAATGTTCAGCGATCTGACACTGGGCCGCCTGGATGAAACCATGCACTTGTTAAACACTGCCATGGATACGCACCAACGACGCGATGGTTTTCGCGTGAACAATTTGTTTGCATGGCATGTCAAGGCGGATCGCGCCGAGGCTGAAGCGGAAGCCAGGCGCAAACTCTGGGTGCGCGGCATGATCGAGCGCTGGTATATCGAGCCGTTTCTGGATCCGGCAGAAGTCGATTTTGTCGAAGGCCATATGGACGGCATTATTCACGCGTACATGACCGACACGCCGGACATCGATGACATCCCGTCACCCCTGCTGGACAAGCTGGTGGATGAACTCACCTTCTGCGGCGACCATGGCGACATCGACAAGCTGGTGGATCGTTGCCTGCAATTCAAAGCCGGCGGTATCAACGAAATGTCACTGCGGCTTTACGATGACCCGGAAGCGTCGATACGCTTGCTCGCCGAGGTGATGGGCCCTGAGCTCCGGGCTTGAGCTGAGATGAATACGGCAGCAGGCGATTTACGGCCCGCCGGCAAAGCCGGGCCGGCCGCTCACAACTCCGGGTAAGCGCGCACTTCGCGCTGCCATTCGACGGCATCTCCGGGCAGCGGGTAGCGGGGTCGCGGCAGGCCGAGGTAACTCTGCTGCTTGACCAGGTGGTGAGAGGTCACCGCGTCAGGCGCCTGATCCTGTTCAACCCAGCGTTCGAGATAAGTCAGCCAGTCAACGGCATCAGCGCCCGGGCCGCGTCGGCAGTGCGCAACGCCCGGCAGCATAAACAGCCGCGCAAATTCTCGCGTTGCCTGGGCGCCGCCCATGGTTCGCTGCATGGTTTCGAAGTAATCGATGGTATTCATCGGCGTCACTTCGACATCGTCCCAGCCCTGATAAATGATGAGTTTGCCGCCGCGCCGGCGGAAGCGGCGCAAATCGGGATTGCGGGCCGAATACAGGGTCTCCATTAGCGCCAGCCGCGGCGGGTCACGATCGAAATTGAATTCGGCGGCAGAGTGCCCCGGACCCGGATCATCAAAAAACAGCAGGGTCTGGAAAAGCTGCTGCACCGGCCCGTCGGGGTGAAACACGGCCGGGCCGTCAAGGCCGACAAAGTTCGGCACCCATTCGTATTCGGAACCGGGCATCAATCCGCCCGGTACCAGCGCTTCGCCGGCCGAGTTCACGGCACCTTCATAAAGTCGCTGCAGAACCGTCAACTCAGCGCGACTGAAGCAAGCCTCGGATGCAGGTGCCGCATCCTTACAGTCAGGCACGGCACGGCGCCAGTCGCAGGCACGCGGATCATCAATAATGCCGTCGGGGCTGCCATCCAGTTCATCGCAACTCGCCAGTACTCGATCACGTACCAGGCCAATCCGTGCGGCACTCAGTACCGGGCTGCCCGTCTCATCGAGATTAGCCTGGCCAGACCAGATCAGGTGCAGCGCCGCGGTACCCGTTTCATCAAGCACCGGGGCGCCGGCAATAATGCCGTCGAAGTCGGCGGCGAAACGCTGTGCCGAGACCAGGCCCTGGCGTCCACCCGTAGAGCAGCCGCGGAAATAGCTTCGCGCCGGTGCCTGTTGATAGTGCAGTTTGACCAGCGCCTTGGCCGCTACTGTCACCACATGGGTTGCGCGATAGGCAAAATCGATCTCTGCCGGCAAATTATTCAGCGCCCACAAGGCGCGAAACGCCGGACCCTGATGACCCATGTCCGTGGCCACCACGGCGTAGCCGCGCGCCAGCGCATCGTCGCAAGCCGCCGAGGAAATGCCGCCGCACAAACCACCACAGCCCTGGAACAGGAGTTTTCCGTTCCAGGTTAGCGCCGGCAGGCGCAATTCAAACTGAACCTGCGGCGCTACATAGCCGCGAACCCGACAGTGCGCCGGCAAGTCCTCAGTGGCCACCAGCGTTTCTGCAGCGGTAACTACGGTGGGTGAATCTGGCAGCTGATCCAGGCCCGGAGCGGCGAGTAGCGAGACGCAGTCGAGCGCCCACAGCGGTGACACGCACAGACTGCAAAAAATCAGGCAGACTATTTTCATTCGTAACGCAAGCGCACGACTTCTTCGTTCAGCACCTTCAACACGCGTGCCAGGGTTGCGTCGCGCTCGCGCTGGCGCGCTGATTGGACTTGCTCGTCGGGTTGAAAGTCATTCACTTCCTGCGGTGACCACAAGCCTTTCTGGCTCGCCAAGCGCTCCTGGGCATCGAGTCGATCGCGCAACACGCACACCTCACCCAGCAGGGCCATGACCATTGCCAACAGCTGATCGTTCACGGGATCATCGAAAAACTTTGCGCGGCCGTTCTTAACGTACTCAACGCGATCACGTGCCGCTTGTGTCTCACTCATTACTCGGGCTTCCTCGCCGACATGGCAAACCAGTTCGTCAGATCCAGACGACCTGAGGATACCGGCTTAAAGGCCTCCGGGGCAGCCTGCGCGCGGCCGTCAGTCATGGTGCGCTGAAAACCCTGAACAGCATCGACAAACCCAGCGTCCTTAGCGGTGGCCACCCAGTCATAGACGGTCAGGGCGTTCCAGAAGGGTTCCTGGTTGTGAAAACCCTCGTAGGAGCTACGCAGGTATTCCCAGGGACGCATCACTTCCTGGCGCGCCGGGACCTCGACATGCGCGGTAATACCACCCGGCCGTAACAGGCGAAAACTTTCACCGAGAATTTTCGGAAACGCTGCATGCGAGGTTTCATGAAACAGCGCATGCGAAACAACCAGATCGAACTGCCCGGCGTCGAAATCCGTAGCCTCGGCATTCTGCTGCGAGAAATGAATAGCCTGGCCACGCTCTCGAGCGAGCCCGTGCGCATAGCGTAGCGCCGGCGCCGAGGTGTCCAGCGCATAAATCTCTGCGTCAGGAAATTGCTCGCAGTAAGCCGCGGTGCTGGCGCCGCAAAGACAGCCCAGATCCAGAATACGCCGCGGTCGAAAATCAGGCCAGCGACCCAGCAAGTGGCCGATCAGGGTCTGGCCACGATAGTCGTGCCTGGCACCGGTTTGCTGCAATAGATACACATTGGCAGACAGCGCATAGACAGCACCCTGACGAACATCATCAGCCCGGGTCTCGGCGTGATAACCGCCGGGAAAAGAATGATTGTCGACGGAGGCCTGATAGCGCGGCAGCTGCAATGTCGGATCCAGACGCAAACTGCCTGTATCTGCGTCATCGGGCAAGCACTGGGCTACCAGGCTATCCAGTTGCCGATCGACGGCCTCACCGCAGTAGCGCCAGAGCAGATCCTGCCAAATCTGCATCATGGCAAGCCAGTACTGATGCTGGGTCTGTGCTTCCATTTTCCGGCGCAATTGTGTGCGCCCTGCGTCGGTGGCGAGTTCCTCAGCAGAGAACTGCGCTTCCACTTGCTGCTCGCAGACGCGCCGACTGCCCTCCGCCAGCGCGGTCTGGGTGTAGTGATTCAGTGCCAGCGAGAACAGCTGACGGGAAACTTCATCGTGCTCGAGCTCAATCATGGCCTGGCCGGTTGCATCACTGTCGCTGGCTCGATGGTAGTATCGTCGCCGGAAAAACGTCAATATAAATATGTATCAAGTAATTATATTTATAATTCTATGAATGCTGCGGATAATCTTGGCTGGAACCTCCGCATCGGCTGGGGCGTAGGCTCCCTCGGCGCGACTACGCTGATCAACGGCGTAACATTTATCGCGCTGTTTTATTTGACCGGCATGCTGGGAATGTCGCCGGCGCTGGCAGGCAGTCTGCTATTTGCAGCCAAGCTATTCGACATCCTCACCGACCCACTGATGGGCTGGATCAGCGACCGTACCCGCAGCCCCGTCGGCCGCCGACGACCCTACCTGCTGCTGGCAGCCTTTATCTGTGGCGGCGCCTTCCTGCTGCTGTTTAAAGCCCCGCAGATTAGCGGCACAGCGCTGACCTTGTATGTGCTCGGGACTTTGCTGCTGTATACGCTCGGCTACACCATGTTCAACATTCCCTACCTGGCGATGCCGGCAGAAATGACTTCGGACTACCATGAACGTTCGCAGTTGATGTCGGCCCGCGTGGTGTTCGCGGCCCTGGGAATTCTTGCCGGCGGCTCGCTGGCGCCGGCGCTGGTCTCCTGGTTCGGCGGGCAGCGCGACGCCTATGCGAGCATGGCCTGGGTGCTGGCCACGCTGATCACCGTCAGTATGCTGGCCGCGTTTTTCGGCACCCGCCGGGCAGCATTTACCGAGGCAGTACCGACGACGCAGCCGCTGGCGGCGCAATGGCGCTCGCTGATCAGTAACCAGCCCTTCATGATCCTGATGGGCGCAAAGTTTCTGCACATGCTGGGCGTCGCGCTGGTCACCAGCGCGCTGCTGTTCCTGGTCACCGCCGTTCTGCAAAGAGAAGCCGCCGCCGCCGCGATACTGGGCCTGGCCTCCACGGCCGGCACCCTCGCCTCGGTACCGTTATGGCTGGCCCTGAGCAAGCGACTGGGCAAGCGAAATACCTATCTGATCGCGGTGCTGATCTTTCTGCCGGCTTCACTAAGTTGGTTGTTTACCGGACCGGCCGAAGCCACGATCTGGTTACCGCTGCGTGGCGTGGTTATTGGCATCGCCACGGCGGGCCTGACCCTGACGGCCCAGGCCATGCTGCCGGACACCATCGACTATGATGCGCGCCGCAGCGGACTGCGCCGCGAAGGCCTGTTCACCGCTGGCTATAGTTTCATGGAGAAAAGCGCCTTCGCACTTGGTCCGCTGATATTCGGTGCCCTGTTACAAAGCGCGGGCTACACAGCCGACAGCACAGTGGCCATCAGCGCGGAAAGCCGCCAGGCCATTTTGTTGGCCGTCGCCGTCTTGCCGGCCATAGCCAGCGCCCTGAGCGCGCTATTGCTAATCAGCTACAAACTCGACGCAGACTATTTGCAAACACGCAGCGAAAATTAGATGCCCGCCTCAAGTGCCAATATCAGCAAGTCCGTAGCCCGGACCTTCGCGCTGCTCGAACTGTTTGCAGAACAACGCCGCCCGCTCAGCGCCACGGAAATTCGCAGGCACCTTGAGCTGCCGCAGCCAAGCTGCCGGGCATTGTTGCAGGAACTCACCAGCCTCGGTTACCTGGCGCAGGATCCGGAGCGTCACGAATATTTGCCCACCGCCGGCGTTGCCGCCCTCGGCGACTGGATTGCCGAGTCTCAGTCTCCGGACCCTCGGCTCCCGGCCAGCGTCGCGCGGCTGGCTCGGCAGGCCAACGAAACCTGCAGCCTGAGCCGGCGACGCGGTCAACGACTGGAGATTTTGCTGGCCAGCTCCGCTGAACATCCGCTGGCGCTGCGATTACAGCCCGGGCTGGGGGAAGTGCTGTGGCGTTCAGCCGCCGGGCGATGCCTGCTGGCCAATCTGCCGGAAACAGAACGGGCCGGGCTGCTGGAGGAATTTATACGCAACTGCCGCAGACCACGCGATCGGGAAACCTTGCGCGGCTTGCCGCCCCTGCTAGCGCAGATTCGCCGCAGCGGCCACTATGTCGCGGCCGATGTATTGCTGCGGGGTGTGACGACGGTGTGCCTTACGCTGCGCGCTTCGGGCCAGGACTTCGTGATCACCCTGGCCGGTGCCAGCGACCGACTGGCAGGACGTGAAACGCAGCTGTTGCGCCTGCTGCGTCGCGAATTGCGACCACTGCTGCAGCACTAAAAGTTTTTGGTCCGCCGGCAGGGCCTTGGCTATAGTCCACCCATGAAAACACCGAACAGCAAAGCGCAGCTGCGACTGGCGCATGACTGAACCACGCTGTCCCGTTGCCATTGTCGGCGCCGGGCCCGTTGGGCTCTGCGCCGCCCTCAATCTGGCGCGGCTTGGCATCGAATGCGTACTGCTCGAACGCAGTGAGGCCGCCGCCGAGGATCTGCGTGCCTCTACCTTTCATCCACCCAGCCTGGACATGCTTGAGCAACTCGATTTAGCCAGCACTATGGTCAGCGACGGCCTCAAGGTGCCGGACTGGCAGATTCGCCTGCATGCCAGTCACGAGCGCGCGTTATTCGATCTTTCCGTACTCGCCGACGACACCGCTCACCCCTATCGCCTGCAATATGAGCAGGCGGCCTTCGTGCGACTGGCCCTGGAAAAGGTCGCCGCCACACCAGCGATTAGTTTTCGCCGCGGCGTACAGGTGAACCGCTTGCAGCAACTCGACCAGGGGGTTCAATTAGGCTGGGATTCAGATTCGCTGACCGCTGACTATGTAATCGCAGCGGATGGCGCCTCTAGCAGCCTGCGCCAGCTGCTGGAACTGCCCTTTGCAGGCCTGACTTATCCCGAAACGACCATTCTCGCCACCACCCACTTCCCCTTCGAGGCGCATTTGCCGGACTTGTCGTGGGTCAATTATTGCTGGAGTGACCAGGGCACCTTTTCCTTGCTCAGGGTGCCCACACGCTGGCGTATCAGCCTTTACCCGGAGCAGGATGAAAGTGTCGAAGCGGCGCTTAAGCCTGCGCGTGTGGCCGAACGCTTGCAGGAAATCGTGAGCAATGACGACGGCTATGAAATTCTTGAGATACGGCCCTATCGAATTCATCAGCGCATTCTCGACAACTACCGATGCGGCCGCGTGCTATTCGCCGGCGATGCCGCCCATCTGAACAGCCCCAGTGGCGGCATGGGAATGAATTGCGGTATTCACGACGCTTTCAATCTGAGCGAAAAACTCTCGCAAGTCCTGACCGGTGAAAGTGACGCGCTGCTGGATCTGTATGACCGTCAGCGGCGTCCTATCGCTCGCGATGAAATCCTGCTGCGTGCTGACGGCAATCGCAAGCGGATGCAACAACGCGATCCGGCCTGGCGCCGTGCCGAACTTGAACGGCTGCAGGCTATCGCGACAGACCCGGACGCCGCTCGCGACTTCCTGCTAGGCTCTTCGATGATTGCAGGCCTGCGCAAGGCAGCCCGGGTCACTTAAACTAACTAACGCCAGGCCGGCCGCGATGCCGCAGATAGAGGAAAGACTATGGACCATGACAAACCGATAACCATCGCCGCTGCCGTGGCCCTGAGCTGTATTGGCGTGTTCGGTCTGCTGCCGCAGCCGCTGATTGTCGGCGCCTTGCAGGACGTCCTGGGTTTCAGCAGCCAGCAAGCCGGGCTGATTAGTGCTGCCGAGGTATTCGGCGCTGCCCTGGCCTCTGTCTTTGCCGCCTTCTGGATTAAGCGCGTCAACTGGCGGGTCGCCGCATTGTTCGCGATAGCCGTAGTGGTTGCCGGCAACCTGCTGTCCAGTTTTCAGACCAGTTACGGCGCGTTGCTGGCCCTGCGTGGCGCCGTCGGTTTTTTGGGTGAAGGCACCGCTTTCGCCATCGCTATCAGCGTGATCAGCAATACTCGGGAAACCGATCGAAACTTTGCCTTCTCCATCGCGGCACAGGTCGCTTTCGGCGTGGCAACCTTTGCCAGCTTGCCATTCGCCGTAGCCAGTTTTGGCCTGGCCGGAATTTTCGTCCCGCTGGCGGGCATCGCGATCCTGATTGCACCCCTGCTGCGCTGGTTGCCGGCGCACACCAGCAGACAGGCGGCAGGCGACGCCGACAGCAGCGGTATCAGTATCGCGCCCGCCATCATTGCACTGGGCATCCTGCTGATCTGGTGCATCGGGCTGGGCGGGATTTACGCCTTCGAAGAGCGCATCGGTGTGGCCGGCGGCCTGGAACCCACAACCGTCGGTTCAGCCCTGGCCGTGGCCGTAGCCATCGGCTTTCTTGGAGCGATGGCAGCTTCCTGGGTGGCTGATCGCTGGGGACGCATTTTGCCGGTGAGTGTTGCGCTACTGGCGCAGGTTGGTGCCATCGCGCTATTGCAGGGCGAGCTCAGCTGGACACAATTTGCGGTCACCGCCAGTGTCTTTCACTTCTTCTGGAATTTTACCGGGCCGTACCTGATGGGCATGGTCGCCACCAGTGACCCCACCGGCCGCATCGCCGTATTGATGCCGGCCGCACAGACCGGCGGCTTCGCCGTGGGTACGGCGCTGGCCGGGAATTTAATGACTGGCGGAAGTATTACGGCCGCTAATGCGGTTGCCATCGGCGGCTGTCTGATCGCGCTGGTGATATTCATTCCGGCAGCTTTGACGGCCGCACGTCGGAAAGACAGCGCACCGGCCGGTGCCTGATTTCTCAGCTAGCACAAATCGCAGACAAAAAAACGCCGGCCTAGCGTTTATTCCCGGTTAAGGGGACCCGGGGCGCCGACCGGCGTAGTGGGAAGATCTGGAGGATCCAGCACCACTCAGTGCAGGCTGTATTATGTCACATCATTTTTAAAAACGACACCGATATCGGTTGGACACCCGCTAAGAGAACTAAACTGAATGTCCCAGGCTCCCATCAAAGGGTCAGATAATCTAAAAAAATATTATTAATCAATGAGTTAAATAAATAGACCGCAGATCGGACAAACCAATAACGAGGCTGGGGCCATCCCGTTCCTACGCCGATTTCAGGCGAGCGCATCGTATATGGTTGCTTTGGCACATATATGACGAACTTTTTTCAAGCCAGGTCAATTGATCAACCGCCTGCATCAGCCGGTATGCCTTCGGAGCCAGGTATCGACAAACTCAATATTCTGACGCTGTTTTTCGAAGCCGCCGGACAGTCCGGCAAGCAACGCGCTTTCGTGAACAGTCTGGCCCGCGAATTTGACGCGGACAGCGCGACCTTCATGATCTGGTCTGACCAATATCAGCCGCAGCTGGTCCTGGTTACCGAGGGCGCCAAGCCAGACGACCTGGAAGCGGCTTTTCAAAATCGACAGGCACAGGACAATCTGTTTTCCCGTCTGGCCGCTCAGCAAACCGGCAGCGTCACCCGCATCTCAGCCTTCCCTGGATTCACAGCCTGCCAGGGTCTGGCAGCGCTACTCATGGGCGATGACGACAAAATCGCGTTGACGCTCACCCGCAGCGCTGAAAAAACGCCCTTTAGCAATGACGAACAAAGCCAGCTCTCGAGCCTGGTGCCTTACTTACAGCGCGCAATTGAACACAACCGCTGGTTTGAACGCGCCCGTCATTCCGCTGAGGCCGGTCTTTTCCTATTCGAGCGGGCCCATCGCGGCATCCTGATGTTCGGGGCCCACGGCAGGGTTATTTACCGTAATAATGAAGCGAAAAGGATTCTCGCCGACGGCGACGGATTATCACTGGCTAATGACCAGCTTGAACTGACCGACAAGGAAGCAAGTTTGCGCCAGCAACTATTCCTGGCCGGCGTCGCAACGGCAAGAGGCTCCCGCGAATTCGTCGAGATTGAGCTGGAGTCGGGCATTGTGATCGAACGTCCGAGTGGCAAGGCCCCGTATCAGATGGTTTTGTACGCCCTTCCCTTGGCACTCAGTCATGCCAACCTGGACGATAAGCTCAGCCTGGTGGCCGGCATGATTCACGATCCGGAACAGAGCGTAGGTCTCAGCGAACAGACCCTGGCCAGGTTTTTGCGCCTGACACCAGCGGAAACCAACCTGGCGAAAACGCTGCTAACGGAGCACCGGCTGAAAGACGCGGCAGAGAGTATCGGCATCAGCATCAACACAGCGCGGACGCAGCTAAAAAGCATATTTCAGAAACTGGGCGTCAACTCACAGCCGGCGCTGATGCAGCGCCTGACACAAACCCTGGATATCCGCAGTACGGACAGGCCCAAGACCTAAAGTTTATAACCTCTGCGGCCGATATCTCCGCTGTAGGCGAGCCTTAACAAGGCTGGTCAAGAGCATGCAGGTCCTGAAGCTATGAACATTGCCCTGAGCAGCTGGCGCAGAATGGCGCATCAGCTGCTGGAAAGCCGCGTACAAAGATCACCGGCCAGTGACTTCATTGGGCGCTTTATTGTTGCGCTAATCATACTCAATGGCGTGGCTGTGGTACTGGAGTCGAATCCCGAAATTTACGCCGGCCAGGCCAATTTATTCTTCGCCTTCGAAGTTTTTTCCGTAGCGATTTTTACCGTCGAGTACATCGCCCGCTTATGGGCAGCCGCAGATCACCCGCGCTTTGCCCATCTCAGCCCACTGCGCGCGCGCCTGCGCTACGGCATGTCGACCATGGCCCTGGTTGATCTGCTGGCCATTGCGCCGTTCTATCTGTCCTTGCTGATTTCTATCGACCTGCGCTATCTGCGCCTGTTTAGACTGTTGCGCCTGCTTAAGCTGTCGCATTACTTCGACGGCCTGCATGTGTTCGCCACAGTGCTGCGCCGCGAATCCGGCGCCATCGCCGGCGCATTACTGATCATGCTGATTCTGATAGTGGTCTCAGCCTGCCTGATGTTCACCGTAGAGAATGCCGCGCAACCGGGACATTTTGGCAGCGTCGCACAGGCGATCTGGTGGGCGGTTGTTACCCTGACCACAGTCGGTTACGGCGACGTGACCCCCATCACTTTCGGCGGCAAGTTGCTGGGCATTGTCATTATGCTGCTGGGTGTCGGCACCATGGCCTTACCGGCGGGTATTCTTGCCGCGCGCTTCTCAGAGGAACTGCAGGGTCGCCGCGAGGTTTTACGCGGACAGGTGCGCGACGCACTGGCCGATGGACGTCTGGACCCCACCGAGCAACGCTCGCTGCAGCTGCTGCAAGAAGAACTGGGCCTGTCGCCCGAAGAACTCGAGCGCCTGGTCATGCTGCAGGGCCAGCTCAACAAGCGCCATCGCTTTTGCCCTCATTGCGGCGAATCGATGAGCGAAGACGGCTGAGAAAATTCCTGCTGCAACCATTGCTGCCAGCGCGGGAACTTGGCAGCCAGGTAAGCGCCCTGCCGTGCAGGCTGAATCGAGAGCGTGGCAATCTCGCTATAAGCGGGCATGTCGGCCGCCAGCCGGGCCATGCCCAGCAGCCCGGCTTCAGCAACCTCCAGTACTTCAACGGGTCGGGCCAGCAAAGCAGCCAGCCCAAGCGGCAGCGCCTTATCCCTGACCAGACCGCCGGCTAGCAGAATACGGGCCGGCGGCTCACCATCGCTCAGGTCGTCGAGTATTTCGCGGACCCGAAACAACAGCCCCTCAAGCATGATTGTGCGCCGCCCGGCCGGATCCAGGGCGCGTGCGTCCGCCGAAAATAGCGGGCCCAGGCCAGGCCGCCAGTGCGGCGCGCCGACCCCGGCACGGTCCGGCAGCGCAAACGCGCCTGGGCCAGGATCTTTGACAGGTAATTGAGTGGGCGCCGGCGCACACTCATCCAATGATGGCCCGGCGCCATTAATCGTCCCCTCCAGGGCATACAGCGGCGTCGACCCGCCCAAAAGTGGTGCTGTCAGATAGCCTGCCTGGCGCAAGCCCGCGGGAACGCCGGCCTTCAGCACGAAGGCACCGGTGCCGAAATTTGCCAGCACCGCGCCCTCCGGGAGCAGAGCCAGGGCGCCGGCCGACTGATCCGCGAGACTGGCCCTCAATTGCAGCCCGTTGACCAGTTCGATAGACAAACCGGTACTGGCGACCAGCCTTGGCAAACAGTTACCGGGAACTGCGTAGGCTTGCAGCAGTTCGCTGCTCCAGTCATCGTTTTCAAGGTCGAGCATGCCGGTGCGCGCCGCCATGGTCAGGTCCGTCACGTATTGATGCGCGCTGGTCAAATTCCAGATCAGCCAGGTTTCCAGCGTGCCAAACAAAACCTCGCCGGCCGCCGCACGCTCCCTGAGAGCGGGCTGTCGGGCAAACAGACTGGCCAGCTTGGGGCCGGCATAGTGCGGCGAAAGTCGCAGGCCACAAAGTTGTTCAAGCAACGGCTCAAGATGGCTATGCGTCGAGCACCAGTCCAGCGCGCGCCGATCCTGCCAGGAAATCAGCGCAGTCAGCGGACGCCCGGAAGCGCGCTCCCAGAGGAGAAAACTCGAGCGCTGGGAACTGATGCCCAGCGGCAAGCCCCGACGGGCATGTTTCAGCAACAATGCCTCAACCACCGTGACCCAGGCCGTAGCGGAAGACTCGCGGATCAGGCCTTCACCGCTTAGCGCCGGCGCGGCGCAGGTATCCAGCAGATGTAATTTGGCCTGCCGGTCCAGTGCACCAATCTTGATGCGCGTACTGCCGAGATCCAGCGCCAGGGAAATAGCTTGCTCAGCGCGAACGACCGCCGGCACTGCAGGCTCGAGCCGGGCTGTCACAGGTAAACATAGAGCAAGGCCAGCCCGCAGATCAGGCCGAAACGGTCCGGCCATTTCGCCAGTGTTTCGCGCCCGCTGTGATGGTGACCCGGTTCGTAAACGATGACATGCAAAATTGATCCGGCCACAAAAGCCTGGAACCAGGCCAGACCGGGTGTCGACAGCAGGCCGGCCAGGGACCCCCCGGCCATGAACCCCGCGACCGTGGCAAACATCATCGCCGCCAGGGTCAGCAACGCCAGGCGCGTGCCATGTCCCGGCGCGATCAGAAACCAGATGGCCAGCCCAACGGGAAAGCGGTGCAGCAATACGGCCAGGCCCAGATCACTGCCGTGATCATGGGCAGCGTCGAGGCCTTCCCCTGCGACCGGCAAAGCCAGCGCGATGCCATCAACAAAGGCATGCACAGCCAGGCCGGCAATGCTGACCACGAGTATCGCCACATGCGCCTGATGGGCAAATCGGTGTAAGCGGGACTCCAGAAAAACGGGAAATCCCAGCCCGGCGAGCAGGAATAGCCAGGCCGGCCAGGCACCCACGGAGATGGCCTCGGGCAGAATGCTGAAGCCCAGCAAACCCGCAATGGTTATGAAGGTAAAGCCGCCCAGAAATGCCGCGGCCTGGGGTCCCAGGCGCCCAAATTGATAAAGCAGCGGGCCGACCACGAGTGCGGCCAGGCTACCCGCCAGGCTCAAAAACGGTGTCATCGGCAGCTGGATTGATGCTGGCAGTTAAGATAAAAACCGCGATTCATGGTTGCCCTGGTCTGCTGGCGCCGCAAACAGGAGTATGTCATGCGGCCTGCATATCGACCAATTGATACATCCGCACTACCCCAGCGCAACGAAGCTTATACGAACACGGAGAACGCCATGCATCTGCCCGCAAGACTTGCGCTATCTATATTTGCTGTCGGCCTGTTGACCGGCTTGCAAGCCTGCGCCAAGGCGCCCGTCGAGTCGGAGCTCACGGCGGATTATCGAACGGCTGCCGCGAGTCGCGACGGCATCGGAAAATTCTATTTTGATCGCGAAATATCCCACGTTATGGGTCATCTCGGTGCCGGCTGGCTGGAACGCCCGGCCCGCGAACGCGAGGAACGCACCGACTTGCTGATTAATAATCTGCCGCTGCAAGCGGGCGAGGTAGCCGCAGATCTCGGCGCCGGCACCGGCTATTTCTCCTTGCCCATGGCAAACCGGGTCGGGCCGAGCGGACGGGTGCTGGCGGTGGATATTCAACCGGAAATGCTGCAGATCATTAGCGAACGGCTGGAACGCGACGGTATCAATAACGTCGACACGATTCTCGCCACGGAGACTGATCCCAGGCTACCCGCCGACAGTGTCGACATGTTACTGATGGTGGATGCCTACCATGAGTTCGCCTACCCGCGAGAAGTGATGCAGGGCGTGGTGCGCGGCCTGCGCCCCGGCGGTCGCGTCGTGCTGGTTGAATATCGGGGCGAAGATCCGCTGGTGCCCATAAAGCCGCTGCACAAAATGACCCAGGCCCAGGCCAAACGGGAGATGGCCGCCGTCGGTCTGGACTGGGTCGAGACACTGGACCTGCTGCCGCAGCAGCATCTGATGATTTTTCGGAAGCCTGTCGACTAGCAGGTGGACAGCGTCCTGCTTTCGCCTGCGCTATGCTCGCCCAATCGAATGTGAATAGTAAGACGATGATAGAGATAAATCCCGCCTGGCAGGGCGATGTCACCTTCTACGAACTTGTCTATGGCACCTGGCTGACCTATGCCCTGTTGGTCTTGATCTGGGAGCGCGCCCTTCGCCAGCCGCTGGCGGAATGGAAATATATCCTGATTACTTTTCTGGGCGCGAGCTTCTTCTGGATTAACCATTACTTCCAGAATGCGCCGTTCTACCCCTGGTTGCTGAATGGCTACGCGCTGATTTTCTTATTTGTCTACTACCGCGTCGCGGTAGCGCCACAGACGCGCGGTGCAGTGTGGAAAACCCTGGCCACAATAACGGCCGTAGTCTTCACGGTGTCCTTTATAGGCTTTGAATTCATTGCCCGCATCGGCGTGCAACGCGGCATCAACGAGTTCTGGTTTATGGCCGCGGCCTATTTCGGCTTTCTTTGGCTGATCTGGTGGCGGGGTGCGCGCCGATCAGTGAGCTGAAGCGCGGCTGCGATTGCCGCAGCAGTTCAAATCTCCAGTAACAGGGCGAATTTCCGACTCGCGCCGGCCAGGCGCGCGGGTGAGCATGAGCGAACGACAAAACGGCCATAACGGTCCTGCGTCGCCTGCTCACCCAGATTCGGAGATTCGTTATGCAAAAATTCCCTGCGCCACTAAAAATCGCCAGCCTGTTCTCGGTTCTACTTCTAAGCGCGCTGCCAGGGCATACAGCCAGCTTGAGCCTGGCTGATCTGCGCCCGGGTGATCTGCAAATTACCGAGTACCTGGCCAATCCGATCGTTCTCGCCGATTCCGCCAACGAGTATTTCGAAATATTCAATCAACGCGAGCAGGCCGTCAGCCTCAACGGGCTCATCGTCAGGGACGAAGGCAGCAACGAGTTCACCATTGTCGACCTGGTAATCCCGGGCCGCGGTTTTAGCGTACTCAGCAACGGCGACGGCTCGCAGCTCGGCATTCGCGCCGACTATCAGTACGGAAACGCCATGGCCCTGACCAATAGCGCCGACGAAATACTGCTGCTGACGCCTGGCGCGCAACTTTTGGCAGCACTGCGCTTCAGCGATGGTGATTTTTTCGGTGCCGGCGTTGCCCACGAATTGATCCAGGGCGATCGCAGTCTGAGCGAAGCGCTGGGACCGAGCCTGGGCGGTGACTATCAGGCCGCATCAGCGACGCTTGCCGCAGGCAATCTCGGCTCGCCCGGTCGCGGCGGCAATACCCGCTTCTCAGCGCCCGTGGTGCCAGTTCCGGCTGCCTTGTGGCTATTCGGCAGCGGCCTCGCCGCGCTCGCCGGCTTGCGGCGGCGCATTCTTCGCCTGGCGCGCTAAACTCAGACCTTGCCACTCTCGGAGTAAAGCGCATGCCGATGCCCAAGCCGCTGTTAGAACGCGTACCTCGAGCTGACTTGCCGGAGAATATGCAAGCCGCCTGGGACCAGGGGACGAGCGTAACCGGTGACGCCACCTTCATTGAAATTTCGGGCAACAACCCGCGAATGTTCAATTGGTACATCGACGATTTCTATACCAAGATCTATCATGGCGGCAAACTGGATAAGCGGGTACTGGAGCTGGTCAGGCTGCGGCTGGCCAATCTGCATGGCTGCGCGTTCTGCAATAAGGGCGATCGTGCGCAGGCCCTGGCACTGGGCTTCAGTGAAGCTGAATTGGACGCTTTGCCCGACTATGAAAATGGCCCTTTCAGCCCCGCCGAGCGCGCCGCGCTGGCGCTAGCCGATGAAATGGCACTAACCCGACCGCTCGGCCGCGTCACCCCGGCGCTCTATGCGCGGCTCAGTCCACACTTCAGCGACGCGGATTTGTACGAGCTTGGCATGATCATGGCCGTGCTGTGCGGCATGGCTAAATTTCTGTTTGCCTTCGACCTGGTGGAGAAAATGGCCAGCTGTCCGTTTTTACCAGACACCGACAGCACGCAAACGGATGCTTAGAAAAAATCGTAGCGGCGCAAGCGGGCGTGCAATTCAGCCGCGGGCAGCCGCGGGCCAGCGACGAAAAAAATCGGCAAGTCCTGTTCACGTGCCATGCAGCCCTGGCAGGCAAGACGATTCACCGCAACGACCTCAGTAAATAATTCGCTGAGTTCCGTTTCAGGAAAGCCGACAAACAAGGCCTGCTGATAAACCTGGCCCGCGGACCAGAGGTGGTAGGTCATGTGGCGCCCCAGGGCGGCAGGTAGTCTTTGTTGTTCGTCCAGTATGTTCAGCGCCGCGGCATGCCCGTAGTGAGAGGCAACAATCACACTGCCCTCGCGCTGCGCTGGCGTCAGCTGTTCCCAGCTCCGCGCAGTCAGCTCGACCAACTCGGGCCAGCCGTGCATTTCAGCAAAGTGTGGAAAGTAGCGTTCCAGCTCAGCGGGTACCTCACTGACCGCGCCCTGTTCACTGTCGCGCAGAAAATTAGCAAGCCGCTGCAACCAGGGATCCGGTAGCAGGGGTGCCGCCATGGGCAATGCGAAAACGCCGCTGACTAATGTGGCGATAATCCCGACTCGGACAGTCTTGACAAATCGACTTTTTAAACAGCTATCCCAGAACAGCGCGCCGGCCGGCGTGAATAGCAGGAACAAGGGCACCGTAAAGTAGAACTTGACGCCGGCCGCAACAAACAAACCCAGGCACAGCCAGGCCGACGTGCCGAGCAGGCGCAACGCGGTATCGCGCGTGAACAGGCAGAACAGCGCACCCGGGGCCCAGATCAAAGCAAAGGCAGGATTCATGGTCAGCAGGATGCCCAGCACGGGATTCTCCAGCACCATGGCGGTGGGCGCGTTGCTGTTATAGGCGGCGATGAAATCCAGAAACGGCCAATCGTTGAGCGGCTGCCAGACCAGGTAGGGGGATGCCACCAGCAAGGCCAGACCCGCCGCCAGCCAGACTTCGCGCCGCAGCAGCAGGTCGCGCGCCCAGATCAGGCAAGCCAGGGGCAGTGCCAGGCACAGGGCCAGAATGGACAACTTGGTGAGTACGCCGATGCCCAGCAGCACGCCAAGTGCCAGCATCAGGGCTGGCCGACGGGTCTGCAGATAGCCCAGCGCCAGCCAGAAGGCCAGCACCCAGACGAGTTGGTCGAGCACATTCATGGTGAACAAGCCCTGCACCGACACGAAACCCGGCGCCAGCAACAACACCAAAGCGGTAACCCATTGGGCGAACACTGAGCCGCCGAGACGGCGGCACAGATCA
>CAWKLL010000002.1:0-13155 GCA_963850255.1 uncultured Gammaproteobacteria bacterium
CATCCGGAGCCCTTATGACCCAAAATCGCCAGCCTGCCCTGACCTCCCTGATTGCGGGCCTTGCCTGCCTGCTGCTGCAGCCGGCTGCAGCCGAGGTGGAGATTGCCTACCAGATGCGCCAGCTTGATAACGGCCTGACAGTGATCGTGCACGAAGATCGCAAGGCCCCGGTGGTGGCGGTGAACGTCTGGTATCACGTGGGCTCGAAGAACGAATCACCCGGGCGGACCGGCTTTGCGCACCTGTTTGAACACCTGATGTTCCAGGGTTCGGAGAACTTCCAGGGCGAGTACCTGAACTACGTGCAGGAAATCGGCGCCACAGATCTCAACGGCACCACCTGGTTCGACCGCACCAACTATTTCCAGACGGTGCCCAAGAGCGCGCTGGATGCAGTGTTATGGCTGGAATCCGATCGCATGGGCCACTTCGCCGGCGCCATCAGCCAGGCGGTGCTCGATGAGCAGCGCGGCGTGGTGCAGAACGAGAAGCGCCAGGGCGACAACCAGCCTTACGGCAAGGTCTGGGAAGTGATGCTGCCGCAGCTGTTTCCCGATCGTCACCCCTACTCCTGGGACACCATCGGCTCGATGGAGGACCTGGACGCGGCCACGGTGGAGGACGTGAAGACCTGGTTCGAAACCTGGTACGGCCCTAACAACGCGGTGCTAGTGCTGGCCGGCGACATAGAGGCAGAAGACGCCTTTCAGCGTGCCGAAAAGTATTTCGGTGACATTCAGCCCGGCCCGCCGCTAACCCGGCCACAACGCTGGATCCCTCGTCACGATACCGAACGCCGGGTCAACATGACCGACCGCGTGCCACAGGCGCGCATTTACATGGCCTGGACCGGACCGGCCTGGGGCACACCGGAAGCCACGAAGCTGGCGCTGACCGCCGCAATTCTTGGCGGTGACAAGAACTCGCGCCTTTACGAGCGGCTGGTTTACAACGATCAGATCGCCAGCGATGCCAGCCTGGCACCCATGCCATTTGAAATTGCCGGTGTTACCTACGTGGCGGCCACGGCGCAGCCCGGCGGCGACCTGGCTGCCGTTGAAGCGGCGCTGCGCGAAGAACTCGCGCGCTTCGCCGACAAGGGACCCACGCGCAAAGAACTGGAACGCGCCACCACCCAGGCGCGCGCGCAATTCTTGCGCGGTATCGAACGCGTCGGCGGCACCAGCGGCAAGTCGGGCGTGCTGGCGCGGGGCATGGTCTATGGCGGCAGTCCGGACGCCTACAAGAATCAGCTGGCGGTGCTGGACAGTGTGACGCCCGATGACCTGCGCCAGGTCGCGCGCGACTGGCTGGGCGAAGGCGCGTTTGTGCTGGAAGTGCACCCCGAAGCGCCGCTGACGGCCGACACGGCCGGGGTGGATCGCAGCGCCGGACCGCCGGTGGCGGGCGCCATGCCGGCGGTGAGCTTCCCCGACTTCAATCGCTTCAAACTCAGCAACGGGCTGAAGGTCATCATCGCCGAACGCCATGACGTCCCGCTGGTGCAGGCCTCGCTGGTGATCGATGCCGGCTATGCCGCCGACCAGTTCGGCCGGCCCGGCACCTCCGGCCTGGCCATGGCCATGCTCGACGAAGGCACCAGCCGGCGCAGTTCGCTGGAGATCTCTGAAGACCTGGCCTTACTCGGCGCCAGCGTCGGCGGCGGTTCCGGCCTGGACACCTCCAGCGTGCAGCTGTCGGCGCTGGCCGAAAAACTTGCACCGGCACTGGAGATATTTGCCGAGGTCGCGCTGGATCCGTCGTTCCCGCAACAGGAACTTGATCGCCTGCGCCGGATAAACCTGGCCAACATTCAGCAAGAGAAAAACCGGCCGCTGTCCATGGCGCTGCGGGTCTTGCCCAAGCTGATGTACGGCGACGGACATCCCTACGGCCAGCCGCTCACCGGTTCAGGCACCGAGGCCGATCTCAAGGCCATGACCCGGGACGACCTGGTGGACTTCCACCAGACCTGGTTCCGGCCGAACCACGCCACGCTGGTGGTGGTGGGTGATGTCGACAGCGACACGCTGCTGCCGCAGCTGGAAAACTTGTTTGGCGACTGGGAAGCCGGCGAAATTCCGAACAAGCAACTCAGCCAGGCCGATCAGACCGGTGGTCGCGTGCTGTACCTGCTCGACCGGCCCGGCGCGGAACAGTCGGTGATTTTTACCGGCCAGCTGATTCCGCCGAAAAATAATCCTGACGAGCTGGCCATCCAGGCCATGAACGATGTGCTCGGCGGCATGTCGGCTGCGCGCATCAACATGAACCTGCGCGAGGACAAGGGCTGGAGCTACGGCGCCTACAGCTTCATCCTCGACGCGCGCGGACAACGGCCACTGTTAGCTTATGCGCCGGTGCAAACGGACAAGACCGCCGAGGCGGTGACCGAAATGCGCAACGAGTTTCGAAACATTCGCGTGGATAGCCCGCCGGCGCAGGGCGAACTGGATACGGTGATTCGCAGCAACACCTTGTCGTTGCCCGGCCGCTGGGAATCCGGCCGCAGCGTGCTGAGCAGCCTCGGTGAAATCGTGCGCTTCGACCTGCCGGACGACTATTGGTCCGACTACGGTAAAAGCGTCGAGAATCTGAACCTGACCGACGTGCAACGCGTGGCGCGAGACCTGCTAGAGCCCGAGCAACTGTTTTGGGTGGTGGTCGGCGATCGCGCCGTGATCGGCAGCGAACTGGAGCAACTGGGCTTTGACGAGATCCGGCTGCTGGATGCCGACGGCAATTTGATCCCCGCGCAAAGCGCCGCGCAGTGAGCGTAATGACCGCCGACGGTCAGCGGGCCGGTAAGGGCGGGTCCATGCGGGATGACTGACCCGCAGCCACGGCGCTTTTACTACGGCTGGACCATCTGCGGGGTCGGCGTCGCGACCTACTTTTTCACCAACGGCCTGACGCTGATGGTGCCGCAGAATCTGTTTCCGCGGCTGATGGAAACTTTCGACGCGACGGCCGGCGAGATCAGCCTGACCACGGCCATCTCGCTGGGGCTGGCCGCGCTGATGGCGCCGTTTGTCGGCGCTCTGGTAGACCGCGTCGGCGTGGTACGGGTGATTCGCACCGGCCTGGTGATCATGGCGCTGTGTTTTACCTGCTACCCCTTCGCGCGCTCGCTGACCGACCTGTACCTGATTCATGCCGGCCTGGCGCTGGGCCTGGTACTGGCCGGGCTGCTGGTCAACGTGGTGTTGCTATCCAACTGGTTTGTGCGTCGGCGCGGACTGGCCGTGGGTCTTCTGGCGGCCGCCTCGAGCCTGGCCGGCGCCACCCTGCCGCTGATTATCTCGCCGCTGGTCAATAACCCAGCGTACGGCTGGCGCTGGGGTTATGGCGTGCTCGCCGTGGCCTTCTGGCTGTTCGCTGTGGTGCCGGGATTTTTGCTGCTGAAAGAAAAACCGGCGGACATCGGCGCATTTCCGGACGGCGACAGCAAACCGCCAGAAGGTGCCACCGGCGAATCCAGCGACGGGGTAAGTTTCGCGCGCGCGCTACGCTCACCCGCGCTGTATTGCCTGGGACTGGGTTCAGCCTGCCTGTGGTTCGCGATCCAGGCGATGAACAGCCAGGCGACAATATTTTTTGAACAGGAAGGCGGACTGGCACCGGCCCGGGCCACCTTGTTGTTCGCGGTAATTTTCTGGCTGAGTTTTGCCGGCAAGTTTGCCTTCGGTCTGCTCAGCGATCGGCTGCCCAAGCGTCGCGTGATGCTGCTGTCGGCCATCACCCTGCTGGTCGGTTGCCTGCTGCTGTTCGAACCTGGCGCTGACAGCGGTGTGCAGCTGACCACTTCGCTGCCCCGCCTGAGCCTGTTCGCCGTGGTCTTCGGCCTGGGCTTCGGCGGCAGTTTCACCATGATCCAGCTGGTAGCAGTGGAAACCTTCGGTCAGCGCTCGCTGGGCAAGATCCTCGGCGTCATCACCCTGATCGATGCACTGGGCGCAGCCGGCGGCACGATTCTGACCGGCCAGCTGAAAACCAGCACCGGCGGCTACCTGCTGCCCTTTGCGGTGGTCACCGGGGTGGCGCTGCTTGCAGTGATTAACGTTTTCTTTATTCGGCCGGTAAAACCCGGCACCGACATGGCCGCTGCGCAGGGCTAGTAGCCTTGCGCAGAACGCCGCGCCAACCCCTGCCAAAGCGGCCGGCCTTACCGCCAGGCCGGCTCAAACCGGCCTGTCGCCTGCCGCCGTCTCGGAAAGGCCACAAGCCACCTTGCGTCGCCCGGCAGGGTATGCAAAATACCGCCCTCGCAGGCAGCCAAGCCGCGAGCAGCGCGACCCCGCAGCAGCGAGATGAAAATCATGATCAAGGCCGAAGGCCTGACCAAGCAATACGGTTCACTGACCGCAGTGGACAACATCAGTTTTAAAGTCGAGGCCGGTGAAGTGCTCGGCTTTCTCGGCCCCAACGGCGCCGGCAAAACCACCACCATGCGCATGTTCGCCGGCTTCGTGCAGCCCACTGCCGGTGATGCCGAAATTTGCGGGCATTCCATCACCCGGGCGCCCACCGCGGCCAAACGCATGCTGGGCTACCTGCCGGAAGGCGCCCCGTCCTACGGCGAAATGACGCCGCGCGAGTTTCTGGATTTCGTCGCCGCCGTGCGCGGCCTGACCGGGGCTGAGCGCCGCAGCCGCCTGGATACCGTCATCGATCGACTTAATCTCGGCAAGGTGCTCGATCGCCGCATCGAAACATTATCGAAAGGCTTCAAGCGACGGGTTGGCCTGGCGCAGGCCATTCTCCACGATCCGCCGGTGCTGATTCTGGATGAGCCCACGGACGGTCTCGACCCGAACCAGAAACACGAAGTTCGCCAACTGATCGCCGACATGGCGGCTAACAAGATCATTGTTATTTCCACGCACATCCTCGAAGAAGTCGATGCGGTGTGTAACCGGGCGATCATTATTTCGGCCGGCAAGATCGTCGCCGACGAAACCCCGGAGACCCTGATCAACCGCTCTCGCTTCCATAACGCGGTAACCGTGCGCCTGGATCGCCAGGGCGACATCGAACAAGTCGCCGCAGCACTCGGCACGGTGCCCGGCGTCGAGCACGTGGAAATTGAAGCCGATAACCGCCGTGCCACGGCATTCCCGCAGGCCGACGCGATGATTCTTACCGCCATCGGCGACCTGGCAGCGGAGCAATCCTGGCCGCTGGAACAACTGCAGCTGGAGTCGGGTCGCCTGGATGAAGTATTCCGCTCCATTACCGCGCCGGAGGCTGCCTGATGCATAACATTCGCGTCATCGCCGCGCGCGAGTTGCGTGCTTACTTCGCCACCCCGGTGGCGTATGTGTTCATGGTGATCTTCCTGGCCATGACCGGCGTGTTCACGTTTTACCTGGGCGGTTTTTACGAACGCGGCCAGGCAGACCTGCAGCCATTCTTTGGTTTCCATGCCTGGCTATACCTGTTCCTGGTGCCGGCCATCGCCATGCGGCTGTGGTCGGAGGAGCGCAAGTCCGGCAGCATCGAACTGCTGATGACCCTGCCGGTGACGCCCTGGGAAGCGGTGCTGGGCAAATTCCTGGCCGCCTGGGCCTTTACCGGTACCGCGCTGGCGCTGACTTTCCCCATGTGGCTGACGGTGAACTACCTGGGTGACCCGGACAACGGCGTAATCCTCGCCGCCTACTTCGGCAGCCTGTTGATGGCCGGCGCTTTCCTGGCCATTGGCTCATGCATCTCGGCGGCCAATCGCAACCAGGTGGTGGCCTTCATTATTACCGTGGTGATTTGTTTTGTATTCCTGCTCAGCGGCTTTCCGCTGGTGCTGGATTTCTTCTCCGGCGCGCCGCAGGCGATTATCGACCTGGTGGCGGGTTTGAGTTTCCTCACTCACTTCAACGCGATCAGCAAGGGCGTGATCGATTTACGCGACCTGCTGTATTTCCTGCTGGTGATCGCCGCCTGGCTGTATGCCACGACCATCGTGCTGGAAATGAAGAAAGCGGACTGAGGCGCAGCCAGCATGAACTCCAACAAAATTTTTGGCCGCTTCGGACTCGCCGCGCTGGCGTTACTGTTTGTGATTGCCGTGACCCTGGTTAATGTCGGCCTGCGCGGCCTGCGCCTGGACCTGACGGAAAACCAGCTGTACACGCTGTCGGACGGCACCTACGCGATACTCGATCAGATTCCCGAACCAATTAACCTGTATTTCTTCTACTCCGATCGCGCCACCGGCGACGTGCCGCAGCTGCGCACCTATGCCGGCCGCGTAGAGGAAACCCTGCGCGAATTCGCCCAGTACGCCGACGGCAATCTGAACCTGACGGTGATCGACCCGCTGCCATTCTCGGAAGATGAAGATCGCGCCGCCGCTTTCGGCTTGCAGGCGATCAACCTGGGCACCACCCCCGATCCGATCTACTTCGGCATTGCCGGCACCAACAGCATTGGTGATAACGAAATCATCACCTTCCTGGATCCCAGCAAGGAAAGCTTCCTGGAATACGATCTGGCCAAATTGATTCACACCCTGTCTAACCCGAAAAAATCCGTCATCGGCCTGCTGTCCGGACTACCGATTACCGCCGGCTTCGATCCGCAGACCCAGCAGATGCGCCCGCCGTGGGTGATTGCCGAGCAAATGCAACAGCTGTTTGAGCTCCAGACTTTGCCGAATGAACTGGAGGCCGTCGACGAAGACGTTGACGTGCTGATGCTGGTGCACCCCAAGGAACTGTCGGCACAAAGCCGCTATGCCATTGACCAGTTCGTGATGCGTGGTGGTCGCGCGCTGATTTTTGTCGACCCCTATTCCGAGGCCGATGCGCAACCGCCGGCCATGCCCGGCATGCCGCCCATGGGTGGAGGCGCGTCGGAACTCAACGATCTGCTTGGTGCCTGGGGCGTGCAAGTGCCGCAGGGACTGGTGATTGGCGATGACCGCTTCGCGCTGACCGTCAGCGGCATGGGCAATCGACCGGTACGTTTCCTGCCGCTGATCGGCCTGGATCGCACGGGGCTGGCCGAAGATGACGTCACCACCGCGACCCTGGGCAACGTCAACCTGGGCTTCCCGGGTTACATCGAAACCCTGCCCGACGCCGCGGCCACCATTACCCCGCTGATGACCACCAGCGACCTGGCCGGCACGCTGCCGGCAGCCAGCCTGGCCATGCTGAGCGACCCGGCAGTGTTGCGCGAACAGTTCAGCGCCAGCGGCGAAACCTATGTGCTGGCCGCACGCCTGCAGGGCGAATTGCCCAGTGCATTCCCCGACGGACCGCCGCCGACGCCCAGCAGCGAGATGCAAGACCCTGCGGCCAGCGGTCACCTGGCCAGCTCCAGCGCAGCCGTCAACGTGATCCTGGTGGCCGACACCGACCTGCTCACCGACCGCCTGTGGGCGAACACCCAGGACTTCTTCGGCCAGCGGCTTACCACCGCGTTCGCCGGCAACGGCGACTTCGTGATTAATGCGCTGGACAACCTCACCGGCAGCAGCGATCTGATCAGCATTCGCGGCCGCGCCGCCTACACGCGACCGTTTACCCGCGTGCAGGACCTGCGCCGCGAGGCCGAAGACCAGTTTCGCCTGCGTGAACAGCAGTTGCAGCAACAACTGGAAGATGCGGAAACCAAACTGGCGGAACTGCAGGCCAGCCGCCAGGACAGCAGCGCGCTGATCATGAGCCCCGAGCAGGAAGCCGAACTGGAGCGGTTTCGTGACCAGCGCCTGCAGATTCGCAAAGAACTCCGCCAGGTGCAGCGCAATCTTGACCAAAGCATTGAAGACCTGGGCACCCGCCTGAAGGTAATCAACGTGGCTTTGATTCCGCTGCTGATCACCGTGCTCAGCATCGGCCTGTTAATGCTGCGCCGCCGGCGTCGCAACAACAGCGCAGCCCAGGCATGAGCGCGCAACGTCTGACCCTGCTTCTGGTAGCCGCGCTGGTGCTCGGCCTACTGACGGTGTTGTTCTCCGCCCAGGACGGCGGCGACAGCGGCACGGGTGAACTGCTGCTTCCGAATCTGGCTGACAACATCAACAAAATCGACCGGGTGATCGTCACCGGCCCCGGCGACGAACCCGTGGTCACGCTGGAACAGGCGGACAATCGCTGGCAAGTAGCCGGTCTCGGTTATTCAGCCGACGTCGGTCTACTGCGCACAAACCTGATCGCGCTCAGCGAAGCGCGCATTGTCGAAACCAAGACGGCTGATCCCCAATACTACGATCGCCTGGGTGTCATCGACATTGCCGACCCCGCCGCCACCGGCGTGCAGCTAACGCTGAATAGCGGTGACCAGCAGATCGCGCAGGTACTCATCGGTAACACCGGCCTGGGCGCCGGCACCGGCGCCTACGTGCGCCGTAACGGCGAAGCGCGCAGCTACCTGATCGAAGCCGACCTCGAGCTGGGCGCCAGCCGCGGCGAATGGCTGGACAGCCAGATCATGGACCTGCCTTCCAGCGACGTGCGCCGGGTGCGCATCGAGCACACCGACGGCAAGCTGCTGGAGCTGGAAAAAATCAGCCGCGACGCGACGGAGTTTGTAGTGCTGGGCATTCCCGAAGGTCGCAGCCTGAGCTTCCCAGGTATCGGCAACGCCATTGGCGCCGTGCTCGCCAAGCTGGAGCTCGACGACGTAAGCCCGGCCAACGAATTCACCCCGCCCGGCCCGCCGATCCTGGCCCGCTTCGAAACCTTCGACGGTTTGCTGATCGACGCGCAGAGCTTTCGCGTGGCAGATGGCTGGCGCACCACCTTCACGGCCAGCGTCGCAAACAACAGCGCGGCAGCCGATACCACGTCAGCCGCTGAAACTGATGAAGCCAATGCAGTCGACGAGATCGACGACGATGCTAACGGCGCGGCAACCGATCAGGCCGATGCGGCAACGCGCGCTGCCTCCATCAATGCTCGCGCCGGCGGCTGGATCTATACCCTGCCGGGCTTCAAGAGCGACCAGCTAATCAAAAGTCTGGAAGACCTGCTGGCAGCGCCTGCGGGCTAAGCCGTTCACGTCCAGGCATCTCTAACTCTGTTAACCCTGAGGGTGCGACGAACTCGCATCTGTGCGAGCATTTCCCCGCATCAACCACCGACACCGGTACCCGGGAGATTTCGCCATGCTGCGCAACCTGGCCGTTACTCTGCTACTCAGCCTGAGCTCCGCGCTGGCCTTTGGTCAAACCATGACCCTGTCCATCGACAGCAGCGATCTTCAGGTCACGCCGGTATTCAGTGACGTGGATTTCTTCACCATTGATATCGAAATCGACGCGCCACTGGCCGCGGGCGTTTACACCGATCCCGAGATTATTCGCGTCACCTACCAGGTAACCGGTGACCTGGTTGCCGGCACGCCGTCGGGATTTGCCGCTTTCGACCTGCAACGCAGCATCACGGGCGATGAGTTCTACGCCCAGGGCAGCTCGCTGAGCTTCGAGATCAGCCAAAACGCTGTACTCGGCGATGGCGTGCAAGTGGCGGAGCTGGTTGGCGCCGGCACCGTGCTGACTTTCAACGGCCGCGAAGTCGACAATGGTCGCTTCCACCCGGCACTGCTCGAGTTGGATGCCGACGGCAGCGGCCGCATCCAGAACAGCAACAACGTACCCACGCTGGTTCCGCTGCTGGAAGTGGCTTTCGGCGCCGAATACATCACCGATCTGGCCTTCGATGCCGGCAACACCACCGTACTCCGGCGCACTCCGGAAGGGACCTTGAGTGGCGGCGGTGACGGAAGCTCGCTGGGCTGGCTAAGCCTGCTGTCTCTACTCGGCGGAATTGCGTGCCGGCGTGCGCGGACTAGGCATCTACCGGGCTAAGCACGCCTCGCCCGCCGCGATTCAGCACATGAGTATAGATCTCCGTGGTGGCGAGATCCGTATGCCCCAGCAATTCCTGGATAGTACGAATGTCATAGCCGCGCTCCAGCAGCCGCGTGGCAAAACTGTGCCGAAAGGTATGACAAGTCACATGCTTGGGCACGTCGCTGGCTCGAACCGCGCTGCGTAGCTGCTTATGCACCGAGGTCTGGTGCAAGTGATGGCGCCGTTCGATCCCCGACACGGGATCAATGGCAGTTCGAGCAGACGGAAATAAAAACTGCCAGCCGAGTTCCTGCGAAGCCTTCGGATACTTGCGCTCCAGCGCATACGGCATATACACCGAGCCCAAACCACGCGACTTGTCGAAATGATGCAGCCGACGAACCTCATCCACCTGTGCGGCCAGGTCCTCCAGCAAAGATGAAGGCAGAACCGTGCGCCGATCCTTGCCACCCTTACCGTCGCGAATCAGCAGTTCCTGCATACCGAAATCCAGATCCTTAACGCGCAACCGGCAAGTCTCCATCAGGCGCAGACCCGAGCCATACATCAAACGTACCATCACACTCGATGGCGGCAACAATCGCTGGATAATGTCCATGGCTTCGGCGTGCGTCAGCACCTGCGGAATTCGGCGTTTGGCCTTAGGCCGCTGATACGTCAGCTCACCCAGCGGCTGCTCCAGGAAGCGCTCGTACAGGAAGACCAGTGAATTCAGGGCAATACTCTGCGTGCTGGGCGACACTCGCCGTTCCGTCGCCAGGTAGCTCAGAAAAGCATCGACTTCCGGCGCGCCCATCTGCCCGGGATGACGCCGATCATGAAAGCGGATAAACGTACGTATCCAGTGCAGATACGTCCGTTCCGTTGAATAGGCCAGATTACGCTGACGAATAGCCGCCCGAACCAGATCAAGAAATCTCGGCCGACTAAGTTGCAGGGGCCTGGGAATATCGTCCATGTGGATGCAGCGCAGCTAGCGATTGGATGGGCGATTCAGACTAGTGCATGCATTGCCGACGGGAAACGTACAAAAGATGTGCGAATGACCGGAAATGCCAAGTAAGGAAAACGCCGGGATATACATGGAGTTCAGCCGAGATATATCGACCAAGAGACACTGCAAAGAAAAACCAGCCAAGCCCACCTCGTTGAATACAGGGAGCTATTTGGATATGTTGATCCGATGATCAATTGCCTCTACGAATCTACGGTGTTTGCCCAGTTTCAAAGCGGCTTCCACAGAATCAGCTGTTAGGTAGTCTTGAAGAAACTTTGAACCATGATCATAGTTTCGGGAAAGCTGTACGTTGTTACCAGGAAAGCGTGCGGAATTCTTGGAATCTTCACACGAAGCGATGTCACAGGCACGTATCACGCCGGGCTGCCGAGATTTCGTGGTTGGGCCCGATCCCCTCGAGAACGACAGAGTCAACATTTACGAAGAGTGGGATTCAGCAAGCGAACTGGAGAGCTTTCGAGGTTCCGGACCCAGCAGCAGCCTCACGAGTTCATCGTCAAAGCTGAGGTCGGCCAACGCGAAGTTCCGGATGAATCACATTAGCCATGCAAACGACACCTAACCAGTGCGAGCAACTGGACGGGCTCCGTCTGGCACGCCTTTTGCTGTCGCAACAGTCGACGCCAGCCGATCCCACCACTGTCGCGGGCGTTATATCCCGCGAGGCGAGTCCATGAGGTACTCTGATTCAGGTGTTCGAGGCTGCAGAGCGCTCGTTGACGACGTTGAGGCGCCGCAGCGGATTGACACTCGTCGAGCCAGTGAAAAAGGAGCCCAGTCATGCGCATATCCAAGGATCAGATTCCCGCCAAGATCAATGTCCCCGGCGCTGTCGCGCGTGTCGCCACCGACTTCGGTGACGCCACCGGCTTCGGCAAGATGGGAGGCGAATACTTCTCCCTCGGCGCCGGCACCGACATCGCGCCGCTCCTGAAGGGCCTCAAGGACGACGCCTGCCACGCGCCGCACTGGGGCTACATGCTCTCCGGGGAACTCGTGGTGACGTACATCGACGGCAAGGTGGACACCTGCAAGGAGAACGACCTCTTCTACTGGCCGCCCGGTCACAGCGTGCGGGCGGTCAAAGACTCCGAGGTCATCCTGTTCAGCCCGCAGCACGAGCACGCCCACGCCATGGACCATATGCTGAACGCGATGAAGGGCTGAGCTGGTCCTGTGCGGGTAGGTGCATTCGCGTTGGGATGCTCGTTTGGACGCGAGGGCGGACCCTAACAACCGGTTGCAGCGGACGGACCGCTGCACCGAAACGTAACGGGGCCAGTGTCATGTCGCAGCTAAAAGACTGCTAATGACCCAGAAACTGCCGTAATGCTGGCACTGGGTTTTCTCTTGCTGATCGGTACGACACTAATTGCTGATGGCTTCGGCGCACATTTTCCGAAGGGCTACATATATACAGCGATGGCATTCTCTGTATTGATAGAGGGCCTCAATATGCTTTCCCGCCGTGCACGTCAGAAACAGTCAGCCCCCAAAGGAAACTCCTGAATTATATGGCTAGTTCATCCAAGCGTTTTTATAAGGATTCAGTACCCCACAGGAAGGAAAAAACTTCGGTACTTCTGTCAAATGTATTGAAGGATCTGCCGGAACCAGTGGTGAGTATTGGTGACGTTGTTGTTCAGCTGCGCAGTCGATCCTTTGGTGGAATATTGATAGCTTTGGCAGCTATCGGCCTGTTGCCAGGCATATCGATTTTTTCGGGCATTGTAATGGGCGTGATTGGCCTGCAAATGTTCGCAGGGTATCGCGCTCCATTTTTGCCAAAGTATGTGAGGAATAAGGAGGTCGAATCACGTCTTGTAAGAGTGATCGGTGAGAAATGCATCATTCTAGTCTCTGGAATCGAAAAATTTGTGAAGCCCAGATGGCTATTGCTGACAATTCCTCCGGTGACGAATCTACTTGGCCTTGTCGTTTTCTCGCTTGGCCTTGTGATTATGTCACCGCTTCCGTTTAGCAATTTGCCTCCAGCAATTGCTCTGCTCATTATCAGCGCTGGGCTGTTAGAGCGCGATGGTCTAATGATTGCATTAGGAATCGGTGTAGCAGCGATAGCATTATCGATAGGGCTATTCATGGCCTATTTTGCAATCGAAAGCCTGATTCTATTTTAGCGCTCGATCCTCGTAAGCGCACCGCAGCAAGCAATACTGCTTTACGCTCTAAACCAGACCCTTAGAGTTATATACGGGTTGTCTTCTTATAGCCGCTTATACGTCCTATGCGCCTCTAACGCTGCCGTAATTCGATTTTGGCTTATAGTTGTTTCTCAGTTGCGATTTTGAGAAACCATGCC
>CAWKLL010000003.1:0-19243 GCA_963850255.1 uncultured Gammaproteobacteria bacterium
CAGGCCGCTGATTTGCCGCTTCCGCCGAAACCGCCCGGGCCGGCGCCACGGAAAGGCGACCGCCGCCGGCGTTGAGTACAGCTTGGATAGTGTGTTTGTAGCGCTACGACAGGGAGCAGCGAGTATTCCGGCGCTATTGCGAATCCAGGCTCTGGCCGGTTAAGCCGCGACTGTCCGGGCCCATCAGGTACAGGTACGGTGCCATCAGGCTGGCCGGCTCAGGCACGGAAGCCGGATCTTCGGCCGGGTAGGCGTTGGCTCGCATCGGTGTGCGCGCGCGTCCGGGATTGATGCAATTCGCCCGAATTCGGCCGGCTCCTTCGGTTTCTTCTGCAAGCACCTGCATCAGTCCCTCGGTGCCGAATTTAGACACCGCATAGGCGCCCCAGAATGCGCGGGCACGGCGACCCACACCGCTTGAGGTGAAGATCACCGAGGCATCAGATGACGCATTCAGCAGCGGCATCAGCACCTGGGTCAACACAAACGGTACCGTCAGGTTGATGTGCATCACCTCAGTCCATTTGCCGATGTCGTATTGCTCAATGGGAGTGCGCTCACCGAGGATGCCGGCATTGTGCAGCAGGCCGTCCAATTGCCCGAACTCTGTCTGCAGGCTGTCGCGCAGTTGAAAGAAATCCGGCCCCTGGGCTGTGGCGAGATTTAGATGCGCGATACTGGGGCGCTCGCCGCCGGCGGCAAGTATCTCGTCATAGACCTGCTCCAGTTTGCTGACGGTACGACCAAGCAGTACCAGGCGTGCGCCATGACTGGCGAAGGCCAGTGCGGCTGCGCGGCCGATGCCGCTGCCGGCGCCGGTCACCAGTATTACGCGATCTGCCAGCAGGTCTGCGGCGGGGCTATAGGTTTTGTAGCTTGGATCTACTGGCGTGGCGTTCATACGGAAAGGCTTTAGTGTGCCTGCGGCGTATCGCTGGCATCGTCGCCGTCGTTTTCGTCCTTTTTCAAAGCCGGTTTTTCATCCTTCGCAACCAGGGTTTCCTCTCTCAGGTCCTCCGGCTGGCGCAGCATCACGTCGACGCCGCTAACGCTGGGGATTTCCTGTTTGGCCTGCACGCCCAGTTCGGTGAATTTGCGGGCGCCAGGTAGCACCATACGTTCCAGTGATCCAACGGCCTGGTTGTAGGCGTTAACGCTGCCCTCGAGTTGTCTGCCCAGCTTCACTACATGGCCGGTAAAGCTGGTCAGGCGAGCGTACAGGTCTTCGGCAAGGCCACGAATGACTTCGGCGTTGTCCGTCAGGGTGATCTGACGCCAGCCGAAGGCCACCGCCTTGAGCAGCGCCACCAGGCTGCTGGGTGTGGCCAGTATTACGCGTTGACGCATGGCATCTTCGAGCAGATTGGGCGCTTCATTCAAAGCTGCGGTCAGGAACTGATCGCCGGGAATAAACAAAATTACAAATTCCGGACTGCGCTCGAATTGTGCCCAATAAGATTTTCCGGAAAGCTCGCGAACGCGATTGGCTACATTGCGTGCATGCCTGGTAAGCGCCGTCTGCCGGGCCGTGTCGTCTTCTGCTTCTACCGCCTCCAGGTAGGCATCCAGCGGCGTTTTCACATCGACTACCAGTGTGCCGCGCTCCGGCAGATGCACAACCATGTCGGGTCGCAGGTTACCGTCCGGTCCGGCTACCTGGGTCTGCTCGTCGAAATCGCAGTGATTCACCATCCCGGCCAATTCAACCAGCCGACGCAGGGTTAGCTCGCCCCATTGACCGCGCACTTCCGGTCGCCGCAGCGCCTTGACCAGTTTCTGGGTTTCGCCGCGCAATTTGTCCTGCGCACTGCCCATACTTTCCAGCTGGCTACGAATGCTGCCTAAGGACTCGTGGCGGGTTTTCTCTATGCTCTGGATTTGCTCATGGGTTTTGTCCAGTGCTTCGCGGATCGGCTTGATCATTTGTTCAATGGCCTGCTCGCGCTCACCCAGTTCCGCCTTGGCGCGGTCCTGCTGGCGCCCAAGGCTCTCGCGGGCAAGTCGCAGCATGCTTTCGCTTTGCTGCGCCAGGGATTCATTGGCCAGTTTGCCGAACGAGGTGGCCAGGCGCTCTTCAGCCAGTGAAAGAGCCTGCGCACGTTCCTGCGCAAGCGCGGATTCAGACTTGACCTCGCTGGCCAGTCGGCTCAACTCACGCTCATTTCTGCGCCGTGCCGGCCGGCTAATCAGGAACTGCAGCAGCAACCCAAGACACAAGCCGATAAGCGCTGCGCTGCCGATTACCAGGCGCAGATCCATGGCGCCGAGTTGCTGTATGAGCAGGTCAAAGTCCATACCGTCAGCTTACCTTTAGCCAGCCCTGGCTGCGCAGTAAGTCGGCCAGCTCAGGAATCGCCGTGACCAGGTGGTCGGCACCCCAGCCACCCGGATCTTCGTCGGCGGTGATGTAACCATAGCCGGCAGCTATGGTGCGCATTCCGGCTGCTTGCCCGGCCACTATGTCGCGCCGGTCATCGCCGACGTAGACCGAAAGTTCACAGACCGCACCGGCCTCCTGGGCGGCATGAAACAGCGGTGCAGGATGGGGCTTTCGCTCCGGCAGCGTGTCGCCACTGACGATACTCGCGCAGCGATTGGCCAAATCCAGTGCCTGCAACAGGGGTTCGGCCAGGTAACCCGGCTTATTGGTGACCACGCCCCATGGCGTGCCGGCGGCGTCAAGGGCATCAAGTATTTTCTGCATGCCAGGAAAGGGCAGGGTGTTACGAGTCAGGCGATCGGCATAGTGAGCCAGGTAGGGCTCGCGCAAGGCTTCTCTTTGTTCATCGGGTAAATGCGAAAAGCCAATCTGCAGCATGCCCAGCGCGCCGCGGCTGACGTATTGCCGTGCATGGCTATAGTCAACGGGTTCCAGCTGCTGCTCGGCGCGCAGCGCATCTAGCGCACCAACCATATCCGGCGCCGTGTCCAACAGGGTGCCGTCCAGGTCAAAGAAGACTGCGCCGAATTCTCGCTTGGCTACGCTCACCTAATTCTGCGCCGTCGGGCGGCGAAAATGCGCCAGGTAGTTCACGTCGACGTTGTTGCCGAGGCGAAATCCATTGGCGGGCAGGACTAACTCTATACCGCGCAAGTCCGTGAGCTCGAGACCGGCATCACGGCCCCAGGCGGCTAACTCCGATGGACGAATAAACCGATCATATTCGTGGGTGCCTCGCTGAAGCATGCCAAGCACATATTCGGCACCCACAATCGCCAGCGCAAAGGCCTTGGGCGTGCGATTCAGCGTAGACACAATCACGTCCCCACCAGGGACCACCAGCCTGGCCAGGCTGGCCAGCAGCTGGGCCGGTTCCGGGACATGCTCGAGCACTTCCAGGCAAGTGACCAGGTCGAATCCGGCCGGATTTTCCGTGGCCAGTTGGGCGGCAGATACTTGCCGATAAGTGAGGTTTTCCAGGCCCTCGCCGGCGGCATGCAATTCCGCGACTTTCAGCGGCGCCGGGGCCAGATCGATGCCCAGTACCTGAGCGGCCGAGCGCGCCATACCCTCGCTAAGCAGACCGCCGCCACAGCCGACATCCAGGCAATTCTTGCCACGCAGCCCGGCGCGTTCGTCCAGATAGCCCAGACGCAGCGGGTTCATTTGATGCAGCGCTTTGAACTCACCGTCCGGATCCCACCAGCGACTGGCCAAGGCGTCGAACTTCGCCAACTCTGCAGGATCGGCATTGGAACTGGCGCTAGTGTTCACGGCGTTTCGGCGAGTCGTTGCTGCCAGGCCTGGGCACGCGCAATGATTTCGTCCACCGGTGCGCGGGTCAATTGGCCATCAGCCACCAACTGCTCGCCGCCGACCCATACATCGCTGACTTGGTCACGCGTTGCGGCATACACCAGTTGTGAAATCGGCTGATGCACGGGTTGTGTCGCCGGATGATCGAAATTGATGCAAGTCAGATCTGCACGCTTACCGGGTAACAGTGAACCGATTTCATCGCCCAGTCCCAGGGCACGCGCGCCATTAAGGGTGGCCATGCCTAGAGCCTGTTCGGCGCTGACCGCCGCTGCATCGTTGGCCACCGCCTTACCCAGCAGGGCGGCGCTGCGCATTTCGCTGAGCATATCCAGGTCATTATTGCTGCTTGCTCCGTCGGTGCCCAGGGCAACGTTGATACCGGCCGTTAATAGTCGCGCGACGGGACAGAATCCACTGGCCAGCTTCAAATTCGATTCCGGACAATGAATTACCGAGGCACCGCCGTCGGCGACACGCTGAATGTCTTCATCATCGAGTTGCGTCATATGCACGGCGGCGAGCAAGGGGCTGACCAATCCCAGCCGATCAAGCCGCGCCAGCGGACGTTCACCGCTGGCCTCCACAGCACTGTTTACTTCATGAGCGGTTTCGTGGACGTGCATATGCACCGGGCGTTCCAGTTCATTGGCCAGAACTTTTAGTCTGCCGAGGGCTTCATCGCCGACCGTATATGGCGCATGGGGCGCGAAGCTGGTGCTCACCAGGTCATTGCCGCGGTAGCGATCATGCACCGCCAGGCCCTTTTCGAAATATTCCTCGATGCTACTGGCCCAGGCCGTGGCCTGCTCGATAAGGATCATGCCGACCGTTACACGCAGGCCATGGTTCAAGGCGACTTCGGCTGCGATATCGGGAAAAAAATACATCTCCTGGCAGCTGGTGGTGCCGCCGCGGAGCATTTCGATCACTGCCAATTCGCAGCCGTCGCGGACGAATTCCGGACCCACCCAACGTTGTTCGGCCGGCCAGATATGCTGCTCCAGCCAGGTCTGCAGCGGCAGATCGTCCGCCAGGCCGCGGAACAAGGTCATCGGCATATGCACATGGGCGTTGACCAGGCCCGGGATCAGCAGGTGGGTAGGCCGTGACAAGTGACGGGCCCCCGGGAAGCGGCTGGCGGCCTCTGTGGCCGGCAACAGCTCGATAATACGACCTCCGCGGACCACCAGGGCATAGTTTTCAAGCACCTGGCCGGCCGGTTCGACAGGTACGATCCACCGGGCAGATATGACCAGTTCTGGGGATTCCATCAGCGCGCGCACACAAGGACCGGGGCACGCGGATAATGCCTGATCGGCGCAGGCAGGCAAAGCGCGATTGCTGGCCTGTTAAAGTGCCGCTGAGCTAGGGCCAACTGCCTGCTTGTGCTAGAATTTCGCTTTGTTTTGAGCCGGTGCCAAGAGCAGCGAAATAACACCGTGACGGATCCCCGGCAGCCTCAGCTTCCGGTGTCCCACTTCAAACCCCATTTCCCAAAAAGATGATCCACCGATGAACGAAGTGGCGCAGGAAATATTGCCTGTAAACCTCGAAGACGAGATGCGTCAGTCCTATCTGGACTACGCCATGAGCGTTATTGTGGGGCGCGCGTTGCCGGATGTGCGCGATGGTCTCAAGCCAGTGCATCGGCGGGTGCTGTTCGCCATGCGCGAGCTGGGCAATGAATATAACAAGGCCTATAAAAAGTCGGCGAGGGTCGTCGGCGATGTTATCGGTAAGTATCACCCGCACGGCGACACGGCAGTCTACGACACGATAGTGCGCATGGCCCAGCCGTTCTCCATGCGCTACCTGCTGGTCGACGGGCAGGGCAACTTTGGCTCCGTGGATGGCGATTCGCCGGCCGCCATGCGTTACACCGAAGTGCGTATGGCGCGCATTGCCTCGGAGTTACTGGCGGATATCGACAAGGAAACAGTCGATTTCGCCGCTAACTACGATGGGTCCGAGCATGAGCCCACGGTCTTGCCGACACGCGTCCCGAACCTGCTGGTCAACGGCTCGTCCGGTATCGCGGTGGGCATGGCGACCAATATCCCGCCGCACAACCTGGGCGAGGTCATTGACGCCACCCTGGCGCTGATCGCGGATCCGGACATCAGCATTATCGACCTGATGGCACACATGCCCGGTCCGGATTTTCCCACCGGCGGCATAATCAATGGTGCGCAGGGCATTTACTCGGCTTACATGACTGGCCGGGGGCGGATTTATGTCCGTGGCCGCAACCACATCGAGCCCCTCGACGCGCGTGGCCGGGAAGCGATTATCATCACGGAGCTTCCCTACCAGGTTAACAAGGCCCGGCTGATTGAGAAGATCGCCGAACTGGTCCGCGAGAAGCGCCTTGAGGGCATATCCGAGCTGCGCGACGAGTCCGATAAAGACGGTATGCGCATCGTCATTGAGCTGCGCCGAGGCGAGCTCAGCGATGTCGTGCTGAATAACCTGTATAAACAGACGCCGCTGGAAAGTGTTTTCGGCATTAACATGGTGGCGCTGCGCGACAATCAGCCGCGCCTGCTCAAACTTAAAGAAATTCTCGAGGCCTTTCTGCGCCATCGGCGCGAGGTTGTCACGCGCAGGACCATTTTCGAACTGCGCAAAGCGCGTGACCGTGCGCATATTCTCGAAGGCCTGACAGTAGCGCTGGCCAACATTGATCCGGTGATTGCCCTGATCAAGGCCTCGCCGTCGCCGGCTGAGGCGCGTGCTGGATTGATCGCAGAGACCTGGGCGCCGGGTGCAGTTACCGACATGCTGGCGCGGTCCGGCGCACTCGATACCCGGCCCGAAGATATTGAGGGTGACTATGGCGCCAGCGATGCGGGTTATCGCCTGTCTCCGGTCCAGGCTCAGGCGATCCTGGACCTGCGACTGCACCGTTTGACCGGCCTTGAACAAGAAAAAATATTAAATGAATACAAAGAGATACTGGATAGAATTCAGGATCTAAATGAGATATTGGAGAATCCGGATCGGCTGATCTCGGTAATCAAAGAAGAGTTAGGCGATATTCGTGATCGCTACGCTGATGAGCGCCGCACAGAGATTGTGCAGAGTCATGAAGGCCTGACCAATGAAGACCTGATTCCCGAAGAGGAGTTGGTCGTGACCTTGTCGCATGGCGGTTACGCCAAGTCTCAGGGTCTGGATACCTATCAGGTGCAGCGTCGCGGCGGCCGCGGCCGGGCCGCGGCCAAGGTGAAGGGCGAAGACTTTATTGACAAGTTGT
This sequence comes from uncultured Gammaproteobacteria bacterium, assembly GCA_963850255.1. Lineage (GTDB taxonomy): Bacteria > Pseudomonadota > Gammaproteobacteria > Steroidobacterales > J054. The sequence goes on from CAWKLL010000003.1 coordinate 7,017, forward strand.
TCGTCGCCAATAGCCACGACACGTTGTTGTGTTTCACCAGCGTCGGCAAAGTTTATTGGCTGAAGGTGTATCAGGTGCCACAGGCCAGCCGCAATGCGCGCGGTCGACCGATGGTTAATCTGCTGCCGCTGGAGGCTGATGAGCGCGTTAATGCGGTTCTGCCAGTGCGCGACTTTGAGCTCGAACACTACGTATTTATGGCGACCAGCCAGGGCACCGTGAAAAAGACCAGCCTGCAGGCATTTTCGCGCCCGCGCACCAGTGGTATTCGCGCTGTTGAGTTACGCAATGGCGACCGCCTGGTTGACGTCGCTATGACCCAGGGCGACGACGACATTCTGTTGTTCGCCAGTTCCGGCAAGGCGGTTCGTTTCCATGAATCTACCGTCAGGCCAATGGGCCGTACCGCGGCCGGCGTGCGTGGTATTCGCCTGGCCAAAGATCAGGAAGTCATTTCGCTACAAATTGCCGGCGACGGAGAGATTTTGACGGCCACGGCCAACGGTTACGGCAAGCGCACGCCAATGACGGATTTCCCGGTCCACGGTCGCGGTGGTCAAGGCGTGATAGCGATTCAAACCAGCAGTCGCAATGGCGAGATGGTTGGCGCCATCCAGGCTAACGACGAAGATGAGGTCATGCTGATCAGCAGCGGCGGCACCTTGGTGCGCATGCCGGTGAGCGAGATTTCGGTACAGGGCCGCAACACTCAGGGTGTTCGCTTGATTCGCCTGGATAAGAGTGATCGCTTGGTCGGACTCGACCGCATTATTTCGCTGGGCGAAGAAGAAGACTCCGAGTAATTCACTAACCGGCCATTGTGCCTAAAGGCAATTAAGACCATGACGCGCGTTTTCAATTTCAGCGCAGGACCAGCGGCTTTACCGTTAGAGGTCCTCGAACAGATAAAGATCGATTTGCCAGATTGGGACGGCAACGGCATGTCGGTGATGGAGCTCAGCCATCGTAGCAAGGCTTTTATCGGCGTTGCCGAGCAGGCGGAGGCCGACTTGCGCGAGCTGATGGCGGTTCCCGATGATTATGCGGTGCTGTTCCTGCAGGGCGGTGCGACCCTGCAATTTGCGCAGTTGCCGATGAACCTGTCTGCGTCTGGCGACAGCGTCGACTACCTGGTGACAGGCGCCTGGTCGAAAAAGGCTGCCAAGGAAGCCGCTATATTGCGTCAGACCAATATCGTCGCCGATGGCGCTGACAGCAGTTACACCGATGTTCCTGATCGCGCCAACTGGGTGACCAGCGCCGACGCGGCTTATTTCCACTATTGCCCGAACGAAACCATCGGTGGCCTGGAAATACACACTCCACCGGATGTCGGCGCGGTTCCGCTGGTCGCCGATATGTCTTCGACGATTCTTTCGCGGCCAGTAGATGTCAGCCGATTCGCGGTTATTTATGCCGGCGCTCAGAAGAATATTGGCCCGGCGGGTTTGGCTATTCTGATCATCCGTCGCGACTTGCTTGAACGGGTGGGCGACGATGTGCCGAATATTCTGCGCTACAAGTCGCAGGCCGATGCCGGGTCGATGCTGAATACCCCGCCGACCTTCGCCTGGTATGCGGCCGGCCTGGTCTTTGCCTGGCTGAAGCGCAATGGTGGTCTCTCGACGATGGCCGAAACCAATCAGCGCAAAGCCGGCAAGCTATATGCCGCCATTGACGGCTCAGACTTCTATGCCAACCCGGTCGCGCCTGCCTATCGGTCGTGGATGAATATACCGTTTACGCTGGCAAAGCCGGACCTGGATGCGAATTTCCTGGCCCAGGCCACAGCAGCCGGCCTGACAAATCTTAAGGGCCATCGTTCCGTGGGCGGCATGCGTGCCAGCATCTACAATGCTGTACCCGAAGCGGCGGTGGACGCTTTGATCGCTTTTATGGCTGAGTTCGAGCAAGGCAACGCCTGAACCTGCCGGCACCGATTCTGGATTAACTCATGTACAAAATACTTACCCTGAACAATATTTCCGTCACCGGCCTGCGGCGTCTGCCACGCGATCGTTACGAGGTTGCCTCTGAGATAGGCCATCCGCAAGGCATCATGTTGCGCTCCTTCAATATGCATGACATGCAGCTCCCCGATAGCGTCGAAGCGATTGCCCGGGCGGGTGCCGGCACCAACAACATTCCCGTAGAGGCCATGGGCAAGCGCGGCATACCCGTTTTTAATGCGCCCGGCGCAAACGCCAATGCGGTGAAGGAACTGGTGGTGGCTGGCATGCTGTTATCGGCGCGTAATCTTTGCCCGGCCTGGGATTATGTGCGCGGTCTAAAACTGGAAGGCGGCGAACTTAACAAAGCCGTAGAGGCCGGCAAGAAGCAATTCGTCGGCTACGAGTTGCCGAGTCGCACCCTGGGTGTCGTCGGTCTCGGTTCCATCGGTGTGCAGGTGGCCAATACTGCCTTGTCGCTGGGTATGCGAGTGATCGGCTTCGATCCGCAGATTACGGTGGAACGGGCCTGGGAATTATCGGCCGGCGTCGAACAGGCGCGTAGCCTGGATGACCTGGTTAGTCGCGTGGATATGCTCAGCGTGCATGTGCCGCTGGTAGACGGAACGCGCGGACTGCTAAATGCTGAACGCCTGGCTTTAATGCCGGAGGGCAGTGTGATTCTGAACTTCTCGCGCGGCGGAATTATTGATGAAGCAGCCGCGCTGGCGGCGCTTGATAGCGGCAAGCTGGCTAGCTATGTCACCGACTTCCCGACGCGCGCGACCATTGATCACGAGAAAGTCATAGCCCTGCCGCATCTGGGTGCGTCTACTGCAGAAGCTGAGGACAACTGTGCGGTGATGGTGGCGGATAACCTGCGCAATTACCTTGAGCACGGCATCATCAAGCATGCGGTGAATTTGCCGACTGCTGATATGCCACGTACCGATGCTCACCGCATAACCATTGCCAATGCGAATGTGCCGAATATGGTCGGGCAGGTATCGACCTGCCTGGCTGATGCTGGACTAAATATCGCTGATCTGCTGAACAAGTCCGCAGGTGATCTGGCCTATACCATCGTCGATCTGGATGGCGTGGTGCCGGATGAAACCCTGGAGGCGCTGCGGTCGATTAAAGGCGTATTGCGTGTGCGCGACCTGGGCCCGCCCGTCGGGTCCTGAGTAAGACCGGGAGTAAGTAGCATGGCCAAACAGAAAGATCAGTCTGCTAACGTCAGTCTCGATGGCTTGCGTGAAAAAATCGACTCCGTTGATGAGCAAATTCAAGCGCTGATTAGCGAGCGTGCCCGCGTGGCTCAGCAAGTGGCTGTCGCCAAAGGCGACGGCAGTGCCGTGGACTACTATCGGCCCGAACGCGAAGCGCAGGTTTTACGACAAGTGGTAGCGCGCAACAAAGGCCCGTTGAGTAACGAAGAGCTTACCCGGCTGTTTCGTGAAATCATGTCTGCCTGCCTGGCCCAGGAGGATCCGTTAAAGATTGGCTATCTGGGTCCGGAAGGCACCTTCAGTCAGTCGGCTGTTTATAAACACTTCGGGCATTCAGTGCGTGCCTTGCCATTGGCGACAATTAACGACGTATTCCATGAAGTTGAATCGGGCTCCGCTGATTTCGGTGTGGTGCCCATCGAAAATTCGACAGCAGGTTCGGTTAATCACACGCTCGATAATTTTCTGACCTCGCCGCTGAAAATTTGCGGCGAGGTAGAGTTGCGCATACGCCAGCACTTGCTGGGTAGCATGGACTCGCTGGAAAAAATCCTGCGCGTTTGTGCGCATCCTCAGTCGTTGGCGCAATGTCGTGCCTGGCTGCGCGAGTATCTGCCCGATGCCGAGCAGATAGAAGTCAGCAGCAACGCCGAAGGTGCCCGCAGGGCTCGCGATGAAGCCGGAACTGCCGCCATCGCCGGTGATGCGGCCGCCGAGGTTTACAGGCTCGACAAGATGGTTGCTGATATCGAGGATCGACCGGACAACACCACACGCTTTTTGGTTGTCGGGCGCGATTTGTTCGCGGCCAGTGGTGACGATAGAACCAGCCTGATGCTGTCTACGGCCGATACAGATGACGCCGGCGCCTTGCATCGCCTGCTGGAGCCGATGGCATCCCATGGCATCAATATGACGCGCATCGAGTCGCGTCCCTCGCGCCGCCGCAAGTGGCACTACGTATTCTTTATGGATATAGAAGGTCATGTAGCGGACGAAGGCGTAGCCGCTGCCCTGAAAGAACTTGAACAGCGCGCGCAGTTGTTCCGGGTACTTGGTTCCTATCCCAAGGCCATTGTTTAGGGCGCCCTGCGCGGTGCCGGCTCAGAATCGTTTCGAACATTTGGCTGCGCCAGGATTGCGCGAGCTGAGGCCGTATACGCCCGGCAAACCCATCGAAGCGCTGGAGCGAGAGTACGGCATTACGGGCTCCATCAAGCTGGCATCGAATGAAAACCCGCTCGGGCCATCGTCTGCGGCGGTAGCCGCGGCCAGGTCAGCGCTGGGCGATTTGCAGATGTACCCGGACGGCGAGGGTTACGCGCTAAAACACCGGCTGGCAGAGAAGCTGGCCGTCACGCCTGAGCAAATTACTCTGGGTAATGGCTCGAACGATCTGCTGGTGCTGGCGGCGGAAGCCTTTCTTGAGTCTGGCCGCGAGGCAATTTTTGATCAGCACGGGTTTGTGATTTACCCATTGGCCACCCGCGCCACCGGCGCAACGCCACGCATTGCCGCATCTTTACCGGCCGATCACGCGCGCCAGCCTCTGGGACACGATCCCGCCGCTTTTGTTGACTGCCTTGGTCCGCGTACGCGCCTTATGTTTATCGCAAACCCCAACAATCCGACCGGTAGCTGGATCGGTTCCAAGGCATTGCGCGGACTGCTGGAGCAGGTGCCACGCGATGTGGTGGTCGTGCTGGACGAGGCCTATACAGAATACGTGACTGATGCAGACTATCCTGACGGTCTGACGTTTCTCAATGAGTTTCCCAACCTGCTCGTGACACGAACCTTCTCGAAAATCCATGCATTGGCGGGATTGCGTCTGGGCTACTCCGTCAGCCATCCGGACCTGGCCGATCTGTTAAACCGTATTCGCCAGCCGTTCAATACCAATTCCCCGGCACAGGCAGCAGCGCTGGCCGCACTGGATGACATGGACCACGTTAATCGCTCGCGTGACGTTAATGCGGCCGGCCGCGAGCAACTGTCCGCGGGTCTGGCACATCTCGGCTTGCGGGCCTTGCCATCGCAGGCCAATTTCTTGCTGGTACAGATAGGTGATCAGGCTTCCGCCTGTTACGAGGCGCTGTTACACGCCGGCATCATTGTGCGGCCCGTGGCCAACTATGGCCTGCCTGAGTACCTGCGCATCACGGTGGGCTTGCCCGAGCAAAACCAGCGCCTGTTGCAGGCTCTCAGCGATTGGTGTGCCAATGGAGCAGGCAGCTAATGCGTCGGTTTGAGGTGACTCCGGGCGGACCGCTGCGCGGCGTAGTTGATGTCCCGGGCGACAAGTCGATTTCGCATCGCTCGCTGATGCTTGGCGCCATCGCCGACGGCACAACGCGCGTTGAAGGTTTTCTCGCCGGCGCAGATTGCCTGGCCACGCTGTCGGCACTACGCGCCATGGGCGTGAGTATTTCTCAGCCTGAAGCCACCCGCGTCATTATTGAGGGCGTCGGACTTCGCGGACTTCAGCCGCCGCCGGGCAATCTGGACATGGGCAATTCGGGCACCGCCATGCGGCTGTTTGCCGGCTTGCTGGCTGGCCAGGCCTTTGACACGGTGCTGACCGGCGATGCCTCGCTGTCGACGCGTCCCATGGAACGGGTGGCGGAGCCATTGCGCAGCATGGGTGCTGAAATTGCCACACAGCAAGGGCATCCGCCCCTGAAAATATCTGGCGGTAAAACCCTCCGAGGCATCCAGTATGCGATGCCGGTGGCCAGTGCACAGGTGAAGTCGGCTTTGTTACTGGCAGGCCTCTATGCCGAGGGTGAAACCGTGGTTACTGAGCCCGCAGTGACCCGCGATCACAGCGAGCGCATGCTGGCCTGCTTCGGCGTTGACGTAGCCCGCAGTGGCGACCGCGTGACCCTGCAACCGCCGCGGTCGCTCACAGCGGGGCCAATAGCCGTGCCGGGCGACTTGTCATCGGCGGCATTTTTTTTACTCGGTGCCTGCACAATCCCGGGCAGCGAGCTGATCATGGAGCAGGTGGGCTTGAATCCGACCCGCACCGGCGTGTTGAAGATCCTCGAATTAATGGGCGCAGATTTCGAGATTGAAACTTTGCCGGCCAGTGTTGATCGGGAACCCATGGCGCGGCTGACGGTCCGCTATGCACCGTTGCAGGGAATCGAAGTTCCAGCAGAGCTTGTGCCGCTGGCAATCGATGAATTTCCGGTGTTGTTTGTCGCTGCCGCGCTCGCGCAAGGGACAACGACAATCAGTGGTGCCGCGGAACTCCGCCATAAGGAAAGTGACCGCATCGGGGTTATGGCCGAAGGTTTGCGTGCCCTGGGTGTCGCCGTTGAGGAATTCCCTGACGGTGCGCGCATCCAGGGTGGCCGGTTGTGCGGGGGTAGTGTTAACAGTCACGGCGATCATCGGGTCGCCATGGCCTTTGCCATGGCTGCAGCGACAGCCGACGGGCCGGTAAAAATCCTCGATACGGCCAACGTGAATACTTCCTTTCCGGGGTTTGCAGAGATTGCTGCCGGGGTTGGCCTGGATATCCGGGTAGTGAATAGTGGCTGAAGACTCCGAAGTCCCGGTGATTGCAGTGGATGGCCCGGCCGGGGCCGGCAAGGGCACGATCTGTGAGGCACTGGCCGAGCGGCTGGGCTGGCACCTGCTGGATAGCGGTTCACTGTATCGCCTGGTGGCCCTGGAGGCGCTGGAGCAGGACCTTGATCTGGATGACGAGGCGGCCATGGCCGGGGTGGCAGAGGCCCTGGACGTGGTCTTTTCGGCAGGCTCGGTGACGCTGCGCGGCCGCGAGGTCGGCGCGGCCATTCGCGACGAGGCCTGCAGCCAGGGTGCATCGCGCGTCGCGGCCCTGCCGGCTGTACGGCGGGCCTTGCTGGACCGGCAGCGTCGATTTCGGCAGCCACCGGGCCTGGTGGCCGATGGCAGGGACATGGGTTCGCGTATATTCCCCGATTCCAGGCTCAAGATTTTCCTCACTGCCAGCGTTGAAGAACGTGCTCGCAGGCGCTATAAGCAGTTGAATGAAAAGGGTATTGGTGTTAGCCTCACCGCCCTTTCCAAGGACCTGGCCGAGCGTGACAGGCGGGATGCGGAGCGCGCTGAGGCGCCGCTGCGAGCCTGTCCGGACGCACGGGTTCTGGATACTACCGAGATGCCGATAGAGGCCGTCGTGGCACAGGTGCTGCATTGGGCGGGTGAGGTTTTTGCGCCGCCCGAAAATGAATAGTGAGGACTGCTTGCAAAGGACTGCAAGCGGATTATCGACAACCGCGTTCCGGCAGGAAGTTGGGCGCTTAGCATGTGGGCCGCCAATAGGCGGGCTTTTTTATGACTGAAAGTTTTGCAGAACTATTTGAACAAAGTATAGCGAGTCAACTCATTAAGCCGGGCACGATTCTGACCGGCATGGTGGTGAACGTCTCTCCGGAAGTGGTCATCGTCAGTGCGGGGCTCAAGTCTGAGGCGGTTATTCCGACCAGCCAATTTCGTAATGATAATGGCGATATCGAAGTCGAAATTGGTGACGAAGTTGAGGTTGCTCTTGATGCCGTAGAAGACGGTTCCGGTGAAACCCGGTTGTCTAGAGAACGCGCCAAGCGTGCGCGTACCTGGGAACGCCTGGATGATGCGTTCCAGAATTCCAAGATTGTTACCGGCATGATTACAGGTCGGGTTAAAGGCGGTTTCACCGTCGATATCGACTTCGTACGTGCTTTCCTGCCCGGCTCGCTGGTGGACATGCGACCGGTTCGCGATCCCAGCTACCTGGAAGGCAAGGACCTGGAATTCAAGGTCATCAAGCTGGACCAGCGACGCAACAACGTGGTCGTTTCGCGTCGTGCGGTGGTTGAAGAAGAATACAGCGCCGAACGTGAGTCTCTGCTGTCTTCCTTGCAGGAAGGCGTGATCATGAAGGGTATCGTTAAGAATCTGACCGACTACGGTGCGTTCGTAGACCTGGGCGGGATTGACGGGCTGCTGCACATCACTGACATGGCCTGGAAGCGTGTCAAGCATCCCTCGGAAGTGGTTACAGTTGGCGATGAAATCGAAGTCAAGGTGCTGCGTTTCGATCGTGAGAAGTCACGCGTTTCGCTGGGCATTAAGCAGCTGGGCGACGATCCCTGGACCAGTATTGCGCGTCGCTATCCGCCGACTACACGCTTGTTCGGCAAGGTCACTAATATTGCTGACTATGGCTGCTTTGTGGAAATCGAAGAGGGCGTAGAAGGCCTGGTGCATGTGTCCGAGATGGATTGGACCAATAAGAATGTCAATCCTGCCAAGGTCGTTCAGCTCGGCGACGAGGTGGAGGTCATGGTGCTGGATATCGACGAAGACCGTCGTCGCATCTCGCTGGGTCTGAAACAGTGTGCGGCCAATCCCTGGGCGGAATTTGCCACTACCGCGAATCGCGGCGACAAGGTCTCGGGTAACATCAAGTCAATTACCGATTTCGGTATCTTTATTGGCCTGGATGGTGGTATCGACGGCCTGGTGCATTTGTCTGATATTTCCTGGGATCTGGACGGCGAAGATGCCGTGCGCAATTATAAGAAGGGTGAAGAGGTTGAAGCCGTCGTGCTGGCCATAGATCCCGAGCGCGAACGCATTTCCCTGGGCATCAAGCAGATGGATCAGGATCCGTTTGCCAAGTTCCTGGCTGATCATCCCAAGGGCACTATCGTCAAGGGCGTCATCCGGGAAGTTGATGCGCGCGGCGCGATTATTGATCTGGAAGGCGGGCTGGAGGGCCACCTGCGTGCCAGTGAGCTATCCCGTGAACGGGTCGAGGATGCACGTACCGTGCTAAAGGCCGGCGAGGAAGTAGAAGCGCGCTTTATGGGTCTGGATCGCAAGACTCGTGTGGTTGCCTTGTCCATCAAGGCCAAGGAAGCTCATGAGGAAGCTCAGGTCGTAGAAAACTATCGCTCGGAGACTAGCACCAGCAGCTCCGGCGGCACGTCGCTCGGCGATCTTCTTAAAGAGAAGATGTCCGGCGATTCTGACAGCTAATTAAGTGGCTCGGCGGCGCCTGCCTTGTGCGGGTGCCGTTCGATCCGATCGGCCCTGGTTGGCTGACGGTATTTTTGGGGGTACATGACTGGTGGCAATGACGAAGTCCGAGCTCATTGACGTTATCGCTCGCAAGCAAAAGCATTTGCCGGCTAAGGATGTGGAACTAGCGGTCAAGCACTTGCTTGACCTGATGAGTGACGCACTTTCCAGTGGCCAGCGCATCGAAATCCGTGGATTTGGCAGTTTTTCGCTGCACTATCGACCGCCACGCATGGGTCGTAATCCAAAGACCGGCGAGGCAGTGGCCTTGTCGGGCAAGTACGTGCCGCATTTCAAGCCGGGCAAGGATCTCCGCGACCGGGTGAACGAGCACCGCGAGCTGCCGATTCGCGAATAATCGAACGCGGGCTGATGTGGCCCGCATGTTCTACAATGCGGTTCATGGTTACTACCGTGCCAAAGTTTAGCTGTAGTCGGCCGCAAGTCCGCGGAGACTCGATGCGGGCTGCAGGCTTGAGCCTGTCCCGCCGGCACAGGTACTCGCTTTATTCGACGTGCACGAGCTTATGAAGCTACTTCGCAATATCGCCTTCGGTCTGTTGCTATTGCTGGTTCTGGCTTTGGTGGTGGTGTTTGCGGCTCTCAATCCTGGTCTGGTCTCTCTTGATCTGGCTTTTACCACCATAGAAATGCAGAAATCCCTGGCCATGACGCTGGCGTTTGCCGCCGGCTGGGTTTTCGGGCTGTTATGCGCCGGCATAATGTTGCTCAGGATCTATGCCGAACGACGCGGCCTGCGTCGTTCCGTGCGCCTGGCTGAAGAAGAGGTGCGCGCGCTGCGTAGTTTGCCTATCCAAGATGCCGACTGAATCCGCGTTTCTATTTGCGGGTCTGCTGTTTATCGCCGCGGCTCTGGGCTACGTATTTGCCAAGTTTGGCGACCAGGAAACTGACGATCAGCCTAGCGGCAATCCGGGTCCGGAATATCTGCGCGGCATTAACTATTTGCTCGACGAAGAGTCGGACCGTGCGCTGGAAGTGTTTACCAAGCTGGCCGAGGTCGAAGGGGACACGCTGGAGACACACTTCGCGCTGGGCAATCTGTTTCGAAAGCGCGGCGAAATGGATCGTGCCATTCGCGTCCATCAGAACATTATGGCCCGGCCGGGTCTCGACAAAGCGCACCGAGCACAGGCCGAATTCGCCCTCGCTGAAGATTATATGAGTGCCGGTCTTATTGACCGCGCCGAGAATCTCTATACCGAGCTGCGCAAGTATCCTGACTACCGGCCCAGGGTGCTCGGGCGCCTGATGCGGATCTTCGAGCAGTCACGTGAATGGGAGAATGCCATCGCGGTGCATCACGAGCTGGAGAAACTGCCCAAGCTTGATGGCGTAAGCATGGGCCACATTGCACATTATTATTGTGAACTGGCCGAGCAGGCGCGCTTGAGCAAAGACTATCCGGACGCGCGCGCGCAATTGAAAAAGGCCGATGCGAGCCGGCCACGCAGTGTCAGAAGCAGTTTGATCCGTGCGGACCTGGCACGCGACGCGGACCAATGGCGCGAGGCCGTGCGTTTGTATCGACGCGTGGCGGAAGATGCGCCTTATCTGTTGCGCGAGGTAGTGCCGCGACTGGCAGCCGGCTCGCGCAAGCAGGGCGAGGGCGAGAACTTTGGTCGCTTTCTGGGCAAGGTGATGGAGCAAGGCGATCAGGCCGTGGCTGCCGTAGCCATGGCGGTGATTGCCGATGCGGAAATCGACGATGCGGCTGGAATAGACGCCGTCGAGCTGTTTATCCAGTCTGATCCGGCGCTGGCAGAGTTGGTGGATATAGACAATATTCGCCAGGCAGATCCGGCGCAGCGGCTGGATCAGATCAATCGCCTGCGCAAGGTTCTTCGCCAGTTGCTGGCTAATTCCGCAGCCTATCGATGCGCCAACTGCGGCTACGCCAGTTTGATGTTGCACTGGCAGTGTCCAAGTTGTCGTCATTGGGAAAGTGTGCGTCCCGACAACCGTATTCTGCTGACCAGCAGTCTTTAGGCACGAATCTCAATGTTCTGATGCCATTCCTCGCTTCTGAGGCTTTTTGACCATCGCTAGGATGTGCGGGTGTCGAAGTGATGTCTTCGCGCACTGGAACCTAACCTGGAGATCGTTATGCGTAAATTTCTATTGGCAATGCTGGTCGCCGGTCTGCCAGCCCTTGCAGGCGCTGGCCCGGTGGACCTGAACGCGGCTGATGCCGAAACCCTGGCCAGAGAGCTGGATGGCATCGGCACTGCCCGGGCCGAAGCCATTGTCGATTATCGTCAACAGCACGGCGCGTTTTTGTCTGCCGACGAGCTGCTTAATGTGACCGGCATAGGTGAGTATATTCTTGAGGTTAATCGCGAGAATATCTTGCTCGGTCGACCGGAAAGCTAAGTCCGGCCTGACAGCTGATATTGCCCCGGCCGATTAATGCCGGGGTAATGTCAGCGAATTATTGTGAGCTTTGCAGCTTCCAGATTCAGTCTATACGCTAGAATCGTTTCGATTTTGTATTGGAGTTCACAATGTCCGCTGCTGTCAGGACTGCTGTTTTCCCCGTCGCCGGACGTGGCACGCGCTTTTTGCCCGCTACTAAAGCTGTGCCGAAAGAGCTGCTCCCTATTGTGGATCGGCCGCTGATCCAATATGCAGTAGAAGAAGCCATTGAAGCGGGCGCTGAGCGACTGGTCTTTATTACGCACAGCTCAAAGCGAGCCATCGAAGACCATTTTGATATCGACGCCGATCTCGAGCGGGCGCTGGAGGAGGGCGGCAAGACCGAGCTGCTGGCAATCTTACGCGGCATTGTTCCGCGTAATGTGTCCTGCGTTTACATCCGTCAGGGCGAGCCATTGGGTCTGGGGCATGCGGTGCTATGTGCGCGTCCGGCGGTCGGTGACGAACCGTTTTTTGTCCACCTCCCCGACGATCTTATTGACGGTCATCCTGGTTGTTTGCGCCAATTGGCCGACAACTACGCCCGGCA
>CAWKLL010000004.1:0-12746 GCA_963850255.1 uncultured Gammaproteobacteria bacterium
AGGATCAGGCACTATTCGATCCGGTCACCAATGCAATTCTGGCGCTGGAGGGTAAGGCACAAACGGTGATGTTCTTCGTCGCCAATGGTGTGCTGTCCATGATCAGTGACAACGTGTTCGTGGCCACCGTATATATTTCCGAAGTCAAGGATGCCCTGGTGGCCGGGGTGATTTCGCGGGAGCAGTTTGATTTGCTGGCCATCGCAATCAATACCGGCACTAATATTCCCAGCGTGGCCACGCCCAATGGCCAGGCAGCGTTTCTGTTTCTTCTGACTTCGGCGCTGGCCCCGCTGATCCGACTGTCCTATGGGCGCATGGTGATTCTCGCCCTGCCGTATACCATTACCATGAGTACCGCGGGTCTGCTGTCTGTCATATATTTCCTGTAATGTGACCGCCGCCTTGGCGGTTGGGAGTTTCCCTGTGCACTATTACGCTGTTATGAGGTGGCTGTCAGCTGCCGTTGGCCAATAATAAGACGCTGAAAATAATGGCTTTTACACTTAAAACAGAAACCGCAAAAGTGGCCGTGGTTGGTCTTGGCTATGTCGGGCTGCCGCTGGCCGTGGAGTTCGGCAAACATTTTCCGACCACCGGCTTTGACATAAATGCCTCTCGAATCAAGGAGCTCCGAGAAGGTCGCGACGCCACTCTTGAGGTCAGTGAGACGGAGCTTGCGGAAGCGAAGCAGCTGAGCTTTAGCGATGAGATCTCGGGCCTGCAGGACTGTAATGTCTATATCGTTACCGTGCCGACGCCCATTGATAGCGCCAAGCGTCCCGATTTGGGCGCCTTGCGGGCTGCCAGTCGCAGCGTCGGCAAGGTGCTGGCTGCCGGCGACGTGGTTATTTACGAATCCACGGTTTATCCCGGCGCTACGGAAGATGACTGTGCACCGATTCTGGCAGAGGTTTCCGGCCTGGTCGTGAATCAGGATTTCTATCTTGGCTACAGTCCTGAACGCATTAATCCCGGCGACAAAGAGCATCGGGTGTCCGACATTTTGAAAGTTACCTCGGGTTCTACGCCGGAGGCCGCTGATTTTATCGATGCGCTTTACCAGCAAGTTATCCGTGCCGGCACCTACCGGGCGAGTAGTATTCGCGTCGCTGAAGCGGCTAAGGTCATTGAGAACACTCAGCGCGACGTCAATATTGCGCTGGTTAACGAGTTGTCGCTGATTTTTAATCGCCTCGGTCTTGATACGCTGGAAGTACTCGAAGCAGCCGGCACCAAGTGGAACTTCTTGCCGTTCCGGCCCGGCCTGGTGGGCGGTCACTGCATTGGCGTAGATCCTTATTACCTGACCCATAAGTCGCAGGAGATCGGTTATCACCCCGAGATGATCCTGGCCGGTCGGCGCATCAACGACAATATGGGTCTTTACGTTGCTTCAGAAACCGTACGCTTGATGGTGAAGAAGGGTATTCGCATGCCCGACGCACGTATCCTGGTGATGGGCGTGACGTTTAAGGAGAATTGCCCCGACGTGCGCAATACTCGCGTCGTGGACGTTATCCAGGAGCTGAAGCAGTACGGCGCCAGTATTGATGTCGTCGATCCCTGGGCGGATCCTGCCGAAGTCGCGGAAGAATATGCCGTGGTTACTACGCGAGAGATGCCGGATCCGGGTCAATACGATGCCATCGTCATGGCTGTAGCCCATCGTGAATTTCAGCAGATTTCCATCGCTGAATTACACGCGCTCGGGAAACCGGTCCATGTCCTGTACGACATCAAGTCGATTTTGCCCGCCACGGAGGTTGATGGCCGGCTCTAGGGCTGGAAAAAAGCTAATGAGAGTACTGGTAACAGGCGCAGCGGGTTTCATCGGTTACTTCGTGGCTACCCGTCTGTTGGCGCGCGGCGATCAGGTTATTGGCCTGGACAATCTCAATGACTATTACGATGTGCGCCTTAAACATGCGCGCCTGGCCAAGCTGGAAGCCCAGCCCGGCTTCGATTTCATCAAACTGGATCTGGCCGATCGCGCGGGGATGGAAGCCCTGTTTGCCGCGGAAAAAATCGACCGCGTTGTGCACCTGGCCGCTCAGGCCGGGGTGCGTCACTCGGTGACACACCCACATATTTATATTGACAGCAATGTCGTTGGGACGCTGCACGTTCTGGAGGGCTGTCGACATCATGACGTGGAACACCTGGTGTTCGCTTCTACCAGTTCAGTATATGGCTACAACACGCGCATGCCTTTTTCTGTGCATCAGGGTGCGGATCATCCACTGTCTCTGTATGCGGCCAGTAAGAAAGCCAACGAGCTGATGGCGCATTCTTATGCAGCGCTTTATCAGCTGCCGACAACCGGGCTGAGATTTTTTACCGTTTACGGCCCGTTCGGGCGGCCGGACATGGCGCTGTTTCAGTTCACCAAGAGTATCCTGGCCGGTGAGCCCATTGATGTTTTTAACTATGGTCACCATCGACGCGACTTCACTTTCGTAGAGGATATTGCCGCTGGTGTGGTGGCGGCGCTGGATAACGTCGCCACGGCTAACCCGGACTTTGATCCCGATGATCCTGATCCGGGTACCAGCCAGGTGCCATATCGTCTTTACAACATTGGTAACAGCAAGCCAGTGGAATTGCTGCGCTATATTGATGTTCTCGAAGAGTGCCTGGGACGCAAGTCCGAGCGAAATCTCCTGCCCTTGCAGCCGGGTGATGTGCCCGACACCTGGGCGGATACTCGCAGCCTGGCCGATGATGTCGGCTATCAGCCGTCTACCTCCGTCGAAGAAGGTATCCGACGGTTTGTAGACTGGTATCTCGACTATTACGATGTCCAGCTCTAGCCATTACTAGTGGAGGCGCCGTGGCGTCTGTTGACGAACTCGTAGCCCGTAGCGGGGGTCTGACGCAGCTGCCTGTGTGGCAGACATTGCGCGATTTGGCCGCTGCCACAACACCGCAGGTCTGGTGGAACGGCTCGATCAAGCGGGTCGCTACTCAGATTGTTCTCTGGAGTTCTCTAACTTAGTCCTTGATTTTACAAGGAATAATATCGGCCAGCAAGAACTCGCACTGCTGGTCGAGTTAGCTGAATCGCGTGAGCTGGGTAGTTGGCGCGAGGCGTTGTTCTCGGGGCAGCTGGTCAATAACACCGAGCATCGAGCGGCGCTACATATGGCGCTGCGTGCGCCGGCCGCGGCGGACTTTACGCTGGGCGGTGAAGCGCTGATGCCGGCAGTCTGCGCCGAGCGCGCGCGCGTCATGCAGCTGGCCGGGCAGATTCGTTCGGGCGAATTCCATGGCTTCACCGGGGCGCCCATCACTGACATTGTAAATCTTGGCATTGGTGGCTCCGACCTCGGACTGGTAATGGTCAGCGAGGCTTTGAAGCCGCTGCAGGCGGCAAGTCTGCGCCTGCATTTTGTCTCTAACGTGGATGGCTGTGAATTGGCCGACACCCTGGCTGGCATTGATCCGGCTCAGACCCTGTTCATCATTTGCTCGAAGAGCTTTGCAACCCTGGAAACGCAACTAAACGCCAATGCGGCGCGTGACTGGTTGCTTGCGCATTTGCCGCCTGAAGCCCTGGCTCGACATTTCGTCGCCGTTTCGGTGAACGAGTCTGCCATGGACAGTTTCGGCATCAGTCCCGAGCTGCGCTTCCCCATCTGGGACTGGGTTGGCGGACGTTATTCGCTCTGGTCTTCCGTCGGCCTGGCCATCGCCATTGGTATAGGTCCGGAGGCTTTTTCGGAACTATTGTCCGGCGCTGCCGAGATGGATGAGCACTTTCTCGAAGCTGATTTTGCGCAGAATCTGCCGGT
Source organism: uncultured Gammaproteobacteria bacterium (assembly GCA_963850255.1). Taxonomy (GTDB): domain Bacteria; phylum Pseudomonadota; class Gammaproteobacteria; order Steroidobacterales; genus J054. The sequence continues at coordinate 3,795 of CAWKLL010000004.1, forward strand.
CATTCTGGCCCTGCTGACAATCTGGAATCAGAATCTGCTCGGTATACAGAATCAAGCGGTGTTGCCGTACTCGCAGCGTTTACACCGTTTGCCGGCATTCCTTCAGCAGCTGGAAATGGAAAGCAACGGCAAATCCGTTACGCGGAGTGGAGAGGCTGTTAGCTGGTCCACGGGACAGCTCATCTGGGGGGAGCCTGGCTCAAATGCGCAACACTCATTTTTTCAACTTCTGCACCAAGGTACGCTAAACACCAGTATCGACCTGATTGCCGTGGTGCGCGGCGGTTTTGACGCCGAACATCAGTGCCAGACCCTGGCCAATGCGCTGGCCCAGGCCGAGGCATTTGCGCGCGGGCGTGGCAGCGAGGCTGTGGCTAGCGAGTTAACGGCCAGCGGACTTTCTGCGCGACAAATAGAAGAACTGTTGCCGCATAAGCTGCATCCGGGTGGCCGGCCCTGTAACCTTCTGCTCCTCAATGAGCTGACGCCGCGGGCCTTGGGTCAATTGATCGCACTCTATGAACACAAGGTGTTCGTGCAGAGTGTTATTTGGGGAATTAATCCATTCGATCAATGGGGCGTGGAACTGGGCAAACGCATGGCCGTCGAGGTGGCCTCGGCGCTGAAAGCGCATGATGTGCAGGCGTTGCCGGGAATCGCTGCCAAGATTTTCGACTGGTCGGATGTTTAGTCGCCAGTTCAAGTAATCAGCGACCACTGTGGTGGTCAATGTACGGAATAAGCAATGAAACTGACAATTCATGGCACGGGCTACGTGGGACTGGTTACCGGCGCCTGTATGGCGGAAGTCGGCAATGACGTTATTTGCGTGGATGTTGACGAAGCCAAGGTCGCTGGACTGAACGCCGGCGATATCCCGATCTATGAGCCCGGGCTCGCCACTATCGTCAGGCGCAACTTCGAAGCTGGTCGATTGCGCTTTACCACGGATATAGCCGCCGGCGTTGAGCACGGGCTGTTCCAGTTTATCGCCGTGGGCACACCGCCGGATGAAGACGGCTCGGCCGATCTGCAGCACGTACTCGCGGTGGCTCGCAGCGTTGGGTCACATATGGATGACTATAAAATTGTCATCGACAAATCTACGGTGCCAGTGGGTACCGCCGACCGGGTTGCGAAACAGGTTGCAGAAACGCTGACCGAACGTGGTGTGGAGCTGGACTTTGATATCGTCTCCAACCCGGAATTTCTTAAAGAAGGCGCGGCCGTGAGCGACTTCATGAAACCGGATCGGATTGTCGTGGGTACCGACAGCGAGCGAGCCACCGAATTGTTGCATCGCCTGTACGAACCTTTTAGCCGTAACCATGACAAGCTCATCGTTATGGATGTGCGCTCGGCCGAGCTGACCAAATACGCGGCCAACGGCCTGCTGGCCACCAAGATCAGTTTCATGAATGAACTGTCTAACCTGGCTGAGCGCTATGGCGCTGATATCGAGAAGGTACGTATCGGCATAGGTTCCGATCCGCGTATCGGCTATTCCTTTATCTATCCCGGTTGCGGTTATGGCGGCTCGTGTTTTCCCAAGGATGTCACCGCGCTGGCCAAGTCGGCGGAGCAGTCCGGTTATCACGCGGAGCTGGTGCAGGCGGTTGAACGAGTCAACACCCGGCAAAAGGAAGTTCTGTTCAGCAAGCTGAGCGCCCATTTCAATGGCCAGCTTGCGGGTAAGACGATTGCGCTATGGGGTCTGGCGTTTAAGCCGAATACCGATGATATGCGTGAGGCGCCCAGCCGAACCCTGATGGAGGCGGTCTGGGCGGCGGGCGGCAATGTTCGTGCCTATGACCCGGAGGCGCGCGAGGAGGCCTTGCGCATCTATCCCGAGCGTGAAGACCTGACGGTGGTAGAAAACTCTGCCGATGCCCTGCGCGGAGCTGACGCTCTGGTGATTGTCACCGAGTGGCAGGAATTTCGCAGCCCGGATTTCGAGCTGATCAAGAACTCGCTGAGTGAACCGACAGTCTTTGATGGCCGGAATATTTACGATCCGCAGGTGATGTCAGGTCTTGGATTTAGTTATTACAGCATTGGCCGTTCCGCGGTTCGGCCGGCCGTCTGACCTCGCCGCGTGTCTGCAAATATGAAACTGATCCCTGTCATCTTATGCGGTGGTTCAGGCTCGCGTTTGTGGCCGCTATCCCGTACCGGCTATCCCAAACAGCTGTTAGCGCTGGCGAGTGAACAAAGTATGTTGCAGGACACGGTCCTGCGTACCCGCGCATTAGGCGATGCGGTGGCTGAACCGATCCTGGTTTGCAACGAAGCGCATCGCTTTCTTGCCGAGCGCCAGCTCAAGGAAATTGGCAGCAGCCCGCAGATATTACTCGAGCCCGAAGGCCGCAATACTGCGCCGGCGGTAGCCTTGGCCGCCTGGCTGGCGCGCAGTATCGAAGATGAAAATGCGCTGCTGCTGGTACTGCCCGCTGACCATGTCATCAGCGATAGCGATGCCCTGGCGCAGGCAGTGCAGGCCGCAGTGCCGGCTGCCCAGGGCGGACGCCTGGTGACCTTCGGTGTTGTGCCAACAGCACCCGAAACCGGCTACGGCTATATTCGCGCGGCTGCTACCCGGCCAGGCGTAAATCCGGTCGAGCGTTTTGTCGAGAAACCTGATCTGGAGACCGCCAGGGGCTACCTGGAATCCGGTGACTATTTCTGGAACAGCGGTATGTTTTTGTTTTCGGCGGGCAGTTTTATCGCCGAACTGGAGCGATATGCGCCGGCCATCCTGGCAGCCGCAGATGCGGCAATGCTTGGCGCCAGTCATGACGGTGCGACCTGGCGCCCGGATTCGCAGGCTTTCCTGGCCAGCCCCAAAGACTCCATTGACTACGCGGTCATGGAGAAGACTGAGCTTGCCAGCGTGATTGCCCTGGATGCGGGCTGGAGTGACCTGGGCTCCTGGTCTTCACTGCAGGATATCAGCGAGTCATCGGGCGACGGCAATGTGTTGCGTGGTGATGTGACCGCGGTGGATTGCCACGATAGCCTGTTGCAGGCCGAGCATCGGCTGCTCACGGCTGTCGGCCTGGAAGGCTGCATCGTGATCGAAACTAAAGATGCGGTGCTGGTGGCTCCGCGCGAGCGGGCCCAGGATGTGAAAGCGGTGGTTGATCGCCTCGCCGCCGCGGGCCGCAGCGAAGTGTCGCTGGGTCGCGAGGTATTCAGGCCCTGGGGTAGCTACGACAGCCTTGAGTCCCGGCCGGGTTTTCAGGTCAAGCGGCTGGCAGTGCTGCCCGGCGCTATCCTGTCATTGCAGTTGCATCATCGCCGCGCTGAGCACTGGATTGTGGTCAGTGGTAAAGCCCGCATAACCCGAGATGAAGAGGTTTTTGATCTCGGCGTAAACGAACACACCTATATCCCGCTGGGTGCAAAACATCGGATAGAGAATCCCGGCGAAGAACTGCTGCAGATCGTTGAAGTGCAGATCGGTGATTACCTGGGCGAAGATGACATCGAGCGTTTTGAGGATATCTACGGTCGCCAAGGCCGCACGGACTAGCCGCTATGGGCGTAAAACTCAGATGACGCAGTCCCTGTCCTGTTTTAAGGCCTACGATCTGCGCGGTCGAGTTCCCGACGAGCTGAATAGTGAAATAGCGCGTCGCATCGGTCGCGCTTTCGGTAATTTTATTGGTCCGGAAAGCGTCGTGGTTGGCTACGACATTCGTCTGAGCAGCCCCGAAATAGCCCAGGCCCTAACCGAAGGACTGCGGGACGCGGGAGTCAAGGTGCTGGATATCGGCCTTTGTGGCACGGAGCTGGTCTACTTCGCTACCTCGTGGCTCAAGGCTGGCGGCGGCATCATGGTGACGGCCAGTCACAACCCGTCCGATTACAACGGTATGAAGTTCGTTCGTGAGGGCTCGCGACCCATCAGTGGGGACAGCGGCCTGGATGACATTCGACGCCTGGCCGAAGCCGGCGGCGGGGAATTAGCGGCGCGGCGCGGTTCGGTGGAGGAGCGTCCGGTGCTTGAGCCGTATCTGCAACACCTGCTTGGCTACATTGATGTCTGCGCAGCTCAAGCCGCTGAAAATTGTTGTGAATGCCGGCAACGGCGGTGCCGGCCTGATAATTGATCAGCTTGAAGCGTATCTGCCCTTCGAATTTCACCGCCTTCAGCATCAGCCGGACGGCAATTTTCCGCACGGCGTTCCGAATCCCTTGCTGCCTGAAAATCGTCAGCTGACCAGTCAGGCGATTCTGGACACGGGTGCCGACCTGGGGGTTGCCTGGGACGGTGACTACGACCGTTGTTTCCTGTTCGATGAGCACGGCGAGTTTATCGAAGGCTATTACATCGTTGGCTTGCTGGCCGAAGCATTGCTGGCGCGACATCCGGGTGCGCGCATCGTCCATGATCCACGGCTGACCTGGAATACTCAGGATATTGTTGCCGCAGCCGGCGGCATCGCAGTGCAAAGTAAGACCGGGCATGCCTTTATCAAAGAGCGTATGCGCAAAGAAGACGCGCTCTATGGTGGTGAAATGAGTGCCCATCACTATTTTCGTGAGTTTGCCTACTGCGACAGCGGCATGATCCCCTGGTTACTGGTCGCTGGATTGATCAGCGCGCGCGGGCGCAGCATGTCGCAATTGGTTGCCGAGAGGGTGGCGCGGTTTCCGGTCAGTGGCGAGATTAACCGGCGTGTCTCGGATCCCGATGCCGCCATCGCAGGCGGTGAAACAGCGTTTTTCGGCTGATGCCTTGGCCAGTGACGACACCGATGGCCTGGGTCTTGAATTTTCAGACTGGCGCTTCAATCTGCGCAAGTCCAACACCGAACCGGTTATTCGACTGAACGTTGAATCCCGCGCGGACCCGCAGTTGATGGAAGCCAGAACCGCGGAAATACTGGCACTGCTCGACCAGGCCTGAGACTCAGCCAGGCGCGGCTACCGCCGTGCTCAGTTCTGCGCTGAGCGATTCGGTCTGTTCGCCATCGATAAATAGTCTTTGCCATATTTCCAGGGTGATCAGCGCGAACAGGTGATCACTGTGATCGGCCTTGTTCTCGCGATGATCGCTGATTACCTGTGCGACGCTTTCGGGCCTGAACAGGCCGCGTTTGTCTATCTGGCCGGGTGAAAGCAGATAAGCAATCAATGGCTCCAGTTCCTGTTTTAACCACGAGCCCACCGGCGCGCCGAACCCGCGCTTCTTGCGATCGAGGATTTCATCGGGCAGCACGCCGCGCAATGCCTGGCGAATCGCGAATCGCGTATTGCGGCCGTTAACACGTTGTCGGCCAGGCATGCGCGCGGCCAGTTCAACCAGCCTTTCGTCCAGCAGCGGCACTCTGCATTCCAGCGAATGGGCCATGCTCATTTTATCGGTCAGCAGTAACAGGTCATCGGTCATCTGCGTCTGGATATCGGCCATGAACATGCTGTCCAGCTGTGATAGCCCGGCACTCCTGCCAAGTACCAGTTGCAGCGCGTCCGGCTCACCGGAGGGACCTTGCCTGAGCAGGCGGGCCAGCTGGTCCGGCGAAAAGATCTGCATGAGCTGGTGATAGCGTTCACTGCTCGGCGCATCCGCCAGCAGAGTGACCGTGCGCAGATACCTGAGGATATTCAATAATCGATTGTGCCGATCGACGGGCAACTGGCGCGCCACAGGCGTTAGCACGGTTTTACGTAGCCAGTCGGGCAGGCGTTCAAGCAGGCCGACGTAGTAGCTCATCAGGTAGCGATCATAGCCGCCAAACAATTCGTCACCGCCGACGCCAGAAAGGATCACCTTAACGTCGCGGCTGGCGAACTCCGAAACCAGGTTGCTGGTGATCAGCGCCGAATCGGAAATTGGCGCATCCATATGCCAGACCAGGCTTGGCAGCAAGCCGACCACATCCGGTTGCACGACGATTTCATGGTGCTCGGTGCCATGCAGTTCGGCAATCTGGCGGGCGTAGGGCAACTCGTTATATAGCGCCGCACCTGACGAGCCCTGGTAGCCGATGGAATAGGTCTTTAGAGGGCTGTCGATGAACTGGCTCATATAGGCAACGATCAGACTGGAGTCTATGCCGCCGCTTAAAAAGGCTGCCACGGGCACGTCACTGACCATTTGCGCGCGAATGCTGCTGGCCAGCGTGCTACGTATTTCCTCGACCCACTGTGCGTCGCTGTTGCCAGGGTCCGGATTGAGTTCAAGCTGCCAGTAGCGCCGGCGTTCAATGCGCCCGTTCTCGCAGATCAGCATTTCACCGGCACCCAGCAGTTCTATGTCGCTGAACAGGCTATGGCCGTTGTTCAGGTAGCCGAGGGACAGGAAACCTTCCAGGGCGGTTGGATCCAGGCTTGCTGTCTGTGCCGGATGGGCCAGCAGTGCCTTGACCTCTGATGAGAAAATCAGCCTGCCAGCCGGCTGGCTAAAGTAAACGGGCTTAATGCCCAGTCGATCACGACCCAGTATCAGCCGCTGGCGGCGCGTGTCCCACAAGGCAAAGCCGAACATGCCCTCGGCACGACTGATGAATTCGTCGCCGAATTCTTCATACAGATGCAGCAGTACTTCAGCATCACTGCCAGTCCGGAAGCTGTGACCGCGTCCGCGCAGTTCGTCGCGTAACTCGCGGAAGTTGTAAATCTCGCCGTTGCAGACCAGCACCAGGCTGCGATCTTCATTGAATAGTGGCTGTCGGCCACCCGCCAGATCGATAATCGACAGACGTCGCAGTCCCAGGGCAACCTGATTGTCATGGTAAAGGTCGTCGTCGTCCGGACCACGGTGCACAATACGTGCAGCCATCGCGCGAGCGTCCTGTGGATCAGGAGTGCCGCCCTTAAGACTCAGTTCACCGTATATTCCGCACATGGCCGGTCAGGGCAGCTTGCTGACGATCGGCGGTCCGATCAGCTTGGTGAGCCACACCGGCAGCCGCGTCCAGGCCCGGATCGCCAGCTCGTATTTGGGGTTGCTGGGGCTAAGATTCGGTGGCTGTTGGCCGGGTGCGAGCCAGTAGTGCCAATACAGTTGCTGGGGTTCGGCGCCCCACTGCTTTTTGAAGCGATAAGTACCGCTATCCGGGCTCGATCGGCCGAAGTCGAATTCTGTCGAGCCGCGCTCAATCGCTGCCTTCAGGCATTCGGCGTACAGGAACATATTGACACCCGCGCGATTGAATTCACGCAGAGATGAAGCGGAGGGGATTTCCGTACGTTGTTTATGGTGGATAAGCAGGCCCGCAGCCACGGCTTGCTGGTTTATTCTGACTATGACGATTTCGGCATCTTTACCCATGCATTCAAGTATCGCAGCGAAGAACTTGCGCGAGTGTACGGGTGTGCCCAGATCTCGCATATTGCGCGCAAACACTGTGTAGAAATCCTGCAACAGCTCGCTGCCGCCGCGCTCGGATACAGCACCTTCACGGATAGGTCGTTTTACCTGGGCGCGCAATTTTGCACCCAGCTTGGACATCATCGTTTCGGCATCCGTTTCCAGAGGCCGGATCATCTCTACTTTGTCCAGTCGCGGAGACCAGCCCTCGCGTTCACGAGTGTCGCGAAACTCGATATGGGTGGCAGATTGGGTGCTGGCATGACTGCCAGCGGCGTTCATTAAGTCCTGCTCTATCCTGGCGTCAAGCGCCACTGCGCCGCCGAAATTCGCGTAGGGGACTGAGACGAAGTAATTACCGAATAAGAGGCTTTTTAGTTGTACTAGGGGCAGTATGCCTACCACCTCATTGGCTTTGGATCTGGCCAAGAAATAGGCTGTGGGTGCTTTGAGTGCGTCGCTAAAAACCTGCTTCCAGCCCCAGCGGTGATAGGCGCTGGCAGTCGTGTTTGGGCGCGCCACGAATGCGTCCCAGTCTGCCTGGTCCTGCCCCGTCGCCAGGTGGATTGTTGCCGCACCAGCTGTCACGGATCAGGCAACCTTCAGAACATGGTCGAAACGATCCCAGCTAAAGCTTTCCAGCAGCTGCCGCAGGCGGTTTTCTGTCTTGTCCAGGTTGAGATAGTGTCGGAACCGCGATTTCGCGCCGGCGCCTGTTATTCGCGGTTGCTGTGGGTCAATTTCCCAGGGATGCAGATAGAGATACATCGCCTGTTGTTCGCTCAGGTTCAGCCGCTTAATGGCACGCTTGAACAGTGCTAGGGGCAAAAGTCTAAGGTAGCCGCCGCCACCACAGGGCATCGCAGCGGGCCCAAACTCCACCGTTGACTGAGGGCATTCGAGCAATTGCGTGCCGGGTGCAATAAACGGAAACCGCGGTGCATCAGGATAGCCATATAGATCGTGACGAATCGGGTAGACGCTGGACGAGTATCTGTACCCCACCTCTTCAAGAATGCCAAAGGCCCATTGATTCATCGCGATAATCGAAAAGCTGGGCGCGCGGTAGCCCAACACCGCTTGCCCGCCAATGTCCTCGAGAATCGCCTTGCTGGTCGCGACGTCCTGGCGAAATTCCTCGGGAGACTGGCTGAATGCCGGTTGATGTTCGCTGCCGTGGCTGGCCAGTTCATGTCCGGCAGTCAGGATGTCGCGGATCATCTGCGGATGACGCTCGGCTACCCAGCTCAAGGTAAAGAAGGTCGCCTTGACTTGATGCTGGTCAAAAATTTCCAGAATTCGATAGACGTTACCGCGCACCCTGGACGGCATGCTGTCCCAGTCTGCACGCTTTATGGTGTGCTGGAACGCGCCGACCTGAAAGTGTTCTTCCACGTCTACCGAGAGCCCGTTTGTCAGGGTTGGCATCACGCTCGGCAGATTTTACTAACGTCGACGGCGCTGCAGGATCGGAGTACCGAAATCCCAGTTAACATTGATGCCGATTTCATTGACCGACATAGTCAGTATTGGCAGCGATCTCGCCGGCCCGCTTGCGAAAAATGTAGAAAATGCTGGCGTCGAGCTTCCTGCCTAGCTGGCGGCTAAGGGTAACTCGAGCGTTGGCGAAATCA
>CAWKLL010000005.1:0-34819 GCA_963850255.1 uncultured Gammaproteobacteria bacterium
AGTACTGGTGACGGTGGGCGCATTACCGCCGCAGTTGGCCGGCCGCATGCGCACGGCTCACAACGACGGCAGACTATCGCTAGCTAGTCGATAAACAAATTCCATAGATGCAGTCGCGACGAATCGAATGACGTAAATGTTTTGTCGATGGTTGTCGGATCACCCAGCGCAGCCACCGTGAGCTTAGCCAGGTCCGTCCGGCCCATGTAACTGAAAGACTTCGCATCTTCGGTAAGTTTGGCCGTACCGGTTTCGGCAAGATTACGCGGGCCCAGTCCGCCCGGCCGAATGATCGTGTAGTCCAGACCGCTGGCGCGCAAATAGTCTTCGGCCTGGTTCTTTAGCGGAATGACATCGTTATGCCCGCGCCGCGCCGGCAGCGGCACGGCATCGGCTGAATCGCCTGCACCGATCACGGTGACCAGCACAAAACGTTTAACACCCGCCGCACGCGCAGCGTCAATCAAGGCACGGTTGCCGACAAAATCGGGTCTTTATTCGGGTCCATTTTGGTCTGACCCTTGATCAATCCCTGCAGCGCATTCTGGCGCGTCGGCAGATCACTAGCCGAGGTCCCCAGTGTCGAGACGATGGCAACATAGTCGCCCTGCGATACAGCCGCCTGAACCTGCGTCTCGACCAGCGCATCCATGATCACCGTTTCAACGCCGAGCTCATCCAAGGGCTTCGGTATTGGAGGTCGGACGCACGGTCACCACCACTGACTCGCCCAGGCTCTTCAGCACCTTGACGACCTCCAGGCCGGTACCACTGGTACCGCCGACCACCAGCACTTTACCGCCCGGCTGATTCGTATTCCGCAAGCTGATGAAAGCTTTCCGGGCAATGGAACATGCCGCTCATCAATATCGACGTAGCCGGCCGCCACGAGTAAACGCGGCCAGAACCATGTAGCTCAAGGCCTTAACAATTTTCTTTATCATCTCAATCCAACCGGGAATAAAGATCTAAACCAGAACACCTGGCTGCCAGCGAACCTGAACGCGGCAACAAACGTCAGGGTTTGACGAAGCGCAGCACGGCTCGATCAGTTTTGCCGCGCACCGTCGGCGCCATCGCGATCACATCGAGATTGTCCGTGGCATTGCGCAGTACTTCAGTTTCGCCATCAAATCGAAATCCGGCGGCGAGGAAATCCGCTTTGATGAGATCCGGATCAATACGATGCAAAGCCTTGCCCTGCTCCGCCGTCAGCCCCGGCCTGGACACATGATCAGCAACCACTACCCGACCGCCTGACTTCATCGCCGCATACAGTGTTTTCAGAAGCTTCGGTCGATCGATTAAAACCCAGCCGCGGTCGCCGTCGAGGTAGTAGACATCGTGATAACTCAGTATGAACAGCGCGATATCAAACGCGGCGACGGGCAATTGCAGGGCATTGTTTTCACTAACCAGCTGCTCAACCTGGGCCAGTCGGCCGTCGGCGTAGCGAGCGGCAATGCCCTTGGCCGCAACCCGGCTATAGCCGGTATTGTTATAGGACAGCACGCGCCCTTCCGGACCCACCACATAAGCGGCCAGCTCGGTGTAGTAGCCCGCCCCGGCAAACAGGTCGACGACACTTTGGCCGGGTGCCAGACCGGCGAATTCCAGTATCGCCTGCGGATTACGGTCGGCGTCACGCGCCCGATCACTTTCAGGCCGGCGCGGATCAGCGATAGCCGCGGCAATGGCCGCGGAGGCAGCGGCGGGATCGTTGCCCGGCGAATTCATGGAAGAAGTACAAGCGCTGACGGCCAGAATCAGGCCACAGCAGAAAGCTAGCGGACGCACGATGGATAGCATGATTTTCTCCCGGTGGACGCAGGGATTCTAGGCCGCGTTGCACACGTTTGCAACGTATTCCAAATACGCCTGGAGCAAGCCCTTCCAATTCTCCGATGGACGCAGCGGCGAAGGCCCCGCCGGCACAGGTGCTGAATGCAGTCAGCGACTTTCGGCTGCCGAACTCTGCAAACGCGTCAACAGATATTCTCGGTCGAAACGGGCCATCACCATGCGCACCAGCAAGCGATCTTCGCCCGTGACCCAGACGTCGGTGGCACCCATCATGCGGTAATGCGTCGTGTCGAAACTGCCGGCGGGTGTGGTCACAACCTCCTCACCCAATACCTCGTAGGGCATTTGCACCAGCTGCCCTAGCATCGGTTTGGACAGATCGGCGCTGGCTTCAACACTGAACAGATTGATGCTGCCCTTGCTACCCGGTTCGTCCGGCGCATACCAGAGATGCCAGCCGTCACCAGCGACGGGGTGAGTGCCGATGGAAAACTGTTCGGGAACTTCCAGGCTCTGCGCGAGCAAGCCATCGGGCCCCGTACCACTGGCAGTCAGACTTCCGCCGTCCACCTGGAATGTGACGTTACCCTTGTAACCATTGGCAACCCAGTACGAGGCGAAAGCCGACAGCGGGCGAAAATTCTCCGCGACCCTGAGGACCACGGAAAACTGCGCGTTGCGTGCCCAAAGATCGTGCCAGATCATCAGGGTTCGAGAGCCGTCCGGGTGCACCAGCAACTGGAAGTCTTCCGTGCCCCGCTCACGACCATCAGACAGGGTTCGGTAGGAGTAGTGGCCACTGGCCTGCCGGATCAGGTTGATATTCGGCCCGGGCTGATCAACCGCTTGCGCCAGAATCAAGGACCCCGGCCATAACAAGCCGGTAATACAAAGCCAGCCACAGGCGCACGTCAGGCGCGTGAAATTTACCGCCTTCATAGCGAAATCCCTGATGATTCTCACACGCACGAAGATACGCCGGCTGCGCGGTGCGAGCCAGTTTACTCGCACTTTGCGTCCGGAATACTTCGCCCAGATTGCCCGGGCTATCCCGGCGCCTGGTGCCCGGCGAACCCAGCGGGCGCGGCGTCGCTGCCGTCAATTCATCCTTGCAGCGGATGCTTGGAAGGCAGCCGTGAACTGGCCGCAACCGTTTTAAAGAACCGGGCAGAACAGCCGCACCAGGCCGACTCGGCGCCAGCGCGGCTAATCCATTTTCTGATCAGAACTGAACGCGCAGGTCGAGTCGTGCCGTTGTGCCGACTTCCTGCTCGAAGATCGTTACGCCAGACTGCTCTATCTCGGTGTTGTCATCCAGCAAATTCTGCAGCCGCAGGCGAACCGTCATGAAGTTCGTCGGGTAATAACTGTAGATGAAATCCAGGGATTCAAAGGGCTGCTCGAAAGCATCTGCCGATCCCGCGCCAATCGCACCAAAGAACAGACGCTCGCCAAATGTATTGAACACCAGCGTTGCTGCATGCCGTTCGTTCGGCGCATCAAAGCCCAGCTGCAGATTGGTGACCACTTTCGAGTGCTGCGTCAGGCGGCGGGTCGAACTGGTCAGATTCTGCTGATCAGCGATCCTGCCAAACTCGATCTCGGAATCGCTCAGCGTCAGGTTACCGGAGAAGAAAAAGTTCTCGGTCCATTCACCGAGCATGCCCTCGAGGAACCCAAGCTGCTTGAACCATTCGAACTCTACGCCGTAGACCTCCGCGGTTTCACCGTTCACATAGGTAAAACAGAGCTCTTCCGGCGAGCAGGAATCCTGAATGGTCTCAATCGGCGTATCGATATTCTTGAAGAACAACGAGGTGGTGAAATTATCGCCACTGGGAAAAAACCATTCCGCGCGAACATCGAAATTGCTCAGCCCCGAGGTTTGCAGGCCGGAGCTGCCGCGTACGATCGCCTCGGTAATCGGATCTATGTAAGTCGCCGGCGTGACTTCGCGCAGATCCGGCCGGGCAACGGTCTGGCTCCAGCCGAAGCGCAACCGGAAGTCCTGGGCGCCCAGGAAATCGGGCTTAATCCAGGTCACCGCCAGCGCTGGGTAGAAATCGTCCTCGATGGTCGCGAAGGATTCCAGGTCCTGCTGACTATTCAGCGGCACTAGAAACTTGCTACTGCCATCGAAACTTAAGGGGTCATAAGGCACTGAGATTTGCTGGAACTCTTCATAGCGCACGCCGGCATTCACCCGCCAGGTGTCCCGCCAGGTTACATCGACCTGACCAAATCCGGCACTGATCTTCTCCGCGGCGAGATAGCTCTCGGTACCGATGAGGAAATCCGAGAAGGCGAAGCCGTTGATCGGGTTCAGAATATTTTGATCAGACAGCACGTCGCCGGGTTCGCCAACCAGGATCGGATTGGCGGCGGTGGTCGTGGTGCCCAGGCCGAAGCGCAGCTGCTCCAGCTGTCGACCTTTGTCGAATTCCGACCCGCCAATCTTGGTTTCGATGAAAAAATCCCGGGTCTCGATCGGATAGGTCAGGCTCCAGCCAGAACTACGTACTTCGTCGGTCAGATCGGTGTAGCGGAAGTCGGCTGCGGACAGGGACTGACGAACCGAGGTAGAAAGCAGTTCGCCGGTTTGCGGGTCAACGCTGTCTACGGCGTTGACCCGCATCTCGCCCGGGATATCACTGTTTGCATCCGAGTCGCTATAGAACCAGTCAAACCGCAGTTCCTCGGCGAAGCTGAGATCGACGAGACCCTCAAGCAGCGCCAGGGTTTCGGCGCCCAGCGTGTGACTGCCGGACAGCTGCAGCGTACGCAGTTCGCGTTCTTCGTAGCGAATCCCGTAATTTCTGAATAGCGTACCGTTCTCCACCTCGAAGTTCTGATTGTTGCCGCGGCTGATTATGGCTTCGTCCTCAGTATTACGCAGGAACAGGTAACTCGCCTTCAAAGCATGATCTGCGGTGTACTCAACACCGACATTCAATGACCCGGTCAGGGTGACCTGGTTGATGGTGCGCTGGATATCCTGGCTGAAGATCTCGTCGCCACTATCACGTGCAGCGCGCTGGGTGCGGTTCCGATTGCGCCAGGTATTGCCGTAGTCAATGAGCGCAAGTCCACCGATCTTCCACTCCTCTGCATCACCCAGGTACCAGCTGTTGCCCACTGCCCCCTCCAGCGCAACATCCGGTTCCATCGACTTGTTGCTGAAGTTGACGTCGCGGTTGATGCTGGTGGCCAGCTGCCGGTTCAGGGCCTCCGCCTCGGCAAAGCTCGGATTTCCACCTTCACGCTGCAGTGCCTGGAATATGCCGCTGGCGGAGACATCACCGCGGGTGGCAGGAATAGCCCGGCGAATTTCGTCCGACAAGCCGCGGGTTCCGTCGTCGGTGCCCAACCAGTCGTCATCCCCACCATTGTAGGTCAGACCATCATCCGAACTCTGGGAGTCCCATCCGGTGCCGACCTCGACGTAGTACACACCATCATCCGGAATATTGCGGATCCGGATGTCGATATTGCCGCCACCAAAGGCGGCCGGACGATCACTGGTATAGCCTTTCTGCACGGCCAGCGAGTCGATGATGGTCGCGGGGAACAGGTCCAGCGGAATCACGCTGCGACTCAGGTCAGGTGACGGGACGAACGATCCATTCAGCGTCGTGCTTGAGTAACGCTCGCCCAGCCCACGCACATAGATAAACTGGTCATTGACAACGGTTACGCCGGGCAACCGCCGCAGCGCCAGTGACACCGAACTGTCGCCGACGCGTGAAATCTGCTCAGCGTCCAGAAGGTCAGACGCTACCGCATTATTCAAGCGCTCCGACAGCACATCCGTCGCGTTGGACTTGAGCCGGCCGACCACGACGATGTCATCCATCGATGGGACCGGTGGCTGCAGACCGCCAACCTCGGCGCTGCTGTCGCCTTCGTCCTGGGCCAGGGCTGACCCGCATAATAGAAGTGCGGCCAGCAACATGCCTCGTGCAGGCAAATAATCACTCGTTATTGTCATTCCAGCATTGCTCTAAAAGTTTTTTATTGCGGGTGTTATTGGATGCAGCGGGGTACTACTCGAACCAGAGTGGCTTGCCCCGATTGGTCGGATCCAGGCCGTAGGTCCAACCCGCCGTCCAGTCATCCGCGGCCAGCACGGCACCGAGTTGAGCGCCCACCGGCGTGATGGTGATCGGGTTGCCGAGGTTGTCGGTCAGCGTCGTCGAGGTATAGAAGGAGTTGGGCTCAAGAATCTGAAGGTTCGCATTGGCAAACAGGTCAAGCTCCTCGATCACGACATTCTGCGTGTTGGCACTGTAGTCCCCGCCATTCGTACTCGGATTGGCGCCCAGCACCCATTCGCTGATGGGATCGCCATTCTCCAGCGAGTCCTTGACCGCCTGCTCGCAGGCAATGATCGTGCTGCGAATGCTGCTCTGGCCGTTCTGCGCCCAATTGCGAGTGACATCGTCGTCAAGCTCGAAACACTCGTTATCTTCGCCGACATCATCGTTGAAGGCGCCGAAAATGATGCTGTCAA
Organism: uncultured Gammaproteobacteria bacterium; assembly: GCA_963850255.1. GTDB lineage: Bacteria > Pseudomonadota > Gammaproteobacteria > Steroidobacterales > J054. The sequence goes on from CAWKLL010000005.1 coordinate 6,314, forward strand.
CGAACTGGCTCTGCGGTCCGCGGCGTAATGTCACACCTTCGGATTCACGATCGTCTCCTGCCAATTCATAATTAGAGGTGATGCAGGTCATGTTAGCGATGGTCGGGTTCGTCACCGGCGCGGTATCCAGTGGCTCGTTGTTTACTTCGTCGCGGGTCTCACTGATGTTGTCACCCTCGACACAGCGATTGGCTCGCTCGACCGAGTGAATCACCAGGGCACGGTTGATACTGCCTACCCAGCCATCTGAATAGTCGATCGAATCATCACGCACATAGAGCGCAACCAGGTTATCGATGCTCACAGCACCGCCGAAGAACTCCACACCATCGTCGAAAGTGCTGTAGACCTCGATATTTTCAAGCGTCGTGCCTGAACCAACGGCATTGAAGGTAATGCCATTGAGTTCATTGTCAGGCGCAACCTCAAAACCGGTGTGCTTGACCACCACGTAGCGCATTACACCGGAGTCTTCCGTATTGTCACTGCCGCCGTAGCGAATATCGGCAGCTGGTATGCCTTCGGACGGAACGTGGCAGTCATCATTGTCACGCTGTAGCTGTGTGCAAGCGTTGGTGATGGCATTGCCGTTGATGACCATGCCGCCCCATTCCTGGACAGCCTCCGGGTTGATGTTTCCGGTTACCGCATCGCGGAATGCAGTAAAGGTAATTGGCGCAACCGCGGTTCCGTCAGCAATGATGCGTGAGCCGCGATTGATGGTCACATAATCGCCCTGGTCCTGGAAAGCCAGGGTATTCCCCGCGGCAATCGTGAGCGTAGGGCCATCGCCGGCTGCCGGCGTCGCACCCGCCGTGACGTTTTCACCGACAAACAGTGCGTCCTGAAAGATGTGCACGCCCGAGATAAACGGAATAGTCAGATCGACTGTCAGCGGGTTGGTGGCGCCGACGAAAGATCCGTCGTAGGTGCAGTTGGTGCCGTCAAATGCCCCTTGGACGATGGCCTGGGTCGTCGGGTCAGTGTATTGCGCGCAGGGGTTGTTACCACCACCACCGCCGCCGCCGGCGTTGAGCGTGTCGCCCACGGTAGAACTGGCGTCGAAATTGATGTCGCCGCCGCCACAGCCGACCAATGTCAAGGTGACCAGGCTGCCCAAGCTTAAGTGCCGAAAATTCATGAAATCCTCACAATCCGGTCGCTGTTATGAAATTCTTTTGTTCGCAAGCGTCGCTGAGCCGATGCCCTCCTGCCGACGCTGACCGGGCCTGATGTCGACCCGGCTTTGCTACTAGCCATTGCCGCGCCCCGCTTACCGATCTTTCGTGGCCAGCGGTCGCCGCCAGGCAAGTACACGCGAGTTTGGTTACAGAAAAATTACACTTGCATTACGAACCAAGACGAATATTTCGAGGCACAACGAAAAAGGCCGGCGGGCGCCCAATGGCCAAGCTGAAAACCCTGCATGTGTGCGGGCCGCTGTAGTTCACGAGGCGCCCGAAAGCGCCCCACATTGCCATGTCAGGCCGGCGGGTTTTTGAGTGCATGCCGAATCGGCTGGAAGATTCGATACGGCCAGATACCGCCTCGAGGCGATCGTGCAGCTCGCGAGTCGATTTAGAAAGTGGCTTTACTGCCAGCCGTCCAGATGGAGACCAGTGCTCAGGCTTGGCCGGAGCTTCCTTGGAGTCAGCTGCAGGATAGTTGGGCGATACCGCAGTTTTTTGCGCAAGTCACCGGCAAGTTCCGACGCGGTGTTGATCGAGTTTCTACCGACCAGCTATACGGGCGCGGCAGAGCTGTCGCATTGGGATCAGGCAGCGCTGGAACGAGCGCCTCTGCCACCGACAATCTGACCCGTCCGAGAGAAATCAGGGCAGCCGATCTGCGCGCTTCGCGTCGAGCACCTGCTTGAAGTAGGTCCAGCTGGTCTCATTTGGCTGCTCGAACTTGTTCGGCGCCTTGAGATACTTGGCGAAGTTCTGCGCTATGTAGCTGCGCAGGCGCGGCGACAAATCGTCAATGCCGCCCATCAGCTTGCTGCTGCGGCCGTGATACAGCAGATGCCCGGGTCGATCGGCCATTTCCATCCAGGGTAACCAGGGGCCGATCCGCGACCAGCTGCCGGTCTCCGGCGCGGAACTGGTGGCCGGATCGTCCAGCGCTGCACGGCTGACAAAGCTGTTAAATAATTCCGCGGCTTCATACCAGTCCCCCGCAGAGTGGTAGCGGGTACTCGGCGCGCGTCAGGGCCGAGGGATAACGCAGCAGCACTTCACGATGAAAAGCGATGGTGTCGCCAAAATCGTCATAAATGATTCGGCGCGGCCCGGATTGCTGCTCAATGGTATAGGGAAAATTGACCGGATCGTTCTGAATATGAATAACCTCGACATCGCGGTCGAGAAATGGATTACGCCAGGTGGCCATGACTTCGCCGGTCTCAAGGTCCGTGTACAGGCCTACTTCTCGATGCAGGCGCTGAAAGCCGCCTTCGATGCGCAGGTAACGCCCGGCACCCACCACTTCCAGCTTGAACAGCTTGCGACCGCGTTGCCCGGGCACCATGGCCATCACCACCACGCTGGCGTAGGTGATGGCGGTCTCGCCGCTGATGTCGCCGACCGTCTTGATGTAAGCCTCGAGCAGGTCTTCGGGCTTCTCCAGATCGTAGGCCGGGAGTGACTGGCCAGCCTGAATCAATGCAATAAACAATACGAAATAAAGCTTATATCTTTTTGTTTTCATTAATTTTTATACCCAATGAAAAGGACGCGCCTCGACAGCCTGCGAATTTAGAATACGCCAAACGCGCCTGCCAATGTTCAAGCCGGAAACTGCGCCACGCCGGCCAGACTGCGTTGCGGCTTGGCCAGGCCGGTATCGATCTGCAGCACGATCCTGCCGCTGGCCAGATCGACCCGCGACATCACGCCGGTAAAGATATTGGTCACCAGCACACTCTGCTGGTCCGGCGCGATGGTGATCATGGCGTAACCGTAGGCATCCAGCTCTATGCGTCGGGAACGCTCGCCGTCGGGCTGGATGAAGTCGATAAAACTGCCGCGCAGGAGCAAAAGGGTGCCGTCGTTCAGGTAATCGACCCCGGTAGTCCAGCGCTGCGCGTAGGCCTCGCCGCCCGGGAAATGCACCAGGTCCGGCAGTTGTTCACCCTTGTCGAGGTCGTAACGCATGACGCGCATACCAAGGTCCGTCATATAGGCGAGTTCGTTACGCTCCGGATGCATGGCGCAGTGGGTGACGCCATGGAAGCCCGTCATGGAAGGTGATAAATCGTTATCGTATTCGCGCAGTGGCTGAAAATCGGCGTCGAATTTAGCGATGCGCCCGTAACCCACCACCTCGGTACCCGGCAGCACACGCATGTCACCGCCGGCGTAGGGCTTGTCTCCTTTCAGGTACTCACATAAATAGACACTGCCGTCATGGCCGAATGCGACACTGCCCCAGCCACGATCGCCAAAATCCACGCTTGGCAGCTGAACGCCCTCGGGCGAAACACGAATTACCGCATGGGCGAAGGCATCAAATCCCCACAGCATGCCATCCGGCCCAAAGCGCAGGTTAACCACGAGGTGTGTCGTGCCCGCCGTATACAAGGTGCCCTTGGGCACGCCGTTGCGATCAAACTGCAGAATTCTGCCATCGCCGGCATGATCATCGTCTGCATTGCACAGATAGGTACAGCCCAGAAAAAGATCGCCCGCTGCGAAGGGCTTCATGGTCGAAGTTTTGGTCATGGCCTGGCTCTTCTGGAGTACCGGATCATGATGTTCCGCGGGCACGGCGCTGGAAATCCGGGTTTTCCACCATTGGCTCCAGGGACGGCCGGCTAGTTCAGTGCCGGCACCAGTCGCTCGCCGATCAGCCGCAAAGCTTCACCTGCATCACCGTGGATCTTCAGCGTGACCGCATCCAACCCGGCTTGGCCAAACTCACCAATGTGCGCAGCGATGCGATCGATATCAGCCGGGCCGCCGGTAAAGGTGAGGTTGTCGACCAGCGCATCCACTATCCGCTCGGGCACGCCCTCAATCTCGGGTGTGCGCAGCAGAAAAGCCTGCATGAAGGCATCACGGTGTTCATCAACGAAGGCGGCATCTTCGTCACCGAGAAACGGCGACGTATGCCAGGGCAACAGCAGGCCGCGCCAGATCAGCTCCATGCGTGCTTCGGCGCGCGCAGCGGCCGCGTTCTCTTTGATATGCCAGGCAAAGAAATTCGCCAGCTCGGGCAATTTATCGCCGCGCCCGGCGGCCACGTGACCGGCAGAGACATGCCGCTGCACCTCTGGCAGTCGCGATAGCGGCACATCACTGAGCATCACAGCATCGGCAACCCGACCTGCCATCTTCAGCATTTGCGGCCCGTTCGCGCCCACATAGAATCGCGGTGGCGGCGCCGTCAGCCAATCAGCCCGGTAATTGCGCAGCTGAAAAATCTCGCCCTGGTAGTCGACCGCTTCACCGCTCGCAGCAGCGCGCAAAATTTCCACGCATTCGCGTACCGCAGTCACCCGCCGTGTCGGTTCGAGCCCGGTCACACGCATAACGGAATGACCCATGCCACCCACAGTGATAGCCGCGCGACCTGCTGACATTTCATTCAGGGTTAGCAAGGCATCAGCAATTCTTAAGGGATGCATCTCAAACGGACTGACCGGCACCGGCCCTATCCGAATATCCGGCTGTTGCATGGCCAGCGTCGCCAGGCACAGAAACGGATCGCGACGCGCCGGAAACCCCGAGGTCCAAAGCGTTTCAACACCCGCGCGCTGGGCCAGCGCACCCAATTCCGCGACTTCCTGCGGCGGAATTCCGGCTTCAAGAAATACCTGAACTTTCATGCCTGGCACCTGCGCAAATTATTGGCCGGCATGATCGTTCACGCGGCGAGGCCTGTCATCTGCTAGCGCGACTTGGCCAGCAAGTCCTGCCCGCGCGCCATGTGATACGACAAACGCTCGGCCAGCAGCCCATCGCGAACCACAATCTCATCGCCCAACTCGAGCAGCTTGGCCTGGCGCGGCTCAAATGCCGGCCAGGGCGGCAGTTCTGACGCATTGGGATCGCCGGTCTTGGCAAATTGCACCCAATAATCGTTCATCAGCGCCGCCATTCGCAGGTCGCGCTCGCTGACGCTGGCCAGATCGGGCTCGGTGGCCAGCGTATTCATCACGAAGGCGATGTCGTCGGTATGCGCAGCGCCAGGCTGGCGGGCTCGGCGATCATCGGCGACGTAAGACAAGTAATAGCTATAGACGGGCGCACCATGCTGCTGCATCAGTGTCGCCAGGTAGCGCGAATGCGAAAGAATGATCAGATCACCAAAAATCGCTTCATCCAGTCGCTCACCGCTGAGCCCGGGATAAAGGCGCGCTTTCTGATCTGCCGGCACCAGTCGCGCCGCGAACTTGGGTGAAAAGCCACCGCCGATCATCAGGCCCAGGCTGGCCTCCCAACTGTTGCCGCCGGTGATATACGGCACGCGCTGGTGACGTCCTTCAGCAAACAGGATGCCCGGCTGATCCGGCAGGCTCTGACCGTCGACAATTGCCGGGAACCGATCGCGCTCGGTCATGGCGCCGAGCAATTGATCAGCAGGCAAGGCACGCAGGGCCGAGGCCAGGTCGTCCCCGCCCGCAATGTCTAGGCGCTGAATGAATTTTTCTGCGGTTTTTTCTGCCGGCGCATTAAAGCCGACGCGCTTGTTCAGGCGCGGCGCCGGCGCCAGACCCACGGAAGAACTCTGGCTGATGGCCTGCTGAAACAGTCCCTCGGCCGCCGGCATTACCAGCAGCAGATTAACGGCATCAGCACCAGCCGACTCGCCGAAGATGGTTACGCGCTGAGCGTCGCCGCCGAAATTCGCAATATTTCTTTGCACCCACTCAAGAGCCGCAACCACATCCAGCAGACCATAATTGCCGACAGGCTCGCCGCTCGCGGCCAGCGCCGAATGGGCCATAAAACCGAACACGGCCAGTCGATAGTTGATGGTAACCAGCACCACGCCTTTGGACGCGATCGTGGTGCCGTTCAAGCGTGGCAAATTGCCGCTGCCCTGAGAGAATCCACCACCGTGAATCCAGACCATCACCGGCAGTGCCGCCTGCGGATCGGTGTCCGGGGTAATAATATTGAGCGTCAGGCAGTCTTCGCTGGAGTTATCGAGCTCAAACCACAGCATGCTGGAGTCGGGCTGGGCACACATGGGCCCAAAATTCTGCGCATCACGCACACCCTGCCAGGCACCTGCAGTCTGCGGCGGACGCCAGCGTAAATCGGCCAGCGGCGGCGCCGCGTAGGGAATACCGCGAAAGACCTGCACGCCATCCAGTTCGATGCCACGCAGCTTACCGGTTTCGACCGTGGCGGTCGGTGAGGTCTGGTTGTTGCAGCCCGCCAGCCCCGTCACCAGACCAATCAACGCAGCGAGCCATAAACCACGAGCGAATTCGGGTTGCTCGAAGCAGCACTGCAAAATTCGCAACAATCTATTTTTTGTCATGAGCAAAAAAAACCGGCGTCGAAAAACTCGGGCTTTTCTCGGGCTTTTACTGCGCCTGCGTTATCCTTCGCGCCGAAGATACCCTCTGAGAGAAGTCTATATGGGACTGTTTAATCGATTTCGCCGAGGCACGGACAACGAAGCTTTCGTGAATACCCCTTGCGCGACAATTGGTACCAGTCCAGCTCCTACTGGCCCTCCTCTTTCGCGCTCATTAACTACGGTCAGCGAAGATGGCCAAACCAATATCGGCCCGAAGGCTTCGAGCACTGCTGCTTGCATATCTGGCAAGGCATTAGCTGATCAGCATCCACTCTAGCAGACGCGCGTCAGCGGACAGTAGGCCCCACGCCCCCCGGACGAGCTGACCAAACGATGACGCAGAGGCTAAACTGAGACCTTTTCCAGTCAGGGCAAAGCACCATGGGCCAACCAGACCTGAACCAGTCTGCCGGCGAAATTCTCGCTGAGCTAAGAGGAATTCTCGGCGCTGATCGCGTGATCACCGATGCTGAAGAACTGCGATTCTTTAATAGCGACGTCTATTCAGCAGGCGTTGCGGGCCTGGCCGCCATTCAGCCGGATTCCATAGAGGCACTGGCTAGCGCCGTGAGCGCCGCAACCCGGGCCGGCTGCCCCATCGTTACTCGCGGCGGCGGCATGTCCTATACCGGCGGTTATACGCCGGCGGCGGCCAATACCATCACTGTGGATATGCGCGGCTTTAACCAGATCATCGAAGTCGATGCCGAAGATATGGTGATCACCGTGCAGGCCGGTGTCACCTGGGAACAGATCTACGAGCGGTTAAAGCCCATGGGGCTGCGGCTGCCGTTTTTCGGCACATTTTCGGGCAGCGTGGCGACCGTAGGTGGGGGCCTCTCTAACGGCGCCCTGTTCATGGGTACCGGACGTTACGGCACAGCCGCCGAGATTGTGCTGGGCATACAAGTGCTGCTGGCCGACGGCCGCATTGTGGATACCGGGCAAGCGGCGTTTCGTAACGGCAGGCCCTTCTATCGAACATACGGACCGGATCTCACCGGCATGTTCCTGCATGACACCGGTGCTTTGGGGATCAAGACCCAGGCCAGCCTGCGAATGATGCGCGCGCCCGAGCGCACTGACTTTGCCTCTTTCGTGGTGCCGGATATTCAGCAGGCCGCGGCAGCCCTCTCCGAGGTGGCACGTGCAGGTATCGCCGAAGAAGCTTATGTATTCGATCCGGAAACCACGCGCAACAACCTGGAGGGCGGCGACCTGGGCCAGGACTTTAAGACCCTGCTGAGTGTCATCGGTCAGGCACCGGGCTTGCTGAAGGGCTTGCGCGAAGGGGCCAGCCTGGTTGCCAGCGGTCGCAACTTTGTACCCGAAGAGACTTTTTCCCTGCATGTAGTCTGCGCCGGGCGCAGCGAAGCTGCGGTGAACGCAGATCTGGATGCCTGTCGTAAAATAATGGCCAGGCTCGGCGGTCATGAAATCGTCAATTCCATGCCCAAGGCGGCACGCGCCGAGCCTTTCCCGCCCCTGAACGGAATTCTTGGCCCCGAAGGCGATCGCTGGGCTGCGCTGAACGCGAAAGTGCGTCACTCTGATGCGCCAAAAATCATTGCGGCGACACAGGCACTCCTCGCTCCCTATGAGTCCGCTATGCAGGCGCATAAGATCACTTTGAGCCAACTGATGATCGCGATTTCCAATCATGCCTTCAGCTACGAACCGGTATTTCACTGGTATGACGAATGGTTGCCGGTGCATCGTCGCTCACCGGATCCCGGCCACCTGGCTAAACTGCAGGAACCGGCTGCAAATCCGGAAGCCCGTGCACTGGTGCACGAAATTCGCGCCAAACTGGTGGCGCTGTTTGCCGAGATGGGGGCTGCCAGCAATCAGATCGGCAAGACCTACCCTTACCTGGAATCGCTGCAGCCGGAAACGGCCGACACCTTGCGGGCGCTAAAAGCTGCGCTTGATCCGAAAGGCCTGATGAACCCGGGCGCTTTAGGATTGGCCTTGCCCGCGGCAGCAGACTGATGGGTACGCATCGCACCGATAGCGGCTCGCCGCTGGACACAGCCATCGTCGGCGTGAGCAATCTGGACCAATCGCTGGCATTTTATCGTGACCTGATCGGGCTTAGCGTGATCGGCATGGATACTGCCACCGATGCCGACGCTAACGCCCACTGGCATGTACCTGCCGCGACAACCGTTCGCAGCGCGCTGCTCGGGCACGGACCCGATCCTGTGGGTCGCCTGCAGTTAATTCAGTTCGGCGCCGGCAACGGACGACTGATCCGCGACCCGGCAATACGTAGCGCCACCGGGCTGATTAATCTGAACTTCTATACCGAGGATATCCACGCTGACTTCAGGAAATTCAGCGCCCTCGGCTACCCTTTCTGGAGCGAACCCGTGCAGCATGACTTCGGGCCGAAAGTGGGCACGCCCATCGAGGTGGTGTTTGACGGTCCCGACGGGCTGGCTATCAACCTGGTAGAACTCATCACACCGGATGACAATACCCTGATCGGTGAGATGCGCAGTTTTGTCGCAGACTTTGGTCGCACAGCCAGGGGCTATACACCAGTTGTGACTTCGGCCCACGGCGTTGAGTCCACGGCCAAAGCTGTTGACTTTTATACCCGCGTACTGGGCATGCACGTGGCCATCGACGAGGAATTAAACTCCGAAGAGTCTAATCATTTCCTCGGCCTGGAGAGCGGTGCTCGCACCCGCACGGTATTCGTGCAGGGTGCACACATGTTCGGCAAAGTAGCGCTGGCAGAGCCGCTCAACTATCAGTGCGCCAGCCTCATCGAGCTAGCCGTGGCGCCCAATCTCGGCTACCTGGTCCAGTCATTCCGGGTCGATGACCTGGATATCGCGCGCAGCGCCTGCGCTGAACTGGGTGCCGAAATCTACAGTGATATTCGAGAAGTCGAGCTGATCGGCCGCGGCCTGTGTCGAGCAATGCTGGTTCGCAATCCTGGCAGCGGTGCCTTGCAGGAAATCTATCAGACTTGAGTGACTGACAAATCTCCGGTCACAACGCCGCGCTCAGGGATCGACGTTGGCCAGGATCAGGTTCGCATCGAAGCAACCGTCGATGCCCTCCTCACCAAACAAGCTGGCCAATTGACCCGTCTCAAGTTCGCCCAGCGCAACGCGTTTATTGTCCAGACCCTCTTCGGTTGTCTGCACCGCAAAGATATCCGCATCCGCAGCAACATCGACACAACGATCGCCGCTACTGGTGCTCAGGTTCAGGCTGTCATTGTCCGCATCAACGGTCAGTACGGAACCGGCCAGCACCGCCTCGCCCGAATCAGCTTCCGGCGCCAGGATTATCAAGGCTGCACGCAATTCATCGGGATCACTGTTCGACAGCTGCAACACCGCGTCGATCACAGCACGCTGACCATCGCCTATAGCACTGGCGTCCAGCTCAATGCCGGCACGGGTAAAGATACGGGTCTTCTCGTAAATCTGCGTCGCCAGAACGGGTTCGCCGCCAAGACCTTGGTTAGGTGCTAACTTGAAATCAAAGCGGTTGCTATTAAGGTCCACATCACCCTGGGCAACGCCGCGCCAGCGACGAAATACCCCCTCGCCGCCCTGCTCAACCACAAAGGCGTTCAGCAAAATCCGCTGCAAGTAAATACTGTCCGGGTCACAGCCGTCTACATCAAGCGGACAAGCCAGGGCATCATCGTCATTGCCCAGCGGACAGACCTCGGCTTCGTCACCCGTGCCACAATCCGGATCCGGCTCAGGGCGGAAACCCAGGCGACCGGCAACGATCGCATCATCACCGACCATCAAATTGGCGTAATCAACCGGCGCGCCGTCCGGGCCAAAGATCCCCGTGTCTTCATCAGTGAGCACATCCAGACAAATGCGCTTATCGGGCGATGGCGCCGAAAACGGATCACCGCCATCCGGCTGCGCCACCAGGCCACGACGACAGAGCAAAAACGCCTGATCATCGGGGAACAGGCGAACAATCTCGCCAGCAATGCGGGTGAATTTCTTAATCGGCGGACGGGTATCGATGTCAACGAATACCACCGGGCGAATTTTCACCCTGCCATTACCGGTGGTCATAAACTTGAGCGACTTCTCCATATCGACGTCGAGGGTAATAGCGACCAACTCGCCGGCACGAATTTCAAAGCTGCCACGGGGGTTCAGATCCAGCTTGCCGTTGCCCGGCAGCTTCACGTCGATGCGTTCTTCGACGCCTGTTGCGTCATCACGGACCAGTACCAGGCTACTCAGGATCAGTCGTATTTTTTCGAAGCGCCCAGGCTGAACGTCATCGGCAACGGCAAAAAATTCATAGCTGTCACGCAGCCGCAGCAGATCGACAGTTTCGCGGCCGGAAAAAATCTGCTGAGGTCCATCGCTACCCAGCAAGACGATTCCCGTCACTGTAGCGAGCGCCTGGTCGTAATCTTCTGTGCTTGCGTCGGTCAGCACGACGCTGACGGTGGCGGTCTGAGCCGCCGCAGTAACAGTCTCACCGCCACCCCCACCGCCGCCACCGCAAGCGGCAACGAACCATAGAAACGCAGCAGGTAATAAAAGGCGTGCTTTGATATCCATATCTACTCCGCCGAAGATATTCGGCTGCACTAAAATGTGAGTATAGTTTAGCGCTTAGCGTCTGCGGCTTTCACCGCAAATCTTATGATTATGTTAACTAGCAAGCGCGGCCAGGTGCCGGCCGCACAGTAAGACTAGTTGCTCGCCGCGGCCTGAACCTGCGCCATCACTCGCAGCAGATTACCGCCCCAGATTTTTCCAATCTGTTCTTCGGAGTAACCGCGGCGCAGCAGTTCCAGGGTCAGATTGCCGATCTCACCGGCGTCGTAAAACCCCTCTACACCACCGCCGCCATCAAAGTCGGCGCCCACACCGACGTGATCGACACCCATCACCTGAACCATGTGATCAATGTGGTCAGCCACATCCGACAAAGTCGCCAACGGCGGCGGGTTTTCGACATTGGCCTTGCCCATAGCCGTCCAAAACGCCTCCATGGCATCTTCGCCGGAGTCGCGCGCCGCAGCCATGGCACGCCCCATATCGGCCATGGCGCGCGTGCGCTCCGGACTCAGCTCCAGGTCGGCCAGATAGTCACTGAGGGTATTCACCTGAACCACGCCACCATCGGCAGCAATCGCCCTGAGCATTTCATCACTGAGATTACGCGGGTGATCGTAGATTGCGCGTGCCGATGAATGAGTAGCGATGATCGGCGCGCTGCTTACCTCAAGCATGTCCCAGAACGTCTCATCGCTGGCGTGAGACACATCCACCATAATTCCGGCACGGTTCATTTCGCGCACCATCTGCTTGCCCAGTTCACTGAGACCGCCATGCAGGGGTCCGCTCTTGTCCGTCGATGAATCACCGAGCTCATTGTTACGCGTATGCAAGAGGCCAATGTAGCGCGCGCCGCGCGCATGAAACTGCCGGACGCGCTGCACGTCGCCTGCCAGGCTATTGCCGTTCTCGACGCCAATCAGCACCGCATGCTTGCCGGCCGCCACCGCAGACCGCACTTCGGCCGGGCTGGTCGCCAAAGCCAGGTCGTCAGGATAGCTAACAACGGTTTCCTGAATACGCGCAAAAATCTTGTCCGCCCGCTCCGCCGCGGCTAGAGAGGCCTCGGAAGTCAACGGACCCTGGGATACGAACACCGCCCAGAAGCCGGCATCCAGGCCACCATCACGAATCCTCGGCAGATCAACCTGGCTAACTTCGGTAAGCGCATCATGGCGTTGGCGCAAATCAAAGCCCGGACGCATCAGCATCATGGGCGTGTCCATGTGCGTATCCAGGGTCAGCGTGCGCGCATGCAAGCGGGCAGCCTCCGCTGCGCTGATTTCTATCGCCGGCTCGCTGCAGCCGGCCAGCAGGCTGCCCACGATACAGATGCTAGGCAGCAGCGTTCGCAATGGCCGACACTTCGCGAAACACCCGTAGCCAGTTACCACCCCAGATCTTGGCAATCTCTTGTTCACTGTATCCCCGACGCAATAACTCGGCCGTCACATTGTAAGTTTCACCCACGTGCATCCAGCCAGTGACGCCGCCGCCATGACCAAAATCGCTGGCGATACCGACGTGATCAACGCCGATCTTCTGCACAGCGTAGTCAATGCTGTCCACCAGGTCACTGACGGTGGCGCGCGGCAGGCTGGCCAGCAATGCCTGAACTTCAGCGTTAAACGCCGCCTGCTGATCGCCTGGCAGCGCCGTAATATCGGCATCATCGGCGGCACCGTAACTGGCGCGAATCTCTGCCAGCCTGGCCGGCACATCGATCTTGCGTTCCAGCAGGTAAGCGCTGAAGGCCACGACATGCACGACACCGCCCGTCTCCGCGATCAGTTTTAGTTCAGCGTCGCTGAGATTGCGCGCGTGGACCACCCGCCCGCGCACACCCGAGTGCGATGCGATTACCGGCGCAATGCTCAGATCGCAAACCTGACTTAAGGCGGCGCTGGATAGCTGGGACACATCGATGATTACACCCTGTCGATTCAAACGCGGCACCAGCGAGCGGCCCAAAGCCGACAGACCATCATGTTCCGGCCCATCGTCGCCGAGCGCCGCTTGCGGCCGCGAAGAATCGGCCAGCACGTTGTGGCCGGCGTGGTTAAAACCAATTTGCCGAATACCCTGCTGCAGGTAGCCGTCCAGCGCAGCGGCCTGCGGTCCCAGCGGGTAGCCATTGAGCAGACCGACTACAACAAATTGCTTGCCCTGCGCGTGAATGCGCTGGATGTCCGCCGCATCGTAAGCAATTTCGACTCGATCCGAATGCTCGGCCGCCATCTTCAAGATGGCCGACAGTTTCTGCCCGGCTTGCTCAGCCGCCTGCGCATAAGCCTGTGCGGTGCGCTGACCCTGCAGCACAAAAACCGCGAGCACCGCGCCGCTGAGCCCGCCCGCCTCAAACTTGGCCAAGTCGAACTGCATTTCGGACGGCATGGTCGGATCCGCTGCGCTCGTCCCGAAGTCCTGCGGCACATCAATATGCGCGTCGAGGGCAATGATGCGCTGATGCAGCGCTTTGGCGCGAGCGCTCCAGTCCGGGCTGTCTGTCGCGACAGGCATGGCGATGCCCAGACCTATCAGCAGCAAAGCCAGCATCCAGGCGAGCCGCCAGAAAATATTCCGCTTCATGGCTGCAAGTCTAACCTGCCGCGCCCTGTTGTCCGAAAAGAACAAGCTGCCGAGCCGGCGTTCAGAGGCCTAAATATGCTTCGCCAGCAACAAGGAATATCCACCCGCCAACAGGGCTGCCATGGGCAAGGTAGTCACCCAGGCCAGTAAAATTTCACCAATAGTTTTCCAGTGAGCCTGGCGCGTGACGGCACCGATTCCAAACAGCGCGCCGCAGGAAACATGCGTGGTTGATACAGGCAAACCGAGGTTCGATGCGCCGATAACCAGGCCGGCCGTGACCAGGTTCGCCGTAAACCCCTGACCGGGGCGCAGGTCGGTAATCTTGTGCGACATGGTCTCGGCGATTCTTCGTGCGCCCAGCCAGCCGCCCAGAGCAATGGCCGCACCAACCAGCATCAACGCGGAATCCGGGGCAACCAGACTGCCGACCAGCAACAGGGCCGCGATTTTGGGCGTGTCGTTTAAACCCCGCGCAAAACTGACCATGCCGGCGGAAAGAAAGTGCAGCAGGTTCAGCAGACGTGCTGCGCGCAAGCCGACGAACCTGCCGCGATAGCGCAGGCGACAGGTGGCACTGTCATCAATATCCAGCCTGTAAGCCGTGGCCATTTGCATCGCTTCGGCGGGCGCCAGCTGTCCCGGCAGCGTATGCACAACGCGCTCGCCGATGCAGATGCAGGTTTCGTGACTAACCCCTGCGCGTTCTCGCCACCAGCGGAAAAACGGGTAAATCAGCAGCGTGGCGAGGATGGCAAGGAAGGGACTCACCAGCAGCGGCAACATGAATCCGCGCCCCAGGGTCGCGGTATCTATTTCGCCCGCTGCGCTGAGCAACCCGGCACCGACCAAAGCGCCGATTAGTGAATGGGTGGTAGAAATCGGAAAGCCTAGTCGGGTTGCCAGCAGCACCGTACTTGCCGCCCCCAGGGCAACCGCCGCGGCAAAAGCGGGCTGACCCGCCACTTCCGTCGGCACCAGACCTTTGCCGCTGAAGGCGCTGAGCAATTCGCTGGCCAGGAAGATGGCCGCCACGGAACCCAGGCCGGTGGTTACGGTGGCCCAGATCAATGCGCTGCGATAGCTCGTGGTATCGCTGCCATACAGGGTGGCAACGCCTTTGAAGTTGTCATTGGCGCCATTGCCGAAGGCCAGCAGCAGGCCAACGGTGATAATGATCGCCAGTGTCATGGGTCTACCCCTTTACCAGGCCCGGTAACGGGCCTAATGTAAGCAGACCGCAACCAGTGCCATATGTTCCCCGCCTGATTCGGGGCCAAAGCAGGATGAGTGCATGCTCAGGATTGGACTGAAACTGATTGCCGGGGCAGTGATGCTTGCCCTGATTAGCGCCGCCGGTCTGTATGCCTATTTCTTTGCGTACCTGCCGCGAAATATTCCCGTACCCGATCTTAAGATTGAGCTCACGTCCGAGCGCGTATCTCAGGGCGAATACCTCGCCAACGCCGTGTTCGGTTGCATGTACTGCCATTCGGAGCGCGACTGGAGCCTGTTTGGCGGGCCGATCAAACCGGGCGGACTAGGCAAAGGCGGCGAAGTCTTTGATGCCAGCGTCGGTGTTTCCGGAAAAATTACGGCCGGTAACATTACGCCGTTTGGCATCGGTGACTGGAGCGACGGCGAGGTCTATCGCGCCATTGTCAACGGCCTGCATCGCGATGGCTACGCGATGTTCCCGATCATGCCCTTCGATGTCTACCTGCACCTGGAAGAGGAAGACATCGTTTCCATCATCGCTTATCTGCGCACGCTGCCAGCTTCAGAAGGCGGACCCTATGGCGGCCGCAAACTAAGCCGCATCATGGAGTTCGTCGCCAATTCGCGGGTACTCCCGGCTGATCCCTGGCAAGTAGACGACACGAACCCTCTCAGCCGCGGCGAATACATCACGATTATCGCCGGCTGCCGCTTTTGCCATACGCCGGCCAACGAACGCATGCAGCCCTATGAAGATATGCGCTTCGGCGGCGGGCTGGCGATGCTGGCCAATGGTCGAAAAGTCTACAGTGCAAATATTTCGCCTGACCTGGAAACCGGCATCGGTCGCTGGAGCGAAGCAGATTTTATTGCCCGCTTTCGCGAATTCAGTGATGCACGAATTCCAGTCAGTGAAATCGGTTTTCAAACGCAACACGCCTGGACCGAGTATGCGCAGCTAAGCGATGCAGACCTGGCCGCCATGTTCGCTTACATCATGGCCCAGCCGCCGGTCAGCAACCGGGTCGATCCGCTGACCGGCAGATACTGAGGCGATGCGCAACACACCGTTCATGGCCTTGCTGCTGGCCGTCATGCTGCCAACGGCAGCTCATGCTCATGTGCCGTATTTCGAAAAACAGGATCTGCGCGCTAACGCGCCCTTCCTGATTGAGAACATCGAACAATCGAAGGCAATTTACGCCTATCTTGAGAACAGCGACGACGCAGATGCCTTGTTGCTGGTGGTGCGAGAACCGGTGCGTATCTACGCCAAGGTCATTATTCCGTTCTGCGTCGAGTACCAGGACTTTCGACCCAGCTTTGCGCTCATCGGCCCCGGTCTGCCGGACACCGCCGCGCAACTGCCGGTTGAACTCAATGAAGGTGAAGGCGCTCTATTGCGTCAGGACCTGCCCAGCGGCCCGACTCGACCCTCCATGTTCGAATTCTTCTCTGACCAGGTGTATTTCGAAGGCCCGATTCTCGACATTACCGTCACCGAACCCGGTATGTACTGGCTGTGGTTCTGGGACGAAGCCGGCAGCGTCGGTGACTACGTCGCCATTGTCGGCAAGATTGAAGAATTCAGCGTTGAAGATATCCAGCGCTCGTTCTGGAACACGCCGGAGATTCGCCGCCGTGACTACCTGCACGTAGACTGCGCCGAACCAGAGACATAGCCGACCAGAGGCCAAGCCCAGGAAATACGATTCAATGAGTGTAGAAATCCGCCGCGCTTTTGCAGACACTTCCATCGGCCAGTTGCACTACCGCCGGGCGGGCGACGGCCCGATGCTATTGCTGCTGCATGCCTCA
The DNA here is from genome assembly GCA_963850255.1 of uncultured Gammaproteobacteria bacterium. Classification (GTDB taxonomy): domain Bacteria; phylum Pseudomonadota; class Gammaproteobacteria; order Steroidobacterales; genus J054. Next base: position 23,041 of record CAWKLL010000005.1, read on the forward strand.
CCGGGCAGCTCCAAACAAATGGAGCCGTTGATCCAGAGACTGGCGACCAGCTGCACGGTCATCGCGCCGGACACGCCAGGTAATGGCGACAGCCCTGCCCTGCTAATGGAAACGCCTGATATCGGCGACTTCACCGCCGTGATCCTGGAATTGATGGATACACTGGAAATCAAACAGACCAGTGTGTATGGCTCTCATACCGGTGCCTGCCTGGCATCCGAACTGGCCTTGCTGGCACCCGATCGGGTCGACAGGGTAATTCAGGACGGCGTAGTTATCTTTAGCCCGGAAGAACGCGCGGAACTGATCGAGCGCTACGCCCACCCCTTCGAGCCCGACCTGAACGGCACCCACCTGATCCGCGCCTTTATGTTCTGTCGTGACCAGTTCATCTTTTTCCCCTGGTACGCGACGGACAAAGAGCATTTGCGCGACGTCGGCCTGCCGCAGGATCCGCAGCCTTTACACGAATGGGTACTGGAGGTGCTGAAGGGCGCGACCACCTATCATCTCGCCTATCGCGCAGCTTTTGCTTATCCGGCCGAAGAGCGTTTGCCGCTGGTGCAACAGCCCGTGCTATGCATTGCCAGCGCCAGCGACCCGCTGGAGCCCGGCACCCGGGAAATTGCCAGCAAACTATCTAACGGGCGATACCAGGCAATACCCAGGTATGAGGATCCTGGCTACGCGGATGCACTCGCTGCAACTATCTCCGGCTTTGTGCTCGGATAGCCTGGCATACAGGCCCCGCACACATCAGGGCCTGGCTATTTTTCGAACAACAAGGTGAAGCGGTCGCTGTTTCCCGTTACTGACTTACGCCCAACCTCATAACGCAATTCATCGTCGGGCTTGCGATGCAGGTTTGAGTAATCGGAGAACCGGAAACCCGCCGCAGTAATCTCTTGCACCAACTGCACGGGATCCAGCCTGCGCCAGTTTTCGTCGGTCATCGGCTCCATGTGGCGTCGGGTGTGATCAATAACGCCTAATTTGCCACCGTCTTTCAGGGCCGCATAGATCGCCTTGTACAACTCCACGCGCCCCGACGGGGCCAGGTTGTGAAGATTGCGAAAGGTCAGCACCAGATCGACATCGGTGACGCCCAAATCAACCGGCCCCATATCCAGATAGCCAAACCGATCGGTCTTGACCATGCTCGGAGACAGGTCGATGACGTTGATGTCTTCGAAACCTTCAAGCTTGCGAACTCCGCCGAGAATGCCACCAAAGCCCAGCGCCTTTCCCAGTCCGCCGGCAGCATAGTATTCGCCGTTATCGCGTAATACCGGCACCAGAATCTTGGTGTACCAGCCACCACCAGGCAGTATTTCAACAACCTTCATGTCTGGCTTGAGGCCGAAAAATTCCAGGGTTTTTTTCGGCTGCCGATTACGATCGCGTGCTTTTTCATCGGTAGTGCGGACGTCGGAAGCGATCGCTTCGTCGATCGGGCCTTTTGGACCGCGATTGTGCGCGGCAGCCAGCACGAGATCGGGCAAGCTTAGGGCGGCTAAAACAATCAGAACAAGAACACGAGCGACGGGGACTTTTTGCGACTGCATGACGACCTCTCTTGGGCTGTTTTGTACAGGGGGTCAGATGATACGGCAATTTCACCCCACCGCCGAAGTTCGCGCATAGGGATTCTGCGATTACCCACGCGGGGCGGCTGCATCGTCAAACCAGTGCTGGAAAGCCCTTCTCCGGCGCCGGGCGGCGGCCAAGGAACGGTCACCGTATGCCGCGAAAACGCCTGGCTAGTCCTGAACCTCGGGCGAGATACCGGGCACGCCCTGATACTTGTCCGGACCGATACCCAGTGATGACACATCCATTACATGGGTAAACAAATTGCGGCGGGTGCTTGCCGTCAGACCTCGCGCAAACAGCATCTTGGTGCCGTCGGGCGACAGCGATGGAAAGCCATCGAAGCCTTCGTACCAGGTCAGGCGTTGCGGCGCCCCGCCAGCCAGGTCGCCCAGGTATACGTCCCAGTTTCCTTCATTGATGCGCACGAACACATAGTGTCGTCCATCGGGCGCAGGATACGGCGCCCAGTTCATGTCGTTGTCAAATGTGCGCTGCACGCGATCGCTGCCGTCGTGACGGATGGTAAAAACCGTCATCGGCCTCGGCCTGACCTTATTCAGCACATCTTGACGCGACCAGGCGCGGTACAGAATCGTTTCGTTATCGGGCAGGGCAAAGGGCAACGGGCCCAGCCGGAAAGCGCCATGCACACGTTTGCAGAAAGCTATGGCAATGGGCTAGGCTAATGAATCGCAGAACATCGCAATTATCATTCGCCCACCCTGATCAGGCCCCCTATGAGCTCAACAGTTTCCGCAAGCGAACGCATTCCCTGGCCTACCAAACTGGCCTACAGCCTCGGCAATGTTTGCGAGGTCGTGCTGAGTCGCTCATTCGAACTGTTTGTCCTGTTCTTCTATACCCAGGTGCTGGGACTCTCGGGAACCGTGGCAGGCGCGGCGATTCTGATTGCCATGATCGCCGATGCGTTCACCGACCCCCTGGTAGGCGCCTACTCGGACAGCCTGAAGTCCCGCTGGGGTCGTCGCCACGCACCCATGTTTTTGGCCGCCTTGCCCTCGGCGTTGTTCTTTGTTGCTTTGTTTTACCCGCCCGGTGACTTCTCAACACTGGGACTGGGTGCCTGGCTGGCCTTCACCGCCATCGGACTGCGTGTATCTGTCACCTTCTTTCACATTCCCTGGTCGACCCAGATCGCGGAACTCTCTGACGAGCCGCGTGAACGAGTCACGCTGGCAATTCTGCGAAATATCTTTGGCGCGGCAGCCAATTTTGCCGTGGTAGCCGTCGCGTTCGATGTATTTTTTGTCGCCAGCGAAGAATATCCGCGTGGCCAGGAAAACCCCGCCAATTACCTGCCCTTCGCCGCGGCCATCGGCGGAGTCCTGATATTGGTTATATTGATCTCCGCGGCCGGCACCTACCGTCGCATTCGCAGCCGTGAAGGCGATGTCGCCCCCAGCCCGCGCTTTCATATCTCGGCACTGTGGCCGGCCTGGCGTGACATGATTTTTCGTTTCAAGAATTTTCGCTGCCTGTTCCTGGGCAGCCTGTTCATTCTCACTGCCTTCTCCATGTACAACTCCATGGCCTTATACCTGGGCAGCTATTTCTGGGATCTGAGCGGCGATCAGATCAAGACCTGGCAATTCGCTGTGATTCTCGGTGCGGCCGTCACGCTAATCGTTGGCAAACCCATCGTAGATCGGCTGCCCCATCCCCTATTGTTTGCCGGCGGCATCGGCTTCGGGGTAATTCTGTTTGCCCTGCCTTTGCTGATGCGCCTGCTGGGCTTTGTTGAAGTCGGCAGCGATGCCGTGATGCCGCTGTTGCGAATTTCCAATGGCCTGGCAGGCCTTTGCCTGGGCGTGGTGATGATAGTTTCTGCGGTGATCGCTTCAGAAACGGCGGATGACTACCAGCATCGAACCGGTATCAACGCGACAGCACTACTGTTTGGATTCGTATTCCTGTCCATGAAAACGGCTTCCGGCCTCGGCAAGCTGCTCGCAGGACTTATTATCGACGCTATTGCCCTACCCTCGGCGGAAAACGCTGACCTGATCACCGCCGCGCAGCTCGACAGCCTGGGCTGGTGGTCGGCCCTGACACTGATCCTGCTGGGCGTCTTCGGCGTCTGGTCGTTTTCCGGTTATCGCACACTCAAACCCTCGCAGTCGCCGGCCGCCCCGGCACCGCTCGAAGCCAAGCCGGAATCCGCAGCCTGAGCTGATTCAAGCCGCCGGCCCAAAGCGGGATAGACGCCACAGCGAAAGGCGTCAGCTGAGCTATCATGCCGACCAGATATGAAGTACCTCGGCAATCCAGAATATCGCCATGACGGCAGCGACCGGGTTGGCCTGCTATTGGTCAACAATGGCTCGCCCGAGCGCCCGGATATACCCAGCGTGCGTCGCTATCTGCGCAACTTTCTCGGCGATCCGCGGCTGATCGAATTACCGCGATGGCTGTGGCTGCCGATACTTAACGGGCTGATCCTGCTCACCCGGCCACCGCGAACCGCGCGCAAGTACCGCAGCATCTGGACCGATCAGGGTTCGCCCATGAATGCCTGGTCCGACGAGCTGATCACTACCCTGCGCGAAAAACTCGCCGATCAGTATGGCGAACGCCTGCACGCGACCCTGGGCATGAGCTACGGCAAGCCGAGCGTCGCGACCGGCCTCGACGAGCTGCGCAATGCCGGCTGCACCCGACTGCTGATAGTGCCGTTGTATCCGCAATACGCCGCTGTCACCACAGGCTCGGTATTCGACTCGGTAAGCCGGGCCCTGCAGCGCTGGCGCTGGGTGCCTGAGCTGCGCTTTGTTAACGGCTACGAAAGCCAGCCGGAATACATCAAGGCCCTCGCCGACAGTTTACGTGCGCACTGGGCGACACATGGCCGGGCCGACAAATTGATGCTGTCGTTTCACAGCATGCCGAAAAAGTATGCGGACGGCGGCGATCCCTACCCTTGCTTCTGCGAAAAAACGACGCGATTACTCGCCAGTGAACTCGGACTGAACGACGACGACTACAGTCTCACTTATCAATCGCGATTCGGGCGCGGTGAATGGCTGCAGCCATATACCGAGGATGTGCTGACGGATTGGCGCGATCAGGGGGTTACCAGTGTGGACCTGATTTGCCCCGGCTTCGCCGTAGACAATCTCGAGACCCTGGAGGAAATCGAAGAGGACTATGCCGGACAGTTCGCCACGGCAGGTGGAAAATTGCGGCTGGTCCCCTGCCTGAACGCCGGGCCCGGGCAGGTTGCTACGCTCAGCGCACTGGTGGCCAAGCATCTGGTCGGCTGGGAAAGCTCTCTACAGGCGGCGGCTGGCGTTCCGCCCCTGCGCGCCGGCGCAGGAAGACAATGAGCACTGCCGAAATCAAGCTGTAGTCCTGCTGCCGCAACGATCCGCCAAGTCACGACATACGCAGCACCGGCTTTGCGACTTCACCGGATAACGATGCCGCCATGGCCGAAGCTATATCTTCGAAGTCAAAAACCGTCGTGTAACGCTGCATCGGCAATTCGCCATTCTCGATCAGTGCTACCAGCTTGGGTATCTCATCCTGCGGCCTGCAACGGCCCTCGATAATGCCAACAAGATTTAACTTCAGTAACGGTCGACCGCTGGTGATCTCGAAGGCCTGCCCGAGATTCGGCAAGGCCACAATGCCGCAGGTACCGCCAGCGCGAGTAGCCTGTATGGCCAGGTTAAAGGTATCCGCCCGGGCTACGGTTTCCAGACTAAAGTCCGTGCCGCCACCCGACAAATTCTGGATTTTCGCCAACAAGTCGTCTCGCGCACCGTCAAGCACATGCGTCGCACCAAATTCGCTGGCCATTTCCAGCCGCGACGGCAACACGTCAACGGCAATAATCGGATCACAACCAGCCAGCCGCGCGGCCATGATGGCGCTGAGGCCCACTCCGCCTGCGCCCAGTACCAGTAGGGACTGGCCGGCAACGGGCTTCAATGCCTGGCTGACGGCGCCGAAACCCGTCAGCACGCCGCAGCCAAGCGGCGCAAGATATTCTGCCGGAAGCTGGTCGGATACTTTGACTACGTTGCGCTCGGTCATCAGCGCATGGCTGGCAAAACTCGACTGTTCGAAAAACGCGCCGCTGACGGGAGTGCCGTCTAAACGCCGCAGCGCTGTATTTTCAGATCGACGCGCGCCTAGCTGAATAGTCGAGAAATCCTCACAGTGAAAAGTCGCACCCGACTGACAGCTGCTGCAGCTGCCACAACTGCCGAATGAGCCCACGACACGGTCGCCTGGCACAATGCTGGTCACGCCTTCACCGACGGAAACAACGCGCCCCACGCCTTCGTGTCCGAGCACGGCCGGCAACGGCACCACATGCGGAGCGATAAAGTCCGTATGGCAAATGCCACTGGCCTCAATCTTGACCAGAATCTCCCCTGCAGCGGGCGGGTCCAGAAGCAGGTCTTCGATCTCAAGTTGGCCGTCGGCCGCGGATGTTACGGCAGCCCGTATGGAGATGCTCATCAGAAATTCCTTTAGCCTGAAATTGCGGGACAGGCTAATCATGACATAGGCAGGTTTGTCTTCGGCGACTGTCCAGACACCGCGGCGGGCAGCTCGCAGCAGCCATATCCTCCTGATAGTCTTGCAGCGATGGACACGACTAAAGTTTATCGGAACAAGGTACCTGCCAGTCGGTCAGGCAGCCATTTACTGCTGATTGTATTGCTCTTCAGTCTGGCTGCTTGCCAGAAAACCCTGGTACTCATGCCGACTCCGGAAGTCATGCGTACAGGGGAAGTTGACGTATTTGAATTAACGCCGGAATGGGAACGAACCCTGGAGATTCCGGTGATCTATGCGACCAACAGACTTCCGGCCAAAGACCTGGACAATGAAGGCTATACCAAAAAGTTTGATGACCGACTGCGCATGGGCGTGGCGCGTATCCGCGTTGGCGATGATCCTGAGGCTAAATGGGATGATCTCTACCAAATTTCTATTGCGGCTGATCGAGACCAGGAAGTGCCGTTGCGTCTCGACAGTGTAGAGGAAATGCTGGTTGTCGAACCAGGCAACGATATGAAAGAGCCCGGTGAAGAATTCATCGCTGTACTGGAACGCCTTAATGGATTTCTACGCAACAGTGAAGATCCTGACTTACTGGTTTTTGTGCACGGTGCGAATAACAACTTCTATCGTACCGTAGGACAAGCCGCGCAATATCGACACTTTACCGGGCGACATACTGCCGTAGTCGCGTTTGTCTGGCCTTCTCTGGAAAATATTATCCGCTACAGCGGCGACGTAAAAAATGCAAAAGTTTCCGCACCACTGTTAACCGATCTGCTGGAGCTGCTCGCATTGCATACGGAGGCACGCTACATAAATGTGCTCGGCTATAGCCTCGGCGCCCAGGTGGTAAGCAATGCGCTGAACGAATTGCGGCAACGCTATGCAGGTCAGGATGCGGATACCACGAAGGATATATTGCGCATCGGCGAAGTCTACTACGCAGCCGCGGACGTTGATTTCCGACAATTTGTCGAGCAGTTCTATTTTTACAGCGACATCGTAGGCCGGGTCAGTATGACGGTAAATCTGCAGGACTCCGCGCTGGGCATGTCACAAATGATGCAGGGCGTGTCCCGAGCCGGCCGGCCGGACACTGATGAACTAAACGCAGAGCAGACACAGTGGTTACTGGAGGCAAGCAAAAGCAAAGTCTTTGACGTTCTCGAGGTAGGACCAGCCATTGCGCCCTACGAAGCCTTCAGCGCACACGATTACTGGTACAACAATCCTCGTGTGAGTACTGACGTGCTCATACAAATGCTCAGTCATGCCCCGCCGGAACAGCGCGGCCTGGACAAGTACATTAGCGAAAAAGGCTATGAAGTTTGGACGTTCCCCGATAATTACCAGGAAAGAGCGCTAGAGGCGGTTCGCGCCTTGCGTAAGGCGTCTGAACAGGCGCAATGACAACGCCTATTGCCGCGTTAGCTGTCAGCCAAGCAACGCGGTTGGCCGAAACCAATTTGCCTGGCGTGTGCCGGCATAGCTCAAGACTGCGCCATCTAATACCACTTTGCGCGTTAGAATGCTGGCGGACCAGATTCTGGCCGACCTCGCGATAAATCCGACCAAGCATGAACGACTCAGCCACTGATATAGGCCCGGGCACGGAGCCTGGAGAACAGCAGAAGTCCTTGCTGGCGCGTGGCGCCGACGAGAATCGGCTATTCGCCATTATTAATGTTGTGGCGTTGGGTATCACCCTGTCGGTAAATTTCCTGGCCACTGGGTTGCCACTCAATGGGCAAACACCCAGCGAAATCGCCAAACGCTTCGACTCTTATTTCATACCGGCAGATTTTACTTTCTCCATCTGGGGCCCGATCTATCTCGGCTTGCTTGCTTTCGTGGCATACCCCTTCCTGCCCCAACAGCGCGGCAGCCAAGCGATGACGGGCATCGGCGGACTGTTCGCCGTCAGCTGTATCGCCAACGCGGCCTGGATTCTGCTTTGGCACTATGAATATTTTTTCGTATCACCCCTGTTGATGTTGCTGATGCTGGGCAGCGTTGCGACGATTTACATCCGCCTCAACATCGGCCGTAGTCAGATAGATACGCGCGACTGGTGGTTGCTGCAAATGCCCATCAGCCTCTATCTGGGCTGGTTAACCGTGGCCACAATCTCCAATATCAGTATCGTGCTTGAGCTGAGTAACTGGGATGGCTGGGGTCTGAGCGAAGAAGACTGGATGCTGGTGATGCTTGCCGTGACCACAATGCTTGCCATCTTGGTAGCCCGGCTACGCCGCGACGTGGTTTTTCTGCTGGTGCTGATCTGGGCACTGACAGGCATCGCGGTAAAGCACGCCATTGTCCGCGAAGTTTTTTTCGGCAGCGTCGCGGCGTCTGCCGTTATCGGGCTGCTGATTGTGCTGATCGTCTTGGGTTGGCGGCGCAAAGCCATGATCAAGGAGGGCTAATACATGGGCAATGACGCCAAGCACTCTGCGCGACCGAATCGCCTGCGACGCCTGGCCTGGAGCATTGCTGCGGGACTCAGCATTGCATTATCGATAACAGGGGTGGCCGATCGTCTCGGCGAACACTATGCCGATGAAGCGTTCAGCCGCGCCCTGGTCACATTTGCGGCGGCACGCACACTTAACGGCGTGATCTCTGTTGCGCAGGGCACCGAGTTGGCTGTTGAGCCTGCCGGTGTCGGCGTGATTTTCAGTCTCGGCCAGATACTGGACCCCATCAACGACCTGGTGGAACGGTTCTCAACCGTCATGCTGGTAGCTACCACCTCCCTCGGACTGCAAAACGTGCTGCTAGACATGACAGCCTGGTGGGGTGTTTCCGGCGTTCTGCTGTTGGCGGCATCACTACTACTGCTGAGCCTCTGGTGGCCCGGGCAAGGGAGCAGCCGCTGGAGTAGCCTGGCGCTACGGTTTTTTCTGGTTACGGTCTTTCTCAGATTCGCGGTTCCGCTGCTGATCATTGCCACCAACCTGGTGTTCGACAACTTCCTGGCCGCCGAACAACAGGCTGCAGTGACTGCATTGGAGAACACGCGTTCGGAGATCGAGGCGGTAAATCAAGCGTCGGCTGTGCCAGAAGATCAGTCCGACTCGATGGTAGAGCGCTTGAACAACTGGCTGGATCGATCCATGGAATCCATGAACGTGGAAGCCCAACTCGAGGACCTGGCCACGCGCGTTTCGCAATCTACCGAGCACATTATCAATCTAATCGTCATTTTCATTTTCCAGACTATCCTTTTGCCCCTGGCAAGCCTTTGGTTGCTGGTCGAAGGCCTCAAGAGCCTGGGTCGCCGCGGCGCCAACCTGGCAGGATAGCGGGCCGCGCTGAACTTTCGCTCAAGCATCCGGTCAGAATCTTGAAGCCTGCCTGCTGCAGGAAAAAAACTGACCCTGTTACGGAGAGCCAAGCAGTGAAGCGCATTATCCTAGCGGCGAGCAGCGCCGGAAGAATTTTTCTGTTGACGGCAGTGCTGATGTCCGGTGTCAGCGCATCGGCCTCTGACTTACACCATGACTTTGACCAGATCCTGGCCGCCAACGTTGCCGACGGCGTGGTCAACTACCCGGGCATCGCGACTGATCCGCGTTTCCCCGGCTATCTGCGCAAGCTGGCCGCGGCATTGCCAGCGGATACCCCACAGAACGAGCAACTGGCGTTTTACATCAATGCCTACAACGCACTGGCCATAAAGGGCATCCTCGACGGCCACTCCCCTTCTTCGCTGCTTGGCCGTTACAAGTATTTCAAAAGTATTCAGTACACCGTGGCCGGTCAGAACATGAACCTCTATGACCTGGAACGGGAAGTCATCATTCCGTTTCGGGAGCCACGAATTCACTTTGCTATCGTCTGCGCATCGGAGTCCTGTCCGCCACTACGCGCCGAGGCCTATAGCGCGGACCGACTGGATGCACAACTTGACGAACAAGCCAGGACGTTTCTGTCTGATTCGAGTAAGAACCGCATAGAACCAGACAAGAAAACTCTGCGCCTGTCGAAGATTTTCGACTGGTTTCCGGAGGATTTCTCGGATCATTCAGGCTCAGTACAAAAATACGTAGCCCAGTATGTCGACGACAAGAATATTGCCGCCGCGCTGCGCGCCGATGAGTATAAAATCAAGTTTCTCAAATACGACTGGAATCTGAACGGCATAGCTGTGAAGTGATCAAGCCCCTGCTAAACCTGGTCCGCGGCCGGCCATTACTGGCCGTATTCGAAGTGACCCTGCGCTGCAATTCCGCCTGCGGTTATTGCGACCTGCCGTTGAACGAAGGCCGTTATGAACTCAGCCGTGAGCAGATTCAGACGGTCTTCACACAACTGTATAAGGATGGCCTGCGTTTCGTGCTGTTACAGGGCGGTGAACCACTGGTACGCAAGGATATTGGCGAAATCATCGAGGACCTCGCCGGGATCGGTTTTGGCGTTACGTTAATCACTAACGGAACGCGCTTCACCCCGGAGCTTGTCGAACGGCTAAGCCGCCTGCCGGTAAACATTTCGATTAGCCTCGATAGCCTGAATCGCGCCCGCTATCGACAGATACGCGGCGCTGATCAGCTGCGCATGGTACTCAACGGTATCGAGCTGCTGCGAGATTTTCCGAATCCGCGATTTATCACCTGCATTGTCAGCCAGCCAAATCTCGATGATGTTGGTGACGTCGTGCAATTCGCCGGCAAACAGGGCTTTGTACCCGTGGTCGGCGCCTACCATTGGGACGTCGAACGCTACGGCAAAGTGGATGCCGAATTGCAATATCAAAAAAGCGAAGCGGCCAGGGTTTTTGCCGAGGTGCTCGATTCCGGCCTGGTACCACGCGGCTATTTTCGCGAATATTTGCGCGAAAATATTCGCTGGTTGTCCGGCGGCGACCTGGAAGCCTGCGACGCAGGACGCTACAGCATTGCCATCGATTGTTCAGGCAATGTCGCCGCATGCCTCGCCAAGCCGCATGTCGGCAATTTGCTGGAACAGTCACTGGCAGAGATCCTGACGCATATCGACCAGGCCGACATTCGCGCCTGCTCCGACGCTTCGACCTGCAACATGGTCTGTAGCCGGGTCACCAGTTCGCTGATACGACACCCGCTGCGGGCTGCCATCACAGCCAGCCGCCTTGCCTGAACCAACACCCCTGGCTGCTCTGACCATCAGCCTGTTGCTGGCGGGCTGCATCGACGCAATGGCGCAAGACACAGTCAGTCAGACGATCCCTGCTGAAATCACACTGCCTGAGCAAGACCGCGAGCGGGCGCTGGGCGGGCGCCCGGTGTTTTTCACCCACCAGGCCGAAGGCGATTCCCGGCCTGGTATTGCCTTCAGGGTTGCCAGCAGCCAGGCCTGTATCTGGGACGTGCTTAACGACCTGGAAAGCTACTCAAGCTTTGTTAAAACCGTTAAGGAATCTGTTATCTATCGCCAGAGCGCCGAAGAAGTGTGTGTGCGCTTCAAGGCAAGCCATTGGCTGGCCGGCAGTTACCGCTACCACACCTGCCATCGCTTCGACTGGCCCCGTCAGAATTGGGGCAGCTTTGCACTGGATACCGGCGAGCCGAATGACTTCACTGCCGCCTCGGGATTCTGGCGCACCGAGGCATTGCTACCCGACGGCGACCAAAGCCTGGTAGCAATACGTAAACGCCAGAGACCAGCA
>CAWKLL010000006.1:0-9701 GCA_963850255.1 uncultured Gammaproteobacteria bacterium
GTGTCGCCGGGAGGCGAAGGGCTGGCTCACGACCGGATGGGCCCGGTAGACTCGCGCGCCATCGACGCCTATGCGCTCGGCATTGCGCATCTCGACCGGTTTACCAAGGATGGAATACGCACCGCCATCGGCCAGTTCCAGACTGCGGTCGCGATCGAGCCGAAGTTCGCGCTTTCCTGGGGCCAACTGGCGGTGGCGCATGCAATGCACGCTTTGTTTGGTTTTGCCCAGCCACGTGAATCCAGTGAAAAGTGGCAGGCCGCTGCGTTGAAGGCGATCGAAGCGGACGACCAAGTCGCCATCGGTCACTCTGCGCTCGGCTGGGCACAAATGTGGACGGGGGACTTTGACGGCGCCTGCGAATCGTTCGCGGAAGCATTGCGCCTCGACCCGTCGGCCCCCTATGCGATGCATGGCGACGCCGACTGCCTGATGCTGGACGGGAACATGGACGAAAGCGTCGCCCGCATACGCGAAATCCTGATCATCAGCCCGCTCAGCGCCATGCACAATTTGCCGCTGTCCGTCGCATCTGTTCATGGCGCGCCGCTTTGACGAGGCCATAACCGCGGCGAAGGACGTGCAGGAGCGGAATCGCCAGTTATCGATGCACTGGTTTCTTGCGAAGGTTTACTGGCAGCAGCGCCACTTCGGCAAGGCACTGGAGGAGGAGCGGCTGGAGCTCGAGCAGCGCGGCGACACCGGTCTCGCTGGCAGCGCTCGAAGAGGGCTTTGACGCCGCCGGAACATCTGGCGCCATGCGTGCCATGGCCCAGGCGTTGGTTGCCCGGGCGCACGAAACTTACTTGAATCCTTTCGATATCGGGGAGACCTTCGCCCGGGCCGAAATGGTCGACGAAGCTCTGCACTGGTTGGATCAGGCTGTTGAGCATGGCTCTTACAATATGACCTACCTTGCTTTCTGGCCCACCTTTTGACGTCTTGCGTGACGATCCGCGGTACCAGGATCTGGTGGAGCGCGTATACGGCGATAGGGCTCCAGAGATTAGGCGGCTTTCGGGCTCAGGACCACGACAAGATTGACTCGTAAATGCCGAGTGTCTGCTACGCCGGATCCGGCCATTCCAACGAATTTGCAGTGCGGCTGATCTCTTGTTCGTATGATGGTCTGGAATTGGCCGAACTGAGACGATCGCTTGGAGCTGCTAGAATCGTCTCCTGATGGCCCAATGCTGCTGTTGGGAATCTGCTGGTTTTCAAGTCGAAGAAAACACCAAGCGAACATCAATCGGAAGGGCAAACGATGTACACAGCCTCATGTCACTGCGGCGCAGTTACGCTGGAGATGCAAAGGAAGCCGCGAAAATTGACGCAGTGTAATTGCTCTATATGTCGGCGCTATGGGGCCCTTTGGGCGTACTTTCAGAGGAAGTCGGTGCGGATTTTGGCCGAAGGAGACGCACTCGAGGTTACTCTTGGCAGAACAAGCGATTTGAGTTTTACCGCTGCGCGACGTGCGGGTGCGTTACACATTATGAAAGAACCAACAAACGGGCAGATGGCTCCGATATGGGGGCTGTGAATCTTCGAAACATAGATGACCCCGAAATCTCCGCCCAAGTGCCAATTAGATTGCTCGACGGAGCCTCGTCGTGGAAGGTCCTCGTTGAGACCCCTCAGCCATACTTATTTCAGTCTCCCGAAAAATGATAAAGGGTAGAGCCGATTTGATCTGTGAATGCGCGCTGCACCGCCGTCCGCTCTTGGCCGACTGCCGTCCGTCAAAAAGAAGATGAACGAGCGACTGCCTTTGCAAAGAGCAGTCATTAGATCTCGATTTCTCGAATTAGCTAATTTGACGGGCCGGTAAGCATCGGATAGCTGCCGCCCGGGTGTTACGATAAGGATCGGCGGCTTGTAACCGAAAAGGGACTTCAGTTTGTCGCCAGAGTATTGGATGATCAGGTCGCAATTCCAACTGTGCGAGCGAGGGCTATTCAGATGAACTTCCTGTCGAAGTACAATGACCACACGTATGCCGCGCTGAGAATCGGTTCCGGCGCGCTTTTCACATTCCATGGCGTTCAAAAGATTTTCGGTTTCTTGGCGGAGTACCAGCCGGCCGTCGGCTCGCAGCTTTGGATCGGGGGCATGATTGAGTTGATATGCGGCGTCCTGATTGTGATCGGCTTTCAGACACGCTGGGCTGCATTTCTTTCCAGTGGCACCATGGCGGTTGCCTACATTCAGTATCACTGGAGCTTCAAATTCGGCCCGGAGTTTTTTCCTGCTATCAACGGTGGCGATGCCGCAATTCTCTATAGCTTGGTTTTTCTGTACATCGCCTGCCGCGGTGGCGGTAAATGGGCTCTGGACAGAGTCGAATAACCGACCCCGCCGACCAAAACCAGTTTCCGGTTGTGGCCGACTGCCGTCGGTCGCCAGGAACCTGAACGAACAACTGCTAACGGAAGGAGCTGACGCTCAAAACAAGGTTCTTGAAAATTCGGCCCTGGTCGGCTGGTTCACCTCCAATAGCAGACGTTAGGCTGATAGGATTGTGAGGGAGGGTGCTGATGACCCTATGCAGACTCGGCTGACCGTATTCTTTGCGCAATGCGCCAACGACAAAAGGAAGAAACAACATGCCCAAGATAATTACAACTCACGAGGTGGATGACGTTGCCCACTGGCTGACATCAACGAAGAGGCAGGAAGTGTTCGCAGGGGTAGTTGAGAACATATGTACGTACGTGAACCCTGATGATCCCAATAGTGTCGGCCTGACTATGGATGTTGCCGACATGGCTGCGTTCGACGCGGTATTGAAAAGCGAGGCCGGCGCCGCTGCTATGAAGCATGACGGTGTAAGGCCGGACACCATTGTTCTTCTGGTTGAGGGTTGATTTCGAAACCATATTCGCACCTTCAACGACAGCTTGTGAAGAATACTGTTGAAAAACTATTTTTGACGCTTTGCGAGTTGGATTTCCGTAAATATAAGCGTGCGAGAGTTAGCTCAGATTCCTTTTCTCCGGTACAGCTTCAGAGTAGGTCACTCTCCTGCACGTTTGTTTTTTGGGCCAAGAGTTTCTCAACAGTATTGGCCGTTAGCCGCCTGTCGTTTTCTTGAGTTTCTTGTCGTCTGAACGACGGCTTGCGAGAAAAGCAGACTTTAGCCATCAGCAGGATTGCGCAGCGAAGACGCGGCAATTTACCGAAACCTGGCGAGTTTCTGCGCAACGTAACGTTGTCGGTGATAGGCCAGGGGTTGCCGTGAGGCTTCTTAGCCGGCGTAAGCGGCCCGAAGCTCGTCGAAGGACTCCTGGAGACACTCGGCGTAAAACGAAGGATCCGGCATCATTTCACGGCAGCAGGTGATTTAGATCGTCAGATGCCCGCAGTAGCTGGTGACGGCGTGGAAAAGCCCGTTGCCGTCGGCGCACAAGCCCAGGCCAAACGACTTCACAGTTTCGGCTCCATTGCTGTAAATCGGCATCCTGGACCCCGGAACGTTGGTTACGACGGTATTGAACATCGGTTGCGCGTAGTTTGCGAGACCTTGCTCGGCGGCGACACGCGCGCCCATCGCCGCTAGTTGTGTCGGCATGAAGTTTGCCGCATCGACCATGTTTTTCGCGCCGATGGCGTGAGTCAGTTCCTTCGCGTTGCGTGTTTCGACCGAGATCGCCGAGAGTCGCTCGAGCGTGTCGGCTATATCCGTTTTCAATGACACGGCCATCGACGCAACTTCGTTGCTACCGTGCGCGGTGCTATTTGGGTCACGCACACTGATCGGGCACATGCTGACAAGCGCTTCTTCCGGCAATTCGTCGTGCGCTTCGAGGTAACGGCGGAGTGCACCGGCACAGATGGCAAGCACGACGTCATTGACTGTGCCGCGCGCTTTGCTCTTGAGGTCTCGAATCTCGTCCAGTGAGTACATTGACACCTTCGAAAACCCGATGCGGCGATACAGTGCCGTTAAAGCGCGTTCGCGGCACTGGTGGCTTCACCTCGAGCGCTTGTTCCGCCAGGGCCTTGATGCCGTTCGTCCATCCCGACATCGCTTTCTGCGCAAACTCCATGTAATTGAATGGTTTCATGGCGTTACTTTGAAAGGCGAGCAGCGCGAGTTCCGTGGTGGAGGGGGTCTTGTCGGTATCCCAGTTGCCGGGATCCTGCAGATCCCGAATCTCCGGTCTGGGGTCACATAGCGCGGTGCTGGTGTCAGCGGCGGACTTGCCGCCAATTGCCGCATGGTGTGTCTTCGTTATCGTTGCGAAGCTACCGGCCGGGATACCTTCGACGTTATCAAGACGCTCGATAACGTACAGTTCCCACAGGGGACGCGAGCGGTCCAGCGGTCGCGCGTACAGCCTCGCAACCTGGATGCAGAGTTGCCGCCAGTGACCGGGTTTCGGCAGCGCAATATGCCGAACATGGAATTCCGGATCAAACGACGGGTCGCGAACCCAGTAAGGAAAATCGGCTTGGAATGGGACTTCGAAGAGGCGCTCGCGCATATAGGGCGCCAGGCGGCGGCCTGGGATTGTGATTTCGGTGTTAGCTACTCAATCAGGCGGCTTCTCCATCAGACGCGCTGCCAACGTAGATGCCCTTTAGCTCATCCTGCAACTGTTCCCAGGACTTCTGGCTGTCGTCGTACAATTTCTTCAACTCTTCGCGTACCGCGTCTTCGTAAGCGATGTTTGCCTCGAACGCCTGGTTGAAGGTCTGCGACTCGCCGATTTCCTTCAGGCTGCTTACTCGCGCCTCCGACAGGGAAGCGAAAGACGCGACATTGCGCTTCAGCAGTGCGTCGAAGTACTTGCTCTGGGCGGACCAGGCGGTCGCGTTGTTCTTGATCACTGTTTCCAGCAAATCTTTGATCTTGTCCGGTGTCATGTCGTTCATTGAGAAAACTCCTGAAGGTAAAATCATGCTGCGATTGAGGCTTAATCTACGGGACTGGCTGGCGTTCGTCTGTCACGCTGGAGACAGAGTTGTGTCGCCGAGGGGACAGGTTTGAAAGGGTGACCACGCATACCATGTAGAGCATATTCAGAGCTACGCCAGAGGCCTGCAATGAAGTCGACCACAGACAACGTGACGCGCCAGGAAGCGCGCCACTATAGCGGCGACAAGCCGCTGGAACTGCTCGTGATTGGTACGGGATTTTCCGGTATCTGCGCAGGAATAAAATTACTCGAGGCGGGCATCAGTAACTTCCGCTAGATGCGCCATGGTCCTTCCGTGCCGCCGCAGTTTGATAAGGATTTCGAGGCCACGGCCACGCGGCCGACAGTGCGACGATCGCAAACAGGGCTAGTAGCGTGTACAGGAAAATTCGGATTACCGTATTTCGTTAAGTGCTTGCGGCCTTCATTTCGCTAATGCTGCGTGATATCTCCGCATGTCTCGCCGCATCCAGCGGGTAATTTCGGGCGATTACAACCGTCATTAGCATCAACGCCATGGATACCGGACCGGCGAATATCGCGAGCTTTATTAATGCCTCGGCAGGTACATCGCTTGGATTGGCGCCCTGCGGAAAGCGGATGATATCGAGGCCGATTCCGGCCACAAAACTACCCAAACCAAAACTTGCTTTTGTTGCCAGGGAACCCGCCGCAAAGAACAAGCCTTCCTCGCGACGGCCGGTTTCCAGTTCATGCTGATCGATCGTGTCGGACAGCATCGAGTCGATGATGATGATCAACGCGATGAAGAAGATCTGCGAAATACCGTTGACGAGGAACACGAACCCAAGCCGGGCTTCGACACTGATCGGGTCGAGAAGACCCGCCAGAAAGGCGAGTGGCGGTGCAAAGCCAAAGACCGATCCGATGAATACGCACAACATCAACGTGCGTTTCTTGTCGAATACGCGGGACATATGGCGTGACACATAGGGCGCAAACAGGATTCCGATAATGGGCGAAGCCGCGGCGACAGCCAGATGCTCGGGAGAAAATCCGAACAGGTAGGTGCCGATGTAGATGATCAGTGTTTGTGTAAGACCCGCTATTGTCATGAACATGAGCATTGCGATAAACAGGACGCGAAACGCGTCTTGCCGCAAGGTTTGGAAAACTGTAATAAAGCCGAGCAGCGGGTGGCTGGCGTTTGGGTTGGGCACCGGCTTGGACAGCTGCGGGATCGTCGAGCGCGTTGCTATGACGGACCACAACATCGTGGCGCTGCCGAGGATGCCGGCAAAGATACCGAAGCCCGGGTAACTCGCTGCATTCAGCATGCCATTGGGAAAAGCCTCGGTGGGTGGGAAAAATACGATGAAGCCGACCATGGCCGTGAGGAGCGCACCGGCATAGTTGAAAAAGACCCGGTAGCCGATCAGCGACGTTCTGTCGTGGTAATCGCGGACTATTTCAGCGCCCAGCGAAAGGTGTGGCACGAAGAAAAATGTCAGCAATATTCTGACAACAACAGCCCAGCCAAGCATCCAGCTAAACAGGCCTGCTTCGCCCATACCGGCCGGTGGCGCGAACAACATGAGCATTGCAAAACCGAACGGAATTGCGCCGGCCAGCATGAAAGGGTGGCGGCGGCCCCAGCGTGACTTGAAACGATCCGACATCTGGCCAACCATTGGATCGGTCACGGCGTCGACCAGGAGTGCCAGCAGGGACGCCATGCCCGCCAGGCTGCCTGAAAGCCCAAGCACCTGATTATAAAAGAAAAATAGAAATATGCTGAACGCGGTGGCTTTTACGCCGGCGGACGTTTGTCCGATGCCATAACCTAGTTTGACCGCTGTACGCACAGGCTTTAATCCGATGGAAGTGGTAACGGCCCCCGCCGCTAGTCAAGCAACGATACACCGCAGGCGCTAGGGAGACTGTCGCGTCCGTGACTACTATTTAGTCATTGTGATCTTTGAGTTCCGTCTCGGCCTGCAGCGCGGCCATGTCGTTAATGAGGTAGTGATTGGACTGTAGCTTGATGAGGCCCTGTTCACGCCATTGGCTCAGAATCTTGTTGATTCGCTGGCGCGAGCCCAGGCTGAGCTGGGCGAGGTCGGCCTGGCTCAGATTCGAATCGATAAGTACCCCGTGTTCGGTCTCCTGACCATGGTCCTCAGCCAATTGCAACAGCCAGCTGGCGAGCCGCGCTTTCAGCGGGTAAAACGCCATCCCCTGCATCAGCAAGTAGATACCGCGCGTTCGGGTTACGTGATCGACAAACAGCTTCTGGTACATCTCGGGGTGCTGGGCGCCGACATTCATCACGGCGTTGCAAGGTATCACGAGCACAGTAGCACTCTCGTTGACCTGGGCATCGATCATCCTGGGCAGGTCGATAGCCAGCGCGGCCTCGTTGAGCCACGATTCGGGCTCGAAGTCGGTGATGGCATATTCCTGGCCGAGGGCGCTCGTTATCATTACGCGTATACGACCGGATAGCACGCAGAAGATGTCGGAGGTCATCTCACCGGTCGTAAACAGGTAACTGTGCTTTCGATACGAGCGTATGCGCGCGGCCTCGGCAAGGCTCGCGTGCGCGGCGGACGGCAAACCGGCGAACCAGGGCGATCGTGAGATAACCCCTACAATGTCATGATCTTGCCCGCCTGGATTCATCGCGTCTTCGATATCCCTGACCTTACAAGGATGGTGGACCAGAAAGCGGGGTTGTACAAGCGACCTGAGTTGTCACGCTCGCGACAGAATTCGGGTTACGACTGGTGCAAACTATCCGCTGGCCATATGACTTGGGGGATTAGGGATCGTGCCTTCGAAAACAGAAACTTACATAAAAGATTGCCTCCGGCGGCTGGCAAGACCCGAAACGCCGAGCCTGATCGCCGGGTTCGAGTATTCCAGCGAGGAGCACGGCGAGCTTCCAGCATTCAAGTGTCTTGGAAAACCGATTACGTACGCTGAGGTCGATGCGCTCAGCCGCAATTTTGCGGCTTACCTGCTTGGTGCTTGCGGACTGTCCAAAGGTGACCGAATCGCAATCCAGCTGCCGAACCTGGTGCAGTATCCGATCGTTGCCTGGGGCGCCCTTCGAGCGGGGCTCGTTATCGTCAACACCAACCCACTTTATACGAAAAGGGAACTCATCTATCAGTTCAATGACTCGGGCGCCAAGGCACTCGTCGCGCTGAGCGATAATCTACTGCTCATAGAAGAGGTGGTGCCGGAGACTGAAATCGAAGTCGTGATTGCAACCAGTGTCATCGATATGCTCGATCCGCAACCGCTCCCGGAATCGAGCCTCGCCCACCTGGTTTCGTTACCCGATGTGCTGGACAAAGGGAGCAAGCTTGAACTGCCAAAGGTCGACCTGACGCTCGATGACCTGGCCCTGCTGCAATACACGGGCGGCACGACCGGAGCGCCAAAAGGCGCGGCCCTGAGCCACGGCAACCTTTATTCTGCCGCACTGATGTCTCCGCTCTCGTTTGGCGCCGATATGACGGACCCGGAAGTCGCCATCATGCCGATGCCGCTTTATCACATCTACGGTTTTGCGGTGAGCCTGATCTCGGGTTTTCTGAACGGTAGCTACTCGATCCTGATCCCAAACCCGCGCGACATCACGGGCCTGATTAATACAATGAAGGAAGAGGAATTTACGTCTTTCGCCGGCGTCAATACCCTGTTCACGACCTTGTTGCACCACCCGGAGTTCGACAGTATTGACTTCGGCAACCTGCGCTGGACCATCGGCGGTGGCGCGGCGACCGTGCCCGAGATTGCCGAGGAGTGGAAACGACGGACCGGCGCCAACATCCACGAGGGCTACGGGCTTTCGGAAACAGCGGCAATGGCGACCGTCAACACACTCACCGACCGGGAGCTGGGCACCATAGGCCCACCGATGGTTGGCTGCGAATTCAAGGTTGTTGACGATGAAGGCAACGCGCTGCCGGCTGGCCAGCCAGGCGAACTGCTTATACGTGGGCCGCAGGTCATGCAAGGCTACTGGCAACGCGAGGAGGCGACGGCGGAGACCATCGACAAGGACGGGTGGTTTCACTCCGGTGACGTCGCCATAATCCAGGAGAACGGTCGTATCCGCATTGTTGACCGGCTAAAAGATATGGTGCTTGTATCCGGTTTCAATGTGTATCCAAACGAAATTGAGAACGTTGTATTCACACATCCTGATGTTGTCGAGTGCGCCGTCGTCGGCGTTCCGGATGAGAAATCGGGTGAAGCCGTCAAAGTGTTCGTCGTATCCAAGAACAAGGATCTTGACCCCGGTGAGCTGCGCCAGTTTTGCCGAGAGCAACTGACAGCGTACAAAGTACCCAAGCATGTCGAGTTCCGAGATGAACTGCCGAAAACGCCGGTCGGCAAGATTCTGAGGCGCGAATTACGCGACGAATAACAGCGAAACCATGAGGCAAGATTCCCACCATGTCACTCGACTTTGACAGCGTACGACTCCGCAACCCCTTCCTCACGCCCGAGCACGAAGAGTGGCGGACGCAGCTGCGCTGGTTTTTCGACCATGAGGTTTTCCCGTATGCCGCTGGCTGGGACGAGCAGGGCAGGATTCCATCTACCCTGTACGTACCCTAGCGGCTGATATTGGACTGCTCATTTTGGTACCCCTCTGTCTCTTCTGTATCCAAGCGGAAACGGCGCCAAATCATACGTCTACAGCGTACTCCTCTGCATTCAAGTATTGATTGAGGTTATTGACGTAAGCAATTGATTATATGTATTTTATCGGAGTTCGATAAGAGCGCTAATCGTGACGGA
>CAWKLL010000007.1:0-11206 GCA_963850255.1 uncultured Gammaproteobacteria bacterium
GGGGCGCCACCTGGCATTCGTGGATCTGAGCGATGATGAATTCATACGCGTGATCGAACGCAACGTAGCAGCGCTGAACGAGGCAACCAGGAACATTTCCCCGCAGCGAATGCGCATGCACCTTTGCTGGGGTAACTATCCGGGTCCGCATCACCGCGACATCCCGCTTCAGCTTATCGTCGCATCGGTGCTCAAGACTGATGTGAAGTACCTGTTGTTGGAGGGCGCCAATCCACGTCATGAGCATGAATGGAGTGTTTTCGAATCGGTCGAGTTACCCGACGAAAAGGTTCTTGTCCCCGGTGTCGTGGATTCCACCTCGAACTACATTGAGCATCCGGAGCTCGTCGCGCAGCGCATTTGCCGGTACGCGAATGTGGTTGGCAGGGAACGAGTCATGGCCGGGACCGACTGCGGGTTCTCGACCTTCAGTGGCTATCCGACGGTTTTTCCCGATATCGCCTGGGAGAAGCTCGCGTCGCTGGTCACCGGAGCGCGTTATGCGAGCGACAGGCTCTGGCAGTAGTTCGCCCTACAGAAAATGCCCATCCGTATGGCGCATCTGAATTGATTGTGCTGAGGTAGAATCGCATCGCGCCGCATCGATTGTCGGCGCACAACAGGTCTTGGACCCGGCACCTTCAGCACGCGCATACCCCTTAGCGGTTGTCGTGAGGAACTTAGGTCCCCGCCCGGCGGTGGATGTAAGCACCGAACCAGATGTAAGCGCCAAAACCGACCACGATATTCGACACCGCGGCCGCGACGAAGATACCGTTCAGGCCAATCAACTGCTGTGCAACCAGCGCCAGTGGCAAGAAAATTACCAGCGCCCGCGAGGCTGAGATTGCAACGCCTGGTAGCGGGTGACCTATGCCGTTAAACGCCGCACACATCGACATGACCAGCCCGTAACCACCATAGCTGATGGCCATGATCCTGAGATATTCCACCGCAACCGTCTGGATGGATTCGGTGTTGCTGAATAGCGCGGTGAGCGGACCGGCCACCAGCACCAGCACTGCCATGAGGCTCAGGCCGAAAGCCACTGAGAACTTTCCGATGGCTCGCCGAGCTTCAGTCAGCCGATCCAGCTTGCCGGCCGCAAAGTTTTGCCCCATGAACGGGCTGGTCACCGCGGACAAGGCGTAGAACGCAATCAGTGCGATGGGTTCGATGCGGCTGGCGACACCGAATCCGGCCACCGCATCCACACCATAGCCCGCCAGCATTGCAACGACGATGCCATTCGCGATTGGCACGATGGTATTGGTGAGCATCGCGGGCAGTGTGATGTGTGCCACCCGGCGCCAGGATCGCAGAATCTGTGCGAGGGCTGTAAACGGGGTCGCGAAGACACGCAAGCGCGTATGCAGCCAGGTCAGCGTGCCGATGAGTACGATGCAGTTCGCGGTGAGTGTCGCCAGCGCGGCGCCCGCAATTTCAAGGCGAGGAAACCCGAACAGGCCGAAGATCATGATCGGATCAAGAACTGCGTTGATCAGCGCGGCCAGCGTGATGATCTTACCCTCAAGGAGCGAATTGCCGCGTGCGCGCATCGATGCGAGGGAGATCCAGCTGATCGACGCGGCGGGTACCGACCAGTACCAGATGCTCATGTAGTCGTGGATAAGCGGCATGAGATCGTCGGTCGCGCCGAGTAAGCCGAAGGTCGGGCCGATTGTCGCCACGCCCAGCAGGCAGAGAGTAAAGGTCACCAGACCGGCAAGCAGGGCTGTATCCGTGGTCAGACGCCGCGCGCTGCCCTCATCATCCTGGCCCACAGCACGGGAAATCGTTGATGCCGCACCCGCCTCGAAGCCAATGATCACGCTGGTAAGCAGCCAGATAACCGGGAAACAGAAGCTGATGGCCGCCAGGGGTGCATCGCCGAGGCGTGAAACAAAGAAGAGATCCACCGCATCGAAGGAAATGATTGCGATCAGCCCGAATGCCATGGGTGTGGCCTGCCGGCGGAGATGGCCGGGAACCGGTCCGGTGGTCAGGTCAGTGGCCAATTCGCAAAAACCTCATTCAGTTGGATGATTTCCGGAGATTCGAGCGCCCGGAGGTGCAGCGCACTGCGATTGTTCGAGTAAAAAATGGTATTTCCAAAAATCAATACCCAGGAAAAATCCAAGCTTGGACAGGCAGCAGAAAAACGGTATGACCATTCAGAGATAGAAACGATGAGTCGGGGTCACGAAATGCCAGAGAAGCCTTGGCGGATGGCACCGCGTTCAGCGTCGCCATCGCGGGATAATGGGCCGGGCGCTTGAATGGGAGAGCTGGCAAGTATCGACAGCGGGAACGGCTCGGTCAGCATTAGCGTCGACGGTAGCTACCTGCAGGCGTGTCTGAGCCTGGGTCCGAGTCATGCTTGCATTAAGGGGCAGAACCGATTTTTATCTTTCTGCCAGGAACTCAGAGGGAGTAATTCGGTTCGACCCGAAAAAGGTGCCGGGTCTATTTTTCGGCAAGAAAAAGTTGGCCGGCCTTGTGTCAGTTCCGACTGCAACGCCCGGGACAACGACTATGGCTGCGGTCGTCGGCCATGTGCTGCGCGGAATTGCCATAGATAAACCAGATACCGCTATTCTCCGCGCTACCCAGGCGCGTATTTCCGCCAGTATGATAAGCGGATAAGGCAGCGCTAACTTGGCGCTGATTCGCGGCCAGGCGCTCTTGGGGGCCAAGGTGAACCGGCCGACGCACCCTGAGATCTTAAGGCGCATTCCGACGCGAGGACGAACCTGATGAAATTTCTGACGCAAAAAAGTCTGCTCTGCTTGCTATCTGCGACCCTTGCGACGCCCGTGTTGGCGCTCGAGACGCATTGCGAAGGCCAGGAGGAACTGCTGGCCCGGTATCTCGAGATGTCGGAGGTCCTGTTCAACGGCGAGCGAGACGAGTCACGGGCGGGTGAGTTCTATGCCGAGAATTTTCGCAGTCCTGACCAGGATGTTCGCCGAGAGGGCGATGCTGACAAGCCAATGGTCGCGCGTACAGGCCCGGAGCGCATGCGCGGGGTTATACAAATGTACAAGCGCGCTTTCCCCGAGCGCGAACTCGTCAACGATCTGATTGTCTGCAGCGGCGAGTTCGTGATCGTGCGCGTGCACGTGAAGGGCGTAATGACGGGCCCGCTGGGTGACTATGCGCCCACCGGAAAGGCGTTCGAATACCCGGCTATCGACATCTACCGATTTAATGCCGAGGGCAAGGTCTTCGAACGCTGGGGTGTGGCCGATAGCGGCCAGTTTCTGAGCCAGGCCGGCGTGCTGCAGGAAGCGCCGGGCGTGAGGCGCGAGACGGAGGAATGATAGTCGTGTCTTAGATAGGTGTCCGCTGGCCGATAGCCCAGAGGTGGTTTCCCATGCCAGATAAACCAATTACCCGCCGCGATACGCTGAAGGGTGCCGCCGCCATCGGAATTGCCCAGTCACTGCCGCGGATGGCGCGCGCCGATCATATCGTCGGCCTGGAGCCAGGCCCTGAGCAAACCGTCCCGGTGTACCGACGAGCAGCTGGCCAGCTGGCGCAATCCCGGCCTCATCGAGCACACGCGCTCGGCGCAGGTGCTGGTAAACAAGCAACGCGCCTACGACATCATGGACCGGTTCGGGCTGGATGGCCTGGTCGCCGCGACGCCGTTGAACGTTTACTACCTGTCCAGTCACCGCGGTCCGATGCAGATGATGGGCCGGGACTTCAGTACCTATGCGCTGCTGCCCCGAGACGAAACCGCGCCGGCGGCACTGATCGTGCCTGGCTCAATGCTCTATCACCTCGACTATCTACCTACCTGGATGCCCTCGGTGCAGGTCTATACCTGGCCTGCGGCGGGTGCGCAGCTCACCGAGTCCGGTGATCTTGCCGCCAGCCCGTTCGTCAGTCCCTGGGCTATGCACATGCGTGACGGCGATCTCACCCGCTCGGACCGGGTACTCATGGCCCTGTACGCGGAGTATCACGGCAAGACCAGCGCCAGCGCGCTGCATGGGCTGAAAGCGGCGCTTAACGAGGCGGGCCTGGTCAAAGGCAAGCTTGGCTTTGACGATCCGCGCGTACTTTCGTGGCTGCGCAACAAGGGCATGGGCGATCTGAGCGGCGTGGATGCGCTGAACATCTTCAAGGAAATCCGCATGGTCAAGTCGCGCGCAGAGATCAAGATCCTGCGCGAGGCGTCCGTCCGTAATGAGCAAGCACTGGACTACGCTATCGAGCAGATCGAGCCGGGTATGGACGTGCTGGACATCGAGCGTGCGCACGCGCGCAAATGGGGTGAGCTGGAGGGCCATGCGCGCTGGCTGGTAACCAACATCCGCGGGCTCAACTCGGGCGTCGTACAGTCCGGCGATTTCATGAAGCTCGACAGCGTCGGGGAATACAAGGGCTATCTCGGCGACGTGGGCCGAACCGTGTCCGTCGGCGAGCCAAGCGATGAACTGCTGCGCCGCGCCGAGGCTAACCAGAAAGCCAGCGCCGCCGTTTATGCTGCAATCCGGCCGGGCATGGACTTCATGGACGCGGCGGAAATTTTCGGCGCTGTGTTGCTCGAGGAAGGCTTCGAGCATGGCCCCGCCGGCCCGCACCCGGTGGGCCTGATTCACACCGATGTTCCCTGGCCAACGGGTGATGAGAATCCGTCATTCAACCAGATGGATTTCAGTTTCGAGGAGAACATGGTCTTCACCCTCGATATGCCGTATCACGAGATCGGCTGGGGCACGACCCACGTGGAAGACATGATGCTGGTGACTGCCACCGGCGCAGTGCCGCTGTCTTCGGGCAACATGGCGCTGCGCATCCGACCAGGCCTGATTCGCGGGCAGTCAGTTACCGGTAGATTCTTTAGCGGCGCGGCGCGCAGCTCATCGGGCAGGACCCGCCGCGACATCGCACCCACCAGTCGCCATTCCGCATCCCTTTTCACGTACACGTGGATGTTCTCGTAGCGCTCGTCTACGCGCTGACCACCCGGTCTTACGGTGCGGTGCGTGGTGTAGAACGAGATGGCCGTGTCGCCATCGATGCTAATGCCGTCGCTGACGACATCAATGACTTCGCCCGGCTCGAAGCTGCCCTGTTGCGCAAACGAGCGAATACTCTTGTAGGGCAGCGGCTTTTCCGCCGGTGCGGGCCAGCCCAGGTAATCTTCCGAGGAAATGTCCGAGTAGAAAAGCGTATCTCCCTGGGCACGACGCGCGTAGATCTGTTGCTCCAGCGCCCAAACGGCCGCGGCGTCATCATCCGCGCCGGATAGCCTGCTACAGGCAGTGACTGCCAAAACGCTGATCGCAACGGCCGCTGCTGATGCGTGGAAAAATCTCATACGCCTTGCTCCTGTTTTCCGTGGCGCGAACCCGCGACCTCGCCCGACATGGCGCGCGCACCAAGCCCGAGAATTATCGCCGCCAGCACCAGCAGTGACGTACTGACGACGGCGATAGACAGCCTGATTGCCTGCGGGTCGCCCAGCACGTACTCGGTAAACACGGCAATCAGCCACGGTCCGCAGCCTTGTCCGATGATGGTTGAAAAAAGTATATACACGGCGATCAGCTGCCCTCGCATCTGGTTCGGGACCAGGCTCGGTATCGACGCGATGGCCGCGCCGAAGGCCATGGTGCCGATAAAGGTGAGCGGCACCAGCATGACGGCGCTCACCAGCCCCGAGCCGCCGAGTGCAAAGCCGAGAATCAGCGGCACGGACAGGCAGGCAGACAGCAACGGCGTGATGACGAAAGTTCGCCGGCCAAAGTGTTTGTATAGCCGGTCGCACAACCAGCCGCCGGTGACCGTGCCCGAGGTACCGCAGATCAAAAAGACGGCGCCGTAGAGCTGGCCGATTTCCGCCGTGTTCCAGCCATAGCTGCGAATGAAGAAGGTCGGCACCCAGGCGGTCAGCCCGTACTGGAAGGCACCAATCATCGCCATGCCGATAAACACCGAGCTCCACATGGCTTTATCGGTGCGCAGGTAATTCAGAGCTTCAAGCATCGACACGCCTTTCTGGCGCTGCGCCAGTTGGCCACTTCTCGGTGGCTCGCGGACGAACAGAAACAGCGCGAGGAAAACCACGCTGGGAATGCTGGCGAAACCGAAGGCCAGCTGCCACGAGCGCACCTCGCCGAAGACAGGCAGGGTTGTGAACTCCGACCCAGGCAGCCGGCTGATCACGTAGCCGCCCAGCGCCAATGCAATGCCCGAGCCGAGAAAACTGGCGCCCGTCACCGTGCTGGTCGCGAGACCGAGCTTGCCGGGGCGAAAATAGTCGCTGAGCAATGAGAAGGCGGCCGGGATCAGCGCAGCCTCGCCCAGCCCGACGAGCATGCGGGCGATAAACAGCCCCCGGTAACCTTCGGCGACCATGCACCACAGGGTGGCAAGCGTCCAGAAGACGACGCTGATCACAATCAGCCGGACCCGGCTGTAGCGGTCGGCCAGCCGGCCCGCAGGGACAGCCATGATCGCGTAAAACACCGCAAAGGCGAAGCCCAGCAGCAGGCTGATCTGGGTATCGCCGATGCCGAAATCCCGGCGCATGGGCTCGACCAGCAGCGTAATGACCTGACGGTCGATGTAGCTGCCGATCTGTAGCAGCGAGACCGCGGCCACCACGAACCAGCTATAGGCGGGGTCGGTGCCCGCACCGCGCGTAGCGTTACTCATCGGGATGGAGAACGTAGCCTTCCCGGACCTTTTGCGGGTTGTGTTCGCTGCGCTTGATCAACACAGCTTCCAGGTACCGGATGATGGCGTCGAGGCCTTGCGCTCTGAGTCACGATCCTTTCGTGTGCATGCTATAAATAAATTGGTTAACGGTCGCACGATCGTTCATCCGGGGGTCGGAACATGAAAAGCAATGATACGCCTGACGCGGAGCGTTCGAATCGCCGCATGCCGATGGAAACTCATCCGGGTGCCGTGCCGACCATGAACGGCCGCGGCTTCATGCTGCAGTCGCTTGACCCCTATTCGCAATCGTTCGTGGCCTTTGCAGCGCGCTGCGACGCGCCCGTTCTGGACATCGGTTGTGCTTACGGCATCGCGACGCTGGCGGCACTGGCTGAAGGCGCGCGCGTGTGTGCCTGCGACATGGAGGCGTCGCACCTGGAGATTCTCCGCGACAAGGTCGCGGAGCAGGACGTGGCGCGTCTGACGACAGAGGTCGGGCAGATGCCCGACATAGATTTCCCAGAGAATTCGTTCGCGGCGATCCTCGCCTCGCGGGTCATTCACTTCCTCGACGGTGACGATGTTGAACGCGCCGTTCGCAAGATGGCTGCCTGGCTGGTTCCCGGTGGTCATCTGTTTCTTGTCGTCGACACGCCCTACATGCCCAGCTGGAGCGCATCCGTTCCCGCGTATGAACAACGCAAGCGCGAGGGCGAAAAATGGCCCGGCTTCCTGCCGGATTTCTCCCTCTATGCCAGTGTCGTTGCGGATCCGGAGTCTTACCCGGAATTTATGAACCCGATGGACCCGGACATTCTTGCCCGGGTTTGCGAAGAGGCGGGACTGCAGGTTGTTGGCAAGGGGTTCACGGGCCTGCAGCGCGGCGGTCCGCCGGTACCCGGCCGGGAGCATGCCGGCTGCGAGGCGGTTAAGCCCGGATAGAGGAAAGCACCGTGACAGACTCATTTTATGCGGGCCACATCGGGTATTTCGGACCCGAAGGCCAGACCGGGCGCGAGTGGTTCGAGATCGTGCCGCATACCGGCGGCCGGACCGTGCGTGCTTTTTGTGAAATGGATGAGCTCGAGCTGACGCGCGATATGACAATGTCGCTCGACGAGAATTCGCGGCCGCGCGACGCATTCGTGCGCGTCGTTCAGCGCGGCCGCACGCTGGGATCGACTCTGTTCCTGGTCGACGAAGATGCGATCCACTGCGAGGGCATCACGCAAGAGCGGGGAAGGGTCTCGCAGAGAATGCAGCTGTCCGCGCCACTCTGCTACCTCGGACTGCATCCGCTGGTTTGCGACGGCCTGATCGCGGTCAGCCGAGGCACGGATCGGCCGGGAGAGTTTGTCGCGCTGGATGTCATCACCAATTCTGTGTCGCCGAATGGAGAGCAGGGTCTGATCGCCATCCCGAGCGTCATCGATGTCGCTTATATCGGTGACGAGACGATCAAGGTGCCGGCCGGACAATTCGACGCGCAGCGATTCGCGCTCCGATGGCAGCCCGACTGGACACCGGCCGATCTCTGGGTACACGGGGCAGACGCTCTGTTCCTGCGCCTGAGCTGGGACATGATCGACTCCTGCTACGAACTCACGGACCTGCGAACCAGCCGCTGACAGCTACAGCCCCCGGGGGCCCGCGAATACTTCTTAACAATGATGGACTTGAAGTCGCGCGGGGTGTCGGCTCGGCGGAAGCAGCTAAGCGGGCATAGGCGCGATCGCAAGCTGCGCTGCCGCACAAGCCCGCTTTCCGTTTCGCAGCAGACCCTGGCATTGGATTATGCCCGGCAGCAGCCTCCCCGTGGATGCTCCGACAGCTGCCACAGCAGACACTGGGTATAGACTATGTGTATGGGTGCGTACCGTGGTTTGCAATTGCATTCTGCGGTGCGAAAACCTATACATAGAAATATTAGAAGGCTTGATGAGTAGTAAGTAGTGCCCAAGCAGAATATTGCCACCGCCGCCCGCAAACGCCGACCGATCCCGGGTGCCAGCGAATCAGAGGAGCGTCTGCTCGCCATGGTCACTGCGCTGACCGGCGAACTGGCGATAACCCGGGAGCGGCTCGATACGCTCGAGCGCCTGGTCGAAGGCGCTGGAATCCTCTCGCGCTCCGACATCGAATCGTTCGAGGCAAACCCCGAGCAGGCCGATCAGCGGCGGGGCATCCAGCATCGGATTATCGCCAAGGTATTCAGGCCGCTGCGCGATTCGGCCGAACGCGATGTTGCGAAAGCACGCAAAAACGCACACAAGGAAACTCAGGACAATGACTAACACTTTGCAAGGCTCGCATCCGATGATGCCGAGCGCCACCCACGATGAACTGGCCGAACAATTATTCCTGGTGAATTTGAAGACCTATGTGGGAATGGAGCTCGGCCCGGTCGAAAGTCAGCTGGCACATGCCCTCGACGATGACCACGATCTGTCGCCCGACCAGCGGCTGAAGAACGTGCGGGAAAAAATTTACGACTACGACAGTTATCGGAGCTGGATTGCGGTCAGTAGGGCCTCGCAGGAGTCGATGTGGGACGCGATCAGAACCAGCATTGCCCGGCAGGCCGATGAGCTGAACGAGCGCGCGGAAATCAAAAACCCCAAGGGTTCGCTACGCGTGAACCCGGACTTCGAGCCGCCGAGATACCTGAGCGCTTCCGACACACACATGATGCCAGGCGGCTATACCGCGAACCTCGACGAAGGCAATGCGCTGCAGGGCGCCTTGATGGATCGGGGCGGCGCCGTCTACATGCTGGGTCGTGCGGGCGGACTGATGAACGACGGTCGCGGACAAACCGCGATGTCGCATGTTCTCGAACGCTTTCCCGATCTCGCCCCCAAGCGCATCCTCGACATGGGCTGTGGCGTGGGTGCCAGCACGCTGCCGGCGGCGCAGTGTTTTCCGGACGCCGAAGTTCACGGTATCGATGTCGGTGCTTCGGTGCTTCGCTATGCACATGCGCGTGCAGAGCACCTGGGCCTGGGTGTCCACTTTTCGCAGCAGAATGCCGAGCACACGGACTTCGAGGATGAATCCTTCGACCTGATCTACTCCTGCGCGATGATCCACGAGAGCTCGAACTCGGCGGTACCCAATATCACCCGGGAAATGCACCGGCTGCTCAAGCCCGGCGGCGTCGCGGTGCACCTGGAAGTGCCGATGCGCTACGAGGACCTGGATATCTGGGGCCATCTGATCTGTGACTATGAGACGCGCTACAACAACGAGCCGTTCTGGAGCGGTGCAATGAAGGCCGATCTCCCTGGTGAGCTGAAAAAAGCCGGATTTAAGAACGTGGCCGGCGGATTCCAGGCTGTAGCGCGCAAAGCTGAGCCTGGCAAGGGCGGCTTCGGCGAGCAGAACCTGGGAGTTTTCCGCTGCTGGTCTGCTGCCTCCGGCCAGAAGTAATATCAAGGCGGTGCACCGTCATCGCAAATTACGCGAAGGCATCGGTAGTCGCGCGCGAGGATAGTTGCCCGGCATAGTGGCCACGGGCCTGAGGAGAGACCGATGCTATTTGTAAGTAACGACGGGTTGAGCCAATGGTAAGCACTACGCAGGACGCAATCCCCGCCGATAAGTCGAACGATACGCCGCTGAAGACCATGGTTGGCTGGGGCATCGGCTCTCTCGCCATCGCGACCCTCTACAATACGACCAACATGCTGCTACTGCGCTACCTCGTGGATTACGTGGGCATCGCCGCGGCCCTGGCAGCCAGCCTGATCGCCTTCTCCAAGATTTACGACACCGTGACCGATCCGCTCATGGGGGTGATCACGGATCGCACCAAGTCATCCATTGGCCGGCGCCGTCCATGGCTGCTCGCCGGCACCTTCCTCTGCGCAGCGGCTCTGCCGCTGCTGTTCATCACACCGGCAGATATGTCCGAGCCGGTGCTGATTGCCTGGGTTGTATTCGGTTTGCTGTTTTACGCGACGGCGTACACCGTATTCTCGGTGCCCTACATGGCAATGCCCGCGGAAATGACCGATGACCCCCATCAGCGCTCGGTGATCTTCTCCTGGCGGGTCAAGGCCATCGCCATCGGCCAGGTCGTCGCGGGCGGTGGCGCACCGGCGCTGATTGTCTTTTTCGGCGGCGGACAGGCCGGACACGCAGGCATGAGCCTGGTGCTCGGTGCGATCATCGTGGCCTCGGGGCTGCTATGTTTTCGGTACACCAAGGAGGCGCGGGCGCTGCCGATGGTCACCAGCGACAAACCGCAGTTTCGCGAACAATTGCGCACGCTGTTCGCTGACCGCAACCTGGTGTGGCTGTTGAATGCGAAGATGGTTCACCTGGTAGCCGTCGCCTTCGGCGCTTCGAGCTTTGCGTTTTTCACCCTGCGTGTGCTCGAGTTGCCGGATACTTACCTGTCGCTGGCCATCCTCAGTTCCACGGTCGGCATTCTGGGTGCCGCGCCCCCGCTGACCGCGCTGTCGCGCCGGATCGGCAAACAAAATACTTACTCGCTGAGTGTGGCCATCTACGCCATCGTGCA
>CAWKLL010000008.1:0-72574 GCA_963850255.1 uncultured Gammaproteobacteria bacterium
AGTGTCCGCCAGCACACCGATGCCGAGAAACAGCAGGCCGAAACCCACGAAGGCCTGACCGATGTAGGCTCGTGCGGTTTTTTCGCCGGTGAGCTTCAGGATCATCCCGATGCCCACCATGGGCAAAGCAAAGCTTTCCACCTTCAGCTTGAAACCGATTAGCGCGACGATCCAGCCGGTCATGGTGGTGCCGACATTGCTGCCGAAGATTACCCAGACCGACTGGGAAAGGGTCAGCAGGCCGGCATTCGCGAAACCGATGGTGGCTACTGTGACCGCACTGGAGGACTGCACCAGACCGGTGATCAGAAAGCCGGCGCCGAGGCCACGCCAGGGCGTGTTCGTCCACAGCGCCAGAATGTTGCGCAACGCATTGCCGGCGGCCAGCTTCAAGCCATCCGTCATCATCGCCATGCCCACCAGCAGCAGTCCGATACCGCCTAGCACGATGCCCGCATTCAGTAGAAGACTCATGGCGTCGCCCGTAACAATGTCGAGTCAGTCATGGCTGTCAGCTGTGGCAGTGAAGCTGTCCGCGTCAATACCGCGCAATAGCCGACCCAGCAGGTCGGCACCGGTGATGACGCGCCGGTGCTCAGGTGTCCAGAGCAGCACGATGTCACGATTGATGGCAGCGTCGTTGCGTTGGTCGATTCCCGCCTTCAGCGCGAGGATGACGTGCCCCAGCGGGCTCTTCGGGTCGGTATCACGATGGGCCGGTGGCAGTGCGCATAGACGTCGACACTGGCCGGATCGGACATGACGGCTCTCAGGTAGGAATCAGCGTCCAGCAACAGCTGCGGTTTACTCGTCGTCGTGATGATTGTCCACTTTCTGCCGGACGCATTGATACTGACGACGAACGGGTCCTTGACTTGCGGCAATACCGGAAGGTCGACGCTCACCGGCATGGCGATAACGCTTGCCGGGTCGACGGTTTCTCGCCTTCCTGGATCGGCACGTCGTCGATGTCCAGGAAGTTGAGCGCGCCCCTGCCTTCGATGAAGTCGATTTCGGCATGATCGGATACGATGTGCTGCTCGATCACGCCCTTGAGCTGCTGCTCCTTCAGGAAGCTCACGCGCTCGCACCGAGCCACTTGTCCAGCATCCAGGCGCTCGGTTTGGCCACCGGGTAGAGCACGTACTGGTAGAATCGCAGCACCGGACTCAGCAACGACGCCATCCTCATTGCCCGGCGCGAGAAATAGGCCTGTGGCATGATCTCGCCGGCGAAGGTAATGACAACGGTCGAAAACGCGAAGGCGACCACACCGGCCATGACGGAATTCGACAACAGGGTCAGCAGCACGTTGATGCCGACGTTGCCCCATAGAATGGTCGTCAGCAGGAAATTGGAATCCTCGCGCAACGCCAGAATTTTCCGGGCGGCGTGTTGCCGGCCGCCGACTCCGCCTCGAGCCGCAGCCGGCTGAGGCTGAAGAAGGCCAGGTTGAGCCCCGAGAACATGGCGGAGTGCGCCAGGCACAGGGCGATGCCAATCCAGATGACGCTGTCCATTCCTGGTCTCTCTTGTGTCGGCTCATGCTGCCGCCTGTGGCGCCAGCGCAGGAGGGCGCTATTATGGCGCAACAGCTGTGTAGTACGGGCGGAAGAACGACCGTCGGCGAGGCTGCACCGTCTTTCACCCCGGAGTTATGCTGATGGAATCCGCCGAGACCGACGCGAGTCGCCCGTTCTTCGATGCTCTCTGGGCGCAGATCGAGCGCGGCGGAGATTACC
This sequence comes from uncultured Gammaproteobacteria bacterium, assembly GCA_963850255.1. GTDB lineage: Bacteria > Pseudomonadota > Gammaproteobacteria > Steroidobacterales > J054. Next base: position 1,743 of record CAWKLL010000008.1, read on the forward strand.
TGCCCAACCTGCTGACCGCCATCCTGGTGCTGGTGTTGGGCTGGGCCATCGCTCGCCTGGCTCGCAGCGGGGTGCAGAGACTGGCGCTTTCCTCTAATCACCTGCTGTCTCGGGCCTTCCCGCGCGGCGTGCTGGCCGGCACCCGCATTTCCACCGGCGCGGCCACGCTGCTGGGGGAGCTGGTGTTCTGGGTGGTGGTGCTGGTGACGCTTACCGTGGCGGCCCGCATGGCCGGCCTGAACGCCATCACCGGCTGGCTCGACCGGGTCACTGCGCATCTGCCGAACCTGATTGCCGGCGGCGCGATTTTTATCGTTGGCTATTTCCTGAGCGTGTATGTGCGCGAGCAGCTCGCACCGCAGTCTGCCGCCGGCCGACACGTCGCGGCAGCAGCTATTGCTGGGCTGGCGTAGCCCAGACGGTGGTGGTGGTCATCGCGCTCATCGTGGGCCTGGACCAGGTGGGCATCGACGTGGCTGTGCTGGTAGGGCTGGCCGTGGCTGCGGCGGCCGCGGTGGGCATCGGCCTGGCCGTGGCCTTTGCCCTGGGTGCGCGCGAGCATGTAGGCAATCTCATTGGCGCGCGCGTGGCACGTCAGCAATTGAGCGAAGGCCTGCAGGTGCGCATCGGTGATGTGGAAGGCGAAGTTTTGGAAATCACCACCACGCAGATCGCACTGGATACGGATGCCGGTAAGACACTGCTGCCGGCAAGCTGCCTGGATCAAGGCCGGGTGACTATCCTGGCGCCCGACGCGGCAGCGCGGCGCATCGATGTTTAACGCGCCCGAACTCAGCATTGGCTTCATCAAACGGCGGCCCGCCTCCGCAGCGCGGGCGCTTTCGTCCCTGCCGCCGGCCGCCGCTGCGGGTTTTCTCGGCGCCATCCCCACGCGTTTCGCTGCTACTGCGCTGGGGCGCATGAGCCCCTGGCCCGCGGCGCAGATCGTCAGGCAGTTGGATGCCGTTGCCGCCGCGGCGGTGCTGCGAGAACTGCCCTATGCCGAGGCCGCGAAGATCCTGCGCCTGGCGCCACCCGACGCACGGCCTGCATTGTTAGCGGAGCTGCCGCAGCGACTGCAACGAAGTTTCGAGCTGTCGCTGAGTTTTCCCACCGACAGTGTGGGCGCGAACATGACCACGGAAGTGGCGACACTGATCTCCTCCGATGGCATTGCCCAGGCCCTGGAGTTGGTGCGGCGCTCGCCGCGCGACACCACCGAGCTGCTATTTATCACGGACGCGCAGCATCACTACCAGGGAGTACTGCGCGCCTTGAACCTGCTGCGCCATCCGGAATTCTTTAAGTTGGCGGACCTGATAGACGTCAACTGTCCGACGCTGCCGGCGCAGGCGCGCATCGATCGTATTGCCCATCTGGATGCGTGGGATGACTTCGGTCAGCTGCCGGTGGTAAGTCGTTCCGGCGAGTTGATTGGCGCACTGCCACGCCGGGCGCTGCGGCGCATAGACTCCAGCGCGCAGTTGGCTGGCGGCACGCCGTCGCTCGCTACTTCCCTCATTGGCGCCATGACAGAAAGCGTGACGGGGCTCGCAAAGCTGGTGGCAGATGACACCCGCACGGACTCGGGAGACACCGGTGGCCGCTGATCCAGTTATCGTTGCTGATGCATTAAATCGGCAGTTCTTCGTGGAACACCCGCTGGACGCCGCACGGGAAATCGAAGTGCTTTCGGTGCCGGACGTCGCTGAGGCCGCGGCACGCCAGCCGGCGAAAATTCTCGCGCCCGTCTGGCAGCTGCTGATGCCTGAAAAGGCCGCCGTGTTGTTACAAGCTCTACCTGACACACTCGCGGACGAACTGCTGGAAGAAATGTCTACGCCGCGTGCACTCCGGCTGCTCGGTTTCCTACCGGACGCCGATCGCGAACAGCGCGTGGCCCGGCTCAAGGAGGCAGTGCGCGAAGACCTCCGGCTAATGATGTCCTTCCCGCCGAACACGGCCGGCACGCTGATGGACACCGGGGTGGCAGGCTACCGCCAGAAAATGACCGTGGGCGAAGCATTGGAACTGCTCAAGCTGCGGCGCATGAAAACCGCGCGCAGCCTGTTCCTGGTGGACGAGGATCACCGCCTCACCGGCAAGGTGAGCCTGCAGCAGCTGGCCCTGGCCCCGCGCGAGCAGGTGCTGGGTGATTTTGAAGAACCGCTGGTAGCCGTGCTGCGACCGGTAGCGCTGCTAGAGGAAGTGACTGCCGCCTTCGCAGACAACCGCGTGCTCGACATCCCGGTAGTGGATATCGACGGTGTATTTCTGGGTGCCGTGACCAATGATGCGCTGGCTCGCACTGTACGCCAGGACAGCTCCGTCGACATCCAGACCATGGTGGGTGCGAGTCGGGAGGAGCGCGCATTATCCAGCCCGCTGTTCACGGTGAAAAAACGCATGCCGTGGCTGCAGGTCAATCTGCTCACGGCTTTTCTTGCCGCCGCCGTGGTGGGTATCTTTGAAAACACCATTGCCCAGGTGACTGCGCTGGCCGTGCTGCTGCCGGTGGTCGCCGGCCAGTCCGGCAACGCCGGTGCACAGGCTCTGGCGGTCACCATGCGCGGCCTGGCGCTGCGCGAAATTACCGTCCGCCAGTGGTTCCGTGATGTTCAAGGAAGTGGCGGGAGGTCTCATGAATGGCGTGGCCATCGCGATGACCTGCGGCCTCGGGGTGTACATGTGGAGCGACTCGCTTCGGACTGGTGGCAGTGATCGCAGTCGATGGTGATGGCCATGATCGCAGCCGGTTTCGCCGGGGCCTTGATTCCCATCATGCTGACGCGCTTAGGGCAGGATCCGGCCACGTCCTCTTCCATTCTTCTGACCACCGTGACGGACGTGGCGGGGTTCTTCTCTTTTTTCTGGGGATTGCGACAGTCTTTATGCGCTTCCTCTAGCGATCCACGGGCCATTAAACATTGAGTCATCCGTCCGGCAATTTGTCGTCAATAAGAAATCGACGTTTTTCTTGCCGGGCTGATAGTTGAGCCCGCTGTTGCAATTTTTGCTTACGAAAACCCTGCCTGTTTATCTTTGCACTGATGCTTTTCTGCGATATTCAAAAAGGTACCGGGTTAACAAAAAGGTGCCGGGTCTATTTCTTAGGAACTGAAGTCGCAAGCTACGTATCATCAAAATAAATCCGGCACCTTTTCCATCTTTTTCAAAACGTAACGAAGCTGATCGGTTACGCGAGACATCAGGGCATTCGCCGATTTCATCGTCGAAAATCTCAGGCCGAAGGCGTCGCTTTAGACAAAAGATGGAATCCTGATTGGCGGCCACCGATACCGAAAAGTCGCTGTAGTAGATGATCGAGACCGAGGATGACACGACCTTGCGCGGCCGGCGTTAAGGGAACGGCCCGGAGGGCCTGGCCGCGCCTACTACCGCGGCCACTGCAGCGGAATGATCTCGTCCGGTGGCGGCGCGTTGTATGTCATGCCCGGGTGATCAACCAGCCGCACCGTCATCGGCTCGGTCAGCGGGTCGGGCTTCCAGACCACATCGTCGCCCAGCCAGCGCGTGCTGAAGGCCAGCCGCGGCCTGCCACTGTCGGCCAAGCGCGGCGCAGAGCCGTGAATTGTGGTCGGATGCATGAACAGGCAGTCGCCCGCCTGCATGGTCCAGGTCTGGATCTCGGCGTTCGGGCTTTCGGCCTGGTCCATCAGTTCCTGCCAGGGCCGATAGCCCGGCGGCGGTTCCTGATCCTGCGGGAAGAAAGTCGAGTAGTAGCGACCGTCGCCGGCATGCGAGCCGCGCACCGTGATCAGCGGACCGTCTTGCGGACCGACGTCGGTGAGCGCGATCCACAGGATCGTCATCTGCTTGCCCCAGAACGGCCAGGTGCAGGTGTCGTTGTGCCAGGGTGTGCCCTCGGCCGCCTGGTTCTCTTCTTTCAGGAAAGTCGCGTCGACCCAGAAGCGCACTTTGTCGCTGCGCATGATGGTCGCGGCCATTTCTGCGGCCGACGAGCGATCAAGCCAGTCGGCGAAACCGGGGTCGTAGGGCACGATGTTCAGCGCCATCGCGCCGCCGCCGAACTGCTCAATCACAGTGAGCGGATTCTGGAACACGCAGTACGCGTCGTCCGGCGTCACAGTGCCGGCCCGCTGGCCTTCGATAACCGCGAGGACGCTTTCCCGCAGTGGCTGCACCCAGTCCGTAAACGCGCCCGGGATCAGCGCCGTGCCGTCGCGCTCGTAAGTCTCGATCTGTTGCCGGGATATCTCTGCGTTCACGTCAAGCTGTTCTCTTGAGGAAATCAGCAATCGCTTCTGCATACTGCCCGCGTCGATCCGGGTCGTGCAAGGGGTGCGCGCCCGGCAGTGTTACGGCCTGGACGGGGCTGGCCCCGGCCTGCAGTGCTGCGACGCTTGGCGCCTGCGCTGTACGCAGCGGGTCTGTCTCGGCGGTCAGCACGCAGCTGGGCACTGTGACCTGCTTAAGCTTCGTCGGCATGTCGTACGGGGCGAAGCCGCCGTAATCGTCCGGCATACCGGTCGCGAGGTAATCCTCAATCATCCGGTAGATCAGCGGCAGGGTCTTGTCGCTGAGCACGAAGTCCGGGTCGAAGATGGAATAGGCGTTGATCGCCTGGTCCCACAGGAAGCTGCGGTGCGAGCCGTCGTCGTGCAGCCCCGGCCCCCCGGTCTGGGCGACCTGCTTGCCGATCTCGGCGGCGGCCTCGGGCGGTAACAGTTGCGCGACACCATCGAGCAGTAGCGCCGTCGCGCTGCTGTTCTCGCGTACCGTGAGTTCCACCGCGACGGGTGCGGAAAAGTGCGCACCGAGGATCGCGTACGCGTCGATGCCGGCCGCCGTCAGTCCCTGCCCGACAGCGTCCGCGTGCCATGTAAACGGCCGCGGCAGGCTGGGCTTGTCCGAACGGCCGAAACCCATCAGGTCGACGCCGGTCGCGCGAAAGCCGAGTTCCGCGAGCCGCGGCAGCTCGTGCTCGTACATGCGCGCGGACAGGGGCGTCCAGTGCATCAGCACAACATTCGGGCCGCTGCCGACCGTACTCAGGTGCAGTTGCCCGGCATCGGTATCGACGTACTGTCGGCGAAGAACCGCCATCAGCCGCTGCCGGTGAGGTAGCCAAGCACCGTGTGCCGGGTCCTGCCCATCAGGTAGGCGCGCAGGCCGCGTTGTTCGAGGATCTGCATGTGCAGCTCAAACAGCGCGTCGAAGAACAGGTTGCTACCCGGCCAGATGAACCGCATACCCATAGCACGTTCGTTGTTGCCTTACGCTAATCATACAGTAGCCCAATTGCGCACCTCACCCTCTGATGGCAGAGGAGTGACGACGACCGTCGAGTGTGCTAAATCCGCTGTCGGCGCCAATATAGAGGGGGAAAATCTAAAGGGGTCGAACCGATTTTCCAGACTGTCTTTTGGGTCTGCCCTGTTTTCCAGTGGTTTCCGCGCGACCCAGCGTTGGGTTTCTTATTGAACGAGTTACCATTCCTCTGCCACACGACCGTGACTCGTCACACCGTTCAACTGTAGAATCTGCGGAAACCAAGATTCTGGCCGGTGTCGTTCAACGGTAGACCATCAGCTTGCCAGGAACCGGCCTGAGGTTTACGCCACTTGGACAGCCACCCGTCGGAACGACAATCAACAGCAGTGCGGGCGTCGTATAATGGTATTACCCTAGCTTCCCAAGCTAGAGACGAGGGTTCGATTCCCTTCGCCCGCTCCATTTCATCTAGGTGCCCACACAACGATTCGGGTCCCCAGCGGACCACCAAGCGTCTGATCGTCCAGGTGCAGCAGGGTATCGATCAGACGCTGGCCAAGAATCTGTTAGAACATATCGAGTAGCAGACAATGAAAGTGCAGTTGGCGATCCAGGGGAACCAGCTTTGTATCGCGGGAAAAAACGAGGCGACTTGCAAAAAGTGATTGCGTTGCTGGACCACGGTGATTTCGACTTGCCGCAGCAATTCAGCAAATTCCGTGACTGATTAGTCATTAAAAAAGAGAGCAGCATGAGAAGCGGAGAAATCGACTTCCCGGATAAAGACATTCCGTTACGCGAGGATGTCAGTCTACTCGGTACGCTGGTCGGGCAAATGTTGTCTGAGCAGGGTGGCGAGGCGCTTTTCAGTAAGGTTGAAAAAGTTCGCCGCACGGCGATCGCGCGGCGCGAGGGTACGCCGGTTACCGACGATTTGGCAGCCCTGGTTCGTGGTCTGGAGGTGCCTGAGGCAATGAGCCTGGTGCGTGCCTTTTCTGCCTATTTCCAGGTCGTCAATCTGGCCGAGCAGGTGCACCGGATACGCCGCCGGCGAGACTATCTGCGCGAGAACGACCAGCCACAGCCGCGTGGTATTCACGACACGATTGACCGTTTGGCCGCAGCCGGGCTCAGGCTCGATGACATGCAGGATTACCTGGGCGGCATTCTGTACGAACCGGTTTTTACCGCGCACCCGACCGAAGCCACCCGGCGTACATTGCTGGAGAAACAGCAAATCATTGCGAGGCGTCTGGTCGACCGGCTCGATCCGTCCCGCACACCGCAGGAAGAAGAGGCACTGCTGTCGCATATCCGCTCCGAGATCACGAGTGCCTGGCAGACGGTGGAACATCCCAGCGAACGGATGACCGTGCGCGATGAGCGCGAGAACGTGCTGTTCTTCCTGACCGATGTGATCTACCGGATCATTCCGGTGTTCTACGAGGATGTGGAAGACGCGCTGGTGCAGACTTATGGCGAGGCGGCGCGCGATATTCGCGTACCGCTGATGATTCGTTTTGCCAGTTGGGTCGGTGGCGACATGGACGGCAACCCGAATGTCGGCGCCACGAACGATACGCGATTCACTGGCCGATCAACGGCAGCTGATTATTGCTCAATATCGCAGCCGACCTGGCTACACTATCGCGCCAGCTCAGCCAATCGGCGAAGCGTGTCGGTATCAACACGGAAGTCATCGACCGGACGGAACAATACGCCGAGATGTTTCCGGCCGTTGCTGCAGCGATACATCGCCGGCATGGCGATATGTATTATCGGCGCCTGTTGCGGCTGATTGCTGCGCGTCTCGACGCGACGCAGACCGAGGACGCAGCACGGCTAACGACAGCGCCGATGAGTTTTTCGAAGATCTGCGCATGATTGCGCGCAGCCTGCGGGACAATCAGGGACAGCATGCCGGCTTGTTTGCCATGCGCCGTTTGTTGCGCCGGGTCGAAGCATTCGGTTTTCATCTGGCGACTCTCGATGTTCGTCAGGATGCGCTGGTGCACCGACGGGTGATCGGCCACATGCTCGGCGAACCGGATTGGCTGGAGATGAGTGCCGCAGACCGGACTGAGCGGCTGCAGCGCGCCCTGCAACGAACCGATGCCGGATTTCGACGAAGACGACGAATCGCCGTGACACGCTGGCAGTGTTTCAGGCGATCAGCGACAGCCAGGCTTTTTACGGTCCAAATGCCATTGGTCCGTTCATCATCAGCATGACCCAGGGTGCCGACGATGTGCTGTCGGTGCTGGTCCTGGCGCACTGGGCCGGTCTGGTCTGACAGCGATCACGGGATATCTCTGGATGTCGCGCCGTTGCTGGAAACCGTCGATGACCTGAAGAACGGCCCGGCCATCATGGAAACCCTGCTTGCGCGACAGTAGTTACCGCAATCATCTGAAACGAGCGAGGTCTACGTCAGGTCATCATGATCGGCTATTCCGACAGCAACAAGGACGGTGGTCTTGCCGCGTCACGCTGGGCATTGCGTAACGGTGAGAAAGCGCTGGTCCAGGTAATGCGCAACGCTGATGTGAGCCTGACTCTTTTTCATGGCCGCGGCGGTACGATCAGCCGCGGTGGCGGCAAGGTGCATCGCGCAGTGCTGGCCGCGCCCAGGGGGTCGGTCAACGGTCGTCTGCGCGTCACTGAACAAGGCGAGATTATTAACGCAAAATTCGGCGTGCGTGGCATTGCATTACGGATATTGGAACAGGCAGCCGGCGCCACGGCGCTCGCAACTTATATCGAACCAAAACAGCTACCAAAGTCGCTGCAATCACATGACGTGATGGAGCAGCTGGCCGATGTGGCGCGCAGTTGTTACCGCGAGCTGGTTTACGACACGCCTGAACTGGTCGACTACTTTCGTCAGACTACACCCATCGATGTCATCGAGAGAATGCAGATCGGATCGCGGCCGGCCTCACGCCGTTCCGGAAAAGGTATTGAGAACCTGCGCGCCATACCCTGGGTTTTTGCCTGGACACAGAGCCGGCTCGTGCTGCCGGGTTGGTACGGTGTCGGGCAGGGCCTGGAGGCTGTCGAAGAACAATTCGGCCTGGACCATTTGCGCAGTCTGCAACAGGAATGGCCATTTTTTGCCAACCTGATCGACGATGTTGAGATGGTTATGGCCAAGGCCGATATGAATATTGCATCGTGTTATGCCGATCTGGCGGATGACGCCATACGACCACTGTTCGACGATATCAGCGCGTCATTCGAACGCACGGTCGATATTGTTTTGCGGATCAAAAATTCCGAGAACCTGCTGGATGATGACCCGGCATTGCAACGGTCAATACGCTTGCGTAACCCATATACCGACCCGATCAGTTTGTTGCAGGTCGATCTGCTGCAGCGCTGGCGTGAAACCGACCGCACCGATAAGCAGCTACTCGAAGCATTGTTCGCCAGCGTCAGGGGCATCGCGCAGGCCCTGCAAAACACCGGCTAGCGCCACGCTAGCGACACCGATGTTGTCGGCAAAACCGGCCAGCCACTGACACGGAATCGAGTCTTTATCTTCGGTTTCCCAAGCTGATGACGAGGGTTCGATTCCCTTCACCCGTTCCGTAAATCACCTGGGGTTCGCAGTGGAACGCCAGCAAGCCAGGATTTGGCAAAGTCCATTACCTGACGAGCCCGGCTCCCGGCACCTCAGGTTCACGGCGCTCACGGGTCACAGGCTGTATCCCCGATAGCCGTGAAGAGTGCGGCCAAATATACTAATGTGAACTACTACTTCGATGCTGTCAGCTTGCATACGCCGTGATCTGGCCGGCAAAAAACAACTGTTTAAAAAGGGTATACCGCTGACGTGATCCGATCGCTGCTTAACGTACTCAAAATCGCCCGGGTCGCTGCGAGCAGATGGATTCCGCCGGCGCTGGCCTACGGGTCTCGGAAATCTCACCGCCAGGGTAATTGTGTCTGAGCCGGTTGTTCTGATTATCAATAGTGGTTCGTCAAGCCTGAAGTTTGCGATCTTCAGGCAGACGCGACCACTGCATCTGCTCTACCGGGGCAGCATCACGGCAATCGGATCGACTGGCCGTTTTCAGGTCGGCGATCCTGAGGGCCACACGGTGCAAGACCATGAGACCGCGGTCGCCGATCACGACCATGCATTAAATGCGCTGCTCGAGTGGCTGAATCAACAAGCCGCATCGCTCGACCTGGTCGCCGCCGGCCATCGCATCGTGCATGGCGGCGAACGCTTTCATGATTCGGTACTGATTACCGACGATGTGATGGCCTATCTCGACACGCTGGTTCCGTTAGCGCCCAATCATCAGCCCAACGGCTTGCAGGGGGTTGTCGCGTTGCGCAGTCTGCTTCCAGACCTGCGTCAGGCCGCCTGTTTCGACACCGCTTTTCATCGAACCCGGCCGGCCGTGGAGCAACGTTTTGCCCTGCCGGAACGGCCTGAGCTGAAGGGCGTACTAAGGTATGGGTTTCACGGACTATCTTACGAATACATCGCGACGGTTCTACCCGAATACCTTGGCGAAAAAGCGGAGGGAAAGATCGTCGTTATGCACCTGGGCAACGGCGCCAGTTTGTGCGCCATTCATAAGCGCCGCAGTGTCGCCACGACCATGACATTCACCCCCCTCGATGGAATCCCCATGGGAACGCGCTGTGGATCCCTTGATCCGGGCGTGGTTTTGTACCTGCTGAGACAGGGAATGCAGCCCGATGAATTAATGAAATTGCTGTATTTCGAGTCAGGTTTGCTGGGCGTCTCGGGCATCAGCGGCGACATGGGCACATTGCTGGATCAGGACAGCTCGGGGGCCCGGAAGGCTATCGAGCATTTCGTCCACTACACGGTGCGCGCCATCGGCTCGCTGGCGGCAACGCTCGGAGGGCTGGATGCGATTGTATTTACCGCTGGTATCGGGGAGCATGCCGCTCCGATTCGTGCAGCGATTGTTCAGCGTTGCGCGTGGCTCGGGCTTGATCTGGACGAGGAAGCCAACAGGTTGGGAAAGGACTGCATCAATCGACCGGGCAGCGGAATACAGGCCTGGATCATCCCGACGGACGAAGAGCGAATGATCGCCGAACATACCGTGCGCCTTCTATAAGTAGAACGCCTTACGAGGTTTTTACACCGGACGGCTACATTTGACGCGCAGAAATCCAGACGCACATCAGGAGATGAGCATGGCGGAAACCGCGATGGTTACGAAAAACGGACCACTTTCCCAGGATGAGCTGGCCAGGACCCATGCTTACTGGCGGGCGTGCAACTACCTGGCAGCGGGCATGATCTATCTGCAGGACAATCCCTTGTTACGGGAACCGTTGAAACCCGAGCACATAAAAAAGCGCTTGCTTGGCCACTGGGGCGCAAGCCCGGGGCTGTCCTTCATGTATGTGCACCTGAACCGCATTATCAAGGCGCACGATCAAAGCGCGATCTTTCTGGCCGGTCCCGGCCACGGCGCTCCGGGTGTTCTTGCACCGGTGTATCTGGAGGGCACGTACTCCGAAACCTATCCTGAAAAGAGCGAAGACGCCGAAGGCATGCGTCGGTTCTTCAAGCAGTTCTCGTTCCCGGGCGGCATCGGCAGCCACTGCACGCCGGAGACACCGGGGTCAATCCACGAAGGCGGTGAGCTTGGTTACAGCGTGTCCCATGCTTTCGGGGCGGCGTTCGACAATCCAGATCTGCTCGTCGCGGTGGCGGTGGGCGACGGCGAGTCCGAGACCGGACCGCTGGCCACCTCCTGGCATTCGAACAAGTTCCTGAACCCGCAGCGCGACGGCGCGGTGCTGCCGATCCTTCATCTCAACGGATACAAGATCAACAACCCGACCATCTTGTCGCGAATCTCCCACGAGGAACTCGATCAACTGTTCCGCGGCTACGGTTGGGTGCCACATTTCGTTGAGGGCGATGACCCTCAGATCATGCACCAGTTAATGGCTGCGACCATGGATCAGTGCCTGGCCGATATCCGGGCGATACAAACCGAGGCGCGGTCCGGCGGCACGGTTACTCGCGGCCGCTGGCCCATGATCGTGCTGCGCAGCCCGAAGGGCTGGACCGGGCCGAAGGAAGTGGACGGGCACACGGTCGAGGGCTACTGGCGTTCGCACCAGGTGCCAATGGGCGGTATGCGCGAAAACCCGAAGCATCTCGCCGCGCTCGAGTCGTGGATGAAGAGCTACAAACCCGATGAGTTGTTTGACGAAACGGGCGCGCTGATCCCCGAACTCAAGGCGCTGGCGCCTGAGAACTTGCGGCGGATGAGCGCAAACCCCGTCACCAATGGTGGTCTGCTTCGCAAGGCCCTGCGCATGCCGGATTTTCGCGAATACGCAGTACCGGTACCCAAACCGGCCACGACCGATGCCATGAACACGCCGCCGCTCGGTGAGTTCCTGCGCGACATTATGCGTCGCAACATGAAGAACTTCCGCGTCTTTGGCCCGGACGAGAACAGCTCTAACAAGCTGCAGGCGATTTACGAGGTCAGCAAGAAACTCTGGCTGGCGGACTATCTGCCGGTGGACGAAGACGGTGGCGAACTGTCACCCGACGGCCGAGTTCTGGAGATGCTGTCCGAGCATACGCTGGAAGGCTGGTACGAAGGCTATGTCCTGTCCGGACGCCACGGTTTCTTCGCCACCTACGAGGCCTTCGTCCACGTCATCGACTCGATGTACAACCAGCACGCCAAGTGGCTGGCCATCTGCAACGAGATACCATGGCGTGCGCGGGTGTCCTCGATCAATCTTTTAATCACTTCGACAGTGTGGCGCCAGGATCACAACGGATTCACGCACCAGGATCCGGGATTCCTCGATGTGGTCGTCAACAAGAATCCGGAAGTAACGCGCATCTATCTGCCGCCGGACGCCAATTCGCTGTTGTCGGTGGCGGACCACTGCTTGCGCAGCAGGGATAACATCAACGTCATCGTCTGCGACAAGCAGCAGCATCTGCAGTTCATGGACATGGATGCCGCGGTGGAGCATTGCACAAAGGGCATCGGCATCTGGGACTGGGCGAGTAACGATCAGGGTTTCGAACCGGATGTGGTTATGGTCGGTTGCGGCGATATCCCCACGAAGGAGGCGCTCGCTGCCACGGCATTGCTGCGCGAGAACTTCCCGGACCTCAAGATTCGTTTTATCAATGTTGTCGACCTGTTTCGCATGCAGCCCGCTGGCGAGCATCCGCACGGGATGTCAGACCGGGACTTCGACAGCATGTTCACCCTGGACAAGCCGATCATCTTCTGTTTCCACGGCTATCCGTGGTTGATTCACCGGCTGGCCTACCGACGCACGAACCACGGCAACCTGCACGTGCGCGGGTACAAAGAGAAGGGCAACATCAATACGCCGCTGGAACTGGCGATCAACAACGAGATCGACCGGTTCAGCCTGGCTATTGACGTGATCGATCGGGTGCCGAGACTTAAGGTGGCCGGCGCGCACGTCAAGGAGAAGCTGCGCGGCATGCAGATCGAGTGCCGTCACTACGCGCACACTCACGGTACGGATTCACCCGAGATGAGCCACTGGCACTGGCCCTATTGAGTGATGCGATGACCGGCATAACAGGCCAAGTTGCGTGAAGCTTGTCCTGCGGCCTCGGAAAATTGCAGCTCTGGCTGATTTATTGGCGGCTATTTGGCATAGTGATCATTCACGCGTAAACATGAATAGCGATCCAGCGGAAGAGGGCAGAATGAAACTATTAACGCTACCGATCATGCTTATCTTCTTGTGTGCATGTGGCACGCAAGAAACCTCGACGGGTATGACCCAGGTTGAAACTGAATCGGAAATGGAGTGTTCCAGGGACTTGCGAAACCATTCACGGCGGAACAGTTCGCGGATGTGGCGCCGGGCCGAGCGGAGCAACACGTTCGGGGTCACTTATTGCCAAATGTGTCGACGACGCTTATACGGCGCTCAGAAGTTGCTATCTGACCTGCAAATAGGCGAGGCAACGCTTTTTCGATGTTAAGCCGGCCCGGATGAACATCGAGCAAAAATCAAAGCCTGTGTAAGCGGCGCTCCTGCTCAGGCAGTGCAGCGGGACCTGAGAAGACGTCTAGCCTTTCAGGATCTTTCTCAGGCGATAGATACACCCGGCGATTGTCAGCAAGCCTGTTGCGCCCATAACGAATGCGGCGGTATCAGCTTCTTCGAGGTTCGCCGACTTTCTCAATGCCATCAGGACGATGGCCAGGTACCAGATGCCAACAGCGAGGCCAAGTGCGGGCACCCAACGAGGAACTCCGGGCCCCCATACTCCGATCGACCATCCGATCAAATACGGCAATATGAGGACTCCCCACCAGATTGACAGCCCTGATGTTCCGCCAAAGCCGCCGGCAACGCTCAGGCCCCACAATGCCGATACACCGATTGAAATCAGCGCTAGCGACCACAACCGGAAAATAAGTAATTGTTTTTTCCCCTGGCCGAGAAAGGTACCGAGCGCGACCAGTCCGCTACCTGGCAGAATCAGGAGCGATCCCTCCATAGGGTCGATGGCCCCAATTAGCATCGCGATGTAGCCTGCTGGAATCAGGAGCTGTGATGACCGGCTGACTGTATTCATATGTCGGAAAAGGTGCCGGGTCTATTTTGTGCCACGTTACTTGCAGCTTCCAAATAGCTCCAAAAAAAATAGACCCGGCACCTTTTTTGGGTCAAAGATAGCATCGGTGTAATTACCGCATTCAGCCCGCACATCGACTACGAGAATGTGACGCGCGTCGCCGCTCGCGCGCTGGTGGAAAAGCGCGGCGTCGTGGAAATCATCAGCGAAGAAGGGCTGCTGGACGATTCGCATATCGACGCGATCATGCATCCGACGAATCTGACCGGCCCGAGCCTGTTGCTCGGCGTGACGTTCGATGAGGCCGATCGCACGCATGCGCACCTGACGTTTGATCCCGACATGAAGTCGCCGGACGATTCCTCTAACACCTAAAGGCCTGGATGGAGCAGGTGAAGGGAATCGAACCCTCATCATCAGCCTGGGAAGCTGAGGTAATGGCCACTATACGACGCCCGCTCCAATCTAGAACCCTAACTCATCTTCCAGTGAGTCCGCCTCGCTCTTGAAACTTTCCTTTTGTTCGGGCGTCTTTTCCATCGATCGTTTGAATTCTTCCGCGGACTGTTTCAGTTCATCGACCCGCTGTTCCATCTTTTGCTCACGTTCAGCGCGCTGTGCCTCCAGAGCGGGCTGAAACGCTTCGCGTGCGATCTGCGCGCTGGCTATCTTTTGCTCGGCATCTGCGAGTTTGAAGTAGTTGATCGCGGCATCGTAATATTGGTCGCGGACCTCCAGTTCTTGCTTGGTGTCGGTAGCGCGCGTCACCAGGGTATCGCCACGTTTGATGGCTCGTGACTTCAGCGCCGCCGGCGCCGCGGGCGCGATCCAGTCGACCCACGCCCGGCCATCGCTGAGTTGCACGGCCGACTGGTTCGCCCTGAAAACGATCATGCGCGTTTCGCGATCGCCCGGCATCGCGCCGTCAACGCCGAGAAAGGACCCCGTGACCGCCTCCGTCATCGTCATTGTGTCGTCTACTGTGGTTTGCAGCTCCGAAGCCGGACCATTAACGGTCTGCTCCTCTTGCTGCAGCAGCGCCGCAGCCTTGGCGCTTGATTCCTTGACCAATTTGTCGAGCTGGTCGGTGTACACGGCCAGCGTTTCGGTTTCTTCCGGTATCAGGCCATAGCCGTTCTCGACCGAGTAGTTCATGCGCTCGATATATTTGCGTAGCGCTGGCCCGGCCTGTGCCACCAATTTCGGATTGACCGGATTGTTCAGCACGCGCTTCACGTCATCGAGGTTGCGGCCCATCAAGTACTTGTCGGCCACGCGGTATCGAACGGCGGCGTTGTTCTGTGCTCTTTGTTCTTCCGACTGGCCCAACGGGCGGTACGCTTTCTGTCGAAGCCGAAACACTCGCGTTCGCACCGCCTTTCCGGCACATTCGAAGTCGACGTATTGGCCGCCGGCACCGAAACTAATAATGCTGCTACCGATAGCCATGAGCTCCGCGGCCGAGTCGTAATTCCCGCTGTTGATTTCCGTCTGAGCCTGGTCCAGGGTCTTGTTTATCGACTGCGGCGCTCCGGCCGGCATCGATTCGCAGCCGAATTTCTGGGCAGCGACGGGCTGACTCGCAACCAGGCCTGCTAAAACACTGAGAATAATTGCCGTGGGCTGTGCGCGCATGCCGTTTTCCCCTTGTTGTTGTTGCGCTTCAGTAAGGATACACGAGCTCGGCTTGACTCGGGTAAGCCGCGGATCTAGCCTGTCTGAAGCACCTAACTTAAACAGGGCGACCGCCTGTCGGCGGCATCGGAGCTAGTCATGACCACTCGTAGTCAATTCATCGTTTCTATTTTCGCGGCGTTACTGTTTGCCGGATCGGCGCAGGCCTTCGTTGGTTCAATTGCCATCGGTCTCGGCCAAGCGAACGAGGTCGGTAAGGTCAAGGTGGCGTTTTCGGCTGACGCCGAGATTGAAACCGAGGAAGGCAAGTTCTCATCCAAGATGAACTACCAGGATGAGAAGCTCCGTGACGTGATCAATATGGGCGGCCAGACGATGACCACGATTACGCGTTACGACCTGGAAAAGACCTGGACGATCATGGGCCAAGGCATGTACATGGAGAATGACATCGGTGAGTCAGAGCAATCGCCGGACTACAAGTTGGTCGAACGTTCAGTCGTCGGCAAGGAAAACGTTAACGGCCAGGAAACGACCAAGTACAAGACCCTTTACGAAAGCAGCCGCGGCAAATTTGGCGGCTTCACGTGGTACAACAATGACAACATCGCCGTTAAGGGCTTTATGATTTCCGAGGAGAACGGCGAAAAAACGCGCATCCTGTTTAATCTGACCAATATCAACGTCGGGCCGCAGGCAGGAGAGTTGTTCGAACTGCCGGCGGGCGCCAGCAAGTTCACGATGCCCAGTTTCGGCGGCATGAAAGGCATGCAGAATCCGCAGAGCATGGGTGGCGGAGCAGCCAGCGACTCGATGCCCGACAGTGCGAGTGTTCCGGACGCAGCCGGTCAGCAGCCTGGCGCTCAGCAGGACCCCAGCATCGCGGCCGAAGCCAGTGAAGCGGCAAAGGAGGGCGCGCGCGAAGCCACCGTGGAAGAATCCAAGCAGACGGCCAAGGACGCCGTCAAAAAGGGGTTTCGTTCGCTGTTCGGCAGATAGTGACGGCTAATTTGGCCCCGGGCCGCCGCCTTTAACAGTTGTAACGTCCGACATGATCGGTTCGATCAATTCCATCGGCAGCGAAAACACAATGGTGTTGGTGATGTAGGGGCACCTAGACCAATTGGAGCGGGCGAAGGGAATCGAACCCTCGTCTCTAGCTTCCCAAGCTGATGATGTCTGCACCACTGTGCAAAACGATGCATAGCGTGAATCACCTAGATCTCACGCACGGTATTTTCCCTTGTAACGACCGAAAGACGACTGAGGTATATCAGCAGCGCCGCCGCAAAAACACAGACGCTATCGTCATAGCGCCCGCCGCCAAGAGACAATAAAAGCCGAAAAACATCATTTGCGCCGGCAGGCCCATGCCTCGATCAATCAAAGTACCTGTCAGGCCGGGTCCGGCGGCCGTTGCCAGAACCGCCGCCGAGACGGTAACTGAGCGGACAGCTCCGAGATTGAGGAGGCCGTATATTTCCGGCCATAGCGAGCCGAAGAGCGTGGTTGCTATGCCGTAGCTGATTCCCAGCAGCACCATCGTGATGAACAGGGTTATTGCCGGTCCGCTGTAGGCCAATACGAAACAGGCAGCCGAAAGCGGTAGCAGAAAGTAAGGCAGAATCGAGATTGCGCCTAGCCGATCGATCGCGGCACCCGTAATCAAAGCGCAGCCGACGGTGGTCAGCGCCATAACCAGCAATGACATGGCGAAAAACTGCGGTGGCCAACTGTGCAACGCCGTCAAATAGTTCTGGTGATAGAAGATCGTTGTGCCAATGAACGCGGGCGCCAGAACGCCCGTCGAGTAGTACCCAGAATATGGGATCGCTCAGAACCTCCCCGCGCGTCCAGCTACGCACTTCAGGCGACGTCTTTGTCTCCGTGGACAGCTGCCCGTGAGGTACGCGCGGCTCGCGGTAGCACCAATACGCGAAGGGAAGACCGACGACCAGCAATGCGACGGCTGCTGCAAGCCAACCGACACGGTATCCATAGGCAATCGTAAGCGCTGCAAACGCTAATGGGATCGTGGCCTCGCCTCCCTGGTGGCCGAGCACGACAAGCGATACGGCCCGACCCCGCTCGGCAACAAACCAACGCCCGGTCGAGGTCAGCGCTATGTGCGTCATCATGCCCTGACCGAACAGCCGCAGCAGAAAAACGGCGACGATGAGTATTGGCAAGGAGGATGCATAGCCGGCAAGTAACGCCGCCCCGGCCAGAACAGGTACCACCAGAGCGATCATGCGATGGGCCTGCACAACGTCTACCAGCCTGCCAACAAACGGAAGACAAAGTGCGCTCGCCAGGGTAGCGAACATATAGATTCGCCCAAATTCGCCATGCGAGCAGCCCAAACGCGGCCTGCCATTCTGAAACAGACGCGGATATGAAATACGTTTGTCCGAAACTGGAAAAGTAGGTGAGCATGAATCCGCCGGCGATCCAACGGAAGTTGCGCCTTATGAATTCAAGCATGGAGTCTCTGTCTGATTATTTAAAAGGCGGCAAAAACGGAAGACCAGACCATCGATATGGCCATCAGCGAAAGTAAAAAACCGATAGCGGAGGGCACCGCAGCCGAGGAAGTGTACAAGCCAATCGCGCTTGATCCACGTGGTAACAGATCGATCCCTTAGCCAGTCTGCTTTCAAACACTGCGATTTTTTAGCGTTCGCGCGCGAAACAGACTGGATTGTAGCGGCTTTCGTATCGGCTCGCCGGCATCGACGCCGGGCATAAACTTGCGCCAATCGCCCGAGATCAATCGTCGGAGCGGGAACCACGCGGGCCCCGTCTTCGAAATAGGTCGTTGCCAGGACCATGCGAGATTCCGTCGTGTTGTTTGGTCCCGCCGTGTGAAATGACAGGCTATGGTGAAAGCTGATCTCGCCCAACGCGAACGGCCCGTCATCCAAAACCACGCCTTGCTCCGCGAAAATATTGCTGACGGTGCGGTCGTAACTCGTGTCGAATCTGCTGAACGGAACGGATTCGACCAGCCGGTAGGTCTCCATTCCGACCGCGAACGCGAGGGGACCCATGTTTCGGGGTGATGGCCTGGAGCGGAATCCACGCGGTACAGACATTCCTGCTCGCGATGGGAAAATGATCTTCGTCGTAGTGCCAGGGCGTGCGTCCACAACCGGGCTCCTTGGCCAGCGCATTGTCGTGGTAGAGCCTCACGCGTGAGACTCCCAGCAGTGCAGCGGCGATCTCAGCGATGCGCGGACTGAGGACGAACTGCCGGAAGATTTCGTTCTTTAGCCACATCATCTCGCCACTGCGAAAATCCAGCTGGGGATTTTCGCCAAGATCGGCCCGCAGACTCGCTTCCATCTCCAGCCGCAACAGCGCGAGCGCGCCGGGCGAGAGCACCCGCTTCAGCTTCACATAGCCATCGCGGTTGAAACGCATAATCGCAAGCGGGATCGAGTTCGTAGGAAGCCTTGAGTTCGGCCTCCAGATCAGCCTGCTTGGGCAATGGCCCGACATCGGCAGGAACCGGGGTCTGTTCAACCGCAGGACCGGGTGCGACGGCAATCTCATTGTCCGCACTGGCCATATACTGATTCCACCACTGCTGGTTGTCGGAATCCCACTCCCCCGATATCTCGTCGTCGCGGACATGGGTCTTCACGGGAAGATCGTCCTTCATTCAATCGATTCCTGATGCCTTGGCATCGCGCAATGTGAGACCGGCTTCCGTGTGCGAAAAAAGTGTCATGCCGACGCGCTGTGGGAAGCGATACTCACCCGAAACCGGGTCATGACATGACGACAAATAGCCCGCCAGTGGTTCACGTCGCAACATTTCGTCGAGGCCGAAAGTGTCGTCGAAGGCGCAGCGCTGCAGATAAGACTCGAGCAGCTCCGGCCGGTCCGCGGGCACCACCGTCGTGTAATCAAGCACGCGGGTTCGTACACGCATGCCAAGGTTTCTCAGCGCTGCTTCTACCTGCGCGCCATCGCTGTACGGCGTGCCCTGTCCGTCGAACAGACTTGCGCGATATCGATCATAAAAGCCGACGTAATGACCGTCGCGCAATCCCTGCGCGAGGAAGCCGAAACCGTCAGGCGAAAGCGCGCTGCACATGCGGGACAGCGCCTGCTCTAGTTCTTCGGCGGGCACGCAGTAGAGTGCGTGCGTAGCCCATGCGATGTCGTACTGACCGGGTTCTACGTCCCAATCCTGGAGCGTGCAGCAGAACTCGGCTCCCGCATGGAACGGAGATGCCAGCGCTTGCTTGGCCTCACGCAGGGAAAACTCGCTCGGGTCCAGCAAATCGTAGTCGAGCTCAAAGTCGGTGTTTCGCGCGAGCTTGGCGACATCAGCATAGGACAGTAGCGCTTGCGGAAACTTTCCGCTGCCGCAAGCGATATCGATCAGGCGGCCCCGGCCTTTTCGGTCAGCGAGCGATTGGAATGCGTCGGCCCATTCATAGGCCTCGGCCAGATATCGGTAGTCAACGCGGGCCAGCTCGTAAAAGCTCTCCATCTCATTGCGTCCCGCGTCACTCCAGTGCTCGCAGCTACGCTCAAAGGTATCGGCGCGTACCGTCATCATTACTCCCTGTTTGCTGGTCAGGCCTGCGTGGATGTACGCAGACCGCGCGGAACAATTGCCCGCTCGGCCCATTCGAACAGCAACTGCACCACGATGGCAAGGCCCGCCGCCGGCACGGCCCCTTCCAGAATGAGACCAACGTCGTCGAGGCGAATGCCGGTCAGAATCGGTTGGCCATAGCCACCGGCGCCGATCAGAGCACCGAGCGTGGCCGCACCTATATTAATTACGGCTGCCGTTTTGATTCCGGCGAGTATCGATCGTGCTGCCAGCGGCGCCTCTACTAAACGTAAGCGAGCGCCGGCGGGCAGGCCCAGCGCGTCGGCGGATTCAATCAGTTGCGTGGGAATGCCGGTCAAGCCCGTGTAGGTATTTCGCACGATTGGCAGCAGGCTGTAGATAAATAGCGCGATGACCGCCGGAACGGCGCCGATCCCGAACAGCGGAATCATAAAGACAAGTAGCGCCAACGCCGGGATTGTTTGGGCGATGCCCACCACGCCGAGGATGATCTGACCGAGACGAGGCCATCGCGCGGCTGCTATACCAAGCGGCACTGCGATCAGGATCGCAGCGACCAGTGAAACCGCTACCAGTGCGATGTGTTGCCGGGTATTACGCAAAAAGCGCTCGATGCGAGTGCTGGACCTGGCATCGACGTCGATGCCGAGATTTTCGCGTAAAAAATCAGCTGCAACCAGAACCTCTTGTTTTCCGCTCAGCTTGACGCGTGAATTCATCGCGATCATCTGGCCTTCATCGATTAAGCCCTGCAAGCGGAGTACGGCAGCGAGCGCTGCCGGCTGTTGTTGCGCGAGCTCGGCCCGGTACAGAAGTACCGCCTCGTAAGGCGGGAAGTAGCCCCGATCGTCTTCGAGTGTGCGCAGATCGTAGTAGGCGATTTCGGCATCGGTGGTGTAAAGATCGGTCACATCGACGTCGCCAGCCGCCAATCCTCGGTAGGCCAAATCGTGCTCAACGCCGAGAACATCCTGCTGCGGCAAGTCGTAGTGCCGACGCAGGCCGGGCCAACCGTCGCCGCGCTCCATAAACTCCGTGCCGAAACGGAAGACAAGTTGCGGATGCGCGCGCAGGTCTGATACACGTCGGATGTCGAGACGCTCGGCAGTAGCCTTGCGCATGCCCAGGGCAAAGTTGTCGCGAAAACCGAGCGAATTGCTCATCACGAGGCCCGACTCAGCGAGCAGGTCTCGTAGCTCCGCGTTTGAAGCGGGTTTGTTCTGCGCGAAAATCTCGTGCGTGAGCGTTCCCGTGTACTCCGCGTAGATATCGATCTCGCCCGATACCAGCGCGTTGAAGACCAGGCGCGTGCCACCGAGGGCCTGACGATGTTCGACACTGGCCCCGGCAGATGCGGCCATGGCGCGAATCAGTTCGCCGAGAACCACGCCCTCCGTAAAGTTCTTTGAACCGACCACGATGGCGGGCTCCTCAGCGGCGAGACAATTCGTCGCCAGCAAGAGCCCGCACAAACAATTGATCGCAAAGCGGCGGCTCAAGCGGATATCTCCATGGTTTCGAGCGGAGAGCGCTGTGCCTGAACGAATCGCCGCACAAAATCATCCGCAGGTTCACGCAACAATTGCTCCATTGTGCCGTGCTGCACAATTCGACCATCGCGCATTAGAACGACGGTATCCGCGAAGAAAGCGGCCTCGCCCAAATCGTGCGTCACCATCAGCACTGTCTTGCCGAGATTGGCAAAGACTTCGCGAAGATCGACCTGAAGGTCCAGACGGATCATGGGATCGAGCGCGCCAAGCGGTTCATCGAGCAGCAGCACTTCAGGCTCCAGCATCAGGGAGCGCATCAAACTAACGCGTTGCTGCTGACCTCCGGAAAGTTGGATCGGGAAGCGATCCAGGGCATCGACGGGGAAGTGCGTGAGTTCGGCGAGTTCGGTAATGCGTGTCGCGATACGCGCATCCGGCCAGCGCAGATATCGCGCCATCAGCGCTATATTGTCGCGCGCACTCAGGTGCGGGAACAGACCCCCATCCTGGATTACATAACCCATGCGCTGACGCAACGCGGGCAGGCTGTCCCGATCGACCCGCTGCCCCGCGAAATGGATGCTGCCCTCGTCAGGCGTCTGCAGGCCAATGATTAGGCGTAGGATAGTGGACTTCCCGCATCCGGACGGACCGATCAGGACGGTAGTCATCCCGGATGCGATGGACAAGTCAAAACGCTCGAGCGCGCGGACATCTGCGTAGTTCTTGGAAACCTGGTTAAGCTCAAGCATGCGCTGACCAGTCACAAAATAATGGGACAAATATAGAATCAATATGAATATCAAAGATATTCGCCAGGAGCTTGCGCTCCTCAATCATGTAGCCCCATTGGAGGGGCAGCGCTATGCAAATTGCCTGCATACGTATGAGGCCGCCAGCAATCAGCGCGAGCTTATTCTCGGATGGTTTACGGACCATGTGATTCCGCAACTCTCCACGGATAGTGCTTCGTTTCTGAGTGTCGGATGTGGCGCGGGTGATCTTGACGAAAAGATTTTGGCCGCCGGAAAAGAGCATGCTTCGATCGTTTCCTACGTAGGTCTTGAGCCGGATTCCCGACAGTGTGAACGATTCATGTCTCGTATGGTATTCGAGAACGACCAAAATATCCGGGTAGAGGCACACAACACCTGCTTCGAACAGTTCACAGAACAGCGCCGCTTCGATCTGGTTCTCATGGTGCACTCGCTCTACTATATGGAAGATCCCAGACTGGCACTCGAAAATGCACTGAATCTGGTCAACGAGTTTGGTCGGCTCGTGATCCTGATCGCTTCGAACGATACCCTGAACGAACTTTCCTCCTCGTTCTGGGAGATGGAGAACGGCGGTTCAACATGGTTCAGTGAGGACCTCAGCAGGCATCTCGAAAAATCCGGTGTTACTTTCGAACGCAAACGCATCGAGGCAAAGCTCGATATCACGTCGTGTTGCGAGCCCAACTCCGAGCAGGGAACTCGCATTGCGGACTTCGTCGCGCAGGTACCCACCGGAGAACTACCGCTGCGCCTGCGACGAATGATCTTCAACTATCTTGAGACAACGTCGCACCGTGATGGCGAGAGACGCTGGCTCCCGCACAATGTCGACGCATTTATAATCGAGCCAGGCCAGGCAGATCTGACAAGTGGGCTTGTGGCTAGAGGATTCAAGGATGAAGGCATTGCCAAGTTAATGGGCGAAGATTGCAGAGACAATTCGTCTGCCACCTGACAGTAAAAAATAGTCGGCTGCCAACCGATAAACGAAAAGAACTCAGCCTGAAGGGCTGGCGCTGATCGCCGTGAAGGCGGCTTTAATCGCCGACCTTAGACCCGGACTATCCGTCAAGCCGTGTCGGTTGCTTCGCCGGCGCGGTTATCAACGGCAGCGTCCTTATTGCGAAGATTCCGTTTGCGCATTTCAGGCTCTTCGTTCAGTCGCTTGAACTCGAGAGAAGTCAGGTAGATGCCTACAATCATCAGGCCGAACACGCAGATCGCGAAATAGAAAATGAGGTTGGTGCTCATGACTCTCTTGCTCCCAGCGCGGACAGCTTGAAATAAATACCGAAAGCGAGGATGGACGGTACCCAAAGGGCGGTAAACAAACCCTCTTCGCGTTGCCCGGTGAACCACAAAAAGCCGGACAGAGCGAACGAAATAGCCACTGCCAAAAGAATGAAAATATCGGATGTCTTGATCATGGATGTTCTCCTTTAGTGCTCCCAGCAACCGATCGCGATCATTAAACAACCGCCTACGGCAACGCTTGCAATCGTGCGAAATGAGGACTGGCCGGAGATACTGAGTGTATCGGCGGGTATCAGACCCAGTAACTGGCTAGTAAAAAGCAGCGCGGCGACGAAAAGAAATAACGCCCCGGCTCCGGTGAAAGTCTTTCTCACGGGTGACTCCTTGCTGCACCGGAAGTTATATAGTCTAGGATTCGTGGCCGCACGGGGTTTAGATTCGATGCGTCGCTATACCAATGCCCTTTGGGTGGTGGCCGTGATCCTCGTCAACGGCCTTGCCAACGCACTGCCGATCAACGGCCAGCAAACGGGGGAGATTTCAGACCGCTTTGAGACTTTCTTCACGCCGGCCGGTTATGTGTTTTAAATTTGGGGGCTGATCTATCTCGGCTTGTTGGGCTATAACGTCTATCAGCTGTTGCCTTCAGAACGCAAAAATAAATTGCTCGATCGCATCAGCCTGCCGTTTCAGCTCAGCTGCATCGCGAACATCGCGTGGATACTGTTCTGGCACTATGAGTTCTTCGGCACGACGCTGCTCATCATGCTTGCGCTTCTGGCTTCGCTAATCTGGCTCACGCGCATATTGTTTGCCGCCGGTCCGGCGGGCGATGCGCAAGAGCGCTGGCTACTGCGCGTGCCGTTCAGTATTTATGTTGGCTGTATCACGGTGGCTACATTGGCGAACCTCACGGCCGTGCTCGAGGACAAGGGGCTGCGTCCATTTGACCTCGGGGCGCGTGACTGGGCGGTGGGGATGGTCATACTCGGCGGGCTGATTGCTTGCGAGGTGGACCGCGTGCGGCGCGACCTCGCCTACCTGGCGGCAATTTTTTGGGCGGTGACGGTTATCGGCGTCGATCAGCGAGCACGAACCCACCAAAGAACGGCCATACCAGTGGGTGACCGAGAACAGCGACGAACTTTTCCCAGTCTCTACTGGTCTCACCAAACACCCCGCCGGGGCGCCCAGCGTGAGGGTTTGCAGCGCGATAATAATTGTGCCGACTGAGTAAACGGGCGTGGCGTCGCTTATCCACAGGAAAGCGGCGAACAAGAGAATGCAGAGGGCACGTCGTGCAGCCGGTTCAGCAGTTCGGATTCGGGGACGAGTATGGAGATCGTGGCAGCAATGACGAGCGCAATGAGTGTTTGACAGAATCGCCATACGCGGGTCACTCTAAGGACACCGCAGCTGACTCATTTCACCTAACAGCCGGTGTTACTTAAAGAACTGTGGAATGTCGCCCTTGGTTTTGGGTGAGGTTGATTCCATGTGGCGATGAATCAGCCATTCACCGTCTTCGCGCTTAAAAATCGCGGTATAGATTCGCTCTTCGACAAAGGCCGGCACCTTCGCGCCTTCCCGCGGTTCGCCGCTGAGTGTGCTGCGTCCGATCATGTAAGCGATGTCGCCATGTACTTCGACGTCGAGTACGTCCAGCTCAGTCTTAAAAAAGTATTGCGACATGCCGGGCGTAAAGGCCGCGCCTATTTCTTCGCGTGATGCCTTGATGGGGCGTCGCATGGAAATGACCCAGGCATCTTCGGTGTAGGCGGCTTTAAAGGCTTCCGGGTCAGCCGAATTATACGCATCGATGACGCCTTCCAGCTGAGCCTTCATCGCTGCCTCATCGGCCATATGGCCGCTTGCAGAGGCCGGGACTGAAACGGTTAAACCGCTCCAGAACATGACTAAAACGCTAAGTCGTAGAGATTTGTTTTGTAAGGTCATGATGGTCAGTATTTCCCGCATTTATCGGTTTGTCAGCCTTCTCGAAAGCAGGCCTGTCGCTGAACGTTCATCCTGGCCTGAGATGCGTGTGCCCCGTCGGTGACAACGTTTCACCGGCAGTTTGCCCGTGCAGATTGCGATATGATAATTCAATCTACAGGCTCCCAAAAATAATCGGCAAAATCCTGTATATCGATTTCTGACATTTCTGGGCTAAATCAAAGCATCACAACTGGCGGAAAGTAAGGACATAATCGTGTATATCAATTTCTGGTACCCCGTTTGCACCAGCGAAGAACTGGAAAAGAAGAAGCCGCTCGAAGTTAAGCTGCTCGGTTTGAAGTTTGTTGCGTTTCGCGACTCTGACGGTAAGCCGCATGTCCTCAACGACACATGTATACATCGTGGCGGATCGCTTGGCAGCGGCAAAGTGGAGGGCGACTGCATAACGTGCCCTTATCATGGCTGGCAGTATGCGGGCGATGGGCAGTGTCTGCACATTCCTTCGGAAGGCGATGCGAAACCACCTGCGCGCGCCAAGGTTGACAGTTATCCGACCGAAGAGCGATACGGCATTGTGTTTGCCTTCTTGGGCGATTTGCCGGAGGAAGAGCGCCCCGAGCTTTACAACATTGAACAGTATGACTCGGAAGGCTGGCGCGCCAATAAATTGGTGATTCTCAACGTTAACTGTTACTACGAGCGTTCAGTCGAGAATGGCCTCGACCCCGTGCACAACCAGTTTGTGCACCCGGCGCAGGGCTTTCCGCCCATGCACAAGGAAACGTTTCGCACCTGGGAGGATCAATGGGGCACGGGGTTTGAGGCCGATTTCGGCGATCCCGTGCTGGAAAACACCGTGCTCGCCAAAGATCGAAACGTCACGGGTGAGCTGCGCGCGGGCTCCTGGCACCATGGCCCGAACACACTTGTAACGTCTATTTTTGTGAATGCGGCCAGCAATTTTGTGCAGGTATTTTTCGAAGCGCCGGTAGATAGCGCTCACACGCGTATTTACTTCGTCAACATGCGCAATTTCATTCTTGAGCCTGAAATGGATGACAAGGTGATCGAAATCAATACGCGCATTGCGCATGAGGATATCGCTATCCTCGAGAAACTCTATCCGCTGCGCACGCCTGAAAACCTGACGAAAGAGCTGATGACGTCTTCTGACGGGATCATCGTCAGCTACCGTGAATGGCTCACCAAGTGGGAAAAGAAAGGCTGGCGCATTGATCAGCAGGTACTGAAGCGTGACGCAGGGAATGTCGCTTACGCAATACCGAGCCCGGCGCGACGCGAGTCGGGCAACTGGGTTCTGGATACAGTGCCACTGGTTCAGTCGGAATAGCTATTAAATAACACCGCTCAAATATAGCGAACTCAATCAGAGCATCAGAGAGAAAACTATGGAAACTGTGGTCGTACGTATTGCTGCGAAAGAAGGTATGGAAGAAAAAGTTGAGCAGTTCTACCTCAGCCAGCAGGCTGAGTATGAGGCTGCGGAAGGCTTCATCAGTCGCACGATACTCAGGGCTCGCACCGGTGCGATGATTAAAACCATCTTGTCGCGCTTAACGCCCGAGCAAATTGCCAAGCACCCCAAGCCGCCGGAGCCCGAGGGTGAACAGGGCACCGAGTTTTTGCTGGTCGAACGCTGGGAGAGCATCGATGCGCGTACTAACTTCACGATGAGCCGCAGTAAGGAACGCGATAAAGATTTGTTCCCGTATCTGTTGCCGCAGCATGCGTCCGAATACTACGACGAGGTCAGTGACTAACTTTTCCTCTAACGGATAAACATTTGAAAGAACAAATCCTGACGTCCGCGAATACGGACGATGCGGCACGTCTCGGCCCCATCTGGCTTAACCCAGGGGTCAGTCGGCGCAATGCACTGACATATTTCTACGCAGCGCTGACCACGATCGGCATGGTGGTGTTTCTCAGCTTTATGCAGCCTTATCTGTTGACTGAGAATCTCGGTATTCCCTCGGACGAACAGGGTCGTGCGACCTCGCTGCTTGCACTGCCCTACGAGTTTGCGTTCATGTTCATGGTCGGTCCGCTCGGTGCACTGGCCGATCGTATTGGCCGCCGCCCGATTTATGTGGTGGGTTTTCTTTGGGTCGGAACCGTACTGACCTTGTTGCCGTTGACGGAGACACTGCTGCAGCTGGGTGTACTCCGGGCATTTTATGGTGTCGGGTCGGCCTGCATTACGTCGATGATGGCCACGGTGCTGGCCGATTACCCGCAGGAGCGGTCGCGCGGCAAGATGCTCGCTTTTTCAGGCATCTGTAATGGTCTCGGGGCGATCTTCATGGTCCTCCTGATGGGCCGGTTACTCCTGAGTCTTTTCAGCGAAATGGGCTACGACGATTTGATGTCCGGCCGCCTGACTTACTGGTGCGGTGCCGGTCTGGCAGTGATCACTGCCCTGATATTGAGTCGTGGTCTGAAGGGGGGTCGGCCGGGTAAATCATCTGAGCGCCTGCCCTTTCGCACGATTGTTCGCGAAGGTGCGCAGGCGGCGCGCGGTAATCCGCGCATTCTGATTGCCTGTTGTGAAGCGTTTATCGCGCGCGGTGACCTCGTTGTTGTCTCTACGTTCCTGAGTCTGTGGGCCAAGGAAGCCGGGTTGCTTTCAGGCCTGAGTCTGCCCGAGGCAGTGGGAGCCGCCGCCGGGCTAGCCGCTACTGTGAGCACCGCGCAGTTGTTGTTTTCGCCTGTGGTGGGTTACTTCATCGACAAGTTCGACCGCCTCACAGCCATGGCCACCGCCATGGGTATTGCCGGGCTTGCCTACTTGTTGGCGGGCTTTTCACCGGACCCGCTCGCACTGATTTTCATTCCTGCAGCACTGATGCTGGGGATGGGAGAGTCGGCGGCGATCCTTTCAGGGGCTGCAGTCGTGGGTCAGGAAGCCTCAGAGAAGGTTCGCGGTGCAGTCATCGGTTTGTTCAATTTCTGCGGTTCCGTCGGCACGCTGGTGATCGTGTTTGTCGGCGGCTTCATCTTCGACGCGTGGATGCCCGGCGCACCCTTTGTCATGGTTGGCATCATCAATTTATTGGTGATGGCCGGTGCCATCGCTGTTCGCCGACGCACCGGTTTTCGCTCGCCGAGTTTCCTGGCGGCCACTGTCGAAAGTCGGCAGCCGCGTTCAGAGAACGCCTAGCCCTGCGCCCAGATACTGCACCAGCCGTCCGGGCTGACCGTGCGGCCCGGGAAGGTGCCACAGATGATGCGATCCGGAGTGGCGTTGCCGCGCCGGTGTATGCAATTCGCGCACTTCTGGCTGTTAGCGTGGTTTTGCGCCAGCGGATTATCGGCAGGGACATCACGCGTGTTTTCGTAATAGGCAACGGCTCGGGCAACCGGATCTTCGGTACGTACCAGCGGATCCGCATCACTCGACGACAGGGTGGCGCAGCCGGTCATCGCAACCGGTGTTACGACGGCGGCTGTTTTAAAAAGTTCGCGACGGGTTAGTTTGTTACCTGAACTCATTGTGCGGCCCCCTGTTCAGTTTTTGCGTTGCTAACGGATGCGACCTGTTCGGTCTCTGCATCCATGAGGGCAACGACCTGCTTAGCGAGCAGTTTGCCAATGCGAGGATCATCGTTGGCGGGCCGCCACAATTCCCAGGTACCCCGATACTGACCCTGTACGGGTGCATTTTCGTTCGGCTGGCCTTTGCTCTGGTCATAACCGAGGTGGCCATAAGCAGATACTTCAAATGCCAGAGACGGGTCGGTATCCTGGCGCTTCTTATTAATAGGTGTTTGCCGGAGTGGCGGATAGGGCTGACTGCCGCCGCAACCGCCCATCTTCATGCAGCAGGGTTCGGTTGCACCTTCAGGGCCGTCAATGACCTTACAGACCGGTTCGATCCAGACACCCCAGTAATCCGCAAACGGATGGCCGACTTCCGGGTAGGTTTCGTAATCGAGCTTGTCGGCACGGAGCCAGGTTTTCCAGCCGATCTCCTTGGCGATCTGATTGGGCAGTTCGACGAGATTCAGCACGCTGTCGGTCACGATTTGCGTGAAGGCAATGACGATGTGATCAATCTCTTCATTTTGCCTGTACATGTCGAGCACTTCCCAGTAACGGTACTGGTGATCACCACCCGGTAGCTCGCGATCACTCAGATACAGCCAGGCATTACCCAGACTTTCGCCGCGCATTTCGCGGGTCCGTTCATTCTTGTTACCGCCCTTACGCAGCGGTTTCGCATTCGGGTTCTCGACCCGCAGCCCCATCCAGCTGCCAAGTACATTCTCTTCTTTCATCTCCGGAAAACGCCGCAGCAATTCCTTTTTGACCAGCTCGTCCATCAGTACGGTGTCATTCACCTTCGGATCGTAAGCCTGATTTCCGTCGCGGATGGAGTGATTTACGATCATTACGGCGGTGTTCTCGACCGGCACATCGGGGTTCATGCCTTCGATGATGCCATCGACCATGCCGTTGATCAGCAGCGGATCCTGGATCAGCGGGTTCGGGCGACCTTCAAGCGGAACTTGTGGATTGACGATGGGCGCACCTGCAGAGCGCGTCCAGTTGGGCGGCTCTGTCGGGTAGCTGTCGCGCATGAGGTCGGTGGGGTCGTTGACCCAGCTGACTTTCACGTTCGTGCCGTTGCGTTCGTTCCAGTCATCGACCATGAGCCGGGTTCTGGCGACGACGTCATAGGTCTTCCAGAAACGCACACCGGAGGTGGTGAGGTCGACCATGATAATTTCACGCGCACCACGTTTCAGCAGGCGCTCACCCGGTCCATCGATGTTGTAGCGCTCGGGGTTGCAGTGATCCCACGGTCCGCCGTCTTTCTCGCTGCCACAGTAAGTCAGGTTTGCGCCACGTTTTACCTGTGGGTTGTACATGTAGCGTGGCCACGGCAGTCGATGAATGTAGGTTTGCGACCCAAGCCAGTGCACGATATCCGTGACGAATTCGATATCGCGATCCTCGCCGATGGCGTCTAGCTGGCGGGTCATTTCTTCGAATTGACGATCCGTGATGTCCGGTGCGAAGTCCTTGCCGCCGACGCGCTCATTCTGAAACGCATATTTTTTGTATTGCGTGGCTGCGTTGGCATAGTCCTGACTGTCATCCGAACGCACAACCATCGGCCAGGCACGGGGGCTCCACATCACCCTCTGGTAAACGACGTTATTCGGGTCGTACTGAAAGAATTGCAGGGAGTTATCGAAGGTGTTGCCCAGGTCGTTCTCTTCAGAACCGCCATGCACAACAAAAAGAACACCTACAGTACGCTCTGCTGCTAAAGCGGTATTGGCCAAAACGCTGAGAAACACGGCAATCAAAACAAGAGTTTTATTTTTCATATCAGTCATCAATTATCTGGGCTTCGTTCCGGGGCAGATATATTCTCATTTAACAGAGACGTGTTACAGGGTGTTGGTTCGATAGAGAAAAAGGTTCACATGCCCGTATGCCCCCAGGCAGATTAAATCCGGGTAAATCTTCCGGGTAAATAAGGGCCTGCGGAAGCTGGAAGCGCCTGAGCTACGGGGAAAAGCCAGCTGTTGGTGGGCAGTGTATCGAAAAGAACTAGTACTCGTACCTGATGACCTTGTCGGCCGACAGCTTAAAAACCGCATCAGCTTCCCAAGCGGATCACGCGGGTTGGATTCCTTCACCCGCTCCATATCATTCGATCAGTGGATCCATACCGAGTCGCAACCGTACCCGGCCTTTCCTGGTTCTTTCGTAATCTTTGTGCGGAGGCGGATCAGGCCGCCAGTGTCTGCTGCATGGACTCGATGTCGGACTGTCCGGAGGCAACCAGGTCAAGAAAATTGCGATCACCGAAGTTCACTGCGGTCATCCGGTCATCAGCATCCGGATGAACATCACGCAGCGAAGGTTCGTGAGAAATACGATTGCGGAGCTTGGCGGCCGACAGCAATTTCGCCAGCGGTTGCAGGTTTTCGCCATCATCGTTCAACAGATCATCTTGTTGTGCAACCGCTTCACCGATTCTCTCCGGCAAGCCCCACTCGGCTAGAATCGCGCCGCCTATCTGTGCTTGCCAGCCGTTCAGCACTTCCTGGAAGTCAGAGTCTGCGCGCAGACTCGGGTCGATAGTCAGTGCGTGAGTGATAATATAGAGCCTGCCAATCTGGTGGAGCAGGCCTGCCAGCATCGCTTCATCGGGCTGACGTCCGAAAGCACGCTTGGCGACAACGTAGCAGATTGCGGCAACTTCGTTGCTAGCACGCCAGACGCTCTCAAGCTCGGAGTGTATGGGTTCCAGCTCCTTGGCGCGGCGCATTTGTCCAATCGCATAGGCAGCCGCGGTGCCCCGCACCAGCGTAAAACCCAGCCTTGTGACAGCAGCGTTGATATTGTTAATGCTGCGGCCGGTTGGATTCAGGGCTGCAGAGTTCGCCATGCCAAGCAATCGGGCCGATAGCACCGGATCGCTGCTGATTACCCCGACGATATCTTTTACGCAAGAGTTGCTGTCCGTCAGTGCTGCCTGCAATCGCCCAACCACGTCTGGAAACGCAGGCAGGTTTAACTCTTCCTGGCCTAGTTTCGCGGCCAATTGTTGTACGAATTGGAAGGCGCGACTGTTCTGCTCCATGAAAATGCTTCCTTGCCTGGGTAAATTGGCCGACTAGGCGGCCGTTGCTGTTGCTTTGACGTCTGCGCCGGTGGGCAGTTCTATGACACGCCAGAACTTGTCCATCATCTCCAAGGCTTTCACGAAGCTATTCGCCAGGTCTGATTTCAGCATGTAGCCGGCAACATTCAGGTTGTAAGCCTCGATCTTGTCCTGGTCATCGTTAGACGTGGTAAGGACGAAAACGACCAGGTCGCGCAATTTCTGGTCAGCGCGAATCTTGCGCAGCAGTTCGATTCCTGACATGCGCGGCATGTTGATGTCCAGCACGATGATGTTGGGCCGTGGAAACGGCTCGCCGCCGTCAGCGCCCGTTAGACGTTCCCAGGCCTCGACACCATCCTTGGCGATGGTGACGGGATTGCTGATGCGCAC
Source organism: uncultured Gammaproteobacteria bacterium (assembly GCA_963850255.1). Classification (GTDB taxonomy): domain Bacteria; phylum Pseudomonadota; class Gammaproteobacteria; order Steroidobacterales; genus J054. Next base: position 34,357 of record CAWKLL010000008.1, read on the forward strand.
AGACTGCATGGCCCGTTGAAAGGCCTTGGCATCAATGCGGTCATCTTCAACCAACAAAATATTGACGGGTTTCATCGATTCTTGACACATCGTCTTCAATATCCTGTGTTGACTGTTCGGCTTCATCCGGGATCTCTGTCAATTTATTCCAGGTGAACTTGAATACCGTGCCTCGGTCGGAGGGCCCGGGGTGGAACCAGACTCGACCACCCTGCCACTCGACAATTCGCTTGACGATGGCCAGGCCCATACCGCTGCCTTCGCGTTCATCGCGAGGCTGCAGGGTCTGGAACATTTTGAATATCTTGTCGGCATACTCGTGCGGAATTCCCGCGCCATCATCCTCCACCGCGAACATCACGGTATCGCCCTGATCGCGGGCATACACGCGTATACAGGCGGTATCATTCGGATGATGCTTGATGGCATTGTTGATCAGGTTTCGCAGAACCTGTTCGAGTGGTGCAGCGTGGGTCAGCAATTTAGGCATTTCAGTTTCGTTAAGTATCTGCATGCCTTCAGGCGGGGCCAGTAGCGTTGCAATGTCGCTAACCATTGCTGCCGTATCGACTTCATAGCAATCACCCACTCGACGGCCGGCTCGTGAGTAGGCGAGCAGATCGTCGAGTAAAACGTTAAGGCGCTGCGTACGTTGCTCAAGCAGGCCCAGATTTTCCTGTACCTCGCCCTCATTGTGTTGTTTCAGATCCTCGCGCAGCCATTGCACCAGCACTTCAATAGCGCGCAAAGGTGCTTTCAAATCATGCGAGGCGACGTAGGCAAACTGCTCAAGATCTTTATTGGAGCGAATTAGCTCTGCGGATTTGGCTTCCAGGGCTTCTTCGGCAAGACGTCTTTCGGTGATATCAATGGCCAGACTCATCACGCCCAGAACCTGGCCGTCATCATCGCAATGCGGCTGGTGCGTGATGGTGAAATAGCGTTCCTCGCCATCGGGCATGATCCGCGAACCTTCGTGATTGACCGTGTCACCGGCCAGGGCCTGATCGTAGCGATCGCGTCGCTCTTCAAAGGCAGGCCAGCCAATCAGCTCGCCGATATGCTGACCAATCAGCGATTCGATCTGGCGATTAAATATGCTGCGGTACTGAGAGCTCAGGAACTGGACCCGATAGTCCGGCCCAATATAGGAAAACAGGCCGGGAACGCCATCAGCCAGATGCTGCAGTCGATCCTCGGTGCTGCGCAGCTGATCCTCGAGCTGGCGACGGTCGGTTACATCGATACAAACACCCTTGATCGCCGGGGCCGATCCGGGCAAGGCGGGCTGCGCGCGACCACGGCTGCTGATGAAGCGGATGCTGCCGTCTTTGCGGACGATGCGGTAGTTCATGCTAAACACACCGCCGCGCAGGGCTGCCTGCACAGCTTCCCAATAGGGCCCGATGTCGTCTGCATGAATACGTTGTTTGGCAACTTCGATATTCATTTCCTCGCCGGTGTCCAGGTCGAACATCTGCCGGCAGGTTTCATCCATGCTGAAGGTGTTAGTTGCGCCATCGTAGGACCACATGCCCACGCCGGTGGTTTCCAGCAACAGCTGCATATCCGACAGTGAGCGCTCGCCCGTTCTGTCTGTCTTCAGCATGTTTTCCTGCCTGGCCATGCGCGAGTCTCAGGCAAAATCCGCAGCGGACAGCCGCGAAGTGACAAAACCGGGATCGTCTTCGATCAGGTCTTCGAGGAACGGCAATACCTCCCCGGCCTTCATCGGATGTCCGAACAGAAAGCCCTGTGCGATCAGGCAGCCGCGGTCGACTAAAAAGTTCAACTGCTCGCGGGTTTCTACGCCTTCAGCTACGGTTTCCAGATGCAGGCTGCGCGCCAGTGAAATGATCGCATCGATAATAATGGCGCTATCTTCGGTGTGATCGACATCGTGCACGAAAGACTTGTCGATCTTGAGTACGTCGATGGGAAAACGTCGCAGGTAGTTCAGGCAGGAGTGACCGGTGCCAAAGTCATCAATGGAAATGCGTACGCCGATGTCCTTGAGTTTCTGCAGGCTGCGTTGCACCTGCTCCGTGTCTTCCATCAGCAGGCCCTCGGTCAACTCGATTTCTATCAACGAGGGATTAATGGCGTGACGGTTCAGTGTATCCGCAACCCGGCGATAAAAGTCCGGTTGCTGGAACTGCCGCGCTGAGACATTAACGGATACGGGCACTACCGGCAGGCCCTTGGCCTGCCAGCGATTGATCGTTCTGCAGACCTCACTGAATACCCAGTGGCCTAGCGGCACGATGTGCCCGCTCTGTTCAGCCACCGGAATGAACTCCGACGGTGAGACATTGCCGCGATTCTCGCAGTTCCAGCGTAGCAGGGCTTCCAGCCCCTGCAGTTTTCGCGTCACCAGGTTGACCTTGGGCTGGAAAGCCAGGGTGAACAGCTCACGGCTGATGGCGTCACGAATGTCCTGTTCGAGTTCATGGTAAGCAAGCAGTTCGTCATGCATGCGTTCGGTGAAGAACTTGAAGTTGTTGCGGCCTTTTTCCTTGGCCTGGTACATGGCGATGTCGGCATTCTTCAGCAACGTGGCCGTGTCGCTGTTGTCATTCGGATAGATGGTTATGCCAATACTGGTAGTGACTTTGACCTCGCGGCCGTCTACCTGGAACGGCTCGGCTATCACCTCGAGAATGCTGCGCGCGACGACTTCGGCTTCCAGAGCGCCGGTCAGGCCTTCCAGCAGTACCGCAAACTCGTCACCGCCCAGGCGGGCCAGCACGTCGCCGCCGCGAATGGAGCTGCGCAAGCGTCGCGCCATTTCGCGCAACAGTTTGTCGCCGGCGTTGTGGCCAAGGGTGTCATTGACGACTTTGAACTGATCCAGGTCGAGAAAGAACAAGCCGACCTTTTTGCCCTCGCGACGCGCCCGCGCAATGGCTCGTTTCAGCTGGTCGTTGAAATACTGGCGATTGGGGATCTCGGTCAGCGGGTCATACTGCGCCAGATAGTTCAGGCGCATTTCGCTACGTTTGCGTTCCACGGCATAGCGAATAGAACGCAGAATAGTGCGCGTCTCGCCCTCCCATTTCACCAGGTAGTCCTGCACGCCCCTGTTCAGGATGCTCAGTGCGAACTTCTCATCGTCCTGACCGCTCAGCACGACAATGGGCGTGCTGGAATCGGCCGCCTGAATGGCATCGATGCACTCCAGGCCGGAGCCGTCGGGCAGATGCAAATCCAGTAACACGACATCGAAACGCTCGGCTCCCAGGTGGTGCACGGCGTCGCGCAGGGTGGCGACATGCCTCAGATCCAGGTCCTGAACCCGGTGACGACGCAATGATGCGCTGAGGAAATCAGCGTCATCAAAATTGTCTTCAACCAGAAGAAGCTTCATAAATGCCAGCCGCGACTCGCATGGCCGCCCCCCCAGGGCCGGCCTCACAAGGCGCACACAACAACCCACCCACCCTAATAGATAGACGGCTTCGGCATTGAGACTGCTTTCACATTAAGTCGTCCACCTGGCGGGAAAGGCTCACGGCGGGGCGTTTTGGCGTCTGAAAACCGTGGTTTCCGACCGATTCGCTGCTGGTTCACGAGATATGGCCCTGTTGAGCTGGCACTCATGTCTGCGATGAGATTGACGCGAAACTGGCGTCGCGGCTGGCGCCTGCTGCTGCGTGCCGAGCGTTCGCCTGCCTGGGTGCAGCAGCGCCCGTTCGCCCGCCTGTGGTTGTATACCCAGGCGACCTGCCGAATGGCTGGCGACCGCAATGGGCGCCTGTTGTTGTTAACCACGCTGGTATTGCTGACGCTTGGCCGCGTCGCTGTGTGGCGCTTTGACCTGCGCGGAGCCTGGGGCCAATGGATGCCGGCCAGCCCTTTTTTATTACTGGCGCCCTATTTTGCACTGGCGAGATTTCGCGCCCTGCGGCGGCTGAACATAGCGCCTGCCGGTGTCGGATTGGGATCAGCTTCACAGACAAGCCCGCCATCGGCGAGCGACAGTTCATCTCTGTCCTGTCGCCGTCAACGAGTCCGTGTCTGCATCCCTGCGCAAGCTTCCGCAACGTCGCCGCTTCACGCTCAGTCGTGTCGATATCGCGGTGCTGGTGGCCTGCTTTTCGGTGCTGGCGATGGTGGCGGTACCCCGGCATCTCAAACTGTCTGCCGATACCCGGCGCAGCGATGTGCAGGCCCTGGCCGCCAGCGTTGTCTATGCCAGCGAGATCGCCAATGCCCTGTGGCAGGCTCAGTTGCGACCACAAACCTTGAGCCTGCCGGCCGGGGACGTGGTGATAATTAATGGTTACCCCTCGGCAGCGACCGTTGCCGGTGCGCTGAAACCGATGGCTGCCCGCGGCTTCGAGTTCCGGGCCGGTCGCTGGTCGCACCCCGAGGCATCGGGCTGTGGTGTGGAATACCAGCCACCAGCAATGCCTGGGGGCCTTCCCAGCATTATTCCCTTCGACCAGGGCTGCTAACTCCAAAACCTTGGCGCTTACTACAGTTGGCCGGCTCACGCCGGAGTGCTGTAATGGGCCCATGAAAACCTTATTCAAGCTGCTTGGTGGCCTGCTGGGGCTAATTGTTGTCGCGGCGCTGCTGGTTATCGCGGCAGTCGCACTGTTTGTCGATCCCAACGACTATCGCGAAGAAATTTCCAGTGCGGTGCAGTCGCAAACGGGCCGCGAGCTGATAATTAAAGGTGATCTTTCCCTGGGGCTGCTGCCTTGCTGCGCCATCGCGCTGGGCGAGACCAGTTTGAGTAATCCGGCCGGGTTCGAGCAGGCAAGTTTTGCGCAAGTGGAGTCGGCGCGCCTTGGCTTGCAGCTGTGGCCCTTGCTGAGCCGCCAGGAGCTATTGCTGGATGAGCTGACGCTGACCGGATTGAAAGTGAACTTGTTGCGCCGCGCCGATGGCCAGGCCAACTGGGAATTTAGCGGCGAAGAAAACCGGGATGCAGATTCGACTGAAGCTGCAGACACTGATGAATCAGGGAGTGGGCTTTCGGCGTTATCCCTCGGCGGCATCAACATCAGCGATGCCGAGCTCACTCTGCGCGACGTTCCGGCCGGCACCGATCTGCGCGTGGAGAACTTCAGTCTCGTCACCGGTGAATTGGCGGCCGGCGAGCCCTTTGATTTCGAGACCGCGCTGCGCTTTATCGACGCTGCCGCCGATACCCGTGCAGATCTCAAATTGAGCGCCGAGGCGATTATCGATGATGAGTCGGCGCGTATAGCCTTGACGGATATCGACGGTTCCATCGTCGGCGAAGGTGCTGACACGGGCCGCTTCGATCTGGCCCTGACCGCACCGTCGGCAACGCTGGACTTGAGCGGCGATATACAGGCGAGCGCAGAACAACTGGCTGCCGATATCAATCTGAACGGCGGACCGCTGGGTACAGACGGTGAATTGCTTGCAAGCGTGAGTTCACCGCGACTTGACTACAACGCTGCCGGCAATGGCAGCGCAACGCTGGGCGAGCCGAAGCTGGATCTGCAGCTCAAGTCCGGCGACCTCCCGGGGGGCAGCGCTGCGGGCAAATTCCAGCTCGGTGTTCTGACCCTGAGCCCGGATTCCGGGCAAGTCACGCTGAAAGCCCTGCAGGGGGATCTGACGCTGGCCGGTGCGCAGCTGGATATCACTGCGGATGGTCAGCTGGGCGAGAAAAAAACCGATTTGGCCGGCGCCTTTGTACTGGCGCCGCTCTCGCCGCGCGAGCTGCTGGCTGAACTGGGCGAGCCGGTGCCGGATACTGCGGATCCGGAGGTACTCAAGAATTTCTCAGCCCAGGGTAACTGGCGCCTGGGTACAGACCAGCTGAAGCTGGACAAACTGGTGGCGCAACTCGACGAGACTCGCCTGAATGGTGAACTGGCCGCGGCGAATTTCGACCAGCCGCGCCTGAGTTTCAAGCTGGCCGCGGATCAGTTGAACCTTGATAGATACCTGGCGCCTGAAAGCGAAGACACAAAGAAAGACTCCGGCGCTGCTAATGCTGACAGTGACACCGATCTTGAGTTGCTGCGCGAGCTCGATCTGACCGGCACGCTGCAAGTAGGCAGCCTGACCGTGGCCAATTTGAAAATTCAAAATCTCGACGCCAGGTTAGTGGCGCGCGATGGGGTCATCAAGCTCGATCCGGCCAGCGCTAATTTGTATGGCGGGACCTACAAGGGGGCAGTGAGTGTTGATGTCAGCGGGCCGGAGATGCGCCTGGCCCTGGACCAGACCTTGGATAACGTGCAATCCGAGGGTCTGCTTACGGACTTTGCCGAGGTTGATCAGCTGCAGGGCCTTCTGGTGGCACGTATCAACGCGGCCGGCAGCGGAAACAACCAGGCCGAGCTGCTGCGCAACCTGCAGGGCGATTTGTCATTCGACCTGGTCGACGGCATTTACCAGGGTATGGATGTCTGGCAGGAGATTCGCCGGGCCCGCGCCTTATTGCGACGCGAGCAGCCGCCGGCCCGCGAGGGTTTGAAGCAAACCGTAATCAACAGCCTGACGGTACGCGGGCGCCTGCAGGATGGTGTACTGCGCAGCCAGCGTATGCAGGCTGAAATTCCCTTTCTGCGCCTGACTGGTGACGGCAGTGTGGATGTACTGGCGCAGGAGCTGGACTATCGCTTCAAAGCCAACGTATTCGAAACGCCAAGCTTTGCCGATGGTGAAAGCTACGATGACCTCACCGGCCTGACGATCCCCGTGACGATTAGCGGCGCAGCCGATGACCCGAAAATTGGCGTAGACATCGCCGCGCTGGCCACCAACGTGGCGGTGCAAAAGGCGACAGACAAGTTATTCGATCGACTGGGTCTGGGCAAAAAAGAGCCGGCGCCGGAAGCCGGTGAAGGCGGCGATACGAGCCAACAGGCCGTACCGGATGCCGAGCAGCAAGAGCAAGAGCCCGAAGACGCGCGTGATGCCCTGCGTCGCGGGCTGGGCGACCTGCTCAAGCGTTGAGCAACTTCCATTGAGCGCCACTGGCAAACTTGCTCCGGCGCTGCTGGACTGGTGGCAGCTGCATGGCCGCAAGAACCTTCCCTGGCAGCAGCAACCGACGCCTTATCGGGTCTGGGTCTCCGAGATCATGCTGCAGCAGACACAGGTGAGCACCGTGGAGGGCTACTACCTGCGCTTTATGCAGCGCTTTCCCGATCTGCTCAGCCTGGCCGCCGCCGGTGAAGACGATGTGCTGCATCACTGGTCGGGCCTCGGCTACTACGCCCGCGCGCGCAACCTGCATCGCGCCGCCCGGCAGGTTCGTGATCAGCATGCCGGACAGCTGCCCGAAGACTTTGAAAGCCTGCTGGCCTTGCCTGGTATAGGTCGCTCCACTGCCGGCGCAATCCTCGCGCTGGCCTGCGACCAGCGCCATCCGATTCTGGATGGTAATGCCAAGCGGGTAATCGCGCGCGTATTTGCTGTCGACGGCTGGCCTGGAAAGACTGCGGTCGCGAAGCAACTCTGGGCTCACGCCGAAGCATGCACACCGAAGGAGCGGGCGGCGAATTACACTCAGGCGATCATGGACCTGGGTTCGAGTATTTGCTCGCGCAGCCGACCGGCTTGCGGGGAATGCCCGCTGGCTTCTATGTGTACCGCTTTTCGGGCGGGTAAGCCGACGGACTACCCGGGTCGCGCTCCCCGTCGCGCACGCCCGGTTAAATCTACCGCCGTGTTGATTTGCCTGCGCCACGACGGCTGCGTGCTGCTGGAGAAGCGGCCGGCCGAAGGAATCTGGGGCGGGCTCTGGGGCCTGCCCGAGACCGAGCTCGCCAGCGACGCTTCGACCTTCTGCCAGCGGCAACTCGGCGCCACGCCGCGCAGCATCGAAATTCGCTCGCCCGTTAGTCACGCTTTCACACATTTTGAGCTGACCATGACCCCGGTATTGCTGCGCTTGCAGTCCGCGCCGGCCGCTGCCATGGAGGATGGACGCTGGCTTTGGTATAAGCTGCGCGATCCGGCCAAGGTGGGACTGGCAGCGCCGGTGTCGAGGCTGCTGGCAGCAATTGGAGAAGAACTATGAGTCGTCAGGTTAAATGCGCGTTACTCGGTATCGAAGCGGAGGGCCTGGATCGCATTCCGCACCCCGGAGATCTCGGCAAGCGCGTCTACGACAACGTTTCCAAGCAGGCCTGGCAGCAATGGCTGGCTCATCAGACCATGTTGATTAACGAGTATCGACTAACGCCCATGGAACCCAAGTCACGTGAATTTCTGGAGGCGGAGATGGAGAAATTTTTCTTCAGCGGCGGTTCGTCCGCGCCGGAGGATTTCGTTCCCGAGTAGTTTAGATCAGGGCTAACTCGCTTCCAGATATTGCACACTGAACAAGTCCTGAGGATCTGACCAGACCGCTTTGACGGTAAAGCCCGCTTGCTCTGCAGCGCTCGCGAACGCCTCGCGAGTAAACTTGTGTGAATGTTCGGTGACGATATACTCGTTTTCCGCCAGCTGAATTTTCTCGCCACTGATCCGAACGGTTTGGGAATTCGTGGCAATAAGACGCATTTCAATGCGCTCATGCTCAGCGTCGTAAACGGCGCGATGTTCAAAGTCCTGGGTTGAGAAATCAGCGTCGAACTCGCGGTTCAGGTGGCGCAGCAGATTCAGATTGAAATCCGCAGTAACGCCGGCAGCGTCGTTATAGGCCGGCTCGAGAATCTCCGGATCCTTGATCAGGTCGACGCCGATTAACAGTCCACCGCCCCTGCCGACCTGTTCCCGCATCAGCGCCAGCAAATCCTGTGCTTCGTCCGGTGAAAAATTACCGATGGTCGAGCCCGGGAAATACACGACCTTGCGACGACTTTCGCCGGCAGGTTCCGGCAATTCCAGGGCCTGTGTGAAATCAGCGCACAAGGGCAGAATTTCAATTTGCGGGTAACGCCGGGCAAGATCGCCGGCCACCTCGAGCAGAAAATCGCCGGAAATATCGATGGGGATATAGGCGGCGGGCTTATCCAGCTGATCGAGCAACAAGCGGGTCTTGACGCTTGCGCCGGAGCCATACTCGATCAGCGTGACTTGCGGGCCGATCAGCTGCGCCATTTCGCCGAGATGCTCGCGCATGATGCGCAGCTCGGTTCGCGTCGGGTAATACTCCGGCTGCACACAAATGGCCTCGAACAACTCCGAGCCCCGTTGGTCGTAAAAGTACTTGGGCGAAACCTCCGGCGGCGATTTCTTCAGGCCAGCGATTAACTCGCCTGTTTCATCCTGCTCAGGGAGATCCTGAATTGTCAGTTTTACTGCAGCGTTTCCCATAATATTTCCTAGCTATCCTTGGCCAGTCGAATGCCGAAGAACTGCCAGCGTTCCTGCGGGTAAAAGAAATTACGGTAGCTGGTGCGCATATGGCCCGGCGGTGTGACACAGGAGCCGCCGCGACAAACCATCTGATTGCACATGAACTTTCCGTTGTATTCGCCCAACGACCCGGCCAGGGGTTTAAAGCCCGGGTAAGGCGTGTAGGCCGAGGCAGTCCACTCCCAGGTGTCACCGAACATTTGCGCGAGTTTGTGCTCGCGGGTTTTAAGCGGTCGCGGATGCAAGACGCCTTGTTCCATCTGGTTGCCGATCATCGGCACATCGGCTGCGGCATGCTCCCACTCTGCTTCTGTGGGCAGTCGCGCTCCAGCCCAGCGGGCATAGGCATCGGCCTCATAAAAGCTTACGTGGCAGACGGGCGCATCATCATCCAGGTCTCGAATACCACTGAGAGTGAACTCGCGCTTCAGGTCTTTCGACCAATAGAGCGGGCGCTCAATTTCATGATCCTGCAGCCAGGCCCAGCCATCGGCCAGCCACAGGCTGCTATCGGTGTAGGCATCTGCCTTAATGAAGGCGCGATACTCGCCGTTGGTTACCAGTCGGTCGGCCAGTTGATATGGCCGCAGCAAGACTTCATGGCGCGGTAATTCGTTATCGAAGGCAAAGCCGTCGCCGTTGGCGCCGATCTCTACAGTGCCGCCTTCGAACGGAACATAGCTGAGATCAGGCAACGGCGTGAGACGACGTTGAAAATCAGCATTGACCAGCGCGGGGCGCAGCGGGTTTACGGAGAATACATGCTTGATGTCCGTCAGCATCAGCTCCTGATGCTGTTGCTCATGGTGCAGGCCAAGCTCGATCAGATTGCACAACTCACTGTCGTCGTTGTGTTCAAGCAGTTTAAGGATCTCGGTATCTACATGCCGGCGATAAGTATTAATCTCCCTGACCGTAGGCCGCGAGAGCAGGCCGCGCTGATTCCGCGCATGCATCTGACCCTTGGTGTAGTAATAAGAGTTAAACAGAAACTCGTATTGCTCATCAAAAGCTGAATAGTTGTCGATGCGCTCAGCAAGGACAAATTGCTCGAAAAACCAGCTGGTATGCGCAAGATGCCATTTGGTCGGGCTCACGCCAGGCATCGACTGGACCACGTAATCCTCCGGCTCCAGGGTCAGGCATAAAGCCAGGCTGGTGGCCCGCACCGACTCATAGCGCGAGTCCAGATCGGCGCTGGCGCTGACGGCGGGCAAGTCTTGTGATCTAAGCGCCATATATATAAGGAGTCTGAGTGATTGGCGGGCCGCTGACCGGCGGGCCGGGCCCTTGGGTTTTTCTAAAGGGTAGTGAGGCGGACTGCTGCTGTCAAAAAGCAGCCCGCCGCTTTCCGTCCAGTGGCAAGTGTCGGAAAAACGTCACCTTGACGCGCATAAGGCTCTGCGGCTTTAATACCCGCCCCGCGCGGGCTGATTTACTCGGCCGGCGCGAGCTTCAGATCCGGCCCGCCTTCCGCGCGGGCTTGAAAAGGGCAGGCCAGGTAGCTCAGTTGGTAGAGCAGCGGACTGAAAATCCGCGTGTCGGTGGTTCGATTCCGCCCCTGGCCACCATTTAACGCGCAGATCCGTTTAGCGTTACTGCCAAGCCCTAAGTCATCTGTCGACGCGACTCGGTGACTTTTCAGAGCCATCTAGAACTCTTTTCTATACAGCCAGAACTCCCGATTATTTGGGTGAGGCCATAGAGGGGGTGGATAAGATCGCCGAGATGAGTGCCAGCCAGGCGCAGGAGCATGATCAATCTGACGACGTGAAAAAGGTGCCATCCGTGAAAAAGGTGCCGGGTCTATTTTTCGGCTCCCGATGCCGGCATCCGCCTATCCCCGCGGGTAGCAACTTCCGGTAAACAAAGGGAAAAAAAAGAAATAGACCCGGCACCTTTTTTGCATCCGAAAACGTGACTTCGATCGGTGCGAGACTTCTAAGAGGGAATCTCTATGATTATACACAGCGCCAAAAACCTTCTCGTCAGCACCGTCAGTATTGTGCTGCTTCTCGCTCAGGTTCAACCGGCGGCCGGGCAGACCAACTCAGCGGAACGACTGCGCCAGGCGCGCGGATTCTTTGCCCTGCCGCTCGAACTCGACTTCGACAGCGGCGCCAAAAACGGCAATGCGAACATTCTCAGGATCATGCCCGTGTACACGTTCCCGGTGTTCGAGCAGTGGAAGCTGGTCAACCTCAGTATCATTACGATGGCGGACGCGCCTGGCGGAACCCCCGCCTTCCCCGGGGACAACACTTCCGGCCAGACTGCCGGTGTCTCTGACCTGCTACACGCGAGCTTCGTCACGCCGACCCGTTCCGGCAACTTTATCTGGGGCATCGGTGCGAGTTTTCGCGTTTCCCACCGCTACTGACGATTCGCTGGGTAGCGGCAAGTGGGCAGCGGGTCCGGCGTTCCGTCTCACCTATCGCAAAGGGCCGTGGAACCTGGGCATGGTCGCCGGCCAGCGATGGTCATTTGCCGGCAGCGACAACCGTGCCGACGTCAACCAGCTGTTGATACGCGGGGCTGTTCGGCGCCAGTTACCCAACGACTGGTTCTTTGTTTACGCACCGTTGATCACCGCGAACTGGGACAGCCCCGGGGAGAAATGGCTGGTTCCTGTAGGCGGCGGCATCGGCCGCTCATTCAAGATGAACAAACACCCGTGGGCCTGGTCGGTCCAGGCTTATTACAACGCCATCAAGCCGGATCCCGCACCAGACTAGGTGTTTCGATTCTCGATCATCGCAGCGATTCCATTCGGCGAGAACGGGAAATAGGCGTAGGCCATCCGGATTCCACGTCTATGCAGCACCCGGGCCGGTAACGCTCAATCGACGAGACTGACCGTAATCTCACCGTTGGCACCGAGCGGCGAAACATCCAGATTCACGCCCATGATTTTGGCGTAGGCCATATAGCGTGGAATGCTGTAGTTATTGTGCACCTCTTCTTCCGTCAGGTTTTCGAAGATGCCGACCTTCTGACTGGCCTCCATTACACGCGTAAATGGCGTGGTGTAAGTGACACTGGTAGGGCTGTTCCACTGCAATTGATCGACCAGCTGAAAGAAACAGGTCGTTTGCTCGAAGATCGCCATCAGTGCGAAGTCTTCGCGACCGGTCATTTTTATTGCATTGCCGATTCGTTTCATCATGAATTCAGTGGTCTTTACATCGTTGTCGACCAACTGTTCATACATATCCGTCTCTTTGGCAAAAGATACGGCCGTGAGATGAAGTTTGACCAGCGCATCGTTGAACTCATGCTGGTATGACCCATTGTGGTTCATCGTTTTGACCGCTGTCAGAAGATAGCGGCCCAGTGCTTCATCGCTCGACCTGGACAGATCAAGCTTGCCATCCAGCTCTTCGACCAGGGCGACAATGCCTCGTCCCAGCTCGGCCAGGCAGCTCCCGATCTTCCTAGCTGTGTGCTGTGCCTGCCTCGACCGTCTCGGGCCCGGCGACTGATCTCCTGCCGTCAAGGAACCGGATAATTTCGTCGGCGGCCTTCGCTGCGCCGTCAATCGGGTCCTGTATCCGCTTCAGGCGCTGCATGCTGTCGCGGTAGTTCTGGTCTTCCACCAGCTTCTCGAGCGCAGCCGCGAGTCTTCGACGATTGAGGTCGAGCCTCGTCAGCATCAGTCCAGCGCCCTGACGCGCGACCAGCGAGATATTTCCCGCTTGCTCCATCTGAGCCGGAATACCGACGAGCGGCGTGCCCGAGTGGATCGCTGTCTGTACCGTGCCCGCTCCTCCGTGAGTAATTGCGATGTCCGCCAGAGGATTGAGCAGGTGCGCGGGAGCGTGCGGGATCGTCAGCACACGCTTGGAATTGTTGCAGGCCCGATCTCCCAGGATCGTGGTCGTCAGCACGACGGCCTGCAAATCCAGGTCGCCCACGATTTCGACGACGGACTGCAAGACCTCGGGCGACCCGGACACACCCATGGCACAGTAAAGTTTCGTTCTTGGCGTGTCGAAGTGCCGACGCACCGCCTCGGGCACTTCGCCGGGAAGCTTGGCGAAGCAGGCACCGCCGTAACGGTAGCGAGGCGGCCGATGGAAGAATTGCGGATGGCGCGGTTGATAGTTTTCAAGTTCCTCGGGCGAGATGCCCAGGATCTCAGGCGCGTCCATCACGAGGGTGAGATCGCCCGCCACGAAATCCAGGGTGCTCTTGTATTGCGGTAGACCGAGCTCCGAGGCGAGCTGATTAAACGGGTGGATCCAGAATTTCATGCGCGGCGCGAGCCAATTCATGAACCAATCCATGGGCATATGACGGAGCCAGCCAACCAGAGACGGCACGAACACCCCCATCCGCCGGTCGAAGAACGGAGCTGTGAACGGCCCCGGTTGCTGGACAACGATTGGAATCCCGGCAAGCTGGACGGACAAATAGGACGGCAAGTTCCAACCGATCAGGACGGCATCGGCGCGGGCGTTCTTCAATGCAGCAGCCTCGTTTGAGACGTACTCCTTCAGCTCCTCATAAGTGAAGAAACTGTCGCGCAAGGACTTCACGCCCTCCCCGCGGTTGAAACGCATGTACTGCTGAGCGCGTTCTGGTGACATCTGGGGTTCGACGGTGATGATCTCGAACCCTTCGTCTCGGACTACACTTTCGTAGGGACCGCCATGGCTGAAGAACAGCACCTCCTGACCTCGATCCCGGAGGGCTTTTGCGATCTCAACGAGCCTCGAGGCCTCGGAAAGGTAGTAGAAATGCGGGAAGCAAACGATCCTCATGGCCCCCTCCTGGTGCGGGCTCTAAGCTAAGCACAGTCTAGCCCCGCTAAGGTAAAAAGGGGGGTCGAACCGGCTTTCGCAAAGGAAAATCGGTTCAACCCCTTTCTTCCGAAAAAATGGGCTTAGATACCCACGCCTGTCGTTCTCTATCCCTGAATACGAAAGATTGTTTGGTGTTTGGCTTTGCCGAGTGGAAGAATAGGCGGGGCGAAGGGCCCGTAGACAAATATCAACAGTTGGGACTGAACATATGTTTTGGTACCCAATGGTCCTATGCAGGTATGACTCATACAGGGCTTGTTTTGGGTCTGCTAATTCGGCGCATACTAAATGGAGAAAGTGCGTGTTCAGTACATTCGGAAGAAACTGGTCCTTAGCCGCAACGCTGATACTGTTTTTCACGATGAGTGCCAGCCAGGCGCAGGAGAGTCATCAATCCGACGACGAGCACGAAGCGTCGTCAAACGCATTTCAGCTCGACGACGTACCGAACCTGGCTCTTTCGCAGCTTTCTGCCCGACTCCAATGATGACGCAGACACCCTTGGCCTGGAGTTCGTGAGTGCCTGGGGCTGGGGCAACTACGACGTCACCAACATTTCATACTTCGAGGTCGCCGACTATCCTGTCGGCGTGCCCGGCCTGCCGCTCGGCAACCCCGAGCCCGGAGTCGAATCCGATACGGGTATTAACGACCTGCTTTCTGCGTTCCTGTTCTCGAAAAAAGGCGCACATGACGGTCCGCACCACTTCGGCTTCGGATTCGCAACACAGTTGCCGACGGGCTCTGGTGAGACGCTTAGCAGTGGGAAATATTCGCTTGGACCCGCGTCGATTACGAATATCACAACGATCGATTCTTCGTGGCGATCGTCGCGCTGCAGCTTTGGTCTGTCGCCGGAGACTCCGAGTCGCAAAGACGTCAACATGATGATGATCAAGCCGATGATCACCTACGACCTGAATGAAAAATGGAAAGCAGTCTACATGCCGTACGGCGTCAGTATTTACTGGAACAAGCCATCCGGACAGAAAGTCTATTTCCCGCTCGGCGGTGGCATGCAACGGCAGTTCAATCTTGGGGCAATCCCGTCCGCGGTTTCACTACAGTTATTCCAGAACGTGATTCGGCCCGACAAAGGCGCGGAACATGACCTGCGCTTTATGCTGGAGCTGAATTTTTGAGGTAATAAATTCAAGGGTCAAAAACATAAAAAGCGACGCATACTCGAAGAGATAAAGACAAATACAGACTTGGCACGCACGCCGATAGCATGCTTGTACATGATGCCATTAAGAAATTTGTCATCTGGTTCGAAAGCCCTGCGGCGATAAGATCTGCGGCAGGCGGACCTTGGCGATTCAGCTGGTTATGCTCCAATAGGGTCAACGGCGCCTGGCTGACAATCCGCGTGTCGATGGTTCGATTCCGCCCCTGGCCACCATCCAAGGCCTTCGAATTGCCAAACATCTCTGATCATCGGGCAAAGTTCATGGAGCATCGATAAGCGAGTCCAGTGAGTCGCGCAGGCGTGGCAGAATCACAACGGGCCGTGCGGATACTCCGGCTTCCGGTTTTGAAACGAAAGGATGGCGGGTTTCACCACTACGCCGTCGTCGACGTTCACTGCCCGCCTGATTGTCTCGTTCTGTTGCCAGCTTTCCCGGCCTTCCAGCACTGACGGGAGATGAACGACCAGGGCGGCGGAGATGGCGCGCGACGCACTTTCCCAAAGATACGAGGGCGTGTGATCAACTGCGTAGTAGTCGACCTGTTCCACTTTGAGTATCGGCTTCTTGAACGTCGTAGGTTTGGCGAAATAGAACCCCATGCCTTCATCACAACTCACATCGATGATCAGGCAGCCGGGCCGCAAACAGCTCTTTTCATCCTTCGTCACGAACATCATGGGATTGCCCGGTTCCTGAAACGTCCCGTTAATGATGATGTCGGACTCATTGATGAGGTCGGTCAAAGGGCGAGCGCTTCCTTCGTGCTCGACCTCCAGCATGCGTGCTTCGCCCTCCCCGCCGGGCGCGATGCGGACATAGTGACAATCCAGCACTTCCTCCCGCACCTCGTGATCGGGACGCTGGATACAGATCGTGATATCCCGGAAACCGTGGGCCTTGAGCGCGTAGATCGCCCCGCGGCTCACCGCACCGAAACTGAATATGATCACTTTGCGCTGGTTGCCGTAATGCCCGTCGATGCCCTTGAGTTGCAATGCATGCAGCACGGCGCAGTAGCCGGCCATTTCGTTGTTTTTGTAGAACGTGTGTCGTCCGATGGTCCCGTTGGGGCTCCAGACGAACATGTCCTCGAAGGCAATAAGTGTTTGTCGGCGGTCAATTGCCGCCTGGGTGATCGCTCGTTGCTGCACGCAGTGCGGATAGCCCCAGAGGATGCCGCCTTCCTTGAGTTCCTCGAGATCCTCAAGCATCGGCTTGTTCAGAATGATCGCGCCCAAATCGGCCAGGAGTTCGTGACGGGAGGCGACGCCCCCCGAGCGCTTGGCTATGTCCGCGTCGCTGAGCTCGAACCTTTGCCCATAGCCTTCTTCGAAAATTAGTCGCCGGCGCATGGCCTCGGGCAGGCGCCGCAAATGATCGGGATGGATGGGCACACGACGCTCATCAATCTTTTTGGAAGTCCCAATGACTCCCATGTGCAGTTTACTCACTGTAATTCCTTTCGATTGCGGCTATTTCTTCACGGGCTGGAAGTGCAGCGGATCCCTTAAGTTTTGCAGCGCCCGGTAATAAAACAGCGCACTCGGTCGTTTTTCTTTGAATCGCAACTGTTTTAGAAACCCCACTTCTTCGGCAGACACATCGCCGCTGAGCGCAGCATCATTCAGAAACGCTGTTAGCCCCGGCTCACCCTCGCTGGGAGCGTCGATATCCGTTTCGACAAAAGCGAATTTCTTCGGTTTGCCCAGGACGAGTCTTTCGTTCAGCACGATTTCCATATCGAAGTTAGTCAGATCGATGTCCCAGCCTTCGAGCAGCGGATCCAGAAAGGAGATGCAGTCTTCGTTTGAAACGTTGAAGATATCGGTGTCGAGGAACTCCAGTAAGATCACGCGCATCTGGGCATAGCTCTTGTTACTAAGCTCTGCAACCCGATGAAGCCAGGCTTCATTATCCAGCTCCGATCTTGCGGCCTGCCTGACAACATCGAGGAGCTTCTGTGTTATCAGCCGCTCCAGCTCCCCGAAAGATTGCCTTTCGAATACCGCCTGGATCTGTTGTCTTCGGGCGGGCCTGCACTTTCTCAATATCAGTTCCCGGGTTTCTTTCAGCAACGCGCCTTGCGGTTCTTCATAGCCGCGCCGCAGTTCATCCAAGCGCTCTTCGCGCGCCAGCGTCGCTAGCTCGCCTTTCGATAGCTGCAGAAACTTGCCCATTTTCTCGTAGATATCGGTTCTGTTCGGGGCCGGAGGCAACTTCTTCCGGTTCAGCAGCTGCGATATGTAGGATTCCGTCACTTCGGCGGCCGCCGCCAGGTCCTTCTGCTCCAGCCCGAGCTCTTTGAGTCGCATCTTTATTACAGAACAAACGTCCACAGCTGGCCTCAATTAATTAACCAAATTGGTTAATAAAAGTGATAATCACAGAATAGACTTGACTATTCAAGGTAATTAACGAAATATGCTTTAAGTTCTAATCGGGCATCAAAAAGCCAAACCAAATTAGCTATTTACTCCGCAGCAGACCTAAGACGAGACAAATTGATGGCATGGCAAAACGGTAAATCAGGTTCACGAGGCGGCGCCAATCCAGGCTCCGAGCTGGAGCAATTGATTGGTCAAGGCCAGGCTGGACTGAAGCAGATCATGTCCGGCGGCGGCCCATTCCGAGGCATTGCGATATTCGCGATAGCGTTATTTCTGTTCGGCGCGTGGACCGCTTACTACACGGTGCCAAGTGACTCGGTAGCGGTGGTACAGCGCTTCGGCAAATACCTGAAAGATGTCCAACCCGGATTGCATTTCAAGTTCCCCCTTGGCATCGATATCGCAACGATTGTGCCAGTCAAGCGGCAGTTGAAGCAGGAATTCGGATTCACGACGCCGGGTGCAATGGATCCCTACCAAAGTCCCGTCGACGGCAAGCGCGAAACAGAGATGGTGACGGGCGATCTCAATGCCGCGCTGGTGGAGTGGGTCGTTCAATACCGAATAGCAGACCCGGCAAAGTATCTGTTTGAAGTTCGGGAGCCGAGAGCAACGCTGCGATACGTCTCCGAGTCAGTCATGCGAGAAGTTGTCGGTGATCGAACAGTGGACGAGGTGATTACCATCGGGCGCCAGGAGATCGAATCCGAAGCGCTCGTCAAAATGCAGGCTCTGTCGACGAAGTACGCGATGGGCATCAACATCGACCAGGTGCAGCTCAAGAACATCAATCCTCCGCGACCAGTGCAGGAGTCGTTCAACGAGGTCAACCAGGCGCAGCAGGAAAAGGAGAAACTGATCAACGAAGCCCGGCGCGAATATAACAAGGTGATTCCACTGGCCGAGGGTGAGAAGGATCAGCGAATTCGCGAGGCCGACGGCTACCGCCTGAAGCGCATCAACGAAGCGGAAGGCGACGTCGCTCGGTTCAATTCACTGCTGACAGAATATTTGAAGGCCCCGCAAGTTACCCGGCGCCGCATCTATGTAGAAACGATGCAGGCGGTCTTACCCGGTATCCGCTCAAAGATCATCGTCGACGACGAAACGCGTAATATTTTGCCTTTGCTAAATCTGGATACTCAAAACGGTGATCGACCATGAATAAACTGACCGCCTTGCTGGCGCTTCTCGGTGTCGCCGTGTTTGTCTTCTTCAGTTCGATCTACACGGTCAACGAAGTCGAGCAGATAATCATCACCCAATTCGGGAAACCGGTCGGAAGTCCTGTGACCATGGCTGGCTTGAAATTCAAGATCCCTTTCATCCAGCAGGTCAATTCGATCGACCAACGCGTGCTCGAATGGGATGGCAATCCGTCGGATATGCCGACCAAGGACAAGCTTTACATCTCGGTCGATCTGTTCGCCCGGTGGCGAATCACCGATCCGTTGCAGTATTTTCTGCGGCTTCGCGATGAACGCAGCGCGCAGTCCCGCCTCGACGACATTCTAGGCAGCGAGACGCGCAATGCAGTGGCCAAGCACGAGCTGATCGAGATCATTCGCACTACGAAGGATCGCGTGCCACTGCGTGATACGCTCCTGACGGAGGCAGAGCGCAGCCTCGACATGGGTTCACTCGTGCCTATCCAGAAGGGGCGGAAGCTGGTCGAGCAGGAAATTTTCGCTGCCGCAGCCGAGAAGGTCCAGGTATTCGGTATCGAACTGCTGGACATCCGCTTCAAGCGAATCAATTACAACGAGAGCGTCCGCCCGAAAATCTACGATCGAATGATCAGCGAGCGGCGTCAGATCGCCGAGCGCTTCCTGTCGGAAGGTAATGGCGAAGCGGCCAGAATTCGTGGCAATCGTATCCGCGACCTGAACAAGATCGAATCCGAGGCGTACCGGCAGGTCGAAGAGATCCGCGGTGTGGCCGACGCGAAAGCTACGGAAATCTATGCCAGAGCTTATAACCAGAGCCCTAGAGCTGTTGCGTTCTATGAATTTACACGGACCATGCAGTCTTACCAGTTCATCATCGCCGAAAACACGACTCTCGTATTGTCGACAGACAGCGACCTGTTCAAGTTTCTGAAAGGCATGGATTCTAACGATGGGCCTAACGATAGACAAAATCCATGAACGCAAGAAATCCGGAACGCGCGCGGCCGTCGTGTAGTCTTTTGAGCTTCTTTGGCAGATACATCCGGCGTCCGCACCAGGAATAGCTATTTAGTCCATCCGAACGGTTGCGGGGATTTTGCGGGGATCAGTTATGCACCGTTATGCACAGTCAGGCACTTACAGCAACGGGCGCCCCGGATAACTAACTGAAAAATAAAGCCTTGAGCGTGAACCCACGCGACTGAAAATCCGCGTGTCGGTGGTTCGATTCCGCCCCTGGCCACCATTTCAGGAAAAGATTCTTGTACTCATGCCTGCTTGTTTCCAGGGGCGTAGTTATCCGTCACGTAGTGGATGATGTCTTCGGATTCGGCCATCTCCACGCCGGTGTTCGGGTCGATGAGGTAGGGTATCGAAACTCGGCCCGCGCGCTCCAGCAGTACCTTGCGGTTATGCAGGTTGGGTTCCGAGTGTAAGTTCAGCGTGTCCCTGACAAGTGGCGGCACCCAATCGGATAATTGCGTTCGGCCCGCTGATCGCAGGACATACGGTATCTCCATTTCGCACAAAAGGTCCCTGACAGGACGCGCAAACGGGCTGGACTCGAAGCTGTACAGTTCGAGCGGCCTGGCCGGCGGCTTCGAGGCTCGTGCCTGCAGACCCTGTGTGCCGCGAGCCATGGCAGTGACGGTAGAACTCAGTTTCTGTAGCGCGCCCGCACGCCATTTCAACGGCACCGGACGCTTTCCGTAGGTGTCGAACAGATACGCGATGATGTCCAGCGACTCGTACATTGTCAGGCTGGCGTTGGAGTCTACGAGCAGCGGGAATTGTGTCTTGCCACCCAATTCCGCCGCGCGCGGACGGAATCGCGTGCCACGCTTCGGACAGGGATAGATCATCGCGTCCAGATCGAGTTCCGTCAGCGCTTCCCGTACGAGTCGGCAATACGGGCAGGCCTCGAATTCGTACAGCTCCAGCAGCTCTTTCGGCTTTGCCGCCGCCGGGTGTGCCGATATGCCGACGCCTGGCCGCAGCACCGTCGCCAGTGTCGAGCTGGCGAGGTTGACACGATGCTTAAGGAATTCCAGGATCACGGTGGTCTCTTCTGGATGTGGCGCTGTAGTAGGCAACAGAATCAGGAGTCAGAACGAGATTAATCGCAGCAACTGTAACAAGAATCTCGGGCTCGGGATAACGTGCGAGGCACAGATAAGTACATTGTCCCCTTTCACTGCCCAATCGGTGTTCTGATGTGGGTGCTTTCGTCCAGGTTCGCCGGCCTGACTAGTTCATTGAAGCGTTCGTCATCGCGGAAAAAGTTCCAGCGTGGGTCGAGATAGAGATGCCAGCGGCTGACGTCGGTTGGCATTTCAAGAAGCTGACGGATGTTCTCGAGCGCCTTATCCCGTTCGCCGGCCATCGCCATGGCATGCCAGGAGCAACAAGCAACAGACAACAAGGACACCCACGATTACACGAATTGCATAACTAGAGGATATTTCCATAAATACAGTATTTCTGGAAGATGCTGCGAGTATTGATCTCTTGGTGCTACTACAAACGCGTGAACTGCTGCCGCGTTCGCGACCAGGCGTAACCCAGCAACACCGCCACAAAGAACACCTCCGCGCCGATGTCGATGAAGAAGTCGATAACCTGCATCAGTCGTTCAGGAATGGCGAACGGCAGTATTCTCGCGAGCACCCCCCACAGCACGTTGGTTATCTGGTCTGTCACATACAGCGATATCTTAATCGCCAGGATCGAGATCGCTGCTGTGATGCCCGCTTCAAGAGCAGAGCTGAACAGTGTCTTTACATCACGTGAATTTGCGATGGGCAGCAACATCCAGACGCAAATTATGAACGAGGTTGTTACACCACTGGTGCTGCCGAGAAATGAAAAATTGGTCTCTGGAACAGTTTGCAACCAGGTCAACAACGAAACAGCGGTCCAGCACAGCGCCCAGAGGGCGAGCAGGTGGGGAGCCACTTTGTGCCAGTTCTCCTCTGCCTCAGAGGCCGTAAAATCTCGAACCTGGTCTTCACCCTTGCGGACCAATACACGCAAGTAGATGCCTACAATCACCGCCGGAATGACCACCGGGTATAGCACAACACTGGCCACAGTTCCCAGCAAGTCAACCGCGATGGAATGAAGAAGGCCCAGAGCGACGCAAATGCCCAGCACCACGTACACGAGTTGCCAGAATTTTTGCATAGTCGTCTGCGACTCTTGTACGGCCGTTGGCAGCTCTTTGATATCGTGAACGGTGTCGAAAATATCCGACAGGCCACTGAACGCGCGGCTGCGTATTGTCTTCCAGGCATACGTTTCGTCGTCTTTGAAAATCTTTACGGCGTGCTGTTCGACAGGTGCACCAGAGCTGCCCCAGAAAAACAGTTTCACGCCTATCTTTTCGGCTATTTCGCGAGCGTTGCGTCGCCGGACATTGAAGGCGAGAACGCCAGGAATCGCGTGCTCGTTATCGCTGGCTCGAAGTTCGCCGTCATACCAGTCATCCGCCGGCAGTTCTGATTTGATGCGGGCCTTCGCTGCCGCTTTATCGACGGATCGCCGTTTCTTGTCCGGTATTGCCAACGGAATGAATACGAAAGAGTCGGCGCTCCGTTTCTCGAGTAGATGATCGAGATCGGTGTTGTAGACGGTTGGAGCGGCGACAATATCGAGTCCATCGATCCTGATCCGAATTTCGAGCGTTCGTTTTTCTTTCTTCTTTTTGGTCATGCTTGCGGCGTTGTGAGGTGTTGCGAATTGAAAGACGACGAAGTCTAAAGCTTGCAGATAAACCGGTCGGTCACGATGTCAGCGACTCGCACAGGCCGTCAGCCTGCAACGACATAGGCGAAACTCACGCGAAAAACGTTGTGTCGGCTAAGTTCTGCGAATAGTGACATTTGTTGTGATTGGATCCCGCACCAGAACGCGCAGTATAGCGAGAAACTGTTTCCAGGCCTCAAGCCAAGTCGCTCGGATTGACCGGTCTTATCGTCGGCGTCATGGAAAGCGCTGGGTAATGCGCCACGGGCCCGGTGCCGTCCATTTCTGGCGGAGGTGTTTGTTGGTGCGCACAGCTGAAAAGACCGGCGATAGGAATTCGCCAATAGGCAACAACAGGTCAGTGAAGGAATCTGGTCCCTCAACTTGGGTTTTTTGGCGGAATGCACGCCATTGTTTGTCCATGTTTTCGTTTTTTCGCAACTCATCTGCAAGCTCGTCAAACTCGATAATCGTGGTACCACGGTTGTCGAAAGTACCTCGTACCGCCTCACTGAGAGTGCGACCATCGAAATCGAACTGCCGGGACATTCGCCATATGTCGTAGAAATCTTTCAGGCGGCTGTTCAAGTTGCCTAGATTCACCATTGCTTGGGCTTTCTCAGCAATTACGGTTTCTCGCGCGTAAATTTGAAGTACCGGACCGGGCAGGTCGAGCAGGGTAGGGTAGTCCGCTTGCGTTGCGCTGGGATGAATCACATCGCCGAATCCGACATCGACTTGCATGGTCACGCGCGCCGTTCCCAGTTGACCGCGAAATAGAATTCGAACGCCTTCATACTCAGCATCCTTCTTGATGAGTTGCGCATCGACAGAGTCAGGATCAAAAATAAGTCCATCTTCCGGATGTTCTATGGCGCAGGTATCGCGGATTACTTGAGCGAGGTGTTTTGGCGTGTTCTCCATGTACGCCAGAAAATCTATGTCTTTTGTGGCACGAGTGTCGGGGATATTCCAGATTCGAAACAACAGCGCACCCTTTAGCACGAAGGCATGAGAGTGCTCGGAGCGGCTTAGGCGGTACAGGAAACGCTCAATGGCATAGTATTGGAGCACTTCGTTAAACGGGCGATTGGTGTTTTTCGCGATGTTCAACAGGCGTTGGTGAATAGAGGCAGGGATATTTTGTGGCGCCCGTTTCGTCATAGCTGCGACTCCAGGTAGGGGCGCATTATGCTTTCAACTCGACAGATCTGTGCGTAACGAAGCAGCTCCCTCGGGCGTGGTCTTTTGCGTTCGCGATAAAGTGTTAGCGCTTCGAGAACTGTATCCATGCCGATTTTGTGCCGGTATTTGAAACAATCAGCCAGAGTCTTTTCAGCGCTGTATATCTGCACGGTCGTCCGATCCATAGAATGTCTTTCGACCCCG
Source organism: uncultured Gammaproteobacteria bacterium (assembly GCA_963850255.1). Lineage (GTDB taxonomy): Bacteria > Pseudomonadota > Gammaproteobacteria > Steroidobacterales > J054. The sequence goes on from CAWKLL010000008.1 coordinate 58,341, forward strand.
GCCGAAAACGGCTCGCCCGAAAACCAGTAGATCTTGGTCGGCGGGTAAGCCAGCCTGGGCGGCTCTGCGCCACGCTTGATGGCGACGTGAACGGTGTGGGGGATTTGGGTGGTGATTTCATGAAAGTTGAGTGCCGAAATCAGACAAATCACACCGTCGGGTATCTTGAGCGCCACTGTCACAAAATCAGGGGCCGATAGCGGCGCCAGTTCGGCAAGGCGGTAAAGCCCACGGTCCAGACGTTCGAGAATGCCCGCATCCCGCATCGCATAGAGCGTTCTAGGATGAATGCCCTGTTTTAGCGCTTCTCCGGTCCGGAGAATGCCGCGTGCGCGCTTGAACACCTGCCGCGCGGTCTCGATCGTTTTATCTGTAACATTCGCCATGGTTGGATAAATATACCTGCAAAGAAAAATATTTGCAGGTATATCTATCCAGTCACTCGCCTGTCGCAGGCTGGCAGATTTCGGCATGAGGCCTTTGCCAGGATAATATCGGGGACTCCGATTTCTGTTGTGGGGATTTTGCGGGGATCAGTTATGCACTGTTATGCACGGTCAGGCACTTACAGCAACGGGCGCCCCGGTATCTCATTGATAAATAAGGCCCTGAGCGTCCCACCAGCGCGACTGAAAATCCGCGTGTCGGTGGTTCGATTCCGCCCCTGGCCACCATTCTTTTTAAGGTCTATTCCGGGTCGCATGGTTAATACCGTCTCCAGTTGGGCTGGACAAACGGACTAGTTCGTAAACCCGCAATGGATCTGGCTCGACGGCATCAATTCTTGTTATCTTTTGCAGATGGAATATGGCGCCGACGAGGCATTTTCGAATTTACTTTCTGAACTGGTGGTCGATTCGGTCGGCCAGATTCTGAAGCACGAGAACCCGGAGAGGTTTCTGCGCTGGTTCGAGTCTGAGGTTTCCGGCCGCAATGCGCTCGCTGACGATCTGGTCGTCTCACAGGCCGAGTTGGCATCGCTGGCCAACAATTTCGGCCGTGCAGTGTGGAATGCCACTCCGTTGCCGAGCAATGGCTTCCGGCCCAAGCCTCTGCCAACACCAAAGCGTAATGATTTGTGTTCATGCGGCTCGGGCCGGAAGGTTAAGCGCTGCTGTGGAAGTGGACCGCCTGCCCCCGGTCTGGATAGCCAGGTCCTCTGGCCGCTGGTACTCAGGCAATTGCCGAGACCGTCTCTGCGCGAGGCCATTATCAGTGGCAGGGCGCCAATTGACGCCTTGATTGGCGTGGCATCGGAATGTCATGAAGAAGGTCGACTGAAGATCGCGCTGAACTATCTGGAGCCGCTATTCGAAGGGCAGATTCGTCGTTGCGACGAAGATCACGAATTCGCGCTAGATCTGGCCTGCAATTTTTATGATGAGCTCGGCCATTCAAAAAAGAAGGTAGAGCTGCTTCTTCACGTTACGCGGGTAACCCAACGTTCGCCATTACGATCAGGTGCCTGGCAAAGACTGGCCGCGATTAGCATGGATCAGGGAGATGTCGATGGTGCCTGGGAGCGGTTTCGGTCGGCGCAACGAGATGCGCCGGACGCAGTAAGCTTGGGCATACTGGAAGTTCAACTACTCATGTCTGAAAGGAAGTCGGCACAAGCCAGTCAGCGGGCTCGTTACTGGATCAAACGCTTGCAGCGTGACGGCTGGAACAGCGACGAAGCGCCAATTGCATTTCTATCCGCAGTAGCCCGCGATCCTGCACGGGCGATGGCGGAAGTCGGTATGGATATGGGCAGTGGTGCTGGCCGGCGGCTCCTGGCCTGGCTCGAACAGGTCGCGGACCGCGCTATTCCAGCCTATTCGGTGACACAAGATTCTCCCGAAACGGCAACCACTGACGAAGATCCGGAATCGGCGCTGCGCGAGCGCTTGAGAGAGGTGGGGATTCCTGCGTCGGAAATCACCAGGGCGATCGACGATCTGGAACCTCTGGAAGAATTGCCCGAAGAAGAGTGGGAGCATGACGAGACCAGCTTCTTATACCGCCGACATCGTTGTCGGAACTCGAAAGAGCCTGGCATGAAGTCTTCCCGATGGGCAAGCCTTTTTCGGTCGGCATATTGACCCAGGGCGACGACGTAGTCTGGGATACGTCCAAAGAGGATGTCTGGATGCAATTTCTCGAGTCGCATTGCGAAGCCTTCGATAGCCTGGACATTCTGGACGATCTGGCGAACGCGGTGCTGGCTCACGAACAGTTCGGGTTGGCGGGGGTCGATGAACTGCTGCTGGAACCGATTCTTCGACGTGCACAATCGATTATCGAGCTTCCGGCTTCCAATCGAGATGATATTCACCTCGCCTGGATCTGCACGGACAATCGCCCTGCACTGCGATGTCTCGTAAACCTTTTGTTTTTTGAGGAAAACCAGGGAAACGAACGAGTTGCCATGGAGTTGGCCAACCGGCTGCTGTCACTGAACCCGGACGACAATCACGGCTTTCGGACGATGCTCATAAACGACAGGCTACAGCGCCAGGATAACGAGGGTGCCGCTTGCCTTGCCGCACACTATCCGAACGATCTGAATCCCGAGATCGCGTACGGTGGGGCGCTTGCCTTGTTTCGCCTCGGCCGGCGTGACGATGCGGATGCGGCGATCCGGGAGGCCATTGGCGACCTGCCGAAGGTGGCTCAATTCCTGCTCGCCAAACGTGTCCGGCGCCCGAAAATTGATCCAATCGGTGTTCGCGTCGGTGGTGACGACCAGGCATGGCTGTACCGCAAGGAAATGCGTGGTGTCTGGAAATCTACGCCGGGCGCTCTGGAGTGGCTGGGAGATGCATCAGGCATTTCTCAGTAAATTCAGCCGTCCCGCCAGCGGGAACAGCGTAACCATGTTGTTCGGCTCGAAGATCGCAAAATCAGCCAGCGCAACGCTGCGTGTACCATCCGGGGTTCGTCGGTATTAAGCTCGACACTTGGAGGGCGATCGCCAATATGGCTATCTGGCTCACCAGGAACGACATGCTGCCCCCCGTCCGGGGCGTGGGGTCATTTACTCCGCGCTCACGCTGTACCTGGACGAAAACGAGTGACTTAACGCCCTGGGTGTGGGTTTTATCCTGCCGTGGTTTTGTGAAACCAGGCATGGGGCGGTGACGTGCGGAAGCGGGGCAAGAATCCTATAAATGTGTCATGCGTTTATAGTCTACTTATAGGGCGTCCGATTCTTGATAAAGCTCTCTAAAACAGATGGTTATATGCCATTTGACCCGAGGGCTGCGGTGACAGGTTGCCTCTCAATATCCAGTCTATAGATTTTCTACCAATTTATAGTAATATTATAGATCCCGACGGAATTTATATATACCAATGAAATTGCCCGCACATCCCCCGTCGCTCCAAGCACTGCTGGAATCTGAAGACGATGAGGCAAAAGCACAACGTGATGAACCGGCTTTTCGAACTCCTGTCAACGGATGTTGGGCAAGGACAGGGCTGAGGAATACCTGCACTGGGACACGATGCGGTACAAGCCATTGCCGGAGAACGTGAACGGGCACGAGGAGTGGTGGTTCGTGACCAAGTTTCGCAGATCGGGTGCCTACGACAATTGCCTCTATTGGCATCTGGCAAACGACATTTCATCTACTGGCTACCGGACTCGGTATATCAGCGATTACACCAGGTAGACCAAAAAGCAAGTGGCAGGGTTCAGATTGCTGAAGAAGTGACAAATCATGCTACCCGAGATCGCTATCTGGTGAATTCGCTTATTGAGGAAGCCATAACCTCAAGCCAACTCGAGGGCGCTTCGACGACTCACAAAGTAGCCAAAGCGATGCTTCGTGAGGGCAGAAAGCCTCGCGACAAGAGTGAGCAAATGATTTTCAATAACTACCGGGCCATGAGCTTTATTCGAGATGTCGCAAGTGGGCCGTTAACAAAAGAAATGCTATTAGAGCTGCACAGGACTGTGACGCAAGATACTCTGAATGATCCGAGCGCAGAGGGAAGGCTCCGGCGGCCTGACGAGGAGGTCGCGGTTTACGATGCTCGCGACAACACACTTTTCCATCAGCCGCCGGATGCAATTGAGCTTGACGAACGTATTCAAATGCTTTGCGACTTCGCCAACTCGAAAAGTGATGATAGGGGATTCATGCATCCTGTTGTACGGTCTATCATTCTTCACTTCATGATTGGATATGACCATCCGTTCGTTGACGGTAACGGCAGGACCGCGAGAGCGTTGTTTTATTGGTCTATGGCCCAGCATGGTTACTGGATGATGGAGTACGTCTCAATTTCAACGATCCTTAAGAAACGGACCTTCGAAGTATGCTCGCGCCTATCTATATACTGAAAGTGACGATTACGACACGACCTATTTTATCGACTTCAATCTCCGCGTGATAATTCGGGCCATTCAAAGCTCCAGGAGTATCTCGCAGGAAAGGCCGATGAGATCAAGAGCGTTGAGCAGCTTTTGGGCGTCGTCGCTGTTTTCAAAGAGACTGAACCATCGGCAAATTGCTCTGATCTCTCATGCTCTGAGAAATCCTGGAGAAATCTACACGATCGAGAGCCACAAGGAATCTCATCGGGTTAGTTACCCGACGGCCAGGTCAGACTTACTGCAGTTGTCGGAGTTCGCCGTGCTTGATCAGCGTAAGATGGGAAACACATTTGTATTCAGGGGCGTTGACAACATTCGCGAAAGGCTTGAGGAGCTAAGGACACAAGCCGAGGCTAAGCACAACGGGAAATAAGGCCTCTGTAAAAGGACTTATTAATAAGCGGGGATTTTGCGGGGATCAGTTGTGCATCGTTATGCACAGTCAGGCACTTACAGCAACGGGCGCCCCGGTAACTAATTGAAAACTAAAGCCCTGAGCGGCATCCAAATGCGACTGAAAATCCGCGTGTCGGTGGTTCGATTCCGCCCCTGGCCACCATCTCATCGAAAAATTTTCGGCGTCTTGTGGGGTTGGAACGGAGAGTACATTTCTCGGTACCAGGCGACATGCACTTTCGCCGTATCCAATAGAAACAACGTGATAACCATGCGTTTGCCGGAAATTTTGTGGACAAATTCGCGGCAACAAATTACAGCGAAATCAGTTGTTAGCGACGGAGTAAATGGCAGATTTGTAATCAGCAGGTCGTAGGTTCGACTCCTATCGCCAGCTCCATTTTTCCCTGTGGGTCTTGTTGTCTGGTTAACCAGGAATAGAGGCGGGTGTCCTTGTTGACCTTAGGCGCTGGAAATACCGAATTATTCACCCACGATGTATTAAGGCCGGATGGGCGAGATGATGACAATGGTCAACCAGTAGTTGCTGATTGTCCAGGCTTTGGAGCCAACACCAAAGGCCGCCCGATTGCGGCCTTGGATGTTGGCGAAGGTGACGCCTACCCAGTAGTCGCCTGTCGCCGTGTGCTTTCAGTCCAGGTCGCCGCTGATGCGTGCGAAGCTGTGACACTTGCTACAGGAGTTCGGCATGATGTCGTAGTCGTGTCCCAGACTCGGATCTTCGTTTCTCAATACTGCGCTCTGGCCCGGCCAGACGATATCGAAAACATGCGAGGCGATGTTGCCCTCCGCCACGGCCGAAAGGCCGGACGAGTCGAGCGCCAAGTGATACTGCGAGTCATCGTTAAGGTCGAAGAGCTTGCCGATCTTCGCCATGTGGCACGAGGTGCAGCTGCCGACCGGCATGTCGGCATCCGTTGGCGTGTATAGCGCTCCACCCATGCCCGCCTTCTCCTGCATGTGCTCAGCTACCGACCGCGCCACACGGTCGCGCGTCAAGGCGATGTCGGCCACATCCGGGGTGAACGGCACGCCGGCACGGGTGACGTCGCGGCCGGCGAACGCCTGCAGTGTCGCGACGTCCTCGATGCTGATTTCGTCAAACGGGCCGTGTGTGGCATGACACGCCAGGCAGAGAGTGTTGTCAGCGTAACCGAGGTGCGGCAGGTCGAAGTCGTCTGCGACCAGGCTAGCCGGCCCACCGCGCTGCCCATGAGCGTCGTGGCACGACGAGCAGGTCAGCTTTTCGTACGGGTTGTTGGCGTGGCTGGAACGTAAGAGCTCCGGCAGTTCCTGTGCGTGCGCTCTGCCGTGCAGCTGGTCGGGCCAGGTATGGAAAGGTCCTTCCTGCCAGTTGTTGCTCGTCGTCGGCATGTTGTAGTTGGTGTAGAAGGTCTCGAGATCGTAGAGGCCCGGCACGAAGAAGCCATTACCCAGATCGTTGAGATGATTGCTGTCGTGCGCCGGCTTGAAGACGCCGGCCGGAGAGATGCTCTTGCCGGCGTGGCTGGCGTGGCATTGGCCGCACAGCTCGTTGCTGGCACGGGCGGTCAGGTTTTGTGGCGTGATGATTTTCGTCACATCTAGACTCGCCACGTGTTCCGAGCCGGGACCGTGGCAGCGCTCGCAGGTGATGTTCAGGTCAACATAGTCGAACGCCGTGACTACGGCTTTGTAAGTGTGACTACCATCGTCGATGTCCTCGTAGGCGATCTCAAGGCCGGTTGAGTGACAGCCGGCACAGTTGCGCGACAGTGTATTGGTCGGCACCGCCCAGTGTGTGGGTCCCTTTTGCCAGAATTTCGGCGTGCCGAAGTCCGCCGGAGACAGGGCCAACGAGCCGGTCGGTGTCCCGTCCTGCATAAGGTACACGGGCAGGTAGTTGATGTAGTCCTGCTTCGCCTTGCTCAACGGCACGCCGTTGTCCGTCATCCACTGGCTGACGACCGGTACGTCCTGCACTCGCGCCAGGTATCGCTGCTTGCCTTCGCCGAAGTTCGGATGCAGGTCTGGTAGCACGTGGCCCGGGTCGAGGTAGCCCTCGCCCCAGTTGCCTTCACCACCGATGGTGCCAGCGACCGGGATGATCACGTAGTCGATGACACCGTCGTCGTTGAAGTCGCCGTCATCGAGATCGGCGCAATCGAGTTGGTCGGCGGTGTAGGTGCCTTCCGGGTAGAACTTGAAGATGTACTCTCTGCCGGAGTCGGTATCCTGGGTGCAGAGCGCCAGGTTAACCAACCCATCCCCGTCGAGTGGGTCTTGAACCATGAGGAGGTCCCCGTCTGGGTTGACAGGCAGCACCTTGTCGCCGGGGAGCGGCCACAACTCGGGGTAGATCATGTGGCTGGTGCCTTCGGTCACAAAGCGCGCGTGCGCTGCGTCGCTGGCCCCGTCGACGATGTCGGCATCAAATACGCCGTGGCAGATAACACAGACGTCGCCACCGACCCAGTTGGCGTTGTCGCTTGGGCGCCCCGATAGGGCGATTTCGCCGACGTCGACCGTCTCGCCGGCGACAACAAAGGCCGAGTTACGCGTGCCGCCGGGCAGATACTGAGTCGATGCTGGCTGTACCGTGAGGAAGGCGAAGCCAACGGCGATATCGTCGACCAGGAAGCTGCCGTCAGCCACCGTCAGCGCGGTGCTGGCCTGACCCTCGACCGCGACCAACGCATCGGCCAAAGGCTCGCCGGCCGCGTCGAGCACCACGCCGCTGATTGACCCGGTGGAAGCCAGCATCGGAGTCAGGATGATGTCAACCTCGGTGACGGCGCCGGCGGCGACTGTCGCCATCATCTCCAGCGACGTGTATCCAGTGGCGCTGGCTGTCAGCCAACAGGCACCGATCGGGACATCGGGCAGGACAAACGCGCCCTGCGCATCGGTTGTGACAGTGAGTGGCGTCATGGAGTTCGTCAGTGTGGCGCCCGCGATGGCGCTACCCGACTCGTCCGCGACCGATCCTTGAATCATGCCGGAGACGATAGCGTTTTCGCCATCTGCTCCAGCCGGAGGCCCGGCAGGCCCGGTGTCTCCTGTACAGCCGCCATTTAGAACGAGTGCAAATATAAGTGCGAGGGTACTGGTGAGATAGGACCGAGAGTGCGTTTTCATGGTAAACCTCTCTGGATTGAGTCTACGCAGCGACTCGCCCCGTGCCTGCGCCCGAGGTGAGCGCGTGAGGTGAACACATTAGTAGTTTATGCCCGCATGACGCATGAGGCCATCAGCATAAATCCCTACTTGTTAGTGACAATACTGCACACGTTTACCGGTAGGATCCAACGTGCCGTGGTCTCGCTACAGCATTGAATATTTTGGCGGTAGCGATCGGTCTGGCGTTAGCGGCGGCTCTGGTCACTCGGTTTCAGATCAGTTCGACTGATGCGCAAGTGATCTTTCTTATTTTGACGAATTCTAACCTTACGGATTGCCTGCGGCATCGCTGTTCGTTGCAGGTAGCTTCCCTGTGAGGATTTTACTTCACCCCTCCAACCCTGGAATTCAGGATGTGTTTTGCTTGCGGGGATTTTGCGGGGATCAGTTGTGCACCGTTATGCACAGTCAGGCACTTACAGCAACGGGCGCCCCGGATAACTTACTGAAAAATAAAGCCTTGAGCAGAAACCACGCGACTGAAAATCCGCGTGTCGGTGGTTCGATTCCGCCCCTGGCCACCATCTGCTTCTGAGGTGGGCAGTGAAATCACTAGTGCCACTCAATGGGCTTGCACGCAACTATCGATCAGGATTTAAAACCGTCATATAGTCGATTAGTGGCTGATAGTCATGTTCATCGGCGCTTCGAAGTGCGGCGATATAGCGAGTCCGCTCATCGCTCTGAACGTTCAACGTGTCCGTTGCCCATGTTATCGGGGTTTCTTTGGCTAAGCGTTTGACGATTACGTCACAGGCCAGACGCGACCACCTACCGTTCCCATTGTCGAACGGGTGAACCAGGACCAACGCATGATGGTATTTAGCGACGAAAGGCAACAGGCTATCTTCGTGGTACTTCTCCCATTCTCGGTTGTACTCCATCGCGACGCGGCCAAGCTCCATAGGAACCCTCTCAGGAGATACGCCTATGTTCGGTCTTGCGCCAGTGACTGAGCGCAACTGGCCGGCCCATTCCCACACTTCGTCAAACATGCGGCGATGGAGTTGTTCGTAGAAGCCCATGGTGAAGACACCACCAAGCCGACCGCGTTCGATCCAGTCTTCGGCATTGAGGATGTTCAGCGCCTCCGCCCCGTCCAGTTGTGAGCGGGTCGTAATCTCCGACCGCAGCAATCCCGAGATTTCATCAAGCGGAGTTGCACCTTCTGGTTGATCGGTGATTTTGTCAGTCATTCCAGAGGTCTGTCGGTCGCCGAACTTCAAGCTCCTTGGCGAGATCAGCAGTTGCTTCAGAAAAGCTGTCAGATTTCATGGCCGATGCCTCGAGGGCCTGCGATTGATTCACTCGGGAAAGTTTTTGTTGTGCCAGGCGCAGAGCTTGTTTGTGAATCATCTCTGACAGGGGATGCCGTGGGAAAAGCACGTATCTGACCTCGCAGCCTAATGCATCCGCGGCATTTTCGAGGCTGGAGATAGTAATTGACCCTTTTGTTTCGTTCCCGATTAGTCGGCTCAGACTCGGGCGGGTGATACCCATCCGCTTTGCAAGTTGCGTCTTCGTCATACCTAATCCCTCGCGAAGCGAGTCGATCCAGCCGTTCCGCGGGCGCTGGGGAATTCGCACTTCTGAGAATGCGTCGTCGAGCTGGCGAGTGCGCTGTCTGGCGACTCGGGCGCGTTTCGTAGGTTTCATTTTGACCTTCTCCGCTCTCGCAAGAGCTAGAAACGTAGCTTATAACCTACTCAAAAGCAATAGAATAGTAGCTTTTAAGCAACGTTTCTGTCTTTATACTGTAGCTTTCAAGCTACGTCCTAGGATTTTCTGCGAGGATTTTGCGGGGATCAGTTATGCATCGTTATGCGCAGTCAGCCACTTACAGCAACGGGCGCCCCGGTATCTCATTGATAAATAAAGCCTTGAGCGCAGATCCCCTGAGGGCGTTCGGGCAAGTCTCCGCGGACAGCTATCTACGTATCAGAATGGTCCTAGGTCCCAGTACAGCAAGAACGAGCTTAACCCCACCGCCGCGATACCAGTCATCAGAAAACCGACGAGCGTTCCAATCGGCAGCGATCGCTTCAGACGAGTACGAATTGTCTGGACAATCGTGGCTATGCCGAAGAGCCCACCAATGAGGCCGGCGACGGCGCCAAACCAGGCCCAGGGCACCAGCCCGAAGACCAGGAGAATCTCCGATGCATCGAACGTGACGCCGAATGCCGCGCCGAAAATTGCGACGGCCGCCGTGGCAAATGTTGCGGCGAGCCAGGCTGACCAGCGGGCACCGGCTACGTTGACAGGCTGGCGCTTGTCGATGCGTCGGCCGATCGCTGCCAGGGAAAGAACCAAGAATGCAAACACGGAAATGATCATACTGATGCCTCCCCATGCCGCCGGGCCCGCGAGCTTCTTTTTGTCTTCGACCGCTATCAGCAGTAGACGTGGAGCGATCCCGGTTGTGTAAAATGGCACGTAAAACTCCGGTGCTTCCATTTCATCGACACAACTCAAGTCCGGCTCGGCATTCGGATCGTCATAGAACTTATTGAGCAAGTCGCCGCCACATTCGACGGATCGCAGGGGTCCATGGCCCGCATACGGAAATTCGACGTAAGTTGCATTTGAAAAACCGGGTAGCATGGCCTTAGCCAGTGGCGGAGGCGTGATCGGGTCCATGTCACCTTCAACGATCAACGCCGGTATATCGGTGCTGACCGGCCCGTATTCGCCTGCATCAATCGGCGGTATCCCGATGTCGACGCAGCGCTGCGCAAACTTCTTATCAAACTCCGCCGTGCCAATGGCACTGGCGAGGATTGGGAACTCTTCCCGGTCGGCCGCGGCCGAGCCAATTTGCGCCTCCCTGAAGCCGTCCAGGCAGAAGATCGCGTCGTACATCCCCTGACTTAAGCCGACAGAATCCCCGTCTTGTGCCTGCGCCAGTGCTTTGAACAAGGTCTCGTCGCGTCTTTCAACAGCGTCGGCCCATGCGTAGATCATGCCGGGTAGGCCCGGATAATTTGTCTGTTCGTAGAACATCACGAACGGCAGGAAAGCCACGATATCCGCGAAGAAACTCGCCTGACCCGATGGGTAGAGCTCCGTGTCTTTGACATCCACGACAATGGGATTATCGATGACGGTCTTGGTTGCTTTCCGAAGTCGCTCACCGAGGCGAGGGTAGCGCTTCGCACAACCGGCATCCGCCTGGCATAACTCGTCCAGCTTCCTAAGGTCGCGGTCATACCATTTGACGACCCGCCAAAATAGAGTGTCGCCGCGCGCGTTGAGGGGAACGTTGGAATCCAGAACGATCGCGCGAATTCCCTCAGGGTCTTCTTTGATATAGGCCTGGCCGAGAATCGTACCGTAGGAAATGCCCCAGACGTTCCATTGCTCGATGCCCAGCGCCCGCCTGAAGGCATGCACATCCCGAGCGTTCTCGATGGTGTTGTAACCCTTCAGGTCGACGCCGGCGGCGATCGCGTTAGCAGCGCAATCGTCGGCTGCCGTGAGCGATGCTGCCTGCTGTTCATCGAACGTTGTTACGTCAAATTTCTCCGGTTTGCGAGCGGAATATTGGGCGCAGAAGTCATCCGAGTAGCCGACGCCGCGCTGCTCCAGGATGTACATGTCGCGATGCTTGCGAATGCCGTGATCTTTGAAGCGATCGACGTAATTGGTGGCATGTACGCCGGGACCCCCGCTCAGATAGATGACGACATCATCACGTTTCCCGGGTGCGAGACCAGAGTCGTCGTCTTCATAGTCTGCATCGTCCTCATCATCCCAGGTCGAATTGAGTTTGACGAAGTGCAGCTCTATGTATCGAGAGTTCGGGTTTTCGCGGTTCTCCGGCACCTGCAGCAGGCCGCACTCGATATCGCCGGGCTCATAGTCGATGTCGTTCTTGAAAGGGCACACGAGGTTGTCGATGCGGAAAGAGTCGCGCGCGAAGTAGTCAAGTGTTGGTTCGTCGATCTCCGGGAAACCTGCTGCTGCAGGTTCGCCTCCTGTCGATTGGGCTTGCGAGAACGCTGCGAGAACACACGCGGCACTCAGCCAGGTCAGCCGGTACAAAAAGCAGCCAATACCGCGAGCTCTTGAAACGCCAGTACGCATGATATTGCCCCAAAGAGTTCGATTTACGGCCAAGCCTAGCATCGCAATGCCCTTGAACATATTTTTCCGTATCGGTCTCGAATTGGTAATGGTACCGGTCACCGTTCCTGGCTTAATCGCTGAATAAGCTAGAAGCGCCGTATCCGGTAAGTTTCGTGACTCCCGAGATTGGTCATTGGTGGCGGCGTGGCTTATTACTTATTCTCGTCCAACATGGTGCCCATCGTGAAGCCCGTTCCGCGGTGCGGGGATTTTGCGGGGATCAGTGGTGCACCTTCATGCACAGTGTGGCACTTGCAGCAACGGGCGCCCCGGTATCTCATTGATAAATAAAGCCCTGAGCGGCACCGAACGCGACTGAAAATCCGCGTGTCGGTGGTTCGATTCCGCCCCTGGCCACCATCTATCTACGGTCCATTCCGGTCACATGGTTTACACCTTGTTCCGGAGACACTGTCAGCACTCTCACCGGCCCGAACCCGGCTTTGAGGCGTTTTTGCGTTCCGCCGGGGCCTGGCTGACAATTACAATATCTGACCCTTTTCAGCTAAATGGAATCTGGAATGAACAGAAGATTGCTGCTCGGCGTATTGCTGATTGGGACTGTCCTGTCTGGCGCATGCTCCCATCTCGAACCAGGCTCGCCGGTGGTCTCCGCCGCCGAAACCCAGGTAGAAATCAAAGACGGCTGGTACTACATCAATGGACAAAAGTTTTTTGTCAATGCGTTGGGGTACGAAATAAACGCGAGACCCGGTCAGCATCCCTACGTAAAGAGGTGGTCCCAGCCGGAACTGGTGAAAAGCGATCTCGCCGCCATAAAAGAGGCAGGCTTTAATGCAATTCGCACCTGGTCGGAGCTTTCCGAGGAAGAACTGAAAGTTGCACAGGAATCCGGGTTGAAAGTCGTCTTGGGTATCGGTATCAATCCGGAAGACGATTTCTCGAATCCGGAAGTGATCAAGCGCTTAATGGGCATTGTAAAAAATGTCCTTGCGTACTCAAAAAACTATGATTCAGTCATCACCTATCTCATCATGAATGAGCCCATGCCGCATCACATTAAGACGGTCGGCGCGCAGGCGACGGTCGACCTGTGGAAAAAAATGCGGGATTTGATTCACCGCGAGCATCCAGGCATCCCGGTCACGATCAGTGGAAACTCGACCGTTACCGAGTTTGTCGATATGAACGTGTTTGATGTGTATGCGTACAACTCGTATGACTATGATGGCTTCAACTATACGCATGGATTTGCCAACGCCGCCCGAATCTTGCCGCAGCTGAATGGGCAGGGTAAACCGCTGCTACTGACTGAATTTGGCATGTCTGTGTCCCGTCAGGGGGGCGAATCACGCTACGGCGCCAATACTTTGATGGCACAGATGGAAATCTTGCCCTGGTACTACCGGGAGTTACTGGATGCCGGCGCGGCAGGTGCCTGCCCCTTTTACTACGCGGATGGCTGGTGGAAAGGCGACGAGCCGGGTAAGCACAACGATACGCCGGAAGAGTGGTTTGGCTTTTGGGGCTATCGCGATGCGGAGGACACCGTCGGCTACCCGCGTCCGGTCTGGCACGCGATGAAAGAGTACAACATGGCGCTGATAAGCTCGCCCAAAAATCAGGCGTTTTACAGGAACGAGGTACCGCTGGAAATTTTTCTGCAGGATGATGTCCACAGCATCAGGGTCGTTTACCAGGATCGGATCATTTACACGCGCAACGACATTGCGGATTATCACCTCGAGGATACGATCAGCTTTGCCGGAGAAGGCCTGAGCGACCGCGAGCTCGTTTTCGAGTTTTACGACGACAATGAACAACTGCTTAAACTGGAGGCCATCGTTATTCTGACGGGCGACGAGGAAGTTGAATGGCCGGCGTTGACCATTGCAACGCCATTGACAAACCTCGAGGAGGATCGGCAAGCAAAAATCGAGATAACGCTCGAGAACGATTCGCCATTTACGCTTGCGGAAGAAGTGCGCTACCTCTTTGCCACCCACATCGGATGGTCGCGCGGAGAGAGAAAGCGCTGGGCAATCGACCGGTCATTGAACAGCCAGACGATGACGGACAGCTATGTCGTTCCCGATCAAAGTCCGGTGCTCGGGCTGTATGCCGGGACGGAAATCACATATGGCAAGTTTGTCAAAACCATTCATGATGAACACCTGATTTATCGCGGTACCTGGGCTGACCCGAT
>CAWKLL010000009.1:0-4979 GCA_963850255.1 uncultured Gammaproteobacteria bacterium
AATCTCGCGGCGAGAAGTTACCGATGCTCAACGACATTCTGGCCTTTCCGACGACCTTGTTCATTGATCGTAGCGGCAAAGTTCGCCGTATCCACACGGCCTTTCCAGGCCCGGCGACGGGCCAGGAACATGAAGACTACAAGCGCGAGTTCCGTGCCTTCGTGGAAATGTTGCTGGCAGAACAGGCCTGACGCTTGAGCGCCTAGTCAGTCGCTGGTAGCTTGAGGTCCGGCGGGGTGGTCGCGGCAACTTTCTCGGCCAGGGCAACTTCCCGGGCCATATCTTCGTCAGTGATGCCGGCCATAAATTCCCAGTCGGCCGTCGAAAACAGCTTGGCAGCGAGTTCCGTGGTGGCGCCGTGGTGGCCCATGTTGGCAACGATGAAGTCTGTGAAGTCTCGCGCGGCCGCCTCAAAATCCTGCAGATTCTGCGCACCTTCGCTAGCCAGTCGTTTGCTCTCAGCCAGCATTTTGTCCAGACGTTGCCGATTGCCCTGCAAGCGCTCGTGCAGTTCCGCCAGGGCACGCTCTGCCTTTTCGCCCTCGGCACGCTCACGGATCATGTCACCCATCTTGTCGTCCTGCGCATGCAGGCGCTGCATGGCCGCCTGCATATACTCCGATACCGCCAGGTAGAAAGGCACCCAGTCGGCATTACCGGCGGCACCCTGTTCAACAGCGGCGGTCAGTTTCTGACGGACCTGCCTAAGACGCTGGCGCTCGCCAGCTATACGTTCCTGTAATGTACTCACGCGATCACTCCTGCAAAAAAATTACCGTTTGCCTGGTCAGCCCAAGCTAGCGTCGGAATCAGACATTCAGCATGCTGAGCATGCTCTCGGGATAACGTTCACCATGAACCATTTCCTGAGGCAGCTCGCGACTGATGGTCTGCACATCGGTGCTAGACAACTCAATCTCCAGGGCGCCGAAATTATCTTCGAGATAACGCCGTTTCTTGGTGCCAGGTATTGGCAACACACCGCGCCACTGCGCCAGCACCCAGGCCAGGCACAATTGTGCCGGACTGCAATCGAACTGTTTCGCCAACCTGGCCATGCAGGCAATGACAGCCTGATTGGCCTCGATATTCTCTGCACTGAAGCGCGGAAACATCCGTCGCGTATCATTGGCGACCAGCTCCGTCGCATCCTTGATAGCGCCGGTCAGAAAACCACGCCCGAGCGGGCTGTAAGCCACAAAACTAATACCCAGCTGGCGGCATACGTCGAGCGTGGGCGCTGCGCTGTCGCGGGTCCAGATAGACAGCTCACTCTGCAGCGCAGAGATCGGATAAATTTCGTAGGCTTGGCGCAAGGTTTCGGGTCCGACTTCCGAGACCCCGACGAAACGAATTTTGCCGGCTGCGACAAGATCTGCCATGGCGCCCAGGGAATCCTCAAGCGGCACATTCCGATCCATGCGATGCAGGTAGAACAGGTCGATACGCTCCACGCCCAGTCTCTCCAGGCTAGCGTCGCAGGACTTGCGAATGGTTTCCGGGCGGTTGTCCGCAGCCATCTGGCCTGACTCGTTGCGGCTTAACCCACACTTGGTGGCCAGAAACACTTCATCGCGACGGCCGGCAATACAGCTGCCGACAAAACGTTCATTTTCGCCGTCCTGGTAAATCGCAGCCGTATCGAGATGCGTCACGCCCAGGTCCAGGGCGCGCAGCACCGTCGCGCGAGCTTCACCGTCATCGCGTTCGCCATACCAACCGACCAGGCCCATACAACCCAGACCCAATGCGGCAACGTCTACGCCCGTGTTACCCAATTGACGATATTCCAACTACTGCGTCCTCCCGTGCTGACTGGCTAGAATAGCAAAGCGGCGCCGCTGGGCGCGTCAATCGCCAGTAATCGGAGTATTTACCATGTCTGCAATAGATCGCTTCTACATGATCCTTGGCGCAGTCTCACTGACCCTGGCCGCATTGCTTAGCGCCTACGGCTTCCACGGCCTGTCTGAAGTGCTGAGCGAGGCCAAGCAAGCTTCCTGGGCGTGGGCGGTGGAAATGCAGTACTACCACTCTCTGGGCCTCATCCTGGTGGGCTTGCTCAGCCTGCAGCTTGGTCCGAGCTGGCCGTTGCGCGTTGCCGGCGCACTGATGATAGCCGGCATCGTGATTTTCTCAGGGCTGATCTATGCCGAGTGCCTGGGCGCACCGGAAAGCATCGGCGAAATAGTACCGACGGGCGGCACCGCCTTCATGCTCGGCTGGCTGGCAGTGGCCCTGGGCGTCTGGCGGGCAAAGCGATGACAGAACTTGCCGGGCACTGGCGCGCTTGTTTTATGCTTGCCTACTCGCGCTCATGCCGGGCGCGGATATTGAGGAATTCCCTATGAGTTTGATCCGCACAGGTTCGCTTGCCTGCTTCCTGGCCATACTGGCGGCTTGCGCCAGCACCGCTCCAAAGCCTGGGGTCGATCGGGTACTGGTGGTCGGCGCTACCGGACAGACCGGCCGACTGCTGGTTGCTGATCTGCGCGCGGAAGGTTTCCAGGTCAGTGCCTTTGTGCGCGATGCCGAGCGCGCGCGTAAAACTCTGGGCGATGACGTCGAGCTGTATGTCGGCGACGTAAAAGATCCGGCCAGTATTGCCAAGGCCATGCAAAACGCCGATGCCCTGGTATCCGCCATCGGCGCGCGTGGCGCCAAGGGGCCGGACCGGCCGGAAATGATCGACTATCAAGGCGTGAAAAACCTGGCCGATGCGGCCGCTGCGGCGCAACTGAAGCACTTCGTGCTACTCAGTTCCATGGGCGTAACCCACGAGGATAATCCGCTCAACAAGCTGTTTGGCAATGTACTGATCTGGAAAGGCAAGGGCGAGCAAGCCGTGCGCGACAGCGGTGTGCCCTACACTGTTATTCGGCCGGCAGGCCTGGTCAATGAGGCTGCCGGTACAGGGCCGCATCACGATGGTGCAGGGAGATCCGCGTGGTCAAAAAGTGATCCCGCGTGCCGATGTAGCCACGGTCTGTCTGGAGGCGCTGCGCAATCCGGATACTGCGGCAGGCAAAACACTGGAAGTGTTTCGCGTCGACGGCGAAGCCGTTGACGACTGGTCGGCTGCCTTTGCAGCGCTGAGTTCGGACTGACTGCTAAGGGTTGCGCAGCTGCGCACCGCTCGCGCGGAACCTGCGAGCCACCGGCGCCATCGGCAAAGCGCACGGGTACTGAAACGGGTTTCAGCCCGGCATTACGTAGCACTACGAAATGCAGGTGCGGACCGGAACTGAAGCCGGTACTGCCAGCCGCCGCAATCGGCTGTCCGCGAGCCACTTGCTCGCCGGGTCGGACGCGAATGGAATCCCAGCTGAGATGCGCGTAGACGGCGAAACTGCCGTCATCGTGCAGAATACGCACCAGGTTAGCCTGCTGACCGAAACGCTGCATATCCAGACCGCCGCGAAAATTGCTGTAGGCCACCTCGACGACCAGTCCGTCGCGAGCGGCAAATACACCGGCACCGGCAGGCATATCGATGTCTATGGCGTGCTCGCTATCCGGCGTGACGTGGGTGATTGCCTGCGGATAAGCCTGGGTAATACGATAACTGAGGGCTGGTGCGAAAGGCGGCCGATAAATGTAGCTGTCATCATGACGCGCCTGGGGATCACCTGGCACAAAACCGGAAGCGTATTCAAAGCTCCACTCGCGCTCAGCTGCCAGCGGCGCCAGTCGCAGGACTTCCCGTTGCTCACCGGCAGCCAGAACAGCACGGGCACCATCATCAACACCCATGGCACGCAGATTTTTGGCAGACACCAGCCAGGCAGCCACTTCAACGGGATAGGCAGCATCGTTGCGGGCCAGAATGCTTGCCCCTTCGCCGCTGGCTTGCCGCCAGATACGCACGGGTTCTTTCGGCGCAGCACCCGTCTGCGTTTCAGCTATCTCATAGTCCTGATCCGATTGCGGTTGCCGGTCGGAGAAGACCCACTGACCGCTCTCATCCTGGTAGCGATAGACTTCCGCACACACGGGTGCGGCGACCAGCAGGCCGCAGCCAAGGCTGGCGGCCGCCAGCCGGCTAGCCCACCGGCAGCCGCTGCCAGCGACCATCGGCATAGACGATTTCATAGGCCGGCCAATAGGTTTTGTCCAGTTTCAGCGTCAGTACCTCGACAGTGTTGTTCCACAACACCGTAGTCAAACGCAAAGAATCGCGATCTGCCCGGTTGCCTACCTGCTCAAGGAAACGATCCATATCCGGCGTGGGTTCGCCGTCAACTTCGACAATCCGGCGACCGGCGAACAATCCAAAACGCGACGCCGGTGAGCCATAGGCAAAGTAAGACACATAAACGCCATAGGGTTCGACGCCGCGCTGGGCCGCCATATCACGATACGGCGCCTGTAACAGCGCACCGGCCCACATCAACGCACGGCGCACACCCTGACCATCCAGGATCACGGTGGGCAGATCGATCTCCAGCACTTCACCGTCGCGCAACAGGCGCATACGCACAGCTGTTTTCTGCACGGATGTCTCGACTTCACGGAAGCGGGTTACCGGCTGATCGTCAATGGCCAGCAGAATATCGCCCGGCTTCAGGGCAGCTGCGGCAGGTGTTCCAGCCACCGTGCGTACCACGGCCAGCGCCTGGCGCCGCTCCGGATCATGATCGGCGAGGGCACGAATCGCTTCAGCATCAAGACCAAATTTACGCGCTGCAGACAAGGGCATCTGCCGCCATTCAACTTCCACAGATCGCAGCGGCTCACCGCTGCGCACCAGATCCACCAGTTCGGCAACTACGGCGGCAGGGACACCCTTGTTCTCCTGGTTCAATTCACCGCCGCCCTGGTAGGCAAAGCTGGACCACAGCGACACCACCCGGCCCTTGCGATCGACGATCACACCATCTACATCGTTCGGACCATTAACCAGCGACAGTGTTTCCAGGTTTGTTTCGCGAAAACGCATGGTTCGTGACAGCGGAAACAATACCGGCTCGATGGAGGCT
>CAWKLL010000010.1:0-24381 GCA_963850255.1 uncultured Gammaproteobacteria bacterium
AGCGGACCTCTTAGGAAATTAGCACATCATCAACCTCACGCCGAACGGTCGGCTCGGCAGGCGGCCCATACCCAAAGCGCATCAACAGTTGCGGCGTACCTTCGCACGGCACCAACTCTTTCAGACGTGGTCTCAATTCTTCGAGTTCCACAGGAGGATTTAAATAGGAGGCCGTAGCTCCCGCGTCGGTAAGCGTCAAAAGCACCTTTGAGAGTGCCTGCCCGGTTGCCAACCAATGAGCCAACATTATCGGAAGGGCTGGAAAAAACAGCCAGCGTCGGTGACCCTTCAGCGATCTTCTCTTTGTCGCCCGCGGCAATGCCATTTCCAAGATCAAATGTTCGAATCACCAGCGCACCGATGGGCGACAAGATATCTGGCATACCGAATCCAGCGCCCGACATGCCATCGTGGCCAGATCCGCGGCGAGAATGAACCCATGAAGCTAATTCTCTGCGAAAGCGAGGGTCTGCGAATTGAATACGATCACCTTCAGCTACAAGTTCTGCGATTTCACTGCGTTTTGCAGAATCCGTGATGAGCGTGAGTTCAACACCCAATTGTTCAGCAAGCTCAATACACCGTTCACTAACATCTTCCGGTAATTCCCTGTTTTCAAATTTGCTACGAGTAGTGCGGCGATGAGGTATAGATTCGAAGAGTGCATTGTCACTAGCATTTGGTGTCACTGCGTCGGCAATTCGGCAACGAGCCAGCAGATCAGCATCATTTGAATCAGGGCTAAGCTCGATCGTGACGTTTTTGCCGTAGTGCCGTCCGGCCGTGACCAAATGATCAAGAGCGGCGCCACAGGAGATGGTCAGCTCTCGATCGAAAGGGTCAACAACGGCAAGGCCACGCGTGCGATCGGCGATGAGGTCAAGATGGTCTGCGCC
The DNA here is from genome assembly GCA_963850255.1 of uncultured Gammaproteobacteria bacterium. Lineage (GTDB taxonomy): Bacteria > Pseudomonadota > Gammaproteobacteria > Steroidobacterales > J054. The sequence continues at coordinate 897 of CAWKLL010000010.1, forward strand.
CAGCCGAAAAAGCCAGGGTTGTGTGTTATGGCCAGAAGGGGCAAAAACTGCATGGTCCAGCATGCGCTTGAACTGATCTTGCACTGCTTCCGAATGACGAAACGATTCTCTCGACTCTGAGGTGGCATCGACCATCGTATATATCCTTCGGTATCCAATTGATAAAGTTTGCGCCGCTCGAGTTTCCTATCCTATACGTACTAGCCCGATTGGAATGAACGCGCAAACCCCGGAAGAAAAAGGTGCCGGGTCTATTTAGCGAAAAATAGACCCGGCACCTTTTTACCTCTGACCCTGTTTATTGACCCCCCTCGTGGCAGGGAGTCGATACAATCACCGCCACTGCAGGGAGAGATCAGCTGGACGCTACCTACGTATATATTGGCCTGGCACTGGTCTTCGGCCTCTTTATGGCCCGGGGCATCGGCGCCAATGACCCGACTACTATGCCGTTATGTTATTGAGACAAAACCTGTTGCGGTATTGCCAAGCGCCGGCTGCGGCATTGCTGCTTGTCCTGTCACTCCAGGCGACGCTGGCCACTGCTAGTTCTGAAGGGGCGCTACCGGAACCCTTCCACGCCGAATACAAGGTTAAGGTACTGATTGCGCGCGGCAGGGCGATCCTGGAACTGCGCCGCGACGCGGGTGACGATTACCGCTTCTCGACCAGCCTGCGCGCCAGCGGTATCTGGCGCGCGCTGGTGCGCGGCGGACTGAAAGAGGTGAGCCACTTCGACGCCCCCGGCAGCCGCCCGCAGACACTCCGCTATTCCCTGGTCAACGAGTTTGGCAGCCGGCCTCGCAACGGCGACTATGAATTCGTCTGGGACGCGGGCATCGTGCGGGGAATCTACAAGGACCAGCCGCTAGAACTGCCGATTACCAGACAAGTCATGGACCGGTCTCTGTTCCCGATCCGCCTGATGACGGACCTGGCGCAGGGCAACCGCTTCTCCGCCTATACGGTCCTCGATCGGGATGAAATTGTCACCATCGAGGTTGGCTACGGTGACCATAAGCTTGTCACCGTGCCGTTCGGCCGGTTCGAAGCGATGCAGGTGCGCCATCGCCATTCAGTCGATGGCGAACAGACCTTCCTCTGGTGCGCGCCCGAACTTGACTACCTGCCGGTTCGACTCGAGCAGCTGCGTGACGGCAAAAGATTTATGGTCGCAGACCTCGTTAGCTATGGCTCGCTGCTGGCCGAATACGCGGCGAAACGACCTTGATGCCAGCGCGCCCCGACCGAAGCTCGGGTTGTGCCAAAACGACCCCCGCCGGCTAGCGCGGCCAGGTATCGGTCACCGGCCGGCAATATGGCGGCCGGTTGCGCGTCATCGGCAGCGTCGAGGCGCCCAAAGGTTTTTAAAAGAAAAACCGGCCGCAGCCGGTTTGTCGTAAGTCGATGTGTTAAATGGCGGAGAGGGAGGGATAGATTCGCGGAGCGGAAAAAGCTGCCGGGTCTATATAGCAAAAAATAGACCCGGCACCTTTTTCGGGCTCCCACATCCGCCCAAGCCCGACATTTCAACCAACCCGACTGCCCCGCATGCAGCCAGTCGGCGCAACCCTTAACCAGTTTTTACTCTGACCCTGTTTTTTGATCCCCCTCGTGGCAGGGAGTCGATACAATCACAGCCACTGCAGGGAGAGATCAGCTGGACGCTACCTACGTATATATTGGCCTGGCACTGGTCTTCGGCCTCTTTATGGCCTGGGGCATCGGCGCCAATGACGTCGCCAATGCCATGGCCACCTCCATTGGCTCAGGCGCACTGACCGTCAAGCAGGCTTTGCTGGTGGCGGGCGTATTCGAGTTTGCGGGCGCGGTGCTGGCAGGCGGCGAAGTGACCAAAACCATCCGTAAGGGGATGGTCGACACGGCTGAGTTCAGCGCGCAACCCGAAATACTCATCTTTGGCATGCTGGCCTCATTGCTGGCCGCCGGCACCTGGCTGGCGGTGGCTTCACGCAATGGCTGGCCGGTATCCACCACGCATTCTATTGTTGGCGCTATCGTCGGGTTTGCCGTCATCAGTGTGGGCTTCGATGCCGTGCAATGGGGGAAAGTGGGCACCATTGTGATGAGCTGGGTGATCTCACCGCTAACGGCCGGGCTGATTGCCTATGCGATTTTCACCTCGATCAAGAAGCTCATCCTGGTGCATAAAAACCCGTTCAAGCGCGCCCGCAAATACGCGCCCTGGTATGTGTTTGCGGCGGTCACGCTCATCGCGCTGGTCACCATCCTCAAAGGGCTGAAACATGTTGGGCTGGAACTGACGACCTGGCAGGCCTATCTCGTCGCGGTGACTTTCGGCGCAATGGTCGCGACGCTGAGCAAGCTGGTGATCAACCGGTTGAAAGTTGCCAAGAAGCTGAGCCGTCGCATGAACTATGCCAAAGTAGAGGGCGTGTTTGCGGTGCTGATGGTCGTCACCGCCTGCAGCATGGCGTTTGCCCATGGCTCGAATGACGTGGCCAATGCCATCGGCCCGGTAGCGGCCGTGGTGAGCATTGCCACAGAAGGCTCCGTCGGCCAGGAGGCCGGGCTGCCGATCTGGGTGCTGGTCATTGGCGGGCTCGGCATCGTGGTGGGCCTGGGCACCTACGGCGTGCGCGTGATCAAGACCGTGGGCAGCCAGATCACACAACTCACCCCGGTGCGCGGCTTTTCTGCCGAGATCGCCGCCGCCTTCACCATCGTGGTGGCCTCGGGTACCGGCATCCCCATATCCACCACCCACACCCTGATCGGCGCAGTGCTTGGGGTTGGCCTGGCGAAAGGCGTGCATGCCGTCAACATTGGCGTTGTCGGCCGGATCGTCACCTCCTGGGTGGTGACTATTCCGGCCGGTGCCGGTTTATCGATTGTGTTCTTTCTGATTCTGCGGGAGCTGCTGGGCGGGCTGTGAATGGGGAACCGATGTCTTACCCAAGGGGGAAATAGACCCGGCACCTTTTTACCAGGGCCGGGTTCGGGGTCTCGGCCCAGTGACAATGCTTGCATGAGGGCCGCGACCAGTGATGGCTGCTTGTGACCCAAAGCGGACAGCGCGACTTACGCATTGCGTGGTCGTTGAGGCCGGCAGTCATGAATTACCAATTCCCCACAAGAAAAGTTGGTCCAACATGAAATACTTGAAGCTACTCGCGATTCTCTTATTGTCATCGTGTGCCGCGATGGCGCAGGCCGAGCCCCGGCTTCTCCGTGAGTCGTACTTCAGCGAAGTAGTCGGCGAGGAACGCGACTACTTCGTGTATTTGCCAAGCAATTTTTCCACCCGCGACGAATGGCCTGTGCTGCTCTATCTTCACGGAGATGGAGAGCGAGGTAATGGCAAGGATGAACTGGATTTCGTACTCGTCCAGGGCCCGTTGTACGAGGCCTGGGTTCAGAAACGTGACCTGCCGTTCGTGATCATTGGGCCACAGCTGCCGATGTATGGCAGGGACGACGTGTCGTATATCAAGAGTCGTCGAGTTGAAGACATTCCGAAAAGACTCGCCGAAGGCGTGCCGCCACGGCCCGAGAAGTTTCCGTCGACCCGGCCAATGAACGGGTCGCAAAGCGAATCTCCCGACTTGATCCCGATAGAGGGTTACCCAGACGACTGGAATACGCACGCCGGTGAACTCGTTGGGATGGTCGACACGATCATTGAAAAGTACCGGGGTGATTCGGGGCGCGTCTACGTCACTGGACTCAGTGACGGTGGATTCGGTGCCTGGTGGATGGCGAGCAAGTATCCAAAGCGTTTTGCCGCAGCCAATCCGATCGTAGCGTTCGCTCACCCTGATTGGATCGACTCAATAGCCGCTGCGGATATCCCGGTATGGTGCTTCGCTGGCGGCAGAGATCAGGTGGTCCCCGTGTCGCTGTTCTATGAAGGCATGAACAAGCTTGACGCGCTCAGTTCAGCCGATGTCCGTTTCACGGTCGAAGAAGACATGGGCCACGATGTCTGGACGCGGGTCTATGCGGGAGAAGATGTATATCGCTGGATGTTGTCGCAGTCCAAATAGCCCAATTCGGTACTCAGCTGGTTGTCTGCTTCTGGCCGACTCGAGCAGCCATTCAGGAAGCTCCTGGGCAGGGACTCCACCAAATGACCGCTACTGACCCATTGCGGACATTGCGACAGACTGTGTTCCGAGTAGTCGAGCTAGGTACATCCCAGAATTGACGCGGTCGCGTCTGACTGAAAGCGTTTGTCACGGTAAAGTCAAACCTGCCCAATGCTAAGGAGACAAGTGATGAAATTGCAGGAATGTATCGATTTCGCGACCGAGCACCCCGTGTGCTCGCTGGCTACCGTGGACGGAGATCAGCCAAGAGTACGTACGTTTTTGCTGTGGCGGGCCAACGAAAACGGGTTCTACTTCGAAACCTTCAATCCCAAAGACGTGTACGAACAATTGAAGACCAATCCGAAAGTTGAGATATGTTTCTTCAACAACGAGTCCGATCTCGAGAAGGCGAAGACGATGCGACTCAGCGGTGAGGTGGAGTTCCTAGATGACCCCGATCTCAAGAAGCAACTGTTGCAGGATTGGCCGTTTCTACAAGAGGCGGAACCGGTATTAGAACTGTTCCGGGTACAGTCCGGGGAGGCTTTCTTCTGGACGATGGACGATGCCCTGAAAGAAAAGGAAATTGAGCGGCTGAGATTCTAACCGGGGCGAACCGAATACCGCGCAATACCCCTTTTTGGCCAAAAGAAGGCCGCAGCCCATACGGCGATTCCCCGATTACGCACGGGTGGAAAAAGGGGTGGAAAAAGGTGCCGGGTCTATTTAGCGAAAAATAGACCCGGCACCTTTTACCTCTTGGCCCGCCTCGCTTTGGATCAAGCGGAGGTCGATTTTCTCAAGGAGACGTGAGATTAGGCTGCTGTCTGTGTGACTGCTTGTGGCGGATTGCAGCTATTCAGGAAGCTTCTGGGCAGGGATTCCACCAAATGACCCAAAGCGGCACTCAGCGCGATCCGTTCGAAGGTCCGCTTTTGCATAGCGAGGCACGTCCTCTGCTTCCCAAGCTACTAACGTGGGTTTGATTCCCATCACCCGCTCCATCTTCGCCCGCAGCCGGTGCGACCCGCCGAAGCGGGCGAGGACGCGGTTACGGTGCCGGTGAGTCGCGCACGACCCGGACACCGAACGTGAAGCGCCGGTCGGTCGCCATCATCTTCTGCCGGAACGCGGCCGCGTGCCCGCGGCGACCGCTGACCAGCCCTGACCGCGCATCACGCGCAGCCCGCAGTCGGCGCCCGTCAGGCGCGCATCCTGGATCGCGGGCGCTGCTTCGTAGTTGTCGTTCCAGCAATCGGCTACCCACTCGTTGGCATTGCCGAGTATGCCGTGCACGCCGAACGGGTTGGCGATGGTCTCGCGCACCGGTGCCATGGTCGCGTAGCCGTCGCGACAGGGCGTGCCGGTCCAATGGTTTGTGTCCATGACCTCCCACTTAAGCTCGATCTTGTCCCAGCCGAACTTTTCCCGCGTCGTCAGGTCGCCGAGGTTCACGTAGCGGCAGATCTCGTCGGCGGTGTCGCCGAACCAGTACGCTGTGGTCGTGCCGGCACGCGCGACGTACTCATATTCGGCTTCGCTCGCGAGCCGGTAGCGCTGGCCCGTCTTGCGGCTCAGCCACAGAAGGTACGCGCTCGCGTCGTGCCAGTTGATGCAGGTGACCGGGTAGTCGTCGCCGTGGTCGATCTTCGGATCGCGCCAGCTGCGCTCCTTGTCTAACAGCCACTCGCTGCCGATGAAATGCCAGCAGCCGGGCTCAGGCGAGTAGCCGGTCTCGCGCGCGAAGGCCGCGAACTGGCCACGCGTGACCTCGTACTTGCCGATTGCGAATGCACGCGCAACGACGACACGGTGCCGCGGCTGCTCGCGCACGGCCCAGTAGTCGGGCAGTCCAAGCCGCTTCGATTCCGCGAGCTCGGCGCCCATCACAAACTCGCCGGTGGGAATCGCGACGAGTTCAGGACAGTCAGGGCAGTCGCGCGTCAGCTCTGCAGGCGCGCGAGCCGGCGACAGCGCACATGACGCGAGGGTCACCGCGATCGAGACCGCTGTAAGGAATGTGGTCAGTGATTTCACGGGTTGTTGCTCGCGGACGGATAATTGGCCGGACCCGAGCCGGGTTTCGACGAAAATGAAACTAGGACAACGACATTACACTCATTGTTCACCCCCGTCGCCGCTACGCAGGATGCGCCGGCGCCCCGGGAGACAGGCAGGGCGACTCGCAGCGCATGCCGGGGCCTCTCGACGCTGGCTACATCGCTTTCCCGAACGAGCGCGACCTGCGCGACGAGGATACGGCCCTGCAAACGCACCAGTTCCTCGTCTATGCGCTGGCGGACGGCCAGCGCCCGCAGCCGGTCATGTGGCGCGACTTCGACGACCCGCGCGTCACGTCGCTGATGGTACCAGACCCGCGGCTTCTGCGTGTTCCCGTTCCTGGCCTGGATGCGCAAAGCGGACGTTCGTTGGCCAAGGTAGAAATGGCCGCTTCTGGCTGCAGCCGATAGCAGACGCTCGATTAACGCCTAATCTCCTGTCTGAATGTCTCCTTTACCCTCGAAAGCTTTCATTCACGCGGATCCTGGTTGAATGACTCCTTATCTACCCCAAGAGGTCACCGACCGGTTTTTGGCGCCCATTTCTTGCAGAACAATGAAATCTCTCGGTTATAGTGAGTAGTCTGTTAACCCATTTATTCCAGCAATAAGGATGACATCATGAAAAACATGATAGGTACGATGAGCGTTTCACTTATCTTGTTGCTATTTTCTGGTGTGGTTTTAGCAACGTCCAAGACTATTGAAGTGGGCGCTGCAGAGATCAGTCAATATCAATTTGAAATATTTTGGGAAGAACCAAAGACACAAACGACTCGGCGTCAATATGCAGGTGCACACAAAGGGGAAACGCGCAGCGAAAAAGGGAAACCGAACCAGGAACGTAACAATGATACGAAGCAGCGTGACACAGCAGGAGACTCGGTCGCGAAATCAGACTCCAAGCCAGACACAGGCGAAGATACGGATACAGATTCTGACGACGATACTTCAGCTGATTCTGATTCAGGCTCAAAGTCGGGGCCGAATGCTCAATCTAAGGGTAACGAAACTTCAGCTGAAATGAGGGCGCGCAGGGACGAGCGAAAGCAGATCAAGGAAGAATATCGGGATGGCGAAAAGCCAGAGAATCGGTCAGGTAAGAAGCCATGGTGGAAATTCTGGGAGCCTTCGCCTGAATAGTTTAATTTCGTAGATATATGGATCATGTCGCTGGAATTCAGGCCATGATTGTCCGCTTCTGGCCGATTGCAGCCATCGGCCACGCTTCACCTCAGGCTGCGTCCTGCGGCGGCAGATTCGGTGTGACGGCCCAGTCGCGATGCTCGCAGCAGGCCAGCGGGGTGTTGGGCTTGATGGTGCGGTATTCGTCGCAATCGCATTCTCACAGCGGCGAAACGGTACCCCGAAACAGGTGCCGGGTACTATTTAGCGCAAAAATAGACCCGGCGCCTTTTTACCTTTCGACGTAGCACCGCGCAGCTACATCAATCTGGTGTGAGATTGGCTTGCAGATATTGATCGCAAGTCATTGTCATTCCTGACTCGCAGTGTTGTGAAGCGCTAAATTGTTCGCGAAACCGGATCAGTACGGTGTATCAAACCTTCTACGCCCCATCCCGATGACGCAATCTTCTGGACGGGCCCTCTAAAAACCATCGTAATGTGGCAGGCGGTGCTGTGCATCGCAAAGGAGGCCAACATGCACGCACGAGTTTCTCAGGCTGTTCTCACGCTTATCGCAGGCTTTGCGACGTCGGCAATAAACGCTGAGGCCATAATCGTCCCGTTCACAGGTTCTTATGACGAGGCCGTTGTCCCGGCAGAGGACGGTTTGCCAGCGGGTGACTACGACACCATCGGCGGCCTGCTTGATGTCGGGTTGTTCAATCTGGTTGCGGGCAGCAACACATTCGAAGGATCAGTGTTTACGCCAGATGATTCGTCAGACGTATTTCTGATTGGCATCGCGCCTCTTCAGACTTTAACGGGGGCAAGTATCGCTTTTGGGACTAACCTGAGCCCGTTCAACCCGATGTTCGCTGCCCCTGCGCCCCAATGGACACTAGAGGAATCTGACACAACGCCGACCATTTTCGATGTGACCGTTGGGTCTGATGGACTAAACACAACCCAGGTTGTAGTCGCCCCTGCTTTCTCGCGAGGAGAAGGGATCTACAGTGTCCTCATCGGCAATGGCACTTTTGCTACCAACAACAGCGGGCCGATTGACTACACGATGACGTTTGAGACAACAGTCGTTCCCATCCCCGCCGCCGCCTGGTTGTTCGGCTCGGCGCTTGGCCTGCTGGGCTGGGTGAAACGAAAGAAGCAGATTTGATTTGAAGTAACTACGCCCCCTCCCGATGACGCAATCTCTGGACGGGTCGCCCGAAAAATAAGTGTAGTGGAACAAGGTGCCTGACGAAAAAGGTGCCGGGTCTATTTTCTAAGCAGCCTCTCCTGGCACCTGGCCGTTATGCATAGGCCAGTCGGATACTCCGATGATGAAGCAGCTAATCGCACTAACCAGCCTGCCAAAAGCCGGCATTGATACGATTACTTTTTCTCATTCATCATCAATAACAAGGTTAGAAATATTTTTGAAGGCAATAGCAATATGAGTCCGCCGCCTGCCACGGCTGCAATAATCCGAATACCTTTCATACCCATGGAATTATGAATTTCTGCAAACACCGCCAAATAGATCGCTGTTATTACCAGCGTTAGCCCTGCAAACATGATGTAGGTCATGGTGCGCTTTATCGTTTCTTCTTTCATAAATACTGCTAACGCCTGCGACAAACCCCACCAGAGTTGGGGACTAAAGGATTTTCTTTGCGCAACGCCTCAGTCTCTTCTCTGAGTTGACCAAGGCTGCCCGGTCAGGCGATCAGTCGCCAGAGGCCCAGCAGCCCGACCAGCATCAGGCTGGCACTCGACAGGATAAGTGCGATATCCCAGGCGCGGCCGGGCGCCAGGCGCGGATCGGTGTGGCGGTAGCGCAGGAACAGTACCCCGACACTGGCCACTGGCAGGAACAGCGCCTGGGCAATGCCGCCGGTGATGATTAACCGCACCGGGTTTATGCCGCTCAAAAATACGACCAGCGTAAAAATCGGCAGAAAGGTCGACAGGATAGACACGGAACGCTGCACGCTCTCCGGCCGCTCGCGGTCGACCCAGCGCATGACGCCGGCAAAGTCGGTCAGCACGCGCGCGCTCGCGCCGATCGCTATCATGTAAGTGGAATACAGCACCGCGATCGCACCGATCACCAGCACCCAGCGCGCAAACTCGCCGAATACCGGTGCGTAGGCTTCAGCCAGCGTGCTGATCAATTCCAGGCCGTCTGGATTCAGACCCTGGCGATTGAGTACGGCAGCGCCAAGCAGATAGAAGGCGGTGGTTGCGGTTGTATAAATAAGGAGTGCGACGAAAGCATCGGTACGCATGACCCGGATCCAGCCGGTCGCACGGCGCAGCCAGTCAGCATCGTCGGCTGGCGGACCGGTGAAGCGTGCATAGCCCTTTTCCACGCACCAGTACGGATAGCTGACCAGTTCCGCGCCGGTGATGCCGATAAGTCCGAAGGCACCAAGCGCGGTCGCGACCGGTGACACATCGGCCGGGAAACTGAAGCGCAGCCCTGAAGCGATATCCGTTGCCGAGAATCCGTAGTCCGTCGCCTGAATTGCAATAACCGTGAAAAAAGTGACGAACGTGAAGCTCAGCACAAAAAACGTCGCCAGATTCTCGATCGCCTTATAGCGCCCGATTACCAGCACGCCGATGGTGAAGGCAACAATAAGCAGCGCCACAACCGTCCGGTTCACCGGGAAAGCCAGCGCAAAGGCCTGCACGATGCCTCCGATCACGCCGCCCAGCGCGGCGTAAGTCATAGCGGTGGCGGCGAGGTATAGCCAGAGTACCCAGTTCGCGCGTAAACGCGGTCCCGGCAGCCGGTTGAAAGCTGTTAGCGTCGTTTCACCGCTGCTGACGGCGTAACGTGCGAGTTCGATCTGCACGAATACCTTGAGCAGGCAGCCGAGGAGTATCAGCCACAGCAGAGTGAAGCCGGTTTCGGCCCCGAGTTTGGTTGTCGCGATGAGCTCGCCGGAGCCCACAAGCGATGCGCTGATGATCAGGCCCGGGCCAAGATAGCGAAGCGTTCCACCGAAAGTCTGCGGCGGTTCCCGTAAACCGACGGCGCCGTCGTTAGCCTGCTTAACCACGCGGTCATGCTAGCATGTGGACGTTTGCATCCAACGTTCCGCTCGCTATGTCGAATACATCTCCGCCCAGCGCAGTCGCACCTTTCAGGAGTCTGCGCGAATACCTTGCGGCGCTTGATGACGCGGGCCTGCTGCTGAAAATCCCGGAATTCGATCAGGACCAGTATGAGAGCACCGCGTTTGCCTACCGCTTGATCGAACGCTGCGGTTACAACCGGGCACCCGCATTCCAATTCGAGCGCGTGCGTGTGAATGGTCGCTGGCTGGACGGGCCGGTAGTCGGCGGCGCGTTCGGCAACTGGCTGGGCGAGGCGATGTGCTTCGGCCTGAACGGCTATCGCAGCCCTGATGAGGCATTTTCTGCGACGCTCGACAAAGTAGCATCGCTGCGTGGCGCCGACGGGTTTCCGCACATACCGCCCGTCGAGATCGCAAGCAACGATGCACCGGTCAAAGAAGTCGTTCTTCGCGGCGATGAAGTTGACCTCACCGCTTTCCCGTTCCTGAAAACCAACCCGGCTGATGCGGGTCGCTACATCAATTCCGGCAGCCTGATTCTCGAGGACCCGGAACTCGGCGGCAAGATCAGTGTGTATCGCTGCCAACTGCAGGGCCCGCGCCGCATCAGTGTAAACCCGGAACCGGGCCAACGGGGCTGGCGCTTTCTACAGCAGATGAAAGAGCGCGGCGATAAGTTCGCGCCGGTGGTCGTCGTGCTAGGCGCTGACCCGATCACCTACGGGGTCGCCGGGGCCGCACTGGCCATGCCCGGACAGACGGAACTCGGCGTTGTCGGTGGCGTGATGGGCCGGCCGCTGGAAGTCGTGCGCGCTGACAGCGTTGACGTGATGGTGCCGGCGCATGCCGAAATGATCATTGAAGGCCATATTCCGCTCGATCGCATGCTGCCTGAAGGGCCATTCGCTGAATTCTACGGCGTCATGGGAGACGCCAAGGCAGGAAACTTCTACATGGACGTTACCGCGGTAACTCACCGCGAGAAGCCGGTATTCCTGAACTCGTATTCCGGTGTCATTCGCAATGCCATCGGCGTGCCGCGCGAAGCACAGCTGCTGTGCAAGTATCGCGAAAAGATCCCCGGCCTCAAGGCAATCCATGCGCCACAGCAGGCTGCCGGGGTACACGTGGTCTGTATCGACAAGAGAGAGGTCGGCCAGGGGCTGGCCGCCGGCAGGACGTATATCGACGGTGAAATGCTGGCCAAGGTCGTGGTCGTGGTCGACAAGGAGATCAGCCCATATCGGCTCGACGATGTCTGGCAGGTCCTCGGTGCCCGATGGCAGCCGCACCCCGCAACTGAGATTCTCGAAGATACAAAGGGTATACCGCTGGACCCGTCACTTCGCGAACCGCCGAAGAGCTCAAAAATCGTTATCGACGCAACGCCTCAGCTGCCCGGCGAAGGCGGTCCTGAACACATGGTCGAGAATTCCAAGCGCTTGTTTGTCCAGGCTTGCCCGGACGGACTGCACCGCGCCGATCAATTGCTGGATGAATTGGGGATCTGAGCTGCGCCGCCACCGCTTCCAGGGCGTCGACAGCGCTATGGAAGATTTCTTCGACGGGCAGTAGTCGCCCATGGCAGCGTCCGCGCGCAACGCCGACGATCGAGGACGATGCTAATTGGCAACGATTGCTGTTGTGCGCTTGGATTTCAAAGGATAAACAGCAGATTTTAATGGAATTATTGGAATTTCTGGCTCTAAGTGCTGTTGTGGTACGCTTGATACAGTATTTAGACATCTGCAATGTTACCGGGGGTGACGCATGACCAGATTTCTCATAGCTATCATTTCGGCCTTTTCGTCCGTGGCTGCATTCGCGCTGGAGGACATCGTCGTTACAGCTGAGCGGCGTGAGGCATCGCTTCAGGATGTACCGCTGGCTGTAACCGCTCTGAGTACCGAAGACCTGGCTAACTTCCAGGTCAACGATGCGCTGGATCTGCAGCGATACGTACCCAGTCTGAACATGTTCAATAACATCGTTTCGCCGACCAACCTGTCGCTGTCGATGCGCGGCGGCCTGCAGCAGGACGCGTCGCTGGTGGTTGCCGAATCACCGGTCGGCATTTACGTCGACGACATCTACGTCGGGCGACTGAACGGCAACAATGTGACCCTGTCGGACATCGAGCGTGTCGAGGTGTTGCGCGGCCCGCAGGGCACGCTGTACGGTCGCAACACCGGTTACGGCGCCGTCAAGTTCGTGTCGCGGACGCCGGGCGACGAATTCTGGCTCGATGCCGGCGCCGGTGTCGGTAACTACGACCAGGGCATGATCCGGGGCAGCGTGGGCGGCCCGCTGAGCGATTCCTTCGCCGGGTCGTTTTCCGGCCAGTGGCGGACCAAGGACGGGACCTACCGCAACATTGCCGAAGACCGCGACGTCGGCCTGCTGGAGAGTTACGCGGTGCGTGGCAAGCTGCGTTATACGGGCAGCGAAGTCTTCGATGCGCTGCTGTCGGTTTCGTACTCCGATGCCGAGAACGACTCCATTCAGCTGGTCCAAGGGACTACGCCGAATGATCCGGATGACGAATCGACCTTCACGACCAATGATCTCGTGTTCCCGAACGGCGAGTTCACCACGAACACGCCCTGGAACACCCGGCTTGGTCCGAATCCGATTCGCAATAAGCCGACCGGTGAGACCCAACAGACCATCGTCGGTTTGACGCTGACTTTCGATATCAACGATGACCTGACATTCAAGTCCGTTACCGGTTATGTGGGTCTGGAAGATTTCTTCAGCACGGACTTCAGCGGCAACTCCGCCAATCCCTTCAGCTTCGTCGGCGCGGCGGATATCGAGTCCGACCAGTTCACGCAGGAGCTGCAGCTGCTCGGCACCGCGTTTGACGATCGCATGAACTATCTGTTTGGCGTGTTCTACCTGACGGAAGACGCCCAGCAGGCATTCGGCTGGAACTTTAACGGGCCGCTGTCACAGAGCCTGATCCAGACCGAGGTCGAGTCCATTGCAGTGTTCGGCGAGGCCAGCTTCCAGTTTACGGACAAACTGTCCGGTACCCTGGGCCTTCGCTGGACTGAAGACAGCAAAGACTTTCAATTCGACTTCGAATGTCTGCCTGGCGGCTTCTTTTGCGGCCCTGGATTCACTGACAGTGTCGTCTTAAACGACCAGAAGTTCGACGAGGTAACACCGCGGATCGGCCTCGACTACGCCGCCAGCGACAACCTGCTGTTCTACGCGCAGGCTGCCCGCGGTTTCAAGTCCGGTGGCTTCAGCGCCATTGCGCTGGCCAGTACCGACCCGGTCGGAGTCTACGGGCCCGAGACGAACTGGACTTACGAAGGCGGCCTGAAGGCGGAATGGTTTGACAACCGCTTGCGCACGAACCTGGCCTACTTCTTCTCGGACATCAAGGACATCCAGCAGAACTCGACGGCTGGCAGCGCCGACGGCTCCTTCGAGTTCCCGGTGCAGAACTCCGGCGATGCCGAAATCCAGGGTCTGGAGTTTGAAATTACCGCGACGCCAATCGACGGACTCAATATCTTCCTGACCGGCTCGCTGCTCGACGGCAAGTACACCGCCCTCGCTGAGGGAAGTGCGCCGGCCAATTCGATTGAAGATTTCGGCGTCGACACGCCGCGTACGCCTCAGACGCCCGATTACTCGATCAATATCGGCTTCGATTACGGGTTCGAGGTGCCAGGTGACTTGTTCGGCTACCTGTCGTTCGGCGCAGATCTCTACAAGATCGACAAGTACGTAACAGCCGCGACCAACGAGTTCCGTAACTCGGGCTGGGAGCAGTGGAATGCGTTTGTCGCGGTGGATGTCGCCGATAGCCTGTCTTTCCGGCTGGCCGGCAAGAACCTCGCCGACGATTTCATCATCACTTCGGGCAGCCGCGGACTCGGTGGCTTCGTGTCGCTACCGCCGCGGGAGATCTTCTTCACGGTCGACTATCGCTACGGCGGCCGTTGAGCAGACTCGACAATTAGCTGACCTAAAAGCCGCCTCTTGATGAGGCGGCTTTTTTTCTTGGGAAATTGGGGATTGGGGTCAGGGATATGCGGTTCGCCCCTTGGCACCTCGCCGTCGTGCATAGGACAGTCGGATACTCCGAAACATAGACCGGGCACCTTTTCCCTTTTCTTTGAATCGTGCTGTTGGTGCGTGAACCGCATTCGCAGCATGCGCTATTCTTGGCCCCCGGGCAGACTCGCCGACTGGTCATGATTCCAATGCGCTCAGCATGCCGCCTCGCCGTATTACTCGCCACCCTGCTGCTGGCCGCCGCCAGCGCTGCGCAGGAGACGGCGCCCACCGAAGCCGGGCAACGGGTCATTGACCTGAGCGATGCCGAACCGCGCGATGCCGCCATTCAATCGCGCATCGAGAATATCTTCGCGCAAATCGACTCGCTGAGCGGCGTCAGCGTCAGCGTCATCGAGGGCGTCGTAAAACTGAGCGGCCAGACGGCCAACGAGGCCCAGGCGCAGCGGGCCGTGGAACTGGCCGCGCGCGTCGACGGCGTGGTCACGCTTGAGGACAATATCAATCGCACCCTGGACGTCGAGTCCAACCTGGCGCCCGTGGTCGACGACCTCAGGCAGGGCGCCAGCCGTTTTCAGCGCGCCCTGCCGCTCTACCTCGTGGCGCTGGTGGTGCTTTTCGTCGTGGCCTGGCTGGGCCATCGGCTGGCCAAGTGGGATGCGCTGTGGCGGCGAGTGGCGCCCAATGTTTTTCTGGCCGACCTGCTGGCGCAGGCCGTGCGCATCGTGGCGTTCTTCATCGGCCTGATCATCGCGCTGGATATCCTCGGGGCGTCCGCACTCATCGGCACGCTGCTGGGCGGCGCCGGCGTCGTCGGCCTGGCCATCGGCTTCGCGGTTCGCGACACGCTGGAGAACTACATCTCCAGCATCATGCTCAGCCTGCGCCAGCCGTTCCGCGCCGGTGATCACGTCATCATCAATGAGCACGAGGGCGTTGTCGTGCGGCTGACCTCGCGCGCGACCGTGCTGATGACCCTCGACGGCAATCACCTGCGCATCCCGAATTCCAACGTGTTCAAGGCCGTCATTCTCAATTACACGCGCAATCCGGAGCGCCGCTTCACTTTCGAACTGGGCGTCGACGCCAACGACGACCCGCTGGCAGCGATGGCGACCGGCATAGCCGCCATCGAAAAACTCGAATTCGTGCTGACCGAACCTGGGCCGACGGCGATGATTCAGTCGGTGGGCGACTCGAACATCGTCATCTGGTTCAGCGCCTGGGTGAACCAGCAGCACACTGACTTCGGCAAGGGCCGCAGCCTGTCGATAGATGCGGCCAAGGTGGCCCTGGAAGGGGGCGGCTTTACCCTGCCGGAGCCGATCTACCGGCTGCGCTTTGACGGGGCCCCGGCATTACCACAGCCGGCCGCGAGGCCCGCGGCGGCTGAGACCGCCAAGCCCGCCGCCGTGCGTGCCGATGACGGCATCCTCGACACGCGCCCCGACGAGCATCTCGACAAGATTATCTCGGAGGAACGCGAACAGGAAGGCGCCACCGACCTGCTGGACACGAGCAAACCCATCGAGTAACCCGCCGTCAGGCCGCATCAAACCAGCCCTCCGACTCCAGCGCTGACCAGATCTTGCGGACCGCTTCACCGCCGCGCTGCATGACGTCGCCGGCATCAGCGACGGTAAGCGCACCGTCCTGCACCTGGACTATGCCGCCGGTAATCACATGCCGAACGGAGCGCCCGCTGGCATAAAGCAGGTTGTGCAGCGGCTCCGGGGGCAGCGCGCCGGCGCCGACCAGAAAGCCGCTCACGTCGATGGCGACGAGATCCGCCTGGGCGCCTGCCTCGATCCGACCCAGGTCGGCACGCCCCAGGGCCTCAGCCGGATACAGCGTGGCGCCGCGCACCGCCTCGGCGATGGTGGGTTCGGTAAGCGGCAGATCGGAGCGGTCTTTGAGCAGGTGGTAACGCGCCTGGCCCAAGAGCACCGCCAGCTTGAGATTTTCCAGGTAGTCGTTGGAATGGGTGTCGATGCCGATGTTGACCTTGAGGCCATGACCCAGCGCCTCCGGGTACGGTTGGGTCGGGCCGCCGGCGCCGCTGACCGACGGGCAGTGGGCGTAGATCGCGCCGTGGCGGCGCAGTATCGGGGCATCAATCTCCCAGTCGGGGAAGGTGAAATGCGCGCCGAAGAACGGGCCTTCGAAGAAACCGTATTGCTCGCACCACTGGGCAGCGGTTCGATTCCAGCGGCGCTTAAGCGTGGCGTTCTCATCCGGGCTGAAGACCAGGTGCGTGTGCACACCGGTGCCCAGTTGCCTGGCCGCTGCGGCAATCGCCTGCATGGTGGCCGGTGTCTGGGTGTTGCAGCTAAGCGGCGCGATCATGGGACGAATCCGCCCATCGGCGGCAGCTTCATGACGCTGGCCGAATTCCAGGTTGCGCTCGATCTCGGCCAGCGTGTCGGGCTCCGAGTCCGTCAGTACACGATCGTTCTCGGCAAAAACTATCGGCACCAGCCGCGAGATATCCGGAATCATCGCGCCCGGGTAGCCCCTGGCGCCCCAGCGTTTGGCAACGCGCACATAAGACTCGGCCTGGCGCAGGCTGCAGCTCATCTCGAGCTGGGTCGTGCAACCGCTCAGCAACAGCTCCGCCAGGTTGAACTCGGTCAGCGCGTCCAGCTCATCGTCGTCCAGCAAGGCCTCGACCAGTTCGAGCGCCCGCAGATCGGAACGGCCTGATTCGATGATCCCGCGGGTCGGCGTGCCGCTGCTCACGTGGGTGTGACCACTGATGAATCCCGGCATCAGCAGGCAATCGCTCATCTTCAGCCGGGGAATGGAACGCGGAAATGCGCGACGTTGCACCGCCTCGATTCGCTCGTTGCGAATCAACACGTGCATGTCTCGCTCCAGCAGCGGCTCACCGTCGCGCCAGCGCAGCAGCCAGCCGGGCTCCAGGGCCAGTTCGGTAACCGGTTCGCGCACCGGGGCTTGAGACGAGGCCGACAAACCGCGCCGCGACGCGGCCAGCAATCCGCCGCCGGCGCCCAGCGCCATCAATTCTCGTCGGGAAATCCGGTTATGAGGGGGCACGGCGGAACTCCTGTTCGGGCACGGCACTCAAGGGTACAGAAAAAGGTGCCTGGTCTATTTTCTGGGGCGAAAAATAGACCCGGCACCTTTTCTTGCAGGACACCATGGCCATCGGCCACACGGGCCCGCGGGTGAGCGGTTGGCGCCGGTGATGAGAACTGTCGGCATGGCCGCCCCGTTTAGGCGATAATTTCCTCAGAAGAACAACGCTCATCATTCACAGTACGGCCAAGCTGAACAAGCGTGCCAGTCGGGTGCAGCATGCAAATAGATATCATCCTGAACGAATTCGCGTCGCCGCGGGAGGCGGCCGAGCTCGGGCTGTTGGCCGAGGGCTATGGGGTACGCGCCATTTGGTCGAGCAATTATGGCTGGTCGCGCGACCCGTTTTTCACGCTGGCACTGCTGGCCGAACGCTCATCCAAGATACTCATGGGCCCGATGGCGATCAGCGCAGGTGAACTCGAGCCGTTGAAGATGGCGAACCTGCTGTTCTCGCTGAACGAACTCAGTAACGGCCGCGCAATGATCATGGTCGGTGGCGGCGGCGCGGTGCTGCAGTCGATCGGCAAGGACCGCACCCACATGATCGGGCGCGCGCGCGAATGCCTGGAAATTCTCAAGCAATCCTCGCCGCACAAGGCACTGAACTACAAGGGCAAGTACTACACGACCTATGCCTACAAGCCAGCTTACGCGACCGACGAGCCACCGTTGATCTATTTCGGCTCAAATCATCCGCAGAGCCGGCAGTTATCGGCCGAGCTGGCCGACGGCCTGATTACGAGCGATTTCGTACCGTCGCTGATGCGCGACTTCGTGGAGGCGACGCACGCAGATCTCAAGGCGGTGGGTCGTTCGACGACAGATTTCCGCATTAGTAACTTCTGGGCCTGGCACATAAAGGAAGACGCCGAGGCCTCGATGCGCGAAGCGCGGCGCGAGCTGATGCTGCGCGGCTGGCTCGGCCGGCAGTACTTCGAACCGTTCCTCGAACCCGACGAGGTCGAATTCATGGTCGACCACACGCAGGATTTTCTCAACGCGTTCATGGGAAGCACGGACGAGATCAAGAACGTGCCCGATGAACTGGTCACGAAGATGATCAGGAATATCTCGTTCGCCGGCGGGCTCGACGAGATCGAGCCGGCGATCGACACGCTGAAAGAGTTCGCGGATGCCGGACTGACAGAGATAGCGCTTCGGGTTCACGACGACCCGGCAGACGCGATCCGGCTCATCGGTGAGCAGGTGATGCCGGCTCTGCAATAAACCGCGTGCCTAAAAGGTGCCGGGTCTATTTTCCGACGGTCTGCCCAACGCATCGACGCGCGGACCCGAGCGACGCTCAATCTCAGGTAGGACGCCCACCCGCCCTTTCCCTCAGCAGCTCTTCAAATCGTATGCCCTCATCGTAAAAACCGGGATCACTATCGTCGATCTGCCCTTCCGCGATCGCCTTGTTCAGCTCCTTGTTAATCGCTTCCATCAACTCCGGATCGATGCCCATATCCGGGATCAAGTGCTCCGATCCGGAGTCTACGATTGCCATCCAACATCTGCGCGTGTTGTCCCACCAGTCTTCCTGAAATGACGGATCCTTGAGACTCTCATTATTGCCGTAGTCGTCCCTGCTCAAACAATAGTTCGCGTAGTTTCCCCATCCAGGATGGTCGCTGTACTTGTTTCCCAAGAGCCCTCGGCCTTCAGTCGAATATTAATGATGTGTGTCTGCAATCATTTATAACCCTTCGGGTGGCTCGCCCAATGAGCCGGCCGGGAAAAAGGTGCCGGGTCTATTTTTTGAGTATTTGTAGCTAAATAGACCCGGCACCTTTATTCCTATTCCGGCACCTTTATTCAGGCACCTTTATTCAATCTGCTCAAGATGCCGGGATTCCGCTCTCGCTTTGGCATTCGTGGTACGCGATGCTCTTGCCGTGAACCGCCGCCTTGTGCCTGATTTCGCTCTGTACTACGCTAACGTATTACGGAGGCGGATGATGCCCACGAGCGTAAGACTGGATGCGGATACCGAGGCTTTGCTGCGGCGGCTGGCGCGCGAGCGCGGCAGTAGCAAATCGGACGTGATCCGGGATGCGCTGCATGAGTTGGCGGCAGGCACAGGCGGGGCGGAACCCGCTGGTCCCTATGCGCTGGTGGCCGACCTGCTCGGCATCGATAAACGCCCACAAACCGCCCGCGCGCGAGACCACAAGCAGGTATTCCGAGACTCCTTAAGCCGACGCCAGCATGCCCGGCACACTGATTGATGCCGGCCCGCTGATCGCGCTGCTGCAGGCGCAGGATCCGGATCACTCAGCCTGCGTCGACGCATTGAAAACCCTGCGTGGGCCGCTGCTGACCACCTGGATGCCCGTGACCGAAGCCATGCATTTCCTGCAGCTCGCCCCGGCGGCTCAGGCAGCGCTGCTGGAAATGATCGAACGCGGCGCGCTGCGATTACTGGATATCTCGGCCGCAGACCTGCCGGCCATCCGCAAGCTGATGCACAAGTACGCCGACCTGCCGATGGACTTCGCCGACGCCACCCTGGTGCATGTGGCCGCGCGCGAGGGCGCGACGGAGATGTTCACGCTGGACCGGAAAGATTTCGCCGTGTACCGGCTACCACGAGGACGCAGCCTGCGACTGTTGCCTTGAATAACTTCGAGCATCGACAGGCGCCACTGCCTGGAGCCAGTCAGATTTTGTAAATAGACCCGGCACCTTTTTTGGCTTCGGAATAACCAAAAGAACCGCCGTCAGGCCAGGATCATCTCACGCGCGCTTTCGGCTTGCGGCATTCGAAGCCGCGTCCTTTTGCTTGGCCGTTTTCTTTTTTGCTGTCGCGGCTGCCTTGGCAGGCTTCGCCTTAGTTGATGCGTCTTTTTTACTTGCCTTGGCAGCTCGCGCTGGCTTGGCCTTCTTTGACGGCGATTTCTGTCCAGAAGAATCTGACTGTGACCGGCCCCCGCCGCTTATCTTTTCGCCGCTCGACCGAACGCGCGCATAGAAACCGCTTATGAAATTCTGATTGAAGTCCTTTGCCACCTCAGTCCCCTCCTTCGAGAACCCCAGGTCTTTCAGGAAGGTCAACGGAATCTCAAAGGTCGATATCCACATCTTCTCGCTAGCGCGCAGAAAACCCATTGATCCCTCGGATTCCTTGACAGCGTCAATGTTTTTGTCCTTTTTCGTCATGATCGTAGGTCTAATTTTTTACCAACCAAACCGCCAAATGGCGCTTTCAACTCAGACTTCTGCAGCCTCACGATGCTCTGGCTAGCAGCCCCGTCGCTTGTTTGCTGCTCGGAATCGTAAGAAATTTTTTCTAGTCTTTTTGGACTTCACAAAGAATATCCTAGACTAGGTCGCAAAATCTTAGGCTATAAGATAGCGAACGCACCCAAGCGTGACACTAGGTAAAAGTGTGTAGGTGCAAGTACGTATGCGTGGCAAAGACGCATCGCCAAATCAGGGCGTGTTAAACGTCCGCTTTGGGTTGCAGTCACGAGCGGTCATTTGGCGGAATCCCGGCCAGGAAAAAAGAGAAAAAGGTGCCGGGTCTATTTTTAGCTAAATAGACCCGGCACCTTTACGCGGCGCCTTTACGGCGTAAGTGCAGCGACAAGCGCGGCCGCCGTGGTGAGGGGCGTGTTCGAATGGTGTGTGGTGCGTTTTAGGAATGCGGTGGGTGTTGGCATTGGGCAGGGCACTGTGTGATTCTTATTTCGAGAAAAGTGTACTCAAACTTACGATCTTTCAGACAGGAGAAGGTTAGGTGGTCATCCACAAGAACATCAGTCTGTGCGCCAGTGCAGCGCTTGCCACGCTGATCGCCATCGTCACTGCATTCACTCCTGCAAGCGCGGCTGCCGACTCCGACAACGCGAGCATTGCGCGCTGGGCAAAGGGCAGCATCGAGTACCGGATGCTGGAAACCGGTGAGGTGATCGGCTCGGAGCAGTGGCACCTGACCGTGCATCCGGATGGCACGCGCACCATGCTGGCCATCAATCGCATGGATCTCATCGATGCGCAGCGCCACGTGGTGCTGCGCGTGGAGGAAAGCTTTCGGCCGTTGGAAGTCCTTGCGGTGTATTTCACTGGCGGCGAGTGGCGGGGAACCGGCATGTTCGCAGTCAACGGCGACACGTTAAAAGCAACCGTGAAGACACCGCTGGGCATGCTCGTGCAGGAGCGCGCGGTACCGGAGAAGTTCTCCTTCATTCCGCATCCGCTGGCTACCGACGCCTGGGGCACCTGGACCTACGATCGCGAGCAGGGCGGCGTGCAGCAGCGCACCGTCTACGACATGGACAGTGGCGCGCGGTCCGCTGGCTCCATGCTCGGCAAGCTATACACGCAGCCGCTGCAGTTCCTCGGCATCGAGGAGGTCACAACGCCCGCGGGCGTGTTCCAGACCGATCACTTCAGAGCCGGCAGTTACGCGGATATCTACGTGACTGGCCCGGATGCGATCCTCGTGCGCTTCGTCTACGCCACGGAAAACATCAAGACCGAATTCGTTCTCACGCGCCTGGAAACAGGCAGTGACTAACCGAGTAGCAAGGAGCCCTGCGCATGCAAGCTGATGAACTGTCACCGCTGTCGCGCCGCAACCTGCTTACCGGGTCTGCGGCTGCGGGTCTTGCACTGGTTATCGGCGGCGTACTGCGCGCCGAGTCCAGTCTCGCCGATGGCTATGCGGGGGAGGCCATCGATGCCGAGCTTGCACATCGCAAGCTGCGTTTTCGCACGGATGCAGGCCTGCTGTTCTGGTGGCTGCGCGGCGTCAAGTACGGCCAGGTCGGCGCAACGCTCACGCCGCTGTATACCAACAACGTGGGGACGGTGATGCGCGTCGTGCCCGCCGACGACGGTGGCTTCGATGTGACGAGTCTTGAGATGACGATTCCCACGGCGGTGGATGGCAGCGCGCCGCTGCGTGAATGGCTCAATCCCTACACCGGAGAAACGCTGGAGACGAGGATTCGCCCGGTGGGTCCCACGAAAGTGCATTACCGCGCCGACGGCTCGCGCGAGTTCCCCACGGAACTTGGCGGCTCGCGCCTCGAGACCGAGGCCGACAGCCCGGCCCCGGTGATCGTCGGTGACGATGTCTTCATCAGTGAGTGGGTGCGGGCGCGCGTGTACCGATCCGGGCGTGATGAACCGTTTGTTGTCAACGACATGTCCCACTACCACGGCAGTTTTGCAGAGCTCACCGATCCTGCCGTCAAAAGCGCGAGCGCCACGGTCTCCTTTGGCGAGGTGACTAGCTGGCAGAGCTGGATGCAGATGGGTGACCGACCGGGCGGGCTCACGTCGCGCACCTTCGGCCGCAAGGTGGCGGATTATGAGAGCCTGCCGGAGGTCTGGCGCAGCGCGATGGCGCAGCTCATGCCAGACCTCGCGGAGCAGCTTGCGACAGATGCGGACGCCGCGCTGGACCGGCCCGCGGCAACCTTCGAGCGCTAGTCGCTAACCGCGCTTCCCGGGGCGGCGCCGGCAGCTGCGAGTGCGCGCGCGGCCTCGTCCATGCGCTGCCGGAATCGCCAGAAAACTAGCGCGTTGCACAGCAGTACGCCGAGCACTAGCCCGTACCAGAAGCCGTCGATCCGGCGCATCCCAGCCGCGCGCCGCCCAGATCGGATCGGTTGAGCTGACTGCGGCTGCTGTGCCCCCTCGTCCCGGCCCCCGCGCCTGGACGGGCGCCTGCGGGCCTGAGTCCTCCCCGCCGGCATTTCCGGGGCGAACTCCGGTTCCGACCAAGGAACGACGCCGGTCCGGACCGGCCAGGCAGGCCTGAAGGCCTCGATCAAGCCGCCCACCCGTCTGCCGCCTGGCCCCCAAAACCGCGCGCGCGTCGCCTTAGCTCACATAAGCCCACTTTTGTTACCAAACGTCTTGACATGTATTCTCAGTATGACAAGCTGAATAGGCGATCAGGTTAATTTAGACGCAGTGCAGCAGCGGATTATCTTTGTACGCTGCCAGATTCAGGGAAAAAGCCAACAGTTGGCGTCGGTGAATGAAACTCAAA
>CAWKLL010000011.1:0-86989 GCA_963850255.1 uncultured Gammaproteobacteria bacterium
TGACAGCCAAAATGGATACGTATACAATCCGGTAGAATTTATCTTACCGGAAGACATAGTTATGAAAACGACAATCACAAAAGGAGACGAGAGCGTCTCAAATTGATGTGGCCCGGCTGGCCGGCGTATCGCAGGCAGCGGTATCGCGTACGTTTACGCCAGGTGCCAGCGTGTCGGCAGAGGTCAGGCAACAGGTTCTGGCTGCCGCGGAACAGTTGGGCTACCGGCCCAATGCCATCGCCAGAAGTCTTATTACAAACTCTACCAACATCATCGGCATCGTCCGGGTCCGGTTTGGTAATCCATTTTACTCGCAGATTTTTAAAGAATTCACCCAAAAATTACAGGACCTGGGATACTCTGTTCTGCTGTTAAACGCGGCCCAAGATCACGAAATTGAACAGACCCTGCCTACAGCCTTGCAATATCATGTAGACGGACTCATCATTACCTCGGCGACCCTCACCTCCAAAATGGCCGATGAGTGTGCCCGCATCGGCACGCCGGTCGTGCTGTTCAATCGCTACGAGCTGGGAACCACGGCCAATGCCGTTTGCTGTGATAATGTGGCCGGGGGCAAATTAGTGGCTAATGCTTTACTGGATGCGGGCTATGAGCGGACGGCCTACATTGCCGGCGAGGAAGGGAGTTCGACCAACCGGGACCGGGAGCAGGGCTTCACCCAACAACTACAAACCCGGGGTCATACGCTGGCTTTCCGGGAAAGCGGGAATGAATACACCTACGAAGCCGGCTATGCGGCGGCCAAACGTCTATTTACAACATGATACCCCACCTGATGCCATTTTTTGTGCCAGCGATTTAATGGCGATGGGGGCTTTAGATGCCGCCAAAGAAGATAGCCTGAAAATACCGGATGATCTGGGCATTATTGGCTTTGACGATATCGAGATGACCGCCTGGCCTAGCTACGCGATCACCACCGTCAGACAGCCGGTAGCCCGGATGGTTGATACTACCATTGAAATTCTGTTGAATGCCATCGAAAATCCGGATGCTGAAACCGTAATGAAATGGATTCCCGCCAGTCTGGTCGAGCGGAACTCCACCAGGGCTGTAAACCCCCCAACGTGAAAATGCTCAACCTTTATTCTCAATGGAGTCATCATGAGCGTGAACCGCACGCCACCGAACAATGTAAATTGTAGCAAGACACGATATCGTGTCTGACTACTGACTTCTGGCTACTGGATACTGTATTTACATAGGAGATTAAGGATGACCCCCAGAGAACGATTTAAGAGGATTACCAATCATCAGGAAGCAGACCGCGTGCCCATCGATATGGGCAGTCACGTGGCCTCAATCCACCGGCTAACCTACGCCAAACTGAAAGCGTATCTCGACGAACCCGATATCAAAAACCAGGAGAAAATCCTGGACCGGATGGTGCAAAACGTGGTGCCCGATGAAAAACTACTGCAACGGTACGGTGTGGATTTCCGCTGGATAGCCCCGCACTGGGTTGACGTCACCGATATCCGCGAGGACATCTACCGTGACATGTGGGGCATCGACTGGCAATTCATGCTCGATGCCTACAGCGTCTACGACTCGCCCCTAAAAGACGCCACCATCGACGATCTTGATCGCTTCGATTGGCCCGATCCCTACAACCCGCAAGTTGTTACCGGATTGGCAGAGCGGGCCAAGTTCTTATACGAGAATACCGACTATGTTTTGGTCGGGGATGCGATCAAGGGTGGCCTCTTAACCAAAGCGCTGCAAATCCGTGGCTACGAGCAGATGTTCGCCGATTTGGTCGACGATATTGCTTTTACCGAGGCGCTGATGGACAAACTACTCTGGCTTTACAAAGAGTTTTGGACCACATTCTTGAAGGCGGTTGGCCCTTACGTACAGATGGTCTACTTCACGGACGATATCGGCGGGCAAAACGCGATGATGATATCGCCGGCCACTTTCCGCAGTTTGGTTAAACCGCGAATTGCGGAGCTGGTCGATCATATCAAGGGGCAGGCGGACGTAAAATTTATGTATCACACCGATGGTACGGTTGCGCCGGTGATCGACGACATTATCGAAATGGGGGTTGACATCCTGAACCGAATTCAAACCTCGGCCTTGGGTATGGACACCGATATGCTGAAAGAACTGTATGGCGACCGGATCTGCTTTCCACGGCGCCATCGACGTCCAAATGATGCTGCCCTTTTCTACCCCCGAACTGAAGTCCGGTACGATGTGGCCAAACGCATTTATCACCTGGCACGAGGCGGAGGCTATATCTTGGCCCCTTGTCACAACATCGGCTCGGATGTACCGCCGGTGAATGTCGAAGCGATGTATTTTGCCGCCCAGGAATATGGTCGTTACCCGTTACAGCTAGAATCGGTATTGACGGAGGCGGACAGAAAACTACCGACCAAAGCCGAACTGGAAGCACAGCAGAAGCGACCTGTGGTCAAGAGGCGCAAGCGGCCAAAGGTGTCGGCCAGGCCTTAGTTCGATTTGAAATTTCGGATTTACGATCCTGTGGAACTGGAGGATTTATCAATGATAAAAGTAAAAGATTTACACCACGTCAGTATCGTAGTTAAAGATGTTGAAGCCTCAAAACGTTTTTATTGCGATGTTTTGGGTATGGTAGATGTACCGCGCCCACCCACGTTCACTTTTGAAGGAGCCTGGTTCCGCAAAAGCGGCGTAGAAGTTCATCTTATTCAAATCAAGGAAGCCGTGCAACCTCCCGGAGATGGGCCAAACAATCCCACCGAAACACGAGACCTAACTTTTGCCCGGCACTTCTGTTTCAGCGTTGAAGATATGGCTGCAGCTGTCAATATACTCAAGGAAAACAACATCCCCATTGCTCTGGGGCCACGTGCCCGGGGTGATGGCGCACTTCAACTATATATCTACGACCCCGATGGACATATGGTCGAGCTTGTTTACGAACCGTGGGTATAAATAGTCTGGCTGCTTGGCTGATTATCCCATATTTTTTGGAATGAGGAAGAAAATGGCCCAGGTCTTCAAGAATTGTGTTAAACAAACGCTGAAAGAAGGTAAGAAAACCGCGGGAGCCTGGCTGCAAATTGGCAGCCCTATCACCGCCGAAATCATGAGCCAGGCCGGTTTCGACTGGTTGATGATCGATATGGAACACGCGCCCGTTGATTTTATGACACTGGTCAGCCAGATGCAGGCAATGACCGGTGGGGGTGCGGTACCGCTGGTTCGCGCTCCCATGGAACGATTTTGTGACCATTAAGCGCATTCTGGATGCCGGTGCTTACGGCCTGCTCGTACCGTACGTGAACACCCGCGAAGAAGCCGAAGCCGCCGTGAAAGCCTGCAAATATCCGCCGGATGGCATTCGTGGCGTGGCGGGCAGTCCCCGGGCCGCCGGTTACGGTCAAAATGTGAGTAACTACCTGCCCAACGCCAACGACCAGATTTTGGTTCTAACTGCCGTGGAAACCGCCGCAGCTGTAGAAAATTTGGATGATATTTTGGCCGTCTCAGGTCTCGATGGTATCTTCATCGGGCCAATGGATCTGTCGACTTCAATGGGATATATGGGCAACCCCGGACACCCCGAGGTAAAGGCCGCCATCGAAACCATCGAGCACAAAACGTTAGGTGCGGGCAAGATCCTGTCGACCATTACCGGCAGTTGGGAGCAGGCCCAGGCCCGCTACGAAAAAGGTTACCAGATGATTATGCTCATGGCCGATGGCGTGGCGGTGGGTCAATTGGCCGCAGGTACGGTAGCCAACTTTCGCCAAGCCTATCCCGATGGCTAACCTTTAGATGACGCCTTTGACCACACGGAACCAATCAGCCACAAACAGTTGGTGGACTTCATTTAGGAATTCAACCAGTTCGCCGAGGATTATAGCGATGAGAACGCCGAGTGAAGAAATTGTTTACTTTGGACGACGGATGGCTGAGCGATGGATGACCAATGCCGCCGGTGGGAACATCAGTCTGCGGGTAGAGGATCAAATCTATATTTCACCTCGCTACGCCGACTACAAATGGGGTTGGCAACTGTGGCCCGAGCAAATTGTGTCTGGCCCCATTCATAGTGACGAACTACTAACCAACCCATCTTTTTCCCGCGAAGGAAAAGCACACCTGGGTATTTACCGCACCTTTTCCGAAGCAAGCGCCATCGTCCATGCGCACCCCCATCACGTGATGCCGTTTTGCGCGGCCAACAAACCGATCGAGCCAATCATCGACGCGACGATGAGGTTTGGCACGATCGAGCCGATCAAATATGCCACGCCGAACAGTCAGGCACTGGCCGATCATATTGTCGACGGGCTACGTGGCAAAGAAGCGCTCATACGCGACTATGCGGCCGCCGTCCTGATGCCCAAGCACGGCATTATCGTGGTCGGCCAGGATATTTACGCTGTTTTTGACACACTGGTAAAAATCAATATGAATGCCTGGTGTATCCTGGCCCGGAAGATGTTGGATTGAGGTAAGTCTTGTTTTAGTGAAGCGTGGCGCGACGGCCCGAATTCCGAAGGATGGATCTCAGATGATTCACACCAAGAAATACATCGCCTTTGATTTGGGTGGCTCAGCCCGGGGCACGGTCGGCAGTTTTGACGGCAGCAAAACTCGCCCTGGACGTTGTTAGCCGGTTCGACAATAGTTACGTTCGGGCTTTGGATCAAGTTTATTGGGATGTCTTGAAGCTGTTTTCGGGCTGAAACAGGGTCTTCGGCAGGCCCGGCAGGCCTATGGCTCCAGACCTGGTCAGCCTTGGGGTTGATACGATGGGCGTGGCCTTCGCGCTTCTGGACCGTCAAGGCCACCTGGTGAGCAACCCGCCTTACCACCGCCTCCCGCAAAAAGACGCCATCCTTAAAGAAGCCTTCAGACGGATGCCAAAGGAAGAGATCTTCCAAATCACCGGGCTCCAGCTGGTGCGCCTGGATTTGCTGTATCACCTGCTGATGATGACGCGCTCACGTTCGCCTTTATTAGAGATGGCCCAGACGTTTCTGATGTTGCCGGACGTGATTAACTACTGGCTAACAGGTAGGGCGGCCTGCGAGTATACCATTGCTTCGACCTCTCATTTGTTGGACGCCCAGACGAAAGCGTGGTCGGTCCTCTTGATTGAAGCTATGGGGCTGCCGACGCATCTATTTCCAGAAATTATCGAGCCAGGACAGGTGTTGGCCCAGCTACATCCCACCGTAGCTGAAGAAACGGGGCTTCGCCAGATACCGGTGGTCGCCACAGCTGCTCACGATACCGCTGCGGCCATCGCCTCTATTCCGGCTGAAGGGGATAATTACGCCTACCTCAGCTCGGGCAGCTGGGGTCTTTTGGGGACTGAAATCTCCCGGCCAATACTTACCGACAAGGTCGCTGCAGCTCAACTTTGCTAACGAAGGAGGCGCCTCAGGTACGATCCGGTTATTGCATAACAGTATTAATCTGTGGCTGGCCCGGGAGTGCCGGCGTATCTGGGCCAGCGAGGGAGAAAACCATTCCTGGGATCCGTTGATCAAGATGGCTGAACAGGCAAAGCCCTTTGTCGCCTTCATCGATCCTGATGCGCCGGCGTTCAAGCTGCCGGAGCATATGCCGGCGACGCTACAGGCTGTGTGCCGGAATACTGGGCAAAGCGTGCCACAAACGAAAGGCGCAATCATCCGGCTCATCCTGGAAAGCCTTGCCTTCAAATATCGCTATGCACTGGATAATCTGGCGGATATTCTCGGTAAGCGGCCGCAGGTTCTCCACATCGTCGGGGGTGGGGCGCGTAATAAGTTACTTAACCAGTTCACCGCCAATGCCCTCAACTCGCCGGTGGTCGCCGGCCCCTACGAAGCCACTTCGGTTGGGAACATCCTCGTGCAAATGATCGCGACCGGCGACCTGGCTAATCTTGACGAGGGTCGGAAGCTGGTCAGGGCATCATTTCCAACTGAAACTTGTACACCGCTAGACTTCAGAGGTATGGGAGGAGCAATATGATCGGTATCTCAAGGTAACAGGATTGCCGGTGATCACCTGATAAACAAGTGATAGAATCGGGTATCAACCTTACTCCCGAAGTTTCAGTCACGAGAAACAGATCAAAATAATAGCAACATTTCATCTAATTTGAGCGAGGTTATTACGACTCTAACGGGACACCCCCGCTGATGAAAATGTCTGGCTACTGGTTACTGAAGACTGATTACTGTATTTACAAGGAGCTACTTTATGTCACAATCATCTGAACCTCGCCATGTTGGAAGAACTGAAGCGCTTTGATACGCCCTCAATTACCAATGTGGTGGCAACCTATCCAACCAGTCCGCTCTGTCTGGGGCTTTACAATCCCTGGTCTGAAAATTGGTACACCGACCAATCGATTCGCTGCATGTTTCCGGAACTGGGTCCGCTTGTCGGCTACGCTGTTACCTGTGTCTATGGCCTACCCGATCCCAATTTCAGCGAATTGACCTTTATGGATGTCGTCGATGCCTTAGACGCCGCCAAAAAGCCGACGGTGCTGGTCCTTCAGCAGAAATTCCCGCCAGAGATTGCGGGTAAAGTGGGTCTGGCGGGCGGCAACATGGTTTCGGCCATGAAGGCGCTGGGCTGCGTGGGCCTCATCTCTAATGGTCCGTCCAGAGATCTGGATGAAATCCGTCCGATGGGCTTTCAGTACATGCTGAGTGGTGTCACGGCCGGGCATGGCGCCATGGCCGTCCAAGCGGTTAACGTGCCGGTGACGGTCGGCGGCATGGATGTTGCGCCTGGTGAACTGATTCACATGGACGAAAACGGCGCCGTTAAGTTCCCGGCCGACAAGCTTGCAGCCGTATTGAACAATGTTCGGGCGCTGCAGAAGGAAGAGGAAGCGCGTATGTCGGCCTTGCAGCAGGCAACCTCGGCCGCTGAGATCCCGAGCTATTTATGGGAACCGGCTCGCGCCCTGAAGCGAGCGGGCCAATAGCAGAAGCTGCCGGGCCTTTTTCTGCCCGGCAGCTTTTTTCAGCATTTCAACGGCTAAACGGCCCAGCGGGCTCAAAGTGTCAGGAGCCGCGCATCCATTTCGTGGCTCGCCGGCTCGGCGAGCTGTTCATTGCTGATATAGCCGTCGTTCTAGTAGCACCGGACCTGGTGCAGCCGATACAAATCACTTCGGTTTTGAAACGCAGATTCGGCAAATAGATTTCCAGCCCACAGGAAATTAGTAAACTGTTAGCGAACCTGGAAGTTTGTGGGGATTCGGCGCTATGCAGCTACGGCTTGCGCAATTCGACTGGATGCCGGCAGCGGGCAAGCTGCCTGCGCTGGATCTGCTTCGCGGCACGCAAGAGGGCACGCTTGTGCTCTTGCCCTGTGCAACGACAAATTCCGAAGCGAAACCGGATGATGCTCCACTCTGGTTAGAACTTGCGTCACGTCTCGGTGAGACCGCGGCGTCACTGCGCATCTACCTGGCTGGTTCGGTGCTGTGCCGGCCCGATGCGGATTCGCCCGCCCGTCACCGTGGCTTCCTGTTTGCGCCCGACGGCCAATGCGTGCTCCAGGTCGACAAGACCCTGCCGGATCTCATCTACGGCTATAGCAGTGCTGCGGCAGCGCCCGGAGCTGCCCGGAAATTCGTTGTTGCCGACACCGGGGCCGGTCGGGTCGGACTGCTTATCGGTGAGGACATCTTCGCACCGCAGCTGGTGCGCGCAACGGTACTGTCCGGCGCTGAAGTCATTCTGAACCCGTGCATTGAGCGCGCTGACGAAGAATTCGAAGCGCGGCTGCGCCTGAAAGAAGCCCGCGCTTACGAGAACAGCTGTTTTGTGGCTTCGGTATCGCCGTTGCAGATGGGTTCGGCTGCAGTCGTCGAATTGCCGGCCGCCGGTGTTGTTGCCGACCCTGTGGGCACCAATCTTGTCCCCCTGACGCGGGCGACCTTCGTCGATGCCCGGCTGGATATCGAAGGGCTACGCACGCGGCGCAATCGGGTGATGCCGCCAAGTTTCCCGGCGCTCAATCGAACCAGTCTGTATGCGCGCGAGGCGGCCACAAGGCTTGATGACTCTTCGACGCAGACTATTCACGGCCGCAGTGAATGGCACGACGAAGGTCAGCGACGCAGCCGTGAGCGCGCCAACCGGGATGCGCCGCCGCTGGCTGCCGGCAACTACGGCGTCGCGTTGGCGCAAACCATCATGCGCCACGTCAGCGACCTGAACGAACGCGATGCCATCGTGAATGCCAACATCGACCATGCCCTGAGTTCCATCCAGGGCTTTGCCGGTATGCCGGATGTGCGCCTGGTAGTGTTTCCCGAGTTTGCCTTTCACGGCACGCCCTTCGGGCTGACTGCGGACCAGTGGACGCAGGTTGCGTTCCGTTTCCCCGGGCCGGAGATTGAACGCCTGGCGGAATTCGCGATCCGCAATTCGGTGTATGTGTCGGGCGAGGCGTTCGAGTACGACCCCGACTGGCCGCATCGTGTGTTTAACACAGCCTTCATCATCAACGATGCAGGCGAGCTGATTCATCGCTATCGCAAGATCATGTGCGCCGACGTGGTCGGTCTGCTGCCGGTAACGACACCGGGTGGAATCCTGAGCGAATACGTGGATCGTTACGGCTTCGAGCACCTGTTCCCCGTTGCGCGCACGCCGCTGGGCAACCTGGCCACGGTGATTTGTTTCGATATCAATTTTTCCGAAACTGTCCGTGCCCTGGTCCACCGCGGCGCCGAGGTGATTATTCATCCCACCGATGAACCGCATGGTCCCTGGCGTGCCGGCTGGGAGAAAGGCCGGTTAACGCGCGCGCTGGAGAATCGCTGCTATATCCTGTCCGCTGCGGTGGGCGGTTCAATGACTCCCGGCGACACTTACCCATCTGGTTTCAATCGCGGCAACAGCAAGGTCGTGGACTACTGCGGTCGCATTCAGGCCATCGTCGATGGCCCGGGCCAGGTCCCCTTGAATACCCAGATCGACATCGAAGCATTGCGACGAGTGCGCGCCGACGAGATGCGCAACTGGTTACTGTGGGACGATGCTGGCAGCTACGCTGACTTCTATGCCGGCCACGCTGGTTACCCGGAAGACCTGTGGATCGACCCGCCCATGGTTCAGGGGCGCGAGGGCTTCATCGCGACCCAGCAGGTGCTGCAGCGCTATCGCGAGTCAGGCATCTATGTGGCGCCGAAGGCTACCGGGGTCGGTAACTAGTTGGTCGCCCTGCAGGATTCCGCGCAAGCCGTCTGGGTGTTCGGCTATGGCTCGCTGATCTGGCGGCCGGATTTTGCCTTTCTCGACGCGCGTCCGGCGTATATCGACGGCTGGTCGCGCCGCTTCTGGCAGGGCTCTCACGATCATCGCGGCGTTCCTGCAGACCCCGGTCGGGTGGTTACGCTGATCGAATCACCCGGCGAGCGTTGCGCCGGGCGCGCCTATCTGATTGAGCCCGATGTGTTTGCGCATCTCGACCATCGCGAGAAAAATGGTTACCAGCGACAGGCTGTTGAAGTGTTCTTTGCTACCGACAGCAGGCCCGCCGTGGTCTACATTGGCGCGCCGAACAATTTTGCCTACCTTGGTGATGCGCCGCTGCCCGATATTGCCGCACAGATATACCGTTGTATCGGTCCCAGCGGGCCGAATGCTGAATATCTTTTTCGGCTGGCGATAGCGCTGCGCGATCTTGGTGCGGCTGACCCGCATGTGTTTGAGCTGGAGCGGCAGGTGCAGGATTTGAGCGGCAACTAAACTGTTGCCGGCCTACGGCAGGTTTCGCAAAGGCCTTCGAAAGCGCTACTTTTCACCGGGCTTTAACTCGGTAATCCCCCAGGACTCCAGCTTGGCCTCGAAGGTCCAGCGCGGATGAATGCGTTCCAGGTCGGCCAGGTCTTCGTTGCTGGCAAAGTCATAGCCGTTGCCCTGGTCGTTGTACCACTGCGAATAGCGCAGCGGATAGACGACCTCCTCGGTAAACAGCGAGATCATCTTCATTACCCACTGCGGGAATATTTTGTACTCGAACGTGGTGCCATGCTTGTTGGTGCGTGCGGCAGTTTCGACCGCCTGGTTGCCGGTCATCGCGCAGGAGGCAATGGGGAAACTCTCGTTGGCGAACACTTCCGGGTATTCGAACACCGTGCCGCACCACTTGCCGATATCGCGCACATCGACCCAGTTCACCATGAAGTCCGGGTCGTTAATGCCCGGCATGTTGTTTTCCTTGATCATGTTCTTGGACATGGCCGAGTTGCCGCGTTGTTGAACCACGTTGGTGGTGTAGTCGACGCGGTGCAGGCCGTAGTAGTAGGCCGGGCGATGAATACAGCAGACATTGATGCCCTGGCCGCGTAAAAAATCTGAAAAGCGCAGGCGCTGATCGATCCACCAGGGAATCTCCGGGTAGGTGTCCGCGATGCCGGTTACTTTGTCCGTCGGGAAGACCAGTGTAATCACCTGTTTAACGCTGGGATTTGCCTTTAGTGCCGAGGCTGCAGCCGTAACCTGGCGCATGAACGCTACGCGGCCGCCGTCGGGATCGTTGCCGTGATTGGTGATCTTGCCGGCTTTGGCTTCGTTGGCCGTGCAATACAACACCACGCCGTCGCAATCCTTAAAGGCTGTGGTGAGTTTTTCCGCCGAGTTCATGTCCACACCCGGGTGAATCGTCAGCAGGCCGGGATGCGCGGCCTCGGTTTTGGCCAGCAAGGCTTCCAGGCGCTCGGCAGCCTGCGTGCCGGGTGTGCGGTAAAGGGCGCGCACACGATACTGCAGCGTTTTGGTCAGTTCCTCGACAATCGCGTAACACTCCCAGCCGGTGGAGCAGGTGACCGCGATTAGTGGCAGCTCTGCGGTGGGCCTGGACGGCTGTGCCCCGCGCTCTGCCCTGATCCGCAATACTTCGTCTACCAGCCGTTTGTTCTTCGCCTTGATGGCCGCCTGGGCCGTACTGACCGCTGTGTCTCTATCCATTGTTATTACTCGTTTGTCTGGCTAGGCCTACTGGCGGTTTCGGCCAGTTTACCGATTAGCGTCACGTCAATACTAATGAGTTCACCGCGCTCAATACAGAATCGGAGTTTTCGCGGGCGATTCCTGGCCCCGGCAACAGCCGGGGTGCCGCTACACCGGCCGCGGGGCTTCGCGTAACATGTTCATTGCTTAATAAACGACGGCCTCCGCCCGGACGCCGACATAAGAACGGAGAATCCAGCGTGAAACTCGAGACCCTTTGCCTGCATGCGGGTACCAGCCCCGACCCCACCACCAACGCGCGCGCCATGCCGCTGCACCGCACGACAGCCTACGTATTCAACAGCGCAGAGCATGCGGCGAATCTGTTCGGTTTGCGCGAACTGGGCAATATCTATACGCGCCTGATGAACCCGACGCACGACGCCCTCGAGCAACGCGTCGCGGCGCTGGAGGGGGGTGCCGCCGGGCTCGCGCACGCTTCGGGAACGGCCGCGATCTTTAATGCCATCAACAATATCGCCGGGGCCGGCGACGAGATCGTCAGTGCCGGCAATCTCTACGGCGGTACCTTCACGATGTTTAACGATATCTTTCCGCAGTTCGGGATGAAGACGAACTTTGTAGACGCGACGGATCCCGATGCCTTCGCCGCCGCGATCACCGACAAAACCAGAGCGCTGTTCTGCGAAACGCTGTCGAACCCGGCCTGCGACGTCACCGACATCGAGGCGCTGGCCGAAGTCGCGCACGCGCACGGGCTGCCGCTGATTGTCGATGCCACCTTCACCACGCCGGTATTGCAGCGCTCCATCGAGTTCGGCGCCGACATCGTCGTCAACTCGCTAACCAAATGGATGGGCGGGCACGGCACCGCCGTGGGCGGCATGGTCGTTGAAGCCGGCGGTTTTGACTGGAAGGGCGACCGCTTCCCGCTGATGAATGAACCGGACTCGAGCTACCATGGTTTGCGCTGGGGACACGACCTGCCCGAGGAACTCGCACCCATTGCCTACCTGCTGCGCATGCGCACCGTACCCATGCGCAACCTGGGCGCCTGCATCAGCCCCGACAATGCCTGGATCTTTGCCCAGGGCCTGGAGACGCTGCCGCTGCGCATGGAGCGACATTGCGCCAACGCGCAACAGGTGGCGCAGTACCTTCAGGACCACGCGCAGGTGGAATCGGTTCGTTACCCCGGACTGCCGGGCGACCCGGCCTTCGACAAGAATAAAAAATACCTGAACGGCATGGGCGGACCCATGGTGGTGTTTGAAGTCAAAGGCGGGGAAGCGGCCGGTAAGGCGCTCATCGAAGGCCTGCAGCTGTTCTCGCACGTCGCCAATGTGGGTGATGCGAAGAGCCTGGCAATTCACCCCGCCAGCACCACGCACTCGCAACTGAACCCGGAACAGCAGGCCGCGGCGGGCATCACGCCGGGGATGGTGCGACTTGCCGTGGGCATCGAGCATATCGATGACATTATCGAAGACCTCGACCGCGGGCTTGCCGCTGCACGTCGGTAAGTTACGCCACGCAGCATTAATCTCGTGACCACGCAGCTGGTAAACATCGAGCGCTTCGAGCTGGAGAGCGGCCGGGTTCTGCACCAGGTCCCGGTCGCGTACCGTAGCTGGGGCGAGCTGAATGCGCGCGGCGACAATGTCATCGTCGTGTGCCATGCGCTCACCGGCAATACCGACGCTGACGAGTGGTGGAACGGCATGATTGGTCCCGGCCAGGCCATCGACACGCACCAGTACTTCGTTGTCTGCGCCAACATTATCGGTTCGCCCTACGGCACGCTCTCGCCGTTGACGATAAACACGCAGACCGGCAAGGCCTGGGGCGCGGAGTTTCCGGTCACCACGGTGCGTGATTGCGTGGCACTGCACCGGCTGCTGCTTGAGCAGCTCGGCGTAACGTGCGTGGCCTTTGCCATCGGTGGTTCGCTCGGCGGCATGCAGACCCTGGAGTGGGCTTTTCACGGCGATTTCGTGCGCGGGCTGGTGCCGATGGCGGTCGGCGGACGGCACTCGGCCTGGTGTATCAGCTGGAGCGAGGCGCAGCGGCATGCGATCAAGAGCGACCCGCGCTGGCGGGGCGGTCACTACGACCCCGACGAGCAGCCCGACGCAGGCCTGGGTGTGGCGCGCATGATGGCAATGATTTCCTACCGGTCCTTCGATGAGTTCGGCGAACGCTTCGGCCGCGAGCGCAGCGACGAGGGCTTCCACGCCGAGACTTACCTGCGCCACCAGGGCCGAAAGTTTGTCGACCGCTTCGATGCCAATTGCTACCTGCAACTGACCGAAATCATGGATACCCACGACGTCAGCCGAGACCGGGGCCATTATCTTGACGTGCTGGCCAGTATCGACCTGCCGACGCTGGTGGTCGGTGTGAACACCGACATCCTTTACCCGCTGCAGGAGCAACGCGAACTGGAGGCGAATCTGCCCAATGCCGAGCTGTTCGTGGTGGACGCGAACCAGGGCCACGACGCCTTCCTGATCGCAGCAAGACCAACTCAACGAGCAGGTCGGTCGCTGGCGCGAACGCGTGATTGATCCGCTGTTGTCAGGCGATCGCTAATCCCGGCATCGTTACTCGTTCGCCTGCGGATAGTTTGTACGCCAGGGCGTAAAAACCTGCGCCGCTGGTGACGCGCTCAAAGCCCGAGCTTCGCCGCGTCGCTCAGCACGACATCAAGATCCGGGCGGGTTCGATAAGTCGGCTCCATGTACAAAGCGCGAATGGTCGCCTGCTTGTCGAGAATGTAGAGGATCGGCCGCGGCACGCCGAAGGCGGCGCTACCGACGGGATACTGCTCGTCGCGAATCCCAAGGCCCAGGTTAATGTCACCGGCCGGATCGGCCAGCATGGTGTAAGCGATGTCTTGCTCGCCGGCGAAGCTGGCAATTTCTGCTACGTCATCGACGCTGATGCTGACCACGGCCAGACCCAGTTGTTGAAACTCCGCCAGGCGCTGATTCAGATCCACCAGCTGTCGCTGGCAGAACGGGCACCAGTCGGCTGAGCGTACGAAGGCGACGACCAGGCCTTTCTCGCCGGCCAATTCGCCCAGGGAGCGGTCTTGTCCGGCTTGATCCTGGGCTGTGAGCGACGGGAAGGCATCACCCGATCGCGGGCCGGGAATGCTTTCATCCGCGCTCGCGGACAGTGCAAAACCGAGTGACAGTGCCGATAACAGGGCAAGCAGGGGACGGTTCATCGTAATTCCTTGGTTCGGGAAACGTGCGGACAGTTTACTCGTCTGCCAGTCTCGGTATTGGCGAGAAAAAGCCGACGGAATCGCGGTAATCTTGCATCGCACACTAGTTCAGTAACAAGCGGCAGCTGCGGCGATACTCGACAGCGACAAGTGGAGACTTAAACCATGCGGAGATTCCTGGCGATAGCTGTTGCCTGTGCTTTGCTGGCTGCCTGCGGCGCAGCTGATCAATCAGAGCCGGTCGGCCTGGAAGCAACTGGCACCGGGACGACAGGCGCCGATGCCGGGATGTCGCTCAGCACGTCGGCAGCGGACGGCGTAAGCATTCACTATGACGATCAGGGCGCGGGCGAGCTTAGCCTGCTGTTCGTGCATGGCTGGAGCTGCGACCGGGGCTATTGGTCAGCCCAGCGCGATGACTTTGCGCGCAAGTATCGGGTGGTCACGGTGGATCTCGCCGGTCATGGCGAGTCGTCGGACAATCGTGCAGATTTCAGCATCCCCGCCTTCGGTGGCGACGTGGCTGCCGTGGCCGAGGCTTTAGACCTGCGCAACATTGTCCTGGTGGGTCACTCCATGGGCGGTTCCGTAGTCCTGGAAGCGGCCAGGCAGCTCGGCTCGCGGGTAGCTGCCGTGGTAGCGGTGGACACGCTGCGCGATATCAGCCGGCGGCCTGTGTCCGGTCAATTCACAAATGAGCCGGCGATGGCGGACCAGGAATTCGTCACCGAGGTTAAGGGTTTCCTGGCCGGTATGTTCGTCGAGCAAAGTGACCCCGTGCTGCGCGAGACCATTTCCGCAGACATGCTGGCGCAGCCGATCCCGGTGGCGAAGAGCGCGAGTCTCGGGCTGCGCAAATACGATGCTTACGACGGGGTCCGCGCATTGCGAGTGCCGCTGGTGTTGATTAACTCCGACTACCGGCCGACTAATCTGGCGCCCATCGAGGAACTTACTGATGCCGTTCAGTACATCGAGATGACAGGCGTGGGGCACTTCGTAATGATGGAGGATCCCGTTAGCTTTAATCGTCATCTGGACGGGGTAATCGCGGCGCTGTCTTTGTAAAAGGGGTCGAACCGACTTCTGTTTAGTTTCGGTTTGCTAGCTTGTTTGTCTCGGCCTGCCTCTCTTGCCGATTGGCAGGGCTAAGCATCGTTGCGATCTGTATCTTGAAGCGATCATTCCCAATGACGGCCCACGTAAAAGCGGTCTGCCCCCATTGGTTTGGCTGGTGTGGTCTGTCTTTCCTGCCGCTACGCTCAGATGCCAAAAACGAAGACCGGGACAGCGCCTTCCGTGGCGAGGTCCCGGTCTTCAAACGCCTAGTTGTCCAGCTCTACTTGTTCTGCGTTGATCAGGGTCTGCGCGGCCTGGAAACCATCCACGCTGACTAGCCGGCCATTGGCCTGGGCGAAAAACGCATCTGCCGAAATGACCGTGTTGTCGACATCGCGGAATACGGTGCCGCCAGCCGTTTGGACAGTGACGCCGAGAATAGTGAAGCTGGGCTGACTGGTTGCAGTCACGAAGCCCTGCAGTTCCGTGTCTTCACCGGCCACATTCGGCGGGTCGTCGCGCTCCAGGCGAGAGGCGAGTACATCGCCGGCGCCATTTACGTCTGCCGTGCCGCGCACCTCGATGTAATCCCCGGCGTTGATCTGGCTGACGCCGAAGGGCTCAACGTCCAGCCACTTGTCTTCGATGCGCGTGGCGGCATCGACGCGCACATCAATCCCCAGCACGGTAACGATACCGGTTGCGCCGTTGGCATCATCAACCAGCGCTGTGATGCGCACCGCGCTGCCGCGACGAATGTCGACGTCGCGCGCCACCAACACGCCCTGACCGTTGAGCTGCCCTTCGACCTCGACCTTGATATTCAGGCCCAGGTCCGCCGTTGTCGCCGGGCTATCGTCCTCGAAAGTGTAGGTGGTCTGAGCATTAGTGGTAATCGCCAGCCCGTTCACGTCGAAGTCCGTCGCGGAAACAAAACGAGTGATATACCCCTCAACTTCCACGTCTACCTCGTCGAACTGGTCGAAGTCGATGCGATCGTCGGCGCCAAGTCCCGGCGCATCGGCTTCCACTTTTGTCGCCAGTAGCTGGCCACCGCCGTTAAAGTTGCTGCCCTTTACTTCCACGAACAGGCCATCGGTCAATACGCCACCCGGAATATTGTCGTCAATGATCGCCGGCACGCTGGTGTAGTCGACCACCAGTCCATTGATAGCAAACGTCTGTGCGCCCAGATTTTCAACGTTACCGTGTACTTCGATTTGGCCTGCACCCGGTTCGATGCGGGTGGCGCGGATCGTGCCATCGGCGTCGAACAGACCGCTGACTTCCACGAACTGGCCAGGTGCCAGTCCGTCAAGCGATGCCGGACTAATGCTGTCGTCGAACGAAGTATCTGCATCCACGCGGACTAGCTGGCCGGCAACCTGTAGCTCGCCGAGCGGCAGATTGATGCTGTCGACAGGGCCTTCGACGATTTCGTTGGAAAACACGGTATCGGCCGTCGGAGATGCCGTTGCCGGGTCAAAGGTCACGATAACAACGTCGCCCACGGCCAGGTCGTCCTGGCTACCGGGCGAGTCATCGATGAGAAATTCGGCACCGTTGGTGTCGATCCGGTCGCCATTGACGAAGATGCTGCCAAAGCCCGTGACGACACCCGTCGAGACGCCCAGCCGCTCAATGCCGGCAACGGCACCGCCGGGCCCGCCCCCACCCCCGCCGCCGCAGGCGGAAATCGCCGCCATCAGGACAACGAGAGAAAATTTTCGAAATAGTCTGCTACCCATGATCCTCTTCCTTCTGTAGTTCGTTGCTACCCTCAATGGCAAACAGGCCGACGCCCAAGCGCACCTGGCCTTCGTCACTATCGGGTTCAACGGAATGCGCGGCCAACCAGTCGTCGATTTTTTCGAGGAAGACTTGACCGTGCTCTTCCAGGAAATCATGAAAGGCCGGCACATCGCCGGCGTTAATGTGTGAATTCATGGCGCGACCGAGAAACCGCGATGGCTTGTCTGCGCCGGCATTGAGGTTGTAGCTCAGGTTGTCGCCCAGATCCTGCAGCGTGTGCGCCGCACTCATGACCCATTGCGGGTCGCTGGGGCCGGGGACATAACTGCGGCTGGTTACGCGCAGCTTGTCGTCGTCATGCGCGATAGCGCCGACGCGCTTGAGTTCTTTCAGCATTGCCACTGCTGGAATGTCACCCGCGTACCGTTCGCACAGCACAAAAAATGAGTGCGGCCCTTTGTCGACCGTCAGCACCTTCGGTTTGCCTTTGTCCGTAAGGAAGTGTGCATCCTGGTGCCATCCCGACAGCACCGCCGTGGCGCCGGTTGCCTTGTCGCGAACCCCGCTCGGCTGTGCAGCCTCGCGAAGTTTCTTGACGTCCTTGCGACCAATGCCAGTGAGAATCGCGACCCGTGAAATATTGGTCGGCCGGCCGGCCAGGCCATATTCACGACTGGCAACCTCAACGAAGACGGACTTTGAGATGGCCGAAAACTGGCGCCAGGTGAGCCCGCACTTAAGCAGGAAGCTGGCGACGGGCTGCAGCAGCAGTCGACAGGCTGACTCGCTGACCTGGGGGGCGGGGCTGCTCACGCTCCACCCGTCGCGTGTTCTGAAGATGTCGGTGAGTAGATCATATATGGTCTTTTATAGACCATATATGAGTAAACAATCAAGTATTTACTTCAAAGTTCCTGTGCCCAACGCCTAAGTGTTTGAAAACCATGCCCTAGCTATTCAATGCTCGCCCTTGCCAGCTGGCAGGGCAGAACTCAGCATCGTCGCAAACTGCTCAATAAAAGCGATCATTCTCTGAGGGAATTCGGTCTGACCCCATTAATTCCCTGCCCGCATGATTTTTTCTCACCCGGGCACTGAATTCTTTTCGTTTGTGGCCGTTTTTCTGGCTACCTATTGTTGGTGTTCTGATCCCCCGACCGGGCGTCAGAAAAAAGACGAAAAATTCTTCTCATCGCGCATAGACAAAGCTTCCGATTGGGATTTAAGCATGCCAAACACTACCGTCTACGACGTTGCCGATCTTGCCGGCGTGTCGATAAAAACCGTATCGCGCGTAGTCAACAGCGAGGCGAACGTCCGCCCGTCGACCCGGGCGCGCGTCG
Source organism: uncultured Gammaproteobacteria bacterium (assembly GCA_963850255.1). Classification (GTDB taxonomy): domain Bacteria; phylum Pseudomonadota; class Gammaproteobacteria; order Steroidobacterales; genus J054. Next base: position 18,354 of record CAWKLL010000011.1, read on the forward strand.
ACCAGGCTATTGCGGCGCTTAACTACCGGCCGGATGAGGCTGCGCGACATCTCGCGAGCCATCGCGCCAGGCGTGCAACTTAATCCCAAGTGCCCGGAAAAAGTGCCGCGAAGTAAGGGCTCGCACCATGTTGGTGCTGTCCCAGCGGCAAGCCTGCTCTGCGCTGCACCAGCCCGGCTCTGAATCCCTTCACTGGTATCGCTGATTAGTCCGCGGGCGAATTGGCATATTTCATGCAGCGCTAACGAATGGCTGTCGTCAATCAAAAGACCTCTCTCCGCGGGCTGCGGACATTCTGCGTTGCCGCAGCCAATCAGAGTTTTCGTAATGCGGGCGAAACTCTCTACATCACCGCTTCCGCAGTAAGCCACCAGATCCGAAATCTGGAGCAGGAACTGGGTCAGCGGCTGTTTGACCGGACCGGCAGTTCATTGACGCTCACCGAGGCGGGCAGGTCGCTTTACCGCGACGTGAATCCGCTAATCGAGAGACTGGACGAGGTCGCATCACAGCATAAGAAGTCCGTTTCGCGCACAACGCTGCGCATTTCGGTACAGCCGTTTTTTGCCAGCGAGTTGTTTATTCCGCGCCTGGCGGAATTCACCGCTGCGCATACAGACATAGATATCAGGGTTGATACCAGCGACGAGTCGACTGAGAAACATCCGGGCTATGCCGATGCCTCTATTCGTGTGTTCAGGTCGAAGCCCAGGAATCTTGCCTCAGACCACCTGTTTCCCTTGAGCCTGGTTCCAGCCTCGTCACCGGAGTTTCGTGACACTCTGCAAGTAACGGCAAAAAAAGTTGTCAGCGAGTTCCCGCTAATTGTTCACGAATCTCGACCGAAAGCCTGGACGCAGTGGCAGCGTTCCGCTGGTATTAAATTGCCCGACGGGGCCACATCGGTGCGGCTCGACTCGATGATTGCCGTAGTTCGAGCTGCGCAGCGCGGCCTGGGTGCAGCGCTGGTTCCGGCCCAGCTTTGCGGGGCCTGGTTTGATTCGGGCGCCCTCGTGCGGCTGTTCGACCACGAACTAGTAACCACAGACGCGTATTACTTCGCCTGTGTTGATGAAGTCAGGGAAAATAGGAACGTGCAATTACTGCGCGAATGGGTCGTCCACACATTCTCGTCTCAGCCCTAAACTAATCTGGCGTTCTTCCCTGGCGCAGGCTGGCCGTATACTCACTGTGTTTAGACAACGCCATGCCCGAGAGGCCCGACATGAAAGCAATGCCTGAAGACAGTTCAACGATGTCCCGCCGAACCTTTGTGCAGGGCGCTGGCGCCGCGCTGGCCGCCACGAGCCTGGCCAACGGTAGCCTGGCCAACGGTAGCCTGGCCATGGCCGGTGCCCACGCGACTCAGCCTGCGGCCGCCGGCGGCACCATCATGGTCGGCGACTTCAGCGTCAACCGCATGGGCTACGGCGCCATGCGCCTCACCGGCGAGGGTATCTGGGGCCCGCCCGACGATCCGGTAGCCGCGAAGGCGGTGCTGCGCCGGGCCTATGCGCTGGGCTGTAATTTCATCGATACGGCCGATGCCTATGGCCCCTATGTAAACGAGGAACTGATTGCCGCGGCGCTGCATCCCTACCCCGAGGACCTGGTGATTGCGACCAAGGGCGGGTTTACCCGCAGCGGACCTAACAAGTGGACGCCCGACGGCCGCCCGGAACACCTGCGCGCGGCCTGCGAGGCCAGCCTGAAGCGGCTTAAGCTGGACGCCCATCACGTCTACCAGTTGCACGTGCCAGACAGGAACGTGCCGCTGGAAGATTCACTTGGCGAGCTCGCCCGCCTGAAAGAAGCGGGTAAGATCCGCCACATCGGCGTATCGAATGTCTCTCTCGAGCAACTGCGCCAGGCACAGGGCCTGGTCGACGTGGTCTCGGTACAAAATCGCTACAACATTGCGATCCGCGACTCCGACGCCGTGCTCGCGGCCTGTGCCGCAGACGGAATCGCGTTTATTCCCTGGGGCCCGTTAGCGACGCGGGCCAGTGATTCCGAGGCGGTGGCGAGGTTAAAGACAATTGCCGATGCGCGCGGGATCAGCGTATACCGTGCGGCCTTAGCCTGGTTGATGGCCAGGTCTGGAGCGATGTTGCCTATTCCGGGGACCAGTTCTGTGGATCACCTTGAAGACAACGTGGCGGCGGCCGGTTTGCAGCTGAGTGAGGCGGAGATGGCGGCGCTGGCCTGAACCTGGCGAAGTTAGCAATTATCAGGGTAGCTAAACGAACGCCCGCAGCAGCGCCGAGGCGCTGGAAACGACACCGCCCCCAGCCGATGATCTTGCAGTGCTGATCGTATATACCAGGTTGCTGTTCGTCAGCGCAGACCTGGAAACAAGCATCAATCGCTAGCGCCAGGCGGCCGGGGCTCGGCTGACTCTACCTCGGCCAGGTGCGCACGCAGCGCCATGATCCGGCGGTCGCGCCATTGCTGGAACTCCGCGATCCGCTCTACCGGCATGGCTTGATCGGTGGTGGCGTGGATCGCCGCTGCATCAGCGCGTGTCCAGTCGTAGTCGACACGGGCCTCACGGGCCAGGCTTTTCATCATCTCGCCGAGTCCGTCGACGAAGCCGAGAAACCCCTCGGTAGCGTTGAGATGCGCGACCTCGGTGGGGCCCAGGAAAGCCCAGCGCAGCGCCAGTCCATGACGCACCGTCTTGTCGGCGTCGGCCGGACTGCAGTAGCCCTCCGCAACCAGGTGCATCAGTTCACCCACCAGCGCGAACTGCAGGCGATTCAGAATGAAACCGCGAATTTCCTTGTTCAGCACGATGGGCACCTGCCCGAGCGACTCCATAAATTTTCGCGTTACGTCTACCACGGCGGGGTCCGTCGCGCTGGTCGCGCAAAGCTCCACCAGCGGGATCAGGTGCGGCGGGTTAACCGGATGCACAATCAACGCGCGACCGGGTTGGCTGATTGCGGCCATGAACTCTGAGCCAGGAATTGCCGAGGTGGAGCTGGCGAGAATGCAGCCCGGCGCGGTGCCGGCGTCGAGCGCCTGAAACAAAGCCTGCTTGAGCTCGAGTTGCTCGCTAATGCTTTCCTGGACGTAGTCGACGCCATCGATTGCCTCCTCGAGCGACTCGCAGGCAACAATCCGCGCGGCCGCACTCGCTGCGTCGTCCACCAGTCCGGCGGCCTGCTGATCGGCGAGACTCGCGGCGATCAGCGGCAGCGCGCGATCATGCAGCGCCTGGGTATCCGTATCGTAGAGACGGACATCGAGGCCGGCACGGGCGAAAACCATGGCCCACGAACGCCCGACGTTGCCGGCGCCTATACAGGCGACTGTCCTGATAGCGTCTACCTGCACGCCGGCATCCCTGGCAAGGCGTCGGCCGCACGCGCGGTGGTGTGTTGTGTGCAGCAAGCTGCCATGTCAGCTCTCCCGGAGATTTGTTGTTGCGCGAACAGTTTACCCTTCGTGAGAAGCGGGAAGCTTTTAGGCAGATCACTTATTCTCGATCGCGCTAGTTCGTTATTTGTCGCCGTAACTTGTCTGACCTGCGCAATGGGCTCAGGGCTGATTGCTGCGCCATTCCTGCAGGTCACGGAGTGCCTCTTCGATCAGCAGCGCCTGGCGCTGCTCCGGAGTTAGCTCCGGGTGTTTGATGTAGTAGTTGGCAATAAACTCCGTGGGCCGATCGGGAAAGCTCCTCGGCCCCTTGATGCCAGTGATCACCAGCAGGCTGCTGCGATCGCGCTCGTCGAAAATGAAGGCCAGGTCGCCGATGTCAGGCAGCGTTTCCTTAAGCGCTGTGCCGCCGGAAGCGAAGGTGGCGTTGAACTGCAACTGCTGCATCTCAACGGTGTCTACATCGAACATTTCTGACAGCATGAACTTGTAATTGAAGCCCACCTGGCGAGCCGGCCCACTCCGGGCTGAATAAATGCACTGGCTGGCGAAGGTAGGAATGTGCTCGTTGGCGGCGCTGGGCTTCACCCGATCGGCCCCAAGCAGCCTGGCTGCCTTGGCCTCGGTCAGGTAGGGCGACGCGCAGGCATTCGGTAATTCCAGAAAAAACTGGTCGGCCGGTTGCTCGCTGTCCGCCGGGGCTGGAGATGATTCCGGTTCGTAATAAATGATGTATTCGATAGAGGACAGGCGCTGGTCCCGGTAGCTGCACTCATGTACTTCGCTCAGGATCGTCCGTTTTTCCACCGCTGCGAAGGTTCGGTAGGTCGGGTAGAAGACGCTGCCGCTGTCCGCACTCAGCTCGTGGCTGTATTGCTGGGAACTACGTCGGCCCATGGGGCCGGTACGCTGGACGGTACAGGCTATGGCGGTACCCGGCGCGGCGCCCTGGTAGTCGAACTCGTAGCCAAAGCGTGTGCAGGGGTAAACAGTGCCGGGCGAGGATTCGCAGGTCTCTTCGCCGGTGATCACGATCTTGATGGCGGTTTCGCAGACGCCCGCGCGACCTGCCTCGTCGCTGCACACCGCACCCGAACGCATGGCCTTTAGCTGAAGGCCGGTGCCGGCCGGGTCGTGATAATAGAAACCCGGCTGAATCGATTCGCCGGCCCATGCACCCGTGAGCTTACCGATACAGCACAGTAGCAACAGGCAGAGACTGTTTCTGAACTGATTTTCCGACCGGCTGTCTGGCATTGTCTCGGCCCGTTCTGCGGATGGATACTTTCAATATTAAACCACTAAAATGGGTCGAACCGATTTCCGCCTGTCTCTTTGCCTGGCTGGCAGGGCGCGTGCCGGCATCGTTACGATGGGCTCTTTCTAGAGATCATTCACTACGGAATATTTGGTCTGAACCTTTTTAACTCTACAATAGAGCTTGAGGCGAATTGAAAGTGCAGAGTTACCCGGCCTCGCGCCGGGTTTTTCTTGCCCTGCACTTTTCGGGTTCGCCGAAAAAATAGACCCGGTACTATTTCGGTACCTTTTTATAGAGAGAGCAGCATGACAGACAGAGAAGACACGAATCCCGCACCGGCGGCCGATCGCCGCGATTTCCTGGCTGGTGCAGCCGGGCTGGCCCTGGCTACGCTGGGCGCTGAACAGGCACAAGCCGGTGCCCACGTGCGCGCCCCGGTCAAGTTGACTGCGGAAGACAAAACCGCAAAGCCCATCGGTGAGGGCGCGGTGATCCTGGTCACCGGCGCCAACCGCGGGCTGGGGCTGGAATTCACCAGGCAGTATGCCGAACGCGGGGCGCGCATTATTGCCACCGCGCGCAGTCCCGAGAAAGCCGACGCGCTGAACGCGCTGGCGGCGAACAACAGCAACATCACGGTGGAGCAGCTGGATGTCACCGATCACGCCATGATCGATGCCCTGGCCGCGCGCTACGTGGACCAGCCGATCGATCTCTTGCTGAACAATGCCGGCATTGGCGGCGATTCATCGGATCAGATATTTGGCCGGATGAACTTCGATACCTTCGATCAGGTTATGGCCGTTAATGTGAAAGGCCCCATGAAGATGTGCGAGGCCTTCCGCAAACAGGTGCGGGCAAGCGATCACAAAAAGATGGTGGCAGTGTCCAGCAGCCAGGGCTCCATCGCCAGCGTGGGCTCGCCGATGCTCTACTGGTACCGCTCCAGCAAGGCGGCACTGAATATGTGCATGGTCAACCTGGCGGCCCAGGTGCAGCGCAGGAAGGTCATCGTCGGCCTGGTCACGCCGGGCGCGACGGCCACGGACTTCATCCCCGAACAGTTCCGCAAGGCGATCAAGAGTATCCAGGAGCCGCCGGTGGCAGCCGCCGACATGATCCGCAACATCGACCGTTTCACCGTCGCGAATACCGGTACGTTCTTCGACTACGACGGCACCATCGTGCCGTGGTAACGCACATGCCGTACGAGGGATGAAAAAGATGCCGAGGAAAAAGGTGCCGCGAGGAAAAAGGCGCGAGAAAAAGGTGCCGGGACTATTTTTGCCGGCCCAAGGCTCACAGTTTAGCGACTCTCGGTACGCCTTCGATTTGACCTCGTTCGCCAGCCTGTTTCCTGCGGCTTGCATGGTTGGGCAGTTCCCCCGGCCCAGCACTTCATCATTACGATCTGTTCCTCGAAGCGAGCATGCCCTGAGAGAAGTCGCCTTGATTTCATCACATTAGCCGACCACCAGCGGTGCATCGGCTGTGGCCAGCGGCTCGATGCCGTTTTTCGTTACTACCACCAGGTCTTCCAGATGGGCGCCGCCCCAGCCCAGCTGCTGGACCGGGAAGTCCACTGTCAGCGTCATGTTCTCTTCGAACACCAGGTCATCCCTGACCACAAAAGGCAGCCCGTCACGATAGGGCTGGTCGGTGTGCTGCAGACCGACCGAATGCGGGCCCGCGCCGAAACGCACGCTGTCGCCCGGCTTGCTCGCCTTGGCCATGGCATCGCCGCAGAGTGCGCGCAGCTCGGAATATTTCATGCCGGGCCGGATGACCTCGCGGGCGACTTCCCAGCCAGTCTGCAGCACCTTCGTGCGGGCCACGGTTTCGCCGCTGGGCTCGCCGAGCACGAAGGTGCGGCCGAAATCACCGTGGTAATAATTGATCTCTGACACCGCGTCGATGAGCATCGGCTGGCCTTCGACAATTTCCCCGTTCGGCAAGCCGCCAACGGTGCCCGCCGCGATCCACACAGCCTTGGCGCCGCGCTTTGCAGCCTCGAGCAAAAAGAGCCGATCGATGTCCGCCTTGGTGGCGCCGCGCTCCAGCTGGCGCAGCATCGCCATACAGGCATCCTGGTTCACGCGGGCAATCCGGCGCATGTGCGAGAGTTCGACTTCGGACTTCACCATGCGAATCTTGCGGAACGTGTTGTCGCCGGGCACGCAGGTGACATCGGTGCGGCCCAGGGTTGTGAGGATGTCGGCGATCCGCATGTCATCCACAGCCAGCCGTGCCTTGCCGAGCCCGCTTTGCTCCAGCGCCTGCACCAGTGCCCATTCGGGCGTCGCCGCGCGCTGCTGATGGCGACCCTCCATGGCCATCCAGGCCTGCTCGCGCTCGCTGAGTCGGGGTTGGCTGCCACCCGGCTCGCCATCCTCGTTGAAGTCGGCCAGCGTGCGACGCCCGGGCATGGCTTCGGGCGCCTGCGACCAGTCGCCCGATTCCAGCAGTGACTGCCAGTTAGTCGGTGCACTGTAGGCAATGATTTCCGGATACTCGCGCTCGCCGTTGGCCAGTGGCCACAGGTCGCTACTGGCAACCACCAGGAACGACGGTTGTTTCTCGTCCCGCGGTAATACTGCGAAGCTGGGCACGGCGCGCAACTTCTGCAGCTCATAACTCATGTAGTTACCCAGGTAGAAAACGTTGACCGGGTTCAGCGCAATCAGCCCGTCCAGTCCCTCCCGGTCCATGATTTCGTAGGCGCGCGGTTTATTGACCAGCAAGCGCCCGTCGAAATCCTTCGGCGGCGATGCGCCCGGCGCGACAGCGCCCCAGTTGGCTTCTGCCGATTGCGGGCTAAGCAGTGTGCCGGCCGCGCCCGCGGCCAGGGTTTTCAAGAGATCTCTGCGTTCCATGATGTGCCTGCCGGTTGCTACTGGCTGAGTTTACGTGAGTCAGCCGGCAACGAGCCCGGCAAAAGGGGGTCGAACCGATTTCGGCTTGCCAAGTCATTGTTATCGTCTTGCCGCTTTCGCCGGTTGGCAGGGCGCGCCCCAGCATCGTTGCAATCTGCTCCTGGGCACGAGCATTCTCGGAGAAAATCCGCTCTGACCCCATTTTTCATCCAGGTCTTGACCCGGGGCAGCGCTCCAGGCAAAGGTAACTGCTGCCATCGGCTTTTCGCACAGGAGCTATCGTGAAACCTATACCAGCAGGAATTTGTATCGCCCTCCTTGCAGCTTTTGCCTGGCAATCTGCTGATGCGCAGCGACGTTCATTTAAAGGACAAGGCACCCCTAAAATTAGCTATGCCTACGCAACGGATATTGTCGACGCGGTGGATACGTTCGGCTTGCGTACAGGCATGACCCTCACCGAGGCCAGTAGCGCCGCTGCGGCATGGGGTATGGATCTGTCTATACCGGATGACAGTGGAATGGACGACGGTTTCATCGACGGGCCAGGCCCCGACTTATTTAGTTTGTCTGCAACACCGAACGAGAAGTTTCGGGGCTTCAATGCCATAGTGGGCGGCCATTTGCAGGCGGAAGTCAAAGTATTTCCCAGGGATCCTTCTGACGACATCCGCGACCCTGACAATCTCATTGTTTACTGGATCACCAGTAGTGTTCGACCACCGTATAACATTGGCACCACGAGCATCCCGCCGCAGACGCTTGAGCAAAAGCCTTCGGGCGCCGTCATCAAACGCGGCGGCGCCGTGCCGAGTGCCGGTCCTGCCCCGGGAACCATTACAGATATTCAGCGGGATGCTTTTTTTGCCCAGGCGCGGCAGCGGTTTGGCGATATCCTGGACCCCGAAACGGACGGCGCGAATCAGAACCAGGCCCATTGCAGCAATGCTGCCAATATCGCCCGGATGGCGGCTGCCCGCGGTATTAGCTTTCGCGCCGGCACCCCCGACCCGCTGCTAGGCGCTGACGACAACCCCGTGGTTGCAGCCTGGAGACTCTGCGGCGACGGCATCAGCTTGGTGGCGGCAACGCTACCGGACGGCCGAGTACGCACCGTACAGGTCGGTCGTTTCGATACCGCGCTTGCCGAAGCCGCTTATCAAAGCTTTCGCCAATTTATCGGTTACCACTACTAGGTGTAGCAGCCGGTCGGTAGATACCCGTATTTCGGTATGCAGCTAGGCTGCTGCAAACTGTACTTAGAGTCTGGTCCGTAACGCACCGGCGCGCGGATGGGCCGGCCAAGCTGGTAGGAGACGCTTTATGCCGATTCAAATCGCTTTCGACGTGCAGGACGATGACCTGGAGCGTTTCGCGGTCATGGCGCGCAAGGTGAAGGCCGAAATGCCGGCGAACATGGACGGCAGCACGCTCGCAGCGTTGGTGCGCGTGAAGCTGAACGCGGCGCGGACATCCGGTGAAACGCCCCAATTCGTTCTCGACCGGATTGACCAGCTGGAGCAGCTGGCGGATATGGTGGAAGACGCGGAATGGGGGCTCGAGGGCGAAGACCGGGATCGCGTGCGCAGCGCGCTGTTCTATTTCTCCGAGCCAAACGACCTGATTCCCGACCGCGTGCCCGTGTTCGGCTTCCTGGACGACGCGATAATGGTGGAACTGAGCCTGCGCGATTTCGAGCCCGAGTTGACGGCTTACAGAAAGTTCTGCGGTTTCCGGACCGCCGAGATGGAGCGGCGCGCGGTGCGCGGCTCGTCGGATGAAGTCACCAAGGAAGACTGGCTGGCCGACCAGCGCGCGCTGCATCATCACCAGATGCGCGAGCGGCGGAGAGCGGCGCAAGGCCCGGACGGCGGCTGGAGGATCACCTTGTGGTGAAGGTTTAGAATGCGGTCGAAGCGAATTCTTGGCGGCTATCTATACGCCTAGCGGCGCCGGCGTTCCATGCTCTGCATTAGCACTTCGAGCTCGTCCGGATCGAGATCGCCGTCGTCATTGACGTCTGCGCTGTCAAAGGCGCTGGGCGGAAACCACTGCTGCCCGTCGCCGCTGGCCTTCAATTCCTTAACCGAAGCCCCGCCGCTGTTATCGGCGTCGATCTCCTGAATCCATAATTCGCTGCGACTAAGCAGTTCGATATTCGGCAGCGACGTTTCGGCCGCACTGGCAGCGGGCGCTGCGTCGGGCGAACGATCGCCTGAACCGGTTACGCCTGTCTTCGTGCCGGGGGTAACCACCGACACAGGTGCCGGCGTTTGTGCCGCGGCTGTGGCTGCCACGGCGGCCGCCGCTGTTGGCGGCACTGCGGCCGCTGCCGGAGGGGATGTTTTGGCCGCTGGCGCCATCTCTGTCGCTTTAACCCCTGGCGCCCGACGCTCGGCCTCGCTGATCAGGCCGTCACCGTCCGTGTCGTAATCGGCGAACGACTGCTCAATGCGGCGGTTGAATTCGAGGTCTGCGTAGTAGGCCGCCCTGAGCTCATACAACGACACATATCCGTCGCCGTTCGCATCGGCCCGGTCTACCCGTACGTCGGCGTTGACCGCGGATGCAGACAGCATGGCGACAATGGCAAGGATCTGCTGTGGCGTCATTAAAGAAACTCCTCGGCCTTCCGAAAAGGCAGCGTGGCGGAACCAGGGTTCCGCCCAATTTGTTCTGGCCCTATTTTTTCCCTTTTTTGCTTCGGCACCTTTTCACGCTTCAATCACGGGCTGAAAGTGTTTCCGAATAATAACCTCAATCCGTTTCGAAGTACGGCCTGCATCGCGCTATGCCAAGCAGCGTCTCATGGCATCAGCACTAACTGAACGTAGATCCGCGATCCGTTAGAAATCTCGTCGCTAATGCGGGATATTGCGGCCCAATATGAGAACATTATTCATTGTCCTGATCGTTATCGGCGTCGTGGGCGGCGACTACTACGCGTATCGGCTTTCGCCGCTGTTCACCACGAACGTTGCGGGGGCCGACAAAGTGGTGTTGCTGCACGGGCTCGGCCGCAACGAAACGGCGATGCTGCTAAGCTGGTAAACAAGATGAAGGAATCATTGAAGCTTCGCGCCGCAGGCAAGCTGTTGCTGCCATTACTCCTGTGCGCGGGCTGCGCCACCCAGCCAATCCCGGAGCCGCAACTCGAATTGGTTGCCGAGCTGACTCAGGGGCCGGGCAACATTGCGGTCACGCCGGACGGCAGGTTAATCATCAGCCAGCACCCGATTTACCAGCCGGAGATCCGGGTGATCGAACTACTGCCAGATGGCAGTGTGCGGCCATTTCCGAATGCCGCATGGGCGGCTGAGCGCAATGCACTGGATATTGGGTTCGATGGCGTGCTGGGCATCCAGGCCGACCAGGACGGCATTGTGTGGATGCTTGACAACGGTCGCAAGAGTTCACGGCTGGTCGCCTGGAATACCCGCGACGATCTGCTGCATCGGATTATCGAAATCGGCGCACCCGCTCGGGCGCGCGGTTCGTTCTTCAATGACATTGCGATCGATCCAGTTAACCGTGCCGTCTACATCAGCGATGCCAGCGCCCGCAACCCGGCGCTCGTGGTGGTCGATCTCGAGTCCGGCAACGCGCGACGAGTCCTCGAAAAACATGCCTCGGTGATGGCGCAGCCAATCGCCATGGTAATCGGCGGCAATACCTACGGGATTGGCAAGGACGGCCAGCCGCGAGGGCAAATTGGCGTCGACGGTATAACCATCGATCCGGCTTCGGAATGGGTCTATTACGGCGCGTCGCAAGGCACCGACCTGTGGCGTGTGCGCGCGCTGGACCTGGTTGACGACGAACTGACGGATGCGGAATTAGCGGCGCGCATCGAACGCCACGGAGACCGCCCGGTTTGTGACGGCATCACGATCGATAGCGCAGGCAATGTCTATATCACCGATCTCACCAGCGATGCCATCGGGGTGACCGATACGAACGGTGATTACCGCATTCTCCATCAAGATGAGAAATTCCTGAGCTGGCCCGACGGCATGGCTTTCGGTCCTGACGGCTACATCTATGTGGTATCGAACCAGCTGCACCTGTCGGCGCCGTTCAACCGCGGCAAGAATCTTGCCCAGCCGCCCTTCCATGTGTCACGTTTCAAGGCCCTGGCACCGGGGGCGGTGGGGCGTTAACGCGGCGCGCGCGCCTGCGGTTCGCCAGGGCGATGCAGGGCTGACGGTCCGCGGAGCAGCAGACTATTTCCGCTTCGACCCTCGTCTTGTCGACTTCGTCGGCGCGTTCTTTGCTACGAAACGATGCTCCTCTACCAGCTTGAGCAAATCGAACGCACTCAAAATACCGACGACCTGCTGCTCGTGGGTTACGACTACCCGGTGAATACCGTGGTTACGCATCACGCGGGCAGCAATGCTGACATCCTCGTATTGCGGGATCGTGTAGACCTTCTCGGTCATGATGCTGCTGACAGGAGCACCGGGTGTCAGTTCGTGAGCGAGGTCAGTCGCCGAAACGATTCCGACCGGGTGCCGTTCAGTATTGACCACTGGTACCGCGCTGATGGCGTTGTTGTCCAGCATCTTGCGCACATGTTCGATACTCTGGTGCGGCTGCGCCGTAACGACGGATGCGCTCATCAGTTCGATGACTTTTACGTTCATCTGGTTCTCTTCCCTGCGGCGGTCGGTCTGGACAATGCCTGAGGCACGTCAGCCCGGCAAGCAATACTGCGCTGGCTGCGCGAATTCCGTATCGACCCGATTCACGCGGTGCTTGATAATGATCTTAGATGCGCCCTAATGCCGCAAAGGTGAAACCGATGACATCCAAGCTTCGACTGACAACAGCGCTCTCCCTCGGGGTTGCGATCGGTACTGTGCTTTTCTTCATGGCTGTGAATGCCGAAGACGAGAATTTCAGCCCTTTTCAACAACACATGCACAGCCACCTGGATCGGGTCGGGGCCATCAAGGCTGCGGTTATCGCCGGGGACCTGGAGGCCGTGCGCGAGCCGGCGTTCTGGCTCGCCGAGCACAAAGAGCCCGAGGTACCTGACACATGGATGCCCTACGTCGACGAAATGCGACGCTACGCCGAGCAAGCTGCAACGGCGCAAGACCTGGTGGGCGCGTCTGCCGCCATCAGTGAAATAGGCCGTGCCTGTGGGGACTGCCACCTGGCCAGCGGTTTTTCGGTTGCGTTTGGCTTCGATCAGCGGCCGCCCGGCGACGTAGAAAACCTGAGGACCCAAATGCAGCGTCACCTGTGGGCCGCAGATCGCATGTGGGATGGATTGATCGGCCCTTCCGAGAAGGCCTGGAAAGCCGGCACGGATATGCTTGCCGAAGTGAACCTGACCGCAGCGCAGGTTACTGAGGATCCTGCCAAACAACCGCCGGTGGCGGACCTGGTCACGCGTGCCAAGGCACTCGGTGAGCAGGGCAGCCTGGCAAGCTCGCGGGAGTTGCGCAGCGGCTTATACGGCGAGTTCCTGTCGCTGTGCGCGACCTGTCACAGTCTGACCGGCGGCGGCCCCGGCGGCTGAACCCGGCAGCTTTTCAGGCTATTCAGCGTCGAAGAATTCGATCAGTGCGCCCAATTGTGCCGCCGTCAGCCGCTGGGGTATAGCCCCGGCCACCGGGTGTGCCTGCAGCATTGCGCGGAACTGATCGGTAGACAGGCTGGCGAGGTCGCTAAACGCCGGGCCGCGTCCGCCGCCGTGACAGGCGCCGCATTCGGCCACGAAAGTTTCGGCGCCGGGTCCTTCGGGTTGCACTGTGCCAGGCGGCGAGGCTTCGAGAAGCTCGATCAGGTCCATCAGCGTGTCCGCGGTCAGTCTGTCGACTATGTTGCCTGCCCGCGGGTGATTGCGCATGCGGTCACCGCGTTGGGCCTGGGGCAGCGACTTGATCGACTCAAGTTTCGGTGCACGACCACTCAGGTGGCAAACCGCGCAGTTCTCCGCGAAGATCGCGGCACCCTCGATGGACGCAGATGCTTGACCACCGTCTGCAGGGGTTTCCGGCGCGCAGGCGGTAATCATCAGGCACAGACCGGCTGCACAGCCGGCGCCGAGTTTCGCGGCGCGCATACGCCGTGCATAGCTGCGATAAATGTTCATTGCTGTCACAAAGTCGCCTTTCGTGCGCCTAGATTACCAGCGGACGACGTGTAAGACCTCTGGCCGGCGGAAAAATAGACCCGGCACCTTTTCGCGGACGCGCGAAGAGACGTCGAAGTACAGCGATGTACTGGCTGACGGCACCGTGCGGCAGTTTAGTTTTGTGATGGATGCGCGTTCAGTCGTTACATTCCCAGCCTACCCGATCACGCTTGAACCGGGCTGGGTCGAGATCCGCGGGCTCGCCTGGACCGGGCGCGGGCGCATAACAAGAGTTGAGGTCAGTACCGACGCGGGTAAGTCCTGGGCGCCGGCGCAACTGCAGGCACCGGTATTGGCGAAAGCACACACTCGCTTTCGCCACCTGTGGAACTGGGATGGCAGACCGACCAGCATCCTGAGTCGGGCCCACGATGAGACCGGTTACGTGCAGCCAACCCGCGCGCAGCTCGACGCGGCACGCGGCGCGCCGAAAAGCCCATTCGCCTATCACTACAATCCGATCACGAGCTGGCGGATCGAGCGCGACGGCGCGGTATTTTTAGAGGGGTAGGGCGCGAACCGATTTCGGCTCGCCGCTCCAGCCGGTTAGCGTGCTACGCCCCAGCATCGTTAAGAACTTCCTCTGAGAAAATCCGCTCTGTTCCCATTCATCCTTTCTCAATGATCTTTCCCGGCCGCTCATTGAGTAAACTGGTGACGCAATTTTCTGAAGTCACGCAGTGTCCTGCCCAATGCCAGAACAGCAACAATCTGCCCGCTGTAATGAACCTTTATGAAGAGAATTCAGTGTTTTATCTAGGTATGGGTCGCCCCCCGGTCCCCCGGTACTAGGGCGGGTGAGTATCAAGGACCTGGAGCGCTGCGCCGTAATGGTGACTGCGCGACATCCACGTAGTGCCTGGTGACGGCCTTCGAGGCCGTGTTGCCCTGACAGCGTCAGTACGGCTTGACCCTGCAGCTGCGCTTCTAAGTATTATTGGCGCTAGGAACTAGGCAGCCACAACCGCGCACTGCGCGATCAACACGAGGCGATCCATGACAGATAACACCAGAGCACGGCGGGAATTTCTGGCCGGCGGAGTGGGCTTTGCGACGCTGCTCGCCAGCCTGCCGAGCAGCGGATTGGCTGCAGCTGCCAACGCAGCGAGACTGCGTGGCGTTGGCGTCGATCTTTCCACCGGCGCGGGCAATGCCGACATCATGGCGCGGATTGCCGGTAATACTAATCCTGCGGCCACCAAGCACGGCTGGTACCGCGGCCGCATCATGGGCGTCGCGCCGGGTGAAGCGGTGCGTGACCTGTTCGGCATCATGGGTATGTCGAGCCAGCGGCTCGAACCGCTTAAAGACCGCCCCGGCTGGTCGCTGCTGCAAAAAGAAGTCGGCTTCTTTTTCGACCTTGCGTACCGGCGACATCGTCGATGACTGGACCAATCCCTACACCGGGGAACGCGTCGAGGTCATGCACATCGCCAACGCATCGGTCAGTCGCAGCATCGAGCCGGTGGTTCGCGACTCGGGCTTCTATGACG
This sequence comes from uncultured Gammaproteobacteria bacterium, assembly GCA_963850255.1. Lineage (GTDB taxonomy): Bacteria > Pseudomonadota > Gammaproteobacteria > Steroidobacterales > J054. The sequence goes on from CAWKLL010000011.1 coordinate 33,510, forward strand.
ATCCGGTGAAAGCGAAGGAAAGCGAGCGGCCCTTTGTGCTGCCCTGGCAACGCGCCGGCGATCGCCTGTTCGTCGAACAACACATCAACCTCTGGGCCAACAACCCGCTCGATCCCGCCGTCTGGAAACGGGAGAGCAGCGGCCCGATGATCCAGGTTTCCGACATGATGAGCTTCAATGTGCGGCTCTCGGACGTGCGGAACCCTGAGCTCACCTCGCTGGAAAACTGGGGCAGCTGGGTGCATGTGAAGCCTTGGCAGCCGTGGATGCTGATGGGTACGGCGCCGGGTCACTGTCTTTACAACTGCTTCACCGGCAGCGCCGATACGCTGGACGACGTACCGGCCGATATCGTCGCGGCGGTACGCGCGCGATTCCCGGAGTTTCAGACCCCGCCCACCGAGCGCGGCAAGTCGGAGCCGAGCCTGATTCGCTTCATGCGCGAACGCGAGCCGGCCCCGGTCAAAGCATCCAAGGGAGGCGCGTCGTGACTATCCGGCGTCGCGATCTGCTCGGCTCCGCGGCCATCGGTGCGGCGCTGATGGGCAAAGATTCAGGGCGCCTGCTGGCGGCGGAACCGGAAGCCTCCATGGATTCGCTCGAAGCGCACGTGCGCATGCGCTGCGATCTGTTCGGCGGGCGCACGTACTGGTATTACACCGGCACGGTATTTGGCAACCTGATCGGCGAGTCGACGCAGCCGATGCTCGATGTTGAGGGCATCAGCTTCAGCGTTCTGGAAGCGCTGCCTGGAGGCAAGTACCGCTACGCCCTGACCGAGGCCGGCTACTACCTCGATGTCGCTACACAGACCCTGCAAGACGAGGTGCTGAATCCGTTCACCGGCGAACGCTACCGCCCGAAGCATTACCTGTCGTCGCAGACCAATATTTTTTCCCCGGATCTGAGCGTGACCCCGGAACTCGAGTTCGTGCCGCCCGGGCTGGACTACCGCGGCGTGATCACGCCGCTGCGGATATACAAAGATGTTGCCTGGTCGGCCGAAGACCTGTTCGTGCGCATGCCGAATCCGAAAGCCGCAGACGACCCGCAGCAGCCCAAGTTCCGGGTGCAGACCTCGCTGGCCACGCTGACAGCGGATCGCAAGCAGTTATTCGACCGCGAACGCGACTTCGTCGATTGCCAGCTCAACTACCAGACACTCGGTACCTTTCGCGACTGGATGGGCATGGGCTTGCAACCCGGCATGATCAGCTGGCGCATGGTTGGCACCAAGAGTACCTTCGATGAATTACCGTCAGCCCTGGTGGAGCGAGTCGCCAATGATCATGAAGGGTTCTTCGATGCCTGAAGCGATTGACGCGCGTGACGGTCGCGCGCGTTTAGTTGTTAGCCTGCCTCGTCCTGATGCTCGGCTCGCTGGCGGTGTTGAGCAGCGCCCGTGCCGCGGAGCCGACGTTTCGCCTGATCGAAGGCAGCGGCGGTGTACCCATCGCGCTGATGGAGTGGGGCGACAAGACCGGGCCCGGCATCCTGTTTCTGCATGGCTTTGGTTTTTCATCCGAGTTCTGGCTGCCGCAGACTACCGATCCCGCGCTTGGCCAGTTGCACATGGCGGCGATTGATTTGCGCGGCCATGGTGCTTCGGGCAAACCCTGGAAAGTAGAAGACCTGGTCGACACTAAAGTCTGGGCCGAGGACGTGGCCGCAGCGATCAAAGCCGCTGGTCTGGAGCGGCCGGTTATCGTCGGCTGGTCCTATGGTGGCTATGTCGCCATGGATTACGTGCGCCACTTCGGCACCAAAGATATTTCCGGCCTAGTGCTGGTGGCCTCGCCGGCGGGCCTGGCCGATCGTCTGCATCCCGGCGGCGACGACCTGCCCGGCGGGCCTGAGGCATACCAGAAGGCCGCGGAACAGCGCGAGTCGCTGAGCACCGTGGAGAATATGCCGGGCAATCGCTACCTGGCCGAGCTGATGACCGTGGCCGATCTGTCTGAAGAGGTCATGGCGCAATGGACCGCGCAAATGATGCGCATCCCGGTTTACGTGACGCGGGGCCTCAGGCAGGGACGCTCGCTGGAAAACCGCGACCTGCTGGATTCGCTGGATCTGCCGATCGCTCTGGTGGTCGGCGGCAAAGACAAGTCGATGCCCTTCGAGGCATTGCAGAGCCTGGCGGAAACCAGACTCACACAGGGCGAGTACTGGCTGTTCGAATCCGCCGGTCATGCCGTTTCCACCGATGCGGCAGAAGCATTTGATGCGCGTCTGCTGGCGTTTACTAAGCGCGTCGCTAAATAAATGGATTGCGCGGTGAAGGACTTCGAAGTCATCTGCTGCCAGGCGCTAATCCTTAGCGCGTCCCTGAAGCTCAGGCATCATCCGCAAGCCGACTCAAAATAACCCCGGCACCTTTTTCACTGGTCTTTCTCGCCGTCAGGAGTCGCCGGATCAAGGCCGCTGCCAGACTGACCGACGGCCCGCTGATGGTCAATCCGCTCGCTGATCGCGTCGGCGATCATTTTGGTCTCCGCCGGCCCGATTCGGTCGATGGCTTTGTTGAGCGAGTCGTAAGTCGCCATGACCAGGCTGCGCAGTTTCTGAAATCCGATCGGGTTTCGCCTGCCACATACCGTCTCATCGCCCTTTATGATTCGCTCTACGGTTTCTGCATCTGTCACTCGGACATCGCAGGCAATAGACAGGTGCAATAATTCGTCGGCCATGCCGTCGAGGTGGCGAGTCCAGGATGTGTGTTTGGATTGACTCATCAAATCCCTGTTAGCCGCCGGTGACTTCAGTCACGAACGCGTCAAAGGTCCGCAACGGATGACCGACGGCAGCGGCCGAAGCGGCCACGGCATCGGCGTCTGCGACACCGCCGTGCTGCTGCTGGCCGAGAAACATCTGCTTGAGGGAACCGAGTAACCAGGGCGGCAGAAACGCTTCCACGGGTTTCCCCCACTGGTCGACATCATCGCCGCCGTAGTGCACTTCGCGCCCAAGGTGACTGGCATACACCTTGGCAGCGCCGGGTCCGCTGATGGTGTCGGGGCCATGCAGGTGATAGTCGGCGCCGGCATGCCCGTCTTCGGTCAGCACGCGTACCGCGCAGTCGGCGATGTCGCGGGTATCGATGCGATTGTTACCAATGGAGCCGATGGGCATGGCGTACACGCCATGTTCCTTGATCACGGGAATCACCGACAGGTCGGTTTGCATAAAGAAGTTCGGTCGCAGAAACGTGTACGCAGCGCCGCTGTTGCGAATCGCTTCTTCAACGGGCAGCTTGGCGCGATAGTGCGGTACCGCGGGTTCCTTGTTCGGATTACCCACCGACAGGAATACAATGTGTTTCACGCCGGCGGCCACAGCGGCGTTCACAGCGTTCAGGCCACGCGCGGTCTCGGTTTCGCCGTTGCTGGTAATCAGGAATAGTTTATCGACACCTGCGCAGGCAGCTTCCAGCCCTTCGCCGGTTTCGAGGTCGCCAACAAAGCCCGCAACGCCGTCAGGCAGCTCGGCAATCTTCTCCTGCGAGCGACTCAAGGCACGGACGGATGCGCCCTTGGCAAGCAGGCCGGCAACGGTGGGGCGCCCGACATTGCCGGTGGCGCCGATAACGAGAATGGTCATGGTGTATTAATCCTTGATGCGATGCGCAGCGATTGTATACGCGGCAGGGCGTGATTGGGCTTTTGTCAGCCGGGCGCGGCGTTGCCTAACCACCGACCGGCCGTGAATCAGTCAATTGCGGAGCACAGGAGCTGAGCCAGGCTGAGCAGTGTCGCGGATTGCAAGGCGTGCAGTCTGGCGCTGCCGGGCCGATACATTTGCCTCACGGCTCAATCTAATGAGTAAACTGAGCACGAAATTATTCAGGACAGCCCATAGCTGATGAGCGAAAGTAAGTTACGCGCACTGCGCAGCATCGAGATCGCTACGCACTGCGTGCCCGACTTGAACGCCTGTGTGCCGCTGTATCGTGAGTTGCTCGACTACCAGCTTGTTGACCAGGGCGCTCTGCCCGAAGCGCTGACCAGCGCCTGGGCCACGCCGAACATGACCGGCTTGCCCTATGCCCTGCTGCAACCCGCCAGTGGTGCCGAGGTCTATTTACGCTTCATCGAAACGGGCAATCCCGGCGGTTACTGGCCGCCCGTCACCCAGGGCTGGATCGCGACGGAGATTCTCACCACCGACCCTGATGCCGTTGCGGAAAAACTCCAGGGCACGGCGTTCACGCGTATTGGCGGCCCGGCAGATCTGTATCCGTCACCCAAATCGGCCCGCGCTGTGCAACTGGCCGGGCCCGCCGGTGAGCTGATGTATTTCACGCGTATTCTGAAAGGCGGCAGTCGTTTCGGTTTGCACGGGGCAAAAAGCTTCGTCGACCGGCCGTTCATCATGGTGGTCGGCGGCAACTCGCTGGCCGAGATCAACAAGTTCTATGGCGAGGTGCTGGGCCTGCGCATCTGGGACCAGGACCCGTTTCGCATCGGCCAGATGTCCCACGTGCTGGGACTGCCGGCAGAGACCACCTACCCGATATCGCTGGCGCGTATTCCCGGGCGTGATTTCCTGATCGAGCTGGAAGAGTTGCCGCCTTATATAGAGAGGCGCACGGTGCCGGCCGGGCAGCTGCCCGAGGGGCTGGCGATGGTCAGCTTTACCTCGGCACCGTTTAGTGAATTGGCGCTGGATTACCGGGCTGAACCGCGCGCCATTGATCTGCCGCCTTACCGGGGCCGCAAGCTGGCGGTGATTGAAGGGCCGGCCGGCGAATGGCTGGAGCTGATCGACTAAGCCGGCCCGCAGCAGGCCGACGGAGCAGAGCTACTGACTCTGTTCCAGCATGTACTCGACGGCGGCGCGGATATCTTCATCGCTGCAGGTCGCGCAAGCGCCGCGCGGCTCCATTTTTCCGATACCGGCTATGGTACTGGCCGTCAATCCATCGAGACCCTTCGGCGTCAGTGTTTCCCAGTCGTTCTTTTTGCCGATTTTGGGCGCACCGCTGAAGAAGCCGCCAAAGCCGCCGCTGTGGCAATTGGCACAGCTGGCTTCAAAAACAGCCTGGCCAGAGGGCTTGGCGTTGCTGTGACTGGCACCGACGGCAATGGCCGTGGTGGCAAGACCGGCCAGGGCAACCAGGATTAAATGAATGTCGCGCATCTTCAGTGCCTCGAAAAGTTGAAAGCTTGGGCCAGTGTTGCGCAATTGGCCGGCGCTGGGAAGGGCTCGAACCGATATAGCCGGGTTCTGAGCCTGGGAAGCGGCCGGGTAACTGGCTGCCCGCGGGGTGCTCGGGTAGCCGAATTTATGTTGCAGCTGCCGGGGGTGTTGAAACCCGCGTTTCGTACCCCGGCCGAGACGCGCAGCGTCGCTGCTTATTTACTGCCGAAGTTAAAAAACACGAAGCACGGTAAAAAGCCATTCTTCGCGCAGTTAATTAGACCGATCTGCAGGCCATCGAGCTCTTCGGTGACGTTGACCAGCGAAAGCTGGAAGTTCGATTGCTTGGAAATGCTCACTGCGCCGACATCAGCCACGGTCTTGCCCTGGGCAACGTTGACTGCGCCCCAGTTGAGGCCATCCACATTGTTGGTGATGTTGGCGAAACCGACGTTGAGTCCGGTGTCCTGGCCCTCGTGCCAGTTGAAAAGACCCCAGGCAATGCCGACCATTTCACCGCGAATCCGGTTTGCTCCGCCGAGGATGAGTGGAAACGAGATACCTCTCAGGCTGTCCATTTCCGAGTAGGCGAGTATCTGCAGATCCAGGCCGCGAACATCCCCGCCGCCCTGGCCGTAGATAACCGGGAAGCGCACACCCGAGACGGTCTTGTCCTCCGGCGCATTGAAGTCGAAAAATGACAGCTGGAAGGGCGTCTCTGCCTGCGCCGGTGCGACCAGTAACAGGCTGACTGCGGTCAGAATAATTAAAGCTAGTGTCCGTGTTATCACAACGGGATCCTTTTAAGCGTTGATGCTGAAACAGGGCGGCGAAAGTAACACAGAATAGTGCCCGAAAAGGTGTCTGTCCTGGCATCGGGAATTTAGCTGTATGCGTTCGCCTGCGAGGGGGCGGGGCCGGTGAGGCCTGTGTCCTGGTAGCGGAAAAGCACTATATTCGTGCCGTCAGACCGTCGGTCGCACGTTGGCGTTTAGCCGGAACAGGTTAGTCGGATCCCAGGCGTTCTTCACCGCAACCAGGCGCGCATAGTTCGGCCCATAGTTGGCGTTGACCTGTGCCTGGGTCTGGTCCATCAGGCCATTCACGTAGAAGCCGCGCGTAAAGGCTTCGATGTTCGGCCAGTAGGCCCGGTTCCAGGCAATGTTGCGGTCATCCGACTCGGCATCATTAACCGGCCAGGCGCTGCTGCTGTCGATGTTGTAGAGCGCATCGCGGTGCGTCCAGGGTGTGGCGTTCGCGGCGATTTCGGCGGGTGCGCCGTCCATGGGCAGCAGGCTGATGCTGAAGCGCCGGCCGGGCAGCGGTTCCAGATTCTCAACGATGGCATCGATCAGCCGGTCGTCTGCCGCGCGCAGAAAACCGCCTTTGGAGTAGTGCCGGTTGCCGGGGGCGTTGAAGCCGTCGTCGGCCGCCTGCTGAATTTTCACGTACTCAATCGGGAAAACTGCCTCGCTACTGGCCTTGCCGAACTTTCGCAGGGGCGCGAGTACGCGATCGAGCCTGGCATTCGGTCCGAAGTAGTTGCCGATGAATCGCACGCCGCTCTGGCCATCGGCGTTCATAAACACGCTGCCGATGACGAACAGATCCGGGTCTGCACCGCTGGTGTACTCGAAGTAGAGGCGCAGCGCATCTTTAGCCGTCTCGGCCGGGAAAGAGAAAACAAAGTTGGCCACCATCGGCGACATGTCGTGCAGGCGCATAAACAGCTTCGTCACAACGCCGAAGTTGCCGCCGCCGCCGCGCACGCCCCAGTAGAGATCGGGATTCTCATCGGCCGCGGCCCGCACCACCCGGCCGTCCGCCGTGACCAGTTCCACGCCGACGATGTTGTCGATGGCCAGCCCGAAACGTCGTTGCAGCCGGCCCAAACCGCCGCCGAGAATCAGGCCGCCGGCACCGGTATGGCTGACGACACCTGCTGTCGTCGCCAGGCCCAGCGGTAGCGCCTTGCGGTCCAGGTCGCCGAGCAGGGCACCGCCGCCCACCGTTGCAATCTTGCGTTCAACGTCGATGTCGACATCGTTTAGATAACCGAGGTCAATAACCAGCCCGCCGTCGCACACACTCTTGCCGGACATGCTGTGACCGCCACAACGCACGGCCGTCAGCAGGTTTTTCTCGCGTGCGAAGTTCACGCTGGCCCTCACGTCTTCGACACTCGCAACGCGCACGATCAGCGCCGGGTGTTTATCCCAGATGCGGTTCCACACCTGGCGGGCGAGGTCGTATTGATTGCCGTCCGGCCGAATGACGATGCCGTCGAGTGTTTCAGCAAAGGCGCGGATGGCGCCACGATCGAGCGTGATCGGCTGGCCGTCCAGGTTGATGGCGGGGGCGTCGTCGGCCCAGGCCAGCGTGCCGGGCAGAGCGGTGAGGGCTGCCGCGCTGGCGGCTGCGCGGAGAACGTCGCGACGATGCATAACAGACACCCGTGAGGTAAAAGGGATCAGGTCGATCAATATAGTCTCTCGCGGGCGTGGATAGCCACAGTTCAACTGTCCGATCCCGCCGAAGAAACATGCCCAGCTTCGCGGCCGATCCCCTCGGGCAGCTTTGGCCGGAGGTAATGTCGGTCGCCGGGTCAAAAAAACCGCAACACGGGTTCGCCTTAGCCAATTCGAAGAGGGCGCTGCAGGCAGCAGTTGTACCGATTCGAGCTACTGTCAGTCGCAGGAAATGTCTTCGAAGAACTCGTGACTGTGATTGGGCAGCAGGTGCGGAATCAATTGCTTCGTTCTTGACGCCTGCACGTTCTTGGAAAACTGCATGCGGTCATCCACGCTGTCCCAGTGCTCGATGACCACGAACTGCGTGCCGGGATGTTCGTGTGGCGGCTCCGCATGTTTTGCCAGTTCTTCTTCCGAGTACATGGCCCTGACGGCGGCAGCCATGGTGCCGGGGCGGCCCTGGAACATCTTGCGTCCCTTAAACCCCTTTGCTTCGCGTAGCAGAGGCTCGAGGTCTGCATAGAACTGCGCCACCTCCTGCTCGTGGTCCGGCTTGGCGACGACCTGAACAATGTAGTTTTCCATTTTCTGTATCCTCCCGAATTAACTTTTCTGTTTGTCGCGCCGCGCTGCCGTCAGTCGCTCACTGTGCGATAGCCAGGCGCAGGTTGGCCACGTTTTGCCGCATTACGCTCATGTAGTCGCCGGCGCCTGGCCGGTTTCCGCAGGGGTCGAGCGACACGCTGGCGACGTCCATCGCGGTCAGCGCCTGTACGCTCATCGGTAGCGGATCACCTTCCCAGATCATCATCCGCGCCGGGTGCCGCACGAGCGTGCGGGCCAGATCATTCATCTGCTCGTCGCTCGGCATTTCGTCCGGCTCGAAGTGCACCGAGATTCCGTTGATGTCATACCGACGCTGCAGGTACTGGTAGACGGGATGCGAGAAAACCACCGGCGTATCGCCGAGCTGGGCGAACAGCGCCTCGAACTCCTGGTCCAACGCCTCCAGTTCTGCCTTCAGGGACGCGAAGCCTGCCTGGAAACGGGCTGCCGCGTCCGGCTGCCGCGCGCTGAGAGCCTCCCGGATCGCTGCCGCCTGGGCGATCGCGAGCCCGGGGTCGAGCCAGGTCGTAAAGGCAACCTGTCCCTCGTGGCTGTGCTCGGCATCGTCGCCGTGGCTGTGAGTTGCTTCTTCGCCGATCATCAGATAGCGGTCGGCGATGCGCTCCGAGGTATTGACCAGCTTGTCAGCGGGTAGCGAGACCAGCCGAGCCCATCCTGCGTACCCGGCGCCGTTCAACAAGATCAGGTCTGCCTTCTGGAACGCCGCAATGTCCTGGCCCGACGGGGCCCATCCAGCGGGGTCGCCTTCCGGCGGGGCCGGAAACACGACCTCCACCCTGTCGCCGCCGATGCGGGTGGCGAAGTAAGCGAGGGGATAGTTGACTGTGTACACGCTAAGACGGTCCTCGACCGCGGCCGGCGCCGTCGAGTCCGGCCCTGATTCCAGGGAGGCATCCTGGCCACAGGCCGCTGCGAGCAACCCGAGGGCCACGACTGCCGGCCAATGCTGCCATTCGTAGCCAAGGCGTCTGGACAATTCGGTTTGAGCTTGCCTGTTCATGTCAACTCCCGGGCCCGCGCTACCGGTTTTCACTGAGTGCTGCTGCGCGCTCAGCGGCAGCCTGGGGTTCTGCCAGGACGATACGCGTGGGTTCGCCGCCGACGTCGAAGTAGCGTGTGATTTCCGCAGTCTCGAGGTCCACCACCGCGATACGTCCCTCGTGGGGCAGGCTCACGTAGGCCTTGCCGTGCATCGACTTGATGTCAGGCAGGATCGCCTTGTCGACGTGTTCGTGATAGTCCTTCGCGAAGGGTTTCGCGACTTCCGCGGTGCGCAGAAGCTCACCGCTGTTGCCATCGCGAATCTGCAGTACGCCGCCACGCGTCAGGCTCAAGAAATATTGACTGCCTTCCGTCATCCACTGGCGGATCGACGCTCCCAGTGAGACGACTTCGAACTGATACGGTTCCACCGCTGTATCGAGACGGTAGACGATCGGCAGCACGTCCTCGGTGTAGCCCCACAGTATTCGGCCGGGCCCGTCCATAAACGCACCAATGCGCTGCGGTTCCGGATAGGGAATGCGGCCCACCACCTGGTTCTTCTCGTTGCCGCGCGTGCCGACGACCATCACGTCCCGCATGCAGGCGTAGAACAATCGGCCCGTGGCCTCGTCTTTGCCTTTGCCGTGGGTGATCGGACAGCCTTCGATCCTGGTGACTTCTTCACCCGTCTTGCTGTCGATCACCTGCACGTAGCCCTTGCGCAGGTGCCCCACGTAGAGGCTGTCGCCCTCTTCCAAATAGAAATAGTGGTCCGGTGCGCCCAGCTTATAGGTGTGCGCAGCGACTTGTCCCAAACCGGTGAACGCATTGTCGTCCAGGATGATGAACTCGGCGGTGCCTTCCATCATCAGCGCATCCCTGCCGCCGACGGTGAGCATGCGGTTTTCCCAACCCGGCCCGGGTGTGTCCACCGGGATGGTTCGGGCCACGTAGGGCGGATAAAACTTGCCGTCCGTCTCATCGAAGCCGGTATGCACCACGGTGATGAAATCCCGATAGGTGCTGCGGCCGCGCATCGTGAACAGGTGCTGTTCATCCGAGCTCAGTGCCAGGCTCATGATGTAGGGCGGGGTCGAGAGCCGCGTGACCATCTCGCCCGATGGCAGGTCCAGGGCCACCAGGTCGCCATTGGTTGCGTCAGCGACAAATAGGCGCGCATCGGCCGCGGTCGGTTCCGCGGTGCGCGGAAAATCGCCGTGCGCCGAGGCCAATACAGGCCAGATAAACAGCAGGATGGCAACGGCCGGTAGCGAAATCGACGTCTTGCGCATGGTCAGTAATCCTCGGAAAAAGTATCAAGAGTCCACAGCACATACACGCTGAGCGCCACTGCATGCGTTCCGCTCGCGCTTTGTGACCAGTCATTATTATAGTGCGTTGAACAGCAAAGCCAAATGCGTATTTGCCCCGGGCGGGCATCGGTAACTCGCGCACAGACAGCGAGACAACAGACAGGAGCGCCGTATGAAAAACCGTAGTCAGGCTAAGGGCGTTGCGTTGGCGACGATGGCTGCCGGACTGTTTGCTGCGTTGCCGCTGACTGCGGTCGCGCATTCCGACGCCGACGAGGGCCACGCGCATAGCGGGACGAACGGCAAGTGTATCGGCGGCAACGCCTGCAACGGCCAGAGCGCCTGCAAGACGGCCAGCAGCCAGTGTGCCGGCCAGAACGCCTGTCAGGGCGAGGGTTTTTCCATTACCACGGCTGAGGACTGCGACGAACGGGGCGGCACTTTCGAACAGGCCTGACCGTCGCTGGCCGCTAGCCGGGATCAACCGGCAGCGGATGCGCTTCGAAAAACGCCCAGATGAGTTGCGTGGCCGGCAGCTCGCTGACGGATTTGGCGCCAAGCCAATTCACGAACCGGTCTGCCACCGGTGTGCCGGGCCAGGTGTGGCCGGCCGATTCTGATCGATAGAACACTACGTGCGCGCCATCGCGACAGCCCGGCCAGGACAGGCGGGCATCGTCGTCGGTCATGGCCTGCTGGTCCGGCTGCGCGGCGCAGCCATTGTTAGTCACCCATCCGGCGATCGCGTCCTCCACGCCCATGCGCCAGTAGTCCGGTGAATCCGGCTGCAGCTCATAGTGGTTGATGCTGTCTTTCCGGCCATGAAACGCGATCACCGGCACCGGCCGCGCCGGCGCACAGTCCTCCGGGAAGCGCACGCCGCCCACCGCGCCGATGGCCGCGACCATCCGCGACAGGTCACAGGCCAGCCGACTGCTCATGCGCGCACCGCCGGAAAAGCCGGTGGCGTAGATTCGATCCGTGTCCACAGAGTACTGCACGGCCAGGTGCTTGATCAGCGCGGCAACAAAGGCGACATCGTCGACGGCATCGGCGTGCAGGTCGACATTCCAGGTCAGCCGCTGGTCGCTGGCGCGCGGATACTTTGCCACGGGCGCCACCAGCAGGAAGCCTTCTTGCTCGGCCAGCGCGGACAAGCCGGATAGCTCCATCTGCGACTCGGGCGTGGCACCGGTGCCGTGGAATTCGAGTACCAGTGGGGCAGCATTCCCTGCCCGGTACGCGGCCGGAACCAACAGGATCCATTCACGTTCAACGCCGTCGACAACCATCGCCTGATTTTTCGCCGGGTTTTCCAGCGCGCAGCCGGGTCCAGCGAGTAACCCGAGCAGCGCAGCCAGTCCGAAGTTCAGTTTTGGCATCGGTTCATGCCCGCGCCTGAAGATAGACGTAACTCTTGCATAGCGCGGCCCCGGTCGCTTTTGTTGTTTGCCAACTTATCGCTACTTCTGCACAACGCTGCCCGATATTTCAGGCTGTGTGTCTCTCTGATTGACGTACTGCGTAATGTGCGCCGCCGCCAACAGAATCACCACACTAATAATCGGCTCGCCGATATTGCTGAAAATGCCGCCGGTCTTGCTATACGGAATCGCAAAGAACACCAGCGCGCCCGTGGCACCCAGGAACAGCCACTTGTAGCCGATCTTCCACCACAGGTAACCGCCGAACAGGATCATCATGTTACTCATGGTGATGGCCGGGATCGGCGGAATGGCCTTGCCGGCACCGATCACAGCATCCGCGCTGCAGGCGGTGTAGTCGGTGATACGCGTGGTGTAGCGCAGCGTATCGGCAAAGCAGGACGGGTACAGGGTGGCGTTATAAAAGCGCCACAGATCGTCCAGCATGAAATAGGTTGCCAGCAGGCAGAACCCGCCGATGACGAACTTCGGCTGCGCCCATTTGAAACCGGCCTGCTTGGCCATGGAGCCGAGCGCGATGAAAGTGAGGGGCAACAAGATGTAGTGGCCCAGGAAGCGAACTACGTTCATGGCAATCAACAGGTCGCCTTCGCCCAGGGTGCTGCCGATGCCGATGACGAAGTTGTCGTACCAAAGCAGTCCCAGCGGTGTGGTGGCCAGCCACTGCGCGGTGCTGGGGAATTTTCGGTACAGGCGCAGGGCCCAGATCAGGATGGCGAAGTCCAGTACGGCGGTGACGAGAAAGGCGACGGATAAAAGGCCCATGGTGGTGCGGCTTCCTGCAGGGTGATTGCGGCAGTGTAGCGAAGCCTGTAACAGCGGATAGCAAGCAATAGCGGGCTGTTTCCTGTGCGAATTCCCGCAGCTGCTGCACAAGTTTGCCGGCGCCAAGTGCCGGTGCTATATTGATTTTTCCGATGACGCACCCCGGCGACCCTAGGTTGCCTTGAATAAGATTAAGGGGGGGTGCGAGATGCACGCGTTAGATAGCTGTCGTTTGTGGCGAGCTTTCAGCTCAGCCTGGGCAATAGCTTGTGTTTGCCTGTTTGCCTTGCTGATCCCGGCGTCTGCCATGGCCGCGCCGGTGAACGCCATCCCCGGGCTGGTCTCCATCAGTTTCTGGGAGCGTACCGGCGGTACCGGGCCGACAGAATCTGTATTCGCTGTCGACGGTCCGGAACTCACGGTGCGGCTGGCCGATCCCCTGGGTTTCGGCAACAACGATATATCCGGTGCTACATCGGAGTTTTACGATGTGTACTACTCCGATGAAGACGGTTCGTTCAATCTCAATGGCGAGTACCTTTCCATCGAGGGTGTTTACCTGCAGCCGCTGCCCGCCGGCGGCGGGCTGAACCTGGCCGAGATTGGCCTGAACTTTGACGGCGAAGCCACCGAGTTTGGCAACTTCGTCGCAAGTTTCGTCGCGCTGGGTGACAACGCGTTTCCGAGTATCGTCGAACGCGCCATTGATGGAGACCTGCTTACGCATACCTCCATGGGCAACACCTTTGAGTCTGACCAGCGCCTGCGCGTGACGCTGGGTTTTGAATCGTCCTCCGGCCCGGTGATACCGATTCCCGCGGCCGCCTGGCTGTTTGCATCAGCGCTTGGCGTGCTTGGCTGGGTGCGGCGACGGACGCACCCGCCTCATCGGGACTATGGCCTGCAGGTCAGTGAGTACTTTTAAACATTAAACCCGTCAGCATTGCTGATGGCGATAAGAATCAATAACTAGATAGAAATAGGGGACCACAATGACTACTAAATCGAGCCGTTCGCGTAGGCAAATTTTTCACTCACTGGCTGGCATGGTGTTTAGCGTGCTGCTGGTTACCGCCCAGGCCCAGGCCGGCGCGTTGCAGGTGGATGACCCCTGGCAGACCGCTGGCAGTAACACCGGCACTGTGGACGGGGTCTCCCTGACGGCGACTTTGCAGAACGACCAATGGCGCAGCGTCTACAGCAACGACACCGACTTGTACCCGCGCACTGATTTATGGGGCGCGAACGCCTTGCCCGCGGGTATCGTGGGTGATTTTTTCAGCCATACTTTTCAGGACAATACAGACGATACGCTGACCATTGTTCTGGGTGCGGCTCTCACCAACCCGATCTTTTTCATCGGCGATCTGGACGTGGTGGGTTCCAGCGTCACTGTTAACGGCCCGCAGGGTGACCGCGTTTACACCAACAATGCCGACAGCGAGTGGAATGGCAACGTGCTGACCACGCTGGTCGGTGCCGGTGAAGATCGTACCGGCGCCTTTGCTACCGTACTCTTTCTAGGCACCTATGCGGCAGATAGCGAATTCGTCTTCGACATCAACTATCAGTTCGACACCTTCTCCAGCGACAACATGGCCATTGGCGTGGGCGTGATCCCAATCCCGGCGGCGGCCTGGCTGTTTGCGTCTGCCCTGGGTGTGCTTGGCTGGATGCGTCGTCGCCGCTAAGCCCGGTACTTTTCCTTCCCGGTACTACTTCGTTCCCCGGCTGGCGCGGCCAGTATTCGGTTGCTGCTGGTACTTGCCCGGGAGTAAGCCGCGCGGATGTGAGAGAGTCTGGTCTCTCGAGTTGCCCGATGAGGTGCAGCTAATCCGCAAATAAACCCGGCGCCTTTCCCGGCCGCTTTCCCAGGAGGAATCACCATGTCCAGCAAACCCAAAGACAGCAATCCCCGTCGCAAAGTCCTGCAAGGCATGGCCGGAGTCGGCACGGCGGCGCTGCTCAGCGCCTGTAGTCCGTCGGCGCCGACCGCGCCGCCTGCCGCAAAGCGTGAGCCGGTGCGCTTCGACGACCCGGAGTGGAACCGCGATGCGCTGGCGCGTATGAGCGGCAATATGGATTTCGGCAAGGTCAAGCACGGCTGGTACGGCGGCTCTGTGCTGGGGGTGCGTGAAGGCGAAGCGCTGCGGCCGCTGATGGACTTCGAAGGCTTCTCGTCCATCCGACTGGTCGATAACGGCGACGGCAGCTACCAGCGGTTGCTGCGCGAGACGGTGTACTACAAAGACCTGGCAACCGGTGAGGTGATGGATACCTACGTGAATCCATACACCGACGAAGAGGTCAGGGTGGTGCCGGTTACCAATGACCCGTTCAACCAGGTGATTTCGCAATACGCCCCCAAGGGTCCAAGCTATGGCGGTTTACGCGAGGTTAAGCAGGAGCGCAAGCCATTGCAGCTGGCCTGGAAGATCACCAAGCCGGATACCGTCACGCTGTCACGAGACATCCACCTTTACTACCCGTCGGCGCTGCAGCCGGCCGAGTGGCCGCGCGAGTCGTCCGGCAAGATGGTGCGCGTATCGGAATTCTTCCGTCATGTGGTTTCGAAAGACGACCTGGAAAACCCGGAGCTGACCGCCATCGAGTACAACGGCACCTGGGCGCGCGTGACCCCGTGGCTGCCCTGGATGCTGATGGGCCAGGCCGAAGGCCACATCATGTACATGGGCCGGATGGGCAGCTTCAACAACCTCGACATGCTCTCACCGCAGGTGCGCGCCTACGCCGAGAAAAATCATCCGCAGTACTTTGACGCGCCGGAGGAGTGGGTCGAGCCCAGTCTTTCGAGCCTGGAAGATTACGCGCGGACGCAGACGCCGGCGCCGGTGAAGATGTAAGGGAGATTAAGGCGTCGAACCGAATTTAGCCCTGACTTTCGAAAAAATCGGTTCGACTCCTGCGCCCTTGGCCGCGCAATGAGTTGCGCGGCCAAAAAACGTAACACTGAAAATAGACCCGGTACCTTTTCATTAACGTCGAAGACCGATTGCGAATGTGACCCATCGTCGACTTTGGGAACGAGGTCGCCGGCAATCCGCCCGGTTCGTGAAGGCCGTCACGGCTGGAGTGATCGGGTACTCGTAGGGTATTTCTGAGGCACTCACTGGAGGCCCGCAATGCAGCAAACATCGGCCGTCGACATGCCGGCGCAGCTTCGGCGCAAGGGCATACTTCTTATCGCGGTTATTGGCCTCGCTGCAGGTTGCACGGCTCCGCCGCAGGCGCCCGAACGGGGCAATGCGCTGCTACTGGTCAGCCTGCTGGATGGGTCCATCGTCGGGCAACAGATCGATGCCGATGCAGATATCTGTATGAAGGCCAACGACTCACCGGCCACTACCTGCCTCAGTCGCGGCACGCCGCTGATGGATACCAGCGGTCAGACCATCGTCGGCTACGAGATGGTGCAGACGGAAATTTCGCTTTTGCCCCGCTGAAAAAAAGCGCCGCACACCAGAAGGCATGCGGCGCTCGTTCAAATTGCAGATGACCCTAGTAGCTAAGGCCGAGCTTGTCGGCGACTTGCACCGTGATGTAGTTCGAGCCGTACGGTAGATTGATTGGCCTTTGCGAAGGAATTGGCTCCGCTCATAGTCTGCTGGCCGATAATCCCGTCGACCGGACCGGCGCCGTAGCCTTTCTCAGCCAGTGAGGACTGCAGCTTGCGAATGTTGTCACGTGTCATGTTGACGTCGCACAACACCTGGCGCCACTCCAGTTCCTCTTTGCTCACCTTGACCTGCGTGGTGACATTGCCGTATTCGGCCGGGATCCCGATCTTTCGTTCCGAGGCCGGCGTCACCAGTTTGGTCACCTTCACCGTGCCATATTCGGCCGGCACCTTGATCTCCCGAGCCACCGCAGGCTCGACGATCACGGTCTTCTTGATGGTGTTGTACTGTGCCGGCACCTTGACCTCGCGGGTACGTGCGGGTTGATCGACTACGGTGCGGGTTACGGTTCGGTACTCTGCCGGAATCTCAACCAGGCACATGATCTCGCCGGTGTCGGTGGCGCGCGTATTCAGGACGCTGCCTGTGCCGGCAAAACTGGCCGCGGGTCCGCGCTTCCACTCGCTGCGTGCCGGGGTCAGCAGCACCTGTTCCGTCTCGGTGCGATAGGTTGCGGGAATCTCTTCGATCGCAATGCTCTCCGGCTGCACCAAAACCCGTTCCTCGACCGTGTCGTACTTGGCCGGGATGACCTCAAGACGCGTAGAGGCTTCGCGAATCAGTACGCGTTCCTGCACTGTTTCATATTTCGCGGGTATTACTTCAACGCGCTGCGACTCTCCCTTGAGCAACACGGTCTCCTGCTCGTCGCGGAACTGTGGCAGGTATCAGGACGCGTGCATAGCAGCGGCCGGGTTTGGCGTCAGGTGGAAACAGAGTTGACGCACCTGCCGCAGCTGCCGCGGCTGCTGCGCTGCCGGATTGCGTGCTAGATGCTTGGCGCGCATTGGCGAGTTCGCGCTCGCGCGTCTGCAATTCGCTTTCCAGACTCTGGATACGGTTCTTCTGTTCGACGATGACCTGGTCCTGCTCGGCATTGCCGGCCGTGACCATCCCCTCATCGCTTGTGGTAGCGCAGCCTGCCAGCACTGCAACAGTTGCAGCGAAGAGGCATAGCATTATTCTCTTAAATATCATTGGTCTTCCTCCTGACGAAAAAATTCTTGGCGCGAGGCTGTTCTATTCAGCCCATTCGCCACCCTGTCAGTAGTAATAGACGCAGCGCCGCTAACAAAAGTCACAAATCAGCGACCCGGCTCCGCTAGTCGTTATCGAGCTTGGTGAGCTCGCGCAGCTGATCTGTGGCCCGGTACAGGCGCATCTTGGTGGCGCTGAGTCCGAGCTCGCAGACCTCGGCAATTTCCTGGAGACTGAGGTCGGCGACATAGCGCAGGGTCAGAATTCGTCGCTCTTCGGGATTGAGCTGACCGAGCAGGGTTTCCAGGTCAAGGCTTTCGGTGGAGATGCTGGCCGTTTCGTCGGCCATTTCTGCCGACCAGGCGGCGGTAAGCTCCTGGGCGCGGCGGCGTTTTTCCAGCAGGGTCAAGCAGGTATTCGTCGCAATCCGCAACATCCAGGTTTTAAAAGAGGAACGCCCCTCGAACCGTTTCAGAGAGCCGAACACCTTGAACATGACTTCCTGGCAAACGTCTTCGGCATCGGCCCGGTTGTCGAGCAGGCGGCGGCAAACGCTGTAAAGCAGGGCCTGATGGCGATCCATCAGCGCCTGGTAGGCGATGGTTCGATAGGGGAGTTCCTGCTGAGCCTGAGTTACCAGGCACGCATCCGCATCGCCGTTACCTTGCGTATCGGCTTCGCCGTTTCCGGCTGCCGGGCCGGAAACGGGATTGCGCGGTTCTGTCACCTGACCAGATTCAAAAGTCGATGGCGGCTGGAATCTTGACCGCCGTGCGCGTTTGCGGTGCCGGCAATCGGCAGCGCAGCAGCGCAGGGCTATCCAGCGTCAGAGATCGATGCCGACTTCAACTTGCTCTGCCAGCAGGCTGCTGTTAGGTACGGTCACGGTCTTGTCCTGCCCCACCCGGATAACAACGTTGGTTGATCCAACTTCAAGTATTGTGCCAGAAATGCCACCAAAGCGGATACTGGCACCGGGTTGGAACAGGTCGCGCGCGTACACGCCCGCAACAATATTGCCGGCCACCTCCCGTGTGCCCAGGCCCAGCGCGAGGGCTACTGCTGCGGCGGCCGCCAGTAGCACGATGGAGATCACCTGGTTCAACAGGTCCGTTTCAATCTCTAGTTGACCGACGGCCAGAGACAGGACGACGACAATAATGATCCCGTAAACGAGGCCACCCACGGCCTGCTCGTAGCCGAGATCCATGCTGCTCAGTGCTGCCTCCAGGCCGGTGCGAACCAGCGTGGCGACGAACAGCCCGACGATGGCAACCAGCAACGCGCCGATCACCTTGGGCAGGTATAGCACCAGTTCGTCCATGGTCGATGAGACCCGGTCCAGTCCCAGGGTGTCAGCCGCAGAAATGATGAAGGTCAGGAAGACCAGCCAGTAGAGGATTTTGCCGAACAGCAGCGACGGTGACGCCATGATCCCCGAACCGCCGACAACATCGGCCAGGCCGGCTCGCTCACCGAGCTTGTCCAGTCCAACTTTCGCCAACAGCTTCGAAATCACGTAGGCCAGCAGCTTGGCCAGAAAGTGCCCGACAACCACCAGCACGATGGCGGCGATGAGGCTGGGTAGGAAATCGGCGATCTTGCCCCAGAACAGCATCGGATCGGGGAAGGATTGCTTAAGTGCGTCGAAAAACTCCATGTCTAATGCCCCGGTTTAAATAGATGATCAGTCTGAATTGCGCTGACGGCCCGCGCCCGGCCTGCGGCCGGCGTCGACTTCAGCTTTACGAACCGCCAGTGTGGCGAATAGGGGTGCGAGCAGCTTGGCGATTACGGTCCAGATGCGAACGATGGCGAAGATCAGGGTGTCGCGCGCGCCGACCCCGGCCCGCACCTGGGCCATGGTTCTGGCCACGCGATTGCTAGCCTCGGCTTCCCGCTGCTCAACCTTCAGCAGTTCCCTCAGCCGCTGCTCTGTATCGTCGACCATGCCGCTCCTGTCCTTGTCTTTCGGCTCTACATAGTTAGGACGGCCGAGCCCTGGAAAAAGTCACAGCATCGCCTTGCGGCGACGAGAAACTGAGAACGCGTGTGACTTTCTGGACCTGCAAACCGTCTACAGGGTTGTAACAGAGATTAACGAGGCCTAGCAATGGCCCGAACCAGGGGAAGCACAATGAAACATCTAGGTCTTTTAATCACGGCCGCTATTGCCGTGGCCAGCGTGGGTTGCAGCAGCGACGACAACGCCGGCGCCGTCGGCAATGCGCTGGATTCGGCGACGGAGTCTGCTAACAGCGCGGCTGAGACCGCCGGGCAGCAGGCCGGCCAGGCCGCCAATGATGCAGCCGATGCGGCCATGCAGGCGGGCCAGGAAGCGATGGAGGCAGGTGGTGATATCAGCGATGCGGCCAAGGCCGCCGGTAGCGCAGCCCTGGACAGTGCCGGCGCGCAGGGTGATGCCCTGATGGAGCAGGGTCAGGCAATGCTTGAAGACGCCACCGGCATGAGTGCCGACGACGCCTCCGGCATAAGCACTGAAGATGTCGAAGACGAGGCTATGAACAAGGCCAAGAGCCTGCTGGGCAACTGACACTTATAAATCGGGGGAGAAATAGCATGCTTGAAGAATTTAAACAGTTTGCGATGCGCGGGAATGTGGTCGACATGGCCGTGGGTATCGTCATCGGCGGAGCATTCGGCAAGATTGTCAGCTCCTTCGTAAATGACGTGCTCATGCCGCCGATTGGCATGTTGATGGGCAACGTCGACTTCACCAGCCTGTTCATTAACCTGAGCGACACGAAATATGCCAGCCTGGCAGCCGCCGAAGAAGCCGGTGCGGCAGTCATTCGCTATGGCACGTTTATCAACAGTGTGCTGGACTTTGTGATTGTGGCCTTTGCTATCTTCATGGTCATCAAGGGCATGAACAGCATGAAGAAGGCAGAAGAGGCCGCGCCGCCGCCGCCGCCCGAGCCTTCGGCCGAGGAAAAGCTGCTGACGGAAATCCGCGACGCGCTCAAGCGCTAGTCTGAAGAGCGTTCCAGAATGTGCCGGGTCTGTTTCCAGTAGGAATAGACCCGGCATCTCTTTGGAGCGCAGAAAACCAGGCAGCCGCGCTGACTTACGGGCCTTATGTCAAATATGGCCGCCGGCCAGACTGGCAAAGCCCGCCGACTAAGAGTAAATTAATGTTTGATGACGCTCAGCACCGCTTGCGGTGCCGGGCGTTTTTTTTGCTCAAAGGATAAGCACGGCACTGGCAAAGAAGCATAACAATCCGTCAAGGGGGCCGAGTTATGAAAACCGACAGCACTTTTATGAAAACCACGCTGGTTAACAGCGTTATCGTCCTCGGTGTTATCGCCGGCCTGCCCGCCCAGCTGGCCAACGCGGTTGAGGTGAACTTTCGCACTGTACCCATGAGCATTGGCGCAACGGACCTGTCGTTCGTAGCCGACGGTGTTGACACCACGGTCAGCGGCTATCAAGCCGAAATCGACGGGTCATCCGGTCAGGCAACGATCTACGGGCCGTTCTCGACCGATACGGCCATCGCAACGCCCTCGTTCCTGTTTCCCGGGTTCGGGCGAGTGACCCAGCTGGGCGGCATTGGCGAACCCGACTTCTTTGTGCAGGGCCTGGGCATGCAGACCAGCAACGAAGACCTGGGGCAAACTGAATTCGACCAATTCTCGGGTGGCTTCGAACCTGGTCTCGACAATGCGCTGTCGGGTGGCAATCCCCTGCCGAGCATTCAGTTTGCAGTCTTCGCCTTTAGCTCACCGGTTGACGTGTCGCAAGTGATTGTCGACGACGTGTCAAACTTCGGTCGCTCCATCTGGGTCGCCGGTGGCAACAGCGCACCCGACCTTGCCCAGGATTTCGTCACAGCCTTCACCGGTTTCAGCTTCATCAACTCGGCCGACGACGCCTCGGACGGACCCTTCACCCATTCATTCGCGCCGCTGATGGGCATTCAATACCTGGCGATCGGCTCGCCACCCGACGGCAGCCTGACCGGCGACCTCGGCCAGGTCACCGCGGCGGACAACGAGATTGCCTTCTATATTGAAGGTTTGAATGTCACCTCGGTAATACCGCTGCCGGCCGCAGCCTGGCTCTTCGGTAGCGGCCTGCTGGGCCTGATTGCAATGGCGAGACGCAGGTAACAGGCGATAGCGGGGGCAATTGACTTGACTCGTGACGGTAAATTGCAGCGCGTTTTATTTACGTGTTTACGCGAAAAAGATGCCGGTGTGTTTCCCGGTCAAGGGGCGCGGGCCCGGGTTTCCGCGAAAGAACCTGACTATTAAAAGAACCAACATTGCTGGAGGAAGATCATGAGAAGACTTTTATTGAAACCGATTGTCTTTGCTGTAGTTGTCACCGGTTTTCTGCTGGCGATGCCCTTTGCGCAGGTCGGCGCAGCGACCGTCGGCTTTAATCTTGAGATTACCCCGAGACCCGGATTTTTCAATCCAGACTTTGGTACGGGTGTGAGCGCAAGCGATAGCTTTACGGGCCAGATATTTTTCGATACGAATGACCTGACGCCTGACGGAGCAAGAAAGCGCAGCATTCTGCCCGGCGGCGATTCGTTAACCATTGCCGGCGTATCCTTCGATGATCTGCTGGACACGACTTTCTGGTCATTCAGTGTCGTCGGCGGGGCGCCCGCCTGCTTTGACACCGGAATAGGTGGTGGCTGTGGGACCGGCACTGCTCAGATCAATTTTTCTGATGCCAATGACCCATACCCGTCCATATCGTTTACCGACACTTTTCTAGGTACCGCCTTTGATGCCGATGAATTATCGCTGGGGTTCAATTATTCCCTGACCCCCATCCCGGTACCCGCCGCCCTCTGGCTATTCGGCTCCGCCCTCGGCCTGTTGGCATTTCGGAGGCAGTTGGGCAACTGAAAAGGTGCCGGGTCTATTTTCGGTAGCCTGGGTTCTATTGTCAGCGCTGTGTTGCTCGGCATGCAGAACACACCCACCAGGCTACGGTTTACGCTGCAGCCGGGCTGCCGGAACGTGGGAGGGTGACTTGTCGTTGATCTTTCCCAACCACTGGGCCGCACTGACGCCCTGAAACTTCCGATCGATAAATAAGGCATCGGACTGCGTCATCGTGTGTTGAATGCCGCCCGGCAGGAAGGTTGCCCAATCGTGCCCTATGTACTTGTCGCGAAGCGCGTACAGGCTCATACGATAATTAATAATATTGACGCCCGCGCCACCGCAAGCCCGTGACTCATCGTTATAGAGAATGACGCCGGCCAGATCAGCGTCCGCCGACGCAAAGGCGAATCGGCCCTGCGGATAGGTACGGCTGAGATAACTATAAATGTTCAGTAGCCCGCCTTTGCGAGGTTCTCCGCACTCGGGACATTGCTTGGGTAACTGCAGGTTAAACGTCGTTGTTAGCTTGCGCTGAAAGCAGGATGTCTTGATCGCTGATTCCGGGATCACCGGTGCCGAGTCCACGAGCGCGGCAACTGATCTGCCGCCAAAGGCTTCGACCACTTGCGGATAGTTGATAAGAACACCGACCCCTCCGGCACTGGCACCCACCAGGGCAACATCTTCTGCGCGCTTGAAGAACGGTGCGATAAGTCTGAGGTTGTTCGCCAGGTTCCGGTATCCGACAAACTGCTGCGCATCGGCTACGCCGGGCACCCGGGCATTTTTCTTCGCGCCGCCATGCAGATCGCCCGTGCAATACGGTATATAGACATGGTTCCAGCGTGCCACCGGGTTGGCGGGACTGGTGGTATTGAAGACGCCCTGCGAGCCCAGGGTCGACACCCAATCCGAGAAGTCATCGCGGGTAAAACTCTCCCCCGCTATGGGCGTGTTGGCGTTTTGTGTGCAGGACTTTTCGTCATAGCACGCGCCACCACCCTGGAGATAAATCATTACCCCCCTGGCGTCAGGCAACAAGCGCACACCAAAACCCGTGGTCGATCCGTCTCGACACAGCGTGTCGTCGCGTGGAATCCAGAACCATCGACCCGCGCCTGGCTTTCCCGCGGCCTGCGGCGCATCTCCAGACGCTTTATCGCTCTGCGAGTGGGCGACACATGCAAACAGCAGCAATACAGTTACGGTTACCAAGTGCTTAATCATGATGATCGCCGGCATGGCTGGGTTTTCAAGGGCATCACAAACGGAACGATACGGCCGAAAAGGTGCCGGGTCTATTTTCGTTAGGTCCATTCTCTGTAGCAGCAAGTAAACCCGGCAGTGTTTCCGATCAGAAGGCCGTGGCGGAGTTTCCGTACAGGCGATTCAGGTGGCCGTCCTGATGGGAAAGCTTGACCCGGCAACTTGCTCCTCAGGCATCCATACGCTGTACGATCTCGAGCGACACCCGTTCGCCGCTCTCCATGGCGGCTTCCATGCCAACCTCGAGGCGTCGCAGGTGCTCGCCGGCGAAGTGGATGCGGCCGTGCGGCTTGGCCATGGAATTGGTCCAGGCAAGCGCGCGCCCCGGCGGTAGTTCGTAGCTGCAGCCGCGTTGGAACTCAGCCATTCGCCAGGAATGTGCGCCGACGAAGGCGAGCTTGCCGCGGGTCGACGGGCGAATACGCTCGATCTCCGCGATGGCAAATTTGCCGCGTTCGGCCGGCGACATCGCATCGACGCTGTTTGATTTCTCGCCGAAGGACAAGGCGCTGATCAGCACGCGTGAGCCGTCTGACTCGATCTGCTGGCGAATCAGCGAGAACGTTCCATCGGTCCACATGGATGCATCGAGCCCATCGTCCTCCCAGTACGGCGCCTTCACCTCGAGCCAGACCTGGCTCTGATTGTTATAGGTCATCGAACGCACGGCCTCGGCCTGTGCACCTTCCAGCGCCGGGTTCATGTCGATGCGCCGGAGCACCGAGAAGGGCACTGCGACGATGGCAAAATCTGCCTCGACCTTGTGGCCGTCGCCGCAATGCAACGTGCAGCCGGACTTGTCCTGTTCAATGGCCTCCACCGGCATCCCCAGCCGCACCCGGTCGCCGAGGGATGCAGCCATCGCATCCGTCAGCCGGGAAGTCCCGCCAACCACGTGTGACGACATTTGCCCGGCAATCTCGAATTGATCCTTACCGCGCATTTTCTCCTGATCGAATTGCTCAAGGTCCAAACGCATGCGCGTTGCCTCCTGGAATATGCGCAGCACACCGCGTTTGTCGAGGGCGATGCCCCCAAGCGTCTCCTGGATGATACGCATGGCTTCGGGCGACGCGCCCTGTTTCTCAAGCCAGGCGGTGACCGAAATGTCGTACTCGGCTGCCAGGTCGGGATTCATCCACCCATCCAGGTCCTTAAAAGGCGCGCGCTTGCCGATGTAATAGCCTGCCAGCGTGTGCGGCTGCATCTCGCGTTCGGCACCGACCGTGCGGTTCAGCGGCGAAGCGGCCCACTGGTCCGACGGAATCATCTGCCCCTGCATCACTGGCGTATAGGGCGCATTAATATGCGCGCCGGGACCCAGTTCGACGCCAAGTTGCTGGCAGACGTCGAGTACGCGCGCATAGGCAGTGCCGATCTGCGCGCCGCCGAGGTCTGGCGTTCGCAACCAATTGTCTGCCGTCTGGCAGCGTCCGCCGGCACGCTCACTGGCTTCGCACACGGTCACCGAAGCGCCGAGCTCCGACAGCAGCATCCCGGCATACATACCGGAGAGGCCGCCGCCGACGATAGCGACATCGACGCGCTTGCCGGCAGCACGCAGGTAGGGAGACAGGCCGAGCAGCGACAGTGCGCTTGCACCGCCGGCAAGCACTTGTCTGCGCGAGGAACCCGGTCGGCGGTTTTTGTCGTTGCTATTCACAATCTACTCCAGGTCAGGATTTGTAGGGCGCCCGCATCGTCAGAGGTAGCGGGGCGGCAGGCAGTCTAACTTGGCTACCTGTGATTATAGTTCTGTCTTTCGTTTCCCGTTGGAGCATGGCCACGTTGAACATGGGCTAAACGCGCCTATCGCTCCCAAGGCTTCACTATCAAGCTAACAAGATGACTCAGGAAGGGCAACGCAAACTTCCTGACTGACCGGCTGCTTATCGTGCAAGGCATTCGTGCAACGTGAATGACCCGCAAACATCTGCCAGTGACGAAAGTAGCGCGTCATCAGGATCGGGCATGCAGGTAATAAGGCCAACGAGGTTAGTATGTGTATAGCTTGTGTTCCCATCTATTCAGGAGTCCCACATGCATCGACTAAAACTTTTCGCCGTTCTTGGCCTGGCTGTTCTGATTCTGGCTGCCTGTTCCGCCAGCCGACAAGTCTCTGATCCTGAAATCATTTTAGTCGGTGGTGCCACGGGCAGGCAGGGCGCCGCAGTGGTCGATGAGTTACTGGCCCGTGGTTATGCGGTGCGCGCATTGAGCAGAAACCCCGCCAGTGAAAAAGCCCAGGCCTTGCAAAGCCGGGGTGTTGAAGTGGTTGCGGGCGACTACGCAGACAGCGAATCACTGCTGGCTGCGATGACGGGCATACGTCGGATGTTTTTCTACAGTGGCTTCTCGCGCAACGAAGTTTCTGAAGGCCTGAATGTCATTGCCGCGGCAAAGGTGTCGGGTATTACGCAACTGGTCTACAGTTCCGGTGCAGCGGCAGATCCGGCCAATGGCGTCGCGGGTTCTGCAAAAATGCAGATTGAGCAAGCGCTGGTGGCCAGCGGTGTGCCCTTTACGGTGCTGCGGCCGGTGGCGTTTATGGAGAACTTTGATCGCCAGCAAAAACGCTTCGCCACAACCGGGATCGCAGAGTCGCGCGGGCCCGAGCGCGAGCTGAACTTTATTTCACTGGCGGATATCGGTTTTTTCGCTGGCGAAGCCTTTGACGATACTGACCGTTGGCTCAATCAGGGTGTCAACATTGCCAGTGACCAGATGACGGTGGCCGAGTATGTCGCCACTTTCAGCCGGGTAATGGGTCGCGAGATTACCTATACCCAAATGCCCCTGGAGGAATACCTGGCGATTTTCCCCAAGCCCCTGCGCCCTTTGTTTCGCTGGTATGACCAGGTTGGTTACAGCGCTGACGTAGACGCCTTTCGGGCGGCATACCCGGACCTGACGACGCTGGACGACTATTTGCGGGCTACGGGCTGGGAGAACTGGCAGCAATAACCGCCTGTTGGTTTACGCCGGCATAGGACCAATGTGCAGTTAGTCCCTTGCGAGCGTTCGCATCCATGCGTTTCGCGTATGGGGCAGGGCGAGAAAATGATTTGCGTGTCGCCTGCAGCTTAAGTGAATGTCGTATCTTAGCGCATCTTCGCTTTACTGCGACCGCGTTTTAAATAGTCCGTGGGGGGCAATTATGATCGACGCTACTGAATTCGCCAGCAGCATCCTTGAGCGAGGCACCGCCTTGCCGTTTGGCGAGCCGCAAACGGCGGGTAGCCGCGGTAGCCGGACTCGTCGCCGTAACATTTACCGTTCTGCCAGTCGCGGCCTTCGCGCTGGAAGATATCGTTGTGACCGCCCGCAAACGCGCGGAGTCGATCCAGGAAGTGCCGCTGTCGATTACGGCGCTGGATCTTGAGGTTATCGAGCGGCAGAATATTTCCAACCTTAGCGACGTCGCGCGACTCACGGCCGGCTTCACGTTCGACGAAGGCCTTGGCTGGGTCGATCTGCGACCCTCGATTCGCGGGCAATCCAACATACGTGCTGCCAGTGAACCGACCATGGCGGTGTTTGTCGACGGCATCAACCTGCCGTATCGGAGCGGTCTGAATGCCGAGTCGCTGGAGATCGAGCGCATCGAGGTGGTGAAGGGTCCGCAGAGTGCGTACTTCGGCCGCGGCGTGCTTTCGGGCGCGGTCAACTACGTGACCCGGCGCCCCAGCGTCGAAAAAACCGAGGGCTACGTCGGCGTCGAGGCAGCCACGGATGAAATGTATGAAGTTCGGGGTCGCGTCAATTTGCCGGTGACTTCTAACTTCGCCGTGGCCGCGACGGCCCGTTACAGCGATTTCGGCGGATTTTTCAAGAACAACCTGACTGGCGCAGAGACTGTGGGCGGCCAGGAAACCAAGTCGGTCGTCGGCTCCGCGCTGTGGAATGTCACGGATGACTTTACGGCCTACTTCCGGTTGTCCTATTCCGACGAATTCAGAAACCAGATACCACGCCACATCATCAAGACGAACACGCAGACGGGGGCCGCGGCGAACCAGCGTTGGTATGTCGGCGAAGCCTTTACCGACGAAAACCTGATCACGCACAACTGCGACACCTGCGCAGGCTTCGATCGACAGTTCACCTGGACCACTCTCGACCTGGAGTGGGACGTGGGCTTCGGCACGATTTCTTCGCTGACCGGCTTCAGCAACACGAAGATCACCAATGATCAGGACTCCGATTTCGAGGGAATCTCGCCGTCGCTGCCTGCCAACCCGCCCTTTTTCAACAACCTGCGGCAGATCATTGACCGCGATATCGATGTTTTTAGCCAGGAGTTCCGTTTAACCAGCCCGGATGAAGGGGCCTTTAGCTGGTTGGTCGGCGCCTACTACTACAAGCAGGAGGTCGCCGATTCCGGCGAAAACGTGTTCGGCATCTTCCCGAACGACATATTCGCAGGCGTCGTCTCACAGACCGCCGATGTAGAAACCACTGCGGTCTTCGGCCAGCTGGGCTACGATTTCACCGATAGGCTGAATGCCTCGCTCGAGCTGCGGTGGAACCGGGATGAGTTGTCAGAAAGCGGGGAGCTCTACGGCAACCTGAGCGAGACCTTCGACAATGTTCTGCCGCGCTTCAGCGTCCAGTTCGACGCCACCGACAATGTAATGATTGTATGCGTCGGCGGCGAAGGGCTCAGTACCCGGCGGTTTCAATACCGCACTCGGCGCGGGTACAGCCACGCTTCCTCCTGAGATCATTAGCTTCGACGAAGAGCAGGCAGTGACCTACGAGGGAGGCGTCAAGTCTACGCTGGCGGATGGCAGGATTATCCTGAATGCGGCGGTCTTCTATATCGATTGGACCGACGTCAAGATTGACGACCAGTACACCGATCCCGATACCGGCGACACGACCGGCTACACGAGCAACGCGGGCGAAGCCGAGGTCAAGGGCTTCGAGATCTTCGTCCAGCTGGCGCCAACGGACAACCTGGATCTATCGTTCGGCTATTCCTATAACCCGGCGCGGGTTTTCGATTACCCGGACCGCCGCGCTAACAATGCCGGGATTGACACCCTGGGTGAGAAGCAACTGCCTTTCTCGTCTGATTATTCCTTTACCGGCGCCATTGGCCTGAACGGCGAGATCGGCCCCAGCTGGACCTGGTATGGACAGCTCGACGCACAGTTCGAATCGACCCAGTACGCTACTGTCGCGAACCTCGCCGAGACCGGGGACCGCTTTTTCACCAATCTCCTGGTCGGTTTCGACGATGAGCGCTGGTCGATCCAGGGATACGTCAACAACCTGTTCGACAGCGGGGACGCGACCAGCATTACGCCGTTCGTGAGCACCGTGGATTTTTCACGACAATTCGCGGTCAACCTGCCGAACCCCAGGCAGCTAGGTGTCAGGGTTCGCCTGAACTTCTAGTGCGTGCCTGGCCGATCCAAGGCTAAACTGGTTATCGCCGCGGGAGCCATATTGGCTCTCGCGGCGATTATTTACCTGGCGCCCTACGCCAGGAATTACCTGTCGTTCTCCATTTCAGATCCCGACCGGATCCTTGATGCGGACAAGTACGCCCCGCTGGAAACAGTGTCGGGCGGCGGCAAACCTCTGACTCTGCGAAAAGGCCCGGGCCTGATGGCCAGTTCGGCGCGAGCGAGACTCGACGCACTTGCGGCGGAAACAGAATCCTTTGCGCTGGTCGTCGGACAGGGCGAAGCAATCGTCTACCGCTACTTCGATGAAAATATCGACGCCACCACGTTGTTCGATTCCTACTCGATCCACAAGGGCTTGCTGTCCGTCGCCTTCGGCTATGCCCTGGAGACGGGCGCCGTCGAGAGCCTGGATCAGCCCGCTGCCGACTTCCTGCCCGAATGGCGCGACGACGAACGGGCGACAATTACGATCCGGGACCTGTTGAGCAACCAGTCCGGGCTGGCGCAGGAAAGTTTTGCCAACCGGCCCTTCAACCCGGTGCTGGACCTGTTCATCGGCCGCGACCTGCAAGCTCTGACCTTCGAACGCCAACTCGAGTTCGCGCCTGGCTCGGCCTTCGACTTCAACCACATCAACGCCCAGTCGCTCTATTTCGTATTGACGCGCGCCACCAACGAGCGTTATGCCGACATCCTGTCGAGTTACCTGTGGACCCCGCTGGGCAACGAGACGGGCTTCGTCGCGCTGGACAGTCAGGACGGCGATGCCCGCAGCATTTGCTGCTTTCTCGGCAGCGCGGCCAGCTGGTTGCGTTTCGGCCTGATGCTGGCCAATGGCGGCGCCTGGAACGGCGAACAGGTCGTCTCACCGGAATGGCTGGAAACACTGCGAACCCCCGTCAGCCGTAATCCGAACTCCGGCTTCAGCCTGTGGCTGGGCGAGCCGTTCACCGGCAAGCGACTCCAGAGCGGGCCCCGCAATCTTTCCCGCGATATCACCGGCCCGTTCCTGGCCCGCGACACCTTCTTCTTTGAAGCAAGCGGTAACGGTCGTATTTACGTTATCCCGTCGCTACAGGTATCGATTATTCGCTTCGGCCGACTGCGCGGGCCGTGGATGCCGTTCGACGACGCGGCTATAGTCAACACCGTGATCGAGGGACTGGCGCGGATCGACGAGCAAGGCGAGGAGAGTACTGAATGAAGACAATCTACCTGGGGCTGGTTGCGGCCCTGCTGTGTGTCTCCGGCTGCGCCACACAGCCGGAGGTCAAGCCGGTTGCCCGTGACGCGAACTACCAGATGTTCCTGGTGACCCGAATCTGGTCGGACGATTTGATGGCGCGCTTCGACGGCGTCACCGAAGAGGAAGAGAAGGCGCACCAGGAACATATCGAGGGATACAGTCGGACCGCACTGTCCTCCAACGTGTATGGCGACGACGGCAAAGCCATCGGCGTCGTCGCGCTCAACGCGTTCGAGACGCGGGACGGCGTCGAGTATTACGTCTACGAAGACCCGTACACGAAAGCGGGCTTTTACAAAGACATCACCATTGTTCCGGTCGAAGTTACCTTTATCGACGAGTACTTCCGGATCGAGCCCGACTGGATCCGGGGCGAGGGCCTGGCCATCAAGCACCGGCGCTACGAGCAGGATGGCATCGCACCGGTCAGTGACAGCGCAGCGAGGACACCCCGATGACCAGGACACTGATTACAATCGCCGTGTCGGCATTGCTTCTGCTGGCTTCGACGGGGCCAGCGCTCGCCGACGAGTTCTACTCCACGCACCTTATCCTGCGCTACTTCGCTGACGACAGCGCGGCGGAGCGGGCGAGGCTTCGCGACGCGCATCACGCTTACCTGGCAGGTAACGGTCGTGAGATGGCCACATTCCGCCTGCTCGACGGCGATGCGAACGTCATCGGCGAGGGCGCGTGGGTTGCCTACGAGTCGGAAGCACAGGCCAGGGAGTTCGTAGAAGGCGACCCTTACCAACAGGCGGGCCTCTACCGCGACGTTTCAATTGGCAAGACTGATCTCTACATGCTGGACAAATGGTTTGCGATCTCACCGCAATGGCGCGAAGGCCCTGCGCTGGACCGCGCCCATCAGGACTACCAGGAGAAAGTGCGCCGCATTCAGCGTGAAGAATAGCTGAGGTAAATAAAAAGGGCGTAAAAAGGTGCCGGGTCTATTTACCGCGCGTAGTCAAAGGTAGAAAGCTGCCTTGGCAAAAAATAGACCCGGCACCTTTTTACGGCACTGATCCGGAATCGCGTTCTGTTCATCGGCAAGGCGCGTGCCGTTGCACTGGTCGTCGAGGCTGCTGCAGCCCGACCCTGTAAGCGCCGGGTTAGACATCATGCCAACCTCCTCTTGAGGCGGCTTGCAGCTGACCGGCGGCGCCCGAGTGCGCCGCCGGTCAGAGTGCCTTTAAGAAATTCCCGACGCTGTAACTCTAGCGGCCGCCGGCGCCGCCGAAGTTGATGCGCCCGGTCAGGCCCCAGGTGCGGCCCAGACCCATGGTGGTATCGGTGTAGCGGACCCCGTCGAAATTAGGTTGCGTCGATACGGCGGTCAGGTACCCCTCGTCAAACAGGTTCTTCGCCCAGAGGGCAACCTCGAAACGCTCGCTGGTCAGTGCGAGACGTGCGTTGGCAATGCTATAGGCATCGATGAACTGGACATTCTCCGCACGGACCGGCTGTTCGTCGACATAAGCGACGTCCGCACGCGCATACCAGTCCCAGTCCCCTGTCAGCGAACCGCTGTACTGCGCACTGGCGTTGAACTGGTGCTGGTGAGTTCGGCCCAGCTGATTGCCGCCGACCAGCACGTTGCCGTTGCTGTCGCGCTGGCAAATCGAGTCGTCGGTACCGCAAAAAGAGGACAGTGAGTTATCGATTGCCCCGTCATCGAATTCGGGGTTCGTGTAGGCGTAACCGACACCGACTGAGAAGTTATCGGTGACAAACGCATTGAGCTCGAGCTCGAGGCCCACGGAACTCGCGTCGCCCGAGTTCGTGACAAAGGAGCCGATATTTCCAGACGCCGGCGCGGCAATCTGCAGGTCAGTCCAGTCGACATAGTAGATCGCGCCATTGAGAACCAGGCGCTTGTCCAGCCACTCGGTCTTCGCGCCCAGCTCAAAGGTGGTGTTGGTCTCTTCGTCGAAAGACTGCTCCGCGGGCGTTGAGGCCGCCGCATTGAAGCCGCCTGCCCGGGCACCGCTCGCGATCGAAAAGTAGTAGAGCAGATCGTCCGTTGCCTGGAAGCTGGCGATGGCGCGGAAGGTCAGGAAGTCGAAGCTTGCCGCCTGCTCGCCCTGGATACCGCTTGACGGCGGCGAACCGAAGACCGAGATCCGGTTGATCGTTTTTTCTTCGTCGGTGTACCTCAGCTCGCCGCTCAACTCCAGCTTGTCGGTTGCCTGCCAGCTGGCTTCACCGAACACCGCGATCGTTTCGATCGTGGCCAGGGTCTGGTTACTGATTATCGGACTGTTGATCGGGTCCGGCGTGGCGAAGAGTGCCGCAATGAACGAATCGAAACTGTCGCCAGGCCCCAGCGGGGAACTATCCACCCCGGCTATCGACTCATCGCTGCGGTCGGAGTCGTAGTAGTAGAGCCCCAGGGACCCGGACCAGCCTTCTGCGGTGTAGGCGAGTCGGAGCTCCTGGCTCAAGTCTTCGACCTCCGTTTGTCCCTGGCCCAGGTAGGTGTTGGTGATTACCGTGCCAGTGCCGCCGTTGATTGCAAACGGTACACCGACGCCGCTTCCGTCGAAGTCCAGGTAAGACGCGCTCGTCGATTCGGACCACCCGGTCAGGCTGACGATTGACCAGTTGTCATTCAGCCGCCAGTTCAGATCCAGGCCGACAATAGTGTTCTCCGATTCCAGGCCAAAGGCATCTGGCGACAGGCTGAAACTGGACGGCACCGGAACCGTGCCGCAGAAATAAGTTGGCCCTGGCGCAAAGACGGGTCCGACGCCGCAATTTGGCTCGTTGAGAACCCGGGCCGGCTGGTCATTGTCCTGGTCGGCATAGTAGACGAACAGATTGGCGTCGAAGTCGTCCGTGACCTGCCAGTCGAGTGCCCCGTGTACACCGATACCGTCGAAGCCCTGCAGATTATCGCTGGATACTGCATTCTTGAAATTGCCGTCGAAACCGCTGGCCATCAGCGCGAGACGGCCGTTCAACTTGTCCTCGACAATCGGTCCGGTGACCGAGACCTTGGCCTCGTAGAGCTCATCGTCGCCAAGGGTGCCCATGGCGTAGGCTTCAAATTCGTCGCTGGGTTTGGCGGTCACGTAACTGATGGCGCCAGCGAAGCTGTTGCGACCGTAAATCGCGCTCTGCGGACCTTTGATGACTTCGATACGCTCCAGGTCCACCAGTGCAACGTCCAGCGCACGGTTATTCGACAGGTAGATCCCGTTGATGAAGCTGGAAACGTTGTTTTCCGAACCGGTGATATTGGTCTGCGCGAGGCCCCTGATCACGGGCAGCGCCAGCGTCCCGTTGATGCTCTGGAAGCTCAAACCGGGCGTGAACTGAGCCACGTCCTGCAGGTCCCGGATCCGGATACGCTCAATTTGGTCGGCATTGAATGCGGTGACCGCGATCGGGACGCTTTGCAGCACTTCCTCTTTCTTACGTGCGGTCACGACGATGTCCTCGAGAGCGGCCGAGGCCGAACCGGAGAAGGCGACTGACAGGGCAGCGAGCAGGGTTGGTACAGCCAAGCGGCTGCGCATAGCGTGTGGCTTTTTCATCATTGACCTCAAAGAGAGCTTTGCGTCACCCGATCCGGGACTTTTGCCCAGGCCGGCATTTATAGTTCGATTACCTTATAGTTGTATGCAAAAACTTACAAGCTCGCCGACAAGCGGGAGGACTTGCATCTAATGGAATGTCAGGCATTGAGTCCTCCGAAATTCGCTCGTGAATCGCGGAATAAGGCGTGAGCTCGCAAAGGACCAAGACCGTCCTCGCCGCCGAAGAGTGCCCGGCGCACCCCGTTGGCGCTTTTGTTGTGTGTTTACAACAAGTGTCTTCGCCGCGCTGGATTTGGCATTTCTGGCTCCCTGCCCGGATCGGCCCGTCTGTGAGCACCTGGGAGGCCAGTGGCTCGCTGCGCTGGCCGGTTCCACGCTAAGCGTTGGCCGCGTCATCTTCGGCCTCGGCCGCCGGATCCTCTAACTCAGCTGCCGAGGTTGTGCCGGAGCGCTGCGGTCTTGGGCAAGGGCAGGTCGGGGTTGGCAGGACCGCGTCGCTCCGTGTAGCGGACCGCGACGTAAACGGCCAGCCTACAGTAAGGATTCTTCGACGGGAAAAGGTGCCGGGTTTATGTTTTCGTCTTCCGTCCGGCAGTTTTTAGAAATATCGCAGAAAAATAGACCCGGCACCTTTTTAGCAACTTTTTAACGCTGCGCCTTTTTATTACTCCGGCAGGGCAAAAGCGACCAGCGCATCACCCAGGTCGTCGGTCACCCGCGCTGTTCCGCCGGCGGCGATCACCACGTATTGCCGACCATCGGCCATGTAGGTGACCGGCACAGAACTGCCCATGTAAGGAAGTTTTGCTTGCCAGGCTTCCTGGCCGTCGACAATGCGGATGGCGCGGATTTTTTCATCCATGGTGCCGGCGACGAATATCAGGCCGCCGCCGGTGACGATGGGCCCGCCGATATTCGGTGAGCCCCAGCCGAAGGCCGCCGGGACGGTAACTCCGAAGCGCTTCACCTGGCCAAGGGGAATTTGCCACTTGAGCTTGCCGCTGCTCATGTCGATGGCCGTCAGGGTGCCCCAGGGCTTCGGGGTACAGGGGATGCCGAGCGGCGACATGAAGATCTCGCCGACCACCGCGTAGGAGGTTCCCTTCAGCGGACGGGTGAGATAGTCGACGGTGGTTATTTCGTCGTCCTGCCGGTCGCCCTTCGGCTCGACGCGCAGGCGCGTGGCCAGGTTTTCGGCCTTGATGATCAGCGTATTGCTGTCGGCGTGAAAAGCCGCGCCGCCCCAGTTGCCGCCGCCCAGCGCCGACGGGAACAGCAGGGCCTCGCGCAGGTCCGGTGGCGTGTACAGGCCCTCATAGCGCATCTTGTCGAACTCGGCCTGGCACCACTTTTTGTCGAAATACAGCATGCCGAACAAATCGTCGCGGTCGATGTTCTGGCCGGCGAAGGCTTCCGGCAGTGTCGGCACCGGCTGGGTGGGCGCGGCCTGATCTTCGGGGACGTTGGTCGCCGGCGCTGCCATCTCGGTGATGGGCCAGAGCGGCTCGCCGGTGTCGCGGTCGAACACAAATAGCCAGCCCATCTTGGTTTGCAGCAGCGCCACCTCGCGCGACTCGCCATCCTTGTTGATGGTGACCAGCAGCGGATGACCGACCAGGTCGTAGTCGAACAGGTCGTGGCGCACGGTCTGGTAATGCCACGCCACGGCGCCGGTGTCTCCGTCCAGTGCCATCAGGGCGTTCGCGTAGGGAATCGGGAAGCGGCGTTCACCGCCGTAGTAGTCCGTGGACGGACTGGTCATGGGCAGGAATACCAGGTTGCGCTCGGGGTCTGCGCTCATTGTCGACCAGACGTTCGCGGCACCGGTCTGGTCGCGGCGTTCTTCCGGGATCGGGTTGAAGGCCCATTTCAGCGCGCCGCTGCGCACATCCCAGCCGCGCACGAATCCGTCATTGGCATCCTGCACGCCGTCGTTGGAGGCCGTCGCGCCCACCACCGTATCGCCAACGATGGCCGGTGGTGACGGCATGCCGACGAATCCCTCGCCGTACATTTCATAGTCGGCGTTGCTGACCCGACCCGGATGACCGGCCTCGGCGCCAAAGTCCAGGCAGGGCCGGCCCGTATCTGCATCTATGGCCCACAGGTTGCCGCCGCGGTCGGCCTTGAAGATGCGTTTCTGGCAGGCAGCGCCCGGCTCGGGCTTATCGGTCTGCCAGTAGGCCACGCCGCGACAGGTACCGGACAGGCGGTCACCTTCAATGAGCGGCTCGCCGCCCTCGGTCTCGCGGCGCGTGCGGATCGAAGACCCAGCGCTCTTCGCCCGTGGCCGGATCGAGCGCGAACACGCGGTTGAACGGCGTGCAGTAATACAGCAGCCCGTTGACCTTGATCGGCACCACCTGCAGCGAAGTGCCAAAGGGGTTTTGCTTCACGTCGCCGGAGCGGTGTATCCAGGCGACTTCCAGATCAGCCACGTTATCGGCGGTCAGCTGGTCCAGCGGTGAATACTGGCTGCCGCCGGCATCGTTGCCGAACGCCGCCCAGTCGCCGGGCTCTTTGGCCGCTGCCGCGGGACCGGCGGCGGCAGTCCAGGCCAGGATGAATCCGGCTGCGCAGTGCACGTGTTTTCTAATCATCCTGAAGCCCTCTTCTTATAAGGATGCAGATACCCTGCCTCAGCAACAGGTTCACCTTGGTGTTTTAGCATGCGCCAATGCATCCGGGAAATTTTTGGCCGTTAATCTCGGAAAAATAAACCCGGCACCTTTTTCGTTATTTTTCTAAAAATATGTCCGGCAGCTTTTCCACCCGTCGCCGCGCTTTCCGGTATTCTTAAAACATGGACCAGAACTACTACGAAAACGAGAAAAACGTCTCCAGCTATATCGAATTCACGCCTGCGCACGATGGCGCCTTGCTGATCGACCTGCTTACTAAACAGCTACCGCCAGGTTCTAGCGTGCTGGAACTCGGCATGGGTCCGGGCAAAGACTTCAAGCGCCTCAGCGAGCATTTTCAGGTGACGGGGTCGGATTTTTCCCATGCGTTTCTTGACCGGTACCGAGGGCTCGATGACTCTGCGGACCTGCTCTACCTGGATGCGCGCACGATCGATACCGACCGGCGCTTCGACGCCATTTTCTCCAACAAGGCGCTGATTCACTTTTCGCCGGCCGAATTGCAGCAATCATTTGCGCGCCAGCACGCCGTGCTTAACGACAATGGCCTGATCCTGCATTCCTTCTGGTCCGGCGAAGGCCAGGCTAATTTCAACGATCTGACGCTGGTGTATCACAACGAACAAGATCTGACGGAGCTGCTGAGCGGTAGTTTCGATATCCTGGCGCTGGAACGGCACGCGAAAATGGCGGAAGGCGATTCGATTTACGTGCTGGCCAGGAAGCTGGGCTGACAGGACCCGCTCTCGCTCAACCCGCGGAAAAGGTGCCGGGTTTATTTTTCTGCGCGTATTTTTCCACGATATTTTTGAAAACTGCCGGACGGAAGACGGACAAATAGACCCGGCACCTTTTTCACGGCACCTTTTTCACTTACCGTCCGCCGCCGCTGCCTGCATCGGCACACCAAGTCGATGCGTGAACAGCAGCGCAACAATCGACAGCGCCGCGGCCATCAATAGCCCGAGTTCGGGTGTGGTCCATCTCGCCAGCAGCCCCCACAAGGGTGCGCCGAGACCAAAACCGGCCATGATGACGCTGGTAAAGATGCCCATTCCGCGTGCCCGCAGCCGTTCGGGCAGGCTGCGTTGCACGGCGACCTGGGCGCTGGCCATCACCTGGAACCAGGCGCTGCCCAGCAATAGCAGCAGCGTCATCCGCAGCGGTACAAATTCAACCATGGCGACGCCGCCCAGTAATAAGGCGTGCAGCAAGATGCCGGTGCTCAGCTGGGCGCCAGGCGACAGCCGTCTCGAGATCAGGGGAAACAGCGTAGCGCCGAGCAGCGCGCCGGCGCCGTACACACCCCAGGCAAGACCGAACACCGTCGCGCTGTCGACCAGAACCGGCAACAGGGCGTGCAGGCTGGCCGCGCACAGGAAGAAGGTAATCACTCGCGTGACGATGAGTCGGTAGGCAGGGTCGCGGACGCTGAAACTCAGCCCCGCGCCTAGTTCTGTGAAGAACCCGGCACTGCGTTGCGCGCCGCCGGTATTCGGTGCCCGCCAGGCGACCAGCAGCACCAGGCTCAAGCCCAGCAGCACCAGGCTGGCGGCGTAGGTAAACGCGACCCCGGCGGCAGCCAGCATCGCGCCGGCCAGGGCCGGCCCGATGATGCGCGCCGCGTTGTTGGCCATGCTGTACAGGCCGACGCCCAGCGGCAGGTTTTTCGCGCTGACCAGCGACGGAATTACGGCCGCGAAGCCCGGCAAGGTCATGGCCTTGCCCATGCCCAGCGCAATGCTCAGGGCGATAAGGATGGCCGGTGTCATCCTGCCGCTGACGGTGACAAACCAGAGCAGGCCGAGCACCAGGATCAGCCAGCCGTGGGCGAGCATCAGAAAACGGCGCCGGTCGAGGAGGTCGCCCAGGGTGCCCATGGGTGCGCTTAGCAGCATGATGGGCAGAAACATCGCACTCTGCACGAGTGAGACCATGAAAGGATCGCCGTCGGCCAGTTCGCGCATGAACCAGGCGGAGCCGACCTCGTGCATCCAGGTTGAGGTCAGTGACAGGAAAATAGCGCACCAGACCAGCGCGAACGCCGGTTCCCGCAATGGGGCGTAAAACGCGGCAGCGTTTTCCGGTTTTGGGGACTCGGGCATAGAGAAGCCGCCGGTTAGGATGACGGTTATCATCCCACAGCCAACTGCAGGCAATATCCCCGGGGGACTGCCGATTTGTGTTCGCCCCCGGCAACCCCGGCGAGGGTTTCTTTTTATGACGCAGCCCAGGCTAATCCAGGTCCGCAACCCAACGACCGGCGAGGCGGATTACACGCTGCGACTGCCCGATAGCGAGCGCATCGGGCAGCATGTAGCCGCGGCGCGATCCGCCCAGCTGCGCTGGTCTCGCCTGCCTATGTCCGCGCGAGTTTCAGCTTTGCGCAGCCTGGTCGAAGCGGTGGACGCCGGCCGCGATGAGATCATCGCGGCGCTTTCGGCCGATACCGGGCGGGCTGCCCTGTCGCGCCTGGAGGTGCAGAATTTCGGCTTGCGCCTCGCTCAGCAGTTGGAGTTTGCCGACGCCATCGCGGACTGGGCCGGGGAGGCCATCGAACTCGGCAACGGTGTTCGCGGCCTGCGTCAGCTGCATCCTTACCCCCTGGTCATCAACATCACGCCCTGGAATTTCCCGTTCAGCCTGGGCTGGCTCGACAGCGTGCCGGCACTGCTGGCCGGTGCCGCAGTCATCGTCAAGCCCAGCGAGGTGGCGCCGCGCTTTGCAGAACCGTTGCAGGCAGCGATTGATGCGGTGCCCGAGCTTGCCGGCGTGGTGCGCTTTCTGCCCGGCGATGCCGCGGTGGCGAAAGCACTGATCGAGCATGCGGATTTTGTCTGCTTCACGGGCAGCACAGCGACGGGTCGCCTGGTTGCCAAACAGGCGGCAGCGCGGATGCTGCCTTGCTGCCTGGAAATGGGCGGCAAGGACCCGCTGGTGGTTTTGGACGACGCAGACCTGGAAGCGGCCGCGCAGACCGCAGTGATCGGCGCCACCATCGCAACGGGCCAGATTTGCACCTCGGTCGAGCGTGTCTACGTTCAGACTGCGTTGCACGATAAATTCGTCGAGCGCTGCATCGCGCTGGCGCAGGCGCAAGCGCTGAATATTGACGACCCCGACGGCACGGGTCTCGGGCCGTTCATCCACGCACCCCAGGCCGAGGTTTACCGCGGCCAGATTGAGGATGCGCGCAAGCGCGGTGCGATGCTGCATACCGGCGGTGAAATCATCGAGCGCGGCGGGCTGTGGTCACCGCCGGCCGTTTTGTCCGGCGTCGACCACAGTATGCTGATTATGCGTGAGGAAACCTTTGGTCCGGCGGTGCCCATCATGGCCTTCGATAGTGACGAGGACGCCGTGCGTCTGGCCAACGACTGCCGCTACGGACTCGGCGCCGCGGTTTTTTCCGGCAACGCCGCGCGCGCTGAAGGCATCGCCAGGCAACTGCATGCCGGGTCCGTTGCCATCAATGGCTGGGATGCGCAACGCGCTTTCCCGGCAATGGCCTACGACGCTTTCGGCCAGTCCGGACTTGGACCCAGCCGCGGCGGCCGGGAGAACATCCTGCGTTTCACCCGTCGCGCCGTGCTGGCAGCCTGGTCGGCCGGCGGCAACACGCAGGCTTAGCCTGGAGCGGCGAAGAGTTACCGGATTAGAATTTCTGAAATGACAAGCAGCAAACAAAACTGGCCGACAGAAACCAGGGTTCAGCCCCGGTTTCTCTCTAAGCCTGTCTGCTGAAGCCGGTTCCCGTTATGGCCACCGGCGTTTATCTTTCTTTTATCGCTATTTCCATAGCGGTGCTGGTGTTTCCCGGGCCGAGTATTCTGCTGATTGTCGCCAACGGTTTGCACCGAGGCGTAAAGATCGGGCTGTTCACGGTGGCGGGCGGCATCGTGGCGATGCTGGTGCAGTTGCTGGTGGCACTCGCCGGGCTGACCTCGGTGGAAACGGTATTTAAGGATGGCTTTGCTTACGTTCGCTGGGCCGGTGTGGCTTACCTCATATATATCGGTGTGCAGCGCTGGCGGGGGCAGGCGCATGCAGAGCTCAGAGGCTGGACGATGCGCAGCTATAGCTCTGCGGTCATCGATGGCTTTGTGGTGGCCTTGACCAACCCCGGCACCATGCTGTTTTTCGTCGCATTCTTTCCGCAGTTTCTCAGCGACGACAGAGCAGCCGGTTCGCAACTGCTGCTGATGGCCGGCACTTTCATGGTGCTCACGACCATCGTCGATAGTGGCTACGCGCTGTTATCCGGGCGCATCGGTGGTCAACTGCATCGGCGGGGGCCATCGGTGGCGCGTAACCGGGTGGCAGGCGCGGTGCTTGTGGTGGCGGCTATTGCGCTGGCGATGGTGAATATCGACTTGTAGATAAATTCTCAGGCCACTCCCCTGCAGTTATAAGGTGCCGGGTCTATTTAACGACAAGTAAACCCGGGAGCTTTTCGGTACGCTGGCTGCGCGAATTCCGTATCGACCCGATTCACGCGGTGCTTGATAATGGCCTTAGATGCGCCCTAATGCCGCAAAGGTGAAACCGATGACATCCAAGCTTCGACTGACAACAGCGCTCTCCCTCGGGGTTGCGATCGGCACTGTGCTTTTCTTCGTGGCTGTGAATGCCGAAGACGAGAATTTCAGCCCTTTTCAACAACACATGCACAGCCACCTGGATCGGGTCGGGGCCATCAAGGCTGCGGTTATCGCCGGGGACCTGGAGGCCGTGCGCGAGCCGGCGTTCTGGCTCGCCGAGCACAAAGAGCCCGAGGTACCTGACACATGGATGCCCTACGTCGACGAAATGCGACGCTACGCCGAGCAAGCTGCAACGGCGCAAGACCTGGTGGGCGCGTCTGCCGCCATCAGTGAAATAGGCCGTGCCTGTGGGGACTGCCACCTGGCCAGCGGTTTTTCGGTTGCGTTTGGCTTCGATCAGCGGCCGCCCGGCGACGTAGAAAACCTGAGGACCCAAATGCAGCGTCACCTGTGGGCCGCAGATCGCATGTGGGATGGATTGATCGGTCCTTCCGAGAAGGCCTGGAAAGCCGGCACGGATATGCTTGCCGAAGTGAACCTGTCCGCAGCGCAGGTTACTGAGGATCCTGCCAAACAACCGCCGGTGGCGGACCTGGTCACGCGTGCCAAGGCACTCGGTGAGCAGGGCAGCCTGGCAAGATCGCGGGAGTTGCGCAGCGGCTTATACGGCGAGTTCCTGTCGCTGTGCGCGACCTGTCACAGTCTGACCGGCGGCGGCCCCGGCGGCTGAACCCGGCAGCTTTTCAGGCTATTCAGCGTCGAAGAATTCGATCAGTGCGCCCAATTGTGCCGCCGTCAGCCGCTGGGGTATAGCCCCGGCCACCGGGTGTGCCTGCAGCATTGCGCGGAACTGATCGGTAGACAGGCTGGCGAGGTCGCTAAACGCCGGGCCGCGTCCGCCGCCGTGACAGGCGCCGCATTCGGCCTTAAAAGTTTCGGCGCCGGGTCCTTCGGGTTGCACTGTGCCAGGCGGCGAGGCTTCGAGAAGCTCGATCAGGTCCATCAGCGTGTCCGCGGTCAGTCTGTCGACTATGTTGCCTGCCCGCGGGTGATTGCGCATGCGGTCACCGCGTTGCGCCTGGGGCAGCGACTTGATCGACTCAAGTTTCGGTGCACGACCACCCAGGTGGCAAACCGCGCAGTTCTCCGCGAAGACCGCGGCACCCTCGATGGACGCAGATACTTTACCACCGTCTGCAGGGGTTTCCGGCGCGCAGGCGGTAATCATCAGGCACAGACCGGCTGCACAGCCGGCGCCGAGTTTCGCGGCGCGCATACGCCGTGCATAGCTGCGATAAATGTTCATTACTGTCACAAAGTCGCCTTTCGTGCGCCTAGATTACCAGCGGACGACGTGTAAGACCTCTGGCCGCCGGAAAAATAGACCCGGTACCTTTTTGTTATTCTAATCACCTTACCGAAAGGGCAGTTCCAGTGGAAAAGGAATTCTGGCATGAGCGATGGCAAGCAAGAGAACTGGGCTTCCATCAAAGTCATCCGAACGGGCTATTAGTCGACTTCTTTGCCGAACTGGACGTCGCCGAGGGCGCCCGCGTATTCGTTCCGCTTTGTGGCAAGACACTGGACATAGCCTGGCTGCTTGCCAGGGGCTGTGACGTGGTCGGCGTTGAGCTGAGCCAGACGGCCGTGGAGGAACTGTTTGCCGAGCTGGAGATTGGTCCGAGTATTTCCAGGCACGGTGCTCTTAAGCGGTTCAGTGCGCAGAACATAGACATATTCGTCGGCGATTTCTTCGACCTGACGGCCGATCTGCTTGGGCGCGTTGATGCGGTCTACGATAGAGCTGCCCTGGTCGCATTGCCTGAAGATATGCGCCGGCGATACGCAGCTCATTTGGCGCAGATTACGCAGAGATCAAACCAGCTGCTGATTTGTTTTGAGTACGATCAAAGCGCTATGGACGGACCACCGTTTTCGGTCCCCGAGCCAGTAGCACGCAGTCTCTACGAGCAAACCTACAAACTTACCCAGCTAGCCAAAGTCGATTTCCCGGGCGGATTGAAAGGACAATGTCCGGCAAGCGAATGTATCTGGCTGCTTGAGGATGCCGGCCAGAACTGATGCGTGGGAAAAAGGTGCCGGGTCTATTTTTCGCCCATGCCCGGCGTTTAACCGTTCCAGATCATCGGACCTGCCAAGATACCCGATTGC
The DNA here is from genome assembly GCA_963850255.1 of uncultured Gammaproteobacteria bacterium. GTDB lineage: Bacteria > Pseudomonadota > Gammaproteobacteria > Steroidobacterales > J054. Next base: position 76,630 of record CAWKLL010000011.1, read on the forward strand.
CTCGCCGGGGCAGCAGGGCGTTTCACCAACGAAATCGAGCGCCCGACTGGCCTACGCATAACAGCGCGGTGCCAGGATCGACCACACAGAAAATAGACCCGGCACCTTTTTCGCCGTTTTCCGAGCTTTTCAGTAATATTATTTCCCGCCTTTTCGAAACGCTAAAGATTTCAAGGAGATGTTGCTATGGCCCTTAGGCGATCTTTGTTCAATGGGTTGTGCGTATTCGTGTTGAGCTCGGGCGTTGCGTTGGCGGTCCCGGCCCCGGTCCCTCTCTCGAGCTATCTCATCGACTTCAACCAGCTCAGCAGCAAGATCGTTCCAGGACCTGGAGGCGGATCCGACCGGGTAGATCTCAGTTATCAACAGGCATTGGTCTCGACGAGTAGCTCCAATGTTTTGACGCCAGAGGTTTCCGGCTTTGCTGATCTGACGACTGCTGAGGCCGGCGCTACAACTCGGTCTTTGAATAGCGGCAACGTTCTGGATGCGCTGAGCTCGAAGGCCACGCTTTATGACACCGTCACTTTCGCTAGCTCGGCCACTGTAAGTTATAACTTGAACGTCAGTGGTTCATTGTCCAGCACGGATACTCAGTTCAACAATCTCCTCACTGCAATTGGAGCTGTTGGAATCCTGGATATTACGGGTCAAGCACAATGGATTTTTGGTCTCGACGGCGCGGCGGTTCCGCTTGGCATACCGCTTTTCAACAGAACCGTCGAGTCGACAATGGAAAGCACCAGCATACTGGGAGCAAACCGTGCGCTCATATCTCGCATTGACAATAACTTTCCCAGTGACGGTAATGACTACAATGTGAATATCGATGTGGCGGGTAGTCTGGATGTTGAGGCGGGTAAAACCTATGGTCTCGTGCTGTCAATGGCGACCACCGCCTCAGGTGCCCGCATCAATGCTGCTGATTTTTCCAATACAGCTACTTTTCGATTCACCGACCTCGGTGGCACGACCTACACATCAGGTTCCGGGGTACTGCTGACAGCTGTGCCACTACCGGGTGCCTTCTGGCTCTTGTTGACAGCACTGGCCGGATTGCGTGTATTTGGCGTGAAAGCAAGACGCGTAAACTAGCAGAGTAAGAGCCCAAAAAGGCCCTTTCGCAGTGCCGACCAGAAAGGTGCCGGGTCTATTTTCCAGCGCAGCGACCAGAAAGGTGCCGGGTCTATTTTCCATACGAACCTCCCCGATAACCGGCTACACACAGGTCTCGCCCGCAGCTAGTCTGATTTCTTGCAATTTTGTGAAGGTGCCGCATGGGCAGGCAACCCCGCGTGTTTCTGCCGGGCTATCCGCATCACATCGTTCAGCGCGGACACAATCGCAAGGCAGAGCGACCAGAAAGGTGCCGGGTCTATTTTCCATACGAACCTCCCCGATAACCGGCTACACACAGGTCTCGCCCGCAGCTAGTCTGGTTTCTTGCAATTTTGTGAAGGTGCCGCATGGGCAGGCAACCCCGCGTGTTTCTGCCGGGCTATCCGCATCACATCGTTCAGCGCGGACACAATCGCAAGGCAGTGTTTGTAGAGCCGGCTGATTACGAGTACTACCTTGGCAATCTCGTCGAGTGGAAGACCCACTTGGATGTTGCCGTTCACTCGTACTGCCTGATGACGAACCACGTCCATCTGGTATTGGCGCCGCGCTCGGATGGCGGCGCGATCTCCGCCCTGATGCGCCAGCTATCCGCCCGGCAGGCGCGCTACGTGAACCGGCTCGAGCGGCGCAGTGGCACGCTGTGGGGCGGGCGCTTCAAGTGCAGCATCATCGACTCAGAGAATTACCTGCTGGCCTGCATGCGCTACGTGGATCTGAACCCAGTGCGTGCGGGCATCTGCAGGCATCCGGCCGACTATCACTGGAGCAGTTACGCGCAGAAGGTAGGCCTGCTGGACGAGTCACAGCACGATCACTGGCTGGATCCCGACCCGGTCACGAGGCACGAGGACACGAGCCGCCGCCAGCATGCTTACGCAAGCTTTGTGTCGGCCGAGGTGCCGGACGGTGAAACTGACCTGATACGCACAGCGGTGCAACGAAATCAGCTAACCGGCAATGGGCGTTTCATCGACGAGATTGAACGTCGGACGGGCCTGCGCATAGAGGCGCGGGGGCAGGGCAGGCCGCCGGGAAAATAGACCCGGCACCTTTTTATTTAACCGTTCCCACTCAGAAAATAGACCCGGCACCTTTTTCCCGCCTCGGAAAAAGCAGTCTGACCCCAATTACTTAGCAGAAAAATTCCCATACTCTCTCTCTATGAGAATACTGGCGAAGGAGTTTTCGAGGGCCCCTGAATGGGCAACGGCCATGGAGCCAGGTCACTGGTGCCGGATCTCCGGGAACGCTCCGGATCTGGATCTGGCACCCACACCCATCGGCACTCGCTATCTGGAAGATAACGATCCCGCTCGTGACCCCGCACTAAATCCCCCCAGGACCCTAAAGGAACGCGCCCGCAGATTGGTCGGTCGCGATTGGATCGCGCCATGGCGCGGCCGGGTCGGCTTTTCGTCCATTACGGAAGCCTGGAACGGGGCCGTGTATGCCTCACGCTTCGGAAGGTCTGGTGCGATGATTGTCTTCGGTGGCGGCCACAATGACTACTTCGGTTCCGATGTCCACGCGTTCGATCTCGCGCACCGTGAGTGGCGACGTCTAACTGACCGGCTTCGTTGCGGGTCAGCCCGGACGAGTACGGGGAAGGCGCGATCTACCCCGATGCGGTCTATCCCGACAACTCACCGCTGCCGCCACACACCTACGACTACATTCAGTACGATGAGGCGGGCAACGATTTCATATTGTTGAAAGGCCAGACAGAACTCGGCCCGAACGTCCAAGCGGCGGCGATTCCGCACTTGTTCAACCTGGATACGCTTACCTGGCGGCATGGTCCCAGACATGAATCAGCGATTCTCAATTCCGGTGGCTTCACGACATGGGATGCAAAGCGCCGGCTGTTGTGGGGCCATTCTGGTGACGATGGTGGCGGTAACGCGTTCGTCGCGTACAGCCCTGATGGCGCGAATCCGGACGGATCGTTTGGCAGTTGGAGCGAGTTCCATCCCAGCAAATTACCGGGCGAGGCCAATCACAATGCCATGCAGATTCACCCGGTTGCGGACTCAATTCTGGTCTCGCTTCACGCCCGCGACTCTCTGGGGGTCATCGATCCCAAGAATCCCGGCGACGCCATCACCCCTGTTAAGTCCCTCGGCCCCAAACCGCCTATTCAAGAATACGCGGCCCTGGAATACTCAACGGGACTAGGATCACTCGTGTACTACTCTGCTGCTGACGGTGCAGTCGTTTATGCTATCGATTGGGATGGCGAGGCACGTTGGCACGTGCTCAGCGCACCAGCAAGCCTCGATCCGGTTGCTGATGCCGCCGCCCAGTCTCGTCAGGCACAGTCAACCAAGCGCATACGTTTGGGCGGTTTCGGATTGCTCATTTCGACGAACGTCGACCTGGCATTGCTGGTTCGCCACGTGGACTCGCCGGTGTACGCCATGCGGTTGCCGAGTCAATAAAGGAGCCGGGTTTATTTGGCAACAAATACTTAAAAAAAGGACCCGGCCCCTTTTTCCCAGTTGCCACACGACGTCTTAACAACCTCAATCTTCGAAGTTTGCAGGCCTGCTGCCCCAGCTAAACCGCTCATCACGCTGCCAATATCGCCAAGAGAAACCTCTTCGGTGATAATCGATGGAAGTTGTATACGATCCATTCCAGTGAGGAAATGATGAACAATTGCGTGCCAGCCGAGATTGGCCCATGTGGCCGGAGCGCGTACCGAAGATCTGGGGAACGCCCGTGCGGGTTCTAGTGACGGGAGCGAACGGTCGCACTGGTCGACCGATCGTCTCGGCGCTCGCTACGAAAGGGATGGCGGTTCGCGCATTCCTTCGCAAAGCCAACCAGGTCGCCGACCTAGAGGATCTCGGCGCAGAGAGCTGCGCCATAGGGGATATGACCGACAAGGCGTCCATAGCTGCCGCCGTGGAAAGCTGCGACAAGATCGTGCACATCGGGCCTCCCGTGCATCCGCTGGAGGTCGAAATCACGGCGCATTTTATCGAAGCGGCCACCCAGGGCGACGTTTCACACTTCATCTATTACTCGGTGATGCACCCGCTTCGACGCGAAGTTCGTCACCACCGGCTGAAGCTCGATGCGGAGGAGAAGCTAATCGAATCCGCGTTACCGTATACGATCGTCCAGCCCTGTCGCTACATGCAACACCTGGAACCCATCTGGTCGACGGTAATGGCGCAGGGCGTGCACGCTATGCCTTTCAGCACAGAGAAGAAGTTCAGCATAGTTGACCTGCTGGACCTTGCCGAAGCGGTTGCGATAGTGGCGGGCCGGGAGAGCGACCATTATGCGACCTATGAGCTTGCAGGGCCGGAGCCTCTGAGCCAGGTCGAAATGGCCCGGATTATTTCCTCGGTGACGGGAAAAGAGATCTCCGCCCGGGCGACGCCGATCGACGCCATGAAAGAAGCGGCGGCCGCGAAGGGGTTGCCCAACGACATGATTGAGCAAATGGTCATCATGAATACCCACTACGATCAGCATGGGTTTCTCGGCAACCCTAACGTTCTCCGTTGGCTATTGGGCCGAGAACTGACAACGTTTGAGAACTACGTTCGCCGACTCTCGAAAAAGTAATTCCGCGCCAATATCGAGCGCACGCAGCAATCGCTGTCACCCTAAGTTCAGAAATGTAGGGCAGTCGCAACAAAAAAAGGGCAGCGGATGAATCCGCTGCCCTTTGAGTCTTACAAGGTGGCTTTTTGCTATTTGCCCCCGTTACTCGCCCGGTTATTTACCAAAGTGCGCGCTAATGGTCAGGCCATACGTACGCGGCTGGGGCAGCGCTAGCGAGTAACCATATGCGAACGTGGTGAAGTTCGTGGTGCGCTGGGCCGCCAGCACGGGATCGTCATCCAATACGTTCTCGATCCAGGCTGTAACGCTGTAGCGATCACCGCGCCAGCCGCCGCGCAGATTATGCAGCCAGCCCGACTCCGACTCGGCCAGGCCGATAACCCAGGTGGTGGATTCGGACTGGAACACGGAATCCGAGCGCGCGAACCACTCACCTTCCTGTCCAAAGATTCTGCCGGCCGGTATGTTGAAGTCAACTGCGAACGCCGCCATATGTTCCGGCGAGCGGGGTATCGGATTGCCGGCCGCCTGCGCATCTCCGGTGACATTGAGATTGGCGCCGTCTTCCAGGTCGATGATCTCGGTTTTGTTGTAGTTGTAGTTACCGCTGAACGTCCAGTTGTCGGTGAGCGCGTAGGCCCCTGCCAACTCAAATCCCCAGATTTCGGAGCTACCATTTTTCTGGTAGTCGATACCCCCACCAAGGCGGTCTGAACCTTCTACATAGCGGCCATCACCATTGCTGTCCTCGCCCGGCAAAAACGATCTATATACCTGGTTGTTCCATTCCATTATGTAGACAGCACCGTTTAAGTATCCTCTGCCGTTAGCAAAGCTGTGCTTGGCCCCGAACTCGTAGCTTAGCAACTCAGCCTGGTCTACCTCGTACCCGGCGCCGGTGATGGCCTGGAAAGCGGGGAACGCGACCGTGGGCTCAAGCTGAATCACCTCTGGGTTGAAAGCACCCGGGTTGTTGCCCTCCGCATAGCTCCCATACACCATGGTGTTGTCGGTAAAACTATATTCCACGATGACCCTTGGCAGCCACGCTTCAAACGTGCCCGCGGCCGGAACTTCGGCGCCGCCGAAGGGGCGCGCGGTGTCGATTGCTAGCTGGTCCGTACTTGAGTCGAGGGGCATGGCCTCCTGTGTATACGATTGCGCCGTTACAATATCGTCCTCTTCGTATCGCAGCTCGACACTTGCGGTTAGCTTGTCAGTAATATCAACGTCCAAGCTGCCAAATACCGCTTTATTTTCGATGTTTTCCTCACCGAAGGGAGTGGGGGGGCCGAACGCAGGGATAGTGGAACCTCTTGGGCCGGGTGCCCGGGGGTCGTTGGGGCCGATGGAGGGGAAGCCAGACAGACTATCCTTCCATTGATCCAGCTCGAGATAGTACGCGCCCAGCATCCAGCGCACGCGTCGATCCCGGGGCGACGACAGGCGGAGCTCCTGGGACCATGACTCATCCGTCCACTGCGAGTAGAGATCGAGACAGCATTCCTGGAGCGCGCGATACTCCGAAAGATCTTGCTTGAAGGCCCCCGTCACAGAGCTGAGGACGTAGTCGGAGCCACCGAGGTCCCAATCGATATTCAGCGTGGTCATGGTGTTTTCGCGCTTCATGCCCAGTTCGCGTGTATTTCCCGCTGTTGGGGGATTCGTGTTGACCGACAGACCTCCCTCAATCAGGTCACGGCTAAGGGTTCCGCAGTAATAATTTCTGGTGCCGGTGCCAAACGGACCGCAATTGTTGCTCGTGCCTTCGATAATAAAAGAGGGGGCCGGTCCATCGTCCTCGTCACTAAACACATGCCGCAACTTGATCGAAATATCCTCTGTGGGTGTGGCAAACAGGGTCAGGTTCCACGCATTAGTCTTCTGGCCGCCCAGGTTTTCACCGCCAGGGAAATTGTTTTCCCAGGCCCCGTCGAAGGTGTAGTAGCGCGCCGATCCTCGAATGGCCAGCTTGTCCTCGATGATCGGGGCCTCAGCGGAGAGCCATACGTCCAGGCGACCCGAGTCGCCGACAATCGCATTGACATCGGCGTTCAACTCATTGCCTCCTTCGCTCCAGTGCGGTCGTGACCTTTGCGCTTCGGCTTGTTCGCCTCATCGTTCTTGCCCTCGTCAGCATTGTCTCCGGACGAGGGCATTTTTTCTTCTGCGCTGCTATCGCTGCCGATCTTTAAATCGGCACTATTTTCCAAATTACCGTTGGCATCATCGGGGAACAGGTTTTTCATCTTCTCGCTGCTCGAACCGAATATCAGTTTGCGAAGCCGGCGAACCGACGCTCCTTTTAACTCCAGTTCCTGAGTGACAACCGCGAGGGTATCCACTGCGCCACCGAGTTCTCGATGTCTTCGTCGCTAAGAACAGACCTGGTTTTCTCAATTATATTTTTCAGTTCATCAAGGGAAACATCCAGCCTGCCCGAGCCGCTTTTGAGGGCGGAGGTGCCTCTCTTTTGGGGAGACTTTCTTTTGCGTTTGATTGTGCGCTTCGACATTATGTGGACAATATTTGACGTTTCGAAAAAGATTGGAACTCGAGATCAGCCAGAAGATCCGCCACAATCCTCTTTTTTAGACTTTTCGCCACACCGGAACTGTCGCTAACTCGCTTGGGTTTCCTCCCCGAAGCAAAATAAGCAGCTCGTGTGCTTCTAACTCGCTTAGTTTTTCTTCGCCCCCGGGCCAGTGCCTAAATTTGCTTTGAGACAATCGCTTCTGACAAAGCCAAAACCCCTGCCCGTCGTACACAAGCACTTTGATCGCCGTTTTTCTTTTATTTCGAAACACAAATACTGACCCGCAAAACGGGTCCTCATCAAACTCGTTTCGGCAAAGCTGCGCGAGACCATCTATGCCCTTGCGGAAGTCTACGGACTCTACTGCTACCTTTATTCGCATCTGCGGCGTTATCTGGATCATCGAACTCTGCTACAAAAAGCGTCCATTGCTCGTGATACGTCATCACCGCTCGCGTTTCTGACAAACAGACAACATCCATCCGAACGCCTTATTTCTATCTCTAATGGTTCATTTTCTTGGGTGCTGGAAAAGCCACGTATCTCCACAAAAGAAGGGATCGATTTACCCGATAGGGGACTCCCTGTTTTGATTTCCATTTTCTTCTTGAGAACAGAATAGCTAATTCCAAGACTTTTCGACGTGTAATTAACACCACACTCTCGAGCCAATTCCGCCGCTTCTTGCCACAATCCCTCCGGCATCTTTCGTTCTTTCGAAGGACTGAGACGCCACTGGTCAATACGTTGCTCAAGCGAGTTAATGCCTTGGATACCTTCCTTTGATTGAATGTTCTCAACAGCTGACCTCCTCTGTCTACGAAAAACAGATGGGATTATAGATGAGAGCTTTCATAATTTCATGCAGGCTTACCGGAGGGTTACTCTGCAATGGAGATATGCCCTTCCCACGTGGAGGGCTGGCTATCGGTTTCTTGGATGTCGTCAAAGAGGTACACTAGCGTTGTGGATCCCGTTGCACCTCCCGTTAGTTGGCAGTTCTCGTCGATTGACAGGGACATTTTTAGGAATTCATTGTCGTAAAAACTGTCCAAGGGAAGACTGAAATATTCGATTGGCCCTCTGTGCCAATATGAGTGAGACATTCACGACGGGAGAGATTAGAGTAGCAAACACGTGGGGCGAGACAGGCAATAAAGATGGTACAGGTGGGCTCACTGATGACATCCGCACCGCCTTTGTGGTGTACCTGGCTGGGCACCCACGTCCCATGGCTGAATTACTGGACCCCAACGAACAACCCCTCAAAGAAATCTTTTCCAAACAGTTTGCAGGAATGACCAGAGATCCCGTGTCTTTGGAAACACTTGTGCAAACCAGGCGCAATATCGTTGCGTTAATAGGCAAAAGCCTCACCGCGAATGAACGGCTGTTTTTGCAGTCTTTCAAACAAGGCGCACCAGACTGGCAGCTTCTTTCTGTTCCCCACCTTGCGCAGCTGCCTGCCATCCAATGGAAACTGCGTAATATTGAGAAGATGCAGCCCACGAACATGTAGAGAGTTTAGAAAAGCTAAAGAAAGTTTTGGGACTGTGAGCGACTGTTTTTGTGACAAGTGTCCCTTCCGTTTTTTTTATCGGTCAAAATAGTGAGTGTGTAAGAGCCTGTACCGCCCAACTAATTTGTCCCGGTCTTGGCTCCGCAATAGGTTGACACGTTCCCTCGCCACTTGAGTAAACCGTACAGCGATAATACTGCGATAACGGATCTTCGTCGAGCACTACGGATCTCGTTTTTTACTTTGATTATCGCAATAGCGGTCAAGCTCGATGGTGGAAAGAGGGCTATCTTTGAGCTTGTTAGGAGATGCCATGGTAACTCGTTGGGAAAAAATGAAGGCAGTTGAACGGATGCAAGACCACATCGACGCCCATTTGCGGGAAGTGATCACCCTGCAGATCTAGCGCGGGCGGCGCGCTACTCTCCTTATCATGCAGCACGGGTATTCAAGGAACTAACCGGAAACAGTCCGTTCGAGTATATCCGGTTGATGCGCATGTCTGCTGCCGCACGAGCACTGGTCGAACAACCGGTCAATGTACACTTCTAGGCGGTGTTTATCATTTTCAGTCAAGGTTCAATTTCGAGAAACGGAACCGGTTAAAATCAGATATTATTATGTTATCGAAGCATGAATCGATGAAGGGAGAGAAGTATAATGGCGCTGATGTTTTTTTTTTACTAACGGCTAAGAAGAGAGGCGGTGCGAAAGTGTCATGATTATGTGCTGGGTAAGAGCTTGGAGCCTTCGCCCGCGAGACTGGGCTCGGGAGCTCTTTGATGCTGGACAGGGATTTGTTATGGCTTATTTTGTAGATCATAGGGGATCAGGGGTTGAATGTATTAAGACGTTTCAGCATGCGTGTGTTAACCTCGAGCCGAGCTTCTTCGTCGTCCGCAAAATTGCTGCTGAGGTACTCTCGATGAAGAACTTTTGCGTCGGCGGTGGCCTGTTTGAATTCAGTGTGGTGGGTGTCGACCAGAACGAGTTTAAGTTGGATATCTCGCTTGGTTGAGAGACGGTCGCTGGGTTCATTAATCTGTGCCCTTACCTCCGCTGAGGTGTATTTACCCACGTTTGCTTCATCGAGTTTTTTCTTGGAGAAGAGGGTAGTGGTATTGAGCGTGATGCGGTGGGATATATGAAGATAAACTTTATTTAGCCTGCGCACTTCTTGGCGTAGGGCGGTCTCGAACTCCGGGTGATGTGGGATGGGTCTAGGGCAGCTGACGGCTTTTCGCTTTTTAGTATGGATTTCATGAAGTGCGAGTAGACGGGGTGCTGCTTGAGATAGCCATATTCCATTACAAGGTCTGGGCATGTGAGGCTGCCTATTGAGAGGTACCTGGGTCCAGCCCATAGCATCGAGCAGGCGAAGGCAACTACTACGACGGCTTTGTAGTTTATTGCGAGAAGGATCCCTTCTTTCAGGTTCTTGGAGGCTGGCAAATTTTCTTGGAAAGCAGGCGCGTATTAGCTTCTAATAGTAATAATGCCCTACTTGGAGACCGAGCCCCTGGATGTTGTAGCTACGACCGTTTGGAATATGCGGAGAACGCTGATATAAGCTTCATTTCAAGGATTGTTCATTGTGCTAGAGT
>CAWKLL010000012.1:0-31038 GCA_963850255.1 uncultured Gammaproteobacteria bacterium
CCATGACACAGCAAGCCGTAGTCAAATATCCGAACCGTTACCAGGGCATGACCTCGCCCCGATAGTCCAGAAAGGCGCCGCTATCTTCCGGCTCCAGCGCCTCGATAACCGCAATCATGCCGGCAATGCTTTCGGCCGGCTCAATGAATCCGGGCAGATCATAGTCCGCCAGCTTTTCAACCTTGACGCCGCCCGGATGAATACTCACCGTGATAATGCCGTCGTCGCGGGTAGCCGCGGCGATTCCCGTCACCGCCATGTTTAGTGCCGCTTTGCTGGTCTTGTAGTGAATGCGACCCGGCCGATTCACGGCTGACGCCTGAAACGAACCGGCCAAAGAAGAGATAGCGACGATGCGCTTACCTTCGCCCAGCCGAAGATTGTCGAGAAAAGCCTCACTCACCTTTAGCGGCCCTGCAACGTTGATGCGGAAGAACAGTGCCAACAACTGATAGTCGAGCTGACCAAACTGTTGTTCGTCGACATAGTCCAGCGCGCCTACAATGCCGGCATTGTTTATCAGCACGTCAATGGGCTTGCCACTAAAGCGCGCCGCCAGCGCATCGATCATCTCGTGATCAGAGACATCCATGCGTTCGACCTGCAGCAGGTCCGGATAGCGTGCCTGCAATGCCTGCAAAGATTCCGGCGTCGTGTCCCGCCGATGGGTAGCAATGACCTGCCAGCCGCGGGCTGCGTACTGGCGAACGAACTCCAGCCCGATACCGCGATTCGCGCCGGTGATCAGCACGGTCTCCGCACTACAGGCAATACTCGCCAGGGTCAGCGCGATGAATACCAAGCATCTGCCCCAGTGACGCATGCTCAATCCCTCTTTGCTGAACTAATCGGGCAACGCATACGCGACAATATAGTCAGAAATATTGTTGAAGCCCTTAAAAATGTGCCCGCCGGCGGCCACCACCACGTATTGACGACCGTCCACCATGTAGGTCATGGGAGTGGCCATGGCCGGCGCCGGCGTATCGACTTCCCATAGCTTTTCACCGGTTTGCGTATCGAAGGCACGAAATTTCTCGTCGGAACTGGCGCCAATAAAAACAAGGCCGCCCGCCGTCGCGGTCGGCCCGCCGGCCAGCGGGGTGCCGAACTCGAGTGGAATCGGCACCGGCATCAGGCCCTCCAGGGTGCCCAGCGTAAAGCGCCAGGCCGTGGACGTGTCACCGCTGAGATCAATGGCGACCAGTTCGCCCCAGGGCGGCGCGGTGCAGGGCGCAAACAGCGGCGACATCAGCGGCGTGAATTCATAGCTATAGGGCGTGCCGGCTATCTCCATCGGCGGACCCATGGGCCCCTGGCGCGGCATATTCTTTACTTCGGGGGGGATCTCTGTGGTGCGCGTTAGCCGGTTGAACATCGGTGTCTGCGATACCGGCACAATCAGACGTGAACGTTGCGGATCGTAGGCGGCTCCGCCCCAGTTCATCACCGAGGCTCCCGGCAAGGTCAGACTGCCCTGGAAACTCGGCGGCTCGTAAAGACCACCTGTGCGGAACGCGGCGATCTTCTCTCTGCAAATATTACGATCAAAAACGGTAAAGCCCCAGGCATCATCCGGCGAGATCCCGATCTTGCCCAAGGGCGCCGGTTTAGTGGGAAAGGGTTGGGTCGGCGACAGAACTTCGCCGGGCACACCATCCGTCGGCACCGCGCGTTCTTCCACGGGAAATATCGGCTCACCCGTCTCGCGATGCAAGACAAACACCAGCCCCTGCTTGGTCAGCTGGATGACCACTGGCACCAGCTCACCGTCGCGTGGCAAGTCCACCAGTATCGGCTGTGCCGGTAAATCCAGGTCCCAGACGTCGTGATGCACAATCTGGTAGTGCCAGGCCACCGATCCGTCGCGGCTGTTTAGTGCCACTACGGAATTGGCGTAACGATTGTCACCCGGCCGCAAGCCACCATAGTTGTTCGGTCCAGCCGTTGCCGTGGGCAAAAAAATCAGTCCGCGCGCCGGATCCGCGGACATGATGCTCCAGACGTTCGCGCCGCCGGTGGTGGCCATGGCCTCGGCAGTCCAGTCAGCGGCGGCGGGATCATCGACGCTGCGGGGAATCGGATCAAAACTCCAGCGCAACTCGCCGCTGCGCACATCAAAGGCACGCACGGCGCCGCTGGGACTATCCACGCGCCAGAACTTGGTATTGTCTGCAGAGCCGACGATGACCAGGTCATCTATGACCAGCGGCGGGGCGGAAAACTGCACATCGCCCTCGTTGAGATTGGGCACGTCGTCAAAAATCTCGGCACGCAGATTTACTGTCCCGCCCTCACCAAAGTCTGCACAAGGCTGACCGGAAAGGGCATCCAGGCCGATCAGGCGCAGATCTTTGGTGGCAGTGAAAATGCGCTGCGAACACACCTGCTCCGCCGCAGGTTCTTCGTCGCCCCAATAGGCAACGCCGCGGCACAAGTATTTACTGCCGGGCGGACCCGCAGCAACGCCGGGATCGTAAACCCAACGCTCCCGGCCCGTGGTGGGGTCGAGTGCGATCACGCGATTCATAGCCGCACACAAAACCAGCGAGTTGCTGGCTTCCGCAGGCAATAGAATCGGTGTCACGTTCAAGGCAGCGCCAGCGCGCAGTTCCGGATGACGTTCTATATCACCCGTGCGGTAAGACCAGGCTAGCTGTAATTCATCGACATTTAGGCGGTCAATCTGCGTCAGGCGAGAAAAATGCGAGCCGCCGGGGTCTCCGCCATAGTGCAACCAGTCGGAGTCAGCGGCCAGCAGCGGCGCGGCGAATGCACTGGCGAAAGCGAGCACGAAGCCGACAACCTGTGTAGTGATGACAGGACGAAAAAACACTTGCTGATGACCCCGACAGCGCCCGCCAGCCACAAATTTAACACGATTACTGGCGCCGTTCCGACGGACCCGATGCGGCTCTAGTCAGGCGCAGACACTTGCCCGGAGGATAGCTCAAGCAGGAACTCCGGCACCTCAACCATCACTTCGCGGGCCACCAGACGCGAGCCAAAGACAGAGATATGGCTGCGATCATAGTAGAGCGGCCTGCCGCCACGATAGGGCGAACAATCAACCGCACAAATTGCCTCACCCATCTGGAAATACGCCACACCGTCGAACTCATTGGCCAGGTTTTTCAGAAAGGCATTGGCTTGTTCCGACCATACAATCTCTTGCAAGGCATTCTGCTCACAGTCAACGGTAAAAAACCGCGTGTTGCGCAGCTGACAATTGCGGTCAAAATAAGGAAAACCTGGAATCTGGCCAAGCAAAATCACCTTGATGTCTTGATCGCGCAAAGACTGAAGAGTAGCGCGCAGATCATCGGCAAAGCTCCCTTTAGTGTAGTAATTGCTCCAGATTCCGCCCAGCATCACCACTTCATAATTTACAACTGCGTCGCCTATACGGGCCCGAAAGTCACTACAAACCTGGCTGGCCTCGCGAGGCCCCAGATAAGCGAGGTCCGCGCCCAATATTGGCGGGCAGTTACCAACTTCGAGATTACGCAGTGCGAAGCCGCCGGCTGCGCCCAACTCAGCGAAGTATCCCACGTGGTGCGCTGCGTGCGAGTCACCAAACAGCAGCGCCCGTGGCTGCAGTTCCAGCGCGCCAACCAGGCAGGCAGACCCTGAAAACGTTTGTTCAGAATGCTCATTGGTCTGGCAGACATAATCGTAACGAAACGCAGCCTTCGCGTAGAGATTCCTGTCTGCCAGTGCGGCCACATAGTCTGAATCCTGAGCTATTACCTGCTGCAAGCCGTTACTGAAGTAGAGCCCGAGGGTCAGCGGCAGCAATAGCATGGCGGGAAGACCGACATACGTGGCAAACACGGCCGCAGTGCCGAGCTTGCGACGCCGGAACGGTACTTCGACGTACCGGTAACTGAGCACCGACAGGGCCGAGAACAGCAACGCACACGCCAGCGCCGTTGGCGCGCTGAGTTCCGCGAAAGAAATAGCGCGCAAAGGACAGCACCGGCCAGTGCCAGAGATATAAAGAATAAGAGACCAGGCCAATGGCGACAAAAGACGATGTAGACAGCACCCGCGCCACGCTCGTGGTGTGATAAGCACCGCTGAGAATCAGCAAGGCCGATCCGAGGCAGGGATAAAGTGCATTGAAGCCCGGGAAAGGACTTCCGGCTGTTGCTGTAAAAAGCGAGAAGACGATTGCGGCCAGCCCGATAGCGGCGACAGCTTCCCAGAAAACGCCCGGCAGCCGATTTCGGCGATTGCGCCAGATTAGAAAATAGACCCCGGAACCTGTTAGCAACTCCCAGGCACGAGTCGGCAGCATGAAGAATGAAAACGACTGGCTGCCGTCAAGCAACCACTGTGACAAGAGCAGTGATCCGGCGAAAATTGCCACGGTAACTGTTAGTGTGCCCACATTGCCGGCTAACCGGTATGCCAGCCAGAGCAATGGCGGCCAGAAAAGATAGAACTGCTCCTCAACCCCTAGCGACCATGTGTGCAATAGCGGCAACAGATCGCTTGAGCGAGCAAAATAGCTGGTGTCTTCGCTGTACCAAAAGTAGACGTTCGACAATGATGCGACGGCGGCAAAAGCCGATTTCCCCAGGTCTTTCAGGTCACCGGGCAACATCACCAGAATGCCGAACAAAGTGGTGACCGCAACCATCACGAACAGCGCCGGCAAGATGCGCTTAACGCGGCGCAGGTAAAAATTTAGTAACGAAAACTTTCCAGCCACGACCTCCTGGTTGATCAGCCCTGTTATCAGGTAACCGGAAATTACAAAAAAGATATCCACGCCCACAAAGCCGTTAAAGTCGAACGGTAGGCCAAGGTGATAAAAAACCACCGAAAGCACGGCAACCGCTCTGAGGCCGTCAATATCTCGTCGGTATGCGAGTGCCATTTGGGTCCTGATCAGCGCTTATTAGTAGGTACAAGCAAGGCTAAACCATGCAAGAGGGTTACGCCTAGAAACCGTTTCAAGAACCGCGCAGGAAAATGCGCATGACGTCACAGTATTAACCGGTCAGACCTGCAGTGGATCAAACTCTATCACCTCACCGCAGCGTGCGACGATATCCAGCTTTTGCAGATCCGGCCCGCTCGCTTCAAGGCTATTTTCATCCGTGTTATTCAGGTCCATCACTGTCTGCGCCGAAAGAATCACGATCAAATCGGTATCTGACTGCAGCGCAAACGGAAACTCGTGCCAGGTACCCAGATGCATCACGAAACCCGCAGAGCCATCAAAGCGGAAAGCCCGCACCAGGTCCAGGTCCGGCTCACTGCCAGGCCCTGGGGGTGCCATCACTAATATGAAGGGTTTTCCCTGCAAGGGAATAAACGCCTGCGTATGTTGAAAATGGCGCTCCAGAAAACGCACCTTGTTAGGGCGTGGACTGACCTGAGACAGTGACAACTGGGTCTCGCCGGCACAGTAATAATCTGCGGGCCGACTGGTGTGCACTGCATCTGCATAGAAGGGCGGCGTAGCCCAACGCTCCGCGTGACCGGGACCGAGCAGCTGGCCAAAGGGCTCCAGTGCAGCGATTTCGGCTGGCTCCAAAGGGATTACTCGGCTGCTTGGCGATGCGGTCATGGAAGCGCCTGTCATGGTCTGTGACTACTTCGGCTGCAAACCATGCGGCGATGCGCAATAGTTGCGATGCACGGAATACACCGCAGTGTCCCAAAGTGGTTAAACCATGAGTATGCCGCAGGTCCTGAAAAACATCGCGCTGGCCAGCGCCGTCATGCTACTGGCAGCCTGCGCGGGGGCATCGCAAAAATCCGTCAGCCGCTATCCCCAGGCGGAACGCGGCAGCAACGCGTCGAGCGTCGGCCAGACGATTGCCAGCGCGGCCCTGTCGCAACTGGGCCGGCCCTACCGCTATGGCGGCCAATCACCCGCTGGTTTCGATTGCAGCGGGCTGGTGGTTTTCGCCTATCGGGCAGCCAGGCTGAACTTGCCGCGCAGCTCAGCAGATCAGTATCGCCTTGCCGAGCCCGTGGAAATCTCGCGCGCTACGCCAGGAGATTTGTTGTTTTTTAGATACAGCGGGCGAGTTTCGCATGTTGGCATCTACCTGGGCGAGGCGCGCTTTGTGCATGCGCCCAGTAGTGGTGGCGAAGTCTCAGTGCGTAGCCTGAAGGACCCGCATTATCGCCAAAGGCTTGTATCCGTGGGACGGTTCACGGCAGCGCGCTAGTCTTCGGCTGCAGCAGCCTCTTCACAAACTGAGAAACCTCTGTTCAGTCTAGGAACAGCTCGCAGGCTGCCATCGTAACGGCCGGCGGGGACACGGTAGTAGACACAGCTGGTGTTTTCCAGTTCTCGCGTCGCTCGGCACCCTTCGGCTTCAACGGCGCTTATTGGTACGCGGGGGCTGACTTCAATTTCTGATCACAAACCACGCTTCAATCATCGGGCCCCGGCTACCAGTGCGGTAGCCGGGGCTTTCGTTTGTCTGCCTCAGGCCATAGCCAGGCTGACTAGTCCTCGAATTCAATCTCCTCGGCCCGGAGGTTGCCGGCCAGTTCCTGACCTTTGGCTTCCGTCAGCTGACCAACGGCAGTGGCAAAAAATGCTGCAGCCGAGTCATTCGGAAAACTGGTGGCGCCATCGGTCAGCACCGTAACACCCAGCAGCGTGAACTGGGGATCAGCGACGGCGCTGACATTGCCGCGCAATGAACTGCTATCGCAGCTGTCTTCGCGTTCAAATTTTGTCGCCACAAACTGTCCAGGACTTGGTTCATTTCCCGACAGTTTGACGCAGTTGCCCGGATTAACGTTACCGAGCGTTGTCAGGCTGCTCACATCCACTTCGATACCAAACACCGTCACGGTACCAGCGTCCCTGTCGACGGATTGAACGTTGGCCTCGATGCGTGCATCACCTTCCGACTCGAACTCAATTTCATCTGCCACCAGGATCCCGTCGGCGTTAAAGCTACCCTCCGCTTCGACGCGAGCATTTAAGGCCAGATCACCTTCATTACCATCTTCGTAGGCTGTGCCGGCAGTCGTGGTGACCGGAATTCCTGCCACATCGAAATCGGTGGGCGACACAAAACGGGTAATAAACCCCTCGATCTCGCCGTCATCGCCTTCCTCTGTTTCTATCTCAACGTCGATGTAAAACAGCTGCTCGGCCAGCAACTGTCCCGAGCCGGCATCACGCGTGCCCGTCGCCTTCACAAAGTCGCCGACCTGAGGCTCACCGGTGGGGAAACCGCTGACTTGAGTCGCCGCGCTATAGTCAATTGTCAGTCCGCCCACAGTCAGCAGCATCTGGCCATTATCGACAGTCTCCACTGCACCGCGCACCAGCAAATCGCTAATACCGGGCACCAGCTCGATACGTGCGGCGCGGATGTCACCGTTAGCTTCGCGAAAGCCACTGACCCGAACCAACTGGTCTTCGACCAGACCATCAACAGCGGCGGGACTGATGCCGTCGCCGAAGAACGTCAGACCATCTGTGCGCACCGACTGGCCCAGCACCACCAGCGAATCGAGGCCGACATTTATGCTGTCGATGGGACCAAGGACATCGCTATCGTATACGATGGTATTAGCCGCAGGATCACTGCCGTCGTCAGAAAATTGAGCCAGCACTCGCACTACGTAGCCAAGCTCGAGATCGTCCAGCGTGGCTGCCTCACCGTCGATAGTGATAGCGGCCTGATTGGTGGTGTAGCGAAGATCATTCACGAACACACTGCCAAAGCCGGTCACGGCGCCTATGGCGATACCGCCGTTTATACCGCCGCGATCGATACCCGCCACGTCTGCGCCTCCGCCGCCGCCGCAGGCGGCAACCAGCAGGGCCACAGACATCAGTAAGGCGCTATTGTTCGTTTGCTTCGTTTGCTTCATTTGAGTCCCACTCCTGATCGTCGTGGATCTGATAGACCCCGACGCCCATTCGCGTCGTGCGGTACCGGGCCTTTGCGCTGTCACTCGCTTCATGTTCGGACAGCCAGGCGTCAGTACGCTCCAGAAAAGCCTGACCCTCGAGCTCGAGGAAGGCGCGAAATTCTTCAGTGTCGACCAGCCGCATATGCATATTGCTGGCACGCCCTTCAAAGCGAGTGGCAGCCTCGGGCTTGCGCGACAGATTAAAGGCCACCGTACTGCCGAGGTCTGAGATTACGCTGCCGGCGCGAATAACCGCTTCGGGATCCAGGGGCGATGGCATGTAGTAGCGCTGCAATACTCGCAGTTGGCCGCCGGATCGTAACTCTAGCGCACCCGCACGTTGCAGCTCGCGTTGCATGGTGACGGCAGCAACATCGCCGGCATAACGATGACACAGAGCCACAAAGCCGGCCGTTTCATCGTCGCTGTCCAGATCGCGTGGTTTTCCGTCGGCGGTCTGAAAGTCGCGATCCAGATGCCAGCCCGTCAATACGCGGGTAGCTGCATTCATCGCCTCCAGGGCGATGGGCTCTTCGGCTTCCAGTTCGCGGCGCAGCCGGCTGACTTCGCGCCGGCCCAGACCGGTCATGATGGCAACGCGTGAGACATTGGTCGGCCGCCCATGCAGGCCAAAATCTCGACTGGCCACTTCGACCAGGGTCAATTTACAAACCTCGGCAGCCTCCTTCCAGGTAACACCCGCACCCAGAAGAATCCGGAAAATCGGCCGCAGCAGCCAGCGCAGCGCTCGTAGTACCTGCGGTTTGCGCGTTTCAGTCATTCAGGCTCATTAGCGCGGGATCGCGCGTTGCATCTACAAACAGCAGCCACGACCGCGAGCCTGCGCGCCAGGCCGAGTACAGGCCCGGTGAGGAGAAGCGCAGCTGAAGAAGCTCCGCTTCTGCGATGCGACGAAGTTGATCAAGGGTCACTGCATAGTAGCGGTGTTCTGCGCCCGGCTGGTCATCGTAGGCCTCTCTGCGCAGGCCGGGATCCCTGGTTGCTTTCAGTTCCATCGGCTCATCATCCACCATCAGGTAGACCAGTTCATCCGCGTCCTGGTCGGCGCCGGGCCGAGCGGTATGGTCGATGGTACTCCAGCCGCTTAGCCAGATCAGATAGCGACGCCGGCCGGCATTGTTCAGCTCCAGCGGGGCCAGGGAAACATAGTCCCGCGCATGCACCGCCAGCATCGGCTGCTCCCTGGCGAAAACCAGGGGTTCTGCCAGGCTGGTGACCATCAGGCCGCTGCCATCATCCAGGTATTGGCGCAGGCCCGAGGTTTGCGTTTCCTTCCCATGTAAACCACAGCCGCTGAGCGTGGACAGCAAGCACACAAACACAGTGCATCGCAGATAGTTAGTTCTTTTTTGCATGTCAGAAATCCGCACGATAGCCGGCATAAATAAACCAGGAAGAGAAATCGAGCGAGCCTACCTGCAGCTCCTGGTTAGACCACTGACCGCCGACATCGAGTTCCAGGCGATAACGCCGCGCCAGGTTGTAAAACAGCCGCAATGAGGGTGCGGCAATCCATTGACTGGTAATGTCGTTGGCGAACGCGCGCTGCGTGAAGCGAAGCCGCGGGTTGATGCGCAGCTTGTCGGTCAGCGGATAGCGGCTGTCCACCGATACCGTCGTTCCGGTGGCCGTGGCCCCGTCGGTGTAGCGCAGGCCAAAGATCGTCGTATCGCCGGAACTGATCAGGCTCGAGCCGGTCAAATAGACGGAGTAGTAAGTCTCGGCGCCCATGCTGGGCATCTCCGCTACGCCGCCGGAGGCAGGCGTGCCGCTGAAGTCGGACAGGGTCACGTCGGCGTTGATCTGAAAGCGATCGAACAGCGGTCGACCCAGGCCCAAGGTAACCGTGCGCACGTCAGAGGCGCGGTCTTCGGCCAGCGCGCGCAGCTCGTCTTCGGTATAGATATCCAGCAGCTCGGAGAAGTTTTCGACCTGTTGCCCGATCATCGCGTTGCGGGTCATCAGGTACGGACTCTTGCGCATATCCAGGGTGGCGTTGAGGGTCAGCAAGTTGTCGAAGCGCCAGTTGCCCAGCAGCATTACGCTGTTAAGCACGCCGTAGGAGACATCGTAATCCAGCATACCGATCACCGAGAACTGGTCGTCGAAGTAGCGCAGCTCACCGCCCAAAGCCTGACGATCCTGCACGCCCTCGGTCTCCTGCTGATTGAAGAACAGATTGACGTCGAACAGATCGAAAACCTGGGTCAAATCGACACTCATGCCGAGCAGGTCCTGATCAGTGTTAAGGCTGTCTCCCGAGGAATTAACGGGAAATCCCCACATCAGGTTGAAGCTCACGTCCGGCCGCCACTGGTAAGCAAAATGCGCGCCGTCGAAGCGCCCCAGAACACCACTGCTGCGCAGGCGCTGGCGACCGATGCGCGCCGACAGGCCCCAGTCCTGGTCGACCAGCTCCAGGTAGCCATAATATAGACGGGTGCCGGTGCCAGGACCTTCGTCCTCGGGCAGCAGGTCGTAGAGATTCCCCATGGTCACACGGCTGCCAAAATCGAAGCGCCTGCCGCGACGGCGCGCCACCATATCAAAATCCGATAGCACCGAGGACTGGGCCAGCACGCTGTCGTTGTCGCCGACTGTGCTGGTATCGCGCCGGTAATACTGCGCCAGCCCACCATAAAAATCCCAGGCGCTGGCTCGCGAGGAATCGGAGGCGGTTCGCAAAGCGGTACGCAGAGCGGAATTCATGGCGGTAAGCGTGTTGAGCCGCTGGCTGACACGCACGGCGCCAGGCTCGCCGGGATAGAGCATGAGGTAGCGGCGATACTCTGCAACGGCGTGGGCCTTTTGCTCGTTACGCTCGCGCGCCAGGCCAAGACGCTCCAGGGCATCGGCGGAGTACGCATGCTCTGCCTCCTGCAGCACCTTGTTATAGAGTCGAATCGCGGCGTCCAGTTCGTTCGCCATCAGCGCCGATTCAGCCTCTTGCATCAGCGCTGCAAGTTGCTCATCACTGAGGCTCCGGGCACGGGCCGGCTCTAACGATTGAGCGGACGGCGGCGGCGTTTCCGCCGCTGCCGCGGACGAAGGCACGGGCGCCGTTGCTGCGGCTATGCCCTGCGCATATTCCTCCGGCGTGACGCCTACCACCCAGGCGCGCGGAAAGCTTGCACGAAACTGCTGCAAAGCAGTCGTCGCTTCGGCTTCGGTGTCAAAAAAGCCCAGGCGCAGCCGATACCAGGTCTGGCCGTCGAGATCGACGGCGGTCCGGTAAAGCTGCAGCGCGTCCGGGACAGGCACGGGCGACTGCGGAACCAGGTCTGCCTCGTCGCGCGCCGAATGGAGATTAATCGCCAACAGCGGCAATGGCTCCGGCGGGCGCCTGGGCGGCGCGGTCCACGCGCCGGCGGGCGGCCTCGTCTGCGCGCTGGAGTTGCTGCTGACTGCGCACCGGTGGTGCTTCAATGTCGGGCACGACAACCGAACCAGGCAGGGCTGACGAGGCGTCGCGGTTCACCGAGGCGGCAGGTGTCGGCAGCGTGATAAAGAGACTGCGCAGGTCGCCGCGCTGGCGGACCGCGACCCGCACGGGCGTATCGAAACTCAGCAATAGAAGCGCCCCCTGCTCGTCCCGGACCAGGTATTCCAGTTCGTTTAATGCGGCCAGTTGCCGGCCGGCGGGCCGGCGGGATTCCCGCGCCGATCGGAGCGGTGAGTCGAGGTTGCAGCTGTCCATGGGGACGAAGCGTGACCTGGGCCTGGTCGGCTTCGGTCAACGGCGAATGATCAAGGTAGCGATGCTCGCAGGCGAAGCGTACTTCGATGCTGGTCGTATCTCCCTGGCGCGATACCAGAACCTGCTCGAGTCGATCCAGCGGCCCGGCATGCGCCGCGCTCAGCCCGAGCAATGCGGCCAAAGCTACAACAAGCAGTTTTCCTGCCCCGGCGCTCAGCGTTGCAGCGACAGTGTTGCCTGCCGCCCCCCGCCTATCGAAATAGCGGCTGTTCATTCTTGTTATTACCATTCGCGCGCATTGACCCGGTGACAGCCGCTGGACGCACAGTTGCGATCCTGGGCAAGGCCGTTGTGACGATCGACCCCGGGGCGGTAGTCACCGGCGTGACAACCGGCGCAGTCCGGCTGCCAGGTAGCGAACTGCCAGGTGACGACTTCGGAATTGCCTCCGTGACAGTCGGTACAGGCCAGTTGCCGCGCGTGATCCCCGGGATAGTTAGGCGAGTTGTGGACAAAAATATCCGGCGTCCAGAAATCCGACGTATGACAGTAGTTGCAGTCGCGCGCCGTAATGAAGTGACCCGGGTCCTTACCCTCAGCCGTCGTGCCGTTGTGACAGCTCTGGCAGGCGCCGGTGATATTGGCGTGATCGAAGGTGGCCGGCAGCCAGGCCACCGTGCTGTGGCAAACGTCGCATTCGCCGGTGGTCAGCAGATGTTGCGGATGCTTGCCATCGGCGATGCTGCCGTTGTGACAGGTAGAGCAGGTACCAGGGACCACGGTGGCGTGGTCGAAGACCGCCGGCAGCCAGGCATTGCTGCTATGACAGTCATCGCAGGTGTCGGCACTGGGCAGATGGCCGGGGTCCTTGCCTTCAGCAATGCTGTTGTTATGGCAGCTGACACAACTGCCCAGCACCTGGGTGTGATCGACCCGAATCACCGGGCTCCAGGTGCTGTTGAGGTGGCAGTCCTCGCAAACATTGGTGGTGTTGATGTGGCCCGGATCCTTGCCCTCCACCACGCTGTTGTTGTGACAGCTGAAGCAGTTGCCGGTAATGGCAGCGTGATCGAAGGTGGCCGGCAACCAGGCGTTGGACGTATGACAGGTTTCGCAATCGTTGCCGCTGGGAATATGGTCGAGACTCTTGCCCTCGGCGATGCTGCCGTTGTGGCAGGTCGAACAACTGCCCAGCACCTGTGTGTGGTCAACCCGAATTACCGGGCTCCAGGTGGTGTTGAGATGGCAGTCCTCGCAGATATTGGTGGTGTTGATGTGGCCCGGATCCTTGCCCTCCACCACGCTGTTGTTGTGACAGCTGAAGCAGTTGCCAGTAATGGCCGCGTGATCGAAGGTGGCCGGCAACCAGGCGTTGGACGTATGACAGGTCTCGCAATCGTTGCCGCTGGGAATGTGATCGAAACTCTTACCCTCGGCGATCGTGCCGTTGTGGCAACTTGAGCAACTGCCCAGCACCTGCGCATGATCGACCCGGATCACCGGGCTCCAGGTCGTGTTGACGTGGCAGTCCTCGCAGACATTGGTGGTGTTGATGTGGCTGGCATCCTTGCCCTCGGCGGTCGCGCCGTTGTGACAGCTGATGCAGTTGTCGACAATGCCGGTGTGCTCGAAGGTCGCCGGTGACCAGGCGTTCGTGGTGTGGCAAGTCTCGCAATCTTCGCCAACGGGGACATGATCGGCGCCTTTACCCTCGGCAATGCTGCCGTTGTGGCAGCTTGAACAACTGCCCAGCACCTGGCTGTGGTCGACCCTGATCACCGGCTCCCAGGCCGTGGTCCTGTGGCAGTCTTCACACACCTGGGTGCTGCTGATATGACTCGCGTCCTTGCCCGTGGCGGTGCTGCCGTTATGGCAGCTGGCGCAGCCGTCGAAGATGCCTTCGTGACTAAAGCCGGCGGGCAGCCAGGCGTTGTTTTTGTGGCAGGCTTCGCACTGGTCGCCGCTGGGCGGATGGTCAGCCGGCTTGCCGGTGGAGCTGTTGCCATTGTGACAACTGCTGCAGCTGCCCAGCACCTCGTTATGGTCGACGCGCACCACCGCCGACCAGGTCGTCTCGAGATGGCAGGCCTCGCACTGGGTGGTCGTACGGATATGGTCCATCGGCGGCGGCGTGGCCTTTACCAGGCCGGCGTTGGCGTGACAGGCAAAACACTCGCGCGGCGTGCCCTGGAAGATGCCGCCCACGTGGCAGCTCTGGCAGTCGGTGTTGCGGTGCGCGCCCTCCAGCGGATAACCCGTACTGAAGTGATCAAAGTTCGAGCCGAAAACCGACTGGCCCAGCGCCGTTGCCGGTGCCAGCAAGAGCAATGCGCTGAGCAGAACAGCCAAGGAAGCTAATCTTCTTCCAGCTCATCAGAGCCTCCTTGTCGCGCCGGTAAAGGTGCGCGTGTTATGGCAGCGGGCGCAATCGGTCCCGAACTCGCCACGATGGACATCGTCGCGGCGATGACAACCGGCGCAGGTATTGGCCATCTGAAACTCGTCGCGGACCGGCTCGGTGTGGCAGGCCTCGCAGGCCAGCCCCTCGTGGGAACCATCGAGAATGAAGTCGGTGCGCGTGTTGTGGTCAAAGGCCCAGAACTGCCAGCCACCGGGGTTGTGACAGTCAACGCATTCAGGGCCCAGGGTGCCATTGTGCTCGTCATCTTCGCGATGGCAGTCAATGCACTCTTCCGGTGCCTCCCGGAAGCGCTTTGACTCGTGGCAGTCGCTGCAGCCTGCTTCCTGATGCAGGCCCACCAGCGGGAAATTGGAAAAGTCATGATCGAAGCGCACAGCAACGGTCCAGCCCTGCTCGTTGTGACAATCGCCACAGGCCTCGCCCTGCTCCCCCTCGTGCTGATCATCGTCGCGGTGGCAGGCGATGCACTCCACTTCAAGCTTGACCTCGTTTACCGGGCCCGTGTGGCAGTCGGCACAGACGATCTCGTTGTGCTTGCCCAGCAAGACAAAACCGGTCTCCCGCTCGTGATCGAACAGACTTTCGGCCCAGTCCACGGTGTTGTGGCAATCGCCACAGTCCGGGCCGTTGCGGCCTCTGTGTTCGTCGTCATCGAGGTGGCAGCTGATGCACTCGGACTGCAGTGCGACCTCGAACTTGTTGCCGGCGTGACAGTCAGCGCAGCCAATGTCACCGTGCTGACCAAGCAGCGCAAAGCCGGTTTCCTTCTGATGGTCGAATAACAGTTCGGTCCAGCTACGCACGACATGGCAGAAAGCGCAATCAGTGCCGTTGAGCCCCTCGTGCTCATCATCGTCACTGTGACAGCTGTAACAGTCGGTGGGCGTGTTCTGGTACTGGTGATCGACGTGGCAGGCCAGGCATTCGGCCTCGGCGTGGCCGGCTAACAGGGCGTAGCCAGCATCCTTCTCGTGATCAAAACTGGTTTCCAGCCACTCAGTGGGCTGGTGGCAATCCGCGCAGTCTTCACCCAGACCGCCGGCGTGCTCATCGTCATCCTGATGACAGCCATAGCAGGTGGAAGCGGCCTCCCGGTAGATTTCGGGCGGCACATGACAGTCCTCGCAGTCCACCTCAAGATGCGCTGATACCAGCTCGAAGTCAGTGACTTGGTGGTCAAAGCGATCGACATCGAGATTAATGATGTCGGCGTCGCGGCCTTCATGATCGACGTGGCAAGTCGCGCAGTCGGCCTGACTCGCCTCCGGGTCGCGGCCGTGGAAGCCGATGCCGCCGGTGATATCTGCCTGCACAGGTTCATGGCAGTCAGCACACAAAACCCGTTGGCGTTCACGCGAGAACGCCACGTGGCAGGCGCTGCACTCTGACTCGGTATCGGCATGACCCTCGATAACCGGACCGGGCATCACCAGCGTCTCGAGATCTATCGCGAGGGCGGGAGCAGCATTAAATGCCATTGCCATCATCAGCAAAACCAGTGATTGTCGGAGATACCGGGACACCGCCGCCTCAATACATGTGCACGGCCAGCACATGCACCAGGGCAGAGAAGACCATCATCAGGAATACCGGCACGTGGACGACGTGCCAGAGAGAGAACAGGCGTTCGTAAAAACCAAACTGCGCGACGCAACGCACCTGGGCCAGGTGTTCAGCAATAAAACGTTCGCTGACCTCCAGCAGGCGATCACGATGTGCAGCCACGGTAGGTGAAGTCATCGCTCTTGCCGTGAGCCGCTTGCGCAGCAGCCAGCTCAGCCGTACGCGCAGCCAGCGCGTGTGCACGGCAGTAACTATCGGTCGCCAGACACCTTCCAGCAGCGAAGCGGGCGGCTCCATGACGGCATCGCCCAAAACAACCAGCTGCTGACGAATGTCGTCCATAAAGCCATCACCGTTGGACAGCCGTTGCGACGAATCATTCAGCCGGGTGCTTAGCTCACGCAAGGACGCCTTGCGGCCGTACAGGCCGTGATGAATCTGCGCGTAGAGGTATCGACCCAATACGCCACTGCCCGCCACCATCAAGGTGCAATAGAGCGCAACCTGGGAATTGAGTGAACCAATGTTAAAGTTACAGTGATAAAGAATCAGTACCGGTCCGACGATGCCAAGCTGCATATGAATGCGGAACCAGTAACGGGTCGCGCCCAGACGGCGCAATAACTTGACTCGCTTGCGGGCGCTGTAGAGCAACAACAACAGCATCATCGAACCGCCGGCGATACCCAGCGCATAACCGAGGCCCTCGCCAGCCGAAAGCGTGCTGGCATCGCTGTTCAGCCAGCCCCAGTAAATCGCCAGGACGGCGAGGCCGTAGCCGAGCACCGCGCCCGGTCGGCTGAATACCCACTCGCGAAAACGTCGCCCGGCCGGCAAGGGCAAGGATTCGGAAGCCTGCGCAGAGACACTGCTCATGGAAAATACCTCCCAGTGGTAGCGAAGCCGCGCAGCTGCCCGGCTCCCCCAACGTGCTCTGTCTCTTGTAGTACTTGAAGCTACTATTGTGCTTTTTCACTCAAATAAGCAAGTTTAAGCATCAATTTTTGCCGGCATTATGTGAAAATGCCGGCCCGCCCGAACCCTCGAGACACCCAGCGCAGAGCCTGAATGACCAGCAGCCCTATTAATGTGAAACAGCGCTTATTAAATGCGCGGCGCGACCGACAGAATTGCCTTCGTTCTTGCGGCCCTGGCCAACCCACCCATGCCTGATTCCCTGGCACTGCTGATCTATTTCACGCCGATGGCGCTGATCCTGTTTGCCTATCTGCGGCGCCAGCGTCTGCAGCAGGCCGGCAACCTCGCCGTGAAACGCGAAGCGCTGGCCACGGGTATGACCGAACCCGCTTCGCTACATCCCAAAATCGATCCACTGAAATGCATCGGCTGTGCCGCCTGCATCAACGCCTGCCCGGAAATGCCGGGTCACCGCGTGCTCGGCCTGGTGCACGGCAAAGCTGAGTTGATCTCACCGACCGACTGTATTGGCCACGGCGCCTGTCTTACAGCCTGCCCGGTGGATGCCATCAGCCTGGTGTTTGGCACAGAGCGGCGCGGCATCGACATACCGAACATCAAACCGGATTTCCAGACCAACGTGCCGAACATCTTTATTGCCGGCGAACTCGGCGGTATGGGGCTGATTCGTAATGCCATCGAACAGGGCCGCCAGGCACTGGAGTCCATTGCCAGCAAGCCCCGCGGCACCCCAGATCCAGACGCGCTGGACGTATTGATTGTCGGCGCCGGCCCGGCCGGTTTTGCCGCTTCGCTGGCCGCCATGGAACGCGGCCTGCGGTTTACCACCATTGAGCAGGACACGCTGGGCGGCACCGTGGCGCATTTTCCGCGCGGCAAGCTGGTAATGACTGCACCGGCGCATCTACCCATGGTCGGTAAGTTTCATTTTCGGGAAACTTCAAAAGAAGAATTACTTGAGTTCTGGGAGGGCGTTGAACAACAAACCGCGGTGAAAATAAATTACGGCGAGCGACTCGAGAGCGTTGAACCCTGCGAACTTGGTTTCAATGTAAAAACCACCGCAGACAACTATCGTGCACGAAATATCCTGCTGGCCATAGGCCGCCGCGGCACACCACGCAAACTTGGCGCAGAGGGTGAGGAACTGGACAAAGTCACCTATCGACTCATTGATGCCGAGCAGTATCGCGATCAGAACGTACTGGTCGTGGGTGGCGGTGATAGCGCACTTGAAGCCGCCGTTTCCATTGCAGAACAGCCCGGCAGCAGCGTAACCCTCTCCTACCGATCGGCTGCATTCACACGCGCCAAGGCCAAGAATCGTGACCGGGTAGCAGCTGCAGAGGCAGACGGTCGACTCAAAGTCTTGCTGGAATCAGAAGTACAGCGCATCACCCCGAGCAGTGTTGTCTTGAATCACCAGGGGCGTGTGGTAGAACTCGAAAACGATGCGGTGATCGTCAATGCCGGCGGCATCTTGCCCACCGGCTTTCTGAAATCCCTGGGGATTGAGATCGAGACCAAGTTCGGTACCGCCTAGGTCCAGGCAGCGTGGCCCCCGGCAGTCGGCGGACGAGATTTTTGCGGCGGCAACGAACACTAATTGACTGCCGGGCTTGAGCGCCTGTAGTCATTAGCCAGCGACTGGCAAAAATATCTCGTTGCCAAAATTGCTCTGATAAACTGATGCGTTGTAAGCGCTGATCAGGGCCACGCTCATGTATATCAATTTCTGGTACCCCATTTGCACCTCCGCTGAACTGCTGCGTGATGAACCGCGTCGCGTAGAATTGCTTGGCGTACGACTGGTGGCATTCCGCGATGAGTCTGGCGATGCTCACGTCATGAGCGATACCTGTGTGCACCGCGGTGGCTCTCTCAGCATGGGCAAAGTGGTCGGTGACTGTCTGCAGTGCCCCTATCACGGCTGGCGGTATGCCGGCGACGGACAGTGCAGTTCGATACCCTCCATGGAGGGCAAGAAGCCGCCGGCGCGCGCCAAAGTCGACAGCTACCCGATACATGAGAAGTACGGCGTGGTATTCGCATTCCTGGGCGATCTGCCTGAATCCGAGCGGCCGCCGCTGCCCGTGGTAGACGAATGGGACAAGGATGGTTGGCGTGTCGGCGAACCCATCGTTTTTGAGATCGAGGCCTTTTACGAGCGCTCCATCGAAAACGGCCTGGACCCCGTACACAATGAATTTGTGCACCCCACCCAGGGCTCGCCGCGGGTAGGCGAAGATCAAATCAATATTGAAGCCAACGACTGGGGCGCCAAGTTCGTGGTTAACTTCAGCGGCTATACCGATGCGGACGCCCGCGAAAAAATCAACGAAGTGGAAGATGATCAGGGTTTACGTGCAGGCACCTGGTACACCGGACCGAATGCCATGGTCACCGGCATTTACCTGCCGGGCGGTTACGATTTTGTGCAGTACTTCTTCGAAGCGCCCCTGAGCGGCAGTCGCACGCGCATCTTCTTTATCAACACGCGCAATAACAACCTGGAAGCAAAGAGCGACGCCTGGATCGTTGAGACCAACATGAAGGTCGCCAAGGAAGACCAGACGATCGTGGAAAACCTTTGGCCAGTGCAGACACCCGACACGCTGACCCGGGAATTACTGACACCGGGCGACGCGGTAATCGTTAAATACCGGGATGATCTCGCCGACTGGCAGGCGCGCGGCTGGCGCATCGACTGGAACAGCCTGCAGGACGGGCAGCATAAAGCCGGATTCGTCATTCCCGGTCCGGCACGCCGCGAATCGGGTAACTGGGTGCTGGAAACCCTGCCACTGCTACCAGCCGGTAAACCGGCAGCCACCGCAAAAAGCGCCTGAGCCGGCCGCGAAACGGCTAACCGTTCGGGCGGATAATGATCTTGCCCGGGCGCTCCAGCCCGGTCTTTTGCTGGTGGGCCAGTGCGGCCTGCGCCTGCTCCAGGCTATAGGTGCCGGCGATCGCCGCCTTCAGGTTCCCCTCGGCAATAAGACCCGCAAGGCGCTGATAAATCGCCTGCAGTTCCTGCGCTGAATAGCGATGTGACATGTTCATGCCCTCGAGGCTGATCTTGCGCAGGAACATATCCTGGAAAGCCATGTGACAGTCCTGGCCAGTCATAAAACCGTAGTTAATGACTCGCCCCTGGTCGGCGAGACAGCGCGCGATAACCCGCGTGGCAGGCCCGGCAACGCAATCAATGCCTGCCACGGGCAACTCGCCGCCGGTAGCCTCGGCAACCTTTCCTCGCATGTCATCCGGATCACCGGTATCTACCAGAACCACATCGGCACCCTGGGCCAGTAACTCGGCGAACAGGGCATCTCGACGCACCAGTGAAATGGTCTTCACACCCTTCATTTTTGCCAGCGCGATTAAAAAACGGCCACAGCTGGAATTGGCGCCATTCTGAATAATCCATTGGCCCGGCTGTGCGCGTGCGTAGTCCTCCAATAACAGATAGGCCGTCAAACCATTGATAATCGTCAGCGCCAACTGGTCGGCATCGCCTTCGGGCGCCGGCATCAGATCAGCCGTCGACACACAGGCACAGTCTCTAAACGCGCCGATGCCACGCGGGACAAACACCCGATCACCAATTTTCCAGTCCGTCACGCCTTCGCCGAGCGTTTCGATTCGGGCAACACCCTCCTCGCCCATCCAGCGCGGTACGCCGAAAAAACGAAACCCGTCGTCGCCACGAACAAACTTGATGTCCGCCAGGTGCATGGCCGCAGCTTCCACCCGAATCAGCACTTCACCCGCTGCGGGGCTGGGATCGGGCAGTTCCACCAGCTCGACTACGTCAACGGGATCGCCAAAGTCTGTTTGCCTGAGTGCACGCATGGGTTTAGATCCTTATTCAGGGGATTTCGACACGAAGTTAAGCAGGTTATTCGTCACCCGGCGCCTCTTGGTTGCGCCATACTGGCCCTCGGCCTGCGTCTGAAGTACTTAACTAGCGCAAGACGCCATCTTTCATCAGTCGCTCGATTACTCTGCGCTGTGCCTGGATAACCTCGGCCTGGGACAGCATGCCACCCTCAGCCATCGCATTGGGGGGCGCAAATTCCTTGTCTGTATAGGCTTTCTCGTAGGCAGCAAAAGGCTGTCGCGAGAGCAAATTTGCCATGCCGCTGCGCCGCCGGAAATCACGTAATGCCGGCAGATCTATAACCGCATGGGCAGCAACACTCTCGCCGCTTTCGGCTTCACCCAGCACTTTGCCCTGCCAGTCGACGACCTTCGACATGGCGTCGGCGGAGGCAGACGGCAGCGGCGTACCGACCACGCCGGCTGTATTGGCGGAGATCAAATACGCCATGTTTTCAATCGCGCGAGCGCGTTTCATCACGTCCTTTTTGGTCTGCAGGGGCGAAGCCACTTCGGAAGTATGATGCAACAGCAGCTCAGCACCTTGCATCGCCACCATGCGGGCGATTTCGGGATAAAGAATCTCTTCCGAAGAAATACTGCCCAGGGTACCGATCTCGGTCTTCGCCACCGGGAAAATCGACTCGGCCCCGTATTCATCCAGGTAGGCGTCCCAGACGTCATATGGTGTTGGCGTAAATAGAGAAATCATCCGCCGGTAGCGCAACACCGTCTCGCCGCTGGGTGCAATGACGGTATTCGCCTGAAAATACAGCCCCGGAAAGGCCGCATCGTTTTCATACAGATTGCCGGCCAAATAAATGTCGAGACGCTGGGCAATCTCGGCCAGGGCGGCATACTCCGGGCCATCAATATCCACCGCTGCCTTGGCTTTCCATTCATCGCGCGATTCACGCAGTGGAAAGCCTGTCAGGTAATACTCCGGTAGCACTACAAGATTCAGCTCGGTGCCATTGAAGGTACGCAGGAAGCCCTTGGCGGTCGCGATCTGGGCGCCGATACGCTGGATGGAAGCGCGCATGCGCTGGCGGGCGGCGTCGACCGTGCTGTCCTGATTCACCGCATCGCAAACGGTTTGTAAGGCCAGCGTCGAATAACGCGGGTTTGGTGCTGCCGCCTGCAGGGCAGAACCCAGCGGCAAACTCGCCAGACCACCCAGGGCGGCCAGGAAGCTGCGACGGCTCGCGGCATCTACATGCTGCATTACAAAACCTCTCTTATATAAAGGATCATTGGCGTCAGCGACGAAAGCAGACTGTAACGCATGCTAACGGTGAACAGGCGCGGTGCTTATGTCTGCAAGGGCACACGGGAGCGCTTGTCTGTGTGCGACAATCATTCCTGGCTTCGGGCGGGCCAGGTTTAGGTGCCGGAACTTGCGTAATTCAATAGCGACATTGGCGTCTTGGCTGACACTGCTGGCCAGCATCACCGCACTGAGCGGATGCGGTGGCGGTGGCGGTGGCGACAATAACGTAACTGCTGTCAGCGGCGTGCAGATCAGTATCGCTGATGCCGCCACGGACGAAACCGACGCCGGCAATACACCCCTGATTTTTGTCGTAACAATGGCTGAAGCAACTGCCGCCGTGGTGACGGTGGACTACGCAACACTGGCCCAGTCCGCCACAGCGGGCAGCGACTACATTGCCGCCAGCGGACAGATCAGTATTGCCGCGGGTGAAACCAGCGCCAGCATCGAAATCATGGTGATCGGCGATCAACTGGACGAAGCGGATGAAACATTTCGCGTCACGCTCAGCAGCCCTTCCAGCAACGCTATTTTGCTGGATGCAACCGCCACCGGCACCATTCGTGACAATGACAGCACGCCACCGGTTGAAGTGAGCATTGCAGACGCCGCCGGCGACGAAACGGATGCCGGCGATGCGCCGCTCGCTTTTGCCGTCACCCTTTCCGATGCCGCCGCCGATGCGGTCACTTTCAACTATGCGACGGTTGCCCAAACCGCCACTGCCGACACTGATTTTGTTGCCGCAAGCGGGCAAGTGATTATTGCCGCCGGCCAAACTATGGGCAGCATCGAGGTTGCTGTAATCGGTGACCTGCAGGATGAGAACGATGAAACCTTCGGCGTCACACTGAGCAACCCTTCCAGCAATGCCACGCTGCTGGACGCGACGGCCACGGGCACGATCCGCGACAATGATGGCGGGCAGCCTGTATTTGGCCTGGCGCAGCGGCCCGGCAATATAAGCTGCCTGGCGCCAGCGCGACCCGATGAAGGCGCCAGTGTTATCGCGGTAGACCCGTTCCTCCCCGAGGAACCTGCCTTCGACAACATCTACGACAGCATCACCAAGATTCTGCAGGCGCCGGGCGATGACTCACGCTGGTTTGTAGTTGAGCAGGCCGGGCGCGTGCGCGTATTCGATATCAACGATCCGGGCAACCCGAGAACCTACATTGATATTACCGATCGCGTTCGCAGCGGCGGCGAAGAAGGCCTGCTGGGCATGGCATTTCACCCGAATTTTCCGGCAACGCCGGAAATTTATCTTTACTACCTGGAGGGCAGCAGTGCGGCGCGTGAGTCGCGCATAGTACGGCTGAGCCTGGACGACACGGACGATCCGCAATCCTTCAGCGAAGACATTCTGATCAGCATCGACCAGTTCGCTTCTAACCATAACGGTGGCGATATAGCCTTCGGTCCCGACAATTATCTGTACATCGGCCTGGGCGATGGCGGCGGCGGTGGTGATCCCAACGAGACCGGCCAGGACACGACCAACCTGCTCGGCTCCATGCTGCGCATCGACGTGCTGGGCGTGCCCTTTCCGACTCCGGGCTACCGAATTCCTGACGACAACCCGTTTTCGAATCAGGACAAGTGCGGACCAACCCGCGACAACGACAACAATTGCCCGGAGATCTATGCCTGGGGCCTGCGCAATCCCTGGCGCTGGAGCTTTGATCCCGAGACCGAAGCAGCTGTGGGCCGGCGACGTCGGCCAGGACGATCGCGAGGAAGTCAGCCTGATCGAACTTGGCGGAAATTACGGCTGGGACTGCCGCGAAGGCAGCCTGGCGTTTGAATCAACTGGCTGCGCAGCCGGTGGTTTTATTGAACCAGTCAGCGAGTACCCACACAGCCAGGGTAACGCCTCGATTACCGGCGGATTCGTCTATCGCGGTAGCGACATTCCCGAACTGGTCGGCCGCTATGTATTTGCAGACTATGTATCCGGACGTATCTGGGCGCTGCAGGACGATAATCAGGGCGGCTACAGCAACGAGGAATTGATTAACACACCCTGGCTGATCTCAGCCTTTGCCCTTGGTGAAGATGGCGAACTGTATTTCGCCGATCGTACCAACGGGCGGCTGCGGCGCCTGAGGCTGCCCCCAGGCGGCGGCGGTGGCAACGTCGATACCATCCCCGATGATCTGGCCGATACAGGTTGCGTCGATGCCAACAATCCGGCGCTGCCCGCCGAAGGTCTGGTGCCCTACGCCACCAATGCCCCGTTCTGGTCCGACAACGCAGAGAAGAGTCGCTGGCTGGCGATTCCCGACGGCAGCAGTATCACCATCAATGGCGACGGTGATTTCGATTTACCCAACGGCAGCGTGATCGTGAAGAATTTCGCGCTCAGCGGGCAGCTGGTAGAAACGCGCCTGCTGATGCGTCATCCGGACGGCGTCTGGGCCGGCTATACCTATGAATGGAACGCCAGCGAGACGGCTGCTATCCGGGTGCGCGGCGGGAAAGTCAGGGGCGTGGGCGGCCAGGACTGGATCTATCCCAGCGAAGGCGAATGCATGCAATGCCATACCAGTGCGGCGGGCTTTAGTCTCGGACCGGAGGTGTTGCAACTTAACGGCGATCTGGACTATCCCAGCACCGGTATTACAGCCAACCAGCTGGAGACACTGGAGCATATTGATTATTTCAGCGCGCCCCTGTCGGCACCCGCAGGCTCGCTGCCGGCCATGCCCGAACCCTTCGATAATTCGGCGGGCTTGCAAGAACGCGCCCGCGCCTATTTGCATACCAACTGCGCTCAGTGCCATCGGCCAGGCGGACCCACGCCGTCAAACATGGACCTGCGTTATGAAACCGCGTTGAGCGCCACCAATTCCTGCGACGAACTGCCGTCCAGTGGCAATCTGGACATCGGCGCTGGCGCCCGCATCATCTCGCCCGGTAATTCACAGCTATCGGTTATTCCGGCGCGTATGAGTCGGCGTGACGCGCAGGGCATGCCGCCATTGGGCTCAAGCCTGGCCGACACCGCTGGTGTCGCGCTGATCGACAACTGGATCGACAGCCTGCAGAACTGCAACTAGCCACGCACCGGTGCTTCGCTAGAGCATACCGGCAAAAACTGGCGCCGGACCTGCTGACAATGGTCTACTCACGCGCCATGCTTAGATCTTCAAACTTTATCTCGGACAAGAACTTGCGAACCGCTGCAGCACTGCGCCTGAGCCTGCTTTGCCTGTGCTTTGGGCTGACCGGCCCGGTGCTGGCAGAACCGGCCTTCGACACTTGCCTGCGTGAACTACAGGCAAGCGCACGGGCGGCCGGTCTGCCGCGCAGCGTGTCAGACGGAATTGTTGCCGCGCTAAAATTTCAGCCGCGCGTGATCGAGCTCGACCGTGCACAGCCTGAGTTTCGACGCTCGTTCAGCGCCTATTTCAAGGCCAGGGTTTCTGATACGCGAATCGAGCGCGGGCGTGAACTGGCTCGCGAGCAGCGTCAATTGCTGGCCAGGCTGACACGCGAGTACGGTGTACCCGGACATTACCTGCTCGCGCTCTGGGGCATGGAAACCAATTTCGGCAGCTACCTGGGCAACATGCCGACCCTGGATTCACTGGCAACACTGGCCTGCGACCCACGCCGCAGTGAGTTTTTTCGGTCGGAATTTCTGCTTGCCTTGCGCGTGCTCAATCGCGAGTCCCTGGCAGCCGAGGGCATGCAGGGGTCCTGGGCCGGCGCACTGGGCCACATGCAGTTTATGCCCTCCTCCTACTACGCCTACGCTTTGGATGGCGACGGCGATGGTCGCGTGGACCTGGTTAACAGCTATGCCGATGCACTGACTTCCGGGGCAAATTTTCTGCGCCAGCTGGGCTGGCAAAAAGGCCAGCGCTGGGGGCGGGAAGTATTGCTACCCGAGGATTTTGACTACTCCGCGACGGGAGCAGAGCAACAACGAAGCCTGGCGGAATGGCGCAGCCTCGGGGTACGCCGCGCCGACGGCTCCAGCCTGCCGCGCATAGACATGAGCGGGGCGATAGTCGTGCCCATGGGTCACCGTGGCCCGGCCTTCCTGGTGTATAAGAATTTCGCCGTACTGATGCGCTGGAATCGCTCGGAGTCTTACGCCATTGCCGTCGGCCACCTGGCCGACCGTATTGCCGGGTCGAATGGCCTGGTCGCGAGCTTGCCCGCGATCGACACCGCACCGGACACGGAAGTTATTCAGCGACTGCAGACGCGCTTGCTGGCCCTGGGATTCGATCCGGGAACGCCAGATGGTTTGTTCGGGCCTGCGACACGTGCCGCGCTGCGAGATTTTCAGGCCAGCCGATCACTGGTGGCCGATGGCTATCCGGATCCCGCCAGCCTGGCGGCCGCAGAGCTGGACTCAGCCCCGACGGATTAGACGCCCATCAATCCGAATCTTCAGCGCTCTCACTGGGCTTGGCAAGATCGGGAACCCGTTCGCTGTACCAGCTTTTCACATGTAAATCGCGCTGTGGAAACGGGATTTCTATGCCGTCTTCTTTCAACAGCCGCCACAGATCAATCATCACCTGGCTGCGCACGTTGGCCATGCCGTTCTGAGGGTCGCGAATCCAGAAACGCAGATCGAAGTTGACCGAGCTGTCACCAAACTCGATCAGGTTACAAACCGGCCCCGGCTGCTTAACCACGCGCACCACCATGGCCGCCGCTTTCACGGCCAGTTCCTGCACGCGGACCAGGTCTTCGGTCGCATAGGCCACGCCAAACGGTGCGTGCAGGCGCACCACCCGGTCGGAACGGGACCAGTTGATCACCCCTTCGGTCATGAAGCGGTCATTGGGTATCAGCATTTCCGTGCCATCGCGGGTACGGATCGCCACATAACGACCCTGCATCGCGGTTACCCAGCCAAAGGTATTGTTGATCTCAATCACATCACCGGGCTTGATGGATTTGTCGGCGATCAGCGTGAATCCTGCGATGAAATTCGCAGCCAGCTGCTGCAAGCCCAGACCGATACCCAGACCAACCGCGCCACTGAACACCGCCAGAGTGGCCAGGTTAAAGCCGGCTATCTGCAAGGCTACAAAAATAGCAATCACCGGCAGCAACACATTCAGCATTTTGCTGATCAGCGCTTTCAGCGATGGACTGAGGTCATCGGCTGCGTCCACCCGTGACTGCAGCAGCTTGCTTAGCAGCACCGCCAGCCAGAAAAGGACGCCGAAGTAGAACAGCGTGGCGATGATGTCGAACAGACTTATCTGGATCGAGCGATCCGAGTCGCTGTCTCCCAGCGATATGCCGATTTCGCGCATCTGCGCAACCACCGGGCCGAGCACCCCGAAGGCGTCCATGGCGGCTATCGGCCAGGCAATATAAAAAGCCAGGCGTGACCAGAACTGTGAACGAATCACCAGGGTGACGATGCGCACCAGGATGAACGCGCTCATCAGGGCGATGGCACCCGACACCCAGTCACTGGGCTTGGCGGTGCTGCCCAGCGCAATGCGAATAGCCGTCAATGTGAGGTAGAGGGCAATCGGCGTAGCCAGCTCGGCAAAAGCATTGGCGATACGCTTGAGAACCCCGGCCGGAGCCCGGGAACTCAGTACATCCTCAATAAAGACGCGCAGGCGCGAGCCAAAGATCACCGCGGGCAACAGGGCGCCGGCTATCAGGCCGAGCTGGATCAGCACGTCAAGGTTTAGCAGGTAGGTCTGCGCCCAGGCGATCAGGGCATTGGCGCCCTCGGTGACCGCCTCGGTGGGCAATGCATCATCGAGGATGGATTCGTTTTTCGCGGTATTCAGTGGAACTGCCTGCTGGGGCTGAATGAAGACAAATACGGATGCACGTAGCGCATTTAAATGATGAGAGGTTCAGTAGCCGTAAGCGGCTGTCTGGTCAGGTATAAGAGTATACGCCACCGGCTAAACCAAGGCCGCTAAAGCCGTGAAAAATTTCCGCTCGTGGCGCGAAGCCGAGCCGACGGGAGCTGCCAGGCGATGGTCAAGCGACCAGCTGATATCTTCGCTGCAAAGCGAGTTCGAACTTCGCTAGACTGCCGCCAGCAAAATCCACGCAAACTGAAACCGAGTAACTTCTATGTCTGCTGCATTGATCTGGGGCTATGTCCATATTCTTATGCTGGTTTTCTGGCTTGGGGCGGATGTGGGCGTATTCACTGCCGCGCGCATGTCGACCAATCCCAGCCGCTCATTCGAGGCGCGCAGCGCGCTGCTGCAAGTGGCCATGATCGTCGATATTCTGCCGCGGCTCATGTTTGCCATCGCTTTGCCCGTTGGTCTGCAGCTTACCGATGCGCTGGGTATGTACCCCATCCCGACCTGGGAACTGGTTGGCGCGTGGGTTCTGGCGGCGGCCTGGAGCGTTCTGATTGTGACGGTGTTTCTGCGCGAGGGCAGCGTGCTGGCCACGCGCCTGGCCAGCGTTCAGCTCGGCGGTGAATTGTTGCTCGGCCTGGTGATCGGCGGTGTTGGCCTGCAATCACTGCTGGGCGACGGTCCAATTCGGGAAACCTGGCTGGCCGGCAAGGTTGCGCTGCTCGGCCTGTTATTTTTCATTGCCATCGCTCTCGAACTTGCCTTTCGACCGGCCCTGGCAGCCTTCATGGAGATTGGCAGCGAAGGCTCCGGCCCACAGCGCGAACAGCGTTACACGGCGGCCGTTAATCGCGCCCTGCTGGTGGTGATGGTGCTCTACGCTGTGCTGGCCGCCGCTGGCTTTCTTGGCAAGGTCAAGCCATTCTGAGCGACGCGTCGTTGAATCTGCGCCGCCCGGGCGCAACGAACAGCTTTACCGGGATATGAGCCTAAAGATCAGGGATCGATAATGTCAGGCTGGCAGTACCAGGGACGAAAATTTGGCTACATCCAGCTTGAGCCGGGCGTCCTGCCGCGGCATGTGTGGGTATTCTTCTATGCGGCTTTTGTCAGCATTGGCCTGGCGACCTTTGATGCCTTTGCTACCCCCTATGTCCTTAGCGCCAATATCGGCATTCCCATCACCGATCAAGGCGGCGTCATTGGACGGCTAAACGTCTATACAGAAATTGTCCTGTTGATGGTGTTCACCCCGTTTGGCGTGCTCTCCGACCGCATCGGTCGCCGTGCCGTGTACGCCTTCGGGTTCTGCTGCCTGAGCCTGGGGTACGGACTTTTCCCCTATGCCGGCAGCGAAATACAGTTAGCCCTGGTCCGGGTCTTTTACTCCCTCGGTCTGGGTGCCGTTACCGGCATGCTTGGCGCGCTGCTGGGCGACTACGCGGTACCGGAACACCGCGGACGCATGACCGGCACCACCGGTGTGCTCAACGGACTTGGCATTGTGATTTCGGCCATCTTCCTGGCTCGCCTGCCGAATGTCTTTGTCGGCATGGGCTACGACGAATTTACGGCCGGCCAGTACACGCTGTTCATCGTCGCCGGCTTGTGCCTGCTCTCAGCCTGCATTGTCGGTTTCGGTCTCAAACCATCCACTGCAGTAGCCCCGGAGGATCGGCCTGCCGTGCGCGACCTGTTTCGCTCAGGCTTCGCCGCAGCTGTGCACAATCCGCGCATTGCCGTTGCCTACGCGTCAGCCTTCGTGGCTCGCGGGGACCTGGTTATGGTCGGCACATTCCTGGTCCTGTGGGGCAAAGTGACGGCGGTGGAATCGGGCATGGATACCGCTGCAGCCCTTGATGCCGGACGAGTGCCTTTTATCATCGCGCAGTCCGCTGCGCTGCTGTGGGCGATCACGGCCATCTTTCTCATTGACCGGGTCCACCGCATGACTGCATTGGCAATGTGCATGGGACTGGCAGCCTTTGCCTACCTCATGCTGTTGCTGGTGGATGACCCACTGGATCCTGCCAATATTCCCTTCTTCCTGTTACTGGGCGTCGGCCAGATCTCAGCCTTTCTTGGCTCCACCACACTGATCGGCAAAGAGGCGCCCGCCGCTCAGCGGGGTTCGGTAATCGGCGTATTCAGCGTGGCCGGCGCGCTCGGCATCCTGGTCACCAGCGGCGTTGGCGGCCAGATGTTTGACGCCATCGATCCGCGCGCCCCGTTCATCCTGCTCGGACTGCTTAATCTCGTCGTGCTGACTGCAGCCGTTGTCGTCCGTATCCGCGCACCGGGACCGAGAATGCGCGGCAGTGTGCTGGTCGCGCCCGCGCATTAATTATTGGGCCTGCGCCTCAGTTTGCCTGACTGACCACCTGCGCCAGGCTTAAATCGCGGCGCAAGTCGCGGAACCCCTCCGCAACAAGCCCTAAGCTCCCTTCGTGGGTTTGAGGGAGTGTTGCCATGCGTGTTTTTAACGTAATGGTGTGTTGTTGGGCGCTGATGGCAGGGCTGTTGCCAGGTAGTGCAGCACTGGCAGATTCGGGTAACTACGAAGTCCTGTCACGCGATGGCGCAATTGAGTTCCGTCGCTACGATGCGCAAATCATCGCCGAAGCAGACATCACGGAAGTGGCAGACTTTGAAGACGCCGGCAATGCAGGCTTTCGTCGCCTTGCCGGGTATATCCGCGGCGATAATATTGCCGATGCCAACCTGCATGTCAGCCCACCGGTCTTGCAGACCACGGGCGAGCATGCGGTGCTACGCTTCGTTATCGCCAGCGAGGCAGACAAGCCGGCTTTGCCCACGCCCACCGACCCACGGATCACACTCAAGTCCGTCCCTGGCCAGACAATTGCCGCTTTGCGCTACGGTGGAAACTGGAGCGAGGCACGTTTCCATAAACATGCAAGCAAACTACTCGACAGCTTGACGGCCTCAGGTGTCGAAATTTTAGGCGAACCACGCTTTGCCCGTTACAACCCGCCGTTCATGCCGGGATTCGCGCGGCGCAACGAAGTACTGGTGACGGTGGGCGCATTACCGCCGCAGTTGGCCAGCCGCATGCGCACGGCTCACAACGACGGCAGACTATCGCTAGCTAGTCGATAAACAAATTCCATAGATGCAGTCGCGACGAATCGAATGACGTAAATGTTTTGTCGATGGTTGTCGGATCACCCAGCGCAGCCACCGTGAGCTTAGCCAGGTCCGTCCGGCCCATGTAACTGAAAGACTTCGCATCTTCGGTAAGTTTGGCCGTACCGGTTTCGGCAAGATTACGCGGGCCCAGTCCGCCCGGCCGAATGATCGTGTAGTCCAGACCGCTGGCCCGCAAATAGTCTTCGGCCTGGTTCTTTAGCGGAATGACATCGTTATGCCCGCGCCGCGCCGGCAGCGGCACGGCATCGGCTGAATCGCCTGCACCGATCACGGTGACCAGCACAAAACGTTTAACACCCGCCGCACGCGCAGCGTCAATCAAGGCACGGTTGCCGACAAAATCGGGTCA
>CAWKLL010000013.1:0-4407 GCA_963850255.1 uncultured Gammaproteobacteria bacterium
AGTCAGCGGCCAGCACCGGCGCGGCGAATGTTGCTGGCGAAAGCGAGCACGAAGCCGACAGCCTGTGTCGTGATAACAGGACGAAAAAACACTCTGCTTATGACCCCGTCAGCGCGCGCGAGCGGCAAATTTAGCACGATTGATGGCCACCTTCCGACGGACAAGATGCGCCCTTTGTCTGGCGCGGGCACTTACCCTGACGACAACGTCAGCAGGTTTTCCGGCGCCTCTTCCATCCCTTCAGCGAGGGTTACGCCTACAAACCGCTTCAAGAACCGCGCAGGAAAAGACGCGTGACATCAAAGTATTTACCGGTCAGATCTACAGCGGATCAAACTCAATCACCTCGCCGCAGCGAGCAACGATATCCAGCTTTTGCAGATCCGGCCCACTCGCCTCAAGGCTATTGTCACCCGTGTTGTGCAGATCCAGTACCGTCTGTGCGGAAAGAACCACGATCAGATCTGTGTCTGACTGCAGTGCAAACGGAAACTCGTGCCAGGTACCCAGATGCATCACGAAACCCGCAGAGCCATCAAAGCGAAAAGCCCGCACCAGGCCGAGGTCTGGTTCACTGCCAGGACCGGGCGGCGCCATTACTAATATAAAAGGCTTCCCCTGCAAGGGAATAAACGCCTGGGTATGCTGAAAATGGCGTTCCAGAAAACGCACCTTGTTAGGGCGTGGACTGACCTGAGACAGGGATAACTGGGTCTCGCCGGCACAGTAATAATCAGCAGGTCGACTGGTGCGCACCGCATCCGCATAGAATGGCGGCGTAGCCCAACGCTCCGCGTGACCGGGACCGAGCAGCTGGCCAAAGGGCTCCAGTGCAGTGCTTTCGGCTGGCTCCAAAGGGATTACTCGGCTGCTTGGCAATGCGGTCATGGAAACGCCTGTCATGGTCTGTGACTAATTCGGCTGAAAAAAATGCGGCTACGCACGATAGTTGCGATTCGCCGATTGCGCCCTTAGTCGCCCGAAGTGCTTAGACCATGAGTATGCAGCAGGTCCTGAAAAACGTCGTGCTGGCCAGCGCCGTCATGCTACTGGCGGCCTGCGCCGGGGCATCGCAAAAGTCCGTCAGCCGCTATCCCCAGGCGGAACGCAGCAGCAACACCTCGAGCGTCGGCCAGACGATTGCCAGCGCGGCGCTGTCGCAACTGGGCAGGCCCTACCGCTATGGCGGCCAGTCACCCGCCGGTTTCGATTGCAGCGGTCTGGTGGTTTTCGCCTATCAGGCAGCCGGGCTGAATTTGCCGCGCAGCTCAGCAGATCAGTATCGCCTTGCCGAGCCCGTGGAAATCTCGCGTGCAACGCCCGGAGATTTGTTGTTTTTTAGATACAGCGGGCGAGTTTCGCATGTTGGCATCTACCTGGGCGAGGCGCGCTTTGTGCATGCCCCCAGCAGTGGCGGCAAGGTCTCGGTGCGTTCGCTGAACGACACCGCACTATCGCCAAAGACTAATATCCGTAGGCCGATTCACGGCAGCGCGCTGACCTGCAAGGTCATTCTTTTCGCGTTCGACCCGCCTGCCCCGTTCACTCTGCGAACAGTTTTCCGGCGGCTCCTGCCAAGTGTGTTATGTTTACAACGTTTTACGTACACCTGCACTGCCCCGGGGGGGGAATCACGATGCCTATTTGCAAGCTATTCAGAACGAATGCGCGCGTCGCAATCGGCGCGCTCGTCGCACTGAGCGTGTTTTCGACTGGCGCTTCAGCGCAAACCGCTGCCATGGAAGAGATTGTTTCCATTGGTACCCGCAGCGAGGGGCGCAGTGCTGTCGAATCGCCAGTGCCCGTCGACCTGATTACGGAAGACGCCATGCAGGCCACGGGTCAAACCGAAGTGGGTCGCATGCTGCAGGTGCTGGCGCCCTCCTTTAACTTCTCGAGTTCGTCCATCAGTGACGGCAGCGACGCCTTGCGCCCGGCAACACTGCGCGGTCTCGGTCCGGACCAGACCCTCGTACTGGTCAACGGCAAGCGACGCCACGGCAGTTCGCTGATTCACGTCAACACCTCGGTGGGACGCGGCACGGCCGGCACGGACCTGAACGCCATTCCCGCCAGTGCCATTCAGCGTATTGAAGTGCTGCGCGACGGCGCAGCGGCCCAATACGGTTCAGATGCCATTGCCGGCGTGATTAACCTGGTACTGAAAGACAACCCTGAAGGCGGCCAACTAAATGCTTCCTACGGCGGCTACGACGCCGGCGACGGTGGCAACATGCTGCTTAGCTATAACCAGGGAGTAGCGCTGCCGAACTCCGGTTTTCTTAATTTTGACATTGAGTACCGCGATCGTGAGCGCACCAATCGCGCCGGATTGAGCGGTGTCTGCCAGTACGTCGGCAGTTGCACGGACATTGGCGGCGGCGTCAATGAAACCTCTGATCCACGCGAGGTGATCTTCGACCGGCAGAACTTCCGGATTGGCGATGGCGACTCCGAACAATGGTCCGGCATGGTCAACCTGGCCCTGCCCATTACCGATACCCTGGAAGCCTACGGCTTCGTCACACTGTCTACCCGGGACAATCAAACCGGCGGCTTTTATCGGCGTGCCGATCAGCAGGGCAATAATCCGACCTTCCTGTTCGACGGTGTCACCGAGGTCAACGGCGGTGAAGCCTTCTATCCCAACGGTACCCTGCCCAAGATCAACACCAAGATCGAAGACTCCTCCTTGACTGCAGGTCTGCGCGGTGAAGTGGCCGGCTGGGACTGGGATGGCTCGATTGGCTACGGCGAGAACTCGTTCAACTTTTTTATCTCTGACTCAGTCAACGCTTCTCTGGTGTCGGCCATCGGCACCAGCCCGAAGAGCGCTGATTCGGGCACCCTGGAACTTGGCCTGACCACCTTCGACCTGGGCTTCTCACGCGGCATGTCGTGGGGCAACCTGGCTTTTGGCGCCGCCTACCGAAAGGATGAGTACCGCATCAAGCCGGGCGAACTGGTTTCTTACTTCGACTTTGACACCGACGAAAATGGCGTTTCACTGGGGCCATTGGATGCCGGTGGCGGTATCCAGGTATTTCGCGGTTTCAGCCCGACTAACGCCGTGGACGAAAACCGCGATGCCTTCTCACTCTATGCGGATGCGGAATATGACGGCATCGATCGCTTGCTGGTCGGTGCTGCCCTTCGCTACGAGGACTACAGTGACTTTGGCAACGTACTGTCGGGCAAGCTGAGCGGCTCATTCCAATTCACGGATGCGTTCATGGTACGCGGCGCCGCCAGTAATGGCTTCCGCGCCCCATCGCTACAACAACAGTTTTTCAACAGTACCAGCACCCAGTTTGTCAGCGATCCTGGTGGTGGTGGCGGCCTGATCGCCGCAGAGCGCGGCACATTCCGCAACGATAGTGCCGTAGCCAAAGCCATCGGCATTCCGGAACTCAAGGAAGAAACTTCCATCAATTTGAGTCTGGGCGTGGTAATTCAACCGGTAGATT
The DNA here is from genome assembly GCA_963850255.1 of uncultured Gammaproteobacteria bacterium. Classification (GTDB taxonomy): domain Bacteria; phylum Pseudomonadota; class Gammaproteobacteria; order Steroidobacterales; genus J054. The sequence goes on from CAWKLL010000013.1 coordinate 3,468, forward strand.
CGGTGACCATCACTATCGATTACTACAACATCAAGATAGAAGACCGAATTGTTATCAGCGGAAACATTCCCACGGGTCTGGATCCCGATCTTGATGCGGCACTGCAGGCGGCCGGCGCGACCTCGGCGCAGTTCTTCCTGAATGCTGCGGATACCACAACCTCCGGCTTCGACTTCATCATCGACTGGGGGACAGACCTCTGGGGTGGCGATCTGGGCCTGTCCTTTGCAGCCAACGTTACCGAAACCGACATCGACAGCGTTCGCGCACCCGATGAACTGGCTGATATCCCGGATATAGGCGAGTTCGTGTTTACCTCTCAGGACCGCTCGATTCTGACCGAATGGCAACCGGAAGACCGCATCAACCTGACCGCCAACTACGCCAAGGGTGGCTGGGGCGTGGTACTCGGCGCTAACCGTTTTGGTGAATACACTGTTGAAGAGGGCAACGGCGACCGTCAGACCTTCGGTGCCAAGGTGCTGGTCGACGCGCAGCTGAGCTATGCATTCGACAGCGGCCTGCGTTTTCGAATCGGCGGCAACAACATATTTGATGAAGTCCCTGACACCAACACCGTCGGCCAGACCAGATCCGGCACCATCGTAACGGCCGGCGGCGACACGGTGGTCGACACAGCTGGTGTGTTCCAGTTCTCGCGTCGCTCGGCACCGTTCGGCTTTAATGGCGCTTACTGGTACGCGGGGGCTGACTTCAGCTTCTGAGTACCAACAAGGCCGCAATAATCCAAGCCCCGGCTGCCGCACTGGTAGCCGGGGCTTTCGTTTGTCTGCCTCAGGCCATAGCCAGGCTGACTAGTCCTCGAATTCAATCTCCTCGGCCTGGAGGTTGCCGGCCAATTCCTGACCTTTGGCTTCCGTCAGCTGACCAACGGCCGTGGCAAAAAATGCTGCAGCCGAGTCGCCCGGGAAGCTGGTGG
>CAWKLL010000014.1:0-56091 GCA_963850255.1 uncultured Gammaproteobacteria bacterium
AATGCCAATACCAGTAGCTATGCGCGCCTGTTCCCACGCAATTTCATGGCTCCCGACGGGCGCATATTCGGCTTCGACAGCAATGGCAAGATGTATTTCGTTGATCCCGCAGGCACGGGAAGTCTGTCTAGCGTTGGCCAGTTCCCGTCGGGCTATGCGGGCTGGCAGTCCAGCCCATCAATGTTTCGGCCGGGCAAGATTCTGCAGATGGGCGCCAATTCTAATGGCGCATTGGTCATCGACATCAATGGCCCGATCCCCGCATATACCCCCACGGCGCCCATGTCCTCGCAACGCCGCTGGGTCAACAATACCCTGCTACCCGATGGCAAGGTTCTGGCGACCGGTGGCAGTCGCGTAGACAACGAGCTTACGGATGTAAACAACAGTGCGGAGATCTGGGATCCGGATACCGGCACCTGGCAGGTCGGCTCATCCGGTGCGAAACCACGCCTTTACCATTCATCCGGGCTGCTGTTGCCCGATGCCTCGGTGCTGGTCTCGGGTGGCGGCGCGCCCGGGCCCGAAATCGGACCCGGGCAACAACTGACCAACACCAACGCTGAAATTTACTATCCACCCTATCTCTATGCTGCCGACGGCAGCTTCGCGCCGCGGCCTGAAATTGTTTCGGCGCCAACCGTGGCAGAGGTCGGCGACAACCTGAACATCATCGCCGCCAGCGACGACGTCGCCCGTGTAACGCTGGTAAAGACCGGCTCCACCACACATAGCTTTAACATGGATCAGCGTTTTCTGGAGTTGCCCTTCGTGGCTGCCAGCACGCAGATCAACGCGCAATTGCCAACACGCACCACAGACACACCGCCTGGCTTCTACCAGTTGTTCCTGCTCAACGCAGCAGGTGTGCCATCCCATGCGCGCATGCTGAGAATCAATATTGACGCGACGCCGAACATCGCCGTCGATTACACGCCAACCATCGGCGGTGGTGGTGGCGGCGCTTTTCAGCTGGCCTGTGCCAGCGACGAAGTGCTGGTTGGCGTGCATGGCCGCGCGCTAACCTACATCAATCAGATTGGTCCACAGTGCGTGCGTATGGATCAATTGGGTCGCTGGATTGGCAGCCCGGTGAATGGCCCCGTGACGGGCACCGCCACCAGCGGCAGCAGCTTCAGCCGCACCTGCCCGCAAGACTATGCCGTAAGCGGCTTTCGCGGTCGTGCCGAGGCCTATGTCAACCAGCTGGAAATCCAATGCCGGGCGCTGACGCCGAGCGGCGGCCTGGCCGGTGACCCCACCTATCTCGGCGCCGACGGCGGCAATGGCGGTAACCTGCAGGGCCCGCAGGACTGCTCCACGCAGAATCCGGTGTATGCCATTTACGGCCGCTCGGGTAGCTGGATGGATAGCTTCGGCATGCAATGCCGTCAGGCTGTCGTCACGCCGATCAGTATTAATTCAACGCCGGTAATTGTTAATCCCGGTCCGCAAAGCGACACCGCAGGTGACAGCGTAAGTCTGCAAATTTCCGCCAGCGACGGCGATTTTGATGACCTGAATTTTGCCGCCAGCGGTTTGCCCACAGGCCTGAGCATAGATCCGGACAGCGGCCTGATCAGCGGTGAGCCGTCCGTCGCGAATACCTACAGTGTCACTGTGACCGTCAGCGATGCTGAGGAATCCGACAATGCCAGCTTCAGCTGGCAAGTTAACCCTGCCCCGCCACTAGTGTTCTCAGCCATGCCATCTCAGCCAGCGCAGCCGTTGGGTAACGAGATCAGCTATATCGCCAGTGCTTCGGGCGGCCAGAACACACGCTATGCCTGGGACTTCGGCGATGGCCTAACGGACTGGAGTGAGACGCCGACCGCCAGCTTCACCTTTAGTGAAGCCGGTATTCACTACATTACCCTGATGGTCGATGACGACCTCACCTCGCCGCAGTTTCAGAACTTCGTACAGAACGTACACTTGCCCCTGACCGGCGCCGCGCCGGACCACTCCAGCAAACTGGTTTATCAGCAACCGAGCGAAGGTAACCCGCGCATTTGGGTGCTCAACCAGGACAACGATTCCGTCAGTGTCTTTGACGCCGTGCTCTACACCAAGCTGGCCGAAATCGACGTTGGCAAGGCCCCCCGGGCACTCGCCATCGCGCCGGACGGCCGCGTCTGGGTCAGTAATCATGGCGATGCCACTATCAGCATTATCGATCCCGGCAGCCTGGGCATTGCACAAATCCTCAATTTACCCATGGCGTCACAGCCCTACGGCATCGCCTTTGCGCCGGATGCCAACGCCGCCTTCATCGCCCTGGAAGGCACCGGTAGCTTGCTAAAACTCGATGCCGGCAGCGGCGCACAACTGAGTTCGGTCGAGCTTGGCATGCGGGCACGCCACTTGTCCGTGACCAGTGACGAATCGAGCGTTTATGTAGCCCGCTTCATGACCGGCCGCCAACCCGGCGAAGAAACACAAACGGTACTGAGCGAGCAAGACGGTCAGCCCACGGGTGGCGAAGTGCTACAGATTGATCCGCTCAACCTGACAATCGCGAAAACCATCATCTTGCAGCACAGCGCTGTGGGAGACGCGGAAGATCAGGGCAACGGCGTACCCAACTACCTCGGCGCACCGGTCATCTCGCCCGACGGCAGCGCAGCCTGGGTGCCGTCCAAGCAGGACAACATCGCGCGCGGCAAACTGCGCAACAACCTGGACCTGAATTTCCAGAACACAGTGCGCGCCATCAGTTCGCGAATCGATCTGGCCGGCAACGCCGAGGACTACCCGAGTCGGATTGACCACGACAATGCCAGCATGGCCAGTGCAGCGGCCTTCGACCCCTACGGCATCTATCTGTTCGTAGCACTGGAAACCAGCCGCGAGATTGCGGTGGTGGATGTGCACGGCGGCTTCGAGATGTTCAAGATCAATGTTGGCCGCGCACCGCAGGGCGTGCTGGTCTCCCCGGATGGCGGGCAGTTATTCGTCAGTAATTTTATGGATCGCAGCATCACGGTGTATGACCTGACAGCGTTACGCGATCGTGGTGACTATGTCGCGCCATTGCTACAAACCCTGCCGACGGTCAATGCAGAGCAACTGTCAGCCGACGTGCTGCTCGGCAAGCAGCTCTTCTATGATGCCGCCGATGATCGCCTGGCCCGGGACAACTATATGAGTTGCGCCAGCTGCCACAACGATGGCGGACACGACAATCGTATCTGGGACCTCACGAGCATGGGCGAAGGCCTGCGCAACACCATCAGCCTGCGCGGCAGCGGCGCCGGCCATGGTCCGCTGCACTGGTCAGCCAATTTTGATGAGGTGCACGATTTTGAGGGGCAGATTCGGGTGTTATCAGAAGGCTCGGGCCTGATGGACGACCTGCTGTTTGAAACCGGCACGGTGGATCAATCACTAGGCGATCCGAAGGTCGGGCTCAGCGATGACCTCGACGCACTGGCGGCGTACGTGGCTTCGCTGAATGAATATCCCGACAGCCCGTATCGCAATACGGACGGCAGCATGACGGCCTCGGCCGTGGCCGGCGAGGCAGTATTCATCGCCGAAAACTGCGCCAGCTGCCACCGCGGCAATGGCTTCACGGACAGCGCACCCGGCAACTTGCACGATATCGGCACCCTGAACCCGGTAAGCAGCGGTCAGCGTTTAAACAGCGGCCCACTGCCGGGTGTCGATACGCCCACGCTGCGCGGTCTGTGGCTAACGGCACCCTACCTGCATGATGGCTCGGCGGAAACGCTGGCCGACGCCGTTGCCCGACACAATGGCGTGTCGCTCAGCGCAACGGAAATGGTCAATCTCGTCACTTATCTCGAACAAATAGATGATCACGAAACGGCCGCACCTGCGCCGGACGGCGACGCCGATGGCGTGGACGACAACAACGACAATTGCCTGATGGTGGCCAACACCACACAACTTGACGCCAACGATGACGGCTTCGGTAATCGCTGTGACGCCGACATGAACGGCGATGGCATCGTCAATTTTGCTGACCTGGCCATCTTCAAGTCACGTTTCGGCAGTGCTGACGCTGAGGCTGATCTTGATGGCAACGGCTTCGTAAACTTCGCTGACCTGGCCATCTTCAAGTCACGTTTCGGCAAGACACCGGGCCCTTCAGCGCTTGCCCCCTGATATATTGCCGTTATGACCATCCTGCAGCGCGAAACACCGGCAAACAACGCTGGCCGTCTAGGCTGTCTTTTGGCCGGCTTGCTGCTCAGCGTTGCTTGTCTGGCTGCAGAAACCAATGCCGGATCCGATAAACTGCCGAGCTTTGAGCGGGTCAGAGCCCTGAGCGGCGCACGATCCATCAGCGACCCGTTACTCACTGATCATCGCGGCCAGCCTTTCCGGCTGTCATCCTTGCGCGGTCGCGTAACCCTGGTGTTCTTTGGTTTCACCCACTGCCCTGACGTTTGTCCACTGGCGATGGAAAAGATGCGCATACTGGAGGAATCCGGACGCCTGGCCGCTGAAGACATGGCCTACGTGCTGATTAGCGTGGACGGTGCGCGCGATACCCCGGCAGTACTGCGCGAGTACCTGAAAGGATATTCGCCTGAATTCATCGGCCTGACCGCCGCGCCGGGTATAGTGCAAAATCTCGCCAGCGACTTCTCCGTCAAGTTTTTTAGGGAGAACCCGGACGCCGCGGGTAACTACCAGGTCGCCCACTCTCCTCAGACCTTCGTGCTGGATACCCAGGGACGCCTGCGCGCCGAGCTCTACAGCGCGTCACTGGATGCCATGGCGGGCATCAGCCAGGCCCTGCTGGAGCAGCGCTGAAGCGCTGGCCCGCCGCCCGGGCTTCGGACCCGGCGACGGTCACTCTTGCCGCGACGCCCCCCAGCCCGTACCCTTCCGGCTCCCCGGCCCGGCCTCAATGGCGGGCCCGCCGTGGGGCAAAAATATAAAATCCAAAACGAAGGACGGCCATGAGCACGCCAAAAATCATCTATACCAAGACGGACGAGGCTCCGGCCCTCGCCACTTACTCGCTGCTGCCCATTGTGCGAGCCTTTTCCCGGGCTGCCGATATTGACGTGGAAACACGCGATATCTCCCTGGCCGGTCGCATTATTGCCAATTTTCCCGACTCGCTGACGGCTGAGCAGCGCCAGAATGATGACTTGTCGGAACTCGGCGAACTGGCCAAGACGCCTGCTGCCAACATCATCAAGCTACCGAATATCAGCGCCTCGATTCCGCAGCTGACTGCGGCCATCAAGGAACTACAGGAACAAGGCTACGCCCTGCCCGACTATCCGGAAGAACCTAAAGGCGAGGCCGAGAAGGCGATCAAGGCACGCTATGCCAAAGTGCTCGGCAGTGCCGTTAATCCGGTGCTGCGCGAGGGCAACTCGGATCGGCGTGTGGCAGCTGCGGTAAAGCAATATGCAAAGGACAACCCACATTCCATGGGCGCCTGGAGCAGCAGCAACCAGTCGCATGTGGCGCATATGCACGACGGCGACTTTTATGGCAGCGAGCAGTCGCAGGTCGTGAAAACCGACGGTAACCTGCGTATCGAACTGCTTGCCGGAGATGGCAGCCGTGTCACCCTGCGTGATGCGGTGCCGGTGCTCGCTGACGAGGTGATCGATGCCTCGGTCATGTCCGTGCGCGCCCTGCGCGATTTTTTCGCGCGTGAAACAGAGGCTGCCCGCGAACAGGGCGTGTTGCTGTCACTGCATCTGAAAGCCACCATGATGAAGGTCTCGGACCCGATCATGTTTGGTCATGCTGTGACAACGTTTTACGCGGCTGTCTTTGACAAGTACGCGGCGCTGTTCGAGGAGCTGGGTGTTGATGCCAACAATGGCGTAGGCGACGTATACGCGAAAATCTCGGAGCTGCCCGATGCGCAACGCGTAGCCATCGAAGAAGATCTGGCCGCAGTGTTCGCGACTCGACCGGAACTGGCCATGGTCAATTCGGACAAAGGCATTACCAACCTGCATGTGCCCAGCGATGTGATCATCGATGCCTCGATGCCGGCCATGTTGCGTTCATCCGGTCAAATGTGGGGGCCGGACGGCAAACTGCACGACACCAAGGCGATGATTCCGGATCGCTGCTATGCCGGTATTTATCAATCTGTAATCGACTTTTGTCGCCAGCACGGCGCCTTTGATGTGACCACCATGGGCAACGTCAGCAATGTCGGGCTGATGGCGCAAAAGGCTGAAGAGTACGGCTCACACGACAAGACCTTCGAGATTCCTGCCGCCGGCAACGTCCGGGTGCTGGATGCTACCGGAAACGTGCTGATGGAGCACGCCGTAGAACAAGGTGACATCTGGCGCATGTGCCAGACCAAGGACCTGCCGATTCGCGACTGGGTCAAGCTGGCGGTAAACCGGGCCCGCGCGACGGACTCACCGGCAATATTCTGGCTCGACGCCAAACGCGCTCACGATGCCAATCTGATCACCAAGATTGAGCGTTACCTTCAGGATCATGACACCAGCGGGCTGGATATTCGTGTCCTCGCGCCGGTGGATGCCATGGCCACGACCCTGGAGCGCGTGCGTGCCGGGCAAGACACGATCTCGGTCACCGGCAATGTGCTGCGCGACTATCTCACCGACTTGTTTCCGATCCTGGAACTCGGCACCAGCGCCAAGATGCTCTCCATCGTGCCACTGCTGGCCGGCGGCGGACTATTTGAAACCGGCGCCGGCGGCTCAGCACCGAAGCATGTGCAGCAGTTTGTCGCCGAAGGCCATCTGCGCTGGGACTCGCTGGGCGAATTTCTTGCCCTGGCCGTGTCCATAGAAGACCTGGCGGAGAAGACAGGCAACGGCAAAGCCAAAGTGCTGGCCGAGGCCCTGGAGACTGCCAATGGCCTGTTCCTGAGTAATAACAAGTCGCCTTCGCGCAAGGTCAATGAACTCGACAATCGCGGCAGTCATTTTTATCTGACCCTTTACTGGGCCCAGGCACTGGCCGGCCAAAGCAAGGACACCGCGCTGCAGCAACAGTTCGCACCCGTCGCCGAAGCACTGGCTGTCAACGAGCAAAAAATTGTCGGGGAACTCAATGCGGCACAGGGCGCAGCCGTGGATATCGGCGGCTACTTTCATCCGGACGATCAGCGCGCCGAGCAGGCCATGCGCCCAAGCCATACCTTCAACAAGATCCTGGCTTCACTGGGCGGATAAAGCCAGACTGGCATTGGCATCTGAACTGCCAACACAATAAGATTTAGTCACAATAAGAACAGGTCGGTAGGGCAGTGTCGGATCAGCCACGCTTACCGATGACGCAAACGTTCCGTCACTCCTTATGGCCACGAGCCTGAGGAGTTTTACATGAATATCTCTATAGTCCGCGGCGCATGCGCAGCAGCCATGTTGCTGTGCGTGGCTGCTGCCAATGCCGCATCGCTGGCGCCCATCTCCCAGGTTATTGCCTTTGGCGATAGCCTCAGCGATACGGGTAACCTGTACGGCCTGACGGGCGGCGCTCTGCCACCGGAACCGACTTACTACCAGGGGCGTTTCAGCAATGGCCCGGTGTGGATCGAACTCCTGTCCAGCGACCTGGGCGTGACGCTGACCAACTATGCTTATGGCGGCGCTCAGACCGGTTCGGGCAACGTCAACGGCGCTTTTCCCGGCCTGGTCGAACAGGTGGATGAATTCCAGGCCAGTCTCGGCAGCGGCAGTGCCGACAATGGCGCTTTGTATACCCTCTGGGCCGGCAGCAACAATTTTTGCCAGACCTGCTTCATTCCGGGTGTGGATGATCCGGATGAGTTCGTGCAGCAAGGTGTCACCGAGCTGGTCACGGCCATCGGCCGCTTGCTTGGCCTGGGTGCGGAAAAAATCCTGGTGTTGAATTTGCCCGATCTTGGTCTCACACCGCGCGGCCGGGCTTCAGGCCTCGGCCCGGCCCTTAGCCAGATTGCCGATGGCTGGAATGCTGCGCTGGCTGCCAACCTGCCGGCGACCCCCGGTTTACGCACTATCGATACCGCGAAGTTCCTGCGCGAGGTAACAGACAACCCAAGTGAATTCGGCCTGACCAATGTCGAGGACGCCTGCCTGCTGGTGGGCTGCAACACTCAGACTCTCGATCCGAACCTGGACCCGGACGGCTTTTTGTATTGGGACGAAATCCATCCCACGCGGGTAGCCCACGCGATCCTCGCGGATATCGCCTACGAAACCGTGCTGATTCCGCTGCCGCCTGCGCTACTGATGTTTGGCTCGGCTATTGGGCTGCTGGGCTGGGCGCGGCGTCGCAGCGCTACCAGCACTGGCTAGAGCAGCTCGCTCGCTAGCCGGTTGCGATCACGGCGATTGCAGCCAGCTTGCAAGCCAGGGCGCCAGGCGCCGCGCGTGGGTCGCGGTCAGATGATTAGAGTCACGATAGACCGGTATGCCGTCGTCGTCGAAGGCCAGGCAGAACTCAGCTTCGCACAAAGCCTCAGCCGGATCGGCAACGCGTAATCGGCCGAGCGCGGACCAGCGCGCAAATGCCAGAGCCACGCTTGCCTGCTGCGCACGATGATCGGCCAGCCTGGCGCGCAAATCCTTGCTGCTGCCGGACAGAGCCACGCGCGCCGCGACCTCGGGCAAACGATAGGCGGACTCCGGCACCTGCGCCACCACGATAACCTGGCGCTGCAATGCCGCCAGGGCGTCGAGACTGCGCTCCAGCGCTCGCTGGAATACGCGCTCGTTTTCCGCCAGGGATAGCGCCTGACTATCGGCATCACGAATTAGCAGGGGTTTGCCCGCGGGCTGACTCAGGGACTGTCCCGACACATAAAGGCCCCAGCGCGAGGCCAGCAATACCCGACGAATCTGCGGCTGCTCGGCGAGATACGCCAGCACGGCCTCGGCATGCGGCACGCAACTGTCGTAAGTTTCACGGGCCTGATACGCGCCGAGTAACGGCAGGCAACCGTCGCGACCCAGGTATACACCCTGTTGACCGGACTGCCGCGCCGCCTGGTCAAGGCCAGGCCAGAGCGCCTCGGCGTGGGAATCGCCCCAGAGGAGAAATTCCGGCTCAGCAACGCTGGTGTCGCCCAGTAGACATGCTCGCAGGGTCATTGCTCGCGAGCCACTCAACTGTTCGCAATTCTGCAGCGGCAGTCGATCCTGCTGTGCGGAAAGCAGGCGCGATACTGCCGCATCAAAACGACCGGGGAAGCCGTCCGTTGCAGACAGGCTGACGCCGACGGCCAGAAACACCAGCATGCTCAACAGGGCCGCGCGAAAAATGGGCGTGCGCTCGGCCAGCAGTCGTCGCCGGCGGAACGGTTGCTCGACAAATCGCCAGCTCAGGAACGACAACAACAAAGCCAGCGCCAGTAGCGCGGTGGTTTCTGCGGGACTCACCGGCTCCACAGACCACAGGCGATAAAGCACCAGCACCGGCCAGTGCCAAAGGTATAAGGAATAGGAAATCAGGCCGATACCGCGCAACGGTGCCCAGCTGAGTAGCCGCGATACCGTCGTCGCCTGCCGGGAGCCGGTATAAATAATTGCGGCAGCACCCAAACAGGGCAGCAGCGCCGCCAGGCCGGGGAACGGCGTGGCGCGGGTAAAGGCAAAGATCGACACCAGAATGGCCAGCAGCCCCAGCGCGGCGACGGCCTCGGTCACCGCTCGCGGCCAGCGCCGGCGCGACGGGCGACACCACCAGCAGCGCGCCCAGCAGCAGCTCCCAGGCACGCGCAGGCGTCGAGTAAAAGGCACTTTCCGGCTGCGCTTCCACCAGCCAGGCAGAATAGCCCAGGGACAACAACAGCAGCGTCGCAATGACTGTTCGCAAGTAGCCAGCACAATAACGCCAGGTAACGAATAGCAATAACGGAAAAACGATATAGAACTGCTCTTCGACGGCCAGCGACCAGGTGTGCAGCAAGGCGCGAGATTCCGCCGGCGCAGAAAAATAGCCGGCCTCGAACATATAGTGATAATTAGCGTAAAAAAATGTCGCCGCCGGCAAACTGTTACCGAGATCGTTTAACTGCTCCGGCAGCAGCAGCCACCAGCTCGCTGCGAATACTCCGAGTAGCAGCACGAACAGCGCCGGAAAAATCCGCCGTACCCGACGTTCGTAGAACCGCATAATAGAAAAGCGGTCCTGGCGCAAATCACTCAGCAAAATTCCGCTGATCAAATATCCCGAAATTACGAAAAAGATATCGACGCCGACATAGCCGCCGGTAAATCCCGGCAGATGGGCATGAAACAGAACGACCGGCAGCACCGCAATGGCGCGCAGCCCGTCAATATCAGCACGATAAGCGGACAGCTTCGCGGTCAAAAGGGATTTGTCTCCGTGCGCAGCTGCGCGACCTCGGCCGGCATAGCGCGCGCAGTCAGTGACTCACGCAAGGCTGTGCACAATTCAATCGACTCAAGTCCCTGGTCCAGCTGACGCTCGGCACCTGCTGTCTGCGCCGCACTACCGGCAAACATGCGCGCCAATTCATCACGGTCCTCGGCGGAACAGAGCCAGCGACCGAACCACAGTGGTGATTCGCGGCGCGACCGTTCGGAGCCCTGCGCCAGCACGTCGTCGAGTTCGCGTTGCAGCCACGGCCAGGTGATGTCGCGCGCAACCGGGTTTAAAAGGCTACCGAGCCAGGTCTGAAACTCATTCGCACGCGCATCCGGGGAAAACATGAAGCGACGCACCAACGCGAAACTCGCCGCGTCGCTGGCGTGTGCCAGGGCGCTGGTAGCAGCCTGGCGAAAACGCGCATCCTGGCTGCCTGACAGCGCTTCGATCAGAAACGCTACAAGTTCCCTATCGGCCTCCTCCACCGCCACAGTGAGACCGAACTGCAGCAAGTCCGGCGCCAGGGCCTGCGAATCCGCAGGACCGTCGGGGTAACCGAGAGAATCCAGGCTGGCTTGCAACAATTGCGCTCGCACCGTTGGTTCAGCCAGGTCGAGGGCCAGAAGACCGGTAAGGCTGCGCACCAATAAGGCCGCCTCGGCCGGCGATTCTGCGGCTTGACCGGCCTGCACGGCGGCCAGGCGCGGCACATAGGCCCGCACTGCAGCCTCACGCAGGGCCGCAGCATCAGCAGCCGGCATTACTTCGTCGAGCAGCCGGCGGATCAACGCCACCGGTGCCTGTACCACGCTGCGCTCGGGTGCCGAGGCGATCATCGGCAGCTGCGCGGTCAGCACCGAAGGCGCGAGACGGCCGTTTTGCACCCCGGCAATTAGCGCATCGACGTAGCTCAGCCGCTCGCCGGCGTCCAGCTGAGTGAGAAATACTTCAGCCAGTGCAGCAAAGTCAGCCGACGATTGCGACCAGCGCAGATAGCCACTGCCGCCGGCATTCGGCATGACCCAGTCCGGGCAGGCACCGGGTAATGCAAAGCTGTCTTCAGCCGCATCGAGTAACAGGCAGTGTTCCTGGCGCTGATCCGCACCGCCATAGGCGATACATACCGGTAAAGACCACTGCCGTTGAGCGTCGGCCGTGGATCCCAGCGGCAGATAGCGCTGCTGGCGCAAACGCAGCCGCGACTCGCCATCAACGCATTCTGCAGTGGCATCCAGATAGGGCAAACCCGGCTGAAACAGGAAACTCTCAAATACCTCGCTAACCCGTGCCTGCTTCCCAGCCACTTCGGTCAGTGAATCCATCAGGTCATAGACCGTGGCCGACGCATGCGGGAAGCGGCGCATGTGCAGGCGAATACCGCTACGAAAGGTCTCCGCGCCGAGATAGCGCTCTAGCATCTGCAACACACCCGCGCCTTTCTGGTAAGTGATGGCATCGAAAGCATTCAGGATTCCGGCTGCATCGGTTACCGGCTCGCGAATCTGGCGAGCGCTGCGCAGGCTGTCGGCGCCCATGGCGCCAATGGCACGGGACTGGGTATCGCGATCGAAATGATAAGAAGGGTTCCATTGCTGGGCAATTTTCGACTGCATCCAGCTGGCGAAAGCTTCATTCAGCCAAATGTCATCCCACCAGGGCATGGTGACGAGGTTGCCAAACCATTGATGCGCGAGTTCATGCGCATGCACGGCAGCGTAGTAGCGTTGCTGACGAACCGGCGGATCAGCATCAATCAGGATCAGCGGTTCGCGATAGGTGATTAATCCCGCATTCTCCATCGCACCCGCGGCAAAGTCCGGCACCGCCACGATGTCGAGTTTGTCGTAGGGATAGGGCGAATCGAAATAGTCCTCCAGCGCCATCACAATGGCAGCCGTGTTCTCCAGTGCATAGGCCAGTCGGTCGCCCTGGCCGCGCGTCGCGATGCCACGCAGGGGCAAAGGCTTTTCACGCTGTGGCGTAGCGGGCACCGCGGCCCACTCGACCAGATCAAAAGGCCCGACGGCAAAGGCAATGAGATAGGTAGGCAGTTTTTCGGTACGCCGAAAAGTTAGCCGCTGCAATCCGTCAGCCAGCGATTCGGTGGCCACGACCTGTGTGTTGCTGAAGGCGCGATAGTCTGCACCTGTGGTGACACGAATATCAAAAGGCGTCTTGAAAGCCGGTTCATCAAAGCCGGGGAATGCCCGACGCGCGTAGATACTTTCAAACTGCGTAAACGCGTAATCATCATCGCCGACGCTGACATGATAGAGGCCGGCCAGCCCTGCCGCCAGGGGCGCTGACCAACTTAGCTTCAGGGTCGCCGGCCCGGCGGGAATCGGCGCATCAAAATCCACGCGCACGACACCGTCGTCACTGACCTGCGCGTAGGTGGCGGCATGGACGGACGTGCCTGCAACCAGCTGCGCGCTTGAAACGTCGAGCCCGCGACCGTGCATCCAGATCTGCTGTAGCGGTTCGCTAAACTGCACGTCGATTTCCACCTGGCCGCTGAACCGTGGCTGATCGGGGAGGATGCTCAGGTCCAGCCGATACGCCTGCGGCAGCACATTGCCGGGCAAGCGGCCGGCCGGCGATTCACCGGCCTGCACAACGCTGGCCAGACAAATACTCCACACGACCGGGATACAGGTGATTTTCTTAAGTCTATTCATGCGGCGCTCTCCCCCGAGAGGCTAAACTATACCTTCGCCCGGCAAGATAAATGGAGTAAGCCATGCAACGTGCGTTATTGATTGGGCTTGGCTTGCTTGGGCTAAGCGCCTGCAGCGACGCTCCCACGCCGACAGTTGCGGCGCCTGATCAGCCGGCGGCCGCGAGCAAGATTGAGCCGCGGACAGAAGGCCTGGGGGCTTTCGCTCATGTCACCGTTGGAGTCGCCGACCTGGATGAGTCGCTGGCCCTGTGGCGAGACATCTTTGGACTCGAGATCATTGCCGAGCGTCGCGGTGCCGACACGGCCCTGGCCGCTTTATGGGATTTGCCGGCTGACGGCATTGCCCGCCAGGCATTGTTGCGCACACCCGGCATTTCGCTCGGCGGCATCCACTTTATTGAGTTTACGAATCCTGGCGCACCGGTTCGTGAGGGTGCGGAGGTTTTCGACCGTGTACCGAAGAATCTCGATCTCTACACGTCTGACCTGCCCGCCAGGTACGAGGCGTTGAAGGCGCGCGGCATGCAGTTTCGCGCGCCCTGGGTCGAAATGCCCTCAGCCGACGGCTCGCGCTTTCGTGAAGTGCAGATGCCCGGCCCCGATGCCACCAACATTGTCTTGCTGGAAATTATTGGCAGCGAATTTCAGTATAGCCCCACGGGCTTTGCCGGCATTGGTCCGTTGATCATCGTTGTGGACGACGCGGATTTCGAGGCCCTGTTTTTCACCCGGGTACTGGGCCTGGAAAGCATCATGCAGGACATGCTGTCGGGGCCAGAGATTGAACAAATGGTTGGGCTTCCCGCGGGTGCCGGTATCGATTTTCGGGTCTTTGGCGACAACAATGACCCCATGGGTCGTATCGAGGTCATTGAGTATCAGCAGACCGGGGGCCAGGATCGCTATGCGCTAGCCAAACCACCCGCCACCGGCACCTTGCATGTCACCTGGCAGGTCGCAGACCTCGAACCGCTGCGCGCAAACCTGGAGACCTATGGCGTGGAAGTGACCGAGCATGGCCGGCTGGATGCGATTTTCGGCAGCGGGCCGATGATTTCATTTTACTCGCCGGGCGGCTTTCGCATCGAAGTCCAGGAAATCAGCGACTAAATCCCACGGCAGAATTAGCGGCGACCAGAATCAGCGGCCGGCGCCAAAGCGATAGTCCATACGGGCGCCGAAACTGCGCGGCTTCGAAGGCCAGACTTTACTATTCACGTTGCCGTAACCAAACAGATTGTCGGCATCGGCATTCTCCCAGCCGCGCTCGAAGTATTCTTCGCTAAAGGCATTCATAACATAGGCCGTCAGCACCCAGTTGCTACCGCTGTCGTAGCCCACTCGAAAGTTCACTTCATTCCACGAATCCGTGGTGGCCAATTCAATATTGTCCAGGCCGCCGAATGCCTTATCGTAGAAGCTGTGCTCGCCGGTCACGAACAGGCCGGCATTGTTGGCCAGCGGAACGCTGTAACGAACCACGGTGCCGGTGGTCCAGCGCGGGGCGAAAGCCAGCTCATTACCCACACAGTCATCACAAAGACCCTGGTCGATCAGCCGCTGCGAAACTTTGTCGATCTCTGTCTGGCTATAGGCGACGGAGAAGTAAATGTCCCAGTTCTCGCCGGGCAGCCAACGCAGGTCAGCCTCGGCGCCATAGCCGGTGGCAGCATCGACAGTTCCGGTGCGCTGCGCGCCGCCGGAGAAAAATGTCACCTGCAGGTCGCTATAGTCATAGCCATAGATAGCCAGATTGGCCTGCAGGCTGTTATTCAGCAACAGGCTCTTGGCCCCCAGCTCGAAACTCAGCACCGTTTCTTCGTCAAATTTGTCGGGCCGGGTTCCGGGCAAGGCAAGGCCCGTGTCTTCATCAGATTCCGCATCGCCGCCGTCTGCAGTAACAAAGCCAAAGTCACCGAAGCCACCCGACTTATAACCCCAGGCGACATTGCCATAGAGATTGAGCTTGTCCGTGGCGGCAAAATTCAAGGCAAGCCTGGGCGTAAATCCTTGCCAGTCATCCGTATCGCTGACGGTGCCGCCCGGCGCCGCGCCAGCAAAGCTTTGACCACAATCGCCCACCGTCTCGGCCGTATAAAAAAAGTCATAGATGAAGTTATTGCCCAAAGCGCCTCCCGAGTCCGGAACACAGGTCGAGTATTCTTTCTCATCGTAGGTGTAGCGCGCGCCCAGATTCAGGTCGAGACGATCGGTCATCGCCCAGCTGATATCGGCATAGAGTGCGGCACCGAAATTTTCCGTTTCAACCAGTGTACGTTCAGGCTTGTTCTCGACCAGATCACCGGGATCAATATCTTCCTCCCAGTACTCTTCGAAAATCGGATCATCGCAGCCAGTAACCCTGGCGCCTTGATCAAAGTCGTCGTCCTCGGTTATCTGCAGGGCGCGACACAAATCGTCTTCAGTGTAACGGTCGGCAAAGTTCGCGTTAACCTTCTCACTGTAAACACTGGCGCCAACAAACCAGGTCAGCCGACCCTCGTCTGGCGACAGCAGGCGCAACTCCTGGCTGAAATAGTCGACGTCCTGATCGATGGAGAAGTGATCTACCAGCGCCGCGGTGGCATCGTAGTCTTCACGGTACTGGAAGTCGTAGGTCTTGAAGCCGGTAATCGACTTGAGCCCGTAGCCACCGCCCAGATCTACATCCAGATCGAGAATAAAGCGCAGGATATCAGCCTCATCCTGCCCCACCAGATCATTCACCACAGCATCCTCGGGCAGACGACGGGTTTGATCGGCAAAATCCAGTTCGCCGCTGGCGTTTAACGGCGCGGTACTCCAGTAGGCCGAACCATTGCTGTCACGACGTTCGAAGAGCGCCGAGAAATTGGCCGTCACAGTGTCACCGGTATAACCCAGCGCGGCCCGGACCGCCGAGTTTTCCTGCTCTCCCAGGTCGGGACCGCCGGCCAGATTAGTCAGATAGCCGTCTTCCTTCAGGTAACCCACACTGCCGCGCAAGGCCCAGCGATCGTTCAGGGGCAGATTAAGCGTGCCATTCACGTCGACATGGCCAAACTCAGCGACGCCGAAGCCCAGCTCGCCGCTCACGGCCTCAGGATCCGGACGATTGTGGGTAATGGCAACGGCGCCCGCCACCGCGTTGCGCCCGAACAAAGTATTTTGCGGGCCGCGCACCACTTCAATGCGATCAATATCCAGCGCGCTGGTAATCAAGCCACCGTTGCGGCCCTCGTAAAAGCCGTCGACAAAAATCGGCACTGAGCCGTCGCCACCAACACCGAAACTGTTCGAGGAAATGCCGCGCACGCCCAGGGCATCATTAAAGCTATCAGCCGTATTGCCATTGAACCCCGGCGTCAGCGAAATAACGTCGCGAAAATCCTGAGCGTTGAGGGCGCGCAGAAAGTCACCGCTGTAGGCCGAGACGGCAATGGGCACATCCTGCTGGCTTTGCTCGCGCTTCTGCACAGAAACAACGATTTCTTCGATGGTCTCCGCCTGCACAGCGCAGGGCAAAAGCACGGCCACCAGGGCGGCGCCAAGCGAGCGTTGCAACATCAGGTTATTCCCGGTTGTCTTGTTGGGGCGCGATCATAGCCGCCGCGTCGCCACGCCGCCACAGCTTTTTGCAGACTACTAAATCAGCCGCCGGCGGATGAAAATCGTCGCCGCAAGGTAGCCACCCACCGCGTATGCCAGCAGCACGGTTACATGCGGCCAGAACGCGACCAGTGGCTGGCCAGACACCAGTGGCCGCACCAGGGCAATGGCGTGGGATAAAGGCAACACCGGGACCAGCACCTGGTCCACCCCGGCAAGGCTTCCACCGGGTAAAACACCCCGCTAAAGATGAACATCGGGGTTATCAGCAGGGTAATGGCCTTCACAGCGACACGGTCACCGAAGCGCTTGGTCAGCCGCTGTGCTTTGACCACCAGGGAATCGGCTGCCTGAAGCATGTCAATGGCCTCCCGGGAGCCGGATTTCGAGAACCAGTCCAGTGATTCCCGACTTTATGTTCGATAGTTTAGGCGGCAGAGACTCAAGAGACTCCCTGATTATGTCAACTCTGTTTGTTTTACTGGCGCTGTTCGCCTGTGCCGGCGCCGCTGCCGGCGGTGCCTGGTTGACGCACTGGCGTATCCGGCGGCACCAGGAAATTGCCGACAGCGAAGACCTGCGCGACACCCAGATTCGCGAATTGCTGGCAGAGGTGAAGGTACGCAGCCAGGATGCCGTGCTCGCGAAACAAGCGGCCGAAACGGCCGGCGCGGAAAACCAGGATCTGCAGGCCCAGATTGAGGATCTGAATGGACAGCTGGAAGCAGCGCGCCAATTGGCCGGTAAAAGTGAGTCGATGCTGAAAGACGAAATCAACGAAAAAACCGAATTGCGCGAATCTCTGCATAAGCAGAAGCGCGAGAATGACGGCCTGGCGACGCGTGCTCAGGAGCTGGAGCTGGAGCTGCGGATGAGCTACGTCGGGCGCCCAACTGCTTGATCCGGCGCTGCAAATGGAGCCTTCCTGAGCGGCTGCAGGCGTCCAAAGCTGGGGCGGCTGCATGCTATAGTTCTGGCCAATGGCTAAGCAATTAGATGAGTTCAGACTGCGTCTGGGCGACAGAGAACTGGTACCCATAATGATCGGCGGCATGGGCGTGGATATTTCCACAGCCGATCTTGCCCTGGAAGCGGCTCGCCTCGGTGGTATCGGCCATGTATCCGATGCCATGTCGCCATTTGTGTCGGACCGGCGTTTCGCCACGCACTATACAAAGGCCAAGTCGCAGCTGAATCGCGCCAGTCGCGCATCCATTGACAAGACCTCGGTCAGATTCGATCCCGAGCAACTCTACGCGGCGCAGCGAAGCACTGTAGAAAACACCATGAACCGCAAGCGTGGCAGTGGCGCGGTGCACATCAACGTGATGGAAAAGCTGCAAATGGGTGCACCGGGTATCACCCTGCAGACTCGCCTGGCAGCTGCCATGGACGGCGGTATCGACGGCATTACGCTTTCTGCCGGACTGCATACCAGCAGCCTGCGCCTGATGGCGGAAAATCCGCGCTTTCATGACGTCAATATCGGCATCATTGTATCAAGCGTGCGGGCACTCAAGATTTTCCTGCGCAGCGGACGACGCGTCGACCGCCTGCCTGACTACATCATCGTCGAAGGGCCACTGGCCGGCGGCCACCTGGGCTTTGGCGAAGACTGGGCTGACTACAACCTGGCCGATATCGTTGTTGAAGTGATCAACTTCCTGCGCGACGAGGGCCTGTCGATTCCCGTGATTCCGGCCGGCGGTGTGTTCACCGGCACCGATGCCGTAAACATGCTGGAACTGGGCGCGGCCGGCGTGCAGGTGGCAACGCGCTTCACCGTCACGGAAGAATGCGGTTTGTCGCCGCGTGCCAAGCAAGCCTATTTTTCCGCCACGGAAGATCAGGTTGAGGTCTCCTCTGTTTCCGCCACCGGTTACCTGATCCGCATCCTCAACAACAGCCCGGCCATTGGCTCAAATATCAAACCGCAGTGCGAAGCCCTGGGTTACAACCTGGACGCCAAGGGTCATTGCTCTTACCTGGACGCCTGGGATGCAACGGGCGTGGATGCCAAAGGGCGCAAACTGCCCGTCACCGAAAAAATCTGTATTTGCTACCACTTCGGAAAACAAAACGTCTGGACTTGCGGCCACTACGTGTATCGACTGAAAGATACGACCCGGCTACTGCCCGATGGCAAGTACCAGCTGCTGTCCGCTGAGCACGTATTCAACGACTACCTCTATAGCACCGAGCATCGCATCAGTTTGCCGGAAAGCCTGGTCAGCGAGGCCTGAAAGACTGCGCTCAGCCACGCAGGTCCCCCCTGGGGCCGCACGACAAACAAAATCAACGCCGACTGATTCCTGCCTGCCGCGGCGAACCGTCACAGGACTTATCGGCTGCAACAAGGTCAGCCGTTGAACAGGCAATCGCGGCGACCATCAAGCTAGCAGCGGCAATCGAATACTCACCCGCAGTCCGCCGCGCGGGTTTCTCCCGGCATCAATCTCTCCGCCGTGCAGACCTATCGCCCGACTGGCAATGGCCAGCCCGATGCCGGCACCGCCGTCAACGCCGGCGTGAAAAGGCTCGAAGATCCGCACCAGCTGATCTTCCTCCACGCCCCGCCCGTCATCGCTAATCTCAACCAGCAAGTTCCCGGTATCGCTCGGGCTGTACGTCACCTGCACCTCGCTGCTGGCATGCTGGACCGCATTGCGAATGACATTCTCCAGCGCGCTGGACAATAGCGCCGCGTCGCCGGAAACCCGCGGCGCACCCGTACCTTCAAGCCGCACCTCGCGATTTAGCGCCCGGCCTTCAAAGCGGGCATCAGCAACAATGCCGGCCAGCAGCTCCGCCATATCAACCGGCTCGGTATCAATCTGCTTGAGGCTCTCCAGACGCGCGAACTTGAGAATCTGCCCAATCAGGCCGTCGAGATTCAGCACTTCCTGGTCGATACGGTCAACCTGCGGCAACTCCTTTTCTACAGCCTTCTGGCGAAGCAACCCGGCTGCAATCTGCAGGCGCGTCAGGGGCGAGCGCAATTCGTGCGAGACATCGCGCAGCAGTCTTTGCTGACTCTCCAGTACCTGTTCCACACGGTCGGCCATGCGATCAAAGTCCCGGGCCAGGGCGCCGAATTCGTCACCGCGAGCGCGCATCTCTGCGCCCGCTCGGGCGCTCAGGTCACCGGCAGCAATGGATTGTCCGGCGCGGCGCAACTCGCGCACCGGACGCACCAGGTAGCGGGCCAGCGCCAGACAAACCAGCGCACCCACCAGCAGCAACACCAGCACGTAAACCAGGCGCAAAGCAGGTTCCTGGAAACGAGCAAAGGGCGGTCGCATACGCGGAATCAAAATTCGGTAGATGGTGCCATCGGGACCGCGGAAACGGCGCATGCCGCGGGCCCGTCTTGGCCGCTCTGAAAAATCGCCAGGGCGCGCGTCATCGCGATCCTGCAGCGTGCCGGCGGCAGCGGGTGGCAGGCGCCGGCCAAGCAGCTCTCCGCCAGCCGGCGTGACGATGAAAATCGGCACGGCCAGCAGTCTCTGTTGTGCTTCCAGCCAGCTGCGCAGGCCCTGTTCACCCTCACTCGACAAGACACCCTCGGCCTGATCGGCCAGCGCTCCCAAGGTGCCACGCAGGGACTCCATGCGCGTGCTATCCACGGCCGAATCGAGCCAGACCCGGCCGATAGCCGCGGAGATGACAGTAGTGACCAGGATCACGGCCAGAAACGCCAGGAACAGTCGCCAGTAGAAACGACTCATGCGGCCGCTACCACCAGTTGGTAACCACGCCCGCGAATGGTTTTGATCCGCGGTTGACCATCCGGCCCGTTGCCC
Source organism: uncultured Gammaproteobacteria bacterium (assembly GCA_963850255.1). Classification (GTDB taxonomy): domain Bacteria; phylum Pseudomonadota; class Gammaproteobacteria; order Steroidobacterales; genus J054. The sequence goes on from CAWKLL010000014.1 coordinate 20,377, forward strand.
AGCTTGCGGCGCAAATTGCTGATGTGTGTGTCCAGACTGCGATCAAAGGGCGTGAGCTCACGACCGAGCGCCTCGCGTGACAAATGATCTTTATCGACCAGGTTGCCGGCCGCATCCATCAATACGGCCATAACCGCATACTCCGTCGCGGTTACCGCGACGGGCTGATTGTTCTTCAACAATTGTCGGGTGCCGGGTTCAAGGCGCAATCCATCGACTTCAGCAGGCGCCGTCGCTGCCTGACTGCCGCGCGCCCGGCGCAGAATGGCACGCAGCCTGGCCGCCAGTTCGCGCGGATTGAATGGTTTGGACAGGTAATCATCGGCCCCCAGCTCCAGCCCGACGATGCGATCCAGTTCATCACCGCGTGCCGTCAGCATCAGCACCGGAACATCGCTGAATTTGCGCATTCGTCGCAAGGCTTCGAAGCCATCCATCACCGGCATGGTGATATCCAGCACCACCAGGTCATGGCCACCGGCACGCACGGCCTCTACACCGTCCGCACCATCCGCCGCCTGGGCCACGGTGAAGCCTTCGCCGCACAGGTAGTCGGCCAGCATGTCCCGCAGCTGGCGATCATCATCGACAATCAAAATGGCTTCGCGCATGGCACCCATTGGAGGCAATTCTCAGGCGGCTGGCAAGCCGCTTTGCAATTCTTGACAAAACTTCGCCCGAGCTTGTCAGCGCGGCCCGGCCAGTACCGTTAGATTCAGCACACACCAAGGAGACATCCCATGCGCACACTGACACTGATTTTTTTGCTGGCCGCCTGCGGAGCCACACAAGCCGGCAGCCACGGCGCCCAGCGGCCGAATTTCGATGCGCTGGACAGCGATGGCGACGGTGCCTTGTCGGCCGAAGAGTTCGGCCAGCTGCCCGCGCGCGGTGGCCGCGATCCGGCGGATATATTTGCCCGCCTGGACAGCGACGGCAGCGGCGACCTGAGCCAGGACGAACTGGCCGCGGCCCGCAGCCAGCGACAGAAGAATGGTGGTGGCCAGGGCCCCAGGGCGCGTTTTGAAGACCTGGATACCGACGGCGATGACCGGCTTTCCGCCGAAGAGCTGTCCGCCTTACCAACGCGCGGCGCGGTCACCAAGGAACAGCGCCTGCAGCACCTGGATAGCGACAGCGACGGCTATGTCACACGCGATGAATTGCATGATGGCGCCCAACAGCGCCATCCCGCCAATCAATAGACTTCACCCCTACCCGGAGAAAGCCATGCACAAACGTAAAAAATTGATTCTGTCCGCCAGCGCCCTGGGCGTGCTGGCTGCCTCGGCCATCGCCTGGGGCGTCAACGACGGCCCGTCAGCGGGTCTCGATGCGCCCGGTGACGGAGACAAAAGCCAGCACTGGGGACGTCGTCACGGCGGCGGCCCGTTGGCCAGACTCAGTCGTCATCTGGATCTGAGCGAAACACAGACTCTGGCCATCACCGCCATCCTGAACAACTCACGGGCAGAAGCTGACGTTCTGCGCCTGCAGCTGGAAGAACTGCGCGGGCAGGTCGGCGGCATGATTCGAACTGATGGCTACGATGAAGATGAGGTGCGAATTCTGGTGGAAAACCAGGCGCCGACTTTTGTCGAGATGACCCTGCTCGGCATTCGTACCATGAGCCAGGTCTACGCTGAACTCACCCCGGAGCAGCGCGCCGAAGCCGATGCGCTCATGGAGAAACGCCGCGGACGGCGCTTCGGCGGCGGCGGCTTTGGTATGCAGGGCTGGTGATCGGGCGGCTGATTTGACGCCGGCGCGTCCCCCTCCCCCCTAAACGCGCCGGATCTCGCCGGCGACGACCTCACCCCGGGTCGTCGCCGGCAACCTTGGCGCCTAGCTGGTCAGCTCGGTGTCATCCGACCAGCGATGCGCGCGGCAGTTTGATTGCTCGCTGCGCACTACCGGCCCCTCCAGCTCATTGAAGACTTCTGAACGAATCTCAAATTCGTACCAGGCGCCGCGCTTATCGAGACGCGTCACGGTGTAGCGCAGCTGGCGGGTTTGCTCATTCAGCAATTCCGTACGCAGGGCCGCAACACAGCGGTCCAGCTCATTGGCGTAGACTGCGCCGGCAGGCACTTCGGCCTGCACCCCGGTCGCGGTCAGAAGCAGCATCAAAGCAACGGTCTTGGCAATATTTGTGTTCATGGTCTCGATCTCCCGTGGGTTGCAATGCCCGGCCATCTGGCCGACGGTCATACTCTGCTCCTACAATGACTGCGGTTCCTGACGGCCCCGTGACCTTTTTATGACCTTTTTCTGACCATGGCCCATAGCCCGGAAAACCTGAGTTTTGGCAGCTGCGAACTGGACCTGGCGCGCCGGGAGCTGCGCGTGCACGGAAAATTGTCAGAAATGGAGCCCAAGGCCTTCGATCTGCTGGCCTATCTGATCACCGAACGCGAACGCGTGGTCAGCCACAATGAACTGATGGACGTGCTCTGGCCCGACGTGATCGTCACCGAGGCGGCACTGGCCCGCACCATCATGAAAGCCCGCAAGGCCGTGGGCGACGATGCGCGCGTTCAGGGAGTCATCAAAACACTGTCCAAGCGCGGCTATCGGTTCGTCGCGGAGCTGGCTTCAGCGCAAGCCGACGAGGATTCGGGCGACCCGGCCGGTCTCTCGCCGGTGCACTTCGCGCGCAGTGGCGACTTGCATATTGCCTGGCGAACCCTCGGCGAGGGTCGGCCAGATATCCTGTTTGTGCCTGGCTTCGTTTCGCACCTGGACCTGCGTTACCGCATCGATATGGTGGCCAACTTCGACGTACAGCTGTCGCGGTTCGGGCGCGTGATCAGTTTTGACAAGCGTGGCGTCGGGCTATCCGATCGAATCGGTTATCCGCCCAACGTCGAACAAACTGTCGAAGACATGGCGGCCGTCTTAGACGCCGCCGGCAGTGAGCAAGTGATCCTGTTCGGCGTATCGGAAAGTGGCCCGGCAACAGCACTATTCGCAACACGCTATCCGCAGCGAACCCGCGCGGTGATCATGTACGGCGCTTTTGCCAAAGGCACACGCAGTGACGACCATCCCTGGGGCCTGTCCCGACGCGGCTATGACGCCTGGCTGGACCAGATGATTGCGGACTGGGGTGGCCCCGCTTCCGTCGAGTACTTTGCGCCCTCAATGGCCAACAACGAAGAGTTTCGCAACGGCTGGGCACGTTATCTGCGCGCGGCGGCAACGCCCGGCAGTATTCGCGCCATCCTGGAAGTGCTGCGGGATATTGACGTGCGCGAACTGTTACCAGAAATTCAGGCGCCTACGCTGGTGTTACATCGTCGCGGCGATCGCGTCGCCCGCGCCGGCGCCGGCGCAGATATGGCCGCACGCATTCCGGGCGCAGAGTTTCACTTGCTCGAAGGCGACGACCACTGGTGGTTCCTGGGCGACAGTCAGGCCATATTGCAGGCCATTGGTGAATTCCTGAACAAGCTGCCGCCGCAATGATCCAGGGACGTGTTTTCTTTGCCGCGCTGTTGTGGCTGGTCAGCAGCGCCCCGACACTCGCGCTGGCCGACCAGGCCCTGGTTGCGGTGGCAGCGAACTTCAGCGACACCGCCCGGCAACTCGCCCGGACCTATTCAGACAACAGCCAGCATCAGCTGGTGGTCGTCGTTGGATCAACGGGCAAGCTGTATGCGCAGATCATCAACGGCGCGCCTTTCGATGTCTTGCTTGCCGCCGATCAGCGCCGCCCGCAGCGACTCGTGGAAAGCGGGCATGCCGTTGCGACCAGTCGATTCACTTATGCACTCGGCTTGTTGGTGCTATGGAGTGCGAACGTAGAAGGAGTAAGCAACGATCCCACGGCCAGCCTGATGGCTGGCCAGCGCAGCCGCGTGGCCATCGCCAATCCAAAACTCGCACCCTATGGTGAAGCGGCGCGCGAGACGCTTGAGAAACTGCAACTCTGGGACAAGCTGGCCGACCGACTGGTGCGCGGTGAGAACGTTGCCCAGGCCTTTGCCATGGCAGCCAGCGGCAACGCCGGTTTCGCTTTTGTCGCCGCCAGTATGAGCAATCGTCGCGCGGGCAGCCGCTGGCGGGTGCCGCAGCTTTTTTACACGCCCATACGCCAGGATGCAGTGCTGCTAAACCGCGCGACTCAGAACCCGGCGGCGCAGGGCTTTCTGACTTACCTGGCCAGCGTGGAAGCGCAGACAATCATCCGTGCCGCCGGCTACGCAACAGACTCGGACCCATGAGCGGACCCATCTGGCTGACCTTACAGCTAGCCGCTGTAACCACCCTGATCCTGCTGGTGGTGGGCACACCGCTGGCCTGGTGGCTGGCGCATACGCGCTCGCGCGCAGGCCCGGTAATCGAGGCACTGACCGCCCTGCCCCTGGTGTTGCCGCCGACGGTGCTGGGTTTCTACCTGCTACTGCTATTCGCACCAGACAGCGGGCCGGGCCGTGTCTGGCAGGCGATTACCGGCGACAGCCTGAGTTTCTCCTTCAGCGGACTGGTGATCGCATCAGTCCTGTATTCCCTGCCCTTCGTGGTGCAGCCATTGCAAACCGCTTTCGTTGCCCAGGGGCGCGGGGTACTCGAAGCGGCTGCCAGCCTGGGTGCATCACCGCTGGACGCGTTCTTTAGCGTCGCCTCCCCGCTGGCCCTGCGCGGCTATGTGACGGCAGCCGTGCTCGGCTTTGCGCATACCGTCGGTGAATTCGGCGTGGTGCTGATGGTGGGCGGCAATATTCCCGGTCGCACCCAGGTGATTTCCATCGCCATTTACGAACAGGTCGAGACGCTGGACTACGCCGCGGCGCATGCACTGTCAGCCGGGCTGCTGCTGTTCTCGTTCGTGGTGCTGTTTCTGGTTTATGCATTGAATCGGCGCGGCGCCGTGCGGGTGCTCTGAATGGCGCGCCTGGAAATGGATATCAGCCTGCAGCGCGGCGAGTTCCAGCTGCAGGCCCAGGTCGACTGGCAATTGCGCGGGGTTACCGCGCTGTTCGGACCCAGCGGCAGCGGCAAAACCAGCTTGTTACGTTGCCTGGCCGGATTGGAACCGGCTACGCGCGGACGCATTCGCTTTGCCGAGCAAAGCTGGCAAGACGGCCGCCGAATTTTGCCTACCCATCGTCGCGGTATCGGCCTGGTCTTTCAGGATGCACGCCTGTTTCCGCACCTTTCCGTGGCCGGCAATCTGCGCTATGCAGAACGCCGCGCCGGCAAGCGCCCGGGTGCCGGCTTTGACGAGGTCGTAGCCAGCCTCGACCTGGGCGGACTCATGCAGCGTGCCACCCAGGACTTGTCAGGCGGCGAACGTCAGCGCGTGGCCATTGCCCGCAGCCTGTTAGGCCGCCCGCAATTGCTGTTGATGGACGAACCCCTGGCCGCCCTGGATCTCGAACGCCGGGCGGAATTACTCCCCTACCTGGAATCCCTGCCAAGACACTTCGCTGTACCCATCATCTATGTCACCCATGCGCTCGATGAAGTGGCGCGGCTGGCGACACAAATGGTGGCGCTGGCCAAGGGTCGCGTGCAGGCCAGCGGCCCCGCCACGGAGATGCTCGAGCGGCTCGACCTGGCCGCGCTGGTCGGGCCGGCCGAAGCCGGCGCCTTGTTGACCGGCTCGGTCCGGCGACTGGATAAGGACTACGGGCTGACCATTCTCGAGGTCGCCGGGCAAACCCTCGATGTGCCCGGCTGCGAAGCACAACCCGGCGATGCTGTGCGACTGCGGGTGCGCGCCCGCGATGTGGCCATCGCCACCCGGCGACCTGAGCAGCTGAGCATTCGCAATATCCTCTCCGCCAAGATCCTGGAAATAGAGTCCTCGGCAAATTCGCCCTATGCCGAAGTTCTGCTGGACCTGGGCGGGGCCCATTTACGTGCCCGGCTAACCCGGGCTTCGGTGGCGGAATTACAGCTGGTCCCGGGCCAGCCGGTTTTCGCACTCATCAAGAGCATTGCCATCGACGGCGAGGCATTTTCGACGCAACTGTAGCGGCCGGCTCATGGATGCTGCCCACCACGGTATTGGCGGGCTAAACTAGGCGCATGGCACAAGACCTGTTCAATCCATCCCTGCTGATCAGCCTGGCCTTCCTGGTCAGCGCCTGCAGCACAACCCCGGCCGCTGAGCCCACCCCGCCGCCCCTGGTCGGCAGCAGCTGGCTGGTTGAAGATATCGATGGTCGCGGGGTCATCGACCGCCTGCAGTCGACGCTCAGTTTCGAAAACAGCCTGCGCGTGGCCGGTCGCGGCGGCTGCAATCGCTATTTCGGCAACTACACACTGGTGGACTCTGAGCTGGAATTCGGGCCGCTGGGCAGCACCATGATGGCCTGTCCGGAGGCCGTGATGGAACAGGAGCAGCGTTTTCTCAAGGCATTGGAAAGCACGCGGCGGTATCGTCTCGATGCAGACACCGGGCTGCTCTATTTTATTGATGAGGCCGGCACCGACCGATTGCGCTTCAGTCGGCTCGAGCAGTAGCCGGCGCTTCGCGCAATCCACGAATCAACAAATTCGGAATACGCACCTGGTCCCAGGACTCATCGGGCCAGACCCGGTTAGCGCGCACCACCACCAGATCCAGCGACGGCACGATCCAGACGTGCTGAAAGCCATGGCCGAGGAACTGAAACAGGTCTTCACTGGCGAACGGCTCGGAGGCCCACCATACGCGTGTGCTGTCAGGCGCATCGCCATAGGGATTGGCGCCCATATCAGCCTCCAGCCAGACCTGGTAGCCGTAACTTGAGGTGAGCGGCGCCGGCGTGACCATCTGGCCCACCCAGCCCGGCGGCAATATCTGCTGATCGCCGAGACGGCCATCATTGAGCATGATCAGGCCCAGCGTGGCCCAATCTATCGGCCGAGACAGAATGCAGCAGGACTTCATCACATTACCGCCCGGCTGATCCAGGTACATATACGCGGGCGCCAGATCGGCAGCCGCCCAGATTTTCCTGCCCAGATAATCCTGGTACTGCTCACCCACGGCGCGCTCCAGCACCACACCGAGTAAATTATTCTCGTTGTTGTTGTAGTCGAACTTTGTGCCCGGCGGATCAGCCTGCGGCAGTTTAAATATGGCGCGATTGAAGTCGATATTGAAATGCTGCCAGACCGCCTTTAGACCAGGGTACGGGCCGGTAGTCGGTAGAGATTTGCGCGAGCCCGCCGGACATCTGCAACAATTCCCGTACTTTTATCTGGCCGCGCGGATCGTCGCGCCACTCGTCCAGGTACTGACTGATCGGATCATCAACAGAGTCAATCTTGCCATCGGCAAGGGCGATACCCACCGCCATGCCGAGCAGGGTCTTGGACATGGACTGGGGATTAAACAGGCTGCTTCGGTCATAGCCCGGCCAGTACTTTTCCAGTTCGACCTGACCATGCCGGACAATGATCAGTGCCATGGAATCCTGTTCATCGGCATAGGCGAGCACGTCGTCGAGCACGGCCTGCGGAATAGTTCGCGACGTAGCGATGGGCGGCACGGCACCACTGCCATGCTCAAGCGCAGCCAGGGGCTCAAACCATTCGATAGGCACTGTATGCGCGTCGTGTCCGCCGGCCACGTAGCTGAGGTAACGTTTTACGAACAGCGCGTGGTCCCACCACCACCAGGCCAGCCCGGCCAGGATCGCAAGTGCGAGTACGCGAGAGAGCTTCATAAGGCAAAGGCCAGCTTCGGACTCAGCTTAACTTAGCAAAAAAAAAGGCGCGGCCGCATCAGCGACCGCGCCTCTCGTCAGGCTTTTGCCCGAATCAGTTAGCGAAGTTCTTGGTGAACCTCACCATCCAGGTCCGCGGATCCTGGTAATAGGGCTGACCGGCCAGCACCGACACCGTCATCAGACGATCGTTGCAGTTCTTGCAGCCGGCCGTCAGGCTCCAGTCCTGGTCAATGTTGTTCAGCGTCAGAGAACCGTTCCAGGTCGTGTAGCCGCCCACCAGGCCAATCGGCAGGCCGGCGGTACCGACGTTGTGACTACCCACGGTGTAGGTGTAGGCACTCGGCACCAGTTCCAGATTCGAAGTCAGCGGATACACATAGTTGAAGCCAAGGTTCAGCGTATAGTCCGGCGCCCGGACCGGGTCGGCGATATTGCCGTCAGCGTCCACAATACTCTGACCGCACCTGTTGCCATTGTTAAGGCAATCTTGCTGCTGGTCCAGAATATCCGGATTAATGTTCTTGTACTTGGCGTCCTGAATGCCGCCGTTCGCGAACAAGGTCAGTTCATCCGTTGGCGACCACACGAGCTCCACCTCAATACCCGAGTTTTCGAGATCAGCATTGTTGCCCGTCTGGAAAACGATGGTGCCGGGATTGTTCGGATCTTCCTGACCGGAAGGCAGCTGGTAGTTGGTGGCGTCCGTGAAGAACAAATTCACGTTAAAGCGAACGCTATCGTCAAGCCACTGCGACTTGATGCCCGCTTCGTAACTCCACACCTCTTCCGTGGTGAACGGGGTGAACAGCCCGGCAGCGGTAGCACGTGCATTCCAGCCGCCGGACTTGAAGCCGTTGGTGGCAGAGACGTACAGGCTCATCGAGTCTGAAGTTGCCCAGTTCAGGGCGATACGCGGCGTCCAGATTTGCTCCGTCAGCTTGGTCGGAATCCCGGCATTGACGACATTTACTGTCGACAGGCAGTTGATATCTACATTCGGATCACAAGGCAGCGTCGGGTTGGATTCGATCTCGACGGTTTTTTCCTCGTCGGTATATCGAATACCGGCCGTCACCGTAAAGTCTTCGGCAAACGTGATATCGGTCTGGAAGTAACCCGCCAGGGCTTCGGTATCGTTCTTCAGCGTTCGGTCAGCATTGACTGACGGCGGGCCAAAGGTCGTGATATCGGCGAAGTCCGTCGTATTTTCTTCCTTGATGTAGAACACACCGGCGACGTACTGGATCGGGTCGCCCAGCTGACCGGTCCACTTGATTTCCTGGGTGAACTGCTTGTGGTTGCCGTCGTTGGCGATCACGAACAGGCCCGTCGGCGGGGGACCGTCAAAGAAGTCCAGCGCAAAACGTTGATCCAGGTCACGCAAGCCGGTGATGAATGACAGGCTGCCGATATCGCCGACTTGCCAGTCAATCACTGAACTCAGATTCAAGGATTCGGTTTCATTCTGCAGCGGGTAGTTACGCTTCTCACCAGAGATCGGCAGACCTGAAAGATTGCTCGACCTTGAGTCCAGACCGGTATTGCTGACTCGGCCGCCGCCCTGCTTGAAATTAAGGATGTTGATGTGGTCGTCTTTCATCGCGTCGACGGCGACATCCCAGCTCAGCGCATCGGTGATATTCCACAAAGCGTGGCCGCGAATACCCCAGCCATTCTGCGCGTTAATGTCTTCACCGGTGGTTTGGTTCGATGAATAGCCGTCATCTTCGATGTAGTAGGCGGAGACTTTGGTCAGGAAATTCTCTGTGACCGGCAGATCAATACTACCCTTGAGCTCAACGCGCGCAAATTCACCGTAGCCGCCCGAGACATAACCACCCAGCTCTTCCTGGGGCTTCTTAAGAATGACGCGCACAGCACCGCCGGTGGTGTTGCGGCCAAACAATGTGCCCTGCGGACCCCGCAAAACCTCGATGCGATCAACATCGAAAAGCGTAAAGTTATTCGCGTTCTGGCGCGTGACATAGATATCGTCTACATAGCTGCCCACGGGCGGATCAAATGTCGCGATGGTCTCGGTATTGTTCAGGCCGCGAATGGAGTAGGTATTCGCTGAACCCAGACCGGTGTTGTTATGGCCGATAAAGTTCGGCACCAACTTGGTCATGTCCAACGTCTCGGTTACCTGCAGGCGCTCGAGCTGGTCAGCCGTATAGGCGGTGATGGCCAGTGGCACATCCTGCGCAACTTCCTCGCGGCGCTGGGCCGTGACGAGGACGTCATCCATCATTCCACTCTGGGCCAGTGCGGGCCCGGAGGCGGTGGCACCCAGCGCCAGCGCGATGGCCGCGGCTATAGTGCTCAAATTCCGTATCGGATTCATTCGGTGAACTCCCCTGCTAACTGTTCGGTAAGGCCCTTATTTGATTGGGCCTAGGAAAACTGCTCTCGCATTAGCAATGCATGGCATTGCCAATACGCGACGCGGGCGTAACTTTACTCGTCCTGTATTAGAAAGCCAACAGGCATTTGGCCCAAACGATCAAGGGTTTATAGCAAAGAGCGGAAGGTGTTGCTAATCCACGACATCTGCTGGAACGCAGCGGCCATGCGCCCATTGACGCAGCGCACTGACCTGCTCAGCCATGACGACCGCGAGCGGCCGGGTACGCAGAAACTCTGCCATCAGCAGGGCCTCATTCAGGGGCTTGCCGCTGGCATAGGCTGTGTACAGGCCAGCCACCACAGCCTGTTCGAGTTCGGCGCCGGAAAAATCCTGGCTGGCCTTGGCCATTTTCTGGAGATCGAAGTTTTTGGTGTGTATTTCGCGGTTTTTAAGATGTATTTCCAGGATCTTTTCCCTGGCGACCTGGTTCGGCAGGTCGACGAAGAAGATCTCGTCGAAACGGCCTTTGCGGACCAGCTCGGGTGGCAGGCGGGTCACATCGTTGGCGGTGGCCACCACGAACACGGCTGCGGATTTGTCGGACAGCCAGGTCAGGAAAGTGCCCAGCACCCGTCGGGACGTACCGCCATCGCTATCGCCGGTGGCCAGGCCTTTCTCGATTTCATCGATCCACAACACGCAGGGCGCCATTTGCTCGGCCTGGCGCAGCGCCTCGCGCAGGCGGCGCTCGGTCTCGCCATGAAATTTGTTATAGAGCGCGCCCATATCCAGGCGCAGCAGCGGCCATTGCAACTGGCCGGCGGCCGCGCGCGCCGCCAGGCTCTTGCCGCAACCCTGAACGCCGGCCAGCAGCAGTCCACGCGGCGGCGTCAGCTGACCGGCAAGCGCCGGATTCGTCAGCACCTTGCGGCGCTGCTCCAGCCAAGCCTTAAGCTTGGCCAATCCGGCCACATCAGCCAGGCTGCGGGTATCTGGTTCATAGTCGAGAATGCCGTCGCGATTCAGCAAGGCGTATTTGGCCGCCATGGTCTCCGGCAGATCCGAGGCTGTAATGGCTCCGTCGTGGACGGCAGCGCGGGCGAGTCGATCAATATCGACCCGGGTCAGGCCATTAAGCTGCTGCACCAGCAATTGCACAGCCTTTGGGTCGATTTCCACCTTGCCCGGATTGGCCTGGTTCCAGTCCGCGATGCTGGCCGCCACCAGGCGCGCGCGCTCGGCGGCATCCGGCAGATCCATAACCAGGCGCGCCGTCATGCGCTCCAGGTCCGGCGGCAGCTCGAGATGGTGACTGAGAAGAATCACCGTGCGCCGCCCGTCGCGGGAGTTCACGGCGATGTCTTTCAAGAGTCGCTGGTGCAGCGGCTCGGCCAGAAACGGATGAAAATCCAGCAACACATAAATGCCAGGACCCTCCACGGCACGGATATGCTGCAGCACCTTGCCCGGATCCGCGTTGTGCTGCTGGGCACCGAGATTCCGATCCAGCCGGCGCAGGCCATCGGTCAGGGTCCAGGCAAATAGCGGTCGCGCGAAAGGCCCGCTGGCTTCCCGGCAAAGCAGCTTGAGCCGCTCGATAAAGCGGTCTTCCTCATGGGTCTCCACCGCCACGATGGGCACACGGGAATTGAGGATGACGGACAGATCATCCAAGGCATTTGCCTCTGCTTAAACCGAGAAAGGGCATATTTGACATATTTACCGGCGCCGCACCACAGCGCTGTTCACAATCGCAAAAACCTATACTCAATTACCTTGTTGATTATCAACTGCTCTGTTGATAATCTGCGTTTATGCCAAGTAGTAATTCAGCACTGCGACCTGTGCTGCCGGACGAAACGCCGGCCGACACGGACCTGAACCTGGTCTTCGCCGCACTGGCAGATCCGGTAAGGCGCGGCATCCTGGAGCAACTGAATGGCCGCAGCCGCAAAGTTTCCGAACTGGCCGCGCCCTTCGATATTTCTCTGCAAGCTGTGTCCCGGCATATCCAGGTACTGGTCCGCGCAGGCCTGGTAACACAAGCCCGTAGCGGCCGAATCGCGCAATGCGCGCTATCGGCCGGCCCGTTGTTCGCGGCCGCTGTCTGGCTTAATCGTTACACCCACTACTGGCAGAACCAGTTCGACAGCCTGGCCGCCTGGCTGACGGAACTGGCAGATCCGCAGCCGCCCGAATCCTGAGGAAAACGCCATGGCCTATGCCCAATCGCAACAACAGATCAATGACTTTCGCCGCCAGATCACCGAGCTGCGCAGCAAGATGCGCGCGCTGCAGGCGACGGCGGATTCTGAAAACGTCACTGACTATGCCTTTCAGGACGCCAGCGGCCCGGTGCAGCTGAGCGAATTGTTTGGCGAACACGAGCACCTGTTCGTCATCCATAACATGGGTCGCGCCTGTGTTTACTGCACCCTGTGGGCCGATGGTCTCAACGGTGTGCTGCCGCATCTGGAAAATCGCGCCGCCGTGGTCCTCACATCACCCGACGCACCGGATGTGCAGCAGGCGTTTGCTGCCGAGCGTGGCTGGAACTTTCGCATGCTCAGTCACGCGGGGTCATCGTTTGCAGAGGACATGGGATTTGTCAGCGAGCACGGACTGGAACCCGGGGTATCGGTGTTCCAGCGCGACGGCGAACAAATTTTGCGCGTGTCGGAGACGGCCTTCGGCCCGGGCGACGATTTCTGTGCAGTCTGGCACCTGTTTGACCTGATTCCTGCCGGCGCCGACGGCTGGCAGCCGCGATACAGTTATAGTTGACGAGCCGCCTGCGCGATTTATGATCAGGCGGATGTTTTTGGAGAAGCTCTGTTTGACTTATTGCGTTGCGATTTCTGTAGATGCCGGACTGGTCCTCGCCTCCGATTCACGCACCAATGCCGGCGTTGACCAGGTCAGCACCTATAGCAAGATGCACAGCTTTGGCCAGCCCGGTAACTGGGTGGTTACGCTGTTATCCGCAGGCAACCTGGCAACGACCCAGGCAGTGATTCGCCGGGTGCGCCGAGATATAGAGAACAAGGCCGCAAGCAGCCTGGCAAAATTCAAACGCATGCCGGAAGCCGCCGAGTATATCGGCGAGCTAAGCCTCTCGGAGCAACGCAAGCACAGAAAGTCCGCCGACGAAAGCTTCAACCCGGAAGCCAACTTCATCGTCGCCGGACAATACATCGACCAGCCTGCGCAGATTTATCACGTCTATCCGGAAGGTAATTACATTCGTGCCTCACGGCAGACACCCTATCTGCAAATCGGCGAGTCAAAATACGGCAAGCCGATACTCGACCGCATCATCCAAGGGGACGTCGACCTGGAAACCGCAGCACGTTGCGCGCTGGTCTCCATGGACTCGACCATGCGCAGCAACCTGAGCGTCGGTCCGCCCATCGAAATGCTGATTTACCAGTTGGACAGCCTGACCGCAGGCGAACGCTACGAACTCGACGAGGACGATCCCTATCTGCGCACTTTGCGCCAGGCCTGGGAACAGGAGCTCAAGCTTGCTTTTGCCAAACTTCCGCGCCTGCCAGGCAAATCACGCGCTATGCGTCTGGTGGACTAACCAGCTCGTCCACGAAGCTTAGTTTTTCAATGACCGGCGCGGAAAAAACAAAGGGATACGGGTCATCCATACCCAGGCTGCGGTTAAGCTCATTCAGGGTAATAGACAAGCGCATCCATTCCAGCACCCACCCGGGCAGGCCGTCGCTCGGCAGCCAGTTTTCCGGCACGACCTTTACCCCATCGGCACGCGCGGTCTCCAGCGCATCGCGAATATGCAAGTAGTGCGCAAAGGTCTCAGCCCAGTCTTCATACGGGTGTGAAGTCGCGTAGGGACTGACAAATCCCTGCGACCAGTCGGCCGGAGCGCCGTCGCGATAGTACTGCTCCATGCTGCTGACATAGTCGAGTTTGGGGTCGCCGAATAAGCTAGTCCAGCGACTCTGGATACGGGCATTGCGCACCAGCTCGGGAAAATAGTAATGACCGCTTTCATGACGCAGGTGGCCGAGCATTGTGCGGTAACGCTCCTGCATCTGCTCACGGGCAGCTGTGCGTAGCACGTCGTCAGCTTCCGCCAGATTGATGGTAATGATGCCGGCACTATGACCCGTGGCCACAAACTCATCGGCCACATTCGGATTGCGGCGTTGATCCTCTAGAAACCGGAACCGCAATCCCGCCACAACATGACCGGGCCCGACGGGCAGACCCAGGCTCATCAGGCCATACAATAAGCGCCGCTTGGCGGATTCCAGGCGGATCCAGAGGGCTATATTGCCGGGTACCCCGAGATTCGGAATGACTTCCGTGAGCACGCAGGACTGACAATATCCCGACGGTGCATTCCTGGGCAGCAGCCAGTTACAGGCATCGTACTCCAGCCCGTTGCGGCAACGCTGGTAGTGCGGGTTTAACGGCACCACATCCAGCAGCTCGGGGTTAAATCCAAACGCTGTTCCACAGGCCACACATTGACTGCTGTCAAAAAAGACCCTTTGCCCACAGCCGCAATGAAACGCTTTCATAGAGCACCAGTATCCGGCAAAAACCAGTTCGACACTATCGCATCATTAACGCGGGCGATTTCCAATTGCAGCTCGTCCATTAAGCCATGCAGACCATGAACATCGGCCGCATCAAATTCCAGAGCGTCGATGCGCGCAAGCAGGTTTTCGGCCCGCTGCAGCGGCATTTCCGAGCGCGGTAACTGCTCCAGCGCAATGCGCAGCTCAGCCACACAATGGCTAATCGCGCGCGGAAACTGCGGGTCCTGGAGCAGGAAACCAATCACGTCGTTACTATTGACCCGCCGGCGCACATACTGACGATAAGCCTGATAGGCACTCAGGCAACGCAATACGGCCATCCACAAGGTATTGTCGAAACGCGCCAGCTCCGGTCGATCGGTAAGCAGTGCGGCGGCGGCAACGTCTATCACCCGCGTGGTCATATCTGCCCGCTCAAGGTTACGTCCCAGGCGCATGTATTGATAGGCAGCGCCGTGGCTCATGGTACCGGCCATCAGGCCGACAATACCCTGCACCCGCTCGACCAGGGTCGACAGAATCGCGTCACGCTGGCGCGCCTGGCTGGCACGCGGCAAGCGCTCCTGCGCATAGAGGTAAACCTCGTTGATCGCGCGCCAGGCTTCGGTTGGTAAAATATCGCGGCTGGTCCGCGCGTTCTCCCGAGCCATGGATAGCGAAGTCAATAGTGCCGAAGGATTATCCAGATCGCTAAGCAGGTAATTGAGTCGGTCCTGCTCACTAATTCCTGTCTGACTGCGAACACCCAGATCGGTGTCTGTAGAAATCGCCAGCACCACATCCCAACCCACACCCGTTGATTCAGGCAGATCGAGGAGCAGGCCAGAATAGACTTTTACCAGGCGCGCGCTGTTCTCTACCCGCTCCAGATAACGGGCCAGCCAATAGCAGCGATCCGCCACACGCGACAACATCTTATTCGACCACCCAGGTATCTTTGCTGCCACCACCCTGTGACGAATTCACCACCAGCGAACCTTTACGCAGAGCAACCCGTGTCAGGCCGCCCGGTGTGACGAAGCTATCGCGGCCCTGCAAAATGAACGGTCGCAAATCCACATGCCGCGGTTCCAGCTTGCCCTCTGCCAGGGTGGGCACCGTGGACAACTGAATCACCGGTTGCGCCACGTAGTTACGCGGATTGCTCAGCAGCCGCCGGCGAAACTCATCACATTCGGAACGGCTGGCGTGCGGACCTATCAACATACCGTAGCCACCCGATTCATTGGCCGGCTTAACCACCAGCTCGGCCAAATGCTCACTCACGTAGGCTAAATCCGCAGCATCCGAGCACAGATGCGTGGGCACGTTCGGCAAAATCGGCTCTTCATCCAGGAAGAAGCGAATCATTTGCGGCACATAGGCATAAATGACCTTGTCATCCGCCACACCGGTGCCGGGCGCATTGGCGATGGCAACCTTGCCGGCCCGCCAGGACCGGATCAGGCCCGGTACACCGAGCGCAGAATCCGGCCGCAGCGCCTCTGGGTCCAGAAATTCTGCATTGACGCGACTGTAGATCACATCGACCCGGGTCAGGCCGGAAACCGTACGCATATAGACACAATCGTCGTCACGCACCACCAGGTCGCCACCCTCCACCAGTTCGGCGCCCATGCGTTGGGCCAGGTAGGCGTGCTCGAAATAGGCCGAGTTGTAAATGCCCGGTGTCAGCACCACGACTTCCGGATCATCGCCAGGGCGCGGCGATAAGGTGGCCAGCATGTCGAACAGCGAGGACGGGTAATCGTCTACGGGTCGTATCGACTGCCGGGCAAATACTTCCGGGAACACCTGCTTCATGACCGCACGGTTCTCGAGCATGTAGGAAACGCCCGACGGCACGCGCAAATTGTCTTCCAGCACGTATAGCGTTCCGTCAGCGCCGCGTACCAGGTCGCTGCCGCAAATATGCGCCCAGACGCCGTGCACGGGTTGCGCACCCTGGCAGGCCTGGAGATAGTTACCGGAACTGGTCAGCAGCGACTCCGGAATATGCCCCTCGCGAACGAAACGGCGTTCGCCATAGACATCAGCGATAAAGCAGTTCAGCGCGCGCAGACGCTGGGTCAGACCAGCCGCAGTGCGGTCCCATTCACCGGCCGCCAGCGGACGCGGAATAATGTCGAAGGGCCAGGCCCGATCAATATTCTGGCCTTCGGAATAAACCGTAAAGGTGATACCCATTTCCTTGATGGCACGTTCCGCCGCCGCCTGGCGACGCTGCAGACGGCGGGCACCAAGCGAACCAAGGTAGGCGGCCAATTGCGTGGCAGCCGGCCGCGGCAGGCCGCGCTGGGCAATAATCTCGTCGTAGCAGTCTTCGGGCTCGTAGGCTGACCAGTCGATTTTCACATCGGATCCGCTGGATTCTTTTTGGCCACCCACACTAGCACAGCCCACCCGCCCGACCATGCCGCGCGCATCGGCAAACCAAAGGGGTGCGGTACTGCCGACCGCATGCTAAAAATATCCATCTCTGGAGGTTTGCATGGAATACAAGAATATCCGACTGAGGCCGATATCAGGTTCGCTGGGCACAGTTATAGAAGGCGTCAGTCTCGCCGACGGGATCGACGATGAGACTTATGCGGAAATCAAGCAGGCTCTGCTCGACAACCTGGTGATTTTTTTCCGCGACCAGGAAATCACCCCGGACCAACAGATTAGTTTTGGCAAGCGCTTCGGCGGACTGCACATCCACCCGTTTATTCCCAGCCTGGAAGGCCACGATGAAATCATCCGCCTGCGCGCCAAATCCGGGGCCCAGGAAATGCTGCGCCTGGCCAACTCCTGGCATGAAGACCTGAGCTATACCTACGATCCGCCGCTGGCGGCGATCCTGCGCGCGGTGCAGGTGCCCTCGCGCGGCGGCGATACTATGTGGGTCAATCTTTACAAGGCCTACGACACGCTGTCCGACAAAATGAAGACCATCGTCGAGGAGCTGTCGGCCTGGCACGATGTCACCAAGACTTATCGCCGTCAGGAACTGCAAATGAAAGGCGGCGCAGAGCAATACGCAAAAACCTTTGCCAAAACTCCGCCGGCGCTGCATCCACTGGTTCGGGTGCATCCGGAAACTGGCAAGAAACTGCTCTATGTCAGCGAGCTAACCACGACGCATATCGACGGCTTGCACGAGAAAGAGAGCGATGCCTTGCTCAACATGCTGTTCCAGCACATTGACTGGAAAGAACTGCATTGCCGCTTTTACTGGGAACCGAACTCCATCGCCATGTGGGATAACCGCTGCACCGCCCACTATGCGGTGCGCGACTACACCGAGCCGCGCGAAATGCATCGCGTGACCGTGCTGGGCGAGACCTTTAACTAAGGCCCCGTCAGATAAACGATCTGCATTGGCAAGCCCTTGGGATCACGTTCGGCTTCCGTCGGCAAGCCCCGCAGTTTCTCGCGTTTATACGCGGCCAGGGCCAGTACGAACGCGTCCACAACATCGTCCCTCGCGGCCTCGAAACCGCCATGCGCCAGGAATGCGCTCGCTACCAGGGTTTCCGCGTCTGGATGCAGAATTGACAGGATGGTCATGCGTTCAGTGAAGCCATCACGGGTTTTTTTCGGATGACTCATCGGGCCGCCGGCCAGCCCGGCGAACATCAGTTCGGGGTGCGCCTCGTGAAAGATTGCCTGCGCCCTCGGCTGCTGCAGCAGCAGATTATCCAGCTCGCGAATCTTCGGCACCAGGTTCCAGGTCTGTCGCGACAAACCCCTGCCCGAGAGACGTTTCTGCTGCGCATTGGCAGCAGCGTAGTCCTTGGCGCGCAACACCGGGCGTAGAGGCGCAGCGAACACGCTGGAACGCCGCGGCCCAAGTTGCTCTCGGGCTTCTATATCGCAAAGTCTTTCGCGTTTGCCGCGCGCACGCAGGCCGATGGGCATGTCGATCAGTGCGCAGGCATCATCCGGCAGCGAATCCAGCAAGTCGGCTACGTGATCCACCACGCCAAAAGTGGCCAGTTCGTCATCGAAACGGAAATAGAACCACCCGCTTTTGCAGCCATCGATACCGACGGCGGTAGTCATCAGTAGCCCGCAGAGGCCATGCAATATCTGGCTTGCATAGCCGGGTCCGCCGCCACGGCGGCAAGCCGGGACTGCATGGCTTGGGTTTCCTCCGAATCCAGTCGGTCCATTTCCAGGCCACGCTGATGGTTATCGGCCAGCCGCGCATCCATGGGCGGTTTAACCTCGGCTTCGAAGGCGACCAGCAGGTCACGCAAGGCATCGGCGGATGGCATCGCGACGTCCATTGTCAGCAACTGCGAGAGTCGGTGCGCCGCGCGCATGGCCACGTTCATCCCCTGGCTGCGCCCCGGATGCAGCGTGTTACAAGCGTCGCCCAGCAGCACCAGGTTTTTCTCGCTCCAGCGCTGCGCATTCATGCTGGTGACCGGGTATACACCGACGAATTGCGGACGCACGCCATCGAGCTCCGGCAACCACTGCGAAAACTGCCGGCTCAATTCGTCGCCCGTGGCGCGTTTCCAACGCGCCAGCTGAGTAGGCGGTACCGGCAGCCCGATTTTCCAGCCACCCTGGATCCGCGGTATTACGCTAATCACGCCGACCTCAGAAAAATACGCGCGCACGTCATTGCGCGGATCATCAATAATGCGCCTGGCAAACAAGGTCAGCAATGGATTGCGATAGGCGTAAGACTCCGCCTCTATACCAGCAGCGCGCCGGAACCGTGAGCTACGCCCATCGGCGGCCACAATCAGGCCTGCACGCACCCGCTTGCGCCGGCCCTCATGTTCAACGGTCATGCCGAAACTATCGGGCTTGTCTTCGGGTAAGGCGGAAGCCGGACGCCACAGCTGGAAATTCGGGTTGCGCGCGGCACCGGCCAGCAACACCTCACAAATTCGCTCATGATTCAGATACACGAAGTACGGATGTGGGATATCCAGATGCTCCGTCGGGACTTCCAGCACCACCTCACCATCCGGCAGCAGGTAGCGTGCGCCCAGCCGTTTTTCCGCGCCCTGACGCCACATATCATCCAGCACGCCCCAGTCCTGCAGCCATTCGCAGGTCTTTGGCTGCAGGTGATCGCCGCGAGCGGTGTCAATGGGCTCGGCGCTGCGTTCGACCAGCAATACCCGCCAGTTACTCGAAGCCAGCGCACAGGCCATCGCTGGACCGGCAATGCCGCCACCGACGATGGCGACATCGAAGTCGAAGCTTTCAGTCATGGCGATAGAAGAATCCCTTGTCTGCGCTTTCCACGCGCAGCGCCGCCGGCCCGGCAAAATGTGCGCCAAGCACCGTGGTGCCGGTATCGGCAACACGTTCCAGCAAGGCACGTCGGCTGGCTTCAGCCTGCACCTGGTCCAGGTCGAAATTGCTGCACCAATGCGGGCATTCGATCTGCACCGGGTGATGAATCACGTCACCGCTCAGAACCGCTTGCTGGCGGCCGTCATCCAGCTCGATAACGACGTTGCCAGGGGTATGGCCGGGCGCCGGACGCAAACGCACACCCGGCAGAATTTCTGCATCGCCGGCCACCGCATCGACCTGCCCCGCTGCCAGTACCGGCAGCACACTGTCTTCCCAGGGGCGGCGATAGATGCTTTCAGGGTCCTCCCGATGATGCGATTGCCAATAGGCCAGTTCCGAAGTCGCGAACAGATAGCGAGCATTCGGGAACGTCGGCACCCAGTTACCGTCGACCAGTTTGGTATTCCAGCCGATGTGATCGCCGTGCAGATGGGTGCAACAGACAAAATCGATGTCGGCGGGAGTTAGCCCGACCCGCGCCAGGCGCTCGAGGTAAGGCCACTGCTGCTGATGCCATTCGGGCAGCATGGGCCGGTCTTTATGATTACCCACGCAGGTATCAACCAGCAGAATCCCGGCATCCGTGCGCACCACCAGGCTGTGAAATGACATCACTAACAAGCCTGTTGCCGGATCGACAAAGGCCGTATCGCTGCCACTGCGAGTGGCCAGAATATCCTCCCGGCTAATGCCCGTGAGCAGGAAATCGGGCTCGCGTTGCGGCCAAAGAAATTCCAGCACACGCGCAATCTGAAAGGGGCCGGGTATTTGCATAAGGGCTCTCCGTAAAGGCGCAGGCTCAGGCGATCAGATTTCCTCGCGCAGTTCTACCAGCTCGTAGTGGGTCTGCATGTAGCCTGCCACCTGCGCTTTCAAGACGATAAAATCGCCGTCCGTCGTTGTCCACACATCATAATCAGGATGCTCGCCGTCGAGCCCCGTTACTGCGACAAAGCGGTAATGCCAGGCCTGGAAGCTGCCGGCCTCGACTTCGATACGCTCTTCACCGTCGTAAACCATGTGCGCGCCGACGGTACAAAGCATCGGCCCGGTCGCGCCGCGATGATCGGGAGACGACAACACCGCCGTCACCAACTGGATCTCGCCCGGGCGTGAACGATCTACAACCCGCGTTGCCCAGCCGTCATTCTGAATCGCATGGCCGCCGAAAAAGCGCACGCTGCCGTCGAATTCCATGCGCTGAGAAACCCGCCCATCGGTGCTGGTTAGCGTTTCACATTCAGCATAATCACTGCCGAAACGGAACCAGCCGGAGCCGCGAAACTCGTCACCCACAGTAATCCGCACAAATGCGTCGGTGGGCTGGCCATCACCGCGCAGATTGAGTTGTACAAAACGCAGCACACTGGGCCGGTCGTCGATTTCCGAATGCGCCGTCAGCGACTGACGCCCATCCTCGTGCTTGACCAGCGTCCAGCGTTCACGGCCACGTTCCTCACCCAGCCGATCGGCTTTAAGGGAGGTGTAACGGATAAATCCGCTGCGCACGCGATGATCGCGCTGCTGGTAGTCTTTCATAGTCTTGTCCCGAATAGAGCTTGCGGCAGCTATGACCTTGGCATGCCGCAGACGACCAGACAAGCCTCCCGGCTAGTCGATACTTATTGGCGCCGTGTGAAAGCGTTCGATCACCTGGCGTTCGAACGCCTTGGGATCTGCGCGAACCGCATCGCGGATATCCGTAGCGTTTTCGCCGGAAAAAATATCCTCCTCGCCTGCCACTAAGGCGTCAATCACCTGGCGAGCATGCTCAAGCGGGGTCATCTCAACGGCATAATTTTTCGCCGACATACGGGTCTTGACCCCGCCGGTGAACACGCCTGATACCAGCACCGGCTCGCGATCCAGCTCCGCGCGTATACCGGCCGTAGCGGTGGCCAGTGCCGCCTTGGCAACACTGTAGGTGGAATACTCCGGCAGGCAGAACAGGGCGCCGATGGAAATGATGTTGCAGATAGCGCCGCCGCCATTCGCGACGATAATCGGCGCAAATAGCCGGCAGAGCCGGACGGGTGCCCAGAAATCCGTCTCCATGACTGAACGTGCGTCTTTCAGGTTGTCATCGGCCGAAAGGTAGCGACGATCTTCGGCTCGCGACGAGCCGGGAATACCGGCGTTATTAATCAGCAAGGTCACGTCGGCGGCCGCCGCGGCGGCCGACTCGCACTGGCGGGCATCCGTGACGTCCAGGGTTAGCGGCACAATCCGCGCCGGGTCCAGTGCGACCAACTCGGCCAGAGTCTCGCTGCGCCTGGCCGTGGCATAGACCCGACTGCTGCCGCGCGCGAGTAAATGCTCGACGAAACCGCGGCCGATGCCCTGGTTGGCACCCGTCACCAGGGCGACAGCCCCCTGCGGATCAAAACTCACAGCTGGATAACCTGTTGCCCGATGTCATTGATGGGCTCGCTGCCGTCCGCAGTGATCAGCATCAGGTCCTCAAGGTGAGAGGAACCACCGACCCCGGCTTCGATCAGCGGACAATCAATACTGAGAATCATGCCTGGCTCGAGCACCAGATCGCCTAACGATGGCGAAACGCCGGAGCCCACATGATCAGTATGATAGAGGCCCACACTATGCGGATTAAACGGCACCCGGTAGTTCACACCGGCACGCCGCAAAGCCGCCTGGCCCGTTTCACGAATATCAGAAAACTTGATCCCCGGTTTAAGTTCTTCACGGACGGTGTCCCAGGCCTTGCCGATGGCCGTGGTTACCCGGCGCATGGCCGGATTCGGGTCACCCAGGAAGACGGTGCGGCCATAGTCACCGTGATAGCCCTCGTATTCACTGACACAGTCGATAAGAAAAGCCTGTCCGTCACGCAACTCGGCATCGAAGCTTTCGTCGCTGGTGCGATCGACCACCATAAATACGCCACGCATGCCGCGCCGCGCCGCTGCCGCGAAAAACTCGGCGCGCAGCTGGCGATAGCTGCCGCCTGCGCGCACCCGGGCAATGGCTTCCAGCGCTGCATCGACATTGCCCTGGGCGGCCTGGCGCATCAGGGCGATTTCGGTGGGCGACTTGATCAAGCGAATACGCCGCAAGGCGTCATCCGCATCCGTTTGTTGCGCCTTCGGTGCCGCATCCGCCAGCGTCGCGGCAATCACGGGGTGGTCCACAGCAATGCGTCCCTCCAACACGCCCAGATCTTTTAGCGCCTGGCCGAGTGCCGCCGACAGGCCAGCGTGGGTGCCGCGCGCATCGAGCTCGGACTGGGTAAACGCCAGCCGGTCGCGTTCAATAGTGTCGAGCGGGACTTCTTCGCGATCGGGAAATACATCCAGGGGCACCACCGCCTTGCCTTCTCCCTGCCCTTCTTCAGCCGGCCAGCGCGCGGCCGAATAGAGATAGACCGGCAGACCGCTAGCCCGGTGCACGTCTGCCACGGTGTAGTAGTAACTGAATTCGGCCATCACCAGGGCCACAGGACCAGCGGATTGCCGGGTGACCACGGCAAACGAGCTTGGCGGAAAGCCCATCCGCGTTACAACGGGTCGGAAACCCGTGGCATGGCGAAAATTCACGCCGCCGCCCAAAACCAGTGCGTCGAGTTTCAGCTCGCGCAGCACCCGATCGCATTGATCAAAATTCATCCGCGGACCCGTCAGCGGGGCCGGCAGCTTGCTGGCGTGGGCGCCGGCTGATGCAGCGGTAGCGGGCAGCGAAGCAACAACGCCCGTGGCAGCCATGGAAGCCAAGGCGCGACGTCGATCAATCATTATCCTACTCCACTGATACACCCATCCAGCCCCGACTATGACAGCAAATCAACGCTCTTTGAAAGCCCGAACCCCGGCTGGAACGCGACTATCAGCCAAGCGCGAAGATCCGGTCGAGAGCCACTCGCCTCGGTCAGGAACTGGCTGCCAAAAGCTAGTCAGCCATGCTGCACGGAGCGGATCCCGTCCGACTGCAGACCGCAGGAACTGTGCGGTCGTTCAACTTAATCAAGACGCAAAACCCCTATAAAGGCGGGGGGCCACTGTTTGCGCCAAAACGCGCCTGTATCCATGCAATTATGCTGACACAAAAACCGGACAAACAATCAAAGCCGGCGCGCCAGTTACAGGATGGCTTTATGTGGCTGCGCTTCGCGTCCGGCCTCGAGACAGCATTCCGCCGTCATCAGCAGGATGCCGGCATGCTCAGGCTGCGCATTGCGCTGGTTCTGGGATTCGCCTTCGGCATGTCCTTTTTACTGATGGACTACGTGCTGGGCGAGTCGGGTTTCAGCAATTCCAGCGTGCTTCTGCGCACCGTCATAAACCAGTCATTAATCGTGGCCATGCTCGGCGCCACTTTTTTGCCAGCCTTGCACAGACATTTGAACAGCATGGCGATGGTTGTTTGCCTGAGCATTGCCTGCTGTTCATTGTTCCTGACAACGGTCGGTGAGACACGCAATGTAGGCAGCGCTTTTACCGGTTTCCTGGTACTGACCTTCTATACATATCTATACATCGGGCTGCGATTCTGGCCGGCAGTGGCGACATCCGGCAGCATTTTGCTGGTGATCGTTGCGACTTCGATTGTCGACGGAATGCCAACAGGCGCTGTTGTCTACAACGGCATATTCCTGCTGTTCGCCAATCTGATTGGCGCCACCGGCTTATACAACCTGGAATACAACGAGCGAAAAAGCTACCTGGAATCGCTGGTACTGGAAGACCTGGCCCGCTCAGATGCGCTGACGGGACTGGCTAACCGTGAGCATTTTGCTGAACAGTTGGGTAAAGCCTGGGCACACTGCAAGCGAGAAGGCCAGCCTCTGGCCCTGGCGATGATCGATATCGATCACTTCAAAAAATACAACGACGAGTATGGTCACCAGGCTGGTGATCGCTGCCTCGAACAAATTGCCAGCGCCATCGGCAAGGTTTGCCGCCGGCCGCTGGATCTGGCCGGCCGCTATGGTGGCGAGGAATTTATCGTGATGCTCCCGGACGCCAGCAGCGATCATGCCCATCTGAAATTGTCCGATTTGCTGGCGCGGATCGAAGCGCTGCATATTGCGCACGCTAAATCACCAGTGGCTCCCCATGTCACAGTCAGCGCAGGATTAGCGCACCTCTATCCGCACGAAACAGAGCGCAGTGAAGCAGGCGCACTGCAACTAGCCGACGAAGCCCTGTACTCGGCCAAACGTAAGGGTCGCAATCGCGTGGTAATGTCCCAGGAAGGTCGCGAACAAACCCTGGAGACAGGAATTTTTCATCTGACCCGAACAGGCAAGCTGTCGGATCTGAAAGCTGGCAGCGGCTAAAAAATTCGCCCGCCGACGGAAATGCTGCCACCCATTCCGCCGCCACCCCGATAACCGCCAAAGCTGGAGTAGCCAATGCTGCCGTAAACCTGCGGCTGCTCACAACCCGACACGCTCATAGCAAGCACCAGCAGCACAAGAAATTTACTAATTCGAACTATTCTCTGCATGCGTAATTACTCCGTATTGGCCGCGCGCTGTTCCGGCGGCATCCAGGTTTGTATCGCAATGCCGGCCCCGGAAGGATCAGCAATCAGGGCAACTTCACCGCCAAGATCACGCGGCTGGGGACCCGCGAGAATGCGCCCGCCCAAGGCCTCGACCCGGGCTGCCGTTGCCGCGACATCAGCCACGCGCACGTAGCTCACCCAAACCGGCTCAATATCATCGATGGGTCGCTTGAGCAGACCAACTCGAGGGATGCCCCCCGAACTCAGATATCGGTAAGACATACCGTTATCCAGGCTTCGACTGGCCGGCTCCAGACCGGTGACCTGCTGATAGAAGTCAGACGCTTTCGCGGTATCCAGTGTCCACAGCTCTGCCCAGAGAAAACCATTAATCACGGGCGGTTGATCAGCCGGGTCACCGTCGCGTGTTTCCAACAAGGCCAGCGTGGCACCCTGAGAGTCTTCCACCAGCGACAGGCGTCCTCGGTCAACAAAATCCGTCGGTGGTGTCAGCACTTTGCCACCGGCAGCCTGGACCGCAGCCACTGCTGCATCGGCATCGGCAACGGACATCAGCACCACCCACTGGGAAAGCTGATCGATATTGTCTTCACGAATATCATCGAGGCGATTGGCATCAACCATGCCGCCGACTAAGCGGCCTTGATGACGAATCAGCGAATAATTCAGCGTATTACCAAAGCCGAGGTCCAGCCCCAGGTCCTGGAATTGCCAGCCGAACAGCTCGCTATAAAATTTCCGGGCATCGGCCGGGCGCGAGGTAATCAAATCTCGCCACACGACTTTGCCCGCCAGCGTCTGATTGGTCGGGGCCTCGGTGACGGAGGGCAGATTCAGCGACGTGGTGCAGCCGGCGACAAACGCGGCCAGAATTCCCAGCCAGGCAATCCTAGTTTTCAAGCGCGGCCCCTTGTGCAAAGATCTGAAAGTCTATCATTCACTCGGGATGGCGAATGCCACCAGCGCATCGCTGAGCTCGGTGCCGGCCAGCGCGTTACCACCGGCGGCAATCACCACAAACTGCCGACCGTCGGCCAGGTAAGTCATTGGCACAGCCATCCCCGGCGCCGGCAAGGACGCCTGCCAGAGCTGCAGACCGTTGCTCACATCCAGGGCCCTAAGTCGCGGATCCATGGCGGCTGCTACAAACACCAGACCACCGGCTGTGGCAATCGGCCCGCCGACACCCGGCGAACCCCAGCCAGCCGAGGCCGGCACATTAAGGCCGGCACGACGAGCCTGGCCCAGGGGTACCTGCCAACGATGCTTGCCCGTGGACATGTCGATGGCCGTCAGGGTGCCCCAGGGCGGCGGCGTACAGGGCAAGCCCAGCGGCGAGAGGAACGGACGAATGCGCACCCACCACGCAGTGCCGCGCAAGGGCAGTACGCGATTGGCGTAGTCCGTGGATATTTCCTGTTGCTCGGGGTCCTCAGGCTGAAACAATTCAACGATGGTCGCCAGACCGTCATTGCGCACGATCACCGTGTTGGTGTCTGGATGAAACGCTGCGCCACCCCAATTACCGCCGCCACGAATGGACGGGTAAATAATGCTGCCCCGCTCGCTTGGCGGCGTGAACAGACCGTCATAGCGACGGCGCTCAAATTCCTGACGACACCAGGCCTGGTCGAACAGGCTGAGACCGAACAAGTCGTCAACGCTTAAACTCTGTCGCGCAAAGGCTTCGATGCCGACACTGCGTGGCTGAGTGTCGGACGCCGTTTCACCCGGCACGTCAGACGCCGGCGCCGGCTGGTCTTCGATGGCAAACACCGGTTCGCCCGTGGCGCGATCAAAAACAAATACATCGCCGGTTTTCGTCTGCTGTATGGCGACGTCTCTGCGCCTGTCGCCCTGCCGCAAACTCACCAGGAGCGCATGGCCCGGCAGGTCATAGTCGAACAAATTGTGCCGCAGTAACTGTCGATGCCAGACCGGCTTGCCCTGGCGCGCATCGAGCGCGATCAGCGCATTGGCGTACTCGCTGCCTGCACCCCGAAAACCACCGAAGTAGTCCGTCGACAAGCTGGTGGCCGGCATAAATATCAGCCCACGCTCCACATCCACGCTGAGCAAGGACCAGGCATTGCCGCCACCGACGGTATCGGAAAGCGCCTCGGGCACGGGATTGAATGACCAGCGTAGCTCGCCACTGCGCACATCGAAGGCGCGCAGAATTCCGTCCTTGGCATTCGCCACACTGTCGTCCAGCGCCGAACCAACGATTACCAGGTCTTCAAAAACCACGGGTGGCGAGGTAATGGACCACCAGCCCTCGCCGCGGTTATCGAAATCCCCCGCGGTATCCACGTAACCCGCATGCCCGGCAACACTGCCGAAGTCTTCACAGGGCAGGCCGGAATCGGCGTCCAGCGCCCACAGCCTGCCCAGCATGTCGCCTTTAAAGATGCGCCGCTGACAGGCACTGTCTGCGATGGCCTGGGCTGCAGCCCAGTAGCTGACGCCGCGACAGGCACCGGTTATCTGCTCGTCCTTGTCGACTTGCGCATAGCCATCGAAGCGCCAGAGCTCTTCACCGCTAGCCGGATCCAGGGCAAAGACCTTGTTCAACGGCGTGCAGTAGTACAAGCGATCGTTGACCTTAATGGGCGTCACTTCATAATTGGTTCCGGCCAGACCCGGCGCATCGATGAGATCACCGGAACGGTGTTGCCAGGCCGGTTTGAGCTTGCGCACATTGTCGCGATCCAGCTGCTTCAGCGACGAGTACTGGCTGCCACCCGGGTCGTTGCCGAATGCCGGCCAATCCTGGGCTGCCAGCGGCAGAGCGAGCAACAACAGGCTCACAAGGACAAGACGCCTGGGACTAGTCACGCGCAATCTCCGGCAGATATAAATCGCAGGCCTGGTTCATAATTTCGTTGTCGTTGCTGTTTAATCGCAATTATCCGTCGGCAAGCGCGGTGTACACCAGCTGACCCGTGCCGGCGAACAGCAGTATTAAGCCCGGATGTCGTTTCATGGTGCACTGCAAGCATACCGTGCGCGCGTCTCCAGGCGTAGACTGGTGCGAGTAGTTACGATTCGCGTCAGCACCTGGAAGGGAATACTTATGCCTGTTCGATCCATTGCCTGCAGCGTGCTGCTGCTATTCAGCCTGCAGCTCAGCGCACAATTTCATGATCCACGCGCACTCGACGCAGACCCGGCCAAAGCCACCAGCCCCATCGCGCCGACCCTGAGCGGGCTCAGCGACTACAGCCGCGCAGTCAGCAGCAATAACGAAGCTTCGGCCGCATTCTTCAACCAGGGCCTGCGACTGACTTATGCCTTTAATCATTCCGAAGCACTGCGCGCGTTCAAAGAGGCCGTGCGCCTTGATCCGGACAACGCCATGGCCTATTGGGGCTGGGCACTGGTGCTGGGGCCCAACTTGAATCTGCCCATGCTGCCGGAATTGAACGATGCCGCCTTTGCCGCCATCCAGGCTGCGCAGGCACGCCGTGATCGGGTTTCCGAACGCGACGCGGCTTTCATTGACGCACTCAGCAAACGCTATGCGGCCAAACCACCGGCTGACCGGGCCGACCTCGATGCGGCCTACGCCGAGGCGATGAGCGAACTGGTAGCGCGTTACCCTGACGATCTCGACGCAGCGACCTTGTACGCTGCCGCGCTGATGAACCAAAGCCCCTGGAATTACTGGTATCGCGACGGCAAAGCCTATCCACGTACTAAAGTTTTACTGGCCACACTAGATTCGGTCCTGCAACGTGACCCTGATCATCCCGGTGCCCTGCACTACTTTATCCATGCCGTTGAAGCCCAGCGCCCTGCCGACGGCATGCAGGCCGCCGATACCTTGCGCGGACTGATGCCGGCGGCCGGTCACATGATGCATATGCCCTCGCACATCTATATGCGCGTCGGCCGATATCAGGATGGCTACGACGTCAACATAGCCGCGGCAGCCGCTGATGAAGACTATATTTCCCAGTGTCGCGCGCAGGGCCTGTATCCGGTCGGTTACTACCCACACAATGTGCACTTCCTGGTCTGGGCAGCGACGCTGCTGGGCCGCAGTGCCGATGCCATTACCCAGGCGCGAAAAATTCAGCGCGACATGCCCGAATTTTTGAATCTCCAGGGCGACGTGCCGCGCGCTGTCAGCGGCGATGCCTGGCGAATTCACGAACACTTTATGAGCCAGACGCTTTACACATTGGTGAGGTTTGGCCGCTGGGATGAAATCCTCAACGAAGCCGCGCCGCCGGCGTCAGCGCGCTATATGACAGGCATTTATCATTATGCGCGCGGCATGGCCAGGGCCAATCAGGGTCGCCTGGAGGATGCCCGGGCCGAGCTGGATGCCATCAGTGCCATCACCGACGAAGATCAGCTAGACGACTACTGGATCAATGCCAGTCTCGCCATTGATCTGCTCGCGATAGCGGGCGAACTGCTGGACGGCGAAATTTTGCGCGCCGCGGGTAATAGCGAAGGCGCCATCGCAAAGTTCGAGAAAGCGGTACGACTGCAGGATACGCTGGCGTATACCGAGCCACCTGACTGGTACTTTCCAAGCCGACACTTTCTGGGCGCCGCCCTGCTTGAGGCAGGCTATGCGCGAGAAGCTGAAGCCGTCTACTGGCATGATTTGAAGCTGAACCCGGCCAACGGCTATTCGCTATTCGGCTTACAACAGGCGCTAACCGCGCAGCAACGCCATACGGAAGCCGCGGCGATTGCCGGACGTTTTGCGGATGCCTGGCAATCTGCAGACGTTGAACTGACTACCTCGAGGTTTTAGCGCGGCGGCTAGAATAACCTCGCATCGGCGACAAAGTCGTCCGTAACCTCGGCAACGGTATCGAACACATCGAAGCCGTAGCAGCCGCGGTACCAGTCTTCATTGCCCATTCGCGCGTGCCCCGACAACACCAGTAACTTCAGGCTTGCATCGGCCCAGCCGAAATCAACGCGCGCCTGCTTTCGATAACCCCTTTGGGCATTGTCCTGATACCCGGACTGGTGCTACGACCGCAGTGTAATCGAACGGAACAGCGACCGTGCCTGCCACTAATCTATGCACCAGAATAGTCACTCCTGATAAAGCAAGAATGCACGACATGGATATCGACATCATCCTCGATCCGGAGATGAGCCCACAGGCCATCGCAGAACTGGCGGTGGCGGCAGAAGAAGCCGGCATTCGCGCCCTCTGGTCATCCAACTACCATCAGTACTGGGACTGCTTTATTTCCCTGGTGCCGGCGGCCATGGCCACCTCCCGGATTATCCTCGGCCCACTGGCCATCAGCCCCTGGGAAATGCATCCGCTGAAGATGGCCAACGCACTGCTTTCGCTCAACGAGATCGCCAATGGCCGCGGCATGATCGCCGTGGGCGGCGGTGGCGGCGTGCTGGGCGCGGTGGGCTGGAAAGCCTCGGCGGACGGCGAGCCATGGCCCGGTCGGCACCCGGTGAAAGGCACTCGCTACCCGGACCGCCGGGTGCGCGGCGTGCGCGAAGCACTGGAAGTCATGGACCTGGCCCGCCAGGGGAAAATGACCATGGGTTACCCGGGCGAGATTTTTAATATCAATCGACCGTTCGTGATGGACTGGGCGAAATCCGGCAAGCCGCTACTCTATAGCTGCTCCAGCGGCCCGCAAATGATTCGCATGGGCGGCCAATACGCCGACGGCATCCAGGTTAGCGATTTCACCGTCGACATGATGCCCGAAGCCCTGGAAAACGTGCACAAGGGTTTAGCGCGCCGGGACAATCCGCCGCAGGATTTTCGTATCGGCAATTTCTGGGCCTGGCATGTAAAGAAAGATCGCGAGGCCTCGCTTTGGGAGGCGCGCCGCGAACTGATCTGGCGCGGCGCCGTCATCGGCAAAGAAGAACACGTGCTGCGCAAATTTTGCCACGATGATGACGAAGTACAGGTCATCATGGACAACTGGGAAAATTTCCGTAAGGCATTCTGGACGCGCAGTGGCGAGATCGAAGGCGTACCCCCGGATTTGGTCAGTCGTCTGATTGACGGCCTCGCCTCAGCCGGCAACCTCGATGACCTGGATCATGAAATTGAGCGTTATCAGGGCTTCAAAGCCAATGGACTCACGGAGCTTTGTTTACGCGTGCACGACGAGCCCATGGAGAGCCTGAAGATCATTGCCGAACGCGTGCTGCCGGCCGTCCGCAATTAGCTTTTCAAGCTGAACCGACCGGCTCGGGACGACGCGGCTGCACCAGCACCCAAGGCTTTACCACTACGGCCAGCATCAGCGCATTGGCAGACAGCCATTCTCGCGCCTGTGAATCAGTGACGGGCGCCACCTGGCCCGCATCCGTCCAGGCCCGGAACTGCACCGTGTTATCGCTGGCACACTGGAAAGCGACCTCAACCAGGTCAAGCTCATCTACTACGGCGATCACCAGCCCACCGGCGAAAAACTTCTGCAACTCAGCCCAGGCAATTTCGCCGGTTTCGGCGGCTATCTTGTCACGATCGACCAGCGCCTGTTGCCCTGTTTCCGACATCAGAGATTGCGATATCCGTTCAGATCGTGGATAAGAGAACACGAGACCATCAGCAGGGCAGCGCCAAGCGCTATAAACACTCTCGAGCTCACGCGGCCAATCGTTCGCGGTGTTCCTGCATCTGCTGGCGTACGCTTTTGGGCGGGCGCCCCACCGCCCGCTCAAAGTCCGAAGCGACATCAAAATCACCCTGGGCGATACACTGGAAACAGCCGGTTAACATACGCGCGACTTCTTCGCCGCGTGCCGCAATCCGTTCATCGGCCATAAAGCGTGCAATGTTCTCGTCAACGGACATGGGCTCGTAGCGAACATTAAGGTCAAAAACTTCGCTGGCCATCTGCACCAGCTCCGCCTGGCTCAGGGTCTCACCGATGATATTCAACACCTGGCCCAGGCAATCATCGCCCAGTGCCAGGCGGGCCGTTGCTGCGGCAATCTCGTCGATGCTGATGTAACCAGCGCGGCCGTCACCCGCATTGTTGCGGTAAACACCGTCGTTTTTGTCGGCAAGAATAATGTGACCTAGATCGAGCTCAAGGTAGAGCCCGTTACGCGCCACGATCCAGTCCAGTCCGGAAGCCTGAAGATCCGCCTCAGCCTGGCGGTTAACCGCCTGCGTCGCTGCAAACAAGGTGTTCTGTTCATTGTCGCCGCCAATCACGCTGGTAAAGATAATCTTGCGCACGCCGGCTTTTTTGGCGGCTTCGATAACCTTGCGATGCATTTCGATCCGATCGGTGCCCGGCGTTACGGGTGCCGAGATCATCACCACGGTATCCACGCCAGCCAGTGCCGCAGTCATCTCGGCTACGGAGTTGTAGTCACCTTTCAGGCATTGAATATTTGCCAGCTTGAACTTGGCCGGATCACGGGCTATGGCCAGCAGCTGATCGGTGCCGACCTCTTCCGCCAGCTTGTGCAAAACGGCCTGCCCCAGGCGCCCAGTGGCAGCGGTTACGGCAATCTTCATCTATAGTGCTCACAAAGCCTTTCTAAACCGGCCAATAGTATCAGGGGGTCTGCCAGTGCTGAAAAAGATTGCCCTTGTATTTGTCGGGCTAACCGCGCTGCTGGCCGGTCTGTCCGCCGTGTATTACCGCATTGATGGCGTGCCCTTGGCGGAAACGCGCGAGTATATGCAGGGCGACGACTATCGCGTAGAAACCGGCAAGGATGGCAGCCTGGTTTTTCGACCGAAAGCAGGCAATGGCCGAGGTCTGCTGATCATGCATGGCGCCGTAATCAAGCCGCAAAGCTATGCCAGAAGCGCCGCCTTCTTTGCCAACGAGGGTTACACCGTGTATCTGCCCTTCGGCCCCGGACGCATGAGCATCGCTGCCGTGGATGCCGCGGCAGCGCGTATCCCGGAGTTCGCACTGCAGGACTGGTATGCCATCGGCCACTCCATGGGCGGCATGGCCAGCCTGCAACTGGTCAGAAAACTGCCCGACAGGTTTAGCGCCGTTGCTTTGTGGGCGGCAGCCATGCCTGGGGACTTTAGCGAACTGAACTTGCCGATACTTTTTTTGTGGGGTGACGACGACGGCTTGCTGGGCCCGAAGCGCTACGCTGCAACGCGTGCACGCCTGCCCGGCGACACTGTCTTCGAGACCGTAAAAGGCGCCAATCACCGCGAGTTCGCCATGTATTCGCACCAGATTCTGGATGGCGAAGGCAGCCTGGGATGGGCCGCGCAAATCGATCTGGCTAACCAGAGAACCCTGGCGTTTTTCAGCAGCCGATAATTTACCAGCGCCTGGCCCGGGAGGATTATGGAGAACTATCGATGGGGGTCGATGCTTCGGACGACCGGGTGAATGACAAACTCTAAGCCGTGATGTTTCCGGACGCCGTGCCTTGCCAGCAAAGTGAAGCAAGTCGACGTGCGCGGTCGATTGTCGAGTCGTTGCGACTCCAGGCAAGCAGCTATTCGAATAAGTCGTCTGCAGCAGAGCGAGACGCATCTTCTGCAGACTTCTCGGCAGGATCGTAAGCCTCAGCATTGGGCTTGAAATAATCGCAAAAATTGGCGCGCGCTTTTTCAACCACGCGCTCGGCATCATCTTCAAGACACTGATCGACAGCGCCTGGGTCGTAGAAGATACACATACGGCAGGTGTGCAAAGGGATCGTACAGGCGGGGCATTCGTCCAGCCGCGAAAGCGGCAGGCTCAAAGCCTCAAGTGATTCGCCGCAGCGGAAGCAGTAAAGTGGGTCAGCCATCCGTTACCTTCAAACTGTCGCATAACTAGCGACGCGGAGACGCCCGTCTTAGCTGGCCGGCTCCAGCGTGCCGGTGGCACGACTTAGCCAGCGACTTAGTGCGGCCAGCCCCCAAACCAGTAGCGCCATCAACAGGGTACCGAGATACATGATCAGCGGAATCCGCGGCAGACCGATCAGTTCTTCGGGGAATAACGCATAGAAAGCACCCATCACGGCCAAAAGCGGCAGCGCGATCACGAGTTTGCCGCGCGTACCCAGGCCCAGACCGTGCAGTTGGGTGATCAGGAATATCGCCATACCCCCAAACAGAAACATATGCCAGGGACCGCCCTGCCCTTCAATCATGATGTAGTAAGCGACCAGCGCACCGTGCACGACGAACAGAGTTTCCAGGCCCATGGTCCACCAGCGGTTAGTGTGATAACGCGTAAAGAACAGGCTGCTTTGCAACAGCAATAGACTCATGTAGGCGAAACCAGCTATGTGGCCGGGCGTCATTTCCACCGGGTGATACCAAAAGGTATAAATAATCGCCCAGGAGAAATAGTAGCCGTGATAACGCCGCACGATCTCGCCGGGCGCTTCCAGTATTGCCAGACCCTTGCCGAAGAACAGGCCACGCCGGCGGTTTTCCATCAGCAATATCAGCAGAAGCATTAGCACCACGGACATCATGGAAGTAGCTTCATGCACGTCCTGGGCCAGACCATCATAAAAATACTTGGTCTGCACGATATGCAATATCAGGAAACCGCCGTTTATGGCGAGCGCGGCGACGTTAAAGCCATGCAGACCGAACACGTAGCGCGGGCGAACCTTGCGGGCGTGGGCAATCAGGGTCCAGATAGCCAACTGGTGGAGGGTATACGGCAGCCAGGCCGACAGACGTGTCCAGACGGTAGCGTCGGACAATTGCCAGAGGTACCACCAGTTTCCCTTGTCGGGCGCGAAAACTACGTCGTCACTGTACGGCGCAAAAGTGAAGATCAGCCCCATAAAGGCTGCACAGCCGGCCAGGCCCCACCAGTGCCGCCAGGGCAGTACACGCGGCGTGTTTAATGTAGTTTCCGTCGACATTAAGCGCGGGCGCCCGCTCAGGCGCTCTTGGCTTCCCGGGCAGCAACACGCCGCGCGGCTGCATCACCAGCGATCAGCGGCACGGTGTCCAGCACCCAGTTACCGGACTCGCGGCGAGCCGGACTCGGAATCGCATAAACGATGTCGCCACGCTTGGCCTCCAACGCCTTGTAGTCGATCCGCCAGCCCCGCGCATCCCAGTCTTTCAGGTAATCGCGATAACGAACCACGGCCGTGTCACCGGGCACCAGGATTTCCTTGGTATTGGAGTCCGGTGTGCGCACCGGTGAAAGCGCTTCCAGCACGCCAACATCTTCGCCCACGACCTGTAAAGTCACTTCTTCGATACGCGCATCATGTTTGTCTTCCATCAACCAGTTGCGCATGTTGACGAAGAAAATACGTGTGCTGTGATCATTCACCGGCGCTTCAAACAGGTACTGGTGAAAAGAATTGGTGGCCGTGAGGTCGATCCAGGTGACCAGCTGATTGGGACCCTGGAACCAGGATCCGG
>CAWKLL010000015.1:0-91138 GCA_963850255.1 uncultured Gammaproteobacteria bacterium
AGGCCGAGTCGAACCTGACCCATGTTCGCCGCACGGCCTGGGGGCCGAACTCGGCGCGCGCGCGTTCCGCCTCCTGAAGCATGGCCACGGCATGCGGCAGCAGCCGGTTGCCAGCGTCGTTGATCTGTCGCGCCCAGGTTACTGCGGTCGAACAGCCGGACATCCAGGGCCTTTTCCAAGGCAGCGATGCTGCGCGTCAACGAGGGCTGGCTCAGGGACAGGACACGGGCGGCCCGGGCAAAGCCTCCTTCTCTCGCAACGGTTACGAAATGCTCGAGCTGTTTGAGTTCCATCGGCATCTGCTTCAAGGCATGTTGGCCACTGGCTATTCACAATAAGAATAGCAGTATACGCATTTCGAGTATTGTGTCTTTCGCAACACCGCGCATAATGATCTACAGCAATTCTGCAGGGGTATGTTGCAAATTGGCCAATCTTTCTAGCCAGGCTTACTCTTTTGTCGAGTGACGCGAATGTCTGAGCATCAATCGGTTGATTCTTCCGATCCGGAGGTGCTGGTGGTCGGCGCCGGGCTGGCCGGGCTGAATGCTGCGCTGGAGTTACACGAGGCCGGTGTAGACGTGCTCGTGCTTGAGGCGTCGGAGCGTGTCGGCGGGCGGATTCTAACCATGGACTTCGACGACGGGTCCCGTCGAGGCTGGTGCCACGACTTTCGGGCCGACCCACAAGCGCGGTCTCGCCCTGCTGGATCGCTTCAATATCGAGACCGACGTCTTCGACAAGGAAATCGAGTTCGCCTATTCCGTCAATGGCGTGCTCTGTGGCCCGGACGAGTGGCCCGAGTCCAAGGGCAACCGGCTGGTCGGTGACGAACGGGAAATTCTGCCGTCGCGCATCGACAACTACTACATGCAGTGTTTCCTGCCCTTCGATGGCCTGGACGACTGGCTCGACCCGCAATACGCGGAGTACGACATTCCCTTCGGCGATTTCCTGCGCTCGAAAGGCGTGTCGGAAGAGGCACTGCGCCTGGTCAACATGTGCGTAAACACAGATGACATTCAGACCGTGTCCGCGCTATCCCTGTTCCGCGATGCCCTCAAATGGCGCGAAGTGGGCTATACCGATCCCAAGAATTTCAACCAGTACGGCGCCGGGCAGTACCGTCCTGTCTACGTGGTCGGCGGCGGTCGTCGATTGCCAATGGCCATGGCCGAAGCGCTGTCCCGTCCTGTCGCCTTTGGCAAAGATGTGCGGTCCATTGAGTACGGCGCCGATTCGGCAGTAGTGACCTGCCTGGACGGGACCAGTTACCGTGCGCGCAGAGTTATTGTCGCGGCACCCATCGTGACGCTGCGGAACATGGATTTCAGCCCGCCGCTGCCGGCCTTGCAGCACGAAGCGATTCAGACCGCGCGGGCATCCGCGAATACGGGCTTCTTTCTGCGCGCCAAGCGCCGCTTCTGGGAGGACGATGGTCTGCCGCCGTCGTTGTGGAGCGACACGATTTTCGAGCGCCTGCTGGTGGTACCGCAGGACGAGGGCGAAGACGGGCTGCGTATCTGGATCAATGGCGATAACGCGATGCGTGTTGACCGACTCGGTGACCGGGCCGGCGAAATACTGCTGGATACACTGGCGCGGATTCGCCCGTCGACGAAAGGCAATCTCGAGATCACGGGCCACGTGAGCTGGGGTTCTAACCCACTGATTGGCGGTGAGAAATACGTGATGGGGCCTGGCCAGGTAAGCCGCTT
Organism: uncultured Gammaproteobacteria bacterium; assembly: GCA_963850255.1. Taxonomy (GTDB): domain Bacteria; phylum Pseudomonadota; class Gammaproteobacteria; order Steroidobacterales; genus J054. Next base: position 1,719 of record CAWKLL010000015.1, read on the forward strand.
CGGCGGGGTGATTTCCAAGCCCGTCGGGCCGATTTTCTGGGCCGGTGAGCACCACAAGAGCCGCGACCAGGGGCTTGAAGCCGCGCTTCAGTCCGGTGAACGGGCGGCGCGCGAGGTTCTTAACGACTTGAAACCGGGGCAGGCGGAGGTTGCGTAACAAGTCGAGAGCGCTTCATAAACTGCTTTTTCGGGTGTGACTAAACGCAGAAGCAAGTATAGAAAGCTAGTTCAAGACTATACCTATTTTGTATCGGCGCGCTGCGGTAAACGCGTTAGATTGAGTTGTCAAGGGTTAGTATTGGTTCGAGTATCCGGGGGGATAAGTCATGAGATTTCAGAATTTTCTCAAGCGCGTTTTATTGTCAGGCACGGCAATGACGCTAATCGCTACGCTGTATGTCGGTCTTGCACCGCAGCCGGCCTACGCGCAGATGCAGGACATCGTGGTGACGGCCCGTAAGCGGGAGGAAAACCTGCTGGAGGTGCCGTTCGCAATATCCGCGTTTAGCGAGCAGGACCTTCAGAAAGCGGATCTTAAAGACCTGACGGACCTTTCCAAGTTCACGCCTGGTCTCACGTTCGAGAATCAAGCGGTCAACCGGGCCGACCGCGGCAGCCCGAACATCATCATTCGGGGTATCAATCCGGGGGGTGGATTCACCGCATCGTCTGATCCCGCGCTGCTGTTCGTGGACGGTGCCCCGGTGTTTGGTGCCGAGGTCGGCAGCTTTGTCGATATCGAACGGGTCGAGGTGCTGCGCGGTCCGCAGACCGCCTACTTCGGAAGAAATACGTTCTCGGGCGCCGTAAACCTGGTTACGAAAGACCCTGGTAATGAGGTGGGTGGTTTCGTCGGCCTCGAGTACGGGAGCTTCGACACGGTCGATATCCAGGGAGTCTTTGAGAGCCCGATCATCGAGGATGTCCTGGCATTCCGCGTTGCCGGACGCCGGAACGAAAAGGGCGGGCAGTACAACAATACCTTCAACAGGCAGGCGGGACATCGGCGAAGAGCTGACCGAGTCGATTGTCGGCACGCTGCTGTGGAACGTGACCGAGAACATCAAGTTTAAAGTGCGCGGCAACTACAGCGAAGTCGAGGACGGCCCTTCACGCTCGTTCCGTTTCGGGGCCGAACACTGCGAACTGCGATCCGACCGGCGACGGGAAGTATCAACTGGCGTTGCGGCAAGGCGCCGAGTATCGACATCGCCAAGTCGAATATGGCTTGGCAAAATGCGCTTTGATCCAAGCTATTACGGAACGCTGACTACGAGAACAATGTCATCAAGCCGCTTTTCGCTTTTCTCCAACGAAGATCCGGACAGGACGAGGGTTGAGGGCGACGGCGTCATCATCGACAGATGGGGCTGGCCAAGAGATATTCACGGCGCGAATTTCCAGGTCAGCGTAGACCTGCCGGCGGATATCACGCTCGACTGGATCAGTTCGTACAGCGAGATTTCCGCCCAGATCGTCAGCGACGAGAATACGCTTGCCCACGACAGGTGCATTCGTTGCGTCGGACGTATTTCTGGTCGAACGTTACGACGAGAACTCCTCGCATGAGTTCCGTCTTGCCTCAGGCAACGATCAGCGCCTGCGCTGGGTAGGCGGTATGAGCTACATCGATAACGATTCGGTCGGCTCCTGCGTCGCTGGCGTTTCCGCGACCGGTGGATCTGCTTTCGGTTGCCGTCCTGTTCAGACGGTCGAGACTATCGGCATATTCGGCGGTCTGTACTTTGACCTGACGGACCAGTGGACGGTCAGCGGCGAAATGCGCTGGCAGAATGACGACATTATCTCGCCGGGAACTGTCCGGACGTTCCAAGATGAATATAACGATGTCGGCGGGCGGCTGACGCTGGAGTATCGCGCCATCAGACAACGTGAATTTGTTCATCAACTACGCTCGCGGTTTCAGGCCCGGCGGGTTCAACAGCACGCTGGCTAACTTCAATGACTCGCAAGTTGCGGAAATTGAAGCGGCCACCGGTGCGGGGGCTAGTTACGACCCCGAAACGCTGGACCAGATTGAGCTTGGTGTTAAAGGCAGCGTGCTGGACAATCGTTTGAGCGGTTCGGCCGTTGTTTACTGGGGCGAGATTTCCGATCAGCAATTCAGTGACGTCGCCCGCTACACGCTCTGAAGGTTGTACCCCTACCCCAACGGACGATTGTCAGGATTCCACAAGCGTTATTCAGAACCTTGGCAAGACAGAACTGTCCGGCGTGGAGCTGGAAGGTGCCTGGCAGGCAACGGATGAATTCCTCGTGCAGGCCAGCTTTGCGTGGAACAGCGTCGAGATAAAAGACGGCGTGGCTACTACGCTGGAAAGCGCAGCCGCCCCGCAGCGGGCTGTCATCGCCGATGCGCGCGACGACATTATTGGTAATCAGTACAACGGGGTGCCGGAATTCACCGTGACCGCGGCGGCGAACTATAACGCGCCGGTCTTCGGTGTTGATAGCTTCGCGCGGATCGAGTGGATATACGAGGACACAAAATACGCCACGCTGGCCAACACGCTCGAGACCGGTGATCGTAACCTGGTGAACCTGCGACTGGGCGTCGACCAGGATTTCTACCGCGTGGAGTTCTACATAACTAACCTGTTCGAAAACGACACCGTTACCTTCGTGGGGCAGCAATTCGACCTGGACAACTTCCGGAATGGGTATCTGGTTGGCCTTCCGGACAAGCGGGCGGCCGGAGTCCGCGCGTTCCTCAATTTCTAGTTTCGTATCGAGCGTACCGGCCATGGATTCAGGCTGATACGCTAATTCTCACGAGGCCCCGCCCGCAAGGGCGGGGCCGTTTCCTTTTTGCACTAGGGGAAAGAGAGTGCCGTCAAAACAATACCTTTGCATTGCCGGTATCGCTGTCGCACTGACATTGGCCATACACACGCCAGTCGCGCTAGGCGGCGCCCATGGCGTGACGACCAGCGAGCAGGCGCCCGCTGTACCGACGCTGACCCTCGACCAGCTGCGCGCGAAGTACGCTCTGCCGGACTCGCGCTATATAGACGTCGACGGTGTGGACCTGCACTACGTCGACCAGGGCTCAGGTCCGGTCGTGGTGTTTCTGCACGCCTCCTACAACGGCCTGCAGAGCTGGGAAGGCGTTACGTCCAGGCTGAATAAACGCTACCGTACGGTTCGCTTCGACTTCCCGAACTATGGGCTGAGCGGCTCGGAGACCAAGCCGACACCGCCCGAGAAGTTCCATCTGATCGAGCGCAACTATGAAATTCTTGTCGGCTTTGTTGATGCGCTTGAGCTGGACAGCTTCGCTGTGGTCGGAACGTCCAGCGGCGGCAGCGTCGCCTTCCGTTACGCCGCACGCCATCCCGAGCGCGTGCAACGGCTGATCCTGATCAACTCGGCGGGTATGCCGCGCACACCGCGCACCGACCCGCTGCGCCAGCGCTTGAAGTTCGCGCAGTGGGAAACAATGCCGGTGAAGCCGCGGGCTTTCTGGGAACTCGCTTCCACCGAAAATTTCATCCCGCCGCACACGGCCCCGGACTGGTGGCTTGACCAGGTCTATGACTTTAATCGTCGTGCGGGGGCCACCGAGGAGCAGAAGAGATACCGGTTCAGCACGGGCGACCCCAAGACGCTGCTGTCCCAGATCCAGGCCCCGACACTGATCATGTGGGGCAAGGACAATCCCGTGGTCATGCACCTCGAGGCGGACGTCATGGAACACTGGATAACGGGTGCACCATCAACGATTCGCAAATATAGAGGTCTCGGTCATTACCCGTATGTCGAGGATATCGACGCGGTCTATCCGGATATCGCTGCGTTTCTCGGCGGCGAGCTCGACGCCGAACTCCGTCGTACGGCACGGTTAAAGCCGGGCGCAGACAGCGACGAGGACTGACCTCAGCCGTTCGCCGCCTGCGCGCTCAGGCGGCGGATACCTTCCAGTATTTCCTGGTGTCGCGCCCGCGACAGCTGGTAGGTCTGCAGTATCGCGAAGCCGGCCACGCCCATCACGACGGTAATGGTGGTGACCGCACAGGGCCAGGTTGAAGAGGATCTCCGGCGTTAGCGCATCGATATTCTCAAGGCTGGGAAAACCGACCGCATCGGTCAGCCAGCCGGCGATCAGCTTGCCGGTCCCGCTGGCGGCCTTGTTGCCGAAGGTGATCAGGCCGAACAGCATGCCGGTGCGGGAAACCGCGTTGACGAAGAAAAACTCGTCCGCGGCCTCGGCAAACAGGATTAGCGAGCAGATCATGATCAGGCCGGCGCCGGCGCCGGCCATCGCGTTGAAGCCGTAAAGGATGTAAGCCAGCGGCGCGGTACCTGCAGCCGGCAGCACGCCGAGCAGGGTCAGCGCCGGTGGCAGCGCGTAGGCGCTGAACAGCAGGCAGTAGCCCGTCAGGTAAACGTACTTGGGCTCGGTGCGCGTCACGATGAAGCGCGCGGCCACGGCCATGGTGAACATGCCCACCAGGACAACCTGCTGCCACACCTTGATCTGGTCCGGTTCCAGTTCCCACAGGTAGGTGCCGAAATACAGACTGAGTGACCGGTAGCAGGAGCCGACGGTCGAGGCGACCAGCAGGCCGAAGAAGATGGCGCGGAAATTTCGTGAGCCGCCCACGGCGTCAACCCAGCCGCGGACGGCGCGGGTAAACGAGAACGGCTCGCGGACCGCCTCGCCCAGGCGTTGTTCGAAGCGCAGGATATGTTTCCAGGTGCCGCCGAAGGCCACCATCATGAAGAACATCAGGGTGGCGGCGCCGGCCATGCCGAAACCGGGGTAGGCGTCCGGGTTCTCCTGGCCATTGGGGAACTGCTCGCTGGCCGCAAAGAACAGGTCGAAGGCAAAGCCAGCAGGACGAACTGCACGACTGCGGAGATTGCCTGGCGGTAGATACCCATCTCCGCGCGGTCGGCCGGGTACGGTGAGATCTCGGCGGCCATCGCACTGGCCGGTGCGGCGAAGAAGGTGAACGCGGTGCGCAGGCAGATGGATATGCCCGTCAGCCAGGCGAACAGGCCCCACTGCCCCAGGCCCGCCGGCGGGGCGAACAGCAGGTAGAAGAAAAAGCCCACCGGCAGCACCGCGGCCAGCATCGGCATGTGCCGGCGCCCCAGCCGCGAGCGAATGCTGTCGGACCAGCTGCCGACCACCGGATCGGTGATCGCATCCACGATCATACTGAGCAGGATCGCGAGGCCGGTCAGCGTACCCGGCAGGCCAAGGACCTGGCTGTAGAAGAACAGGACGAACAGCTCATAAGAGATGAACTTCACGTACTCCACGGCCTGCGAGAAGCCGTTGAGGAACTTGACCGCGAAACCCGGCGCTTCAAAGACCTCGGCCTTGGTGACGTCGTCGCTCATCCCATGCGCACGAATTCGCTGTCCATCTTCGTTGCGGAGTCCGCTCGCTTATCCGTCAAAACGGTCCCGGGTTTCAGATAGGTGCCGTCGTCGTAATAGCGCTCCAGCACCTTGAGCATCTGCCGGAAGCCGATGTAGGGATTCTCGCGCGGGTCACCTGCCCACAGGTCATTGGGCAGACCGTAACCCTGCCCGTATATATGTGCGTAAGCGCGCGGGTCGTCCCAGATGAGCATATTGGCCGCGGTATTGGCCCGGTGGCGGCGCAGTGCGGCGAGGTCGATCTGTACGTTGAAGCCGACTTTGCCGGAAGTGTCGGCCTCGCCGAACAGGCGCCCGTCGTAGCCGATTATCCGCGTGTAGCCGCGCAGGAAGGTGCCGGGATGGGTCGCTTCCGGATCGAAGTACTCGCCACCCGGTCGCGGCGCCAGTAAGTAGGTCGAGTTGTCGAAGGCCCGGGTCATGCGGCATTCCTCCCAGGCGCGACGGCCGGCACCGTGCGGATCGGAGGTGTTGTGGATGATGACCTCGGCGCCGCGCTGCGCGAGCATGCGCAGGGTCTCGGGCACGGTGTGATCGAAGCAGACTATGGTGGCCAGCCGACCGAGCGGTGTGTCCGTGATCGGGAACAGGTAATCGTAGCCGTACACGTCCAGGTACTCCGAATACACGGAGCCGGGGGTGGTGTCTGGCAGCGCGCCCCAGATGTCGGCGCAGTGAATTTTGCGATAGCGATGGATCAGGTCGCCCGAGTCATTGAGGATGAAGGCCGAGTTGAACACGCGTCCCGGGAACTTCGGATCTTTCTCGAATGAAGATCCGGCCACGTAGACTTTCTTCTGCATCGCGAATTCGCTGAGCTGATCCATTTCCGGGCCTGGATAGGTGATCGCGATGCGCTCCAGCGTGCCCGGCGTGCGGAAACCCGAGCCGCCCGAACCCGTCATGAAGAACTCCGGGAAACAGACCAGCCGGATGTTGGGGTCGGCGGCGTTTCTCGCCGCCAGGCCAATGGCTTCGCTCAGGTTCTGCTGGATGATCCGGGCCGGGTCGGTGGTGGTCTTCTGAATAACGCGGAACTCGTTCTGCACCAGGATTGCGCCGTACTGCTCCACCGCGTCCTTCGGCAGCGCCTGTGCGTTGCTGCTGGCCTGCTCGCCAATGCGTTCCTGCGCCTCGCGGATCCACTCCGCACGCGAGCCGGGCAGTGGCGTCGACTTCTGCCTGGCAGCCAGTTCCTCGATACCCTGCCGGTACAGCGCGGTGCGCAGGAAGACCGGCTGATTGAAAAACGGGTTGCCGCGCTTGCCGCGCAGGTAGTTGATGTCGAGCACCGGTGCCAGGAAGCTTTCTTCCCGCTCGGCCCGTTCGAAGTGATGATCGTCGAAGCAATACAAGGCTGAAGCCGTGGGCACGTTGGTCAGCAGGCTGGCCTTTTCCACCTGGCGGGGCGTGGACACGGCAATGTAGGCAGAGTTTTCATAGGCGCGGGTAGCGCGCGAGCGCTGCCGGCTCTCGTACATATAGTCCAGCTTCTCGCGGCTCGGGTTCAGGATCACTTCCGCGCCGTTGTAGGTGAGTACCCGGGCATAGTGCGAGAACAGGATGTCCTCGTTCACCAGCATGCCGATCCGGCCCAGGGGCGTATCCACCACGGGAAGATCTGCCGGCTTGCCCAGTTCGCAGGTCGAGTCGCTGAAGCCATCGAGGAAATCGGGAGAAATTTTCGCCGTGCGCGACAGCGGCTTGCCGTCGGGCCCGATCAGGAAACCCATGGTCTGCGGTTGTCCGGAGTGTTCTGCGATCACGGGCGCGGCGCCGGCCAGGTAGATCTCGAACTTTTTCGCCAGCGCGCCGAGCTCGGCGACGACGTCTGTTTCCGAACGCAGTTTGCCCCAGCTGCCTTCGCCCAGCGGCAGGAGCATGAGCAGGGCATCGGGCACCAGCACGATTTCGGTCAGGCCGGCTTGAACGACGGTCTCGAGGCTGCCGACTGAGTCGGTATGCCAGCGTTCCTGGGAGATGATGAGCATGGGCAGGCTCCGGACTTATTTGTCGCTAATTCAGCAGCTTAGTCTAGCCGGTATCGGCCCGCTCTTGCGCGCAAGCACCGCCTTTTCCCACGCAGCGGATTCGCCCGCTCAGGCTACCGGGTAGCCGCCGCCCGACAAAGGTGCCGGGTCTATTTTCGACCCGCTGTCGCGATTACGGTGTATCGGTCGGTTCGTCCAGGGTCTCGATAGCGACGAGCCGCGAATCCGCGCTTTTCCAGCGAATCGGTCGCAGGCGCTCGTACTCGGGTGAGTCGTAGAAGCGACTGATCGCATCCATGTCGGGGAACTCGATAATGACGGTTCGCCGCGGTTGCCAGTCGCCCTCGATGACCCGGACCTCGCCGCCGAGCGCGATGTAGCGACCGCCGAATTTTCTGACGATTTCCGGGTTCGCCTCCCGGTAAGCCCGGTAGGCGTCGTCGTCGCGAACATCGATATCTGCGATCAAGAAGGCTGGCATGGGCACAATCCGGTGGCTTGTTTAAGAAAAATGGTATCAGCAGACTATCCGATATGAGACGTCAGCGCTAAGTGTCGAGATCGGGCCCCTCGCGCAGCTATCACTGAAAAAGGTGCCTGTTAAAGGTGCCGGATTTATTTTTCCGGCCTGCGTAGACTGGCGCCTGAATCGTAATCGGAGTTCGGATTTGAGCGGTTTACTGGCCCTGCTTGACGATGTCGCCACTATCGCCAAGGTAGCCGCGTCCACAGTCGACGACGTAGCCGGGCAGGCAATGAAAGCCGGCTCCAAGGCAGCCGGAGTTGTTATCGATGATGCTGCGGTTACGCCGCGCTATGTCACCGGTTTCTCGGCGGATCGCGAGTTGCCGATCATCGGCCAGATTGCGCTCGGCTCATTGCGCAACAAGCTGTTCATTCTGCTGCCCGCTGCACTTATTCTAAGTAGTTTCGCGCCATTCCTGATTACCCCGCTGCTGATGATGGGCGGCGCCTATCTGTGCTTCGAGGGTGCCGAGAAAGTCTGGCACCTGTTCGCGCATGGCAGTCCCCATGCCGAGGAAGCGATCGACGAACATGACGACCCGGCGCACCTGGAGCGCGAGCGCGTTGCCGGTGCGATCAAGACTGACTTCATCTTGTCGGCCGAGATCATGACCATCGCGCTGGCGGCGATTCCCAGCAGCGGGATTGTTGCCGAGGCCATTACGCTGGCCGCCGTGGGTGTCGCGATTACCGGCCTTGTCTATGGTGGCGTAGCATTGATTGTGAAAGCGGACGATGTCGGCCTGCACATGCACGAACGGGGACGTCTCGCCGCCACCCGGGCTCTCGGACGGGGGATCGTCCGGGCGATGCCGAAATTCCTGACGCTACTTTCAGCCGTCGGCACTGCTGCAATGCTCTGGGTCGGCGGTTCGATTGTCGTGCACGGGCTCGAGGCGCTGGGCTGGGGCTGGCTTGGTCACCTGATTGAAGACAGTGCAATGGCCGCCGCCCAGGCCATCGGCTGGGCGCCAGGCGCGGTTGAGTGGATAACACGAGCAGCGCTCGACGGCGTTTTCGGCCTGGGGCTGGGCTTGCTGCTGATCGCGCCGGGAACGAAGCTGATCGCGCCGCTTTGGGCGCGACTAACCGCCAGGTTCGGCAAAAATTAGCGGGAAGACGGGTCAGCTCGCCGCAGGCGACGGCGTTCACTGTCGAACTATGCGGAATTTTCCGGGACCGGATCTCCCGCGCTTGATCGGGGCAGGCTGAAGTTCAGGAATATCCAGGCAAAAATCGCCGACAACAGCGAGCCGACCAGGATGCCCAGCCGATCGTCACTCATCGTGTTTATTCCGGTCCGCTCGAAGGCCAGGCCGGAGATGAACAGGCTCATGGTGAAGCCGATGCCGCAGGCAAAGGAAACGCCCAGCAGCTGCGCCCAGCTTGTGCCTTTGGGCAATTTCGCCAAGCCAAGACCAACCGCCAGCCCGACGGCGCCCAGAATGCCGACCGGCTTGCCGATTAGCAGGCCGAGTTCGATGCCCAAGGTCACAGGCTGGGTGATGTCTGACAGAGACAGGCCTTTCAGCGACAAGCCGGCGTTCGCAAAGGCAAACATCGGCAGGATTACAAACGCGACCGGCGCGTGCAGGTCATGCTCCAGCTCGCGCAGCGGCGAGCCGCCCTGCTCATCACGCATCGGCACGCAGAATGCGATCAGCACGCCGGCCAGCGTGGCGTGTACGCCCGACTTCAGTACCGCTATCCACAGGACCAGGCCCAGCAGCAGATACCCCGACTTTCGCGTAACACCCCGTCGGTTCATGATGACCGCGATAGTTAGCGCGACAATGCCGAAAATCAGCGGTCCTATGGACAGGTCGGCCGAGTAGAAGATTGCGATAATAACGATGGCCGCCAGGTCATCGAAAATTGCCAGCGTAAGCAGGAAAATCTTGAGCGCGGTCGGTACCCGCGCGCCGAACATGCCCAGCAGCGCCAGCGCGAAAGCGATATCAGTCGCTACGGGAATCGCCCAGCCGTTCAGCGCGGCCTGGTCGCCCCAGTTCATCGCCACATAGATCAGCGCCGGTACCAGCATGCCGCCTATCGCCCCGAGCCCGGGCAGAACGATCTGAGAAAATGAACTCAGTTCCCCGGCGACCACTTCGCGCTTGATTTCGAGTCCGATAAGGAAGAAAAACACCGCCATCCAGCCGTCGTTTACCCACAGGAGCAGCGGTTTGCGTATCTTGAAATCTTCGATCTGGACACTGATCGTCACGTTCAGGAAAGAATCGTAGAGGTAGGACAATGGCGAATTCGCGACGACGAGCGCGGTGATAGTCGCGAACAGGAGCAGGATACCGCCGGCTGATTCCAGCCGGATGAACTCACTTAACGAATCGAGCAGTGTTGGTTCGGACTTTTGCATCTCGGCGCTTGGCTCCAAATCTCTTCGCGATATTACCGAAAACAGCGAGCCGGTTGGTGCAACTTACCTGGTTGCCCAGGTTCAGCCAACAATGATCGCTCGGCTCACCGATCGGTTCATGTTAAGCCGCGTTCGTTATGCACTGCCTGCTCGCGCGCTCAGAAACTCATGCGTAATTGCGCGAACAGCAGATGATTAACGACATCCTCGACCAGTGGCCGATCGACGTACAGGTTCAGGTAGGCCAAATCGACATAGCTGCGGGGGGCAACACGAAATGCGAAGCCAAGAAAAAGACGATTCTGGTCGAGCCCCGAGCGCTCGCCCCAGTCGGTATCGTTCAGCGCAATCAGAACCTCGTTGGCGCCTGGCAGCGCCACCTTGCCGTCGGCCGAGAGATGCCATTCAAGCATCAGTTCTTCTGCGCCCCGAATACGAACCAGCCGCCCGCGCCATGCGGCGGCGCATCCAGTTCGCCGCGCAGGAACTGCTCATATTCCTCCGGCCCAAAAGCACGCAGGTCCGGAATCAGTCGCTTGAAGCAATGGTCAGCTTCGAAGCCTGCGCCGGTGCACAGGGCCATCGGATCTTGCTCGCGATAGGCCGTGTACCAGGGTTCGTTGTTGTTGCGAGTATCCCAGTTCCAGAAGAAATTCCCGTAGTCACTGGCCGAGGCCTCATCGGGCAACTCCATATGTACCATCAGCCCGCCCGGGCGCAGCAGCCGTCGGCATTCAGCGAGGATTTTGCGCGCGCTGCGCAGCGGGATTTCATGGAAGAAGAAGCTCGAGACGATCAGATCGAAGTGGCCGTCCGGGAAATTCGTCTGTTCCGCATTCTGCTGACTGAAGTGCGCCGGCTTGCCCTCATGCTGGGCCAGCGCATGACCGTAGCGTAATACCGGTGCGGATACATCGATGCCATGCGCCTCTGCCGCCGGGTATGTGTCGAGATAGGGCAGCAGGTTGTTGCCCGAGGTCGTGCCGATGTCGAGGATGCGCCGGGGTTTGAGCTGGGGATATTGCCTTTCGATCCAGTGCGCAATGGACTCGGCAACAGCACCGCGGTTTTTCCGATAGGCATGCTGGCCGGTAAAAACCTTGCCACCGAAGGATACCAGTGCACCTTGGGCCACGTCGTCGTCGGCATGTTCCGCGTACACCCAGCCCGGCGTGAGATGGACGTCCAGCGCCTGGGTGTGTTTCGGTAACTCCAGATTGCGATCGAGAGTCAGGGTGCCGCCCGCGGGATTGCTGGTAGCGAGATCGCGAGCAAGATCTATCATCTCCGGCAGCGCGCGCTCGATGGCGGGCTGTGCTGACAGGTAGCACATCTCCTGTGCGTTGTATCGCATCGCACTGTAGAAGCGATACGACGCCCGCGTGCTCATCGCCACTTCAATGGCATGCCAGTCCCGGGGCTTCTCGCCCTTGCGCTCAAGATCGGGCTGAACCCGGTTCTCGTAGTCTTCCTGCATGGCGAGGCGCATATCTATGATTGCGTATTTGCGCAGCATGCTCACGGCACGCTGGCGCGCACGCTCGTCGTGCGTCGGCCGATAGAGTGCTTCGATGTCGGGCACCGAGAATTCCTTCGGGTCAGCGGCCATCAGCCTGTCTCCGTCGTGTGCTGGTGATGCATGGCTTGCTTACTTGGCCGGATGCATACGCAGGACGCGCCCGAAGTACTCGGTAAGCCACGCACTGCGCCGCGCCTCGACTTCGGGCGGCGGTTCGTAGGCCTCGATTGCCTCACGGGTCACGCTGCCGTGCTCGTCGAGCAGGCACTCCACGGTATCCAGACGCTCGCGCATCGCCGCCACTTCCGTCGCCAGTTCGAGGACGAAAGTCATCACCTGGTCCGTTGCCGGATCGTCGAAAAAGTTCGGTCGCTTGCCTTTGGTCTGCCGTGGCAATCGAACGGGGGCTGTCACTGGGTCAGTCAAGCGGTTCTCCCGGAAGTAGAAGCCTCGGATAGCAACAATATATTACAGTCGCCTGCGCGTTTTGGGGCGCCGTCGTTATTATCGTGGCTCATTGTGTCGTTAATGAATGGCCTATTCGGACGGCGACCCGTCTATCGACTGCCTCAAGCTGTGCGGGTGTGGCTGGTCGGCCAAGGCCCTCTGTCCGGGCGCCGAGAAAGTTTCAGATGCGCCTCTGGTGGCCCAACGCCAGGGTTCCTGCGGCCTGGCCGAAAAAAAGCCCCGCCGTAGCGGGGCTCAGCTGCCTGTTGGATCAGCAGCTACTCGTCGTTTACCCAGGGGGAGGGTCTTGCTACATCGACTTCAGGGGATGGAGTTAACGTGCCGTCGAGCGGAACAATAGTCTCCTGCGACCCAGTCAATAACCAGCAGCGATTGCCGACGTAATACCCTGAAAAATTCGACGGAAGAACGCCACAGCGGTGTATTGTTAGACGCCCTGTAACGCTGGCTTTATACAATGCGCAAAAAACTGGCTGGAGTCATGGTTCTTTTCGCTTGCACCGTGCTGCCAGGATGCACCTCGTTTTGGCAAGCAGCTTCGCCTCCTGGCGTGAGAGACGGCGTTTCCAGTAGCCTCGTTGACTACTTGTACCCCAAAGGCGAGGTTCCGCCACCACAACAGGATGAAATTCCACGACTTGATCTACCGTTGCGGGCCGGTATCGCTTTCGTTCCAGCGGCGAATCCGTCCAACTCTGGAATCTCTGAAGTCACGAAGTCTGAGTTATTGAATCAGGTGAAGGCAGCGTTCATCGATCGCGACTATATTGAGCATATCGAGGTTATACCGGAAACCTATTTGCGCTCCAGCAAAGGATTTGAGGGGATGCAGCAGGTCGCTCGCCTATATGGTGTCGACGTGATGGCCCTTGTTTCTTATGATCAGGTTTCAATCAGCAGCACGAAGCAGGTAGTTCAATCAACGAATGTTTTTTTAGCAGCGAAGTAGTCTGATGTTTATCAACTTCTGGTATCCGGCGGAACTGGCCGCCGATCTTGGCTCGAAGCCACTGAAATGCCGCCTGCTGGGCCATAACCTGGTGCTCTTTCGCGATGACCAGGGGCAGGCGCATTGCTTGTCCAATGTCTGCGTGCATCGTTGCGCTTCCCTGGCCAACGGCTGGACCAAGAATGGCCGCCTGGTCTGCCCTTATCACGGCTGGGAGTACAACGGTGACGGGCAGTGTGAGCATATTCCGTCTTTAGGCCGTTGCGACTCGTTGAATATGCCGCGTGCACAGGTCGATGCCTATCCGGTGCAGGAACGTTACGGGATCGTGTTTGTTTTTCTGGGTGATCTGCCCGAAGAGGAGCGACCACCCCTGATGGAAGTGGAGCAATGGGGTCAGCCCGGCTGGCGCTCGACGGTGGCATCGTATCAATGGAAAGCCAATTACCGGCGCGTGGTTGAAAATGCCCTGGATTTTTCTCACCCGGAATTTGTGCACCTGGTCGGCAGACGCGGCGAAGATCCTGATTACCACGTGCCCGACTACGAGATTGAGGAACATGCCTGGGGCGCTGGCGCGGAGATGACTTTCACCAGTCCCAAGGGCATCTGGCGGTTCGCCGATCAGGGTACGAAAACGTCGACGACAGCTGGTACGACTTTCTATGGCCCGGCGCAGTTTCTGACCAGGATCTTTATCGGCCCGAAAATGAAGACCTACCAGTATGCGTTCGAAGCACCCATCGACGAATACAACGTGCGAACCTTCCTGGTTAATTCCAGGGATTTCTTCACCAGCGCGATTTTCGATCGCATGGCCAACAATCGAAATATGAAAATTGCTGAAGAAGACCGGGTGATTGCAGAAAATATCGAGCCGATCATTGGCCGCGAGGGTACAACCTCCGACCTGACCGTAAAAGCCGACAAGATTCAGCTCACTTATCGTAAGAAGCTGAAGGAATGGGAAGCCCTGGGCTGGAGAATCGATACCGAGGCTATCGCCGCGGGTTATCCCGGCAAGGATTTCAGTGTGCTGCCCAGTCCCCGTCGTCGTGAATCCGGCAACTGGGTGTTTCCCACGGTCCCCTTGATTGCGGCACACGGCGAGGCTTCGACACAGTCACCACTGCGGGAGGTCGGCAACAAGCTGTAGCCGGCCAATTGTCCGCACCGGCCTGATCCCCGGTCGGCGCTTGCTCAGGGGTTGCTTGGAGTCCGTGCCAAGGGTGGCTCGAAGTCCGGCAACGCCAAAATGGCTTCCATATCCAGGTTAATTGCCGGCACCGGTGAACCCGGTATCCGCTCCGTCGACCATCGCCTAAGGCTCAGAAACTCACGCGCAATGCCGCGAACAGCAGGTGGGTAACCACATCCTCGACCAGCGGCCGATCGATATACAGGTTCAGGTAGGCCAAGTCGACATAGCTGCGCGGGGCAACTCGAATCGAGAAGCCCAGAAAAACACGATTCTGGTCGAGCCCGGAGCGCTCACCCCAGTCGGTATCGTTCAGCGCAATCAGGACCTCGTTGGCGGCTAGCAGCGCCACTTTGCCGTCGGCCGAGATCGGCCAGTCGAGTCGTACCAGCTGGCGAAAGCGCCAGCCAGCGTCGTTGCCACCGTCGAGCCAGCGCTGTTCCATGCGGGTGCGAAGGCCCACACGCAGAGCACTATCCAGGGCAGGCCGCCAGACCAGGTCCTGCCACAGGCGATGTTCATCAATACGCTCAATGCCAGCGGCGTCCGTGGCGAACCATCCATAGCCTGCCCGCAGACTCAGTTGCGGATTTACGGTGTAGCCGATAGCCGGCCTGACGAGAATGGTTGTGACGTCAACACTGGCATTCTGAAACCGATACTGTGAATCGAGCGACCATCCCCAGCGTGAACTGCTGCTCTCGCCCAACTTGCCGTTCAGGGCTGCGCCGAGCCACGCGCCGTTCTGGTTGCTGTCCGCGCTGGCGACGGACAGGGCCTGTAGTAATACCAGTAGAAGGTAGCAGCCTGCACGAAGCCCCCGCCCTCCAGCCCCATGCTGCATCAGCATGCCTGGCATCCGCTCGTGGTTTCTTTGATCGTCGTGAGATACATCGAGTTTGAAGCGCCGCATAACGTTCCACTCCGATTTATAGGCGAACGACAATCTTTTTCAGAGCCTGCGAGAAGTCTTCCCAGGCATCGTCCAGTCCGTCCCTGATCTCTACCCATGACTTTTCATCCGTAATCTGTAGCCGTTCGACCCAGACTTCTGCCACGACCAGGTTTGCTTCAGCCAGATCCAATGCCTTACTTAATGTTCGGCTAGCGTTGTCATCGCAATGATCGAAGCGTTGTGCGACGAGCGCCCTGATGCCGGAAAGTTTCGCGCGATTCTCGGCGACTTTGACTGTAGCTTTGCGCAGACAGAGGGCCTTTTGCGAGGCCAGGTGGGATTTGCTTTTGCTTGTCGTCACCTTTCGTGAATGCTTTTTCTTTTGCTTGCTCACCACTAGCCCGCGATCGCTGTATTGGTAAAGAAAGGGCCCGACATAAAAAGCAATGTCGGGCCCCAATGATCAATCCTACTGAGCAGTAGCAGGCTTGGGTCGGATTACCAGGTCTATTCGGCGATTCTTCGCCCGACCCTCAACCGTTTCGTTGTTGGCCACCGGCCGTGACTCACCCAGGCCGACCGCCTCAATGTCGTCCTTAGAAAGTTCCGGCATGTTCGCCAGCAAGTACTCGCGCACAGCTTTCGCGCGATCCTTCGACAGCTTCAGGTTGATCTCGTCGCCACCGAATGAGTCCGTATGGCCTTCAACAACAATATTGCTGTTCGGAAATACGCGTATAGCGTCCTGTACCTTGCGCAACAGTGCGAAGTATCGGGTCTCGATCTGCGCGCTGCCCGAGGGGAATACCAATCCTACCGGGCGAATCAGCACGTTCTGACCCTGTGTTAATACCTGTGCCTCGTCCGGGCCGAATTTTGTTGATACCTCGCGGACTCGATTGCGCCGTTGCTCCTGCAGTGCCAGGCGCTGCGATTGCGTGCCCAGCTGGCTCTCGAGACGCTGGATCTCACTCTCGAGATCCAGGATCTGGGCACGACGCTCGCTCAGCTCATAAGTGTCTTTTTGCAGTGCTTCGATCTTCTGGTTGATTATCTTAACGGGGCCATCGAAACCCTGGTCGAGCTCGGCGACGAGGTCGAGCGTAGTCGAGATCTTCTTTATCGGCTTTTCACCGGCAAGTGCAAAACTCTCCAGCGTCACGTCGCCGTCCTTGACAGGTTTGAGTGTGCGCGCGAGGTATATCGCGTGGTTCGCCTCGTATTTCGCCTGCCTGGCAATGCTTCGCGGCTCATCCGTATCGTAACGGTTCTGGTCCAGCGTGCTTTCTGCTTTGGCGAGCAGCGACTCGGCTTTAGCGAGCGTAAGCGGTGCAATGCGTCCTACGCGGTCATCCTTGGCCTGCGCAATCAGGCGCCGTGTTTCATCAAGATAATTGGCTTTGATCGCCACCAGCTCGGCGGTCCGGTAAAGCTTCTCGGCCGCGGCCGAACGCTTGCGGGCCGAGTTGACGTTACCGTCTTCGAGTCGCATGGCAGCCGACGCGAACTTTTCCTCCGCATCTCGCCATTCGTCCATTGCGAATCGCGCGGCAGCTGCCTCCTCGGCGTCGTTGCGGGCCTGGATCGCCGACGTCAGCGTAATGTTGGCGAGACGTGTTGCTTCTACCGCCTTGCGCAATGACTTTGCGGCCTCTGCCAGGTCGTCCTTGATGCTCTCCAGGCTGCCGCCACGCTCGAGCTTCTTCTCCGCGTCGCGATAGTGCTCGGCGGCATCCGCATAATTACCTGGCGCCAGCACGTTCGCACGCGCCTCATTGGCGGCCTTCAGCGCTTCGTCAGTTTGCGCAAACAGGTTGTCGCGAAGTTCATTCTGCGCCGAGGCGCCCAGCGCCAGCAGCGCCAGTAAGCCAACGCCCAGCGCGGTATTTAGGCTCTTCCTGATCCCAATCATGACAATCTCCTTAGTTGAATTAGCCAACTCTCGCCAGGCAAGGCTGGCGGGATAGGGTCACGGTAGGGCGTCCCCAACGATAAATCCAACTAAAAAAAATTGCTATTTAGATAAAAAAAATTTATAAGTAAGTATGGACCTTGAGTTGCTGAGAACCTTCCTGGAACTAAACCGTACGCGCCATTTCGGTCGCGCGGCGGAGGCGCTGAGCCTCACCCAGGCAGCCGTTAGCAGTCGGCTCAAGTCGCTGGAGCGCCAGTTGGACGCCACCTTGTTTGA
The DNA here is from genome assembly GCA_963850255.1 of uncultured Gammaproteobacteria bacterium. Classification (GTDB taxonomy): domain Bacteria; phylum Pseudomonadota; class Gammaproteobacteria; order Steroidobacterales; genus J054. Next base: position 19,244 of record CAWKLL010000015.1, read on the forward strand.
GCGCTCGCGTCGGGAGATGCGACTGACGCCCGAGGGTAGCCGGTTGATTCGGCATGCCGAACGGCAGATAGCAGCTTGGCGTGTCGCGCGGCAGGACGTGTCGCTGGCGCGTTCCAGCGTTCAGCTAGTGATTGGCGGCAGTCTCAGGCTATGGGATGTACTGTTGCAGAGATGGCTGCATGATCTGCGTCGGAACTACGAGGACATGGCGATCATTGCGGAAGCTCAGACGCCTGACATACTGACTCGCCGGCTTATCGACGGAACCTTGGACGTCGCCATCATGCTGGAACCGGCGCAACTCGACATTATGCAGATTCATGAGCTCGCCAAGCTCGAAATGATTTGTGTAGCCAGTGTGGCTGGTCAGACCGTCGAGCAGGCTCTCGGGCGAAGCGACTATGTCTATGTTGACTGGGGACTGTCCCACGCGCTTGACCATCGGCGTGCCTTCCCGGATGCGCCGGAATCAATGACCCGCGTGTCGCACGGCAAGATGGCGCTCGAGTACATTAGTGTTATCGGTGGAAGTGCGTATCTTCCACGTCGCATGGTTACGAAGGAACTAGAGTTCAGTTTGCTCTATGAGGTCGAAGATGCGCCAGTGTTTGAGCGGCAGGCTTATGCAACATTTCCGGTACGCTCCCCGCGTTTGGAATTGATCGACAAAAGCCTGCAGCTGTTGAGGCATTTGTAGGCCGAATATCGACGCTCGCTACATCCGCAAACGACGCAGGCTTCGGGAGCGGTCATGGTCGGCGACGGAGGTTCGTCGAAGCTGACGCCGACAAATGATGGCAATCAGTGCGAGAAGGCCGATGAATGGTCCGCCGGCACCGCCGCCGGGCAGGGGCGATGCGCCCGCAGCCTGTTCCCCGTACTCCAGGGACTCCAGTAACTCGAAATCAGCCAGCGTTGGGTCACTGACACCCAGGCTCTCATCAAGCGGCGTAATCGAGCCGAAGCCGTTATAGAACGCATCCACATCGGTCAGCGTCTCCTCCAGCGCCGAATCGCAGCCGCCCGGGTTGACGTTGGGCATATCATTGCGGGCATAGGTGCGCGTCATGCCGTCGTCGGCCTGGAGCGTAAAACCGACAGGACTCGACAGCGAGCCCAGGGCGACGACACGAAAACCGCGCAGATTGCCGTCACAATTTGGCACGTTGATGCTGAGCAGGACCTTGGTGCCGCGGCCGTCCCCGGTATCAAACGGCAGCGACTCGCGGCCCATCATTTTGTCCTCGGCTAGCAGCTGCGCAATCGCCGCTACGTAGTCGGCCGTGGTCTCATATTATTTGCCAGGCGGCTGTCTTCAGGACTAATTCGCGCGCTCCGCGCATAAAGTAACGACCTACTCAATGATCGTCCCGCCTATACTCGGTTTCGCAGCTTACTGCTTTGCGCATAGATGCAGTAGAAATCCACATGAAAACAGTTGCTTGCCTGGGTCGATTCAATTCAAGCCAAAGTACGAAAGCATGCCAGCATTGCGTATTGTCTGAACCAGGGTTTTGCTTGGCAGGCGGCAAAGGGAGCTAAACAAAGCATGGCATACAGCAGTTTTCGCGACTTTCTCGACGCAGCAGAACAGCGGCAATTGCTGCGCAGAATTACTGCCTCCGTCGATCCAGCTTGGGAACCCGCCAGTATTGCCAAGTGGATGTTTCACGCCTTACCCATGGAGCAGCGCTTCGGGCTTTTGTTTGAAAATGTTACGGGCGCAAGATTTCCGCTGGTCATCGGCGCCCTGGGTGCATCCGTGGATACTTACGCGCTGGCCTTGCAGACCACTCCTGATGCATTGAATGCTAAGTGGCTGCATGCTTTGCAAAACCCGCTTCGAAGCGGTGCAAAGCAGACGCCGCGCCCTGCCAGGAAAATGTCCTGCTTGGGGCCGAGGCAGCGCTATCTGATCTGCCGATCCCGACATGGACACCGGGCAAGGATGCTGGTCCTTACATCACGACGATCACTGTCACCGGGCACTCGGAAACGGGCGCGCAAAACATGGGCGTGTATCGCACCCAGGTGCGCGACGAACACAGCGTGATTGCTAATCTGAACCCTGGCCGACAGGGCCATACCTACGCGCAAACCTGGCTTGAGCGCGGGCAGGCGGCACCTATTGCCTGGGTTGTTGGTGCCGAACCCGCTGTGCATCTTGCCAGCGTGGCCAATCTGCCACTCGGCGTTGATGAGATTACGATCGCCGGTGGCCTGAAGGGCGCTGCGATCGAAACGGTGCGCGCCAAGACCTCTGATCTGCAGGTTCCCGCCCATGCGGAAATGATTATCGAAGGTGAGGTGATTCCCGGCGCGATGGAAATGGAAGGACCGTTTGGCGAGTCGGCGGGCTACATGAGCAATGCGGCACCCAAGCCGGTGGTGCGGATTACAGCGATTACGCATCGCAACAATGCCATCTACTATGGGCTCAGTAGCCAGATGCCGCCTTCGGAGAGCACGGTGCTGCAAAGTCTGTCCAACGCACCGCTGATAATCCACATGCTGCGCAACCGGTTTGATGAACAGACGGTCTGTGATGCACACATTGATCTGATGTATGGCGGTGGCGCATCGCATATTGTCGTTGCTATGAAAACCGTTGAGCCCGGACATGCCCTGCGTGTTGGCAAAATCATTGCTGAGAACACTCTGCTAAAACGCATCACCATTGTTGACGAAGACATTGATCCGCGCGATCAGACGGATATCGATTGGGTGATGAGTTCCCACTATGACCCGCAACGCGACACCACCGTTATCGGCGACATACCGATGCCCATGGATCATGCCGTTACGCCCAATGCGCAGGGCCGCAAGCTGGGCGGCAAAATTATTATTGATGCAACGCGAAGTCTCGACACCGGGCCGACCTCGCTGCCCGATCGGGCGATCATGAGCAAAGCGCGCGCCAGCTGGAACGCGGCGGGTCTGCCTGAGTTCGAGATTCCACGCCGCCTGCGGCATCTCCTGGATCATTCAGACTAGGCAGCTCTCCCGGGGCGATGCGGCCTCAATCAGCGCCTGCGCCAATACTTCCGGAGCGGCCAGCGAATTTGTAATCACCCGCACCTGCACGCCGCGTGCCTGAAGGTCCGTAAGGTACTCGATACCGGATTTCAGTGGCACGAAGTAGGGCGAAATAATGATCAGTTCGCTTTTGGCGCCATCAATCGATTTCTTCAGGGGTGTGACAATTGAGGCGGCGTCGGCGGCGAGTGTTTTGTCTGACTTGTCGGGCGAGTCATAAACCACTTCGTAGGGCGCATAGAAGTAGTCGTCGAGTCCCAGAGCCTCCAGGTTGCCAACGGACTCCCTGAATGCCTCTGCGTAGGCTGTTTTTCTGAGATTATTGACGTTTTCCTCGATCCGCGCGCGCAATTCCACCAGCGCTGCGGCGGGATCATCAGGCATTTTCGCGAAAGCGGGAACGGGTAAAGCGGAACGATGATTCCAGTAGCTGTCGAACATGGTCGATACGTCGGTCACCACCGGCCCGATGCCCGCAACATCGACATCACCGAAATTGACATCTTCACGTGCCGAGAAATACTCGGCTGCAATATTTCTGCCGCCAATAATGGTGATCCGGTTGTCGCCGGTGAATGATTTGTTGTGCATGCGCCGGTTGATGCGACCGAAATCGGCAAAGTTTGATGCCCGCACGCCTCTGCCGGCAAACGGATTGAAGATCCGCACCTCGAAATTCGGGTGTGAGTCCAGCGCCGCCATGCCGGCGTCATATCCCTGCGTTTGAATGTCATCCAGCAGCAGGCGGACTCGTACGCCGCGATCGGCCGCCTGCAACAGTGCGCCGATGAAAGCAAAGCCGATGGGGTCATTGGTAATCAGGTAGTACTGGACGTCCAGCGTGCGCTCCACGCGGGATGCTATGAGCAGTCGCGCGGCCAGGGCCTCAATACCATCACTGAGCAGGTGAAACCCGGATTCGCCCGGCTGAATAGTGCCGAGGTCGGTGAATACTGTGTCGAAGTAGGCGTCGGTCGAGGCCTTGATAGCCGTGCTCTCGGTTTTCGGAGAATCAAATTTCATGGCTGCCGGGCCACAGCCGGCAAGCCAGCACTGGTTTGCCTGGCCTTGCCGCAGCCCCTCAAGCCGACCAGGGGTTGATACTTGCTGGCAACGTTCGTCGGCATCGGCGCTATTAAGGTGGCGGGCAGGCATGCTCAGGTTTAGAATCCATCGCTTGATTTCAACAACCTGGGGCGCTCTGTGAGCAATTTCGAAGCACAAAAAGCAAAATTTCAGAATGACGACGGCTTTATTGCCGCACTTGATCAGAGCGGCGGCAGCACGCCGAAGGCACTCGGACTCTATGGAGTATCCGCGACAGCGAATGGTCCAACGACGATGAAATGTTTGCGCTGGTGCATGCCATGCGCTCGCGCATTATCACCAGCCCCGCTTTTAACGGTAAGCGAATCCTGGCCGCCATCCTGTTTGAAAACACCATGGATCGCGAGATTGAGGGACGGCCGACGGCTGATTTCCTTTGGAACGAAAAAGGCGTCGTGCCGATTTTGAAGGTCGACAAGGGCCTGGCAGACGAAAGCGATGGGGTTCAGTTGATGAAGCCCATGCCTGGCCTGGATGCCTTGCTGGCGAAAGCCAAGGGCAAAGGAATTTTTGGCACCAAGATGCGGTCTGTCATCAAGCAGGCCAGCGAATCGGGTATCAAAGCCATCGTTGCCCAGCAGTTTCAGGTGGGTCGGCAGATCGTTGCCGCCGGCCTGGTGCCGATCATCGAGCCCGAGGTCGACATTCATTGCCCGGATAAGGCGGCAGCCGAAGATATGCTGAAAGCGGCCATTCATTGCCGAACTGGATGCATTGCCGGCGGGTGAGCTGGTGATGCTCAAGCTGACGCTGCCGGAAAAGAACAACTTGTACTCCGACTGTATTGCGCATCCCAATGTGTTGAAGGTGGTGGCTTTATCGGGTGGCTACTCGCGCGATGAAGCCAATGCTCGTCTTAGTCGTCAGAACGGCATGGTGGCCAGTTTCTCGCGGGCGCTGAGCGAAGGATTATCGGCGCAGCAGTCCGATGATGAGTTTAATGCCATGCTGGATTCATCCATCGAGTCAATCTTCCAGGCTTCGAAAACCTGATTCGTCGCGCACCGGGACTTAGTCCCGGTGCTTGCGGCTCAGGCCGATCTGCAGTTTGCCGGAGCCAAAACGCTCGTTGACCCGGTCGATGGTCTCGAGCAAACGACCGGCTTCGGCGGCTTGATTCGGCGCTGCGTCAAACAGATCAGCCTGTGGGTGTGCCGTGTCCCAGTCGCTCAGCCCGACGCCGATCAGTCGCACCGCCTTGTCGGGCAGGCCGCTACCCAGAAAAAGCGCCCAGGCAGTCTCCATCAGCACCCGCTCATCCTGGGTGGCCGCGGCCAGCTTGCGTTGCCGTGTATGCGTTTCGAATCCGGTATAGCGAATCTTTAGCGTAACGACGCGGCCGGCCAGCTGCTCTCGCCGCGCCAGCTTCGCTACCCCGGCGGCCAGTTCGCGCAGCTGATCCTGTAGTGCCTTGCTGTCACGCAGATCGTTCTCGAAAGTACGTTCCTTGGACATGCTCTTGCGTTGTCGTTGCGGCACGATTTCGTCCGCGGCGATTCCCTCGGCCTGCCGTTTGAAGCTGGCGGCAGCACGTGGACCGAGTGCTTCCTCGAGTTTTGCCATGGGCGCGCTGCGAAGCTCTGCCACCGTGTGAATGTGCAGCCGTTCGAAGTGCGGCAGCGTTTTGCGGCCGACGCCGCGCAGGTTACTGACGGGCATCGGCGCGAGGAAGTCCAGCACCTGTTCTGGCGTCACCACGGTGAGCCCGTCGGGCTTGCGATACTCGGAACCGAGTTTGGCTATCAACCGGTTGGGGCCGATGCCGACGGAGGCGGTCAGACCGGTTTCCGCAAAAACGCGCGCTCTGATGGCCTCGCCAATCTCGCGCGGCGGGCCCATGCAGTTTTTCCAGGCCGCTGATATCGAGATAAGCCTCGTCAATGGAAGCCGCTTCCACCGCTGGTGTAATGGATTCCAGCAAGGCGAAGATCTGCTGCGATACGCGACGGTACTTTTCCAGATCGGGGCGCAGATAGACCGCATCGGGGCAGCGGCGGTAAGCCTCGGCGATGGACATGGCCGAGTGAATGCCGAAGCGGCGCGCTTCGTAGGAAGCGGCCGCCACCACGCCACGCCGGCCGGGCAGCGCGCCGACCACCACGGGACGGCCGCGATAAGCCGGCTCGTCGCGTTGTTCGCAGCTGGTAAAAAACGCATCGAGGTCGACGTGCGCTATCCAGCGATGTTGGGCTGAGTCGGTCATGCTCTTGGCTGTCGGGCTGTCGGGCTGTCGGGCTGTCGGGCTGTCGGGCTGTCGGGCTGTCGGTGGGGACGATGAGGTTCGCGCCATCAGGACCTGGAATTATGCCCTGCGCGTGGCTCACCCGATGCAACCCCGCGGGTGGCCGGTCTCAGCCATGGTGCGTTGCCAACGGGCCGCATAGAATCGACGCTCACTCGTCGTGGTAATTTTGTTTATGTGCCACGCTTTTACTAACAGCACTCGCCCGCCGCCGCACGGAGTCTGCCCATGACCCGTCCCAGCGTCGCCCGTATCGACCTGGATGCCATCCGTCACAATCTGGCACTGGCCGCCGGGCTGGCACCGAAGGCACGCAGCCTCGCAGTGATAAAAGCCGACGCCTACGGTCATGGCGCCGTGGCCGTGGCGCGCGCGCTGGAGGCCAGCGCCGATGCATTTGCCGTCGCCGCCGTGGAAGAAGCCCAGGAACTGCGCGCCGCCGGCATCCGCAGCCCGATCCTGTTGCTGGAAGGCCCGCAGGCCCAGGATGAGGTGGACCAGGCCGTAGCCGACGATTTGTGGCTGATGATAACCACGCCCGAGCAATTAGAGCTGGTGGCACAGGCCCGGCCCGATAAGCCCCTGACGGTATGGCTGAAATTCGACACCGGCATGCATCGGCTGGGACTGCCCCTGAGCCTGGCCAAAGCTGCTGTTACGCAACTGCGGGCGCTGGCACATATTCAAGCGGATATGGTGCTGGCTACCCACCTGGCTTGTGCCGATGAACTTGAGCATGCACTGACCTTGCAACAGGTAGAGGCTTTTGCCGCTGCCGTCGGCCCGCTGGATGCGCCGCTGAGCATTGCCAACTCGGCCGGTATCCTCGCCTGGCCGCAGACGCACGCGGATTGGCTGCGGCCCGGCTACCTGCTCTACGGTGACTCGCCCTTCGATGAGCCGCAGGCGAATGCAGCGTCACTGCGTCCTGCGATGAGCGTATTTTCTCAAGTGATGGCCCTGCGTGACGTGCCCGCGGGCGCCAGCGTCGGCTACGGTGCCACCTGGACCGCCGCCAGGCCCTCACGCATTGCCACCGTGCCGATGGGCTACGGCGATGGTTATCCGCGCCATGCACCCAACGGCACGCCGATGCTGGTGGCAGGCCAGCGCGCGGCGCTCGTCGGCCGGGTTTCCATGGACTTGCTGACCGTGGATGTCACGGACCTGGCAGGGGTTGAGGTCGGCGCCGAGGTTGAACTGTGGGGGCGCAATCTGCGCGTTGGTGAGGTGGCGCGTGCGGCGGGGACCATCGGCTATGAGTTGCTCGCCGGCTTACCGCGTCGCCTGCGGCGCGAGTACGTCAGTTAGATCCCCGGATATGGCTGCGCAGCCCGCGCGTAGCCGATGCGCAGCTACTGTCTAAGTCTTTACAGCACCGGCGACGCGAGCCGTGCCAGTTTTACCCCGAGTCGCCAGAAAAAACTGCGTCCTTTGAGTGTCTCCGGGTCCAGTTCCACACTGTGTTTGAAGTCCTGGGTGAACATGCTCGCCATTTCCTCGACAAACTCGCTGTCCGCCACGATGGCGGTAATCTCGAAGTTCAGACGGAAGGAGCGATTGTCGAAGTTGGCCGTGCCGACCGCACCAACTTCATCGTCCACCAGCATGACTTTTTCATGCAGGAAGCCAGGCTTGTATTCGAAGAATCGAATGCCGAGCCCGCGTAACTCCTCAATGTAGTGGAACGCCGCCAGGCTGACCATCAGGTTGTCGCTGGTGCCTGGTAACAGGATGCGGACATCGGCGCCGCGCAGGGCAGCGAGCTTCAGCGCGCGCATCACGGATTCATCGGGTACGAAGTAGGGCGCTGAAAGCCAGACTCTGTGCTGGGCGGCGTTGAGCAGCGTGACGAACATCATCCCGGCGGTTTCCAGTCGCTGCGTGGGCGCTGACGGGACAATGATGATTTTTTGCTGCCCCGACGCAGACGGCTGCGTCACCCAGGACAGGGCGGGCAGCTCGCGCGTGGCCCAGAACCAGTCGACCATGGTGGCCATTTGCAGCTGGATCACCGCCGGACCTTCGATCTTCAGGTGGGTATCCCGCCAGGGGCTCATCTTCGGGTTCAGGCCCAGGTACTCGTCACCGACATTGTGTCCGCCAATCCAGCCCGTAAAACCATCGACGATGACGATCTTTCGATGGTTGCGAAAATTCAGCTGAAAACGATTGCGAAAGCCCTGGGTGGTTTTGAAGCCGGAAACTTTCACGCCGCCGCGTCTGAGTTCGTCGACGTAGCTATCGGTGGCAACCCGCCGCTGCCGATTTCGTCGTACAGCAGGAATACGCGAATGCCGGCGGCGGCTCTTTCCAGCAGGCACTGCTGTAAACGTCGGCCCAGCCCGTCGTCGTGAATCATGTAGAACTGCACGACGACATAGTCACGGGCCTTCGCAATGCCAGCGCAGATACTGTTGAAAGTCGCTTCGCCGTTGATCAGCAGTTCGGTCTGGTTTCTCCTCAGAAAATGGCTGCCGGAGAGATGTTCCAGGGCTTCGTATTCGGGTACGCGTGTTTCCAGGCGCGCGTCAGCCTGTTCCAGGTTGCCGCGAATTTCATTCAGCAGCGCATCAATCTCTTCGGCACGTTCGTTATAAGCGTCCTCGAAGCCCTGAAACTTGCTGCGGCCGAATACCCAGTAAGCCGGTACTGCCAGGAACGGAAAAGTGATCAGCGCCAGGCACCAGGCCAGCGCGCCCTGGGCTGTGCGCGCTGTCATGGCAGCCGCCACCGCTGACGCCAGGCCGGAGATATAAAAGAAAGCGACGAATGCGGCTATGAGCATATTGGCCCAGGTTGTTGACGCTGCGCGGTCGTCCGGCGGCGATCCTGACTAGCTAAATTGCAGGATGCGCTCACCCAGCAGGCGGCCAAAGGTCAGCGCCGGGGTAACCAGCATGCCGTTGGTGTAAGCCTTTCCGGACGTGGCGCCGGCACCGATAACTTCGCCCACGGCATACAGATTGGGGATCGGGCGGCCGCTATCGCTGGTCACCTGCAAATTGCCGTCCACACCCAGCCCGGCGAATGAGATCAGCGTCCAGCCCTGCATGCGGATTGCATAGTAAGGCGGTTTGGCAATCGGCAGGGGCCGATGGGTCAGGCCCATAGGATCAGGAGATTTGTTCGCGCGCGCCTGGTTATAGGCTTCCACCGAGGCGGCAAGTTCGCGGGGGTTCAGCCCTGCGCGCACGGCCAGTTCGCCCAGGCTGTCAGCACGGCTGAACATCGGGTGCGTGTTGGCTGCATCCATGACTTGCTGCGCGTCCCAGTCCGGGACCAGTGGCGGTGCAGCGTCGAGAATCTGCTGGTCAAAAATTGCCCAGTGTCGATGACCAGGTTGTTGAGCGGCGGCATGCTCGATGTGATCAATATTCAGGTGGTCTTCCTGCACGAATCGTTCGCCGTTGGCATTGACCAGGATTTCCCAGGGCATGCGCAGGGTCGGGTTAAGCAGGGGAAATGCGGTACCCGCGGACGGGTAGTAGTCATTCGCCAGGATTGCCCCCATCAGCGCCGCATACTTGTCGCCGCCGCGAATGTAGCCGCCAGCGCCGAGTCCGAGTGTCAGGCCGGCGCCCTGGCTGTTGGGATGCGCGATCTGGCAATACAAGGGCACCCCGTGTAGTTCTTCGAACATCCCCGGGTTTGATGCGCAGCCGCCGCTGGCCAGCACTACCTGGCGCGCGCGCAAGTCCTGCAGCTCGCCGGTATTGTCCGCTACGACCACGCCTTTGATGCCGCCATCCGCGTCCTGGATCAGGTCCACGGCGCTGGTATTCAACATGACGCTGAGTCGTCCGCTATCCGTGGCTTTTTTCACCAGTGGCTGCATGGTCTGGAATATCGACCAGCCACCCTGTTCGCCCCACTGGTAGCGCGCGATCTTGAAGTGCTCGTGGCCCTGGCCGGTTACCGGATGTTCAGGTTTCACGGTATAGCCGTTGTCCGCCAGCCAGTTCAGGCTGGCCGCGGCATTGTCGACGAACAGTCGTGTCAGGACCGGGTCGGAGCTGTTCTTATTGATGCGCATGATGTCGTCGTAATGCGCATCGGGGTTGTCGCTGATGTTTTTGGCTTGCTGGAAAACCGTGCCGGCCGCGGCTACCTGGCCGGTGGAGCGGTCCAGGGTGCCGCCGAGGATCGGGCCTTTCTCGATCACCAGCACGCGAGCGCGCTGGGCCGCGAACAGCGCCGTCGGCAGACCGGCAGTGCCGCCGCCAATGACAATCAGATCCCAGGTCTGGCCGGCAGCCAGCGCGCTGCTCAGGCCGACGGGCAGAAGGTTCAGGCCAGCCACGCCGCTAGCCGTGGCAAGCAGACGACGACGACTGGCGGAAAAACTAGTTTGCTTGGACATGTGTTTGCCAATTTCGCGAAAAGTGTTGATCGAATATAACCCAGTCATCACCTGCAGCGATGCCCCGGCTCGCCCGGCGCCGGCTCAGGACGGTTCAGGCTGAATGAACTGGATGCGGTCGATTTCCCAGGCCTGCACGTCCGGATGATCGGGAATCATCTTGTGATCGACGATCTCGCTGTATTTGCCGCGCAGCGTGACTTCCATCGGTGTATAGCGTCGATCGCCCTGGCGATTGGTGCCCGTGAGCGTGATACGTAGCTGGCCGGGCCCCGGGGCGAATTGCACGCGCGCGCGCAGGCGCAGCAGGCGCTCGTTGGATTGGTAAGTCAGGTTGCCGCGCAGGCAAACGGTTTTGTCTGCATCACAAAGCAGGCCGCCGCGTTCGATATAGAGCATCGGCCCGGCGAAGACCGGCGCCGGCGTGCCAAACAGTATGGCAGCCGTCAGCAGGGTGAGAAAATTACGCAGTGTTTGAGCCCACTATTTCTTCTGCTCCTGCAGGCGCATTTTTTCCTGATACTTTTTCAGCTCGGCCATGGGATCCATCACCACATCTGAGTAAATGCCCACGGGCCGCCCCAGGTACTCGTCACTGTCGACCTGGGCGAGCGTGAAATTAGCGAAATCCTCGTAGGTGACCACCCGGGCTGGTGGGGTTTCCCCGCTGGTGCTGAACTTCAGATTGTTACGTGCCGGCTCTTCAACCAGGAAACCGGGTCGCAGGATGACGGTATCCAAAGCGCCGTAAAGCAGCATCTCTTCCATGTCCGCCATGTCGGCGTACAGGTAGCGCGCGTTAAATCGCCAGGCATCCGTTGGGTTACTGCTGGCCGGCGCGGCAGCGTCGCGCCCTACCTGGGTTTCCACGCCGGTAGAACTGGCGATGATCAGTCTGGAATTGCCTTTAAGCATCATCGCGGTGCGCAAGTTTGCGGCCATCACGGTGTAAAGGTCGACTTCGCCGATTTCCTGGGTTGGGTCTTTGGGTGTGGGGAAGCCAACCATGCAGATGATGACTTCGTCGCCAGTCATTGCTGCGGCCAGGCTGTCGACATCGCGGACATCGCCCTTGACCAGCTTGAGCGAGGGATGTGTTTCGCCGAATTTCTCCGGGCTGCGCGCCAGGCCGGTAACCTGAAAACCCTGGGCCAGGGCCTGCTTGATGATCACCCGTCCGGAACGCGCGGTGGCGCCGATGACGGTCAGCTTGCGCGATTCGGCGGCCCAGCTCGGCAGGCCGGCCAGCAGACTCGCGAGGCCGCCGACGGCGACAAATTTTCTGCGATTGAACATGTTTTTCTCCCCCGATATCGGACCACCTTAGTGATTGCTGCCGGCACGGGCAATGTCTGTGAACGGCGCCAGGCATCGTTTTGTGCTCGCGGGACCGGCATTTGACCAGCCGGGACCAGCGCGACGAGTCGCACGCGACAATACTGTAAACGGTTGTATGGAGGGCTTTTCGATGAACCAGACCCAGCGACGTTTGTTATGGAGCCGGCTGGCCGGCATTGCCGCAGAGCACGGTCATATTGCCTGTCTCGGCAACGATGGCGTTGATATTGATGTGCGTGTCCGGGATCCGCAATCGCGCCAGCTTCGCTATGAAACTCAGACAGTGCGCAACCTGCGTGAGTTGCAAGAGGTCATGCACAACTAGCCTTTGCGCTGCAACGCAGCCGATGTTTTGTGGCCAAGGCACTGGCCCGCGGGGCGTCGCGGCGTTATCTTTAACGGATGTGCTCAGGAGCCGGTTAATGGAACTCAACAAAACGCTGATGCCGTTGCTGTCGGTGGCCGCCTTGCTGGCCGGGCCAGTGGTCGCGCAGACCGATACGGATCTCACCAGCGGTGCCAGTGCCTATAGCGGTGCCAGTGCCTATGCGCTGCCCGGCTCGCAAGCCGGCCGGGAAATGTTTAATCAATGGCAGGCTGAACTGCAGCTCAGTATTGAGCAGCAGGCCATCATTGCCGAAATTCTTGCGGACTATGGCAGCCGTCTGGAACCTTTGTTGCGCAGCGCCGCAGACACAGCCTGGTCGATCATGAACGTGGCGCCTCGCGATCCCGATTACAGCGTTGATACCGAGACGGCTGCGCAGTCTGCTTCGCAGACCGCTGCAAACATGGTGCGTGTGATCAGTGAAATGCGCAGTGCGGTGCACTCGGTATTGACCAGCGAACAGATCGATACGCTGGATCGCCTGATTGAGACGCAACGCGCTGAGCTGCGCGCCAAAATGGCCGCAAAACAGGCCGAGAAGAATTCCGGCGCAGCCGGCGAACCCTAAATCGGCGCGCTGTTCGTTTCGCGGTAGAGGGCGATTTCCGCCAGCGAAATATCCGCTGTGAACTCACGCATCCAGCCAAGCAGGCCGATGCGCTGAATGCTGCGGGTATTCAGCGCCGTGTCGATGCTATGCGGGACGAACGCTGACCAGGGCAGGCGAATGGTCTGCCAGCGCGACGCTACCGTGATTGTTGCCCGGTAAGATTGTTCATACCAGCGAACGTCGGCAGTGCGGATGTGCACGTTGTAAGCCTCGTCATTACCGTGCACCAGTAACTCAAGCCCGTCGTAGTCGGAAGCGTCGAAGCCGCCGCGTCCGCGGTCGAGATACAGGGCCATCTGGATAAAGCCACCACCGCTGTCGCGGGTGACGTTGCCCGTTAGCCTGGCGCAACTGATGCCGGCCACGGTGTCGCGGTCAAAGCGGCTGTCCGACACGCCGCCCATGACCCGGTCACTGAAACCTCGCCAGCCGGCGTTGTCGATGACTTCGGGCTGTTCGCCACGAAAATCGCTTAGCACCAGTCGCCCGGGCTGGTCTGCCAGCTCAGCCTGATCGGCCAGGGCAATAACCGGTAGGGCGCTGGCGACACCGATAATTTGTCTGCGCTGCATATCCATAATCAATCTCCTGACAAGTATTTCGTTGCCAGGCGTCATACGGATCCCTGCGCCGCGCAATGCGGCAACGCGTCAGTCGGCAGCCGGCACCGGGCTCCGCTCGGCAGCATAGGTCTCCCAGGTAGTCATATTGGGCTCCTGCCATTCCTTCGGCGCTTCCAGGTACTTGGGATAGTGCTTTTCGGTGTAAGCCAGCACTTCGGGCGGCAGGTTTTCCACACCGTCCATGGAGAACACGCTGGTAATGCCCAGCAGCCCGCCTTCGCGATTGTCCATCAGCATCCAGGGATGCCAGGGCGCGACTTTTTGCCAGGAGCCGGAGTAGGGCACTTTCATCATATCCGGGTTGTTCAGGTCTGCCAGGCTGGAGTGAATCTGGAAGTACTCGCTGGTTCGATACCACTCGCCGAAGTGTTCCCGCGGCCATTTCTTCGGTGGCAGCGGCGTCGGCCAGCGTGTGTTGACCTCGAAAGAAACGACGGCGCGATCACCGACGATCTGCCAGGGGAGAATAAACGGAAAGTTGACTTCCTCGATGCCGGTTTCTTCACTGCCGAAGCGTTGCTTGAATTCCGTCGCGTAGTAGGAATTTACCGGGTCGTTGTGGGTGTGAAAAACTTCCACTTCTTCGCCGGTATAGGGATTCTTCCAGCTGTCGATGACCCGGTCTTCTTTCAGGTCCAGGTAGTAGACCACTTCGCGATGCAGGTTCTGGTAGCGCCCGTCCGGTAAACGCGTTACCCGGCTCATGCCGAAGCCCTTGATGCGAAACAGCGGCTTGATGACTTCCTGGCTGCCGATTACCGCGTACTGGGTGCCGGCAAAATAGCCGCAGGTCTCAACGCCGTCTTCCAGGCTGGAAGAGAGTTTTACCCAGGCCGTGAGGTTGTCTTCGGCAGATTTGAAATCCAGGTTCAGGCTTTTGCCATGGGCGCCGGCGCTGGCCGTTTTTGGCAGCCCGACGCCGGCCATGGCACCCGCGCTGGCCATGGCACCAAGCCCAAACAGCGCGTCGCGCCGATTCAGGCGGCTTTCACCTTTTTCCATTTTGTTTGGGTTGAAATTTTCGAACATTCGCGGAGCCCCCATTTGTTCTGATAACAGCAGTATATCGTCGCGGAAACAGCCCGGAGCCAAGTGCCGGAACTGCGACGGAAATCCTGCCAATTCAGTGTCTTGGCGCTTAGCATTCGACGGCTAGCCGCTTATCCGGGATTCACGTGCTTGACCAGTTGCTCACAGAAACTGCTGATCGCCAGGGCCTGATCCTCTGGCCGCAGGCGCCCGACATCGGCGCGCAGCAGGATATCGCCCGCCAGCTGCTGGCACTGGCCAATCTCGACATGCAGGGCACTCGACGTATCGTGTTTGGTGCCGACGCAGGGACCAAGGCGATACGCGTGCATGGCCTGACACCCGAACAACTGCAGATGGTGGCGCTGCTGGGGCGCGAATTGTCCGGCATGATCGAACCGCATCTTGCAGTCACAACGGTGGTTACCGAGATCCAGGGCCGGCGTATCGCCGCATTCGAGATCTCCGGCTGTGCCAACCCGCCCTATGTGCTTTGCAATGCGGTGGCCGCTGAACTGCGCACCGGCGCTTGCTGGGTGCAGGACGAAGATGGCCTGCGGCCGGCCCGCCGCGCAGATCTCGATCGCATGTATCAGCGCCGCGGCAAGTCGGCCGCGGTCACGGTGGGTCTGGGCGAGGATCCGGACTGCCAGCAGTGGTGCATGAATGTGCCGGATACCTCGGATCCGCCCTCCCGGCGCGCGCAGCGCAAACTTACCCTGGCCATCGACGCCAAAAAAACTGCGGCCAAGCTCAATTGCGATGAAGACACCGCCATGGCCAGACTCGCCCACGCGCGCATCTTTGGTATCGACGAGCCGTACATCAAGCGCGGTATCGAAACCCTGGTGCAAAGCTACAACGCTTCGACGGACGAGTTCAGGGATGAAGATGAGTTCTATTTCTGCGAACAGCAGGCAGTCAAGCTGAACTTCGCGATTCGCAATCTTCAAGTCATGCCGCTGGAAGCTGCGAGTTTGGAATTGATCCTGCCGAGTGTGCGAAATTTTCTAGTTAGTGAGCGGCTATATCGGTCGCCGAGTGACCCCGGATCTCTGGTTGAGCAGCGACTCATGGGGTACCCGGACGTTCAGCTTCTGGATGACGCGGTGCGTGTGCAGGCCGATCTTGGCCGACTCGAGCCTGGCCGCAGTCAGACCGTGTTCGAAACGTCGCTGCGCGTCGCCGTGAGCCCAAGCATGCGCGGTCGCAAGGTGGCGATTAAGTTTCGTTTGTCGGCCAAAGGCCTTGAGGACCCCGTCAGCGGGCGCCTGAAAATTATCTTCAATCGCTGAGGGTGGCTGTCTGAGAATGGCGCGCGGCGCAGCTGCCGATGCGCATGGACTGCCGGCGAGGTTATTCTGTGCCCGAGAATGCAAACCGGCGGCAGCAAATGAACCAGACGGCTTCGAACGCCGATATCCCTGTGACCGAGCCCGGCCTGGTCCGCGAGATGCGTGTCGGCGCGCTTGCTTTGCTGTTCCTGGTGTCCTTCTTCAACTACATGGATCGCTACATGCTGGCGGTGCTGCTGCCAGCCATCAAGGCTGATCTGGCGCTTAGTGATACGCAGATTGGCCTGATTACTGGTCTGGCTTTTACTTTGTTCTATGCGACCCTGGGAATTCCCATCGCCAGGCTCGCTGATCGTTATAGCCGCCGGAAAATTATTGCCATCGCGCTGGCCTTCTGGAGCGTCATGACCGCCGTTTGCGGTTTCACCCAGAGCTTTTTGCAATTGTTGCTGGCGCGGGTCTTCGTGGGTGCGGGCGAAGCCGGCGCCAGTCCGCCGTCGCATTCGCTGATTTCTGACTTGTTTCCGGCCCGCGAACGCGCGCGTGCCTTGTCGGTGTTTTCACTCGGTGCGCCGGTAGGTATCCTGGTGGGCTTTGCCCTGGGTGGCTGGCTGGTTGAACGTTATAGCTGGCGCATTGCCCTGTTCATGGTCGCCGTCCCGGGCCTGTTACTGGCGGTGGTGGCATGGCGGCGTCTCCCCGATCCACCGCGTGGCGGCACGGATGGACTTACCACGGCGCCTGCGTTGCAGCCGCTATGGCTGACTTTCCGCACCCTGATGGGTACGCCGAGTTTTCGCCAGGTCTCGATTGCGACGGGTTTGTACACGGTGCTTTGGCTTGGGGTGGTGCAATGGCTGCCGTCGTTCTTCACACGCTCTTTTTCTCTGGGTATGGGTGAGGTCTCGCTGGTCCTCGCGCTGGTACTCAGCAGTTCGCAGATCATCGGCATGCTGATGGGCGGCGCGCTGGCAGATCGCCTGGGCCGACGTGATTTGCGCTGGTACCTGTGGCTGCCGGCCATCGCAATCCTGATCTCGACGCCCGCGTTCGCGGTGACTTTTACCACCGCCTCGGCGACCCTGGCCTACGCATCGCTGTTTCTGCCCTTCATGATCGGCATCGTCCAGGGCCCTGCTACCTTCGCCGTTGTCCAGGGCGTTGCCGATGTCAGCATGCGCGCCACCGCGGCTGCCTTGTTGCTGTTGATTACCAACCTGATTGGCGGTGGCATCGGTCCCTACGTGGTAGGCGCGCTGAGTGACCTGCTGCTGGATCGATTCGGCGTCGATTCGCTGCGTTATTCTTTACTGCTTGTGGCACTTTTCTTCGGTACCTGGTCTTCGCTGCACTATTTCCTGGGGGCGCGTAGCCTGCGGGCTGATTTTAAATCACAGATGTGACGCTGGATTCAATATTGCGGTCAGGGTTTGCCTGGCTGTCCGAAACCTGATGAGAAAAATTATGCTTAGATCGATACTGGTCTTTACCGTGGTAGCCAGCCTGCTCACCGCTTGTACGCGTCCCGAGGCCAAGCTTGATCAGCAACTCGACGAGTTGCTGAGCGTGCTGCCGGGGAATTACGCCGGCGAGGCGCCGATTGAAATCTCGCCCACCGGCGAGATGCAGGATATTTTCCACAAGCTCGCGCCCATTGATGCCCCGCAGTTTGGTGAGCGGGTTTTGTACTATCAGCTCAGCCGTGGCAGTGCCGACGGACCGGCTTTGCAGATGAAAATCTTTGTTTTCGACCTTGATCCCGAACGGTCGGTTAATCGCATGCGGGCTTATGTGTTTGCCCCCGGTCAGGCGGCCGGCAACCTGGATCAGGATCCCGATCGCTGGGCCGCGCTCGATCCAGCGAGCCTGATGTCTTTTCCGGCCGAGTGCGCGTTTACCTGGTCGCCGGTCAGCGGTGGCTTTGCCGGCGTGGTGCGCGCGTCGGATTGTGCCTTTACCAGCCGGGCCTTCGGACAGACTATTCGACCGGAAATGAGCTACCGCATCCTCGGCGATCGCTTTGAATGGGACGAGATCCTGTATAGCGACGATCTAAACATCATCGTGACCACTAATGGGGTACTGCCGGCTTTTCGCGAGTGATCGCGGGCGCGAGACTAACCGGGCAATCGCAGCGAGCGACTCAGCGGTAGTTCATAGATAAGCGGCGCACCGGCGGCACGCAGTGCGTTAACCAGCGCCGGTGCCACCCCCGGCACGGCCGGTTCGCCGACACCGCCGGGGCGCCCGCCACTTTCCAGCAACTCGATGTCCAGGTGCGGCACTTCGGCCAGGCGCAGCAGCCGGTAGCGATCGAAATTGCCTGGCTCGACGACGCCGTCGCGCAGGCGAATCTCGCCATAGAGCACAGCGGACAGGCCATCCAGCAGTGCGCCCTCTACCTGGCTGCGCACAATATCCGGATGCACCATGCGCCGGCAGTCGAGCACGCAGACGATTCGCTCGACGGAGAAACTGTCTCCGCTCAGGCGAACTTCAATGACCTGGGCGCAAATAGAACCGTGGCTTGCAGTTAATGCGATGCCGCGCCCCTGGCCGGGTTCCAGCGGGCGATCCCAGTCAGCGCGTGCGGCGACCCGTTCCAGTACCTGGCGCGGCAAGCTGTTTGCGGGCAGATGCTGCAGGCGAAACGCCAGCGGATCACGACCCGCCGCCGCGGCCAGTTCATCCATGAAGGCTTCAACAATAAAGCCGTTGCAGGATGTGCCGGTGCTGCGCCAATAGCCTACCGGTACACCGGGATCTACCGGGATAGCGCTGACGCGCAACTTGGGCACGGTGTAGACCAGGTTGCTGGCGCCACTTACGCTGCTGCCATCGCCCTCGGCGTCACCGCCGCGCGGGGTCGGGGTGCGCTGGTAGTAGCTGGCGACGACGGATTGACTGACCAGTCGATAGTCGAGCGCGTCGATCTGGCCCGCGGCCGTTAGCCTGGCGCGCAGGCGTGCCAGTGCAGCGGGCCGATACATGTCGTGGCGCACATCTTCCTCGCGCGACCAGCTGGCCTGCACCGGCGTACCCGGCATAGACATCGCCGCCGCGACGGCCTGCTCGACGAAGTCCATTTCGGCGCGCCGCCCAAAGCCCCCGCCCATCAGGGTGGTATGCACGATGACCTGCTCCGGGGCCACTCCGGCAGTGGCAGCGGCAACATCGCGGGCGATGGAATTGGCCTGGGTGGGCGCCCATACCACCACGCGATCCTCTGTCACCAGGGCGGTGCAGTTCATCGGTTCCATGCACATATGGGCGAGATAAGGCAGGCGGTATTCGGCTTCGATGCATACCGTCGCCGGTCAAGGCCGCCAGCGCGTCGCCGTCTTCGCGAAACACCGGTGCTTCGGCGCGATCCAGCTCGGCACGATATTGATCATAGAGCGTCGCGGAATTCGTGTTGCCTGCGCCGCTACCCGCTTCAGTTTCCAGCAAAACTTTTCGTGCGGCCTCGCGGGCCTGCCAGCTGTTGCCGGCGATCACAGCGACGGCCTGTTTTCCGGCGGCGACTATTTTTTCCACCCCGGGCATTTTTTCTGCTGCTGCTGTCTCGAAGCGGCTGATTACGCTACCGGCTATGGGGCTATGCACGATGGCTGCGTAACGCAGTCCCGGCAAGCGCGTGTCCAGCGCAAATGTCGCTGCGCCACTCACCTTGTCAGCAATATCCAGGCGCGGCAGCGAGCGGCCGGCCAGTTTCCAGTCGGCGGGGTCTTTTCAGCGTCGGTTCGCGCGGCGCTGAAAATTTTGCCGCGGCTTCTGCCAGTTCGCCGTAACCGAGACTGTCGCCGTTTGCCGGGTTCAGTACTTGTCCCGAGCGCGTGCTTAGCTGATCAACGGGAACACCCCAGCGTTGTGCCGCTGCCTGCATCAGCATGGCGCGCGCCGCCGCGCCGGCGGGCCGCAGGCTGTCCCAGGCATCGATGACGCTGGCGCTGCTGATGGTCATGGACATGCCGATGGCGTGGAACAAGCGCCGGAACAAGGCCGTGCCGATGGCCGCGCCGGTGCTGTCCTCGATGGGTCCCAGCGGCCGGCCGCGTTCCATGATGCCGAAGTTAAAGTAGTCACGGTCTACCGGCGCAAATTCATAGCTGACCAGCGACCAGTCGGCGTCAAGTTCTTCGGCTATCAGCATCGGCAGCGCGGTCGTGACGCCCTGGCCCATCTCAGCCCGATGCACGGCGCAGATCACCTGTCCGTCCGGGGCGATCTTGATAAAGGCGTTGAGTCCGGTGCGTTCAGACGTGGAGGCGGCAAACTTGGCCGTCGCGTCGCCATCATCCAGTTGCCGCGAGGCATACCAGAGCCCGAGTCCACCGCCTGTAGCGATACCGGTGACAAGCAATCCGCGGCGGCTGATTTTCATGCTGATGTGATTCCTTGCGTGGCGACAGGCCGGATCTGGATTATGCCTGCCCGCGGCGTGGTCACGTTCAGTATCCTGATTTGGGTACTCCAGGCCGTTGCGTGGCAGGATGTCGACTTGGCGTCGATATTTTTTCCTGCGACTTGAGGAACTCATCATGAACAGCAATCACTATGCCTGGGCACTATCGCTGCTATTTTTGTTTGCTGCTGGGCTGGCGCATGCCGGTGCGCATACCGGCGGTGGCGCTGCGATGGATCACCAGCATCATCAGATGACGCCCGAGCAGCTCGCCGAGCTGCGCGCGAAAATCCCGCTATACGATGAATACTCCGACGAGGTGATCGTCGCCAGCATGGCGCGGATGAAAAACAGTTGGGGCTGGATCGAGGAAACTCCGGCCGGCGCAAAGGTCGGCGTTCTGGCGCTGGCGCATGGCTTTAAAGAGGTGGGTAATAAGCAGTTCACCAACGCCTATACGGCGGCGGCCAACGATTACCCGCGCACCTATGCCTTTGGCATGGCGATGATGACCTCTGATCATATCCAGTCAGCCCTGACGGCCCTGGAAGATCAGGGCGCGGATACCATTATCGTGATTCCCACGACTACGGCCGACAACACGACGCTGGTGCGCCAATGGCATTACATTTTCGGGCAGCGCGAAGACTCTGCTTATCTTGATGTACCGCGGGTGCAAACCAAGGCCAGGTTAATCTGGACGGCGACGCCCACGGCGCACCCGCTGATGGCGGAAATCATGCTGGATTACGCGCGCGAACTTAGCCTCGATCCGGCCAATGAAATGGTGATTATCATCGGTCACGGACCCCAGGACAGCGCGGATAATGACAAAGAGATGGCCATGCTCAATCAGCACGCCGATTTTATCCGCGCGCAGGGCGGCTTTAGCGAGGTGCGCGCTGCCAACGTGCAGGACGATGCGCCCACGGACGTGCGCGCGGCCAATGTGGCCATGCTGCGGGGCTGGGCCGAAGCAGCTGCGGCCGACGGGCGCCGGGTAATCGCGGTGCATACCGCGCTGACGCAGAGTGGCGTGGTCGGCCGCATGGCGCGTGACGTGAAGGGTGTGGCGGAATTTAATCCCAAGGGCCTGATGGAGCATCCGCTATTCGGCCAGTGGATCGATGGTGTGATCGCTGCCAGCCTGGCGTCGGCAGAATAGGGCTTTAGAACGGGGGGTGGCTATGGTGTCCGGGGTTCGCGTCGCTATCGCAGCTGGCTTACTGATGATCTCGACAGCGTTGCCGGCGAGCGATGCGATAACTGTTGCGTCGCTGCGCGATGCCGACTACATGCAGGGCAAACGTCGCTTTCCAGGGTCGTTGCAGCGCCTGCCATACCCTGGCAGCCGCCAGTGGCGATATCGCCGGGCCCAACCTGTGGATGGTTTTCGACCGCGTGGCCGGTAGCAAGGCCGAATTTACCTTTTCCGATACGCTCAAGACCGCTGAATTCGTCTGGACGCCGGAACGCCTGAATGCCTGGTTGTCGGATCCTAAAAATTATTTGCCCGGCAATATCATGGGTATTCCTGAGCCGGTGCCGGAGGCGGACCGTGCCAATATCCTGCACTTTTTACTGATCGAAACCGGCGCAGTAGACTGGCCGCGGCCGGAAACCGCCTTCGCGGCAGAACAAGCAGATCGTTCCCTGCCACCGGCACAACGCTTTCCGAGTTTCTGGAATCATCTGATGTACAACACCGCCCGCTTTCGCTGGGAAGCAGCCGAGAGCGGCGAGAATTTTCGCTTCGATGTGTATTACATGCCCGACGGTTCGGTGATTAGTGATCAAAAACGCCTGCGCGGTTTCTGGCACATCACTGACAAGGATTTTTTCTGCTATGCCCTATACGGTATGCCCGTGGGTGTGGGCAGCATGGTCGAGTGTTTTCCGGTGGCGGCCATGGCGATTCCAAGGTTTTCGGAAGAGCTATGGACCTCCCGGCCGATGAAAGGCGTCCAGTTGCATGGCGGTATTCAACCCGGTCGTCCGGACTGGGTGGAAGCGGGCGCCGCGCAACCCTGAACCAGTATCTGAATCGGGCGAAGGATAGTCATGCTGTCATTCTTGTTCTTGTTGTTCGCATTGGTTCATCTGTCGCTATGGCTGTGGGGCTGGCAGGCCTGGTCACGGGCCGGCAAACCCGTGGCGCTGTTCCTGGTGCTGTTTTCCAGCACGCTGCTCTGGTGGGATAACTTTCGTGTCGGTGCCGGTCGTTTTATCGGCGAAGGTGAATTGCTCAAGGCGATGACCGTACCCGCCTTCGCCTGGCACTGGAGCCTGCTGCCGCTGCTGATCATCGCCGCGGGTTCTATTGCACGACTGGCGGGCCTGGGCTGGGCGCAGAAACGCTGGGTAATGGGCGGCTTTTGTGTCGTTGCCGTGGCTTTGAGTGCGCTGGATATTCCGAAGATTTTTACCCTGGAGCTGCACCTGGCCTGCGTTGCCGACACACTGCGCTATAGCGGCAGTGTCCCTGCGCAACATTTGTGCTCGCCGGCTGCTGAAGTGGTGCAGGGTGAAGGCGCTGCGCTGGTGGCAATTCTGTCGAATGTCGTTGTGCTGGCCGTTGGCATTGCCATCTGGATAAAGCGCAGCTGGCCCTGGCTGGCCCTGGGTTCCGGCGCTATGTTTATTTGCGCGGGCGCCTTTGCCACAAACTACTACGCATTGCCCATTGCCAATTTCGGTGAAATCCTGATTACCGGTGGCCTGATCTCCACCGCGCTGCACTTTGCGCGTCATCCGGTTATGTCTGCGCATCCCGTCGCGGCTTGACGCTGTCGAGTCCCGGCCAACAGAGCACGCTCTATGAATATTCGCATCATCAATTTTTTCTTACTCATAAGCTGTTGCCTGGCCGGACTATCCGCCTGGGCGCAGGCAACCGGCGATCCGGCTCGCGGCAGGCAACTGGCCACGGAGTGTTTTGCCTGTCACGGCCCCGATGGCAACAGTCCTTCACCGGTTAATCCGCGTATAGGTGGTCAGCATGAGCAGTACTTGTGGCTGGCACTGCAGGCTTACCTGGATGGCACGCGCTCCGACTCCCTGATGCGCGGCGCGATTCTTAATAAGAGCGAGCAGGATCTGCGCGATATCGCGGCCTACTACGCTGGCCAGAAAAGCAGCCTGGCCAGGCCTGCCGCGGCACCCGGGTCACCGCCTGGCGCGCCGCCGGGTGGTCCGCGCGGTGCGCCGGGCGGCGTCATGAAATTTGATCATGGTGAACGTACCGCCGCGTTTACCGCCCTGTTGGCGCGTGCGCAGGCGCTGTCCGCTGCGGCTCAGCCGGTTTCGGCCGCCGCGGCCTGCGCCGCAATGGCGGGCTCTCGCACGGCCGATGGCGACGGCGACGGGCTGGCCGATGCGTTTGATGCCGCGCCGGCCAACGCGGATGAGTTTGTCGCTGACAGCAATACCGATGGGCTGTTCGAAATCTGCCACGCTGAGCAGTTGCAAGCCATCGTTACACTCGGCAGCGCGCCGGGCACCAGCACATCACTGGGGATTGCTGAACGCCGCGCGCGCTCGTATCAACTGGTGCGTGACCTGGACCTGTCGGGTATCGCTAACTTTCAGCCCATCGGCGATTGCGGTCCCACCGGCAACTGTATGCGCGCGCTGGGTGAGTTTGGTTTTGCCGGCGTGTTCGATGGCCAGGGGCATGTGATCTCCGGCTTGCAGGTGGCGCTGCCCGAACGCGGCGGTGTTGGCCTGTTCGGCGTGCTCGGGGAGTCAGGCGTGATTCTCAAGCTGACACTTGAAGACGCCAGGGTGACGGGCCGGGCCGGTGTCGGTGCGCTGGTGGGGTCGAACTTCGGTGTGGTTTACGACTGCGAGGCTAGCGGCGAAATTCGCGCCGGCATGGCCCTGGGTGGTCTGGTCGGCGGCAGTGGCGGCCTGGTCTTCGCCAGCCGTTCCGCCGGTGCCGTGATCGGCCAGCAGGCTGTGGGCGGGCTGGTCGGGGATATGACAGGCGCTGTGTATGCCAGCGCCAGCAGTGCCAGCGTCAGCGGTGAGCGCGGCATTGGCGGCCTGGTCGGCCTGAATACTTTCGGTGCAATTCTCGACAGCTCCGCCAGCGGCACGGTCAGTGGCAAGAATGATATTGGTGGCCTGGTGGGCGTTAATACCGATGCCAAAGTCCGCGGCAGCGCAGCTACGGGCAATGTGCTTGGCAGCGGCAATAATATTGGTGGTCTGGTGGGCTTCAACTCGCTCAGCAGTGTGCGCAACAGTTTCGCGCTGGGGCCGGTCAGCGGCGAGGATGCCGTGGGCGGCCTGGTGGGTCGCAACAACGGTCAGGTAACGCGCAGTTTTGCCGCCGGCGCAGCCAATGCTACGGGTAACAGCGGCGGTCTGGTTGGCATCGTGGTGGAGGGCAGCGAGGCTGTGAGTTTTGCCGGCGAGGCGGCCCGCGATTCAGCCCAGACAGCGCCCTGGTCGCCGCCGCAGCTGCCGGCCAAAGATTTGCTGGACTACTTCTGCGACAGCAATAACAACGGCTTCATCGATCCGGACGAGCAACGCGCCGACAACTACGTCTGGCAATTGCGTCCGGGTGCATATCCGGCCTTGCGGTGCATGCCGCTGCAGCCTGTGGCTAGCGCGGCTGACTAAGGGCTGCGCGCCCGGCTGGACAGCAGCCACCGGAGTTTGCAGACTGCGTCTGGCTGCCTGCAGCAGCCTGGGGGAATAACAGGGAGTCACCGCCGCTGCGTGGCAGCTCCCGGGGGGGTCACATGCAGATAAGATTTTTAGCCGCTTTGTTTCTTGGGCTGGCGCTGAACCCGCTGCAGGCCGAGGAGCGGGTCTCCAGCTTTCAGCCCTTCGTCGTCGGCGATGTGTTTGTGGCTGCCACCGTCATGGATGACCCGGATGACGATCATGCCGGCACCGGTCGCCTTTTACAGTTCGACGCTGACCTGAACCCCAAGGGCGTGCTGTGGATAGAAGAAACCACGCACAAGATTGGCGCTCTGACGATTGGGCCGAACGGGGTGTTGTGGGGTTTCTCACCGATCTCCTGGCAAATTATTGAGGTGGGTGTCGACGGTAAATTGCTGCCTATGCGCAGCTTTGGTAACCGCGCCTTTCATAGTGTGCAGTTCGGTGGCGACGGCAGTCTTTACTTCGGCGAGCACCTGGTCGGCAAGCAAACCAAGATTCCTTTCAATACCACGCAATTCACGCTGCGCCCGGGCAGCGAGGACATCGGCGAAGGCCATATTTTCCATTACTCGGAAGACGGTCGTCTGCTCGAAGAGTTTCCCACCGAAGTGCACGGCGGTATGGCCGGTATTCACGGCGTATCGAGTATCGTGATTGAGGACAACGGTAGTCGGGTGATCTATATCTCCGAGACTGGCAACCGGGTGATGCAATACGACCTGGCCAGGCGTGAGCAGTTGCCTGATCTTGCCGTGTTTGACGGCAAGGACGGCGCGCCCGGCATGGCCCTGGTGATGACCCAGATGCCGGATCGCACACTGGTAATAGCCACCGGCGCCAGCCTGGCCTTGCTGGATCCCGACAGCGGTGAGCTGCTGGATAATGTGTCCATCGGCAGTTCCGGGTGGGCGGCTGTCACGCCGTCCATTGACAGCGGCCATGTGCTATTGGGTAATTTTTTCAGCGGTGAGTTGGTGAAGTTGCGGCTGAAGGACGGCGAAATCGTGGCGCGAGCCAGCATTAACCAGAAAAATTCTTTGTCCGGTATTGCCCAGTACGCTGGCCGGCGCGTGGTCCGCCACGGTCCGGGGTTCGGTCAGGGCAACCCCTATGAGCGCGTCATCGAGTCATCGGAAAAAGCCTTTATGCTGCGCGACATTGATGGTTCCATTGCGAATCTTGATGATGACTATGTGCTCTATGATGTTACGGAGCAGGGCGCCATGCCGCGCATGCAGGGCAAAGAAAACGTGCGCAAGATTCTCGGCGGCTTCTTTGATAACAGCGACGCCTGGCTGGATTCCGACGTGGACAAGTGGGGCCTGATCAGTAACCTGCTGGTGCAGGTTGAATATGACACCTTTAAGACTGACTCGGGACCGCGCACGGTGCCGACACTGGTGGTGTTCGAGCATCGCGACGGCAAGCGCTGGCGTGAATGGAGATTCCGGCCGCGCGCGGCTGAAGAGTTTGCTGCTTCGTCACAGTAAGCGGCAAAATAGTTTTTCGGAGAAAACTCAAAATGATGAAAATAATTTTCAAGGTTCTGCTCGGGTTGGTGGTGGTACTGGCGGGCCTGGTGGGCTACCTGTACCTGGATCTGCGCGCCAATCTGCCGGAATCTACCTACGATTTGCCGCCGCCGCTGGCGGTGAGCCAGGATACGCGCCCCGTGCTGATTTTCGGTGCTACGCGCAATACCGGGCTGGAGCTGGCACGCCTGTTGCGAGCACGCGGCGACAGCGTTACGGCCGCGGTACGTGCAAGTTCTGACCGCAGCGCGCTGGAACCCCTGGGTGTGAGTTTTGTTGTTGCCGATGCACTGGATGCCGAGGCCGTGCGGACTGCCGTGGCCAGTGAAGATTTCCGTGCCGTATTCAGTTCCATGTCTTGTGCCCAGTGTGATCCGCCGGTGGATGCCGTGGGTAACATCAACGTGACCGAAGGTGCCAAGGCCGCCGGAGTACCGCGGGTAATATTAATTAGCACCATTGGCGCGGGCGACAGCTACGAGTCGGCGAACCTGTTATCTCGCCAATTTCTGAAAAAGATTCTGCCGCTCAAGACCGAGGCGGAAAATCACCTCATGGCCAGTGGACTGGACTACACCATTGTTCGCCCCGGCGGGCTGGTACCGGCACCGGGCACCGGGCGTGGCTATCTGTCCGAAGACCGCAAGGCATTCGGTTTCCTCAGTCGCGAAGATCTCGCCCGCATGCTGGTGGCAGTGCTGGATGATCCAGGCACCAAAAACAAAACATTTGCGGCCGCGGATCCCGAGATCATGACGCCCTTTGACACAGGCGAATGAGTACCGCCTATCCCTGGGTAGAGCCGCCCTGGCCGACCGAGGCTTTGCCGCGCGAAGAACTGGAAGATCGCGTGCAGCAATTGCTGGGCACCACCAATATGTGTGTGCTGGCCACCAATCATGTCGATGGCCAGCCCATTGCCAGCCCCATCGAATACTGGGCCGATGGTCTGGATATCTACATGTTGCCGGACCCTGGTACGCCCAAACTCAAAGCCATGCAGCGCGATCCACGCGTCTGCGTGGCCGTGCATGGCCACTATCACGGCTGGCATTCGGCGCGCGGCGTGCAGATGTTCGGCCGGGCAGAAATCCTTGAGGTCGGAGATCCTGGCTGGGAGCATGGCATGCAGGTGTTTCGCTGGATGGAGTGGGCGAAAGACCTGGGTATGGATACCAGCCAGCCGATGCAGCGCCAGGTGGTGAAAGATCGTCACCGACAAGATTCTGCTGACCGAGACCTGGCTTTGGAAGCTGGGCTACTCCGCCAAGCAGCGCTGGCAGCGCAACGAAACCTAAGTGCGTGCAGCCTTGCCGAACAACACTACGGCGGCCATGGTCAGCCAGGCTATCTGAAACGACCAGCCGCCAAACATCGCAATGAAAGCAATACTGCGCGGGGCGCCGGCCGTGGTGGCGTAGATGCTGCCGGAAAAAAAGCCGATACCAATAATCACCAGCCAGCCCGCAACCTTAATAGCCCGCGATTCCGGCAGCTTGTACGCCAGCCCGGCAATGGCAATCAGCCCCAGGGCCTGCAGAAACTGAAACAGCACAGCTTGCTCGAACACGGCGAGGCGATCCGGTGTCAGCCGGTCGGCAAGGAAATGTGCCCCGGTGGCACCAAGCATGGTCGCGATGGCTAACAGTAAAAAGGCGATGCCGAGAAACAGGCGAGGGGTGCGGTCCAGCATGTCGAACTCCGAAGCTGAGGGCTCAGTTGCTCATCATGCCGTCGCCTTGAGCAACAGGAAAGCGTGGATAACCACCATACGGCTTGCCGGAGTCTCCGCGCCGGCAGCTCAATAGTGCGGTGGCCGTTCCTCAGCTTCGGCACTGGTGCCGTCCTGACCCGATGCGTCTTCCAGTTTTTTCGCCAGCATGCGGACCATGGTCATGGCCTGGTCCAGGGATTGCTGCTGCTGATAGACCACGTCGCTCAAGGCATCCAGCGATGACTCCAGGTGCGCGCACTTGATTTCAAGATTTTCCAGCCGGGCTTCGTTCGGCATCTGCGGATAGCTCCTCTGTGTTGGCGCATTCTAGCCCGCGTATGCCTGGCCTGGATGCGCGGGCTTTGGCTACGGATACGCGAAGTTTGAGCTGGCGACAGTTTAGCGGCGCCTGATCGCTTGCGGCGAACCGGATCCCGCCGCGCGTGTTTCTGGTGTGCCCGGACGGAATGCAGCAAAATCAGGCCATGAAAAAGATTGTGTGGAAGCGTTACTGGTTGGTCGTCACTGTCCTGAGTCTGCTCAGCTCGCTGGTTCTGGCCGCAAACCCACAGGCTATTGAACGGGGAGCCAGTATTGATCCGCCGTCGCTGGATCCGAACCGGGGCAGTGGCACCCCGGCCTCGCCAGTATTGTCCGATCTGGTCGAGGGCCTGGTGGTGCGTGGTGCAGCCGGACAACCGGTGCCCGGCTGCGCGGAATCCTGGCGCCTCAGTGATGATCGCCTGACCTACACCTTCACCCTGCGTCCCGGACTGCGCTGGTCCGACGGCCGGTCGCTGACTGCCGATGATTTTGTTTATTCGTTTCGCCGCTTGCTCGATCCGGCTACCGGAGCGCGCAGTGCCGGTCTGTTTTTCCTCATTGACGGCGCGGTCCCTGTGGCGCGCGGGCAGCAGCCGCCGGAAAGCCTTGGCGTATCCGCCCCCGATCAGCGTACTGTTGAAATTCGTCTGACCCAACCGGCGCCCTATTTCATTCAGCTGCTGGCCAATAGTCAGGGCACCCCGGTCCCGCGGCATGTGATTGAAAAGCATGGCCGTGATTGGACCAAGGCCGGCATCATGGTGTCTAACGGCGCGTACAAGCTGGTCGAACGGATCCCGCAGGTGCGCATGCGGATGGTGAAAAACGAGTATTTTCACGCCGCAGACTCTGTGAGTATCGCGGAAGTAAACTGGCGACCCGTGCAGGATCTGGGTAGCGCCTTTCGCCAGTTCCGCGCGGGCGAGCTGGATACCATTTTGTTGGCCCCGCCGGACCAGCTCGACTGGATTCGCGCCAACATGCCCGATGCGCTACACGTAAACCCGGTGCAGGCGAATTACCACCTGGTATTCAACCTGTCGCGGGCGCCCGTGGACGATCTGCGCGTGCGCCAGGCGCTGACCCTGGCCGTGGATCATGACGCCATCGCCAACCAGGTGCTGCAAGGTTCATCCCGGCCGGCCCGATCCCTGATTACGCCCGGCACGGGCGGCTATCCGGGCTATACGCCGGTTGCCTTGCAAGCCAGCATGGCTACGCGTCAGGCGCAGGCACGCGAATTGCTGGCCGCAGCCGGTTATGGGCCGGAGCGGCCGCTAGAACTCTCGCTGACGTACGACAGCCAGGAAGAAAATCGCAAGATCATGGTGGCACTGGCTGCCATGTGGCGAACCATCGGCGTGCAGCTGGAACTTGAGGATATCGAAGGCCGTGCCTTGTTCGGACGCTTGCGCGGCGGTGATTTCACCGTCGCGAGATCCGGCATATTCGCACTGTTCGATGACGCCTATGCCTTCCTGCAACGTTACCGTTCCGATAGTACTGACAATCAGCCGGGCTTCCGCAGCGCGGCCTTCGATGAACTGCTGAACCGGGCCAATGCCGAAACAGACGCGGCCGTGCGTATGGACTTGCTGGTGCAGGCCGAAACCCTGCTGCTGGAAACTCAGCCGATCCTGCCGATCTATTGGTACGTCAGTAAAGTGCTGGTTGCACCGCGCGTGCAGGGCTGGATCGATGCGCCGCTGGGTACGCCGCCAAGCCGTTATCTCAGTCTGAGTAACTAAAAGTCCGGCGCGGCTCTCGGGTTACGCGCGGCTTCCTGATAATATCGCGCCGCATTCCCGCCGCAAAAAGATCAACAAGGACTAGCCATGCCCGTAATGCAGACATCGCGATCTGACACCTCGCCAGTATTGGACCGAGGTCAAAGCCAACCCCAATCGCGCCAAATTCGGCTTTGGTACCAAGGCCGCGCTGATCAATATCGATATGCAGCGCGCCTATACGGACATGGATAGCTACAAAACCGCCTACCAGACTGATCCCAAACAGATTGATTACATTAATGAACTGTCGGCCCTGGCCCGGGCTAAAAACATGCCCGTCATCTGGACCTATGTGGCCTACATGGACAATGCTGATGATGCCGGCGTCTGGGGGACGCGAACCAACACACCGGACTCACTGCAAAATATCAAGGTGGGTGATCCGCGCGCTGAACTCGACCCGCGTCTGGATATCGACCATAGCCGTGATGCGGTCCTGAACAAGCGCATGGCCAGCGTGTTCCACGAAACCCTGATCCCGTCCCTGCTCGTCTGGCACCGCGTCGACACGGTGATCCTCACCGGCGGCTCAACCTCGGGTTGCGTGCGCGCCAGTGCAGTGGCCTCGCTGTCCTCCGGCTACCGCACCATCGTCCCGGAAGAATGCGTCGCCGACAAACACGAGATCCCGCACTTCGCCAACCTCTGCGACATCATGCTCAAATACGCCGATGTCGAAGCCGTCGCCGACGTCAAATCCTGGTTCCAGAACCACCCCGGCTGCCCGCCCATCCGCAAAGCCCGCGGCTGCGAGTTCTAGCAGACCCCGTATGACGCGCGTCGCGTTCGCAGAATACTCACAAAGGTTTCGGCTCGTGTCAGCTGCGCTGGCCGAGACCGTCGGCCCGCATGGACGCGGGCCGCGAGCCTACAGGGACGTATTCACGGCGTGTCTCGGCCAGCGCAGCTGACACGAGCTCGCGCCAACCCCAGACCGTACATCGACCCCAAATGCAAAAAGCTATGAAAGAAGACCCCGAACTTTTCGACTACTGGCCCTACGAAAACCGCCCGAAAATAACCTGGCCCAACAATGCCCGCGTTGCCTTCTGGGTAGCGCCGAACATCGAATACTACGAACTCGATCCTGCCGTTAACCCGCATCGCAAAGCCTGGCCGCGGCCGGTCCCCGATGTAAACGGCTATGCGACGCGTGACTACGGCAACCGGGTTGGCCATATGCGCATGATGCGCGTGCTGGATAAATATGCTGTGCGTGGTTCAATTTCCCTGTCCACTGCCCTGTGCGAGCACCATCCGGAAATTATTGAGTTGTGCAAAGAGCGCAACTGGGAGTTTTTCAGTCACGGCATTTACAACACCCGCTACACCTATGGTCTGAGCGAAGATCAGGAGCGGGCGATGATCGAAGACGCGATGAAAACGATCCACAGGCACACCGGGCAGGATTGTTCCGGCTACCTGGCGCCGGCGCTCACGCATACCGAGATCACCATGGATCTGTTTGCCGAAGCCGGCGGAATCTACACCTGTGATTTGTTCCACGACGATCAGCCCACACCGGTCAATGTTCGCTCCGGTAAGAAATTCATCTCGGTGCCTTACTCGCTGGAGATGAATGACACTATTGTCTACGTCGTCAATAAAATAGAGCCGCGTCGCTACGGCGAA
Source organism: uncultured Gammaproteobacteria bacterium (assembly GCA_963850255.1). Lineage (GTDB taxonomy): Bacteria > Pseudomonadota > Gammaproteobacteria > Steroidobacterales > J054. The sequence continues at coordinate 51,352 of CAWKLL010000015.1, forward strand.
ATGATCAAGGCGAACTTCGACCGCCTGTATGCCGAAGGGGCGGAAAGTGGTGTGGTCATGTGTGTGCCCCTGCATGCCTACCAGGTCAGTCATCCGCATCGGCTTAAAGCCTTTGAGGAGGCGCTTGAGTACATCACCGGCCATAGCGATGTCTGGGTTACCACCGGTCGCGAGATCGCTGAGTACTACATCGAAAACTGTTACGACGATGCGGTGGCCGATATCGCTGCCAAAGGAGCGGCCTGATGAGTCTGGACCCCAGCTACCTGGAATACCCCCACCGCAGCTACGGGATGGACCACGATCGCTACGACTGGTCTATGCTGACGGATCGACCCGCGGTGCAATGGCCTAACGGCAAGCGTCTGGCCATATGGGTCAACGTGGCACTACAGTTCTTTCCGCTCAACCAGCAGGGCAAGCCATTTGCGCCCGTCAGTGGCATGACCACCAGCTACCCGGATCTTCGTCATTACACGCTGCGCGAATATGGCAACCGGGTAGGTATTTATCGTTTTCTCAAGGCCTTTGATCGTTTCAATATCAAGCCGACCTTTGCGGTGTCAGCACGTCTGGCGGAGCGCTATCCGTATTTGCTCAGGCGCCTGGTTGAACGGGGCGACGAGATTATCAGTCACGGCTGGCATATGGACGCGCCACATTTTGGTGGTCAGGACCTGGCCAGGAAGAGCAGGCCCTGGTCAGCCGCTCGCTGGATACGCTGCGTGCGGCTACCGGGCAGCCCGTTGAAGGCTGGCTGAGCCCGTCGAAAAGCCAGAGCATGAACACGCCGGACCTGCTTGCTGCCGCGGGTGTGCGCTATATGTGCGACTGGATCAACGACGACATGCCGTTCACGTTCCGGACCAACTCCAGCGATCTGATTGCCATGCCCCTGTCCACGGAACTGGAAGATCGCTTTATCCTGCAGAACAATCTGCACTCCGAAGCGGAATATGCCGATCAGATTCGCGATGCCTTCGATTATCTGTATGCGGAATCTGCCGAGCAGGGCGGGCGGATGCTGGCGCTGTCGATTCATCCGTGGATGCTGGGTCAACCGCATCGCATCGGATACCTGGAATCAGTGCTCGAGTATATTTCCGGGCACGACGGCGTCTGGTCGGCATCAGCAGGCGAAATCAGCACTGCCTGGCAGGCGGCAAACTCGGGCTAAGCGACTGCCGCTCGCTTGAACTAGCTCAGCAAGTCGCCGTTCAGCAGCCGCAGGGCATCCATACCGGTGGAGTAACTGGCGACAATGATCAGCAGCTTGAGCATGCGGCGCTGATTTTTGTCCATCCGCTCCAGGCGATCGTTCATTGCCTTGAGCTCTTCACGCACTCGCGCGGCACCTTCGCCAATGGCGTCCTGCGTGCGTGCGCCGGCAGCCACGGCAATCCCGGTGGCGGTAGTGCCTGCTACGGCAAAACGACTAAGAAATTCTCTGCGTTGCATGGTCTCGGCCTCCTTGCTGAAACGCGGCCAACTGCCGCGAAGCTAAACTGCGCATGCAAGCTGACAAAAAGTACCACGCGCTGCATGCACTGAACCTGGGCTTAATCACAGTATATTGTGGATTATATTGCGTGGTGAGGGTTCGCGGGCAAAAAAAAGCCCCGCTGAGGCGGGGCTTTTTCTGGTTTTCAGGTTCGCTTACCAGCGACCACCGCCACCACCGCGATTTTCGCGGGGCTCACGGGGTTTGGCTTCGTTAACCTTAATGCGACGACCGCCGAGATCCTGGCCATCCATCGCTTCGATGGCTGCCTGTGCTTCGGCATCGGTGCCCATTTCCACGAAACCAAAGCCTTTGCTCCGACCCGTGTCACGGTCCATGATGATGGTTACCGAGTCTACGGCTCCGCTCTGGCCAAAGGCCTCACGCAGCGATTCTTCGGTGGATGAATACGGCAAATTGCCGACGTATAGTTTCCTACCCATTAGTCTTACTCATGTTTCCTCTTAAACGTTCTAGTTACCGCTCAGGAGGATGTAGACCCAGGGTCCGCAGTCTCGAAGCAAGCGATATAGAAGCACTTAAAGTATAGCCGAACCCGCCAGCGTTTCCAGCGTAAGCGCCGATGGCGCCATCCGGAACCCTGCGAGGTCCGTCATAAAACCGTCACAGCGCCCCTGGCTGGCTGGCAAGCCAGCGCCGAATCTAGATTTTGCGCAGCTCCGGCACCACCCGTTCACCGATGATTTTCAGTGCCTCCATGGGCTCTGCGTGCAGTCGCAGCGCGATTTCCGTCAGCCCGGCGTGGCCAAATTTCTTGAAGCGTTCCAGCTCGCGATCCAGGTCTTCCAGGCCGCCCGTGGAGGTCAGGCCCTGGGCCAGCTTGTTGGAAATCTCTTTGGGTACGCCTTTGACGTCATCGGAATGGGCAAAATACGCATCCACATAATTCTGGAAATTGTCAGTGACGATTTTCACTTCGTCTGCGTCAAGGTAGAGGCTGGTTAATTCCGGATCCAGCTTGCGTGCGCGCCAGGGCAGTTCGCGCCGCGATTCGCGGAAGGCGGCTTCGCGATCCGCCTTGATATGCCAGCCCCAGAAGGTGTTGATGCGAAAATCTTCTGCCGGCGTTTCACGCCGCTCGACACCGGTGCGAACATTTTCCATGGCCGGTTCGACGATTTCCGGTGGGGTGCAGCCGACAAACACGCCGTCGGCAATCCGCCCTTCCATGCGCATCATCATGAAGCGGTAGGCGGTGCCGTAGACCATCGGCGGCGGCGCTTTCAGCCAGTCATAAGCGCAGGGCAGGTTGACGTTATAAATCTCGCCTTTGTAACCCTGCTTGAGTCCGCCGCGACCGGCCAGGCGCACGATCTCTATGGCTTCACGAATGGCCAGCACCACTTTCTGCGGCTTCTTCAGGTCCATGGCATCCAGGTTGCCTTCGCCGGCACCGACGGCGACCTGTGCACGACCGTTGCTAATCTCGTTGAGCGTCAGCAGGGCGTTAGCGATTTTCAGCGGATGCATTTCGAAGGGGCTGACCGCGAGCGCGCCCATGCGAATTTTTGAGGTGGATTCGGCCAGCTTTGCCAGGCTGATGAACGGATCCCAGTGAGCAAAATAATTTGATGTCCAGACGGCGCGAATACCGTACTTTTCAGCGGCCAGGCCCAGCTCGGTTATCTGCGCCGGGTTCAGATCAGGTTCCAGGATGATGTCTACGTCCACGTTTTGTCCTTGGCAGCGACCGCCAGCAGCGCGGTCGTGAGTTAATTCAGGGCGGGAAAGATAGGCCCTCAGGGCTCGGAATGCCAGAATTTGGCGGGCCCGCAGCCTCTGGCTGGCCTACAATCGCGGGCCCGATAGTCCACTGAATAGCAGCGTGAGTGCCTGGTCTTTATGAATAAAGCAGACGACAACAGCGACCAGCACTTGTTGCCGTCAGCTATGCAGGCCCATCGCGACGGTGAGCTGGACATGGCCGCTGATTTGTACGATGAGTTTCTTAAGCAGGACCCCGGGCATGCCCAGGCACTGCGGCTGCGCGGCAGTCTGGCTCGCGATCTGGGCCAGCTGGAGGCCTCGCGGGCTTGGCTGGAAGGGGCTCGAGCCGCGGCGCCCGAGCAGGCCGAACCCTGCAATGAACTGGCCCTGACACTATTGGCGCTGGGCCAGCTGCCAGCCGCCGAGGCGGCCCTGCGCGCAGCCCTGAAGCTGGATCCCGATTCACCGCGCGCGCTGGCCAATCTTGGCGCGCTGGCCCAATACCGCGGCCGCCTGCCTGAGGCGATTGACTGCGCAAAGCGCTATCTGGCCCTGCAACCCGCCGACCTCGAAGTGCGCTGCAACCTGGCCACCGCACTGGCCGACGCCGGGCGTGGCGAGGAAGCGCTGCAGGCCTGCGAGCTGGCCCTGGAGCAAGCGGCCGGACACCCGTTTGTGCTGGCGACGCAGGGCTCCGTGCTGGTGGCTTTGCAGGACTTTGCCGCAGCTGTGCCGGTGCTGGAACTGGCAACCGGCCGAAATCCGGATGACGACCTGGCCCTGACCAACCTGGCCCAGGCCTATTTTTCCCTGCAACGTGACGCTGACGCCTGCCATGTGCTGCAGCGCGCGCTGCGAATTAATCCCAACAACGCGCGCGCTGCCAGTGATCTGGCGCTGATGTCATCAGTCGGCGGTGATTCAGCTCGTGCCCAGGAGGTCTGTAGCGAGTTTCTGCAGCGCCATCCGGGCGAGCGACTGGTTTTGGCGGCACAGATCAGCGTGTTGCAGCAGGCCGGCCATTGTCAGGCGGCAAGCGAGTTGCTGGATCTGGAAGGCCTGATTGAAGTCACGCAGATTGCTGCGCCGCCAGGCTTCGCCGACACAGCCGCCTTTAATACCGCCCTGATCGCAAACCTGAAACAAAACGCTTCGCTGCTGGCTGAGCCTGCCAGCAAATCCACGCGTGGTGGTCGGCAAACGGGCGAACTGGACCTGGACTCGGACCCGGCGCTGCGGGCGCTGGGGAAAATGCTTTCGCAGGCCGTTGCTGACTACGCGACGGCGCGTGAGCGGGCTGGTCAGGCAGATCATCCGCTGATGGCCTATGCCAGCACCGACCCCGCGCTGCGGGTCTGGGGCACTGTGCTGACAGCCGGCGGTCACCAGGGCTCGCATTTGCATCCGCTGGGCTTTGTCAGCGGCGTGTATTACCTGCAGATTCCAGAGGAAATGAGCGTTGCTGATTCGCAGGCCGGCTGGCTGGAGTTTGGTTCACCGCCGGTCCAGCTGGGCACGGATGCAGCCGGCGAGCGCCGCAGGCTGGAGCCGGTGGTCGGCCAGCTGGTGTTATTTCCATCCTACTTTCGGCATGCCACGCTGCCCTTCAGCGCGGCTGGAGAGCGCATCAGTATTGCCTTTGATGCAGTGCCACAGACAAGTCCGGGCTAGCCCGGGCGCGCGGCCCGCATTGCATGGAAACGGCGCCAATGCTAGGGTTGCCGCCTATTTTTTGCGCATTGACGACTTAGATTCTTCTTCTGACCCGAGCGAAGTGAGTGGTCACCCTGGTGTGACGCATTGCATCAATCTGGCCGCCGGGGCTTCCCTGGCCGTTGCCTTCAGTTTCGCCGCGTCCAGCGCAGCGTCATTTGTCGGGTCTTAAAAACATGGAGCAGCAATGATGAAATCCCTGGCCATGTTGGCCTTGTTGACGGGCCTTGTCCTGAACTTGCCCGTAGCCGCCGTCGGCGCGGTGATTGAAGACGGCAGTACCGTGGAGCTTGAGTACACCCTGACGCTGGCTGAGAACGGTGAAACCGTGCAAAGCAATGTCGGCAATCCGCCGCTGAGCTATGTGCACGGCAAGGGCATGTTGCTACCGGCGCTCGAGGCTGAACTGGCTGGCCGCGAAGCCACTGAAGAGTTTGAACTGAGTGTGGCCGCCGCCGAAGCCTATGGGCCGATAAATCCGGACATGTTCCGCGAAGTTGAGCTGGAGAAAATTCCGGAAGAAGCCCGCGAGGTTGGTGTGTTGCTGAGTTCGCCGGAATACCAGGGCACGATTCGCGTCAGCGAGGTGCGTGACGACGTGGTGGTGCTGGACTTTAATCATCCGCTGGCCGGTGAAAATCTGCGCTTTAAGGTTCGTGTGGTCTCAGTACTTGAATCAGCGCCGGTTGTGCCTGAGAGCAGCGCACAGTGACCGGGTCAGCCGTCGATAGCATTGCGGCGGGCAGCGCCGTTGGTTTGCGCTTCAAGCTGACCTTGCAGGGCCAGGGTGAGGTGCTGCAAACCAATGAAGAGCACGCCCCGCTGACTTACGTGCACGGGGACGGCAGCTTACTGCCGGCGCTGGAGGAGGCTTTACTGGGTCGCCAGGTCGACGATCGCTTCGAGGTCGCACTGGAAGCCGAGCGTGCCTATGGCGCCGTCAACGAAGAACTGTTCCGCGAGGTGCCTGCCGATCAGGTTCCCGAAGATGCCCGGGAAGTGGGCAGCATTCTGTCTGCGCCCGACTACGATGGCCCGATTCGGGTGCGCGAAGTGCGCGACGATATCGTCGTGCTGGACTTTAATCACCCGCTGGCCGGTGAAGATCTGGCCTTTGATATTACTGTTGTATCTGTCAGCGCGAAGTCACCGCAGAGTGACGCGGAGTAACCAATGCCGACCAAGAAGAAAACCGAAACCGTCGATGACTCCCTTAAAGGTGAGCCGTTTGCGCTAGGCACGGTTGATAAAACCACGCCGCCTGTAGAGGGCGAGACGGGTACCTGGCATCGCTACACGATCAACCAGGGTCCTAACACCATTACCGGTTATCGTAAGGGCTCACGCACCGCTGTTACACGTGCAGTGAAACTAATCGTGGCCGAATTGAACGAGCGACGCTTCGGCCGGCGCGGTCGCGTGCACCTGACCAGCCCCAGCCGCAAATAGCGTTTCAGGCTACGCCTTGTAGTGAGGCGTCACTGCGAGTGGCAGCCGGATCGCCGGCGACCATAGGCACCGTATCGAAAATCCAGCTGTCAGGTGCCTGGCGGCGACCCGGTGACGGAATCACCCGGTATTCGCCATTGCGTTCCATTTCGTCCAGGCGAAGACGGTCAATCTGGCCGCCTGCCGCGCGCAGTTCACGCATCATTCTCCAGTAAGCCGTCATCACCTTGTCTTCCCGTTCCGCCCGCAGTGGCGGCCAGTCTTCGACATCGGGTGCACGCTTGGGCAGGAATGATTCGCCGTTCGCCTTGTCCTGGAAAATGTTGCGCAGGTTGCGCTTGAGATGTTCCTTGTCGTTTTCCGGCTCCAGCATAAAGCTGCGGAAGAATAGCCAGCGCATTTGCGTGGTTTCTTCATCAATGGGCGTCGAAATTTCGTAGAAACAGTTCTGCCAGCCGGAGCCGGCGCCACCGATATCAACCTTACCGTTTAGCGTGAAGCCGGGCAGCATGAACGCCAGGCGCGAGACTACCTCGCTGCGCTCGCTGCGCATTTCCTTCCATTTCCCCTTGGTCACGGTGGGTCGCGAGACAATGCGGGTGCGAAAGCCGTACGGCGTCTGTTCAATCTGGTGGTCCGGCGGTCGGATGGGGTTTTCGCCGCCGAACTCAATGCCGTGCACGATAGGCAAATGCACATGATCGAGATCGGTCATCTTTGACCAATGCAGGTTGCATGCCCAGACATCTTCGAAGGTCACCATGCGCCATTCCGGGTTGTCGTATTCCGGCATCTCGTAGATCGGCACGGCCTTGTCGAGGTCGTCACCCAAAAACACCCAGACCAGGCCGTATTTTTCCTGGGTGGGATAACTGTCAACCTTGGCGCCGGCAGGAATGTCGCCGTCGGGGTCCGCCTGCGAGGGGATGCGGGTGCATTGTCCGCTGGCGTCGAAATGCCAGCCGTGGAACGGACAGGAAATGCTGCCGTCCTCGTGGCATTTGCCGCGCCCGAGTCTGGCGCCGCGATGCGGGCAGACGTCGCTTAAACAGGCCGCCTTGCCGTCCGCGTCGCGAAACAGCACGAAATCGCGGCCCAGCATGCGCATCTGGCGGGGTTTGTCAGTGAGATTGGCGCTGAATTCCGCCACGTACCAGACGTTGGTAAACATCATGTCGTTAATCCTCCTGCCGGTCTCGGCCGGCTGACCCGATAAGCCAGACTATAGCGAATCTTCCCAGGGTAGGGTCGTCAAGTCGCCGGCGGCGAGGCGAATCCGCCGGTTTCGTGGCATAGTTGCCGGCCGCCCGCCACCCGGCGCATGCGGCCCCAGAAGAATCAACAGCCCAGGAGTGCGAGCCTCATGACCAGTCAACAGTGGGATAGCCCACCGGAAATGCAGATTGAAACCGACCGCAGCTATCGCTGCACCCTGAGCACTGACCGCGGCGATATCGAATTGGAACTGTATCCCGAGCATGCGCCCATGACGGTCAACAATTTCGTGTTCCTCGTCGGCCAGGGCTTTTACGACGGCACCGGATTTCATCGCGTTATTGAAAATTTCATGATTCAGGGCGGTGATCCCACGGGCAGTGGCCGTGGCGGTCCGGGTTATCGTTTCGCCGATGAGTGTGACGGCAATCCGCTGAGCCATGAGCGCTGCGTGATTTCCATGGCCAATGCCGGCCCGGGTACCAACGGCAGCCAGTTCTTTATTACCCATGCGCCACAACCGCATCTGGACGGTCGGCATACCGTTTTTGGCAAGGTCGTCAGCGGTGAAGATATCGTCGATAGCGTGCAGCAGGGCGACCAGATCACCAAGATCACTATCGCTGACTAGGTAAGTCCGTATTAACGGGAGTACAAGAATGAAAAGAATGATACTTGCAGGACTATGCCTGTTCCTGGCGGTTGCTTCGGTCGCTGCCGGCACGCTGGACAGGATTGCTGAACGTGGCGAGATCCGTATCGGCTATCGTGAAGGGACGGAGCCTTTTTCCTTTCTCAATGACCAGGGTCAGCCGGCGGGCTACTCCATCGAGTTGTGTCAGCGAGTCGCAGGCGCGGTTAAAGAGAATCTGAAGCTGTCCAAGCTTAAAGTCACTTATGTGCCAGTGGCGGTTAAGGATCGATTCTCTTCAGTGGCTAAAGGCGATGTGGACATTCTATGTGCCGCTACGACGATCACGCTGTCGCGCATGGAGCAGGTCGATTTTTCATTGATGACCTTTACGACTGGCGGCGGCGTAATGTCGCGTGCCGAGGCGCCGCTGCCGACGGTGGGTGATTTGACCGGCAAAAAAGTTGCTGTGGTCACCGGCACCACCGGCGAGGCTGCGCTCAAGGCCTACCTGGCGGATGCCTTCATCGATGCTCAGGTAATCTCCGCCGATAGCAGCGAGGAAGCCCGGAAAATGCTGGATCGGGGCGAAGTGGATGCCTGGGCCGGCGATCAGATTGTGCTGATCGGCCAGCTGATGCGCGAGGGAAATCCTCGTGACTACACCATTTCTCAGGACTTATTTTCCTATGAGCCCTACGGTCTGGCTGTCGCACGCGACGATGCCGATTTTCGGCTGGTTGTAGATCGCACTATTGCGCGCTTGTATCGAACCGGCCAGTTCAAAGCCCTGTTCGAGAAATGGTTTGCGCGCTCGGGAATACGTCCTTCGCCGATTTTGCAGGCCATGTACACCCTGCAGGCTCTGCCAGACTAGGCAACTGAGTCGCTGCAACGAACTGTGTGTCAGGGTCTGTCGTCGCTGCAGGATTTCTTTGCACCGACGGCTGGCGATCAAAGGCTGTGTTCGGGATAAATCCGCGAATCCGGCATTCAGTAGCCAAGGGCAGCCCGGTGGGCTGCCCTTTTTGTTGCGCACTAAGGCGGCAGTGTCGCCGCGAAAATAGCGTTCCAGTACCCGGCCTAACTCCCGCGGGGCATCGCCGCCGTCGCGGCCACCGAACTGGTCATACAGCGCCTTGGAAATACCGACGAATACAGCGGCCCGGATCAGGGCGGCAGCGCCGATGCGCATGGCCTGCTGGTGATGGATGGTCGCGCGGAACCTTGCGGCACTCATGGGCCAGCGTAGAATCCTCTGCTTTTCTGGCGGATGTGTTGTCGGTTAAATATTTGATAAATAGAGTAATAAGTAGTCGCTAAGTACATTCCCGAATGGCTTCGTATGAGCTCAAAGTTTTTTATGTCGCGACAATTTCGGGGAGGAAGAAGCTATGTATATCAATTTCTGGTATCCGATGGTCCGTAGCGAGGACCTGTCGATGGAACAGCCGGAGAAAGTCAAATGCCTGGGCTTGAACTTTGTGGCCTTTCGCGATGAAGAAGGTGAGGCGCATGTGCTCAGCGATACCTGCGTACACCGCGGCGGTTCCCTGGGTGGCGCCTGGTCAGGTCCGGAGACCGCGCCGCGTATCGTTAACGGCTGTGTTGTCTGTCCTTATCATGGCTGGGAGTTCGGTGGTGACGGTCAGTGTAAAAACATTCCTTCCATAGGCTACGGCACCAAACCGCCGGCCAGGGCCAAGATCGATTCCTATCCGGTACAGGAAAAGTACGGCATCGTATTTGCGTTCCTCGGCGATCTGCCCGAAGAAGAGCGTCCGCCGCTGCTGGAGATTGAAGAATACGGACAGGAAGGCTGGCGGGCCAATTCAATCCTGATCCTGGAAGTGGACTATTACTACGAACGCTCCATAGAGAATGGCCTGGATCCGGCGCACAACGAGTTCGTCCATCCGACCCATGGCTTTTCCGGCATGAACCGGGATAGCTACAAGGTCAATGAAATGGAGATTGAGGACAATCGCAACGGCTGGGGATTCTGGTTCTGGCATCCCTTCGATGCGCCGCCGCTACCTGACGACGAGCACGAGACAGCTGCCGGCTCGGGTGGTGCTACGCCCTGGGGCAAGGTGAAAGCGGACCGCAGTACGGTGAAAGCCGGTGGTGGCACCTATGGTCCGAATGTCATGCCTACCTATATCAACATTGATCCGCCGCGTGGCTTCCGCCAGTATTTTTTCGAGCAGCCTGTTGATATAGACAAGACACGCATCTTTTTTCTGAACATGCGCAACTTCATGCTGGAACCTGAAAAGGACGGCCCGATCCACGCGCGTAACAAAGTCGTTGCCGCCCAGGATATCGCCATTCTGAATGAGTTGTATCCGCGCATGACGCCAATCTCGAACACCAAAGAAGTGTTGATGCCGGCCGACGGGCCCATTGCCGCCTATCGAGAGTGGCTGGCCAAGTTCGACGATATGGGCTGGCGTATCGACTGGGATACCTTTCAGCAGCGTAACGGCAAGAGCACGGCGTTTGCGATTCCGAGCCCGGCACGACGCAATTCTGGCAACTGGGTGCTGGAGCCTGTGCCTTTGTTGCCGGGACGCGCAGCGCGCAAAGCACGCAAGGATGCGGCTGCCTGATTCGGCACATCGCCGCAGTGAGATCAAAGGGGTAGCCCAACGGCTGCCCCTTTTTTTGCGGTGCGAAGAACGCGCGTATTTGCCGACGCGAGTCGCTAAGTTATTGTTTTTAATCACCAATAGGTAGTTCTCCCTATTGTTGAAGGGTCATGGCTGCAGGTAGAAATCGCTTCTATATCTGAGGGAGGAGGAACCCATGTATATCAATTTCTGGTACCCGATCGTGCGTAGCGAAGACCTGGCCCTGGAGACACCAGAGAAGGTTGAGATCATGGGTGTGAACCTGGTGGCGTTTCGCGATGATGACGGCGAGGCACATGTGCTTAGCGATACCTGTGCGCATCGCGGCGGATCGCTGGGCGGTGCCTGGTCTGGTCCCGAGTCTGCACCGCGCATTGTTAACGGCTGCATCGTCTGTCCGTATCATGGCTGGGAGTATGGCGGGGACGGCCAGTGTAAAAACATTCCCTCGATTGGTTATGGCAACAAGCCACCGGCGCGCGCCAAGATCGACGCTTATCCGGTGCAGGAAAAGTACGGCATCATTTTCGCTTTCCTGGGCGATTTGCCCGAGGAAGAGCGGCCGCCGTTACTCGATGTGGAAGAGTATGGCCAGGATGGCTGGCGCGCCAATTCAATCCTGATCCTGGACGTTGACTACTACTACGAACGTTCCGTTGAGAACGCCCTGGATCCGGCGCATAACGAGTTCGTTCATCCGACGCATGGATTCGCAGGTATCAACCGCGATACCTACAAGGTCAATGAGTACGATGTGGAGGATCATGAGCAGGGCTTTGGCATGTGGTTTATGCACAAGTTCAATGCGCCACCGCTCAAGGGTAAAACCTGGGGCAAGGCACGTGAGGAAAGCGGTGACCTGTATGCGGGTGGCGGCACCTATGGGCCGAACTCCGTAATTACCTATATCAATATTCAGCCGGGCATGGGTTTCCGCCAGTACTTTTTTGAGCAGCCAATTAGTGATCGGCGTACCCGCATATTCTTCCTGAACATGCGTAACTTCATGCTCGAAGCTAAACATGACGGTCCGATTCATGCGCGCAACAAGGCGGTGGCCAAGCAGGATATCGATGTGTTGCTGGATTTGTATCCGACCCAGACGCCCATCAGCAACGCCAAGGAAGTCTTGACGCCGTCGGACAAGGCCATTGTTGGCTATCGAGACTGGCTGGCCAAGTTTGATGAAAAAGGCTGGCGCATCGACTGGGAGGATTTCCAGCGACGCAACGGCGGGAATACGGCTTTTGCAATTCCGAGCCCCGGGCGCCGCAGCTCCGGTAACTGGGTGGTTGAGTCTGTGCCCCTGTTACCGAGCCGTCAGGCGCGCAAACAAAGCAAGAACGAAGCAGCCTGATTGCCTGGCGCAATCGCAGGCTGAAAGGGCGGTCTTCGGGCCGCCCTTTTTTTAGTCGATTCGCTGGTAAATCCGGGTACGCGCAAGGCCGCTTTAAAAAATGCCAATGATCCGCAACAGCCGCCCGGTGACCGTGACGGCGCAATTATCAGCGCTGCAAGCCGACCAAGGGGTCGATCAGCCGCGCGTCTGGTAGCGCAATTGCTGTTCCTCGAGGGCGGCCCAGCGTTCCACAGTGCTTTCCAGTTCACCGGGGAGCTTGTCGAGCCTGGCCAGGCTCGCTTGCACCTCGTCTGCAGGCCCGGAATAAAAGTCCGCGCTCGCTATACGAATCTGCAAGGCGTCGAGCTCTGCTTCCAGCGCCTCAATGCGCGCCGGCAGCTCATCGAGTTCCCGCTGTTCGTTGTAGCTGAGTTTGTTTGGACGCTTGGCCGTTGCGGAATCCTCGCTCTTGCCTGCCCGCCGACGCGTCGCCGGGCTGTCCATTTCTGCCAATGCGCGACCTTGTCGGGACCAGTCGCTATAGCCGCCCAGATAGGGGCGGATCTGACCGTCTGCTTCGAAGGCCAGGATGCTGGTGACTACATTGTCGAGGAATTCGCGATCGTGACTGGCTACGATCAGCGTGCCCTGGTATTCGCGCAGCCGTGTCTCCAGCGCTTCGAGTGTCTCAACGTCCAGGTCGTTGGTGGGCTCATCAAGAACCAGCAGGTTGCTGGGCCGGGTAAACAGTTTGGCCAGCAGCACACGATTGCGTTCGCCGCCGGATAAGGCCTTTACGGGTGTCATGGCGCGCTTGGGTTCGAACAGGAAACCGCGCAGGTAACCGACGACATGGATGTCCTTGCCGTTCAGTTGCACAAAGTCGCGGCCTTCGCCGACGTTTTCCGCCACGCTGCGTTCCAGGTCCAGGTCACCGCGTAGCGGGTCGTAATAACCGACCTCCAGCTGCGTGCCCAGTTTTATGGTGCCGGACTGGGGCTCCAGTTCGCCCAGCAACAGGCGCAACAAGGTGCTTTTACCCACGCCGTTGTTGCCGACCAGGCCAATCCGGTCGCCGCGCATGATTTGCAGATTCAGATCATTGATCAGCGGCTTGTCATCGTAGCCGTAGCTGACATTGCGCAAGCGGATGACTTTACGCCCCGATGGATTGGCCTCGTCGATATTGATTCGCGCATCGCGCGGCCGATCCATGCGTGCCCCGCGCTCCTCGCGCATGGCTTCCAGGCTGCGCACACGCCCCTCATTGCGAGTGCGACGTGCCTTGATGCCCTGCCGAATCCAGACTTCCTCGACGGCCAGTTTCTTGTCGAACTCGCGCTCAGCACGTTGCTCGGTAGACAGCGCTTCGGCTTTGCGGCGCAGATAGTTGCGGTAGCTGCCGGGCCAGCTGACCAGCTGACCCCGGTCCAGTTCGATAATGCGGGTTGCCAGGCTCTGCAGGAACACACGATCGTGAGTAACGAATACCACGCTGCCGGGATAGGCGCGCACCCGACTTTCCAGCCAGTCGATGGCCGCCAGGTCGAGGTGATTGGTGGGTTCGTCAAGTAATAACAGCTCCGGGTCGCTGACCAGCGCACGCGCGAGCCCGACCCGTCGTCGCCAGCCCCCGGACAGCTCGCCCAGCAGTCGCTGGTGCGGCAGCTCCAGTTCACTGCAGATGGTTTCAACCCGCTGGTCAATACGCCAGCCGTCGAGCGCGTCGATACGCAGCTGCAGCCGCTCCAGCTCGCGGAGTTCACTACCCTCGGGGTTGCGGTCGGCCAGGGCCTGGTAGCTGGCTACGAGCGCTTCCAGCTTGGCCAGTCCGCCGCTGACAAATTCGCGCACACTCAGGTCCAGTTCCGTCGGCAGCGCTTGCTGAAGCTGGCTAACGCGCAGTTCGGCACGAAATTCAATGTCACCCAGATCGGCTTGTTGCTCGCCGGTGATCAGTCGCAGCAGCGTGGTCTTGCCGGTGCCGTTGCGGCCCACCACGCAAACCCGCTCACCGGCCTCAATGGCGAAACTGGCGTCGCGCAGGATTCTGCGGTCGCCGAAGTCCAGGGATACATTGTCAAAGCGCAGTAAGGTCATGCGTCTATTCTAGTCAGCTTGCGATGCTCGCGGGGCAGCGACTGCGCTCGCGGCGCCCCGCCACCTGTTGAACAGGCGGCTGTCGGCCGGGAATCCGTCTACAGTCCCCGGGTCGAAACGCTACAATGTGACGCTGCATTCTGGAGAAGCACTATGACCGATGCCATCAATCGCCGCCGCTTTCTGTTGGGCGCTTCTTCGGTAGCTGCCGCTGCCAGTCTTCCCGGCTGCGCGGAGCCCGGCTCGGATCAGTTTGTAGCGCCACCTGGCGTTGAATTGGGGCCGTTCGGGGCTAAATCCACGGCTGAGGAAGTTACCGCCGGCCTGGATCTCAGTGGCATGACCGCATTGGTTACTGGCGCGAATTCGGGCCTCGGCTACGAAACCATGCGCGTGCTGGCGGCGCGTGGCGCGCATGTGATTGGTACCGGCCGAACCATCGAAAAGGCCGAAAACGCTTGCGCCAGTATTGATGGCAAGACTACGCCCGCCGTGCTGGAACTGGCCGATCTGGATTCCGTGGGCAGCTGCTCCGAGCAGGTTTTGTCCATGGATATGCCCATCGACATGCTGGTACTGAATGCCGGCATTATGGCGCTTGCCCGAACTGGAGCAGGTCAACGGCATTGAGCGGCAGTTTTTCGTCAATCACCTGGGGCATTACGCCCTCGGGGTAAATCTGCTGAATCGGGTCAAGGCGGCGCCGGCCGGCCGAATCGTCGTGCTGAGCAGCAGTGGCCACATGTGGGCCCCCGGTGACGGCGTGGAATTCGATAACCTGAGCGGCGAGCGCGACTACGAACCGATGAAAATGTACGGTCAGTCCAAGCTGTCCAATGGCCTGTTTGCCTTTGAACTGGCGCGGCGCCTGGCAGATACCAATGCCACCGCCAATGCGGTGCATCCCGGAATAATTAACACCAACCTCGGCCGCCACTTTCCGAAATGGCAGCTGGCCTTCGCAAAAATGTTCGGCTGGGTGTTCATGAAGAATACCGAAGAGGGTGCGGCGACCCAGACCTATGTGGCTGCCAATCCCCGCCTGGCGGGGATGAGCGGTTACTACTTTGCTGACTGTAATCCCGTAATGCCGGATCCGCGGATGCAGGATGCTGAGCTGGCAGCGAAGCTCTGGGAGGTTTCGGAGCAGCTCTGCGCTGACGGCCTGATTTGAGCCAGCCGGATGAGTAAACCGCTGAGCGGCATGCGCATTGGCCTGGCTACCTTTGTGGGCTTTTTTATCGCCAGCAATCTGAACTGGGGGATTGCCGAGTTCATCCTGAATCCCTGGGCCATGCCGCTGTTTGACGGCTTCATGCGCAGCGGAGAGGACGGTGCTTCCGGGCTGAACATTGCCAAAATGACCCTCGGTTTCCTGCCGGCTTTATTGGTCTCGGTGTCCTTGCTGATTGTGCTCCGGCGTCCGCAGGGCTGGGTTGCTCGGTCTGTCGTGGCAAGTTTGCTGGTTTGTTTCCCGGCTTTTTTCGGAACCTATACGTTCCTGTCCGGCTGGGGCGACGTGAACTGGCAGCCGCTCATGGGTGCAGCCATAGCCGATACGCTGTGCATCGCCATCGGAACGCTGGTCAGTGGTTTTATGCTTCGTACCGGCTTGTCTGCGGGTAGTAACTAGCAAGTTTCCCAAGCGGCACGGCAAAGCACCTGGCAACCGGGGTTCGGCCTTCAGAGAACGGGCAGACAGAGGGGAGCTATTGGGTTCAAGCCTGGCTCCGATCTCGGCTTCATTCGGGCCGCAGTGATCGGCAATCTAGCGCAGACTTGAAACGCTGGCCTGTGCCACGCCCGCGCAATAATTGACGCCACCCGCCTGCTGCTCTCCCTCGCGAACAAACACCCGGTAGGGCTCATAGTCGGAAAGAATGCCGTATTCGCCCGTGTACTGATAACAATAGAAGTTCTCGAACAGGAAAATCTTCGGCGGCAGGAAGGTGAAGGTCGAGAACATCGCCAGTAGTGCGACGTAGGTGGGCAATGCATAGCGACGCAGGCTCTCGGCCAGCGGCGCTGCAGTAAGAATTCGGTAGCTTAGATACTGGCCGAATGAAATACCGAACACCATGATCATCAGCATGGTAGGTAGCGAGGCCTTGCCGTCAATGGCCGAGATATAGCCCATATAGCTATAGTAGGTAATGAAGATAGTCACCGGCGTAATCGCCAGCGCAGCGGCTTTACCCAGCCAGTAGTTGTTAGCGATGTCGCGCGTGTAGGTGTATTGCACCAGCGCGTAGACCAGGCCCGGCCAGAAATACATCTTGGTATGTTCCCAGGCGCTTTCATTGACGGCCGCCATCAGCGCCAGCGGGTGTCCAGTAGTCTGAAAGTTCAAAAGCAAAATGCAGCAGGGATCCGGCGACGCAGACCCAGATGACACAGCCGGCTTCCCAGAGTCCCAGTTTCAGTTTTTGATTCATCGTCTTCTACCTCGCCACGCTTAGCCCGCGCCAACCAGGAAGGTGGCGCCGGCTGCCGCTATACCCGCACCTGCCACGCGCAGTAACAGTTTACCGGCCTTGTAATGTTGCGAAATATCGCCGATCAGCACTCCGGAGATGTGCAGAACAGCAGTGCCCGTCAGAAACCCGGCGGCATAGGTTGAGGCCCGCGCGACGGTTGGCATTTCGGCGCCGTGTGCATAACCGTGGAAGATGGCGAAAAACCCTACCGCGCTCATGGTGAGAGAAATGGGCAGGCGCTTATCGAAAGCAATGGCCAGGCCCAAGCCGAGTACTGACAGGGCAATGCCCATTTCGATGGCGGTCAGTCCCACATCCAGCCAGCCCAGTAAACCCCCGACTGCCATCACGGCGACAAAGGTGGCCGGCACGCTCCAGATCGCGCGTCCGCCAATCTGCGCGCTGATGATGCCAACGCTGACCATGGCCAGGAAATGATCCAGGCCAAGAACCGGGTGGGTGAGGCCGGCCAGGAAGGAGCCGTAAGGCAGGCTGCTGCCCTCGTGGGCAAACACCGCAGCTGGCATCGTCACTAGAAGCAGCAAGGCCCAACTCGTGGTCCTCGTTAGCTTGGTTTGATCTTTCACAATCAGGCGCTCGGAGAGATGGCTTTAGGGTTTCAGCAGGTAGGCGACGATGACTTCGTTGGCCTCGTCGGGCCGATCGTAAATGGCAGCATGGCCGGCGCCCTCGACAATTTTTGTCTCGAGGCCGGGAATAATTTTCTTCGCGCGCTTGGCAATCTTATGCGGATTGTAAAGTACCTCGTGCTCGCCAAACACCAGCAAACCGGGCACTTTAAACCGTCGCAACACGCGCTTGGGCTCCGACAGGAAGAACTTGCGCAGCACCCGTAGCCCCTTGCGAAAATCGACTTTCTGGGTAGCTTCGTTGTAAACACCGACGGAACGATCCACCCGGTAATGACGCGTGCACAGAGCCATCAGGCGCGCCAGCTGTCGGTCGAAGGTGCGACCGCCACCCCCCGGACTTTTCGATGAAACCGACTTGGCCGTCAGGTCATCCTCCAGTTCGTTGGCGCCTTTCTGTTTGTTCAATACTTTGGTGATCCAGATCTTCACCGGCAGTCTTGCGCGTGAGATACCCGTTGGGCTCAGCATGACAATTTTGCGCACACGCTCGGGCGCTTCAATGCCCATTTTCATGACTACCCAGCCACCCACGCTGGTGCCGGCAAAGTGTGCTTTCTCGATATGCAAACCGTCCAGCACGTCGCACAGCCAGAGACTGTATTCGTCATTTAGAAATGACGGTGGGTTGGGGTCGCTGCGACCGGGTTGCCCGACAATATCCAGCGCGTAGACACGGAAATGCTCGGCCAGGGCCGGCAATTGGCGGCGCCACAGCGGGGCGCAACCGGCCACCCCCGGAATCAGGAACAGGGGCTCCGCGTTTTCGGGCCCGGCTACCAGCATATGAGTGTGACCGAAACGGGTTTTTACAAACTGCGATTCGAACTCACAGTCAATCAACTCAAGTACGTCGTCATACCAGGACATAATGGCCTGGTAGCCTTCCGTGCTCTTGTACAAGGCGAAACGCTGGTCTTCAATGGGCGGCATGTTCAGCGGCACCGCGCGATTGCGGCCCGTATCGATGGCGCTCTGACCAGCAGATTCCTTGAATGGATCCATTATTGTCCCCTGATTAGCTCGCAGCTTGCGGCGGCGAATTTCCTCGCTCTTAGATCTATCTAACTCCAAGTCTAAATGACTCTTCGCAGCACGGTGCCGGATGGTTTCACCCCGGCCACCTGCGTCTGGCAGGGGTGTTCACTAAGTGGTCGGTTGGCGGCCGCAGGCGGAGTTGCTTTGATTAGCCCCGTTGATTAACAGGCTGGCCAGGACACGGTGAGGCTGATCGAGATATCAGGCTGGTAGCGTCATTGTGTTGCGACACAGCAAAATCAAACCGAATAAGCAGCCGCTGTGGCTGATTCAAGGTATCGAACGAGCCACCGCAACATGCGGCTTCGCAGCGAAAATGACGATCCGTAAACGCCGCGGGGCCGACTGCGGGCCAGGCCGTCGCAAATTTCTGTGCCTAGGCGGATTCCGAGCCTGGAACCCAGTCGCTGTGTAAGGCCAGGCGAAGCATCCAGCGAGGCTCTTCATAGTCCACGTTGGGACTGTGTTGCACACAGCGGTTGTCCCACAACAGCAGGCTCTTGTTGTGCCAGCGCACGCGGCACTGGAACCGATCCTGCAGGGAATGCTCTTTGAGCATCTCCAGGATGGCCTTGCTTTCGCGCGGGTGCAGGCCCTTGATAGCGGTGGCCCAGGCCTTGTTAATGAACAGCATTTTGCGGCCCGTTTCCGGGTGCGCGCAGACTAGCGGGTGCTCAACCTGCGGGAACTTGCGGCGCATGGCGGCCAGCCGTTCCAGATCTTCTATTTTGGACACCGCAAAGTGGCCTGATTCCATGCCGTAGTGCAGTACGTCGTGAATCGCGATTTTGTCAGCGAGAAATTCCTTCATCGGTTCTGACAGGTAGTCATAGGACAGGTAGTGGCTGGCAAACAGGGTATCGCCGCCTGCCTTGGGCACGTTCACGGCATATAGCATGGCCCCAAGGCTGGGGTTCTGCTGATAGCTGTGATCCATGTGCCAGCCTAGATTCTGTGTAGACAGTTTTTTCTGGCCGCCGGCGCCGCGGAAATAATAGATACCGGGTGTTTCGGTGCGATTGGGCAGGAAAGGCTCGTCTTCCAGTTTACCGAAGCGTTTGCCGAAGGCGGCGAAACTCTCTTCATCCAGTTCCTGATCTCGGAACACCACCACCGCGTAGTCGAGGAAGGCCTGGTGTATGGCTGCGTAGGTGGGGTCGTCCACGTTGGCCAGATCAACGCCGAGGATCTCGCAGCCCAGCGCGCCGGTGAGGGGCCGGATGTCGAGTTCGGGCAGGTCTTTCAGGGGTTCTGGGCTGGCCATGGTCGGTTTCCTCCGGTTCGGCTGGGATTCTTCATGCTGGAAAGGTCATAAGAATATGACAATAGGACCACTTAGGCAATGGCGGGTTTTAC
This sequence comes from uncultured Gammaproteobacteria bacterium, assembly GCA_963850255.1. Classification (GTDB taxonomy): domain Bacteria; phylum Pseudomonadota; class Gammaproteobacteria; order Steroidobacterales; genus J054. The sequence goes on from CAWKLL010000015.1 coordinate 71,182, forward strand.
TTAGCCAATAATTCGGCTGCGGAGCCGGGCCAGATTTGCCGGCCCGCTGATCCGGGCAGTGTGGGATGCGGTTTTTTTTCGGCTGGGTCATGTAGTGAGCCCCGGACTGTTTAGGCTCTATCCCCAGTCCCCCCACGGACTCTTGCCAATAACAAAACCACCCGGAATATTTGGCCCGCTTTGCGGGCCTTTTTTTGCGCGTGAATCACAGCTGCCCGCCAGGGACCTGGCGGGCAGCTGTTCTGGCTCAGTTCATCATGGACTTGGCGTCTTTCTCAGCCTTGTCCATCATGTCTCCGGCAGCCTTTTCGGCGTCTTCCATAGCGCCGCCGTCCATAGCGCCGTCCATAGCGTCAGCGCCGGCTTCCTTGGCATCTTCTATGGCATCTGCGCCGGCTTCCATAGCGTCAGCGCCTGCCTGTTTGGCACCTTCCACGACATCTGCGCCGGCCTCCATGGCACCTTCCATGGCATCTGCACCGGCTTTCTTGGCGTCGTCCATAGCATCGCCGGCGGCGTCGGCCGCGTCATCCATGGCATCGCCCATGGCATCGGCGGCGTCATCCATGCTCGGTGCACCCGAATCGCCACCGCAGCCGACCAGCAATAAAGCCGTGGCCAGCGCAATTATCCAAAGTCGAAAATTCGTAGTCATTGTCTTGTTCCCTCCCACGGAACCTGTTCCCGGCTGACTATAGGCTGAATTGCGGGCTTCATCCACGCTGTTCGACGGCTGTCGGGGTCATAGCGGCCAGCGCGCCCGTGTCTCAACGCAAACGAGTCGTGAGTTACAGCCTATATGGCGCCCTGAAAGGGTTCAGCATCAGCTGACTCATAGGCTCGGCGGCAGCGGCGGCCAGCGTAACTCGGCCGCGGTGACCGGGCCAATCCGCACCTGGCGCAAGGATTTGGGGATTTCGGACTGCTGCTCATCCAGGGGCAGGCGTCCGGCCATCAATTCGGCGAATTCTTGCGGCAACGGCGGGCTGCGCAGCGGCTCCGCGTAGCCGTCCGGGAACACCGGCATATTGGTGGCCGGATCATATTTATCTGTGGTGCCCAGGGTATGCAGCATCTCGTGGGCAATCACCACGTTATTGCTGCCTTGCATCCGCGCTGCTGCAAACACATGAGCTACCCCAATGCGACCTTCCTTGAGTCCCAGCGAATGTGGCAGGGCGCCCTCGGTTTCCGGGTCGTGAAAAATAATGAATAGCCGAATATCGGGATCGGGGCCGTTTTGCACGGCCATGGCGCGCCAGGCCCACCAGCGTAGCTGCAGGCTCCAGGCGATTACACTTAGCGGATTGGGTTGCGCCGGCGGCACGGGCGGCAGGCTTGTTATGGGGCTGCCCAGGTCGATGCGAAACGGGCGTTCCAGGCCGAGTTGGTAACGTTTGGCCTCTGCTTCTGCAAACTCGGTGATATCTTCAAATGCGCTGTCATCGAGGTTTTCCAAATAGGTAGCGGTGGCCGCTGAGCCATCAAAGGCGATGGGATAAATGCCTACCCAGAGAGTTTCTTCCCAGCTGGTCACCCTGGCCCGGCCCATCAGGGTGCCGGTTACCAGCATGATGGCGACCACTAACAGCGTTAGCTGGCGCGTAATGCGTAATGCGTTGCCTCGGGTAGCCATAGTTCGCAGCCTAAACCATGCGTTCATCGCGGCCTGTGATGCGCGTGCAATCTAGGCCCACTGAGGTAGCAGCCTGGCCACGGGGTGCCTCGGCGCTGGCGGCCGCGGCGGCCAGCGCACGCGGTGAAACCAATAGCCTGCAACTGGTGCGCACGGCGCTGCTGCGCCTGGATACGCATAGCAGCGAACTACCGGTGATGACGGAATTGCATGCGCAGCGCGCACTGGATCAGGCTGTGCGTCGAGATGCCGAGCCGCCGCGCAGTCTTTTGCATGGCCTGCCGGTGGTGCTTAAAGACCTGATTAATGTCGCCGGGATGAGCACGCGCGCCGGCTCGCGTTTGTATCAGCTGTGGCCAAAGACGAACGCGGCCCTGGTGCAGCGACTGGAAAGCGCCGGCCTGGTGGTGCTGGGCAAGACACGCTTGCAGGAGCTGGCGTTTGGCGGCTGGGGTACGCATGCGCACGAAGGCAGCCTGCGTAATCCCTGGGACGCGCAAAATCACCGCGTAGCCGGCGGCTCCAGCAGTGGCAGCGCCGTGGCCGTGGCCGCCCGCCTGGCACCCTTGTCCGTCGGTACCGACACCGGCGGTTCGGTCAGAATCCCGGCGTCGCTATGCGGGCTGGTTGGCTTCAAGCCCGGTTACGACCAGGTGCCGATGCAGGGCCTGTTGCCGCTCAGCCTTAGCCTGGATTCCGTGGGTCCGCTGGCGAATAACGTGGCAGACGCCGCGGCCCTGTATCAACTTATGGCTGGTTTGCCCGTGCGGCTGCCGCAGCCCGTTGACTGGCGCGGACGGGTGATCGGCCGTTGGTCGCCGGCCGCCCTTGGCAGGCTGCAGTCAGATCAGGCGGACGTTTATGAGCAGTCTCTGCAGAGATTGCAGTCAAAGGGTGCGCGCATACGAAGCATAGATTTCGATCTTGGCGCGGCCGAGATGGCAGGTCGCGTTGCCGTCATTATCGGTTTCGAGGGCTGGCGTCAGCACGGCAAAAAAATTTCCGCTGCGCCCGAGTGCATGGATCCGGCAGTGCTCGAGCGTTTTCTCGCCGGCGCGCAGATTGGCGATGCAGAGTATCGCGCGGCGCTGGCGCAGCGGCGTGAAGATCAACGCCGATTTCAGTTGTTGATAGCCAGGGTCGATGCGTTGCTGTTGCCGACGACGCCGATAACTGCGTTGCGCCTGAGCGAGGTTGACGAAAGCCGTGCCCGACTCGCTCGCTATACCCGCCTGGTGAATTATCTTGGCCTTTGCGCTATCGCGGTGCCGGCCGGCCTGAGCGCCCAGGGCCTGCCTTTTTCTTTGCAGTTTGTGCTGCCGGCCGGTGCCGAGATGCGCGCACTCGAGCTGGCTGCGGCCTGGGAGGCCATCTCGCCAGCATTGCCGCTGCCGCCCATGGCGGCCACGGAGCTGGTCGCTTGAGGGCGGGTATCGACAGCATCGACCGCTTGCCCTGCGTGGCCGGGCGCGAAGCCGCCACAAGATTTGCCGGGCAGCTGGCGCTGGTCGACGGAGCGCGGCGCTGGACACATGCCGAGCTCTGGCGCCAGGCCGAAGCCCTGGCCGGCGGACTGCAGCGCGCCGGTTATCCATCGGGCGCGCGTGTCGCCGTGTGGATGAGCAATTGTGCCGAGTTCATTCTCATCAGTCTGGCCATTGAGATCGCCGGTCTGGTGCGGGTGCCACTGAATTCGCGCTATACACGTCATGAAGTCGGCGAAATTCTCAAAGATTGTGAGCCAGTGCTGATCGCCGCAGATCCGCCGCGCGCCCGTCGCCTGCCGGCGCAAGCACCGGCCGTGATTACGGGCTCTGCGCAATGGCGCGAGCTGGGGCGTTCGCATTCACCCACCGATTTATATGCTGCGTCGGCCGGCGATCTTTGTTCGCTGAACTACACCTCAGGTAGCACCGGGAAGCCGAAGGGCGTGATGCTGACGCATCGCAACTGGATGGCCGTCTATCGAAATCTGCTTACCGATCGCGACATTCGTCAGGATGATCGGCTATTGCATGTCGGCGCGCTGTCGCACGCCAGTGGCGCCTACTTCATGCCGTTCTTTTTGCGCGGCGCCGCCAGTGTGATCAGCGAGCCGCGCATCGGTGGTTTGTTGCGCAGCCTGGTGCGTGAGCAGGCGACGGTATTTACTTGTGTGCCAAGTCTGCTGACCCGCTTGCTGGCCGATCGACGCCTGGACGAGACACCGACAGGCAGTTTGCGCCAGATCGGCTATGGCGGTGAACCGATGCCTGCCAATACGCTAAAGGCAGCACTAGAAAAATTTGGCCCGATGCTGGTGCCGAACTACGGTCTTACCGAGGCCATGATGACTATCTGTACGCTGCCGGCGGAAGAAATGCTCAGCGGCGATACTCCGCGCCAGTCCATGCTTGGGCGCGCCTATACTCATGTCGATATTGAGTTGCGTGACCAGCAGGGGCGCGCGGTAGCCGACGGCGAAGTGGGCGAGTTGTACGTGCGGGGTGAACAGGTTATGCAGGGTTATTGGCGAGCGCCTGAAAAAACAGCCGAGGTGCTTTGCGACGGCTGGTTACGAACCGGCGACCTGGCGCGCCGCAGTGCTGATGGCCTATTTACCCTGGCCGGGCGCAGCAAGGAGATGCTCATTTGCGGCGGCTTCAATATCTACCCGCAAGAGGTGGCAGCAGTAATCGCGAGCTGCCCGGGCGTGGCGGAGGTCGCCGTTGTTGGATTACCGGACCCTAACTGGGGCGAAATTCCCGTCGCCTTCGTCGCCGGAACAAAACTTCAGCAGCAGGCGCTGCTGGCCTATAGCCGACCGCTGCTGGGTATTCGCACACCCAAGCGTTGGGAATTACGCCAGCATCTGCCGCGCACGCTGACTGGAAAAATAGACCTGGCTGCCCTGCGCGCGGAATTGAAAAACTTGAAGCGCGAGTCGCGCCGATGAAACGTGCGGAAGTCTGGCTGGTGGCCGCGGCGCGTTCGCCGTTCGGGAAGTTCTTCGGCGCATTACGTGACTATAGCGCGGTGCAACTGGGTGCGATCTGCATTGATCAATTGCTCGAACGAACCGGTATCGAACCCGCCTCTGTCGATGCGCTATTCGCCGGCGTTGGCATGGCATCGGCTGGCTGCTTTACGCCGGCTCGCCAGGCAGTCCTCGGCAGCCGGTTACCCGACAGCACCGCCTCGCTGGCCGTGGACCGTGCCTGTTGTTCCGGGATGACGGCCATTGGCCTGGCCTACCGCGAGATCCTGGCCGGCGATGCGCAGCTGGCCATCTGTGGTGGCTTCGAAAGTTTGTCGCGAACACCATTACTGGCGCGCCGTCAGCGTCGCAGCAGACCCGGTGACCCTTCTAGCTGGGACCCCGCGGCCGGTGCCGAGGACCCCTTGTTGCTAAAGAACCCGGTCGGCGACCAGGCGATTGCGAAATACACCGGCGAAGAAGCCCTGGCCCGCGGCGTCAGTCGCGCGCAGCAGGACAGCTGGGCCTTGCAGAGTCATCAGCGTTATTTCGCCGCGGAAATGGCGGGCTTGTTCGCCGCCGAACGCTTTGCGCTGCCCGAGCTGAGTGTTGATGAAGGTCCCCGGGGCAACAGCAGCCTGGCGTCGCTGCAGCGATTGAGTACCATTTACGACAGCCCCGGCATCACGGCAGGCAATGCGCCGGGATTATCCGATGGCGCCGCGTTCGTCGCCCTGGCGACGCCGGACCGGGCTCAGCAACTGGGCCTTAAACCACTGGCCCGTTTGCTTGATCATGTGTCGGTGGCAGATGGCCCGACCTCCGGTTCCTATACCCCGGCGCTGGCCATTCAGCGCCTGTTGTCACGAACCCGCATGCAGCTGGATGATCTGGCGCTGTTCGAAATCAATGAAGCCTATGCGGCTACACCGCTGGTGAGCACACTGGAACTGGCCGGCGGTGACGTCGCGCGGGCGGAACAGCTGCGCCAGCGCTGCAATATTCGCGGCGGCGCAGTCGCTATCGGTCATCCCCTGGGCGCCAGCGGTGCACGTATCACTATGTCGCTGGCGCAGGCCTTGCTGGCGCGCGGCGGTGGTCGCGGGGCCGCGGCCATTTGTGGTGGTTTCGGCCAGGGTGACGGCCTGTTGCTGGAAACGGTGGACTAGAGCCCGTTGGTTACCAGTCTTCCGCCGTCGGCATGGATGCCCAGGGTTCTTCCGGCGGTCGCGCCCCGCCTTTCTGCAGCAGTTCAAATTCGGTGCCGTCGGGTGCGCGTATAAAAGCCAGAAAGCCGTCGCTGGGTGGCACCGGTAACTGCGCGCCGCGCCCGATCAGTTCGCTGCAGGTGGCATAGATATCTTCTACTTCGTAGGCCACATGGCTGAAACCGGCAGTGCGCTCGCGCAATTCGGGATCATCGTAATGCACCACTTCGATTTGCGCTTCCGGATTTCCCGGCGCCGCCAAAAATACAATAGTGCAGGGTCGTCGATGGCCGCGGAAGCGATGCAGTTCCTCCAGGCCAAGAGTCTCCTGGTAAAAGCTCAGGGCGCTGTCGAGATCGCGAACCCGAAATGCCGTATGCAGGTATTTCATGGGTTCAGCCTCAGGCCTGCGTCCACGCGGGCGACAACAGGCCTTCGTGATCTTGAATATAAGGCAGCCAGCCCAGTGCCAGTAGCCCGACATGCACGTCCGTCGCTTTCGGGTTGACGCGCACCTCGGTGAGTTCCTCGGCCTGGGCGTCGTAGGCAGCGTCCAGGGCTTCCACGTCCTGTTCAAACTTGGCCTGCAGTTCGGCAAGCTGTTCCTGCACCGCCGCCACGGTCTGGCCGGCACGGCGCACGTCGGCGCTTTCCTGGCCGACCCGTCCAGCCTTGCGCACGGCTGTGCCCACCCGCGAGGCGGAAGTTGTTGATAGGCGTTTACGTCCCAACAGCGCGCCCAGGATCGCGGTACCAAAACTCACGGCTGCGTCCAGTTTTTGCCCGCGTGCCTGTTCGGCCTGTTTCTCCATAGTCTGCTCGGCGCGACGCAGCCGATTTTCCAGGGTGTTGACCTTGCTTTCATAACGCTCGCGCAGCTTGGCGACCTTAATGTCTCTTTGCTCATTGCCCAGCTGTTGCAGTCGAATCCGAAAATCCCTTTCCGTCTCACTGGGTGTCGACACGGCCTTAAGCTTGCCGCTCTTGTATATGATCAGTGGCTTCTCGGTGCGTAGATGTCTGCGCAGACTTTTCTCCCAGGCTTTGTATTGGGCGGCGCGTGCCAGGTCGGCGGGCAGATCTGCAAAGCTCGCATCGGGGTCCGGTCGCGAATCCAGGTCGGCCGTGGCCAGGTCAAGCGGCGTGGCGTTGTGCCAGTCAAGATCAGCGCCAGAATCCTGCGCTTCAAGGCTGAACAGAAAGTTCTCTCGTTGGCTGATTTTCAGACGGGCGTTGTTGTAGGCCAGCTTGCCGGCGGCCAGCAGGGTGGGGTAGTAGACCAGCTGTTCGTGCTCGGCCGGCGCTCGTTCTGTCGGCGCGAAGCTCTGGCGAATCCCCGGTGGCAGCACCGGTCGGGGGCCGCCGCTGCCAGATGCGGCAGGTGTAGCCACGGACTCTGTGGCCGCGGTTGATAGCGGCTGATCCTTGCTCAGTTGAGCAATCTGATCGCGCGTCAGCGGTCCGGCGAGATACGACATGACCCAGCGTGTTTCGAACAGCACAGGTTCCCTTTCGTGCACGTTGTGCAGCAGGAAGCGGCGCTTACCGAGTCCCGACAAAGTTTGGTCCAGTTGGCCCGGATCCAGCTGGTCGCTGCCGGCAGCGCCGAGCAGGCCGTCGCGCACTCGCGCTTTGTCGCGCTCGGTCTGCAGGCGGCCGATAAACCAGGTGCCGGTATTCGACAGGCCCTTGTAGTCGAGATCCACAGGATTTTGTGTCGCCAGCACCAGGCCGAGGCCATAGGCACGAGCTTGCTTCAACAGGGTCAGGAACAAGTGTTTGGCGGGCGGATTCGCAACCGGCGGCATGTAGCCAAAGACTTCATCCATATACAGGATTGCGCGCAGGGAACCGGTGCCGGGTTGTTGGCGCATCCAGGCAATCAGTTCTGTCAGCAACAGGGTGACAAAAAACATCCGTTCGGCATCGCTCAGGTGCGCAATGGACATGACTGATATCCGCGGCTTGCCAGCCGGGCCGAACATGAGGCTGTCCATGTTTAAGGCTTCGCCCTGCATCCAGGCGTCAAAACCCGGCGCGGCCAGCAGGTTGTTGAGTTTTAGTGCGAACGCAAAGCGTTCCTTGGGCGGGAAAAAACTGTCCAGTTCCATGACGCCGATGCGCTCGATGCCAGGGTTCTGGACTGCGGCAATCAGGCCGGCAAGGTCCAGCGATCGGCCGGCTTGCCAGGCCTGATCGAGGATATGTGCGAGCAAAATATGTTCGGGGCTGCTGACCGGGTCTGCATCTATACCGAGCAGCGTCAGCAGGCTTGTTGAGGTGCCTTGCAGGCGATCGCGATACAAATCGCCGTCTTCCATTAATTCTGCCGGCGGGGGATTGAATTCGCGTAGCACCGACACCGGCACGCCGGCCGAACTGCCGGGCGTATAAATGGCCATGTCTACGGCATCACGCAGGGCCTTGATTCGCGCCGGTGTCTGACCCCATGACTTCAGGCCGTCGCGCCACAGCTTGGCAGTTGACTGCGCGAACTCGTCGCGGGTCTGGCCTTTTTCCGCGGCCGCGCGCGGATCCACCCAGGGTGCGAAATCTGCCCCGCGTAGTTTCGGGAAGCTGAGCAGGAGATTGCCGAGATCGCCTTTCGGGTCGATGGCGATGACCGGGATACGGTCCATGGCAGCTTCTTCAATGATGCCGACACCAAGGCCGGTTTTGCCGCTGCCTGTCATGCCGATGATCACGGCATGCGTGGTCAGGTCTTTGGAATCATAGAGAATCAGTTCAGGTTCTTCGCCTGGTGCCTGCTCGCGTCGCCCCAGGTAAAAGGCGCCAAGCTTCTCGAAATCCTGCATGAGGTCTCCCGTTTTAGTTCGTGCCGGCCGATTGTAACTGGCCGAGATCGATGCTCATGCCCGGCTCGCTCTGGCGAATCCAGGCGGCGCCTTCCTGCTGCAGGCGCTTGCGGAATTCGCCTGCGGCGTCGGGCTCGCCGTGCACCAGGCAAACGGGTGGCCGGTTGGCGAAACCGCGATACCAGCGTGCCAGGTCATCCTGATCGCCATGTGCTGATAGTCCGCCGACGGTATTGATTTTGGCGCGTACGCGAATGCTTTGATGGTGGATGCGCACATGGTCATGACCATCCACCAACCGTCGGCCCAGAGAACCGTATGCCTGGTAGCCAACGATGATCACCTGGCACTCCGGTCGCCAGAGGTTGTGTTTGAAATGGTGAAGAATGCGGCCGCCGGTGCACATGCCGCTGCCGGCGATAACGATGGCGCCGCTCTTCATCGCATTAATCCTGCGTGAGTCATCGGCGCTGCTGGACATCTCCAGGTTTGGCAGCAGCGGCATTTCGTCGTGCTCGCGACGCAGTCGTGTGGCATCTTCGTCATAGAGATGGGGATAGCGCCAATACACATCCGTTGCCTGAATCGCCATGGGGCTATCGAGAAAGATTCGCCAGCGTCCGAGATCCCATTCGTCGTAATGTCGACCTAATTGATACAGCAGTTCCTGGCTGCGGCCGACGGCAAATGCCGGGATCAGGATGTTGCCGTGCTGATGATCGGCGGTGGCGATAATCTCGGCGATCTCTTTTATCGTTTCCTCACGGTTGCGATGGAAGCGGCCGCCGTAGGTGCTTTCCATCAGTACTAAATCGGCTGCATCAAGGCTCTCGGGGTCGCGCAGTATGGGCGTGTCGTATTGCCCCAGGTCACCGCTGAAAACCAGCTTTCTGTGCAAGTCACCTTCCTGGAGTTCCAGTGCGACCACGGCCGAGCCCATGATGTGTCCGGCATCATGAAAGCACAGGCGTACGCCATCGCTGACAAGCACCGATTCACCATAGCGAAGACCGCGCATTTGCTTGCAGGTCTGCTCCGCATCCGCGCCTGTATACAAGGGTTCCAGCAACGGCTTGCCCTGACGGCGGCGTTTGCGATTTTCTCTCTCGGTATCGCGCTCGCCCAGATCGGCGGAGTCTGCCAGCATGATCCAGGCAAAATCCCGGCTCGCACGATGCGTGTAGATCGGTCCGCTGAAGCCGCGTTTGACCAATAGCGGGAGTCGGCCGGAATGATCAATATGCGCATGACTCAGAATTACGGCATCCAGCGAGGCAGGCTCGAAGGGGAACTCGTCGCGATTGCGTAGTTCCGCGTTGCGGCCGCCCTGGATCAATCCGCAATCGAGCAATACTCGACGGCCGCCGATGTGCAGAATGTGGCAGGACCCCGTCACTTCACCGGCTGCGCCAAAAAACTCTATTTTCAAACTATTGTCGCTCTTATTATTGATTATTAGGGGTATTCTAGATCAGCTCAGGGCGCCTACAAAGCCTGTACAGTCGCGGCCAATTAGGTTTTCCCGTCGGACTGTCTGCTACACTTGTTAACAGAAACAGGGGTTCGCGTCAGCAACGCAGTTTTCGGTCGACGCCGGATAGCGCCTGAAAATGCGCTTGCCAGCGGATACTCCATACTAACCTAGGCGCATCTGGCGTCTCTAAAACCATAGATAAAGGGGAATTAGGTATGAGCGTTGCACGAACAACTGAGATTGTGGCTTCGTCAAGCAAGAGTTTCGACGCGGCCATCGAGATGGGCATCAAGCGTGCCTGTAAAACGCTGCAAAATGTCACGGGCGCCTGGGTTCAGGATCAGAACGCGGTAATCAAGGACGGCAAGATCAAGGAATATCGCGTGCGCATGAAAGTGACTTTTGTGCTTAAGAACTGAAGTCGGATTCGGGCTTTTAGTTTTCGTAAAGTGGGGTAGCCTTATCCCGCATTAATCTCGTCGGGGGACATAGTTTATGTTGGAAGAATTCAAGAAATTTGCCATGCGCGGCAATGTGGTCGATATGGCCGTGGGTATCGTCATCGGAGCGGCCTTCGGCAAAATCGTTTCGTCCTTCGTTAACGATGTGATCATGCCGCCCATCGGGCTGCTGATGGGTGGCGTCGATTTTTCGAATTTGTTCATCAATCTCGGCGGCGGTGACTACGCCAGCCTGGCTGCGGCTACCGAAGCCGGTGCGCCGATTATCAAGTACGGGCTGTTCATTAACTCAATACTGGATTTCGTGATTGTGGCCTTTGCCATATTCATGGTGATCAAAGGGATGAACAAAATGAAAAAGGCAGAAGAGGAAGCGCCGGCCGCGCCGCCCGAACCTTCTGATGAAGTTAAGCTGCTGACCGAGATTCGTGATTCCTTGAAATCTCAATAGGGCTAGCAGGCTTACCCACTATATTTAAACAAGCGAATAGATTGGAGGAGAATACCAATGGCTAAACTGGAAACCATTGAGGGCGTTGGTCCGGCTATAAGCACCAAGCTGGAGTCGGCTGGCATCGGCAGTTGCGAGGCATTGCTCAAGGCCGGCGGTAGCAAAAGCGGGCGCGCTGAAATTGCAGAAAAATCCGGCGTGTCGGAGGGTCAGGTGCTCAAGTTCGTCAATCATGCCGATTTGATGCGCGTGAAGGGCGTCGGTGGTGAGTACGCAGAACTACTGGAATGCTCCGGCGTGGACACAGTGCCGGAACTGGCCCAGCGTAATGCCGCTAACCTTGCCGCCAAGATGGCAGAAGTTAATGGCGAGAAAAAGCTGGTCCGCGCATTACCTTCTGAGTCCCAGGTTGAAGCCTGGGTCAAGCAGGCAAAATCTTTGCCGCGTGCCGTCAGTCACTAACAGCTGCACGGCTAAAACCGGCCCGCGCCCATGCCAGGGCCGCGGGCTTTTTTTTGCTCGATGCTTACTGAGACTGCTGAACCTGGCGATGTTCGCGCAGGGCATCCAGGCTGGCCGAAATAATCTGCCGTTGCTGATCGTGCCGACTGATGCTGGCGTTAACAGGCGCGCTGGCGAAATTGCCGAACTGGTAGTGGTCGGCGCCCTCAATCAATACATAGCGGGTGCCAGGCGGCAAACTCTTCTTGCCCGCTTCAATTTCTGCTACAGAGGCAAAGCTATCAGCGGATCCGTATATAGATGTGGCAGGCAGCTTGCTGTCTGACAAAGCTGCGCTATCCATAGGGTAACTGGCCCAGAGCAATAGTCCGCTGACGCGATCTGAATAATTGCCGGCGAATGCGGCTGCCATGACGCCGCCCATGGAGTGACCGGCAATGCTCCAGCTCCCGACTTGCGGAAAAGCATCCATTACTTCCAGGGCTTGGTCGGGTGCCAGTATTGCCAGGCCCAATGGCGCGGGTGTGTTGACGACGAGGTAGCCGGCTCTTGCCAGTTCGCGCAGCAACGGTGCATAGGCCACCGGATCGGCGAAGCCGCCGGGATAAAAGATCAGACCGTGGCGGACTTTTGCTGAGCTCTTGGGTTGAAACACCTGCCAGCCGTCGCTGCTGACTTCTACTGCAGCGTCAGACTGCAGCGCCAGGCTGGCCGCCGGCTCGGCTTCTTCACTACCGGGGACGAAAATAAAAAAACCCAATACCAGTAGCAATAGCAGAGCTGCTGCCAGAAGGGCCAAGCGTTTTGCCCAGCCTCGCAGTGTCATGATTTCGATGCCTGTCGCAGACGCGTATAGCGGCCGCGACTGATCAGCTGCAGGCTGATGATGCTTAGACCTGCCAGCAGCATTAGTGCGATCAGCGCGCCTGGGCGTCGCTCTAGTAGTTGAAACAGCAGGCCATGAGCGAGCGTGAGCACGAAGCCGAAATAGCTCAATCGCTGCCAACGTTTCCAGCGTACCGGTCCGAGACGCGACAGCGCACGGTTATTGGAGATCGTCAGCAGGACGATAAAGATTACCGCCAGCAATGTGCCGAAGATCGCGCCCCAATTGAACATCTGCGCACGCCATGCCATATCGCCGGAGACAGCAGCCAGGTAGCTACTGTTCATCGCTTCCATATTGCCCAGGACGAAATGCAACAGGCCCGTCAATGCAGTCCAGATACCCAGATCACGGCGCAGAAGGATATTGCCGGGCGGCAGCCTGCCCTGATGCAATAGCAGCGGGCCAATGCCCAGGGCGGCGATGAATAAAGCGGTGCTGAGCCAAGCCGTGAGCAGGCTGGTGCGGTCCAGTGCCCCGGCTGCCGGGCCCAGCCACCAGGCCCCCGCGGTGAGCACCGTGCAGGCAGTGGCCAGCAGCCCATGGCGTTGCTTGCGGGACATCTACCAGGGGATAGCGCGGCCATCTTCGAAGTTCAGGAACTGGCCGTTGTTGTCCATGCTCAGGCCGTCGATGACCGCGAGCATTTTGCCGACGCTATCCTGTGGAGAAATCCCCCCGGGCATCTTCATACCCGGCGTCGTATTGACGGTTCCGGGTGATATCAGAACAGTGGTGACTTCCTTTTTGGCGCTCTCAAAAGACAAGGTATACATCAGCATGTTCAGGGCCGCCTTGCTGGCCCGATAGCTATACATCATCGGCATCTTTGGGCCTTCTTCGAAGGAGCCTGCCTTGCTGGAAAGTACGACAATCTTTTTTAACTTTGATTGGGCAATCAAAGGCATGAAGGTCGCGCCAAGTTTCAATGGCGCCAGCGCATTAACCTCGAAGCTTTGCCGCGCCATATCATAGTCGACTTTTCCCGCACGCCCGAAAGCGGTCTTGTAACGCGGTGTAATGGCGGCATTACTTAGCAGCAGGTCGATGGGCTGTTCAGCATACCGGGCAGCCAGCGCTTCGATTCCGGCGTGGTCAGTAACATCCAATTGTTCGATCACCAACTGCGGGTAAGTGGCGGCAATGGCGTTCAGGTCTTCTGCTTCAGCCGGTTTGCGCGCTGTGGCAATAATGTTCCAGTTTCGTTCACTGAATTGACGGACAAATTCCAGGCCGATGCCACGATTGGTCCCGGTAATGAGCACGGTGGGCTGCTCGGCATCAAAACCGGCCATGGCAGCGGTAGCAAAAAAGCTCAGCAGCGCGGCCATCAGGGCCGTTAATTTTCTGGTCATGACTGATTCCTCTGCGACCTGGATTTTAGAGTAGTGGGTTTGTGCCACAAGCTTCCGTTTGCCGTGGTCTCCATCATCGGGCTGACCGGATTGTGGTCAGACGCGGACGGTTCAAAGGCGTATTCTCAGCTGCGGACCACTGGGAGTAAACCATGACGAAGGCGGTGCTGATATTTGGCGCGACGCGCGGGACCGGTCTGGCGGCCGCGCAGCAATTGCGTGAGCGTGGTGATCCGGTATTCGCACTGGTCCGCGCGGGCTCCGATGCCAGCCCCTTGGAGGCTATTGGCGTAAAGGTTATTCGCGGCAATGCTTTGAGTCCCGAGGACGTGGCGCAGGCCTTCGCCGCGGCGACACCTGCCGCCTCGCTGGTGAGCCTGGGCGGCAAGCGCGGTGAGCAGGGGCCGCGGCCGGATCTCGACGGGGTAAAAGTGATTAGCGCGGCTGCGCTGCGAGCAGGTGCGCCGCGAGTAATCATGATTACTGCTATTGGTGCCGGCGACAGCCGCGCGGCAGTGGCGCCCCGGGTGATTGAGGTACTCGGCGAGATTCTCGCATTGAAGACCGAGGCGGAGGCAATTTTGCAGGCCAGCGGGCTGGACTGGACGATTCTGCGACCCGGCGGCATGACCAGCGACCCGGCCTCCGGCACAGCCATCATGACCGAAGACCAGATGGTGATGGGCGTGATCAATCGCGCCGATCTGGCTGGCCTGGCGATCCGCTGCATGGATGATGCGGCGACCATTGGCCAGATCCTGCACACGGTAGACCCGGAAATCACCTGGGAGGCGCCGCTGCAACGCGGGGGCGACCTCGGCGAAAACAAGCCCTAAGTAACTGAATCCGCTGCAAACGTAACAGCGAAAATAATACTTGTAGGCCGGCAGCGGCGTTGCGCATTGCCAATCGGCTGGACAGACTCGTTATACCGAAGGGAGAATGACCCGATGAGCACAGGCGATCAGGCTGGCCAGATCAGCAATCCAGGCAACGCATTTGCGGCCGAAATGCTCGAGCGTGGCGCATCGGGTTATGCCGGTTTCGCGGCCGCCGTGTTGCTGGACAAGTCACCGGGGATCAAACAGCGCTATCAGCCTGATCCCTTCGGTAACTGGAAGACTCATATCACCCAGCGAATTCTTGAATTGGCCGCGGCGGTAAGCACCGGCGAATCCCTGATGTTCACGTCGCGGGTAATGTGGTCGCGCAAAGCCTTCCTGGCCCGCAACCAGGAAGAAACTGACCTGGTCATCAGTCTCAGCGCTTTACGTGATGTGCTGGCCGAGAATTTACCGGCCGCGGCGAACCATCAAGCGCTGGCCTACGTGGATGAGGCCATCGACATGCTGTCGGGTGCGCGTCCCGCGCTGGAGGCGTCCGAGCTTGATCCCAGCCGGACCAATGATCGACTGGCGCTTCGTTATCTGCAGGGCGTGCTTGAAGGTAATGTCGCTCAGGCTATCAACGAGTTGGTGGAGTCTACCCGGGAAGGTATGTCGGCCACGGATGTTTACCTGCAGGTATTGCTGCCGGCACAGCGCGAGATCGGTCGTTTATGGCACCTGGGCGATGTCAACGTCGCCGAAGAACACCTGGTCACGTTTGCGACCCAGCGCGCCATGGCTGTGGTGGTGCAATCGGTGCCCCATGAATCAGCCAACGGCAAAACCCTGGTCGCTGCTGCAGTGGCCGGAAACGTCCACGATATTGGCCTGCGCGCGGTAAGTGATGTCTACCAGATGGCTGGCTGGCGCACGATTTTCCTGGGCTGCGATATGCCTATGCAGGACTTGCCGGCGACGGTGACTTTTTTCGAGGCTGACTTGCTGATGCTTACAGCTACCTTGAGCACCCAACTGCCGCGTACGCGACAGACTATTCGCACTGTGCGCGAGCGCTGCGGCAACGACATCAAGATTCTCGTCGGCGGCGCCGCCTTCGATGAAACGCAGGAAGTCTGGCGCAAGGTCGGCGCAGACGGTTATGGCCCGACCATCGACGAGGCCCTCAGCGTTGGCGCCAGGCTGGTCGGCCTGGAAGCCTAGCTTTATGTGGGCTCATCGCGGGCAGTCGCGGCCCGCTTTCGCTGATATACCCGGCCCCGATCAGGAATCTGTCTGGGATTACCCGCGACCGCCGACGATAGAGCCGGAGCGTCGGCGGGTTCTGGTCATGGCGGGTGATCTGGTTCTGGCTGAGACCGCACAGGCCCTGCGAATCCTGGAAACGGCTTCGCCGCCGGGCTACTACATTCCGCCTGAGGACGTACATCAGGAACTGCTGCGCCCCGAAAACGGCCAGAGCTTTTGCGAATGGAAGGGTGTTGCTGCCTACTGGAGCATTACCGCTGAACCTGAACGCGGGCCTGTTGCCTGGTCTTATCCTGCGCCTAATGCAGGTTTTGCTGAGATCGAACGCTTTTTCGGATTCTATCCAGGTCGTGTGGAATGTTTCGTCGCGGGTGAGCGCGTCAGGCCCCAGCCCGGCGGTTTCTATGCAGGCTGGATTACGGATGAGATCACCGGGCCCTGGAAGGGCGAGCCCGGCACCGGCGGCTGGTAAGCGAGCCATCTCATTCCGGTAAGTCACCACAACCGGCCACGTCGCGTCCACCATGGCTCACTTTGCGTCGTTGCCCGAAACTACTCCTGCCGTGATAGGGCTTTGGCTTGCATGGCGGCGACGTTGTCAGCAATCAATTCCAGGCCGCTGGCCGTGCTGGGTGGAAGCGCAGCGTCTGACTCGGCCAGGGCCGTGGCCCTGGCTCCCCAGCGCATAACCGCGGCGCCGCGGCTTAGGCCTGCGCCAAAGGCCGTGAATAGCACGGCGTCACCCGGCCGGATGCGGTTTGCCTGTATTGCTTCAGACATGGCAATGGGAATTGATGCCGCTGACGTGTTGCCGAAGCGATCGACATTTACAATGACCTTTTTCGGGTCTATACGCAGTTTATGGCCAACGGCGTCGATGATTCGCGCATTCGCCTGGTGGGGAATCATTACGGCAATTTCATCCAGGCTGATTCCCGTCTTTTCCAGCACCGCGTGTGCCGACCGGCACATACCCTTGACGGCGCGCCGAAAAATCTCGCGGCCATCGAAAGAAATAGTCAGGTCGAGCATGTCGTGCTTGAGGCGATCCATGGCAGTACCGAAGTTCGGTACCATCAACGCTTCGGCTGCGGCGGCATCGTTGCCAAGATTGGCGCTTAGCAGGCCTTCCTCCGGCCCGCCGGCTTCCATCACTACCGCGCCGGCGCCGTCGCCGAACAATACGGCGGTATCCCGTAGCGTCCAGTCCAGGTACCAGGTCAGTCGTTCCGAGGCGATTAACAAGACCCGTTGATTGACACCCGAAGTTATCAGGCCGTTGGCGACGGCCAGTCCGTAGATAAATCCGCTGCAGCCAACATTCAGATCCATGGCTGCGCAGTCGGCAATACCGAGGCGCTGTTGTACCAGCGAGGCTGTGCTGGGGATCAGTAGTTCCGGGCTGACGCTGGCGAAAATGATCGCGTCGATATCCTCAGCTTGCAGTCCGGCAGCTGCAATGGCGCGCGCTGCAGCCACGCGCCCGAGTTCGCCCGAGCCCACATGCGAGACGTGCCGCTCGCGTATGCCCGTGCGTTCGACAATCCAGTCATCGTTGGTGTCCATGAACGTGGCAAGGTCCGCGTTGCTGAGAACCGCAGGCGGAGCACAGTGGCCCCAGCCAGTGATGATTGCAGGCATAGCTAAACTCCCGGTGCTGGTCTGAGCTTAGCATCGCCGGCGCTTGCTCGGGAAAGCACGGGGCTCGGGACAGATATCGGATTTGTCAGCTGTCGCTGAGCGGTCGCCCACGATCGCGCCAATTGTTCTGCTGCAATCAGGCGCTTTAGTTAACCGACGATAAACGATAGCCTGCTACCAAAAGGGGGGGAATTATGAATCTACTCAAAGCTGCTGCGGTGGCCATGCTGGTTTACATTGCCCTGGATGCGGCCGCCGACTTCGTGCTCGAGCCGCTCGGGCTAGGCTACCTGCATGCGTTTCTCGCCATGTTTGGCGGCATGTTCGTCGGTGGCTGGCTGGCGCGACGTGGCTTCATGCTCATCGCCCTGGGTCTCAGCCTGTTTTTTTCTATGCTGAGCTATGTATTGGTTGCACAGATGCGAGATCAGTCGGTCCTGGAGCTGATTGCTGGGCAGCACCCGATGGTCTCCGTCGGCTCAATAGTGGGTGCATTGCTGGGCGCATGGGCCGGCCAGAGCCTGGGGCGGCGCCGCGTCGAAGCCGCTGAGAAAAACTAGTCCGGACCGCGGCGTCAGCGCCGGGTCTCCCGCGGTGGACTCAGTGACTATTCAGGCAGGCGCCGTTAGTCTCGCGTCCGGTTTGTCGAACACCAGTTGGACATTGCTTATGGCCCGTTCGATGAAGCCCCCTTCGCAATAGCAAAGGTAGCAGTGCCACATGCGAATGAACTCTTCCGGGTAGCCGAGTTCACGCACCTCATCCAGGCGCGCCAGGAATCGGTGACGCCATTCGGCCAGGGTGCGCGCGTAGTCAATACCGATATCATGGAGGTGGACCATTTGCAGGTCCGTGGCGCCGGCTACCGAATTCATGATCGAGCCGATCGAGGGCAGGGCGCCGCCCGGGAATATGTATTTCTTAATGAAGGTCCACTGACTTCAAATGCACTGCATAATTTCTGTCAGCAATGGTAATAGCCTGAATCAGTGCTCTGCCGCCCGGCTTTAGTCGCTCGCTGCAAGTCTGAAAATAGGTGTCCATAAATTGCGCGCCAACCGCTTCAATCATTTCCACTGAAACCAGTTTGTCGAACTGTCCCTGCAGGTCGCGATAATCCTGTTTGAGTACCGAAATGCGGTCGGCCAGGCCGGCCTCAGCAATACGCGCCGTAGCCATCGCATGCTGATTCTCAGAGATCGTAGTGGTAGTAACTTTGCAGCCGTAGTGCTGTGCTGCATGCATCGCCATGCCGCCCCAGCCAGTGCCGATCTCCAGCAGATGGTCCTGCTCGCTGAGTTCAAGCTTGCGGCAAATCAGATCGAGTTTTGCAATGGACGCCTGTTCCAGGGTAGTGCTTTCCGATTCGAACACTGCGGCTGAGTACATCATGCTGGGATCCAGGAACAGCTCGAAGAACTCGTTGCCGAGATCGTAATGGGCATGAATGTTGCGGCGACTGCCACTGCGTGAATTTCGCCGTAGCCAGTGTCCAAAGCGCAGCATGGGTCGCAGTAAGTTAGTGACGCCACCGTCCACGACCCGGGACATATGTCGGTTGCCGGCAAAAATCCGCATTACGTCGGTCAGATTAGGGCTCGTCCACTTGCCTTCCATGAACGCTTCCGATGCGCCCAGCGGGCCGCCCAGGGCTATGTCCAGGTAGGTCGACTGATCATTCACTATAACCTGGGCTTGCAACTCATCGTCTTGACCGCACTGGGTGCGACCGTCGGCATCAATAATCGTAATCTGACCGCGGGTAACCGTACCGAGCTGCTTGAGGAATGCCTGGCGGGCGACGCGCGTAATGCCGTTAGCAGTTTCGCCTCGCGTGTCACCGCTATCTGCGGCACCTGTGCTGATGATGTCGTTGTCGCTCATGCGGCTATACCTGGCTGGTGTCACGTCGCGCGCTTGGCCGGATGCCGATACAGGGGCGTTCGCTTGCACCAGAGTTTTATTGCCTGCCAGTGTATCAGGGTAGATACCCGCAGGGTCATCAGGGGATCACTGAGCAAGCAGCGTTGCAGGCTCGCGGCATTGATCGGTTCGCGCTGCAGATTCAAATGAGCGTCAAATAACTTGCGCCCGTCGCGCCAGTTTTGCAGTGCAAAATTCAGACGTTCGCCGGGCGGACGCAACAGGCAGCGATACTGCATGTCCAGGCCCATAAACGGTGAAACGTGGAAGGCCTTGGCAAAGTGATGGCGCTGAACCGGTTTTTTGTTGTCGGCGCTGAGCACATAGCAGTGGCGTTCTTTCCAGGGTGTATTGCTGACTTCCAGGACCGTATCGGTAATCTCCCGGCCAGGTCGTAGCAGTAATAGACACTGATGGGATTAAAGCAATAGCCAAAATAGCGCAAATGTGTGAGCAGGCGAATGGCCCCGTCAGGGCGCCGACCGGTTTCATTTTCTACCCGTTCGCGAATGGTCTCGTCCAGGCTGACCTTTGGGTCGCCGACGTGGTCTGCGCGATTGAAGCTTGCAACGGCGGCTCCGCGCGCGGACCACAG
>CAWKLL010000016.1:0-121498 GCA_963850255.1 uncultured Gammaproteobacteria bacterium
TCGATCCAAGGCTCCGCGATCAACCCGCTGCACAACCTCGGCGGAGTTCAGGTAAAAGACCCGCTGGGTGTCGTGGTTGCTCAGGCGGCTGCCCCAGAAGCTGCGGCCCCCTGCCAGGCTGTTTTCCAGGTACTGAAATCGGAATCCGGCCTGACGGTATCCCAGCCGGAACTGGGCCTCCATTTGCTCGCCACGGCCCAGCAGGTTCCTCGCCGCATATTCCAGCGGAATGAGATACCAGCCCTCCAGGTCGGTGTTGCCTGTTCCGAAACGAAACCCGGATCGGGCGGGCGCGTCCCTTTTCTCCACCACATCCAGAACCAGGACGAACGCGGCCTCTCAGGCTTCCGGGCCGGGTAAAATAATCCACTTGGTCGAAAAGGTGGCTGGCCCGCAACCGATCCACGGCCGTCAGAAGGGATTCCTGGGTGATGGTCCCACCGATGGGGAGGGACAGTGCCTGACGAACAAATTTTTCATCAGTGCGGGTATTTCCCCGGACCTCCACTCCCTGGAAAACCAGAGCCGAGCTTCCTCGGCCATGGGGCCCGGATCAGGGGCCTGGGCCAAGGCCAGGCCCGAAAAACCCGCCGCCAGAACCAGCAGGAAAAGCGGGGTCCAGAAGGGTGGTGAGGTGTGTTGCGTCAAGGGCCACATGGTGTTAGGTCTATCCCTGGGTTCATTCAAGTCTCCTGAGCCTTGTCTCAAGGGAACTTCAGGCAACAATGATGCCCCCTCGGGAAAATCCATCAATCGGACCGAAAAGACTTGATCTTGTTTGAATAAAAAAGGTTAGGGACATCATCCTGGCGGCTTGGCGGTTTCATGATAGAGATAGGTGTGAAATTTCACAACACTTGAATGGGGAGACCCGACCAGTCTGTGGTCATTGTTCACAGATTCAGGAGCATGTCTTGGCGATTCATTTTCTTTTCTTGACGAAAACCACAGAAAGCGGAGATTATACCCCGGATAAGAGGATCTGTGTCCTCATCTTGTTGGGGGGATTTGTCATTGTCACTGGCGGCCTTTGGTCCGCAATTCATTCCATACTGGTCCAATAAAGGGGAATTCATGCTGAAAGAATTCAAGGAATTTGCCATGCGGGCAACGTGGTGGACATGGCCGTCGGTATCGTCATCGGCGCCGCCTTCGGCACCATCATCAAGTCGCTGGTCGCTGACGTGATCATGCCGCCGATCGGCCTGCTGCTGGGCGGCGTCGACTTCCCGAACCTGTTCGTCGTCCTGAAGGAAGGCGCCGAAGCCGCCGCGCCCGTACGCGTCCCTGGCCGATGCCCAGGCCGCCGGCGCGGTGACCCTGAACTACGGCGTCGTTCATCAACACGGTCATCAGCTTCATGATCGTCGCCTTTGCCATCTTCATGCTGATCAAGAGCATGAACTCGGCCAAGAACGGAAGAGGAAGCCCCGGCGGCCGCGCCGACGACCAAGGACTGCCCGCAGTGCCTGAGCGACGATTCCCATCAAGGCCACGCGTTGCGCCATGTGCACCACGGAGCTCTAACCAGGGTCTTGCCGTCTGTCCAGACGCCAAGCCTGACCTTGGCAAATAGAAAACCCGGACCTATCGCATAGAATTCGGGGTTTTTTGCCTCCATCAGGAGTCGTCCTGGAGATTAGTAGGTCAGCTTGGGATCCATTTTCTTGGCCGCCTCGACCCACTTGGTCAACGGTGGCTCGGGAGGCGAGACCTGGGCCAGCTTCTTCTCGTCGTTGACTTCCTTCATCTTGCGGCCAGGTTGGCGGCGTTGCGGTTGCGCAGTTCCTTGATGGTGTCCACGCCGGCGCCCTTGAGCAGCTCGGAGAACTGGGGGCCGATGCCGGAGATCCGCATCAGGTCGGCCATGTTGGTCCACTTCAGGATGATCGACTTCGCCCACACCGGTGGCTTCGGCCACGGCCTTGCGGCCGGCGGGCGTGCAGCACTTGTTCAGCAGGTCGTCGGTGTTGGTGATGCCGGCAGCTGCCAGCTTCTCGGCGTAGGCGGGACCGATTCCTTCGATTTCTTCGATCTTGTAAGCCATGTCATCTCCTGTCAGTTAATTGTGGGCGAGGAGCCTAAGCCATCAGCCCTGGTGACGATCCGATTGCACACATGTAAACCCGATCGAAAAGGATAAATCAACAGCCTAGCTTGTAGCCAGAGTTCATTCAATCCCCTAGACACGAATCCATAAAATAAAGTCACATTTGATTACCGAAAGGCCCGATCGCATTTTTTGAAAAATGGAAAGTCACATCCTTTCAGGACCAGGCGTCAATCTGGTTCCCGGCATGCCTTCGGAACCAAGGATTTCCCAGAAGGGGGCCCAGGCCAAGGCCACCACATCGGTCCGGACATCGGTTCGGCGGGGCTTGACCGGCATAGGTGGTGATTTCGTCGATCTGATCTTCCCAGCGCTCGGCAATGACTTCGGCCTCTTCCGGCCAGCTTGGCCTTCAGGTCGGCCATTTCCTCTTCGATGGCGGCGATTTCAGCCACGGATTCCTGGATGTCTTCCTTGGCCCGGCTGGTCATACGGCGCTTGCGGGCGGCCGCGGAAAGCCCGGTGCGCTTGCGGCGGCCGAAAAGACCCAGCATGCCGATCAGGGTCTCGCCTGCGGAAAGCAGTTCTTCGCGCTTGCGGGAATCGTAGTCGGCCTCGTCTTCCGACAGCTCGCGCTCCTCCTTGACCAGCTTCTTTTCCAGTCGATCCAGGGACCGCTGGACCTTGGCGCGACAGCTTGTCCACCTCGGCGTCGCGCTTTTCCCGGACCAGCCAGGCGCGCCCGTCCCTGAACTCAGCTTCGGATTCCCCCACCTCGCCGAACAGCTTCAGGGCGGGCAGATGGAACAGTTCCAGCTGCTGCTCCTGGTAGAGATAATCCTTGAAATCCTTGTTCGGCCGCACTCAGTTCTGGCGATTTGCTCAGAGCTTCGGGGACCGGGGCGAAGACGGAGCCCTCGCTGGGTCCGGAGTCCAGGCGATTGGCGTCCAGGTCCACGGTTGCGCCGTCGTCCCAGCGGATGACGGCCCCCAGGCTGTCGGGTTCCATCAGCAGACTCGACCTTTTTTCGGCATCGACTTCACGCTTGCGGTCCACAAAACCCACCCGGGCCATGGCCAGCAGCCGAGGCCGGTAGACCAGCCGCAGGGCGTCTTCTCGACCAGCCGATCGGAGGCTCCTTCTTCCAGGGCATCCAGGGCGCTGGCAGCCGAGCGCCGCACCGGCAGAAACACCTGTTCCAGCTTGGGGGGAAGGGCGGGCCGCGTGGCCAGGTATCCCTCGGGCAGGGACCGCGGCTCTGGCGCTGCGTCGCGCGGGGCCGCCGCCGAACGGTTCCAGCCCGCGGCAGGTCCGGAGCTGCGGCAGGGCTGCCGCGGGTCCGGACTCAGTGTCGCGGCGGCCGGTTTGCAGCAGCCTGATCTGATCGCGGGTCAGGGGGCCGCGCAGATAGCTCATCACCCAGCGGGTCTGGAACACCAGCGGCTCGTCCTCGTGCACGTTGTGCAGCAGGAAGACCCGCTAGCCCAGCCCGCCGATCAGCTTGTCCAGCTCGCCGCGGTTCGATGCCGCCGGCCGGCCGACTCCAGGCCGTCCAGCATGCGCGCCTTGTCGCGCTCGGTCTGCAGCTTGCCGATGAACCAGGTGCCCGCGTTGGACAGGGCCTTGTAGTCCAGGTCCACCGGGTTCTGGGTGGCCAGCACCACGCCCAGGCCGAAGGCGCGGGCCTGCTTGAGCAGGGTCAGCATGGGCTGCTTGGAGGGCGGGTTGGCCGTCGGCGGCAGGAAGCCGAAGATCTCGTCCATGTAGAGCAGCGCGCGCAGGCTGGTGGTGCCGCTCTGCCGCCGCACCCAGGCCAGGGTCTGTTCCAGCAGCAGGGTCACGAAGAACATGCGCTGGGCGTCGTCCAGGTGGGCGATGCAGAAGATGGCGTGGCGCGGCTTGCCGTCCGGCGTGTACAGCAGGGTGCCGATGTCCAGGGGCGTCGCCCTCCAGCCAGTCGGCAAAACCGGGCGAGGCCATGCAGGTTGTTCAGGGCCATGGCCAGGTCGAAGCGATCCTTGGGCGGGAAGAAGGTGTCGACGTCGAAGACGCCCAGCTTGCGCACCGGCGGTTCCTGGATGCGAGCGTGATCAGGTCGGCCAGATCCAGATCCTGGCCCTGGCGCCAGAAGTGCTCGAAGATCGTGCGAAGCAGGATGTGCTCCGGACTGCGCATCGGGTCGGCGTCGATGCCGGCCAGACCCAGCAACGGCGCTGACCGTGCCGCGGATCTGCTCGCGCAGCATCTTCTTCGTTGCCGTCCCAGCCCTGGCGCGGCGCCTGCAGCGAGGCCAGGATGGAAACCGGCTCGCCGGCGCGTGGACCCGGGGTGTAGATGCGGAACTCGGCGCTGCTCTTCAGCCGGGCGATGCGCTCGCGGTCCTGGTCCCAGCTCGGCCAGGCCTTCGCGCCACATGCTTGGCCGGTCTTGGCGGCGAACTGGCCGGTGTCCATGTTCTTGCGCCGGGCGTCGTCGGGGTTGATCCAGGGCTCGAAGTCCGCGGGCCGCAGTTCGGGAAAGGTCAGCAGCAGGTTGGTGATGTCGCCCTTGGGGTCGATGATGATCGCCGGCACGCCGTCCAGGGCCGCCTCTTCCAGCAGGCCGATGCACAGGCCCGGTCTTGCCCGACCCGGTCATGCCCACGCAGACCGCGTGGGTGGTCAGATCGCGGGCGTCGTACATGAGGGGTTCGGGCGCCAGGGTCTCCGGTGTCCGGGTCGAATTCCTTGCCCAGGTAGAATCCGCCCAAGCGTTCGATGGGTTTCATTTGAAGCCTCCGTCAGCAATTTTCAAAAAAAATCCAAAGGAAGAACAACCCAATTCGCCCTCCCTTTTGAACTTTCCCATTCTAACATCCCTTGTCGATTTCACAATTCGGAAATCACCCATTCCTGCCTGGCAAATTTCTTTGCTTCCCAAGGGGTAAGCGTCCAGGAGCTTCAGGCCGGGCGCAGGGACCGGCCAGCTCCAATCGAGGCGCCATCTTTCCAGAGAGGCACCGTGGTGGGCTTGCGGTCAAAAAAAGACATCCATCAGAACCTGACCCGGTTAGCCAGGGGTTTGGCCACGGTGATGGCTTTGGGCAGTGCAATTTGCCTGACCTGGGGTGCCGAAGAAGCCGAAGCTGCACTGTTCACCCAGGAAGCGGTGGGGCGCAGTCCCAGCGGACACCCTATCCCGGTGACGGTCATCGATCCTGGATCCATGCCCGATCTGGGCAACCGTGTTTACGACCTGGGTTATGGACGCCGCCTGGAGATCCGCACCAACCTGGCGCCCGGCCGCGGAGCAGAAATCGACTCCCTGGCCGCGGTGGTCCAACGCTGTTACGCCTACCTGGAAGCGACTTCCCACCGTCCGGTGCCCGGCGGGGTGCTGCTCTATCTGCTCGAATACCCCGAGCGCCCACGCTACTATCGTTTCCAGGCCAAGGTGGCCGACTCCGCCGACTGGAATGAAGTCAGGGTGGCCCTTTTGAATTCCGGACAGCCCTTGCTGGGCCGGGATGCGTCACCCCACGTCACGGAATTTATCTACGACACCTTGCCCCATGAATTGACCCACAGCTTGTTGACGGTTGTGCCGACGGTCAGGCACGACCTGGATGGTCAAAAAGCCCAGGGAACCCGGTGGTTTATCGAAGGGGTTTGTGAACATCTGGCCAAGGGTTTCGCGGTTTCCGAATCACCGAATTTTTGGCGATCGGCCCTGGCCGCGCGCCGCCTGAACAGCGTTTTTCTGCATCCGGAACTCCGGTCAATGGTCATGAATTGGGGCCAGGCCAACCATTTGTAGCAAGCCCGGCCGGCGTGCCGCCGTGCTTCCTTTATACTGAGTACTGACAGGGTTTTTCGTTCCACCCCGAGACTCGGATCCAGCATGCACCAAGCTTCACTCCTTATAAAAGAGGCACGGCTCGTTAACGAGGGTCGTATCACAGAAGGCGACCTGCGCATTCGTCAGGGCCGCATCGAGACCATCGGCCCGGGGCTGGCGGCCGCGGAGGGCGAGCAGGTGCTGGACGCCGGCGGCCAATATCTGCTGCCGGGCTTTATCGACGACCAGGTGCATTTCCGCGAGCCGGGCCTGACTCACAAGGGTGATTTGGCCAGTGAATCCGCAGCGGCCGTAGCCGGCGGGATCACCAGCTTTATGGATATGCCCAACGTGAAGCCGGCCACCACTAATCGCAGCGCACTGGCCGCCAAGTACGCCCTTGCCGAGGGTCGCGTATATGCCAACTACGCTTTCTATATGGGCGCCACCAACGAAAACATCGAAGAGCTGCGTTCACTGAGTCCGGATGAGTGCTGCGCCATCAAGGCATTTATGGGCGCCTCCACCGGCAACCTGCTGGTCGATGATCCGCAGAGCCTGGAGCTGCTGTTTCGCGATGCGCCGGTGCTGGTCGCAACCCATTGCGAAGACTCGCCCATCATTCGGGCCAACGAAGCCGCTGCCCATGAACGCTACGGCGACGATATTCCCATGCATGAGCATCCGGCCATTCGTTCCGCCGAGGCCTGCTACAAGTCATCGCTGCTGGCCACCAGCCTGGCGCGCAAACACGACGCCAGGCTGCATGTCCTGCACCTGACCACGGCCCGCGAAATGGAATTGTTCGAACCCGGTCCGGTAATCGGCAAGCGCATCACCGCCGAAGTCTGTGTGCATCACCTGTTCTTCGACGAGTCTGACTACGCACGGCTGGATACGCGCATCAAATGTAATCCGGCCATCAAGACAGCCGCCGATCGTGACGGATTAATTGCCGCGCTGGCCGAGGACCGCATCGACGTTGTCGCTACGGATCATGCGCCACATACCCTGGAAGAAAAGACCGGCAACTATGGGCATGCGCCGGCAGGCTTGCCGTTGGTCCAGCATGCCCTGCTGACCCTGCTTGAACACTGCCACGATCACCGCCTGTCGCTGGAAACCGTGGTGCGAAAATCCAGCCACGCTGTCGCCGATCTGTTTGGCATCCAGGACCGCGGCTACCTGCGCGAAGGCTACTGGGCCGACCTGGTGCTGGTGGACCTGGATCACCCCACCGAGGCCAGCGACGCCACGGCCCTGGCCAAATGCGCCTGGACGCCCTTCGACGGCTACCGCTTCCGCTCGCGCATCGCCACCACCCTGGTCAATGGTGTCGTCGCCTGGCACGACGACCAGGTCACTGCCACCGCTCCGGGGCACCGCCTGGTTTGCAACACCGCGCGCTAGGTGTGGGCATTTCAAGGCGTTTCAAGACACAAGAATCTCCTGTTTTTCTGTCGTCGATCTAAATCACAGTAGGCTAATCGAATGACCCGGCCCGGTGCCGGCGGTAACGATGACGCCGCTGCATAGAGAGATTTTGTCCAAGACGGTGCTTGCGCGAACAACGCCCAGGTAACTCGCCCGGGGTCTGGCCAAGCGCTGCACTAACGCACCCCAAACTCTAAACCGGACGATCACGCTGCGTGTCTCCACAGGTCGCGCAGGCGGCACCCTGCCAGGCGACTTTTTGGAGCCAGGCCGGGTGCCGCCGAAAGCGACCCCCTGCAAGCACCAACATGCCCCGGCTTTAGATCAAACCAAGCTTCGCTAACTTGTCGATGTTTTCCTGCTGCCAACGCACAAAATCCCCGCGCTCCGGCGTCTGCATCTCGCCACCCGGCAGCAATCGATTGGCCGGCTGAATCTGCGTCGCGGCGTAACTCTCTGCATAAGCCTGAAACGGCTGGCGCGCCAGCATGTTAATCAGGCCCGTGCGCCGCCGGGCATCGCGCATCGCCGGCAGATCGATGGTCGCATTGGCCACCATCGACTCACCGCCGGGCATCGCCTCGGCCAGCACATGGCCGTGATAGTCCACCACCTTCGACATCCCGGTGGTCGACTCGGCCGGGATCGGCAAGTCTTCCAGCCCGCCCGAGTTAGCTGAAACTACGTAAGCCAGATTCTCGATGGCCCGCGCCCGACGGGCGATTTCCTTGATCGAGTCCTGCGGGGTGCCGGCTTCGCTGGTCGGGTGCACAAACACCTCGGCGCCGCGCATGGCGTGGCAGCGGGCAATTTCGGGGTAGAGAATTTCTTCCGAGGCGATGGCGGCCAGGCGGCCGATGGGTGTGTCGGCCACCGGGAACACCCCTTCCAGGCCGTAAATATCCAGGTACTTATCCCAGACGTCATAGGGGGTGGGGCCGCTCAGGGAAATCATCCGCCGGTAGCGCAGCACCACCCGGCCGTCCGGGCCGATGATAAAGCAACACTGAAAGTACAGCTCCGGAAAGTTGGGGTCGGCTTCGTAGGCATTGCCGGCCAGGTACAGGTCGAAATCCGCGGCGATGGCGCCCAGCGCCTCGTATTCCGGTCCGTCCATGGCCAGCGCGGCTTTGTCGCGCCAGGCCGGAATACTGTCGCCCATGGGGAAGCCGGTGAGGAAGTACTCGGGCAGCACCACCAGGCGTGCTCTTTCGCCACTGTACTGATGGATGAAAGCCTTGCTGCCGGCCACGTTGGCGCGCACCCGGGCGATATTTTCGAGCATCCGCTGGCGGGCGCTGTCGCGGTCGGCGCAGCTGTTTACGCAGCGGGTGTTCAGCTGCAGCGCGAGGGCCGCGTAGCGAGGGCTTTGTTCTGTCATAATTCTGTGTCCTGATCAGGCCTTGCCGGCCCGGCGCTGGCCGCACCGGGAACGGCATCTTCCGTCGCCTTGGCGTCCTTCGCAAGACCCGTTCACATTGCCCCGCGCCTAGGTATACTCGCGGAAAACCTTTAACAGAACCTTCACTTGCGGGCCCTCGCCACGACTTCGGCGTCAAGGAAATCACAACTCATGCAGCCCACGGATACCACCGATCCGGACTACTACCACAAGGTCGTCGATTGCCAGTTTGCCTGTCCGGCACACACCAACGTGCCGGGCTATATTCGCCTGATCGCCCAGGGTCGTTTCGACGACGCCTACATGATGAACCGGCACTCCAATGTATTCCCGGGCATCCTTGGCCGCGTTTGTGATCGGCCCTGCGAACCTGCTTGTCGTCGTGATCGCGTGGAAGACAAGCCGGTGGCCATTTGCCGGCTGAAACGCGTGGCTGCGGACTTGCGCGGCGATATCACGGATCGGCTGCCGCAGATTCCCGCGCAGAAAAACGGCAAGCGCGTGGCCATGATCGGTGCCGGCTGCGCCTCGCTGGCCGTGGCCAATGACCTGATGCCGCTGGGCTACGAAGTGGTGATTTACGAAGCCCTCGATCGCGCCGGTGGCCTGATGTGGACCAATATCCCGGCCTTTCGCCTGCCGCCGGCCATTCTGCAGGAAGAGATCGACATGATTGTCGATATGGGTGTCGATTTACGCTTGAACACACCCGTGAACAGCATGCGTGAGCTGCTGGCAGAAAATTACGATGCAGTGTTTGTCGGCACCGGTGCGCCCAAGGGCAAGAACCTGGAGCTGCCGGGTCGTTACGAAGACCCGGATCACATCCATATTGGCATTCAGTGGCTGGAAAGCGTGGCATTCGAGCACATCGACAAGATCGGCAAGAAAGTCCTGATTATCGGTGTGGGTAATACCGCCATGGACTGCTGCCGCACATCGCTGCGCCTGGGCGCCGACGACGTCAAGGTGATGGCACGCAAGCCGCGTGAGTTCTTCAAGGCTTCCGACTGGGAACTGGAAGACGCCGAAGAAGAGCACGTCGAGATTGTGGTGAATCGCTCACCCAAAGAATTTGTGCTGGAGAACGGCAAGCTGGTCGGCATGAATTTCGACCTGATGGAATACGACGTTGACGATAAAGGTCGCATCACCGAAACGCGCACCGTGGGCGAAGAATTTTTCCCCTGCGACGACGTGGTGCTGGCCATTGGTCAGGACAATGCCTTCCCCTGGGTCGAACGTGACCTCGGCATCGAATTTGATAAATGGGAAGTACCCACCGTTAATGAGACGACCTATGAGTCTTCTTTGCCGGGCGTTTTCTTTGGCGGCGATGCTGCCTTTGGACCGAAAAACATTATCTGGGCCGTGGAACACGGTCACCAGGCCGCCATTTCCATTCACAAGTATTGCCAGGATGAGGACATTGCGCAGCGCTTGCCCGACGGCATGAACCTGCAAAGCACCAAGATGGGCATTCACGAATGGAGCTATAGCAACGACTTTGATGGCTCGGAACGCCGGGTGGTGCCGCATGTGGGCCTGACGGAGCGTTTTCGCAAGCTCAACATCGAGGTGGAGCTGGGCTTCACTGCCGAGCAGGCCGCCGCCGAAGTCGAACGTTGTCTGAATTGCGACATTCAGACTGAGTTCACTGCCAAGCTTTGTATCGAGTGCGACGCCTGCATCGATATATGCCCCGTCGATTGTCTGACCATGACCCACAATGGTGACGAAGCGGACCTGCGCACGCGCCTGACGGCCCCGGCGGAAAACCTTGAGCAGGCGCTGTATGTGTCAGCGCCGCTTCCGCAAACCGGCCGGGTGATGGTCAAGGACGAAGATCTGTGTGTGCATTGCGGCCTGTGTGCCGAGCGCTGCCCCACGGCGGCCTGGGATATGCAGCAGTTTCGCCTGCTGCATCCGCACGCCGACGATGAAGCCGAAGGCCGGCCGCTGGAACGTCGCTTCGGCACCTGAACCGGCGCGTCTTCAGACCAGCTTCGAGTAACACTGCCTCCACCCAAACCCTATATTCTTCAGCACAGAAACTTTTCATGAGTACGGTACCCGCAACCAACGAATTCACCCTCAAGGTGGCCAACGTGAATGGCACCGGCTCGGCCAGCGCCAATGCCCTGCTGATGAAGACTTTCTTCCGCATGGGCATCCCGGTGGTCGGTAAGAATTACTTTCCATCAAATATCCAGGGCTTGCCCACCTGGTATGAAGTCCGCGTGAGTGCCCAGGGTTACCTGGCCCGAAGTGGTCGTATCGACCTGCTGGTAGCGATGAATGCCGAGACTTATCAGAAAGACCTGGCTGATGTGTCACCCGGCGGCTACCTGCTGTATGACTCCACCTGGCCACGCCACAAAAGTCTCAAGCGGGATGACATCCAGATAATCGGCATTCCGCTGGCGCAAATGTGTAATGAGCATTTCAGCAATGCCCGTTCGCGCATCCTGATGAAAAACATGGCCTATGTGGGCGCGCTGGCGGCGTTGTTGAATCTCGACATGGCGGTTATCGAGGATTCTTTGCAAAAGAGTTTCGGTTCCAAGCCGCAGCTGATTGATGCCAACAAAATCGCCATTGCCCTGGGCTTTGACTACGCCCGCGAACATTATCCTGATGGCCTGCCGTTTAAGGCCGAGACTTCTGACCAGGCCGACGGCAACATCATGATTGACGGCAATACGGCCACCGCACTCGGTTGCCTGTTTGCCGGCGCCACGGTCGGTGCCTGGTATCCCATCACGCCTTCGACTTCAGTGATGGATGCCTTCAAGACATTCTGCGCCCAGTATCGCGTTGATGAGGAAACCGGCCGCAACAACTACGCGATCATCCAGGCCGAGGATGAACTGGCCGCCATCGGTATGGTGCTGGGTGCCAACTGGAATGGCGCGCGCGCCTTTACACCCACCAGTGGCCCGGGTATTTCCTTGATGAGCGAATTTCTCGGCTATGCCTATTTCACCGAGATTCCGGCGGTACTGGTGAACGTCCAGCGCTGTGGCCCGTCCACGGGCATGCCCACGCGCACCCAGCAGGCCGACATCATGGCCTGCGCTTATGCCTCGCACGGCGACACCCGCCATGTGTTGCTGTTTCCGTCGAACCCTGAAGAGTGTTTTTACCTGGCCGTGCAGGCCTACGACCTGGCCGAGCGATTACAGACGCCGGTGATCATACTTACCGATCTCGATATCGGCATGAACGACTGGATGTGTCGCGATCTGAAGTGGGATGACAACTTCGAACCTGATCGCGGCAAGGTCTTGAGTGCCGAAGAGCTGGAGAAGGTCGAAAAGTTTCATCGCTATTTCGACGTTGACGGCGATGCCATTCCCTATCGCACGCTGCCCGGCGTACATCCCAAGGGCGCTTACTTTACCCGCGGTTCCGGCCACAATATGTATGGTGCCTACACCGAAGATGCCGGCGAGTACCAGGAAGTGGTGGACCGTCTGCGGCGCAAGTGGGAAACGGCCAAGCGCTATGTGCCCGAGCCGGTCATTCAATACTCTGATTCACGCCGCAACGCGATTATTTCCATCGGCGGTTGCGACGACGCGGTGCAGGAAGCTCGCGACCAGCTGGCCGGCCAGGGAGTCGCCACCAATTATCTGCGTGTGCTGGCCTTTCCGTTTAATCAGCAGGTACAGGAATTTCTCGACAATAACGACCGCATTTACGTGGTTGAGCAAAATCGCGATGCCCAGCTGCGCAGCCTGCTGCTGCTGGAAACCGATGTTGAACAGAACAAATTGATACCGGTATTGCACTACAACGGCCTGCCCATTAGCGCGGTGGCCATTGTTGATGCCATCAACCAGGACCTCGCCCGGGGACAAGCGGCATGAGTTACATAGATCGACCAAAAATTATTCACCCGCGGCTGCCCAGGAATGACCTTGGCCTGACGGTGCGCGACTATGAAGGCGGCATGTCGACCTTGTGTGCCGGCTGCGGTCACGATTCCATCACCGGCGCGCTGGTACAGGCAGCCTTCGAGCTGAGTATTCCGCCCCATCGTGTAGCCAAGCTCAGCGGTATCGGCTGTTCGTCGAAAACGCCTGCCTACTTTATGAACCAGTCGCATGGCTTTAACTCGGTGCATGGGCGCATGCCGTCCGTGGCCACGGGCGCCAATGCGGCCAATCGCGATCTGGTTTACATCGGCGTATCCGGTGACGGCGACAGCCTGTCTATTGGTCTGGGCCAGTTTGCGCATGCGGTGCGGCGCAATCTCAATATGCTCTATGTGATAGAAAACAATGGTGTATATGGCCTGACCAAGGGCCAGTTTTCAGCCTCGGCCGATGTCGGCAGCAAGGCGAAAAAGGGCGAAGAGAACCTGCAGTCGCCCATTGATCCCTGTCTCGCCGTACTGGCCATGGGCAGTACTTTTGTGGCGCGCAGTTTTTCCGGCGACAAGCAGCAGCTGGTGCCACTGATCAAGGCGGGCCTTAGTCATCGCGGCTTCGCCATGATCGACGTGATATCGCCCTGTGTGACTTTTAACGACCACGAGGGCTCCACCAAGAGCTATAACTTCACGCGCCAGCATTATCATCCGGCCATTCATGCCGATTTTGTGCCGCCGTCGAAGGAAATACGTGCCGAGTACGAGGCCGGCTCTGCCATGCCCGTGCAGCTGCATGACGGCGGCCAGATCGTGTTGCGCAAGATTGACGAAGATCATGACCCCACCAATCGCGCGGCTGCCATGGCGTATCTGCAGAAGCACCAGGCGGCGGGCGAAATCGTAACCGGCCTGCTGTATATCAATGAGCAGGAGCCCACCATGCACGAGATCGGCAATACCGTGGATGGCGCGCTGGCCAGCGTAGATTTTGACAAGCTTTGTCCGGGCCAGGACAAACTGCAGCAGTTGCAGGAGCGCTTCCGCTAGCTGCGGCCAGGCGGCCGCAGGGCTTATCGGCATGATTGTTACCACCACGCCGGAAATATCCGGGCGGCAGATTCGCGAATACCTGGGCATCGTCACGGGTGAGGCCATCATGGGCGCCAACGTGTTTCGCGATATGTTCGCGGGCTTGCGCGATATTGTCGGCGGTCGCTCGGCAGCCTACGAAAAAGAACTGCGGCGTGCCCGCGAGATCGCCATGCAGGAACTCGAGAGCAGTGCCCGCGAGCTGGGCGCCGATGCGGTTGTCGGCGTCGATCTGGATTACGAAGTACTCGGTGAGCAGAACGGCATGCTGATGGTGAGTATCAGCGGTACCGCCGTTCGCCTGTCTTAAGGAGAGTCATCATGCGCAAGGTTTTTCTAGTCATTCTGCTGCTCGTCAGCGCGAATTTTTCCCTGGCCGAAGACATCGTTACGGCGACGGCGCATGTGCATGCGACGGATAAGCCTGAGGCCACGCCGATGGCGAGTATGGCGCCCCGCCAGCCGGTGACGGGCGGCCCGGTAACTTACGCCGAGCTTGCCGGCGGTGCGGTCACCGGCTACCTGGCCAGGCCCGTGGATGCGCCGGCCAATGTGCCGGCGCTGATCGTGATTCACGAGTGGTGGGGATTGAATGACAACATTCGCCAGGTGACGGAGCGCCTGGCCGGTGAAGGTTACGTGGCGCTGGCCGTCGACTTGTACGGTGGTGAAGCCGCAGCTACGCCAAAACAGGCGATGCAGAAAATGCAGGGCCTGATGGGCAACATCGAAGCGGCCAATGACAATCTGCGTGCGGCCTTCGCGTTCCTGGAGAACGAGCAGGGCGCGCCGCGCATTGGCGTAGTGGGCTGGTGTCTGGGTGGGCAGTGGTCGTTACGTACGGCTTTGTTGTTGCCCGAGCAAATTGATGCGGCGGTGATTTATTACGGTTCGTTGAATACGGATCCAGAGGCGCTGGCGACTTTGCAGATGCCGGTGATGGGGAATTTCGCAGAGAACGATCCGCTGATTCCGCTGGATTCGGTTGAGGCGTTGCGGAGTACTTTGGCGAGCCTGGGGAAGGTCGTGGATGTGAAGGTTTATGCCGGCGCCAAGCATGCTTTTTCTAATCCTTCCGGGACTGCTTATGATGCGGAAGCGGCGGCGGATGCCTGGGTTAGGACTACGGGGTTTTTTGCGGAGTACTTGCAGTAGGTTTTTTTGGGTGGTGCCGGGCCCTGCTGGCGATATTCCACCTTGCTCCTGTGGAAAAGTCGCGGCGGTGAAATCTCGCCATCAGGGCCTTGAGGGCATCAGGGTTGTTGGGTGCGGGTTTTGGGGTGGTGCCGGGCCCTGCTGGCGATATCCCGCCTTACTCCTGACAAAAGTCGCGGCGGCGGAATCTCGCCATCAGGGCCTTTAGGGCATCAGGGTTATTGGGTGCGGATTTTTGAGGTGGTGCCGGGCCCTGCTGGCGATATTCCTCCTTCACTCCTGGAAAAAGTCGCGGCGGCGGAATCTCGCCATCAGGGCCTTGAGGGCATCAGGGTTATTGGGTGCGGGTTTTTGGGGTGGTGCCGGGCCCTGCTGGCGATATTCCACCTTCACTCCTGAAAAAAGTCGCTGCGGCGGAATCTCGCCATCAGGGCCTTGAGATTTCGATGGCCTTGAAAGGGTGGCGTTTTTTTTGAATTCGTTGCGGTGGTGCGGGGCCCTGCTGGCGATATTCCACCTTGCTCCTGTTTAAAAGTCGCGGCGGCGAAATCTCGCCATCAGGGCCGTGGGGGTGTCGTGGCCTTGAGCGGTTAGCGGTTCTTTATCGATACGTGGTGCTTTGATCCGGTTATTTTTTGCCGTGTTCTTCGATGAATTCGTCGAAACCGGACTTGGTGTTTTTTTCGTAGAGTTTTTGCATGTAGAGGATGGGTGACTGGGGTGATTCGGCCCAGGTGATCAGGCGCCAGCCTTCGGGTTTTTTGCGGAAGATGGCGCTGGCGCGGGTGTCGCTGCCGATGGGTTTGGGCATGAATTTCATTTTGGTGTCGAAGCGGATCCAGAAGGTGGCGAAGGCGAGTTCCGGTGACAGCAGGCGGGCCTGGACGCTGTCGAAGCGCATGCGGATGGCTTCGGTGGAGCTGGGGCCTTTGGGGCTCCAGTAGTCTTTGACCTGGTCCCAGCCGATGCGCCATTCGTCCTGTTCTTCGGCCAGGTAGAAGGGTTCGGGATCGTCTTTATCCCATAGCTCGATGAGTCCGGACGGCTTTTGTGCGTCCCAAAGGGCTTCGTAGTCGTTGAGTACGGCGTCGATTTCTGCTGTGAGTTGCTGGTCCATGGCGACGGGGAGCTCCTTGAGTTGGTTGTGGGCAGCAGCGAAGGTCTGGCTGGCCACTAGCAGGCCTAGCAGCGCGAGCAGCCAGCTGCCGCGGGTTGATTGGATCGTGCGTCGGGGCAAGAAGATTGGCTGGTCCATGCTGTCTGACTCCAGGGTCGGTGTCGTCGGGGCTGATTTTTCTACATGGCAAACTAGCATAGCTATCCGTTGGCACGGATCAGGCAGGGGTTTCTTACCGCGGTACGGCAGTCAGGTCGCTTTGCTCCGGATTGCGTTGCCGCATGAAATAGCCGGCGCTGATCACAGCTCGTCCCTGGCGTGATATATCGGCGGTGTGCTCAGTCGCTGACGGACTGCAGATAGTCGAAGCCGCCTTCCTTGATATAGAGGTGACAGCCATTCTGGCTATGCAGGCTATGTTCATAGCCGACCGGCAGACGCAGCCAGTGACCCGGTCCGTAGCACCCGCTTGCATCTTCGAGTTCGCCGTCGAGCACCAGGATTTCTGCGCCTTTGGCATAGCTGCGCGCGATTCCGGCGGCACCTGCAGGCCATTGCTCCAGTCGGCTGTGGTCGGAGAAACCCGACTGTTGATAGAGCGATTTGCTTTGCAGGCCCGGGTGCTTCGAAGTCTCCCAGTTCAGCGCTTCTGTTTGCAGTGTCAGGTGCTGCCGTTGCCGTCCCGGGTATTGGCGTAGCTTGACAAAGATAAGGCAGCCGTCTTGCGAAAATGGCGCATGCCGAAAACCTTCCGGATTTAGCAGGTAGCTACCGCGCGGCCAGTCACCATGTTCGTCGGAAAACACGCCCTCGATTACCAGGATTTCCTCGCCGTCCGGGTGGTCATGGGCGGGAAAACTGGCGCCGGGTTCGTAACGAACCAGCGAGGTGACCTGGCCAGCTTCGGCGGGTCCTACCCGATGCAGGCGCTTGCGCCAGACCGTTCCGCTGGGGCTGGCGGTCCAGTCGAGCTCCGCGCTGTCGATGGATACGCGTAGTGCAAGATCGCCGTTCAGCGACGCCATCGGCGCTACTCGGGCGCGGGCGGACAGTCGAACCAGACATTCAGCGGAGTGCGAATGGTGAGACTGGTGGCGCCTTCCGTCGCTCTGCAGCTGAGCGTGGCAAAGGCCTGTGCTTGTTCGGTCAGCAACCGCGGTCCGGCAACTTCGCAGCGCGCCGCTTCGCGCAGGCCGTCCAATTGCTGAGCCGGCACGCTTAGCACCACGGCCTGTGGCGAGCTATTCAGCGGGCTGAACAACGCTTCGTCAGCAATCGAAATAAACAGCTCTGCGGCCGCGGCCTCGCCGGGGCAGAGAAAATCGACCAGCAATTCAAAGCGCACCGGCGCCTTGCTTGCGGCTGCGGTAATCGGCCCATAGCCAGGTTCTTTCAATGTCTGCGAAAGATTCAGCTGCGGGAGTGCGGGTTCGGCTGGCACGCTGTGCTCGGTGGCGCCGAGCCACAGGGGCAGGCAGGTCAGAATGCAGACGAGGATTTTGGCGGGCATGGCGGACTTTGATTGTGCTAAGCGGCAAATTCTAACCCCGCCGGGGCGGACTCGCCTGCTGCAAATAGAAGAAGGGGCCGCATGGCCGGGAGAATCCCGAGATGACCCTGCGGCCCCCGCTGGTGTCGCGGGACCCTAAGGGGGGAGGTTCCCGCTAGTGGCGGTCAGTGCCGCCTGTCTTGTCGATGTGGCCGTCGGGGGGAGGAAGGGGTGACGGTGCCATCGAACTTGCGGGGCTTAGCCCCGCTGACCCGGATTCAGGCTCGCCAGCCTGAAGGGTCGATGCTGGCGTTCCAGCCGTGCATTCAGATCGAGTGCGACGTTGATGCGCGTCAACCAGGCAGCGTCCCGGGCCTCTGCCCGAATTGCTGACTCGAATTTGGCCTCATCCATGGCCTTGGCTGGCGTACCAGCGGTTGCTTCCAGCGGCGCGATTTCGTCTGCTTGCCCGACCGATGCGAAGCCGGCAGTCATTGCCAGCATGAGCAGAGCGGTGGGCAGCAAACCGAATCGCTGTTCGCGATTGCTTTTCAGGTTTTTCATTGTTTCTGCCTCACCTAGAGTTGTGTCTACAAACGAGCTAACGCTCGATATCTCTATTGCAGGAAGCGTGCCAAGACTTGAAATACATATAAATCAGTGAGTTAAGGAATTCTTTTGACCGCGATATTCCGTGAATACCGAAAAACCGTGTGGCGTTGTCACGGAAAACCGTGTAAATTTCCAGCATGACCACGGAAAAACGTGACACAGGTCTCATTTCTGCATTACCGGCCTTTGCCCTGCGCATGGACGCCGACGGCTGTATCGAAGCCGTCAGTGATGCCCTGCTGGAGCGCCTGGATTTCAGCCGCGAGGATATGCTCGGCCACCGGCCCGAAGAATTTGCCACCGAGGCCAGTCGCGAGCGTATTCGCCAGGAGCATATGCCGCGCTATCGGCGGACAGGGCGCCTGGAAAACGTGTCCATTGCCTTCCTCACCAAGTCGGGCCAGCGCGTCTCGCTGCTGGCCAACACCGTGGCCACCAAGACCCGCGACGGAATGATCGACAGCTCGATCTCGGTGTTCACCGATCTGGCCGATCGCGCCCGCCTGGAACGCCAGTACCGCGACCTTTACCAATCGACGCCGGCGATGCTGCATACCGTGGATGCCGAAGCGCGTATCACTGCAATGAGTGATCATTGGCTCGAGAAGCTGGGCTATGCGCGTGAAGAAGTGATCGGCCGATCAGCAACAGATTTTTTGACCGACGAGTCGCGACGTGCCGCGATGGCATGGAGTATCGAAGAAGTGATTGCTGCCGGTGATCAGGCGAATGTACCGCGCCAGATGCTTACCAAGTCAGGCAAGGTGCTGGACGTGCTGATGTCGACGCGCGCCGAGGGTGACACCCTCGATGGCAGCATGACCATGCGCGTGGCGAGCAAGGATGTGACCGAAATTAACCGGGCGGCTGCCGAGTTGCGCCAGGCCTACGAACAAATTGCCGAGCTGACCGTCGAGCTCGAGCGCGAGCGTGATTACTTGCGAGAAGAAGTCAGCGTGGCGATGAACTTTGGGCAGATTGTCGGCGAGAGCCCGGCATTGCAGGCCATGCTGACCCGCATCGAGGCCGTCGCCGATACGCCGGCCAGCGTATTGATCGTCGGTGAAACAGGTACCGGTAAGGAATTGGTGGCGCATGCCATCCATGCGCGGAGCGCACGTGCAGACGCTGCGCTCGTTAAAGTGAATTGCGCATCGATTCCCGACGAGCTGTTCGAAAGTGAATTTTTTGGCCATGTGAAAGGCTCCTTTACCGGCGCTCATCGTGATCGTGTTGGCCGCTTCGAACTGGCCGACGGCGGTACCATTTTTCTCGATGAGGTGGGCGAAATTCCCCTCGCGCTGCAGGGAAAATTATTGCGCGTGCTGCAGGAAAAAACCTTTGAACGGGTCGGCGAAGCCCAGTCCATGGCGGTGGATGTGCGCGTGATCGCTGCCACCAACAAGGACCTGGAGAAGGCTGTCGAAGCCGGCGAGTTTCGCGAGGACCTGTACTACCGGCTCAGTGTATTTCCCGTCCAGGTGCCGCCCCTGCGGCGTCGCGGTGAAGACGTGGTGATGCTGGCGGTGCATTTTCTCAAGCAGATATGCCGTGATTTCGGGCGCGACGTCCCCACCCTGAACCAGCGTCAGCTGGATGAGCTGCGCAATTACGACTGGCCCGGCAATATTCGCGAACTCAAGAATGTGATGGAGCGGGCCGTGATCCTGTCGCGCGGTGGCGGCCTGCGTATTTACCTGCCGGGCGAGGATGCGGGTGCGGTCCAGCCGGTGCTCGATCAACCGGCCGCCAATGATGAAGTGCGCGATTTCCTCACCGAACAGGAAATGCGTGAACAGCAGCGCGACAATCTGCTCGCCGCGTTAAACGCTGCCGACTGGCGGATTTCCGGCAGTGGCGGCGCAGCCGAGCTGCTCGGTCTCAAGCCCAGCACGCTGACCGATCGTATGCGCTCCATGGGCATCCGCCGCCCGGCCAGGTCCTGAGGGGCTCCGCATGGCTAACCTGATTACCCTGAGTCGCCTGCTGCTGCTGATGCTGGTGGTGGTGATGGCCTATTACGCGCCGCCTATCTGGCAGCTGGCTAACGTGCCGTTGTTAATCCTGGTGTTCGTGACCGACGGGCTGGATGGCTATGTCGCGCGCAAGCGCAACGAAACCAGTTTGTTTGGCGCCATGTTCGATATAGCCGGCGACCGCATTGTCGAGCTGAGCATGTGGATCGTGCTGGCCGATCTGGACCTGGTGCCCATCTGGGTGCCGCTGGTGTTTGTTATTCGCGGTGTCATCGTCGACACCATTCGTGCCTCCCAGGCCAGTGACCACCGACAAAGTCCATTCGCGATGATCGAGTCGCCGCTGGCTCGCTGGCTGGTGGCGGGAAAATTCATGCGCATTTTCTATGCCACTGCAAAAGCCACGGCGTTTTGCTGGCTTCTGCTATTGCAACCGCTGCCGCAACTGGTGCCGGGGATCTGGTCCGAGTGGGCGCCGCTACTGGAAGGTATCGGTTTCGCTTTGGTGCTGATCGCAGTACTCCTGTGCATAATCCGCGGTGTACCTGTGATCGCAGAATTTGTGTACGCAGAGCGGGATGCCATTCTGGGCAGCCTGGGCAGCAAAAAGCACACGGACTCCTGATTCCTCATGGCGCTGGCAATTTTTGACATCGACGGCACGCTGGTTACCGGCGCCGGTACCGAGCGGCGCTTTTACCTCGAGCTGCTGCGCAGCGGTAACCAGGGCCCGCGCCAGGTGACGGCGGCACTGGCTTTCCTGCTGGTGATGAGCCCGCGCTATGGTCGCCAGGTGTTTAAAAAGAACAAGGCCTACCTGGCCTGGCTGAACCGCAGGAAACTGCAGCACCTGGCCAGCCACTGGACCGCCACGGCCCTGGAGCGGGACTGGTTCAAACCGGCCCTGCTGCGTTTGCGCCAGCATCAGGCAGCGGGCGATCGGGTCTTGCTGTTGTCGGGCACGCCCGAGTTTATTGCGGCGGGCATCGCCGCCCGGCTGGGGGTGGATGAATATCTCGGCAGCGTTTGCGCCGAACGTGCAGCGAGCTTCGACTGGCGTCCACCGTTGCGCCATCCTTTCGGCGTCGAAAAACTCACCATCGCAGCGGACTATGCGCGCGCGCGCGGCATTTCCCCGCCCGAGATCAGCGCCTATGGTGATTCCCATCATGACCTGCCGCTGCTGCTCTGGAGTGGCCGGGCGGTGGCCGTACGTCCGGACAGGCAATTGGCGCGCGTGGCCGTGCAACGCCATTGGGAGATTCTGGGTGATCGCGCTTCGGACCGGGGCGGTTCCGGATCCCTGTCCGCTTCGTGATGAGCCGCATGCCGGCCAGCCTGAGCGGCCGCGCTTTAGTACTGGCGCTGTTCCTGGCGCTATTGCTCGCGGGCCTGTGGTGGTTGCCGCTGCGCGCCTGGCTGTTCGAGCTGCTGGCCTGGGTGCAACTGCATCCCGTGGCCGGGCGATTTGCCTACCTGGCGCTGTTCACAATTTGTACGGTGCTGATGGTGCCTGGTTCTCTGCTGGTCATGTGCGGCGGCTTTTTGTTTGGCCTGGTTCAGGGGGTGTTGCTGGTTTCCGTAGCCACCGTGCTGGGTGCGGTGGCAGCCTTGCTGGTCGCTCGCGGGCTTGGTCGTGCATGGGTGCAGGAGCGGCTGCATAATCAGCAGCGTCTTAAAGCCCTGGACCAGGCCGTGCAATGCGCGCGGACTGCTGGTTGTTACCCTGACAAGGATGTCGCTGTTGTTGCCCTATAACCTGCTTAATTACGCCTACGGACTGAGCGGCGTGGCGCTGCGGCCCTACATCATCGGCACCTGGCTAGGCATGCTGCCGGCGGTGGGTCTATATGTTTATCTGGGCTCCATAGCCCGCAGTCTGGGCGAGTTGTTTGATCGGGGCGCGGATATCGGTGTGGCTGGTCAGCTAATGATGCTTGCGGGTCTGGGCCTGGCCATTGCCGCGGTCTGGCTGGTGCATCGCACCGCCACGCGCTTGCTTGGCGAGCATATGCCGGACGAATCGTCATGACGGCCGTCGCTCGTTGCGCGCTGGGCCTGTTACTGATGCTTGCAGCGAACACATCCAGCCCGGCCGAAGTGCTGCGCGAGCTGCCCGCCTCGGTACAGAAAGTTCTGGCCGCCTACGACATGCCGGCGGGCAGCTACAGCGCCTGGGTTCAGGCCCTGGGTGAGGCGGAACCGCGGGTGGCAGTAAACGCGGAGAAGTCGCGTAATCCGGCTTCCACCATCAAGTTGCTCACCACCTTCCTGGCCCTGGAAGATCTGGGTCCGGCCTACACCTGGACCACCGAAGTGTTCGTCAGCGGCGAGCTTGAGGATAGCCGCCTGGATGGTGACCTGTACCTGAAGGGCTACGGCGATCCTTACCTGGTCACCGAGCGTTTATGGCTATTGCTGCGCGCTTTGCGCCAGCGCGGGCTGCGCGAGATTACCGGCGACCTGGTGGTGGACAATTTCTATTTCGACCTGCCGGCCGAAGATCCCGGCGCCTTCGATGGCCAGGCTTATCGCATTTACAATGTCCAGCCCGATGCCTTGCTGGTGAATTTCAACGCCATTGGTTTTACTTTTCGCCCGGATGCTGACAGTCAGCGGGTGCAAATCGTTGCCGACCCGCTGCCCATGAACCTGGAAATTCGCAACGAGCTGACCCTGACTTCCGGTCGCTGCC
The DNA here is from genome assembly GCA_963850255.1 of uncultured Gammaproteobacteria bacterium. Lineage (GTDB taxonomy): Bacteria > Pseudomonadota > Gammaproteobacteria > Steroidobacterales > J054. The sequence continues at coordinate 22,714 of CAWKLL010000016.1, forward strand.
GCGGCTACCAGGGCGGTATCGCGGTGGCAGTGGCCGATAGCGAAAAGCAACCGGCGGTGAGCTTTTCCGGTCGCTTTGGCCGCGATTGCCCGCAGTATCGCCTGTCGCGTTCGGTGCTTAGTGCGCCGGAATACGCCTACGGCGTGGTCAGCGCCCTGTGGGCCGAGAGCGGTGGCGAAATAACCGGTGGCCTGCGCAATGAGCGCGTGCCCGAAGATCTTGAAGTATTCGAAGCCTTTTCCTCGCCACCTCTGTCCGACGTGATTCGCTCCGTGAACAAATGGAGCAACAATGTCATGACCCGGCAGATATTTCTGACCATGGCGGCAGAGCGCTACGGCGCGCCGGCTACGCCACAGCGCGCGCGCGATGCGGCCGATGCCGCGCTGGCCGAACGCGGTCTGGATTTTCCCGAGCTGAGTCTCGACAACGGTGCCGGCCTTTCGCGTGAAACACGCATCTCCGCGCGCAACCTCGCCCGCGTGCTGATCACCGCGAGTTCCAGTGACTTTGCTGCCGAGTTCCAGTCATCCCTGGCCCTGGCCGGCCTCGACGGTACGTTGCGACGCCGCTTTCGCAACGACAAGTTGACCGGGCGCATGCACTTGAAGACCGGCCGTTTGAATGGTGTATTTGCCATGGCTGGCTATGTGCGCAGTGCCAGCGGCCAGGAATACGTGGTGGTCGCAATGCAGAATCATCCCGATGCGCATCGCGGTCCGGGAGAGGAAGCGCATAGCGCCCTGTTACGTTGGGTCTACGATCAATGACGAAAATTGCCGGTTTGTGTCTTGCGATTTCCAGTGGCTTGATGGCCGGCCTTGCAGCGGCAGAGACCGCTTATGTCACCGATAAGCTGCGCCTGGGGGTTCATGCCGCCGCCGATACCAGCGACCGGGCCTTCACCAATCTCGATAGTGGTGATGCCCTGGAAGTGCTCGAACGCCGCGGTTCCTATGCCCGCGTGCGACTGGAAGACGGTCGCGAAGGTTGGGTACGGAGGGTATTTTTAGTCAGTGAGGAACCGGCCCGGCGACGCCTGGTTCTGCTGGAAGCCGAGCGCGATGCGCTGGCGCGCGAACTGACGGAGTTGGCAGCGAGTACGGCAAATAGTGGCGATCAACTGGGTCAGCTACGCAGCGCCGCAGCTGAGGCCCGGCAAGGGCAGCGGGCAGCGGAGTCGCAGCTGGCGATAGCCCGCCGTGAGAACCAGGAGCTGCGCAATCAGCTGTCTCCGGAGCGGCTAAGCCTGACCCTGTTTATTGGCCTGGGCGCCGGCCTTGGATTGTTGCTGCTTGGCTTCCTGCTGGCCTGGTGGTGGCTCGATCGTCGTAGTCGTCAGCGGCATGGTGGCCTGCGGGTTTACTAGCGAGTTTACCGGCAGGCGCTGGGCAAGTTTTCTGCCGGCCCGGCGGTTCAGGCTAGAATAGTCGCCAGCCGGGCGTTGGGGCGCCCGCAAAATCAGAACAAAAACAGGGCCGGGGTGCGCTATGAAACTTATTACCGCCATTATTAAGCCGTTTCGACTCGATGACGTGCGCAATGCGCTCGCCGAGGTCGGGGTAAACGGCATGACCGTGACCGAAGTCAAAGGCTTTGGCCGACAGCGCGGACATACCGAGCTGTATCGCGGCGCAGAATATGTGGTCGATTTCCTGCCCAAAGTGAAAATCGAAGTGGTCGTGTCCGGAGAAATGGTCGAGCCGGCTGTGGAAGCGATTGTCTCCGCGGCCCGCACCGGCAAAGTGGGCGACGGCAAAATATTTGTCACGGCGGTAGAACAGGTGCTGCGCATTCGTACCGGCGAAGCCGGCGACAGCGCAATCTGAGGCACTGCGTTCGGTCGGTACACGACTATCCTAAGAACAATAACGGGGGGACGGACGATGCAGCGCCAGGTGCTTGCTCGAATTTCGCTTGGATTTTTTCTGTTACTGCCCTGCCTGGTGCAGGCAGACGACGTTCTGGACCGCGGTGACACGGCCTGGATGCTGACCGCTACGGCGCTGGTGTTGTTCATGACCCTGCCGGGACTGGCGTTGTTCTATGGCGGCCTGGTCCGCAGCCGCAATGTCCTGTCGGTGTTGATGCAGTGCTTTGCCATCGCCTGCATGGTCTCCGTGCTGTGGATTGCCGCCGGCTATAGTTTGTTCGCCACCGATGGCGGGCCCGCCAATGCATTTATCGGCGGCCTGGACAAGGCCATGCTGGCCGGAGTCGGCGTGGCTTCGCTGTCCGGCAGCCTGCCGGAAAGCGTATTCATCATGTTTCAGCTGACCTTTGCCATCATTACGCCGGCGCTGGTGGTGGGTGGCTTTGCTGAGCGTATGAAGTTCAGCGCGATGATGTGGTTCTCGGCCCTGTGGCTGTTCCTGGTTTACCTGCCCGTGGCCCACTGGGTCTGGGGCGGTGGCTGGCTGGCGCAGCTGGGCTTCCTGGACTTTGCCGGCGGTGCGGTGGTGCATATCAACGCCGGTGTGGCCGCCCTGGTTGCTGCCCTGGTGATGGGTCGCCGCAAGGGTTTCCCGACCACGCCGATGCCGCCGCACAATCTGCCTACCACGGTAACCGGTGCCTGCATGCTGTGGGTTGGCTGGTTCGGTTTCAACGGCGGCAGTGCTTTGGCCGCCGATGGCGCGGCGGGCATGGCCATACTGGTGACGCATGTCGGCGCGGCTGCCGGATCGCTGGCCTGGATGACGATGGAATGGATGCGTTTCGGCAAGCCCAGCGTGCTGGGCATTGTCACCGGCATGGTCGCCGGTCTGGGCACCATTACGCCGGCCTCGGGTTTCGTCGGGCCAGGCGGTGCTTTACTGATTGGGCTGTTGGCCGGCTTCGTGTGTTTCTGGGCGACCCAGATCATCAAGCGTCATTTGCACATTGATGATTCGCTGGATGTGTTTCCGGTGCACGGCGTGGGCGGTTTGTTGGGTATTTTACTCACCGCCTTGTTTGCCTCTGATCAGCTGGGCATGTTCAGCGGTCTGGGCCTGGCCGAGGGTCAGAGCATCGCCGGTCAGTTTGCGGTGCAGGCCATTGGCGCGCTGGCCACACTGGCTTGGTGCGCGGCGGTCAGTTTTGTCCTGCTGAAGCTGTTGGACAAGACGCTCGGCCTGCGCGTAACGGGTGACGAGGAAACGGAAGGCCTGGACCTGGTGCTGCACGAAGAGCGCGGCTACAACCTTTGAAGTCTAGCGGCTAGCTGCAGTGGTGGGCCGGCGCAGCCATACCTCGCGCTTGCGCCAGGCTCGAAAGCCCAGCAACAGCGCAAGGATGGCGGCGTAAATCAACGGCTCGGTGATGTCTTTTTTCACCTGCCACCAGAAGTGCCAGCAGGCCAGGATACTCAGCGGGTAAATCAGCTGGTGCAGTCGCAGCCAGCGGCGCCCCAGCCGCCGTCGCCAGCCTGCCGTGGAGGTGATGGCCAGCGGCGTCATCAATAGCAATGCGCCAAAGCCCACGGTGATAAACGGCCGTTTGAAAAGATCCTGGATAATTTCCGGCAGGTACAGATCCTGATCCAGCACCAGGTAGTTGAGAAAATGCAGGGCGCCGTAGGTAAAGGCGAACAGGCCGAGCATGCGCCGAAACTGAATCGGCCAGGGTTTGCCAATCAACACCTGCAACGGCGTTATTGCCAGCGTGATTAACAGCAAACGCAGGGTCCAGATGCCGAGTTCATCCTGCAGGGCCTCGATGGGGTCGGCACCCAGTTCGGCGCCATAACCGATACAGTCCGCCCGCCAGCCAGGCCAGCGGCAGACTGGCGGCAACAAACACCAGTGGCTTGCCGATCAGGCGGATTTGTTTGAGCGTGGGCATACGATGCTTGCCGAGTTGCCGAAGCTCAGAAGAATTTGCGCAGATCCAGGTCGCTGTAGAGACTGGCCACTTCGTCCGCATAGCCGTTAAACATTAGTGTCGGTTGTTTATCACCGAACACGCCGGTACCGATCCGGCGTTCACGTGCCTGGCTCCAGCGCGGGTGATCGACCTCGGGATTCACATTGGCGTAGAAACCATATTCACGCGGCGCCGCATCGGACCAGGTGGTGGGCGGCTGTTTCTCGCTGAAGCTGATGCGCACGATAGATTTGATGCTCTTAAAGCCGTACTTCCAGGGCACAACCAGGCGCAGTGGTGCACCGTTTTGATTCGGCAGCTCCACGCCATACACGCCGATGGCCAGCAGACTCAGCGGGTTCATGGCTTCGGCCATGGTCAGACCTTCCACATAGGGGAAGTCGAGCACGCCGCGGCGCTGGCCCGGCATTTGCTCGGGGCGGGTGACCGTCTCGAAGGCCACATACTTGGCGCGCGAATTAGGTTTGAAACGCTTGAGCAGATCGGCCAGCGGGATGCCGTTCCAGGGCACGACCATGGACCAGGCCTCCACACAGCGCAGTCGGTACACGCGTTCTTCGATAGCGTGCGGCGCAATAATATCGCCGAAATCGAATTCGCCGGTGACATCGGCTTCACCGTCGACGGTGACCGTCCAGGGTTTCGGCTTGAAGTCGCCCGACAGTCTTGCCGGGTCTGACTTGTCCAGGCCAAACTCGTAAAAATTATTGTAGCTGGCGATGTCTTCGAAACTGTTTGGCGCCTCGTCGGTGCTGTAAGGGCTGCCCGTCGACACCTGAAGTTTGCCGATGCCGCCGGACGGCGGCGAAACGTCTTCTTCGGCGGCACAGCCACTGCCAATTAACAGCCCGCTGCCGGCCAGTGCCGAACTCCTGATAAATGCGCGCCGATTGCGAAAGATCGCTTCCGGGGTGATTTCCGATGGGCGTATGGCGGCGGGTTTTTTAATCAGCATGGTCAGTTTCCGGCTAAGTGTGAGAGATATTTCGTGAGTGACTGGTTTTCGGTTTACGGCAGCTTGTCAAACTGGCCGTTCAGGCCCCAGTCGTAAGTTTCATAACGTAGCCTGAAGGCCCCGTTGCGCAGTAGCTGCGTGGCCTCCGGGTCCCGGCTGTAGTCAGCCAGGTAGGCCTGTATCGAGTCGGCACCGACGGTGAAGTCCTCGGCAAACCAGTCGAAGATTTGCGACACAAAGGCCTCGGCACGCGGGCTGTCGAAACGGTTGCGTGTTGGGTCGTTAATAAAGCGGCTTGCGGCCAGGTCGAGCTGCCGGTCCAGGCGTTCCGGGACAAAGGCGCGACTGGCCAGGCGCGGGCAGGATAGCGAAGCGCACACGATGGCGAAGTGGATGCGCGGGTCGCCCATGGGCCGCAATTGCTGGTGTTCAATGTTCTGCAGCGTCGTGGTCTCACCCATCAGGGTAAAACGGTAGCGGGTAAAAAAGCGTGTGCGTCGCGACTGGCTGCTGGTGGACTGACCGTCCAGGATCCCGCGGATCGCATAGGCGTTGTAGGCATTGATCAGCAGCGACTTGCGCTCGTTGCTGGCCGCCACGCTGGCGGGATCGGTGCTGGCCAGCTGATCCAGGAATAGCTGCAGACGACTATCGTCACGCAGGCCGTTGTAGTCGACATAACCATTCCGCACATGGGTGAGTAACAACTCGTCCCACAGGCTGTAGTCCGGCGCGACGGCTTGCGCCACAGGTGCCAACAGGCACAACAGCAAGCCCAGGGCTGACAGGTTCACGGGCTTTGGCAGTCGCTTGTTCAGTGCTGGGCTCCAGGGTTGCTGCGGGGCAGGTTGTCAGGCTTTTGACGGCTTTGCCACCCGTTCGTTCCCTGCCTGCGCCTGAACTTGAGCCCCGGCAGTAAGCACTCTAAGCTCTGCAACCCATGCATACCACTCAAGTCGCCGCTTTCCCGGCATCCTGCCGCCGCCTGCTGTTGTCCTTGTTGTTGCTGGCCCTGGCCGCCTGTGGCGGCGGCGAACCGCAACCCGAGATCGTCAACCAGGACAGCACCGCCGCGCCGGACACACCCGGCGAATCGCAACGCCAGATCGTCAATCTGGGCGGCACCACCGCGCCGAACACACCCGGCGAAACCATGTGGCTTGATTTCAAACAGGCTGCTGAACAAGCGTCGGGCGGGCAACTCGAACTGCGCCCGCTGATCTACGGTCAACTGGGTTCCGAAGAGCAATTGCTGTCCGGGATTCGCCGCGGCCGCATTCAATTCGCCAACCTGTCTGCCCAGGTCACTTCCACGCTGGTCCCGGAATTGTCGCTGCTTTATGTGCCCTATCTGTTTGCCGACGAAGCCGAAGCCGACTATATCTACGACCGTTACCTGACACCCATCTACACCGACTTGCTGGCCGAGCAGGGCCTGCATCTGGTCACCTGGTATGAAATCGGATTTCACTCCATTTACAGCAAGGAACCGATACTGACCCCGGCAGACATGCAGGGTCGGCGTTTTCGCGTATCCGCCAGCATTAATGCGCGCCTGTTTGCCGAGTCACTCGGTGCCGACGTAATACCGCTGGGCTATGGTGAAATCGTGCCGTCACTGCAGACCGGCCTCATCGATGCCGGAGAAAACTCCATCAGCCTGTATTCGCGCACCGGTATTTCCGCCGAGGCACCTCACTTCACACTGACGCGCCACGTCTTCGGGGTGTCTGTGATTGTCGCCGACAAACGCTGGTGGGATTCCCAGACACCGGAAGTCCGCGAGATCCTCACCAGCACCTTCCCGAGCGTAGAAGAATCTCGCGTCGATATCCGCGCCCAGGACATCGCCGACCTCGCCGACCCGAAACTCGCCATCCAGTCCCATCCCGTCAGCCCCGAACAACGCGCCGCCTGGCAAGCCAAAACCGCCGGCGTCGCCGCACAACTCCTCGAAGGCATCGGCGGCCGCAGCCAGGAAATCTACGACCTCATCCAAACCGCCAAAACCGAATACGCCAACAGCCAATAACCCGCGCGCTCTAAAACAGCCCTGCAAAAGCGTCCGCACACCACCACGCCAAGTCACCGCCCCCGGCGGTGCCACCAACGCCAAACCCAAACCCCCACTCACCCCCGCACCGAGGTTGAGCACCGCCAGCCGCAATACCCGAAACTAAAAAACCCTGACTGCCCTAAAGGCCCTGATGGCGAGATTTCGCCGCAGCGACTTTTCCCAGGAGTAAGGTGGAATATCGCCAGCAGGGCCCGGCACCACCGCATGAATCGCCAAGCAAGCGTCAGACCTTCTATGAAGTCTTTACGAGCGTTCGATCCGGCCGAAATCACCACCGCGCCAAGTCACCGCCCCCCGGCGGTGCCACCAACCCCAAACTCGAACCCACACTCAGCCCCCCACCGAGGTTGAGCATCGCCACCGCCGGCAAACAACCGAACCTACAAAACCCTGATGCCCTCACGGCCCTGATGGTGAGATTTCGACGCCACGACTTTTCCACAGGAGTAAGGCGGAATATCGCCAGCAGGGCCCCGCTAAGCCCCAACCCCAACCTCACCCAAACCCCGTAACCAAAACCGCCGTCCCCGAAATCCGCCCACCCCGCAAATCCGCCAGCGCCTCATTCGCCCGCTCCAGCGGATAACGCCTGACATGCGCCTGAATTGTCATGCGGTCAGCGATCTGCATGAACTGCTCGCCGTCTTCACGGGTCAGGTTCGCCACCGAACGAATCTGACGCTCACCCCACAGGTCTGCATAGGGGAAGGCCGGAATATCGGACATATGAATACCGCCGCAAATAACCCGGCCGCCTGGCTTGAGGTCGGTTAGCGCTTTTGGCACCAGGCTGCCCACCGGCGCAAAGATCAGCGCAGCATCAAGCTTTTCCGGGGACGCTTGCTCGGAGTCGCCGGCCCAGGTCACGCCCAGTTCGCGGGCAAAGGCCTGGGCCTGTTCATCACCGGCACGGGTAAAGGCAAATACCTCGCGACCTTGCTGCAGGGCAACCTGCGCAATGATGTGGGCGGCCGAGCCAAATCCATACAGACCAATACGCGTTGCGTCGCCGGCCATCCGCAGGCTGCGGTAGCCGATCAGGCCGGCACATAACAGTGGCGTGGTGGTTGCAGCATCCAGGGTTTCGCCGATGGGCAGGCAATAGTCGGCGCAGGCCAGCATGTAATCCGCATAGCCGCCGTCGCGGTGATAGCCGTGAAAACGCGCGGCACTGCAAAGGTTCTCGCGCCCGCTCAGGCAAAACTCGCAGCGACCGCAGGTCCAGGCCAGCCACGCGGCGCCGACCCGGCTGTTGTCCTCCAGACGCACGCCGGCGCCGCGAGCAACCACCCGGCCTACGACCTGGTGGCCGGGCACGATGGGGTAAGGGACATCTGGCAGTTCAGCATCCTGCACGTGAAGGTCCGTGCGGCAAACTCCGCAGGCTTCGACACGAATCAGCACTTCCCCGGCAGCGGGTGAGGGAATTTCGCGTTGCTGAATTTCCAGCGGCTGGCCGGCGGCATTGAAACACAAGGCCCGCATCTGCCGGCTCACTCGTCTTCGCCGTCCTCGCCCGGCCGCTCCAGCCGACCTCCCGGATAGCTCAGCTCGACATCCTCGCTGTCCGGCCTGGATTCTCCTTCGGGCAGATAGCGAAAGTCATGCCGGTAAAGTTGATCGGTCGTATCCACCACCACGCCTTCACTGATTCGCGGCCGAAAGTAGGAGCGCTCCATGACCCGCGCGACTTTCTTGTCCATCAGTTCGGCGGGCTCTGCCTCGATAACGCGCACGTCTTCGGCCCGGCCGGCGGCGCTTATGGTATAGCCCAGCAGCACATAACCGTCGCGCAGCAGCTCGCTGTCTTCGCGCACGCCCGGCCCGAATCTAAGCGTCGCGAAGGACAAGCCGCCAATGCGCATTGGTTCCAGGAAATACTCGTCCCGCTGCACGGCGTAGCTTTCATCCACTGAAAGTGCCTGCCAGGCACTTTCATAGTTGGCCTTCGAGCTGTTGCTCTTTCCATAGCGGTTGTACAGGTCACCCAGCGCAATCAGCAATTCGGCGCTGCGCAGATAGTCGCGTTCCGGCTGATTCTCAATAATGGTCAGGGCACGCTTGAGCGCGTTGGCGCTCTCCGCCATCAGGCCCTGGCGAGCATAGGTGCTGGCGATCCCTACCAGCGCATCTACCAGCACAATGTCGTCTTTGCCGTAGTTGCTGTAGAGCAGTCGGCGCGCTTCCTGATACACCTGGCGGGCCAGTTCAACCTGTCCGGAACGTTCGTACCAGCGGCCGAGTTTGTACATGGCCGTAGCAATTTCCGGGTTGTCTTCGCCCAGTTTGCGTTTCTGAATTTCAACCTGGATTTCCTGCTGAAAATTCGCTTCTTCCAGTTCTTCCAATCCGATATTGGCTTCTGTCAGGCCATCGCGGATCTTGAACTGTTCGAAGTTATAAAATCCTTCATTGACATGATTGATGCGCAGCGCACGCTCAAAGGCTTCGGTACCTTGCTCGTAGAGCTTGGCGCGGTTGTAGGTGGCGCCCAGGCCAATAAAGGTATTAATCAGTCGCGGTGAGAGAATGCCTTCCAGACGCTCTACCAATGCCAGGCTGCGCTGGTAAATGTTCTCCGCGCCAATCAAATCATTGCTAAGCATCAGGGTAGTGGCGAAATTGTTCAGCGCGGCGACCAGGCGGATATCGTCGGCGCCGAATTCCTGTTCCGACAAAGTCAGGGCGCGACGCGCAGCCTTCGCTGCTTCCTCGTATCGGCCCTCCTGCATCAGCTCGCTCATGCGCTGGAAGGCCGCCACTCGCGGCGCTACCAGCTCGTCTTCGGGCGCGCTGTCCAAAGCGCCTTCCGAGTCGTCATCCAGCGCCGGGCCGGTGAAGTTGGAGGGCGGGCCGTCTTCCAGATCCTCGTCCGCGGCGATGTCGATGACCGGTTCGCCGGCCAAGTCCTGGTCGTCATCTGTGCTGGTAGTCGCCGCCGATGGCTGAGGGCCGGCCGCGCTGCTGTCTTCGCTATCGCTGCTGATGGCGGTCTCGCCAGATGGCTCGTCGGCCGTGCCTGGCGTGGCTGGCTCTTCACCCTGGCTGAGGCCGGGGCAGGCCAGCAGCAACAGCAGTGCCAGGCCTGGCCAGGCAAGGCATTCATTAGGGCGCAGGCAGAACTTTTTCTTCACGACAGGTCCAAGACTACAGCGTCTAATTTAACAGCCTATCCATGTGATGCACTATCGTCGGTCACTGGCAGTTTTCGACCGCTACAGGGCGGCAGTTTCGTTCGCCGGATCCGAATGATGGCGACCAACGAAGGAGTTGGTATGTTCTTTCGCAGCAAAAAACTTCAGATGCCCACGGCTGAGGACGCGCTGCCGGGACGCAGTGAGCCGTTGCCCGTGCCTGCGGCCCACTTCGTCAACGGCAACCCGCTGAGCGGACCTTTTGCAGAGAATCTGCAGCTGGCGCTGTTCGGTCTGGGCTGTTTCTGGGGCGCGGAGCGCAAATTCTGGGAAACGCCGGGCGTATTTTCCACCGCCGTTGGTTATGCCGCCGGCCATACGCCCAACCCCTCCTATCGCGAGGTTTGCTCAGGTCAGACAGGCCACAACGAAGTGGTGCGCGTGGTATTTGATCCCGCGCTGGTCAGTTATGAGCAACTGCTGCAGATATTCTGGGAGGCGCATGATCCGACCCAGGGCATGCGCCAGGGCAACGATGCCGGTACCCAGTATCGCAGTGGCATCTATACCTACGGTGAACAGCAAGCCGCTGCAGCGCAAGCCTCAAAAGCTGCCTACAGCAGCGCGCTGCAAACGGCGGGTCTGGGTGCCATTACAACGGAAATACTTCCGGCGCCGGAATTCTATTTCGCCGAGGACTATCACCAGCAGTACCTGGCCAAGAATCCGGGCGGCTACTGTGGCCTCGGCGGAACCGGCGTAAGTTGTCCCAGCGGCCTGGCAGCGGCTAGTTGAGTACCCTGTAGCCACGCCCGCGCAGGCAATTTTTCACCACTCTTTGTTTTATCTGATCATTCTTACGGGCTGACGCGGCGCTGCCCAGGACCGCTCCGACGCCGGCGGAGCGACCGACATCACCGCTGAAAACGCCCGTGGCCGCGCCGGTCGCGCCACCCGCGGCAGCCCCTTTGACCATGCCGGCGCTGATGCTGACCTGGTCCTGGTAGACCGTGCACTGTTCCAGATCCTGTTCATATTTCACCAGGTCTACGCCCTGGGTATCGATAATTGGCCCGGTGTTGGCCGCGCATCCGGCCAAGATCAGTATTGCCAGGCTATACAGGCTGCGCATGCTTACCCTCCTTAGGCTCGCGACCTGTGTCACAACGGCCCGGGTGCTTGCCGGTTGACCGGGTCAGTGGTGGCGCCGCGCAGGTTGAACTGTGATGCCTGCCACGGTCCCGACGGGCCGGCCCGCTATTATGGAAAGCGGCGTTTTAGGGCCAGATCAAAGGGATTCGCGGTGTTGTCTAAACGGGTCAAGGTGGACACCTTAAGCCTCGAGCAGGGTATGTATGTCGCCCAGCTCGATCGCCCGTGGCTGGAAACGCCGTTCCTGTTCCAGGGTTTCGAAATTCGCGAAGACAGCGAAATAGGCCTGCTGCGTAAATTCTGCAAGCATGTCTATGTAGACACTGACCGCAGCAAAGTGCCCAAGGACCGCATCCTTGAGGCGCATAACTCCATCGGTAAAAAACACGATCCGTTTGTAAACGGCGCCGACCGAGCGCAGGCGCGACCCGCGACCCTGTCCTATCGTCTGCTGAGTTTGCTCAGCGGACTCGATCCCACCGGCTGGCTGGCACGGCGGATCAGCGGCAAGGTGGAATATCGCAACCAGGTCGATACGCGCAGCGAGGCGCCCAAGGCCACCCATGCCTATGGCCTTGCGGTGGACCTGATGAACGACGTGCTGGATGACGTGCGCAAGGGCGCCGGCGTAAACATCGACAAAGTTCGGAGGCGGTCACGCCGATGATCGACAGTGTGTTGCGCAACCAGGATGCCATGGCCTGGCTGGTTTACCTGCGCAAGCGTGATGAATATGCCTACAACCATTCCATCGCTTCATCGGTTTGGGCGGTGATCCTGGGTCGCCACCTCGGCTTCGATCGCAACGGACTGCAAACCCTGGCCATGGGCGGCATGCTGCTGGATCTGGGTAAAGTCAAAATTCCCGAGTCCATTACCGCCAAGGAAGGTCCTCTCACTGACGAGGAGTTCGAGATCATGCGCAGCCACGTGTGCCTATGGCGTGGCACTGGCTCGCAAGACCCCCGGCATTAACGATGCCATTCTCGACATGATTGCCAGTCACCACGAGCGCCATGACGGCTCGGGCTATCCGCACGGCCTGTCGGGTGGCGATATCCCGGTGTTCGGCCGCATTGCCGGGCTGGTGGACTGTTACGACGCGATGATTAGTCGCCGGGTCTACGCCGATGCGCGTTCATCCTACGATGCCGTGCGCGAACTCAACCTGCAGTCCGGGACCGGCTTCCAGCGTGAAATGGTTGAGCAGTTCGTGCAGGCCCTGGGCATGTTTCCCACCGGCAGGATTGTTGAGATGAACACCGGTGAGGTGGGTATTGTGGTCGAGCAGAATCGCGTGCGCCGCTTGCGGCCCAAGGTAATGGTGTTGCTGGACGCTCAGCAGCAGCCGGTCTCCAGTCATCGTGTGCTCGATCTGAAGGGTCTGCCCAGCGACGAACAAAAGGATTCAGCCCGCTGGATTGTCAAAGGTCATGAGCCCGGCGCCTTTGGCATCGATCCGAAGGACTACTTCCACTGAGTTGGAAGAGTCATGTCCAGCCAGCCCGTCAGTTCTTCTCGCTACGCCCCGCTACTGCGCCATCTTGAGCGTAGTATGGCGGCGCGAGAGGTTAACGGTCTCGGCCTGATCCTGGTGCGACTGGATGGCCTGGCCAGGATCAATGGTGAATTCGGCTATGCCTGCGGCGACCTGGTTATCGAAGAAATTGGCCGACGCTTGCAAGCTATTGCTCGACGTCATGACGCGGTACTGCCGCTGCCCGGACTGGGCTATGCTTTTGTGATCTGCAATCCCCTGCATTCTGGTCACGCGGTGCTGGCGGCCGAGCGCGTGGCGCGGGAGTCGGAAGAGGCCATCGGCATTGCTGCCGGACGGGTGCGTGTGCGCCTGCATATTGGTGTGTCATTGTGGCCGGCAGTGGCCGCCGACGCTGATGACCTGCTGCGCCAGTGTGAAGCTGCGCTGGCTCTGGCCCGTCACCGCGATGAAGACTATGTGGTTTTCGACGGTGACCAGACTATTCGCCATGCGGGGTTGCAGGGCAGTTTGTTTGATGTCGACGAAGCCATCGAGGCCGGTGAATTTGAGCTTCACTATCAACCCAAGTTACGCATGCGCGACGGTCGCCTTTATGGCGCGGAAGCGCTGATTCGCTGGCATAGCCCCGAAGCCGGTTTGGTCAGTCCGGCCGCCTTTCTGCCGGCCATTGAGCAAACCCGCGGCATTCGTACGCTGTTTAATTTCGTGCTGAACGCAGCCTTGCGCGAAGCCGGTGACTGGTGTCGGCAGCAGAGCGACTTTTATATCGCAGTGAATGCGTCGCCCGGCAACCTCGAAGATCCTGACCTGGCCGATATGGTGGCCGATTCGCTTGCAGTCTGGAATTTCCCGGCCGAGCAATTGATTCTTGAAATCACCGAAACCGCGCTGATGCACGACCCCGTGGCCAGTTCTGCCATGCTTCAGCGCTTACACGACCTGGGTATCCGCCTTGCCATTGATGACTTCGGTACCGGCTACTCCAGCCTGACTTACTTGCGCAGCGTGCCGGCCCATGAGCTGAAAATCGATCGCTCCTTCGTCAACCCGATGCTGACCAGTCAAAGCGATCGGGAAATTGTTGGCGCGGTGATCCGCCTGGGCCACGCGCTCAATATGGATGTGGTGGCTGAAGGTATTGAGGATGCGGATGTCATGCAGGCGCTAAAGGCTATGGGTTGTGACATTGGCCAGGGTTACTACCTGGGCATGCCATCAACCGCTGAATCCTTTCAGAAGAGCTGGTTGAGCGGCTTGCAGGCCGATCCCGTGGCTGGCTGAACGGCCGCGGTCGCAGTCAGCTGCTTACCCGGCCAGCAAGGCCTGGCGATTTAGCGGCAGGCTGCGAAAGCGCTTGCCGCTGGCGGCATACACGGCGTTGGCCAGCGCCGGCGCGACGGCCGGCAGGGCCGGTTCGCCGGCGCCTGTGGGCGCATGCTCGTTGCTGCTCAGCACCACATCTATGCGTTCGGGCGCTTCGGCCTGACGCAAAATCGGGTAGTCATTGAAGTTAGTTTGCGCAACCCGTCCGTTGGTCAGTTTCACGCCTTCGCGCAAGGCCGCCGATAAACCCTGCATGACGCTGCCTTCTACCTGCATGCGCGCGCCGGCGGGGTTAATCAGCAGGCCGCAGTCCAGCGCGGTTACCACGCGATGAATGTGAATGCGGCCGGGTTCCGGCAGCGAAGCTTCCACCACGGTGGCCGAATAGCTCAGATGATCGCGACAAAATGCGATGCCGCGACCACGCCCGGCGGCCAGAGGTTCATTCCAGTCGGCTGCCTCAGCGGCCAACTGCAGCACGCTGCGTGCTCTTTCGACGTCGAAGGGGAACGCCGCATCCTGGCCCGGCAAATTCGTCGGCGGCGCGGTCATTAGTTCAAGGCGATAGTCGAGCGGGTCGCGACCGGCCGCATGCGCCAGTTCGTCAATAAAACTTTCCACCGCGAACGCGGTATGCGTGGTCGAGACGGCACGCCACCAGCCCAGCGGCAGTGGCGAGGGCAGTCGCGAGAATGCGCAGCGTCGATGGGAAATGCGATACGGCAGGTCGCACCGCACCGGTGGCTTCGTAGAGTCCGGGCCGATCGCTGTTCGGCGGCAACTGGTAACCGGCGAAGATGGCCGGGGTGCTGAAATGATGGTCCCAGGCCTCCGGCATTCCGTCGGCGTCTTGACTGGCGGTCAGTCGATGCAGCGCACAGGGCCGGTAGAAATCATGCTGCAGGTCGTCCGCACGGCTCCAGACCAGTTGTACCGCCGGGCCATCCAGCGCTTTGGCCACCAGCGCAGCTTCAACGGCAAAGTCCACATTCAAGCGGCGGCCGAAAGAACCGCCAATGCGCGTGACATGCAGACGCAGTTGCTCCTGTGGCAGACCGGTGGCCTGGGCGGCCAGCATGCGCGCGAAGTTGGGCGTTTGGCTGGGAGACCACAATTCCAGCAAACCGTCGTGGAAGCGCGCCGTGCAGTTTTGCGGCTCCAGCGAAGCATGCGCCAGCAGTGGCAGCGAATAATCTGCGCTAAGGGTTTTCCCGGCGGCTGCCAGGCTGTCTTCCGGCGTGCCGATTTTCAGCAATTCGTCTTCCGCCGGCGCATCCAGCAAGGCGCGCATGCGCGCCAGGTTGCCGCCATCGCTTTCCAGTTCGCCGGCGGGCGGGCGCCAGTCGATTTGCAGGGCGTCGCGGGCTTTAAAGGCCGCCCAGCTGCTGTCAGCCACCACCGCGACACCCGGTGCCACGCCGGCGTTACCCGCTATGGCGGGAATCTGAATGGTCTGAATGAAGCCTTCGATAGCCTTCGCAGCACTGTCATTCACGCTGACCAGGCTGCCGCCGAATATCGGGCAACGGGCCACGGCAGCAAACACCATGCCGGGCTGGCGCTGATCAATGCCGTAGCTCACCTTGCCGGTAAGAATCGCATTGAGATCCATGGGCGGCTGCGAGCGACCGATCAGTCGAAATTCACTGCTCGGTTTCAGCGGCGGGTCGGTCGGTACCGGCATGTTGGCGATGCCTGGCAGCAGGCTGGCGTAATCGCTGCGGCGCCCGCTTGGCAAATGCACGATCATGCCCTGAATCGCGCGACACTCCTTCAGCGGCAGCTGCCACGCGCTGGCCGCTGCGCTACGCAACATTTCGCGCACGGCGGCGCCGGCCTTGCGCAGGTCGTTATAACGAGTCCGCACCGAGGCGCTGCCGCCGGTGCCCTGGGCGCCGTAGAGCCCGGCGTCTGCCGTGGCCTGCCGGGCGCTGACGTGGTCCCAGGGTATTTCCAGTTCTTCCGCGATTACCATGCTGAGCGTGGTGAGAATGCCCTGGCCCATTTCCGAACGCGGAATCGTGAGTTCGGCGGTGCCGTCGCTGAACAGGGTGACGAAAGCGTTGGCGGCCACCGGGCCATCGGCGAGCCCGCGCGAAGCCCAGGGAATTGTCAGGGTCAGTGCACCCGCGCTGCTGGCCTGCAGAAAGACGCGGCGATTAACGGGTAGCTGGCTCATTGCTCGCTGGCCGGCTTGTCGGTGGCAAATTCGGCGGCTTTCGCCACGGCTCTGCGAATGCGCAGGTAGGTACCACAGCGACACAGGTTGCCGTTCATGGCGCTGATGATTTCTTTTTCGTCTGGCGTGGCATTGCTGGCCAGCAAGGCGGCGGCTGACATCATCTGGCCGGCCTGGCAATAGCCGCACTGGGGTACTTCAATGTCGGCCCAGGCGCGCAGCACCGGATGATCAGCGTCCAGGCCCTCCAGAGTGGTTACCTGGCGGCCGCTCAGGCTGGCCGCCGGTGTCAGGCAGCTGCGCACAGCCTGACCATCCACGTGCACGGTGCAGGCACCGCACAGTCCCTTGCCACAGCCAAAACGCGTGGCGGTCATGCCCAGGCGATCGCGCAGCACCCACAGCAGCGGCATGTCGGCGGGCGCGTCTACGGCCACTAGCCGGCCGTTAATCTGTAATTCAAACTCTGCCATGACCTGCCGAGTTCCCGTTGCTGGATGGTGTACGACTATAAGGCGCTAAAGCCGGCGGCAACAAGCCGTGGTCTGCGTCCGCCGGAAAGTGCAACATGATCGTGTCCAAAGGAGCGAGATCATGCCGAGACAAGTCTGGCAGCTGGCGCTGCTGTTGCCGTGGTTGTTTGCCTGTGCACCGTTGCGCGAGGCGCCCGAGTTACCGACGCAGTCGGGGCTTCCCTGGCCGGAGGATGCGCGCGAACTGCGCATCGAGCCGGGCTCCTCTGAATTGCGAGTGCTGGCCTATCGTGATGGTGCGCTGGCCCGGCTGGGCCACAACCATGTCATCAGTACCAGCCAGCTGGCCGGACGTGTCGCCTACACCGAAGTTTTGGACAACGCCTACCTGGAACTCAGCTTCCCCGTGCTCAGTCTTGAGGTTGACCGCCCCGAACTTCGCGCGGAGGAGGGCGAAGATTTCCCCGGCGAAATTCCTCCCGCTGACATCAGCGGCACGCGCGCGAATATGCTCGGCGACAAGTTGCTGGATGCCTCGCGCTACCCGGAGATCAGTCTGTTTAGCCGAGCGGTCAGTGGCACGCTTGATGCCCTGGTCGTACAGGCCGAATTACTGATTAAAGACCAGCAGACCCTGGTCAGTTTTCCGTTGCAGGCACGCTGGGAGGATGATGCGCTGGTGGCGGTTGGCGAGCTGAACCTGAGTCAGACCAGTTTGGGCCTGGAGCCTTTTAGTGCCTTGCTGGGTGCGCTGACGGTGCGCGATGAAATGCGCCTGAAGTTTCGTATCGTGGCGCGAGAGCCGGGCCCTTAGCCCGGCGCGTCAAACAGTTCGCCCTGGGTGGCACGACCGGGCACGCGAAAGCTGCGGGTATCTAACGCTGCACTGTGACCGGATTGCAGCTTATGGCGGCGACAGGCGCCGGCAAAGCGCTGCTGCAGCAGTTCGGCTAACGGTCCTTCACCGCGCATGCGGCTGCCGAAGCAGGGATCATTGGCGCGCCCGCCGCGGTATTGTCGTAGCAAACTCATAATTCGTTTCGCGCGCAGCGGCCGCTGCTGCTGCAGCCAGTCAATAAACAACGGCTGTACCTCGTGCGGCAGGCGCAGCAGGATGTAGTCGGCCTGTTGTGCGCCGGCTGCGGCGCCGGCAGCCAGAATCGCGTCCAGTTCATGATCGTTAAGTCCGGGAATCACCGGCGCCAGCAACAGGTTTACCGGGATACCCGCAGCGGTGAGCGTTTCGATGCTGCGCAGGCGCCGTGCGGGTGATGCCGTGCGCGGTTCCAGCACGCGCTTCAGGTCGTTGTCCAGGGTGGTCACGCTGATGCTCACCTGCACCAGGCGGTCTGCAGCCAGTTTCGTGAGTAAATCCAGATCGCGTTCAATCAGGGCGGACTTGGTAATCAGCGAAACCGGGTGGCGATGTGCGTAGAGAATTTCCAGCAGCCTGCGGGTGATGCCTTGCTGTTTCTCGGCCGGCTGGTAGGCATCGGTGTTGGCGCCCATGGCGATGGTCTGGCAGCGATAACCGGGACGGGCCAGAAATTCGCGCAGTCGCTGGGCAGCATCAGCTTTGAAAAAAATCTGCGTTTCAAAATCCAGGCCCGGCGACAAATCCATATAGGCATGGGCCGGGCGCGCGTAGCAGTAAACGCAGCCGTGTTCGCAGCCGCGGTAGGGGTTGATGGACTGACGAAAATTGATATCCGGCGACTGATTGGTGGAGACGATGCTGCGCGAGCGTTCGGGTAACAGCCGGGTGTCTTTGCCGGGTGCCGGCCACTCATCGCACAACTCCGGATCATGGCTGCTGCGCTGACGCGTGAATCGCCCGTCAGGATTGGCCGTGGCACCGCGACCGCGCAGCGGGGCGAATTTTTTCTCCAGTGACGACATCTGTATAAATATACAGTATTGATTGCGGAAAGCCCCGATCCTCGCTGCAGCGCCGCGGCTTTATACTGGCGCGCCTTTAAGCTTCCCTGCTGCTGCGGAGTCGATTCTTGAGTAAGCGCAACCTCGTCATCCTGGTGCTGATACTGCTGGTCGCAGCCGCCGCTGTGGCCTTCCTGATGCGGTCCCAGCCGATTTCCGTCAGTGTTGTTGCCGTAGCCCGGGGCACCGTGGTGGCCACGGTTTCCAATACCCGCGCCGGTACGGTCGACGCCTGTCGCCGCGCCGGCCTGTCGCCGGGCGTCGGTGGTCAGCTGGCCAAACTGCCGGCGCGCGAGGGTGACGCAGTGCAGGCCGAGCAGATTCTGCTGGAACTCTGGAACGATGATTTGCAGGCTGAATTACTGCTCGCGCAGCGCGATGCCGTGGCTGCCGTCGGTCGTGCCGATGAGGCCTGTGTGCGTGCCGATGTGGCTTCACGCGAGGCTCGGCGACTGGAGAGCCTGCTTGAGCGCGGCCTGTCCTCCGAGGAAGAGACCGATCGCGCCCGCGGCAACGCCAAGGCGCTGGCCGCCGGTTGCAAGGCCAGTCGCGATGCCGCCAAGGTCAATGACTCGCGCATTACCGTCGCGCGTGCGCGCCTGGAGCGCACCATCCTGCGCGCACCCTTTGACGGTGTCATCGCCAAGATCAACGGCGAGCTGGGCGAATTCATCACGCCCTCGCCGGTGGGCATCCAGACGCCACCGACGGTCGATCTGATCGACAACAGCTGTCTGTATATCAGTGCGCCCATCGATGAAGTCGACGCGCCGGCCGTGCGCGCCGGTCAATCGGCCATGGTGACCATGGATGCCTTTCCCGGCCAGCGCTTTGCCGGGGTGGTGCGACGCGTCGCGCCCTACGTCCTCGATCAGGAAAAGCAGGCACGTACCGTTGAAATTGAGGCGGAGATTCGTGAGCGTGGCGAGGCCAACCTGTTGCCGGGCTACAGCGCCGACGTTGAGGTGTTGCTATCCAGCCGCGATGACGTGCTGCGCGTACCGACCCAGGCCCTGATCGAAGGTACGCGTGCGCTGGTGCTGGCCGATGGCGTACTCGAAGCGCGCGAGGTCACACGCGGCACGGCAAACTGGGAATACGTCGAGGTGCTGGATGGCCTGAGTGAAGGCGAGCTGGTAGTGCTGTCGGTGGATCGCGAGGGTGTCGTCGCCGGCGCGGCCGCCGTCAGCGATTAGACAGCAACCGTCGCAATGATCGAATTAAAGGGCCTTTGCCGCGATTTCCAGGTCGGTGACCAGGTGGTGCATGCACTGGACCAGGTCCAGCTGAAAATTCCCGCCGGTCAATACGTGTCCATCATGGGGCCGTCCGGCTCGGGCAAGTCGACCCTGCTGAATATCCTCGGATTGCTGGATACCCCCACGGCCGGTAGCTACTGGCTGGACGGTAAAAACACCTCGCAGATGGATGATGATCACCTGGCCGCCACTCGTCAGAGCCAGATCGGCTTTGTCTTCCAGTCATTTCACCTGGTGCCGCGGCTGAGTGCCTTTGAAAACGTTGAGCTGCCCATGGTGCTGGCCGGCCAGGCGTCCGCGCAGCGTCGCCAGCTGGGTGAACAGGCGCTGGATCGCGTCGGCCTCGCACATCGCTTCGATCATCGGCCCAACCAGCTGTCTGGTGGTGAACGCCAGCGAGTGGCCATCGCCCGGGCCATCGTGATGCAGCCAAAATTATTATTGGCTGACGAACCCACCGGTAATCTCGACAGCAAGTCGGGAGAAGAAATCGTTCAGCTGATGGAAGACCTGAATGACCAGGGCCTGACGCTGCTGGTGGTGACCCACGATCGTTCGATAGGTCGGCGCGCTCATCGGCAGCTTAAATTTCGCGACGGCAAACTGGCCGAAGACAGCGCCCCCGTATGAGGTACCTGGATACCAATCGCATGGCCGCCGGCGCATTGCTGCGCTATCCCGGTCGCACCTTCATGATGCTGCTGGCCACCGCCATTGGCGTGGCCGCGGTGCTGGTGCTGACTTCCCTGGGCGAGGCGGCGCGCGCCTTTGTCAGTGGTGAGTTTCGGTCCCTGGGTACGCACCTGATTATTGTCTTGCCGGGGCGGTCGGAAACCAGTGGCGGCGGTCCCGGCATGATGATGGCGCAAACCCCGCGCGACCTGACCCTGGACGATGCGCGCGCTACTTTACGCAGTCCTTATGTCAGTTTGGCGGCGCCGGTCGTTGTCGGCGCGGCCTCGGTGAACCGCGGTTCGCTGGAGCGCGAGGTGACTGTGCTGGGGACCACGGCCGACTTCGCCACCATCCGCGATTGGACTATGGCCCTGGGCGAGTTTATGCCCGGGGTCGGCATGGAGCGGGCCGCGCCCCTGTGCGTGGTCGGCGCTACCATTCGCAAAGAGTTTTTTGGCAGCGACATGCCCCTGGGGCAGTGGATGCGGGTCGGTGACCGGCGTTGCCGGGTTACCGGGGTGCTGGCCGAGCAGGGCCAGTCCGTGGGCATTGATGTGGATGAAGTGATTATCGTGCCGGTGGTGTCAGCGCAGGCCATGTTTGATTCGCCCGGGCTGTTTCGTATTCTGATCCAGGCCAACAGCCGCGATGCCATGCTGCCGGCCAAACGCGATATCACGCGAATCATTAAAGACCGACACTACGGTGAAGAAGACGTCACGGTGATTACCCAGGATGCGGTGCTGGAAACTTTTGACGGTATTTTCGGCAATCTGACCAAGGCGCTGGCAGCCATCGCTTCCGTCAGCCTGGTGGTGGCCGGCGTGTTGATCATGAACGTGATGCTGGTGGCCGTTAGTCAGCGCACCGCGGAGATAGGTTTGCTCAAGGCGCTGGGCGCAACGCGCCGGCAGATCATTGGCCTGTTCGTTACCGAGGCTTTGTTCCTCGCCGCCATGGGTGGCGTCATCGGGATTGGCTTCGGCTACGCGGTCATCGGTGTGCTGCTGAGCCTGTTTCCGGAGTTCGAGTTTTCGCCGCCGCTGTGGGCCGTGGCCGGGGCGCTGCTGACAGCCATGGCCTCGGGTTTGTTTTTCGGCATTCTGCCGGCCCGCCGGGCCGCCGATCTTGATCCCATTGCCGCACTCACCGGGCGCTGATATGGAAGTTCGCGATCTGCTTCGCTACACCGCCTCGTCGGCCTTGTCGCATCGACTGCGCAGCAGCCTGACCGCCCTGGGGATTGCCATCGGCGTGACCGCGGTGGTGCTGCTGACTTCCGTCGGCACCGGTCTGCGGGAATACATGCTGACGGAATTCACCCAGTTCGGGACTAATATCGTGGCCATTAATCCCGGTGTTACCAACACCTTTGGCGCGCCCACCGGTGTCATCAATTCGCAGCGTCCGCTAACCCTGGACGATGCCGAGGCGCTCAAGCGTGTGCCTTACGTCATCGACACCATGGCCGCGGTGCAGGGCAATGCTTCGGTGGTGGCGAACGGCCGCGAGCGCCGCGTGATGGTGAATGGCGTGGGGCCTGAAATGCCACAGGTGTTTTCCTTTGCCGTCGCCCTGGGCGAGTTTTTGCCGCCCGACGATCCGCGTGCGCCACGCGCCCTGGCCGTGCTTGGCAGCAAGCTGCGCGATGAACTGTATGGCAACGCCAATCCCCTCGGCGAACGTATTCGCGTCGGCGGTGATCGTTACCGGGTCATCGGTGTGATGGAGTCCAAAGGTACGGTGCTGGGCATGGACCTGGACGATGTAGTCTACATTCCCGCCGCCCGGGGACTGTCGCTGTTCAATCGCGAGGGCGTGTTTGAAATCGACGTGCTGTACACAGATGCTTCGGTGGCCGATGAAGTAGTCAGTGGGGTACGTCGCATGCTGATCACGCGGCACGGTGGCGAGGACTTCACCATTGTTACTCAGCAGCAAATGCTGGATGTACTCGGTTCGGTGCTCAACGTGGTGACCCTGGCCGTTGGCGCGCTGGGCAGTATCTCGCTGCTGGTCGGCGGCGTGGGCATTTTTACCATCATGACCATCGCCGTCCGTGAGCGAACCTTCGAGATCGGCCTGTTACGCGCCGTGGGTGCGCGCCGCAGCCAGGTCCGCAACCTGTTCGTTGGCGAGTCCATTTTGCTGGCCGGCTTTGGCGGCCTGGCCGGGCTGTTGCTCGGTGCGGCCATCGTCGAACTGGCCCGGCTGCTGCTGCCGAGCATGCCGCTGGCCTACTCGCTGCCTTACGCGGCGGCAGCCCTGCTGTTGTCGCTGGTCATTGGCTTGCTGGCCGGCGTCGTGCCGGCACAGCGTGCCGCGGCGCTGGATCCTGTGCAGGCGCTCAGGACGGAGTAAGGCATGAATGCAGTGCCGCCCCTGAAGCGGGTGATCTACCGGCCGTTGAACGAAGCTGACGAATATCTCAGCGAGGAACGTTGCCATATTCTGGAGATGGCCAACCTGGCCGATGATCCGGATTTGTCCATTGCCCGCGCGCGCGTGCCGGCCGGGGTTACTACACGTCCGCATAGCCTGCAGGGCACGGCGGAACGCTACGTCATTCTTGAGGGCCAGGGGCGCGCATTGATCGGCGACGCACCGGCACAGCAGGTCGGCCCCGGCGACGTGTTGCTGATTCCGGCAGAAGTTTCCCAGCAAATCGAGAATACCGGTGCTGTTGACCTGGTGTTCCTGTGTCTTTGTACGCCGCGTTTTCGCTGGGAAAATTATCGCGCGCTGGACTAGTTTGGCGCCAAGCCGGCAACGGGTGGTCATGGCGGCGACACATCTCGCTATCATGCGGTCATGGAAAGTTTCGCCAGCATCTATGATCGCGCCGTCAACCTGAAAGGCGGCGAGGTTGCCCTGCGCGAGCATATGCCCGAGCCGCTCAGTGCTCGCGCACTGCGTGCCCAGGGTGGCGACACCTATTTATCGGAAATGAGCCGGGCGGTGTTCCGCTCAGGTTTTGTCTGGCGCATCGTCGACTACAAGTGGCAGAGCATGACCGAGGCCCTGCACGGTTTCGACCCGGTAGCCTGCGCCTACCAGCCTGATGAAGCTATTGAAGCCTTGACCGGCGATACCCGGGTTATCCGCCACTATAAAAAGTTGTTGAGCGTGCGCGACAACGCCCAGTTCATTCTCGAGGTTGAACAGGAGCACAAGGGCTTCGGCAATTATCTTGCCGCCTGGCCGGAAACGGACATTATTGGCCTGCATGCTGAGCTGAAGAAGCGTGGCAGTCGACTGGGTGGCCGCACCGGGCAGTTTTTTCTGCGCCGGGTCGGCAAAGATACCTTTGTACTGGCTCGCGACGTGGTCGGCGCTTTGATTCGCCAGGGCGTAATCGACAAATTTCCGACCGCCAAACGGGACCTGATCCAGGTGCAGGCGGCGTTTAATAACTGGCGCGAAGAAAGTGGTCGCCCTTTATGCGAAATCTCCCGCACCCTGTCTTGCAGTATTGAGGGATAGGCGCGGCCGCTGAGATCAGAAACCTTCCAGGCCTTCGTCCAGTGGCGTGCCGAAACTCTTTAGCGCCATCGCTACCAGGGTGTATTGACCCACGGCGAATACCACGTCCATTAATTGCAGTGTGTCGTAGTGCCGGGCCAGCGCTTGCCAGGTGAAATCGGCGATGCGCTGATCGGCATGCAGCTCGTCAGCTGCGCGCAGCAAGCTGGATTCCAGTTCGTTCCAGCCGGGATCGTCAGGCCCGTTGCGGCAGCGCTGAATCTCCGCATCGCTGAGGCCGGCTTTGCGACCGATGTGCACATGCTGGCCCCACTCGTATTCGGCCTGGCAAAGCCAGGCGGTGCGCAAGATCAGCAGCTCGCGCTCGCGCGGCGGCAGTGTCGAGCTGGGCCCGAGTACGTGCGCACCCATCTGGCCGAGCCGTCCCGAGGCTTCCCAGTGCCGCGCCAGGGTGCCAATGACGTTGTAGAAACCGCCCTGCCGATAGGCGTACTGCAGCAGCGCGCGCTGTTCCTCGTTCCATTCGTCCTCGCGCAGCGGCGCTATTCTGGGCTGGTCATTCATATCCGAAGGCTAACGCGGGCTGGCAGCCCGGAGCATCTGTTTGATTGATCCCTGTCCGCTGGGGGCGCCCCCAGGTGGGTCCCCATCAGCCCCAGGATGACTGCAGCCAATCTGGGACTTCCATCACATTTTTCAATTATTTAGCAACATATGTTAAAAAGATGATTAGCAAGTTATCGGACCTCTGATGCTCAACATTCCCAGTCACCCGGATCTGAAAAAAATCGTCGTTCTGAATCCCAAGGGTGGCTCCGGTAAAACCACGCTGGCGACTAATCTCGTCGGGATGCTGGCGTCCCGCGGTTATCCCGTGGCGCTGATGGACTGCGATCCGCAGGGTTCCAGTATGCGCTGGCTTAAAAAGCGCGCCCATCATCGTCCCGATGTCTATGGCCTGGCGGCCTTCGAAGACGATGTCAGCATGACGCGCAGTTTCCGATTGCGCCTGCCCGGCAGCATCCGCTACCTGGTGGTGGATACACCGGCAGCGTTGCCAAACCAGGAGCTGGCACAGTTCACTCGCGGTGCGCACGCTATCCTGGTGCCGGTGCTGCCTTCAGACATTGATATTCATGCCGCCGCTCGACTAATAGGCGACTTGTTGCTGGTGGCGAAGGTCAGCCGGCGGATGGGCAGGCTGGGCGTGATTGCCAATCGTGTGCGCGAAAATACCCTGAGTTATCGCAAGCTCAATCTGTTTCTCCAGCGGCTTTCCATTACTACTGTTGGTCAGCTGCGTGATTCGCAGAACTATGTGCAGGCAGCTGAGCAGGGTCTTAGTGTGCAGGAGCTGCAACCCTCGCGGGTGCGCAAGGATCTGCAGCAATGGCAGGCCTTGATCGACTGGTTAGCGCTGCGCCTGGAAACGCCGCTGACGCCGCGTGATCTGCACGTACCCAAGGCCGGGCCGCAGCCTGAGCCTGCTAATGAAGGGCGCTTTGTCGGTGGCGGCGTGACGCCCCTGATCCATGCCAAGCCGGACTGATCGGGTAGCCGTTTAATTAGCTGATATGTCTACAGCGCGCCGCCGGCCGGCCGCGATCATGCGGTGGTAACGATTTGTTCCTCATGCAGGCGCTGTGCCTGCTCGGCCCAGGCGTCGCGCAGCGGCAGGGCCGGCGCGATGGCAAGTTTGTCTGCCAGTTCGCGCAATTCGGCGTCGGAAAACATGGCCAGCTGCTCAAAGCGGCGCACGCCATTGGCGATCAGCCGACGCTCAAGAGCCGGGCCGATGCCACGAATTTTCTGTAGCTCGTCCGGATCGCCGGAATCGTGATCATCGATTTCAGCCAGCGCCGGATCATCTGCGCTCTGAGCGGCGCGCGCGCGCCGAATCAGTTCACGCTGCATCTGTACCTGTCGCGCCAGGGGTGCGACTCTGCGCTTCCAGGAATTTACCGTGGTTTCCATTTCTTCCAGCCGCAGATCGCGTTGCTCAAGCTGGCGTTCCAGTTCGCGAATGCGGTGATCACGTTGGCCGAGTGTTTCGCGCGCCTCACCCAGCTGGGCAAGAAGTTCGTCGCTGCCGTCCTCGTCGCCGGGCGTATCTTCAACTCGTTTCTCCGGCAACTTCAGGCGCCGTACACGCGCGCTTAGCTCATCTCGCTCGATGCGCAGCATGTCCGCCTCATTATTTGAGGAAGCTTCACCCTTGTTGCTGGACAGTAGTTTCGATTCCAGGCTGGCAATTACTGACTGGCTCTGTGCCAGTTTTTCCTTGCTCGTATCCAGCGCTGTTTTCAGGGTGCCGGCATGTTGCCGGGCACGCTCGAGTTCTGCTTCACGCTGCTCGGTTGCTTGACCTTCGGCCTGCATGCTGTGTTGCAGGCGCATGAGCTTGTCGCGAATCTGGTCGCGAGTTGCCTCGTGTTTGCGAACCACTTCGTGAATCCGCAAGACGCGTCGCCGGTAGCGGCTGCGTTGAGTGCGTAGCATTTTGTGGTGTCGGTCAATGGAAATCGACTCGTCGCCAGACTGCGGTTGCCGGGCGGCCATCCAGGCGCGGCAAAGCAACCATCCCGCCGGGAAGGCCACTGCTACCATCACTAGACTGATTACCAGGGTCTGCATTCCGCAACCTTATTGGGCACGGCTCAGCGAGCCGTCGACACACCCGCTTAACCCTAAGCCTGTGGGGCGCTTGCGGCTTTGCGTCAGGTCACGGTTCGGGCGTTTCGCCGGCTGCCAGATGGCCTAATGCCGTGCCGCAATCCAGGCTGATTTTCAGGCTCAAAAGCTCGTCGGCCCGCGTTAGGCCCCGATTCACGGCGGCTATAGGCAAGCCGAGCTCGGCGGCGCGGCGCGCAAACCGAAAGCCCGAAAAAACCATCAGCGATGAGCCCACCACCAGCAGGGCATCGGCCGTGTCCAGCGCATCCATGCTGCGCTGGACGCGCTCGCGCGGCACGCTTTCACCAAAAAACACCACGTCGGGTTTCATCCGTCCGCCGCAGCGCCGGCAGGCTGGCACGCTGAAGCTCGTGGTGTCGGCGACCAGCAGTCGGGCGTCGCCATCCGGCGCCGGGCGCGAGCGCGGTGACCAGTCCGGGTTGGCTGCCTCCAGCGCGGCCTGAAACAATGGCCGTGCGATTCGATCATTGCAGTCCAGGCAGCGCACCTGGTCCAAGCGACCATGCAGATCCACCACCTGGCGAGAGCCCGCGGCCTGGTGCAGGCCATCAACATTCTGCGTTACCAGCAAACGGATCCGGCCGGCGTGTTCGAGCCGGGCCAGGGCAATATGCGCCGCATTCGGCCTGGCGCCGGCCATCCGTTGCCAGCCTATGCTGCTGCGCGCCCAGTACCGTTGTCGAACGGCCGCACTGGCAATGAAGTCCTGAAATTGAATCGGCTGCGGGTGTTTCCAGTCGCCGGCTTCATCGCGGTAGTCCGGGATGCCCGAGGCGGTGCTGCAGCCGGCGCCGCCGATGACCACCAGGCGCGGGTGGGCCCGCACAAAACTTGTCAGTTCGGCCAGTTGATCAGCCGCCGGCAAGGGCGCGGCAGAGACGCTGCTCACTCTCAGCTGCTGGCGCTGCGGCGGGCTGCGATGGCAGCTTCCAGGCGGTGATGTTTCTCGAGATGAAACTCCAGCGAGCGCAGCGTCGGGCTGACACTGTCGCGTTTGCTCATGGTTTTGAACCACGCTCGCAGCCGGCTGCAGTCTGCCGGCCAGTCGAATCCTGTCAGATGTTCATAGAGCACGAAGCGTTCGAAAAACGGCAGGTACTGAAAGTCCACCAGGCTGACCTGCTGTCCGAACCAGTAAGGTCCGTCGCTGAGTTTGCGCAGCCCTTCGTGTTCGATGAAGTGTAAGACCTCCGTCAGCTTCTCGATATTACTGGCCAGCTTCTTGGGATCTTCCCGCTCCCAGACCAGTGCGGTGGTCAAAGGGCGAAAACGCGTTTCGCAATAGTCCATCCAGATACGCGCCTGGGCGCGTGCCGCTGCACCATCGGGCATCAACGGCGGCTCTGGAAAAACTTCGTCAAGGTATTCGTTGACGATGGTCGACTCATAGACCGAGGTATCGCCATGGCGCAGCACCGGCACCTTGCCGTAGGGCGATATCTCCTGCCAGTTGGCCGGCTTGTTGTGCACGTCGACTTCCAGCAAATCAAAATCAATGTTTTTTTCCGCCAAAACCATGCGCGTGCGTTGCGCAAAGGGACAGGCGTCGTAGCTATATAGCTTGATGTGGCTCACGGGGCGTCTCTTGGCATCGGTCCGTGATTCTAGCAGCCAGCCCGTGCGCGCCTCAGCTGTCCTGTTGAATGGCGGCGGCCAGTCGTGCCGGCGCGGTAGCGGAGGTCTGTGGTGGCAGGGCGCGGGTTATTTGTCCGCCAACGCCGTTGGTCAGTACCTGGGGTTCTGTCAGGGCATGGCCCTGCCTGTCGTCTGTCACCAGTACCTGCGGTCGCAGCGGCCAGTCGGGGTTTTGCCCGCACACCAGCCCGACGCGGCCGTCGGCCAGCTCTACCCGGGTGCCGGTGGGATACACGCCGACCGCATGAATAAATTCACCGACCAGGGCAGCGTCATAGGCATGGCCACGCTGGCTGTTGAGGTAGCGCAGCGCGGCGTGTCCGGAAATCGCGCCGGCATAGTGGCGATCCACGGTCAGTGCGTCGAAGGTATCCACAATCGCTGCGATACGCGCAAACAAAGGAATATCGGTGCCGCGCAAGCGTCGCGGATAGCCGTCGCCGCTGATCCGTTCATGGTGCCCGAGCACCATTTCGACAACTCGGCCGTGTACTTGCTGATCCAGGTGCAGCAGGGCAAAGCCCTGTTGCACGTGGCGATGCGCAAAGGCTTTTTCCATCGCGTTTAGTCGCTTTGGTTTAGCCAGAATGGGCACCGGCACAGCTGTCTTGCCGATGTCCAGCAACAAGCCGCCGAGCGCCAGCTGGGTGAGTTCGTGTTGGTCCAGTCCCAGCTGTCGGCCAAAAATTACTGCGCTTACGGCCGTGCCCAGAGCGCGTCGATACAGCAACCCGTGGCCGCAATCCATGCGCACCAGCCACAGGCTGGCGTCGGGAAAGCGCATGCTGGTATCTGCCAGTTTGCTGGCACATTGCTGCAGCGGTGCAATTTCAATGCGACCTGAGTGACGCGCGTCGTAGACGATTTCCGTCAGCCGCTGGACGCTGGCATCCAGGGCTGCGCGCGCGATGGCAAAACCGCTGCTGTCAGCGGCCTTCGGTTCGCGTGCCGGCATAAACAGGCCCGCTTCGCTACGCAGGGTATCCACGTAGACGTAGCGGCAATGCTGTCGCAGCGCGTCGATCTGGTCGCTGCGCGCCAGCATCAGGCCGGGACCGGAAAACGGCGTGTGTAGCCAGGAGCGATCCAGCTCGGCGACATACATGCCGATTTCGAGGCGTTCGCAAGGCATTGTTATTAGATGGGCGTTCAACGAGCACCCTCGCCAGGGACGGTCGGGTAAAGATAGCAGCCTAGCAAGCTGTCCCGTTGCGGACTGTGATCCCGGCCACGGCTGCTGCGACCCCCGCTTATGTAAAGCCTCCGGTCGCAGCGGATCTAATAGTCATCGGGCTCCAGCAAATCGGTCTGTTCGAGCAGGTTAATCGCTACGGCGACAAAATCGGCATCCGTCACGATGCCGTGCAACCGGCCGTCGGTGACTACCGGCAGGCAGCCATACTTATGCCGCTGCAGGTAAATTGCCGCTACGCGCAGATCGGCGCGTTCATCGACGGTGGCCACATCGCGCGTCATGAATTCGCCAATGCGAATCCGCTCCGCCGGACGCTCTGTCTCGCTGCCGCCCAGATTGGAGGCCGAGGCAGCCAGGACATCGGACTGTGTCACCAGGCCAACCAGGGCACCGGCTTTATCGACGATGGGCAGATGACGAAAGCCGCCGCGGGACATCAAATCCATGGCCTGCTTCAGGCTATCGTCGACGCTCAGGGTGGCTGGCTCGCTGGTCATTATCTCGGCAACGGTGATAGTCATTGTCCGCTCCTCATGGCGCTCGCCTGTTTTGCACAGGCCCTGACCAAGCTTAACGTCAGCGGATACTCGACACGGATGCGGACAAACCCCTATTTACCACGCCGCCACTGACATAGAGTCTGGGTTTAGATAACCAAGGAGCGAGCATGCCCGGGGAACAACTGCGTAAGCTGGTCGACAAACTGCATCGGGAACTGGCCGACACCAGGCAGGTGGATGCGGAATCTCGCCGCCTGCTGAATCAACTGACCGGCGACATTGAGCAGCTGGTCGGTGAGTCCGCCAGCGCTGCAGAGGAGCATGAATCGGCACTGGAGCGGGCTGAGGAAGCGGCCCTGGGTTTTGAGGCCGAACACCCGCAGTTGGCCGGCGTGCTGCGCGAAATTATGAGCGCCTTAAGCCGGCTGGGGATCTAACCGGCGCCGAGACTTATTCTGCTGTGTTGCCATCCTGGGGTGGCAGCGACTGCAGATACGTGGCAATGGCGCGACGATCTTCAAGGGTTAGCTGGCTGGTATTGTCGTCGATCACCGCGGCCATGCCGCCGCCGACAAAATCGCCGTCGGGCAACATGCCGATTTCCAATAAAAGCATCAGTTCCTGCTGCGACCACTGGCCAATGCCGGTTTCGCGATGCGACGAAATATTCGGCGCGCCTTTGAACGATCCGCTTTTCGGCACACCAGCCATCTCCTGATCAGCCAGGCTGCCACCCAGGTCATCACGTGGCGTGTGGCATTCGCCGCAGTGGCCAAGGTGGCGCACCAGGTAGGCACCGCGATTCCACTCCGGATTCTGTTCAGGGTCCGGTTCGAACCGCCCGGCGTCGAATTTCATCACTTGCCAGGCCGCCGCGGCCAGCCGCGTGTCGAGATACCAGGGCAATTCGTGCGGCCGGTTTTCCTGGCGCACGGGTTCCAGGGTTGCCAGATAGGCCTTGATGGCCAGCAGGTCATCGCGCGTCAGGCCGGTATAGGATGTATAGGGAAAAGCCGGGAAATAGTAGCGACTGCCGGGGCCGACACCTTCCCAGAAAGCTGAGATGAATTCCTCTTCCGTCCAGGCGCCGATGCCCGTTTCGGTGTCCGGCGTGATGTTCGGGCTATAAAAGGTACCGAAGGGACTTTCCAGCGCCCGACCGCCTGCCATGGCCTGAGACGCATCGCCCTCTGCCGTGTGACAGGTGATACAGCCGCCGGCGAACACCAGGTAGCGACCTCGCTGGACCGCGTTCTCCTGCGCGTCAACGCAGGTCGCGGCCAGCAAGGCCAGTGCCAGGAGTACCCTGCAGCCCATGCTGCTAGTCGCTTTCGGCGCGGAAGTCCTCGTGGCAGCCTTTGCAGGCGTCGCCGACTTTCTTGAACGCGCCGGCAACAGCGCCGCGATTTCCGCTGGCAACGGCGGCCTGTAACTCGGCCGTCGCAGACTGTGATGCATCCACCGCAGCGGCGAACTTATCGGCCTGTTCCCAGATGGCGGGCAGCGCCTCTGAACCAGCGCCAGAATCGGCCGGGAAAATAACGTCGAGTTCCTTGGCGGCATTGGCCAGGCTGTCGGCGTGTGATTGCATGAAACCGGTATCTTCCAGTTGGCCGAAGGCGACCATGGACAGCGCAGTGATGTGGCCCTTCATGGTTTCCATCACGGCATGCCGATACTTGCCGTAGGGCGACTCTTGATCGTCGGCGGCCAGGGGGCTGCTAAAAAACAGGCCGAGGGTGATCAGGCCGAGGACAGAAATCAGTGGGCTACGCATATCGCTACTCCATTCCAAAAAGTCTATGGCTGGCAAGAATAGCAGTGCGGCCATGCTCGGCAAATGTCAGTCGCTGCTGCGCACCTCGGTGCGGCAGGTCCAACTGGCAGCTTCGCAACGAATGATCGTGGCTTCGCCGGGTTCCAGGCGTTCATTGTTCGACTGTCGAATGACCACGCCGGCGCTTTCCTGGCTCACGGTGATGCGACTGCCGCGCGAAAAATCGCTGCATTCGGCGTCTAGCTGATAGCTCCAGCCGCCGATATTCAGCGCACGCACGATGGTGTTGCCGTCCTGGCAGGTCTCCAGCGCGCTGGTGACATTCAGGCCGAGGGCCTGGCCACGACCGTCATAAACCGGGCCGAAACTGCGCGCGCCATCGTAAATGCGCAGAAACAGTGTCGCCGGACCCGGTTCTACGGGTCGCTGGCGCGGTCTGGAGCGAGTGCCTGCAGACCAGCCGTTGCGCTGTTCCGTCTGGCGATACTCAAGCTTGGCCTGGTCCGGCGACGGTTCTTCGGCGCCGACTCGCGCAGCTGATGCGGCAATGAGCGTTAGCGCGAGCAAGGTATACGTGGCAATCGGCTGAAGCATGCATGAACCCTAGCATGCAGGCCCCGCGGCGCCGCTGACCTGGATCACGCTGCGGCGCGGGTAACAGGCCTATAACCCGGCCGCCTGCCCGGCTTCTTCGGGCAGTTCTCCGGCCAGCCAGGCACGGATATCGCGACCGATTTCTGTGCCCGCTTCCTGGTAGGCCATATGGCCGATGCCGGGGTAGATGATCATGCGCAGGGATTCGACGCCGCTGAGCATTTCTTCCAGTTCGTAGGCCTGGCCCTACCTCTGCCTGCGGGTTAGCTTCACCCCACAGCAATAGCGTCGGTGCGCGAACCTGTGCGGCGATGCCTTCCAGGTCGCCGGACTTATATTGCGACAGCCGGTCCAGCTGGGCTTCCCGCTGCCCTTCTCGCAGCCACATGTCATGCCAGCGATCGATCATTTCTTCCGGCACAGCGTCCGGATCACCATAGGCGCTGCGCAGCATGAATTCGGGAAGCTTGCGCGGCAGGATCACTTCCAGCACGCGGGCCGCGTCGGGCAGGCCGCGTCGCGCCTGGCTACGGCCTTCCAAGGCGCCCGGGCTCAGCAACACCAACTGCTCAATGCGGTCCGGATGGCGCGCGGCGTAATGGATTGAGACGGTACCGCCGAGTGAAGTCCCGCCAATGCTGAAGCTGTCCAGGCCCAGCGCGTCGACGAACTGTTCGGTAATTGCGACGGTGCGCGGCAGCGTGTAATCGCCGCTGGGATCCGGCCCGGTGAGGCCGTGGCTGGGCATGTCGAAACGGATAACACGGTGGTCTTCCAGCAGTTCGGCCGCCACCAGGTTCCAGTCAATCAGGTTTGAAAAGTTGGCGTGAATCAGCACCATCACCGGGCCCTGGCCTTCGTCGCGGTAATGCATGCGCACGCCGTCGACGTTCAGGAATCGGGAAGAATCCGACAAATAGCGTGCCTCCAGTTCGGCGGCGGGTATATCCCGATACATCCACGCTGCGATCAACACGCCGATGGCATTGAAGGCGAGTACGCCGAGCAGGCCGATGCCGAGAAACTTTAGTATTTTCATAGATTTGCCCCTTGGCCGCATGGTGGTCGCAGCGGGCTGCGATTAGGCTCCCGAACGCATCCGTTGGCGATCCATTACCGAAATATAGACTACTCTCGGGAGCTTGGGGCTTATGCAGACGATCAAGAATATCTTGGCGCGACTTCGCCGCGGACCGATTCTGGTCCTGGTGGGCGCCCTCGTGGTGTTCGCTCTGCTGATCAGTTCGCGCCCGGAACGGCAGCCTTTGCAGTTGCCCGAGAAGTCCTGGAGCGTGGCGGTGGTGCCGGCGCGGGTGACCGATCTGCGACCCAACCTGGAGCTGTATGCCAAGGTGGAATCGCCGCAGGATGCCACGCTCAGTGCCGCCGTTGAAGCCGACGTGCTGCAGGTACTGGTGCAGGACGGTGACTCGGTGGAAGTCGGCACACCGTTGATCCTGCTCGACGATCAGGATTCGAAACTGGAACTGCTGCAGCGTGATGCTGATGTGCAGGAAATTCGCGCTGACATTAATCTTGAGCGTCAGCGGCTGCTGCGCAACAGGCAGGCCCTTGAACGCGAGCAGGAACTGCTGGAGCTGACCGAGAGCAACGCAGAACGGGTGCAGTCGCTTTATCGCGACAAACTGCTTTCCCAGGCCAACGTTGATGACTCCACGGAAGAGCTCAAGCGTCAGCAGCTGGCGTTCACTTCGCGTCAATTATCCATTGAAGAAAGCGAGATCAAGGTTAAAAAACTGCAGGCTCAATTGCGTCGGGCCCAGGCTCTGCGTGACCGGGCCGGGCTGACGGCCGATCGAACGCGTGTGCTCGCGCCTTTTCCCGGGGCTGTTTCGAATGTTCAGGTTTCGGTGGGCGACCGGGTGCGAGTTGGCGACGAACTGCTGCGCATTCACAATCCGCAAGCTATTGAGCTGCGCACCCAGGTGCCGACCCGCTTTGCCGCACGCATTCGCGATGCGCTGACCCTCTCGGTAGATATGGATGCCATGGTGAGTGTTGCCGGCCTTGACTATGCGGCGCGCCTGGAACGGCTGTCATCGTCGACCCGTCAGGGTTCGGGTAGCGTGGATGCTTACCTGAGTTTCGAACAACTACCGCCGGAAACGCAGCTGGGTGCCACGCTGCGCGTGTTGCTATCTCTGCCAGCCGAGCCGGGCTCGGTGGCTTTGCCGGCCGAGGCCGTTTACGGGCGCAATCGCATTTACCTGGCCGCTGACGGACGCATGCTGGCGCTGGATGTGGAGCGTTTGGGTGAAAGACGGCTGGCCGATGGCCGCAGCGAAGTCATTATTCGTAGCCCGGAACTCGACAGCGACGATCAGATTATTACCACTAAAATTTCCAATGCCGCCGACGGCCTGTTGGTGAGTATTCGCGAGCCGGGACTGGCTGGGGGCGATGCACCGCTGGCTGCGGCCGGCAAAGATAAGCCCGCAACGGGGAGACCCTGAGTCATGCGTCCGGCAATCATCAGCAGTTTTGTTCGCCACCCGGTAGCGCCAAACCTGGCCATGGCGGTGATGATTCTGGCCGGTGTCTGGGCGCTGGGCCAGTTAACCCGACAGATTCTGCCGGCCTTCGAACTGAGCATCGTCAGTGTCGAAGTACTGTGGCCGGGTGCGTCTGCGGAGGATGTGCAGGCGGCGGTAACCCAGCCGCTGGAGGATCAGCTGCGCAGTCTTGACCAGCTGGAAAAAATTCGTTCTACCTCGCGCGAAGGACAGAGTTCGCTGGTGCTGGAATACGACGAGGGCGTTGACCTGGGTCGTATGGTCGAGCAGGTCAAGGAGCGGGTAGCGCAGGTACGTAACTTGCCCGAAACCGCGGAAACGCCGGTAGTCACGCTGGTTGCGCGTAACGAACTGGTGGCCCGACTGGTGGTAACCGGTCCGGAACTCAATGCGTTGCGACCACTGGTACGCAGTTTCGAACGCGATTTGCGCGGGCTGGGCCTGGCGCGCATCGATGTGGAGGGTTTGCCGGCCCAGGAGATTGCCATCCAGGTGGATGGCACGCAGCTCAGCGAACTGCAATTGTCGCTGCAGGAAATCAGCCAGCGAGTACGCGGCGCCAGCAGCGACGTGCCGGCCGGGTCTGTGGGCCGCGCCGAATCTGCCCGTCAGTTGCGCAGCATGGATCAGGCGCGCAACGTGCGCGACTTTCAGGCGCTGCCCGTGGCCGCTGATGAGGACGGCCGATTGCTGGCCCTGGGCGATATCTCCGACGTTACCTTGCGTGCGCGCGCCGACGAGCCGCTGCTGTTTGTGAATGGCCGTCCGGCGGTGGAAGTTGCCGTGCAACGCGCCGAAACTCAGGATGCCATTGACGTCGCCCAGGTGCTGATCGCCTGGGTCGAGCGCACGCGTCCTGTCCTGCCTTCCAACGTAGACATGTATGTCTATGACGAGCCGTGGCGCCTGGTCGATCAACGCATCGACCTGATGCTCGAGAACGCGCTTGGCGGCCTGTTACTGGTGGTCATTGCCTTGTTTATCTTTCTCAATGCGCGGGTCGCGTTTTGGGTGGCCGTGGGTATTCCGGTGGCGGTGATGGCCGGGCTGATGGCGCTTTACCTGTTCGGCGGCAGCCTCAACATGATCAGCCTGTTCGCCATGGTGATGGCCCTGGGTATCGTGGTGGATGACGCCATCGTGGTGGGTGAAGATGCCGTCACCCGCTATCAGGCCGGGGCCAAGCCGCTGGAGGCGGCCGAGCAAGCCGCCTATCGCATGTTCGCGCCGGTGATGGCGGCCTCACTAACCACCGTGGCCGCCTTCGTACCGCTGATGACCATCGGTGGACCCGGCGGCAATATCCTGTTCGCTATCCCGCTGATCATGATCTGCGTGGTAATCGCCTCGTTGGTGGAATGCTTCCTGGTCCTGCCCGGGCATTTGCGCCACTCGCTGGAAGCTCAGTCGCGCAAGCCACCCGCGCGAATGCGCCTGCGTTTTGAGAGCGCGTTTGAGAATTTTCGCTGCGGTAAATTTCGTGCCGCGGTGGTCAGCGCCGTTGAAAATCGCAACACCACACTGTCGCTGGCCATAGGCAGCCTGATCGTGACGGTGGGTCTGATTGCCGGTGGCCGGCTCGAGTTCACCCTGTTCCCGCAACCCGACAACAGCAAGCTGCAGACCATTATTCGGTTTAGTGCGGGTACACCGGGCGATACGGTAGAGGCTTTCGTCAACCAGGCGCGCGCTGCCCTTCGCCAGGTCGAAGCTGACGCGGGACAGAAACTGGTGGAGCTGGAGGTTTCCAAGCTGGGACTGGATCCGCGTGGCACGCGCTCCAGCAACGTTGCCACCATGATCGTTCAGCTGGTTCCGGATACTGAGCGCGAGCTCAGCAATGCCGAGCTGATTCGCAACTGGCGTCGGCTGGTGCCGTCTATGCCGGGCCTGGAAAGCTTTTTTATTCTCAATACCAGTGGCGGGCCGCACGGCAATGATATTGAGCTGGACCTCGCTGGCACGGATCCCGAAGCGCTCAAGGCTGCTGCAGTGGACATTATTCAGGCATTGAACGGGATTGCCGGGGTCAGTGGCGTGCGTGACGACATGGCCTGGGGCAAGGAACAGCTTATTTTTGAACTCTCGCCCACGGGTGAAGCCGTTGGCCTGACCGGCGAGTTGCTGGGCGGCCAATTACGCGCCGCCTTTGCCGGCGATCTGGTACAGATATTCCAGAGTGAGGGGGAGGAAATAGAGGTACGTGTTTTTGTCAGCGACAGCGAACGTGATTCCATCAGTGTCCTGGAAACCCTGCCGGTGGTTTTGCCATCGGGAGAAACGGCTTCGCTGAGCGATGTCGCCAATCTCAGCTATCAACGCGGCTTCGAATCACTGAAACGTGCCGGTGGCGACCTGGCAGTGCAGATCACCGGTGACGTCGATGAGAAGCTGAACAACAATAATGCCGTGCGCGCGATTCTCAACGCCGAAGTACTGCCGCAGATTACTCAAAGACCGGGCGTTACTTATGCGCGCTTCGGCGGTGATGCCGAGAGCCAGGGGCAAACCCTGGGCGATGTCGGTACCGCCCTGCCGCTGGCTTTGCTGATGATCTTTATTATTCTGGCCTGGGTGTTCGAGTCTTACCTGTGGCCGCTGGCGGTATTGTCGGTGGTGCCCTTTGGTATCGTCGGCGCCATGTTTGGTCACTGGATCCTGTCTGTAGACGTGACCCTGATGTCGATTTTTGGCCTGTTTGGTCTGATCGGTATCGTGATTAATGATTCCATCATCCTGGTCAGTGTTTTCCGCGAGCTGGTCGCCCAGGGCATGGATGAAAAACTTGCGGCTTCCGAGGCCGCGGTGCGGCGCATGCGTGCTGTGATGCTGACGTCCGTCACCACCGTCTTCGGCCTGATGCCGGTGCTGCTGGAGACGGATCTGCAGGCACAGTTCCTGCGGCCGCTGGTGGTCTCGCTGGCCTTCGGCCTGATGTTTGCCACCTTCATCGTTTTGTTCCTGTTGCCGGCAATACTGGCCAGCCTGCATTCCCAGCGTGGTCGCTTGCGGGGCCTGCAGCGCATATTCATTAATCCGCCCGTCAGCGTCGAGCGCTAGGCAGCCGTCAGGCAGCAGCGTTATGCTGGCCAGCCGCCGTGAAGGAGGCTGGTATGAACGATCCCGAGCTGCAAAAACCCAAGCCTTATATGGCAGGCATGATTCCGACGCTTAACCAGCGCGGATTCATGTCGGAAACGCTGGATCGTTTTTCCATGGCCTTCATTGAATATGCCGCTATCTGCGGCTACGAAGCGCTCGACATTGGCTGTGCCTATGGCGTCGCCACGCGCGAGGTATTGGTGCGCGGCGGGCATGTTCTGGCCTGCGATATGGAGCCCGGGCACCTGGAGATTCTGCGCCGGGAAATGCCTGGCGAATACCAGGCGCGTTTGCGCACCCAGGCTGGTTTGTTGCCCGAGGTGGACTTTCCCGACCAGGCCTTCGGCGCCATCCTGTGTTCGCGCGTCGTGCATTTTTTGCGCGGCGAAGAGCTGCGCCTGAGCCTTACAAAAATGCATGCCTGGCTGCGACCCGGTGGTCGGGTTTTCATCATCGCGGATACGCCCTACACAGGCTTCTGGTCATCCATCGCTGCACAATACGAGCAACGCAAGGCCGATGGCGAAGAATGGCCGGCGTTCATCGACGACGTGGCACCGTTGCTTAACATGCAGCGTGTGCCCGACGGAATGCTGGAGTATCTCAATCCGCTGGATCCGGATATTTTGCGCCGCGAGGCCGAAAAGGCCGGTCTGCAGGTGGAGGAGGCGGCTTTCACCGGCCGCGGCGGCGATCCGGAGGGCAATCAGCACGCCGGTTTGATCGCCTTGCGTCCCTGAGGCTCGAGCCGGCGCAATAGCAACTTATTGACAGCTTGTCGCCAAGCAGGCAGTGTTGTCGACACATTGTCGTCAAATGAGTCCTGACATGTTTATTGCCTTCCGCGACCTGGTTTTTGCCAAGGGACGCTTCGCCCTGATGGCGATTGTCATTGCGCTTATTGCCCTGCTGATGACTTCGCTCAGTGGCATCGCCGGCGGCCTGATCAAGAACAACATCTCCGGACTCATGCAGCTGGACGTGACGCATATCGCCTTCGAGTGGGACGACAAGCCGACCTATCGCAACACCATGATCGAACGCGCCCAGTGGGAAGACTGGGCGGCCAGGCCCGAGGTCAAAAAGCTCGAGCCCATGGGCCATACGATTTTTACCGCGCGCAACCAGAACAATGATCCGCTGGAACTGGTGCTCTGGGGCCTGACACCCGGTTCGCTGATCGAGCCGACGGTCAGTGAGGGCCAGCAACTGGGCGATAGCGAAGCGGGTGTGATTGTTTCGCGCCTGCTGGTCGATCGCGACGGCGTGCGCATTGGTGACCGGATAACGCTGGATCGCGTGCTTACCGAAGTCGAGGTCATTGGTATTACCGATGAACTCAATATCGGCCATGTGCCGATTGTTTATGCGCCGTTACGCAAATGGCAGGAAGCCACCTACGGGCCGCCCGGTGGGGCACCGCCGGGTGAGCAGTTGCCCGACATCGTGTTTGATTTTGTCAGCATCCTCGCCATGCAGCTGGCCGACGGCGTGCCGACCGAGCGTATTGCCGAGCTCGACGATGAGATTGGCACCAGCACGCTGAACCGCAATCGCTTTTATGCCGCGTCCACGGGTTACATCGAGGAAGTCCGCACGGTGCAAATCATCCAGATTTTTTTGTTCCTGATTTCCGCCGTAGTTATCGGCGCCTTCTTTAGTATCTGGACCATTCAACGCACTCGCGAAATTGGCCTGGTTAAGGCGCTGGGTGCGTCTAACGGTTACCTGCTGCGGGACGCGCTGGGCCAGGCCAGCATCATCTTGCTGATCGGCATTGCCGTGGGTCTCGGCGCGGGCCTGTTGCTCGGCCAGTACATCATGGCGAATACCGCGTTGCCGTATATGCTGGCGCCGGATGAAATAGGCCAGGCCATGTTGTTGTTGCTGATAGCCGGCCTGCTCGGCGGTGCGCTGTCCGTCCGGCGCATCACCGCGGTCGACCCGATTATCGCCCTGGGACAGGAACAATGAGCCTGCGTGCCGAGAACGTGTCGCTGCTGCTGGGCGACGGTGACACCCAGGTGCGCGCGCTGGATGATGTCAGTGTGGCCGTGGCTGCCGGTGAACTGACCATGGTGCTGGGACCGTCCGGCGCCGGAAAATCCAGTTTGCTGGCGGTCTGCGGTGGCTTGCGCACGCCCAGCAGCGGGCGCATCTGGATCGGCGACGAGGAGATTACCGCACTCAAGCCGGCACGCCTGGCCGAGCTGCGTCGACAGCAGATTGGCTTTGTGTTTCAGCAGTCCAACCTGTTGCCGTCGCTAACGGCGCTGGACCAGTTGCTGCTGCTGGTGCACCTGTCCGGTCGCCGGCCCTCCGCTAAAGATCGCAAGCGCGCGGAGCAACTCCTGGAAGAGGTGGGTATGGCGGAAAAACTTCATCGCCGCTCCGGCCAGTTGTCCGGCGGTGAACGTCAGCGCGTGGGCATTGCCCGCGCTTTCATGAGTGACCCGGCGGTATTGCTGGTGGACGAACCGACCTCCATGCTTGATCGTCAGCGTGGCCATCAAATCGCAGAGTTGCTGCAGCGTGCCTGTCATGAGCATCAGGTGGCCGCAATGATGGTGACCCATGACCGCGGCGTGCTGGATACCGTCGATCGGGTGGTGGAAATACTTGACGGTCGTTTGACCCAAACTACGGTGGCGCAAGTTAACGCAGACGAGGCGACAGCCGATGCCGCGCATTGAGGCTGAAAATATCCAGGCCCATGTTGCCCGTCAGAACGACCGTATTCTGGACGCGGCAGCCGGCCTGTTTAACGAGCATGGCTACCGAGGCACGGACCTGAGCCAGATCGCCGGCGCAATCGGCCTGGCGCGCAATTCTCTGTATCGCTACTACCCGGACAAAGACCATATTCTGCTTGCTTGCCTGGAGCGCGAGATGGCGCCGATTCTCGCCCGGGTTGACGAGGTCTCGCGTTCCGGCGCTGATCCGCGCGCCAGAATTCGTCGCTGGCTGGAGCTGCAGCTGGAAATAGCCGCCACCAGCTGTCATGGCGCCATGCAGATGGTCGAAGATGTGGGTCGCAGCTCACCGGCTATGGCGCGCAAGATTTCTGCCCTGCATGAACCGGCAGCCAGGGTGTTGCGCGAGGCTGTGGAGGAAATTCTTGACGACAGCGAGCGTGATGCTGCGCTGACCACAGCAATGATTTTCAGCATGCTGCGTTCAGCCGCCGCCTATGCCATGGCCGGCGGTCAGCAGACCCGGGTGAAAGAACAACTGGAGGACGCCATACAGCGCGTGCTTTCCTGAACGATAAGGAGACAATGATGAACAAACTATCAAAGGCCACTATCAGAATTGCATCGGCGCTTGCCGGCCTGTGGCTACTAAGCTGCGCCGTTGCCGCGGCTCAGGATCATTCGGCACATATGCAGCATCAGCATGGTGGTGCGGTGCCGGAAATGGATGCCGAGGGTAAGCGTCTCGACAGTTACCAGGTCAAGCACGATATGGATGCTGAAACGCTGGCAGCGCTGCGTGCCAAGATTGCCCTGTATCGCGGCATGACGGATATGCAGCTGAATATGAATATGTCGACCATGGGCCCGAACTACGAGTGGTATGCCAGCGACACTGAAATGCGGGGCTCCGTGGGTGTGCTTATCCTGTCGCACGGCGTCGGCGAGAACAGCGACCGGATTCTCAAGGAAGCGCTGGCGCCGGTGTCCAGCCGCTACCCCACGGCGATCGGTTTCGGGATGGCGATGATGCAGTCGGCCTACCTGCAGTCGGCGGTGGACGACCTGGTGGCGCGTGGCGCCAGCACCATTGTGCTGGTTCCGAATGGCACCACCACCGAATACAACTCACTCACCCGTCAGTGGAAATACATTTTTGATATGGACGATACCGCGTCGACTTATCTCGACGTGCCGAAGATTGAAACGGATGCGCGTTTCGTCATGACCAGCCACTTTGCTGATCATGAACTGATCACCGATATCCTTTTCGATCACACCATGGAAGTGAGCAAGAATCCCGCCAATGAAGTCGTGATCCTGGTGGCCCATGGTCCGGAGGAAATCGAGGACAACGGGCCGGACCTGGCAATTCTTGCCGCGCATCGTGATCGTATCGCTGCGCGCGGAAACTTCGCCGACGTCAAGCTGATTAATCTGCAGGACGATGCGATTCCGCCGGTGCGCGAATCCAATGTGCGCAAGCTGCGTCGCTGGGTGCAGCAGGCAGACAAAAAGGGTCAGACGCCCATCGTGGTTGCGCTGGCAGCCGCCAGTCACGGCGTGCAGACGCATATTCGCCAGGACCTGCGTGGCCTGAACTATGAATATGCCGAGCGCGGCATGGCCGAGCACCCCAAGTATGTGCAGTGGATTGCCTCAGTGATTGATCAAGCCGTCGCCGATGCGCAATTGGCCGCGCGCTGACGGTCTACAATCCTATCCATTGAACTAGAAAAATAATCAAGAGAGCAGCCATGACCCGCGAATCCACCATGCAGCCCTTTGCCAAGGGCGACATATTTGTTGCCTGCACGCTGTTGAATGATCCCGACGATGATCATGCCGGCGATGGCCGCATCTGGCAGTACGACAACAATATGCAGTTCAAGGGCGAGCTGTGGACTGAGGGCGGCGAACATTTCGTCGGCGGGCTCGAGTTCGATCCGCAGGGGCGCTTGTGGGCGTTCAACGACCTCGCGGTGTTACACGTTGATCCGGCCACCGGCCGCCAGTTGCCGCTGAGCGATAAGTTCCTGCCGCGCTGCTACCGCAGCGCCAGCTTTGATGCGCAGGGCAATGTGTATCTGGGCGAGCACATGAAGGCCGAAAAACGACCGGACAACGAGATTGCCCGTCGCACCACTACCAAGTTCGCGGTGATTCCGGGCGAAGGCATCCTGGGTTTCGGTTACGTCTACAAGTACAGCCCTGACTGGGAGCATTTACAGACCTTCAAAACCGAGACGGCGCCGGAGATGACGCAGTTCAAGGGCGTGACGCATTCCAGTCTGCATCCCAGTGGCGAGTTCATCACTTATGCCACCGAAACGGGCAAACGCCTGATGCGTTACGACGTGATTAACGATAAGCAGATGCCGGACCTGGTGACCTATCCCGGCGATAACGTCTTTGACCGGGTCTGGGTGATTGCCGTGAAATACCTGCCCGACGGGCGCTTGCTGATAACCCGTGGCGACAGCATGGAAATGCTCGATGAATCTGGCCAGGTGCTGCGCACTTACCCCTTGGAGACCTATGGCTGGTCGGATATTGAAATTTGCGGCGACGGCCAGCACTGCCTGGTCAGCAATATCTGGGAAGGTACCGTGGTGCGGGTTAACGTGGAAACCGGCGAACACACAGGCCTGATTGATACCGGCTTTGTTGCACCGAATCGTTGTGTGGCCGGCGTGGCTGAGTACAAGGGCTAGCGTGTACCCGCCGCGGTTCCCTGGAAAAACCGCAGCAGCCGCTTAACGGTCGCAGCCAGCAGTAGCGACCAGCCCACGGCCTGGCTAACGGCGACAAACACCAGCTTGCCCTGCTTGGCCAGCACCAGCAGCCCGGCTGCGGCGCTCATCTCAGTCGGATATTGGGAAATCACCAGCAGTGCGCAGATGTTCTCCAGCCAGTCGAACGCAGTGGCCAGCATCAGCAACGGAAAC
This sequence comes from uncultured Gammaproteobacteria bacterium, assembly GCA_963850255.1. Classification (GTDB taxonomy): domain Bacteria; phylum Pseudomonadota; class Gammaproteobacteria; order Steroidobacterales; genus J054. The sequence goes on from CAWKLL010000016.1 coordinate 66,402, forward strand.
AGCTTGCGCTGCTCGACCCAGGCGTAGGCCTGCGGCGCCAGGTAACGTAATGAGAAAGCCGCGATGGCAGCCATGAAAATGGCGGCAAAAAACGGGAAAAAGAAGTCAACAAAAGAGAAGGCGTAGTAGAGCTGGCGCGCCAGTTCGGTGTAGTCGGGTAGCTGCTCGGAAATTTGTGCCGAGGTGAGCTGGTGTTGCAGATCAAAGGGCAGCAATCCGTTGGTAGCTTCGGCAAAGGCCAGCTGAATCGGGCCGAACACCGCGAATAGTGAGCCGAAGGCCACGATGAAGGCCAGCACGAACAGGGGTGCTGAGCGCGAAAATAAAATAATCATATCGTTGAGTCGGCGCATGCCTGGCTTCCGTCGCGCTGAGATCGACAGGATAGCCGCCTTTTTACGCGCAACCTCAGTCGCGGTTGCCCTCAGCCGCTTCGCGGACTGCCGCGTCGAGGCCCAGAGCCTGGGTCATCAAAGGCTGCAGGTAAGCCGCAGACATGCTGTTCACGTACCAGCTGCCATCCTCGGACTCCAGGAAGTCGGCATAGGCTGCAACTTCCGCATCGCTGAGTTCGTGGTAAGTGAACAGGTAGTACACCACCAGCAATTGCTGCATCTGCCGGGTCAGCAAGAGCCGCCCTTCGTTAATGCCCGCGCGCAGGCTTTGACTGCTGAGTTGCTGGTCTTCCGGCTGCGCCGCGTTTGCTGCGACCGCTACGGCCAGGCCCATGGCCATGGTGGTGTCGACAGCCAGCCGCGTGCCGTCAAAAGCCTGGTTCAGGCGATTGAGCAGGGCAACGCGGCCCGGGCGCGGCGGCGCGGCGGTGAGCTCGGCGGCGAAGCCCTGCATCTCTTCGGCGCCTTCCGCAGTGGAGGCATATTCTTCCAGTAAGGTGATGCGCCGACCCGTTTCACTGCCCAGCCAGCTTAGGGTGGCTATGGCGTGCTCGTCCTGCCAGCCCTCACGCAGGATGCCCAGGGATTGCTCGCGCAGTATTGTGTCGGCGAACTCGCGGTTGATGACCGGCCGCAACAGCGCCAGGTCGGCCGGCTCCAGGGCAAACTCGCCGCTCTCCAGGCCATCAAGTATTTGCGGCCGAAGACCCTGCATCTGCGCTTCCACGCCGGACAGGCGCAGCAGTTCAGCAGCGGCATCTGCCCCAAGCAACAGGCCGGTATTGAGCAGGCCGACGGCAAGGATTGCTGCACTGAGCAGGCGAATAAGGGGCATGGGTCACTCCGTATATTGACGCCAGCATAGCTGGGGCCAAAGGCACGGAGAAGGGCGCGCCGCAAGATTTGCGCAGCCGATGCTCAGAGTTCCGGGCGCGATAGTCGGGCGTCATCGCTCAGCCCGCGATTGCGCAGTGCCTTCCAGCCGCGTTGCGCCAGTTGCCAGTGATCGACCAGTTCGGGCAGCGGGTCATCCCAGCGGAATACGTCGCCGTGAATGTCGGGGCTGAAGCCGCTGAGATAGTTCAGCATTGCGCGCAACTTGCTCGGCTGCTGCCCCTGGCTGGGGCTTTCGCCGCCGGCCAGGTAGTTGGCCAGGGCAACCAGGTCGCCGCGATGCCAGCAGGTTCGGCTGCCAAGCTTCTGCGGGCCCGGCGCGGGCGCCCGGTCGTGGGCAAAGTGCTCATAGACCCACCAGGGAAAATCCCAGCCGGCGTTGATCGAACCGGCCACTGAAGACCAGAAGCGGCCATTGGTTTCCATGTAGCACAGTCGCTGTTTGCTGGCGTCAAGAATTGAGCAGAACTGGGCCACGCCATTCCAGCGCAGTCGTTTCAGCATCGCGCGAGCGCCGCGCATATTTTCCGGATGCGGTGACACGATCTGGCGTAAAACGCCCTGTCCCTTGAGTGCCCGTAACGAATAATGTTCCTGCATTGCGACCACTTCGCCGTCGATAGCGAAGCAACAGAGATTGCGATGCTGGCCGGCGACAAACTCCTGAAACATCGGGTACACACCGTCCTGGCAATATCGGTCCAGGTAGCCGTTGAGTTGTTCCGCGTCGCGTGCATAGAGCACTTTGAAGGGGAAATTCGGCAGTTGCCTATCGTAGGGAGATCCCGGCGGTTTCATTACCACGGGGAAACCCAGTTGCTCGATCATTTCTGCAACCTGGCTGCGATCTTCAAGGGTGAATTGTCGCGCGCAGTCAATGTCTAGCTCGCGGGCAATGGCAAGGTTGATGCGCTTGTCGAGTACCTGTCGCAGCGCCTGACTGTCGGCGGCCGCCAGTTTGGTGCAGGTCTCCAGTTCTGCACGACGACGATCAAGCGCCAGCAGACTTTCTTCCAGTACCGGAATCACCAGCTTTATCTGGTGTTGCCTGACCAGTTCAAGAATCTGCTCGGAAAATCGGTCGGGTTCGTCGCCAGGCGAGGCCACGATCTGGCAATGACGGACGTGGCGTGAGTGCTGCGTCAGGCTGTGCGGTGTATCGCTGACGGCCAGGAATTCCACGCCCTGCCTGGCCAGTGATCGCGCCACGGCCAGCGACGGCCGGCGATTGCCGTCGGTAATCAGTACCTCAATGGGTGCCCGTTCAGTCACCCGGCCATCATACCTGCGCCGACTGAGGTCTGAAATTTGGGCCTGGTCGATTGGTGCGGCCGGCACTAATCGGTATGTTTGGAAGGTTTACAGGCGGCGAACGACATTTGCGGATATTCATCACACCACTGTTGATTGTTGGCGCGGCGCTGTCGCGAGTAATCCTGCTGCCGCTGTTTTTGTTGTCAGGTTTTTTTCCGCGGCGCTCGAAACGCTGGGTTTTCGGCTCCTGGGGCGGGCAGCGCTATGCTGACAATGCGGCGGCGTTTTTTGAGTATTGCCGCGAGCATCTCGACCATCAGTGCGAACTGATCTGGATTAGCCATCGCGCTGCGGTGGTGCGCCAGGTCCGTGCAACTGGCGCGCGAGCCTGTCTGGCCTGGTCACCCATGGGGCTATGGCTGTGCGCAACGGCTGGCTTGCACCTGTTCGATTGTTTCGCCAAAGACACTAACTTCTGGGTTTCCGGCGGGGCACGGCGTATCAATCTTTGGAGCGGGGTGCCGCTCAAGTCCTTCGAACGGGATATCGACAATCCAGGCAACCGCTATTACCGCCTGTTCCATGGGCCCTGGTACGAGCGTTTTCTGCTCGGGCTGATGATGCCCTGGCATGTCCAGCGCCCGGATCTGATTATTGCTACCTCGGAGCAACACGCCGATATTGTTGCGCATGCCTTCAACGTGCCGACACAACGCGTAGCGGTGACCGGTTACCCGCGCAATATCAGCCTGTTGTCGCCGCCGTCGTCCTTGCATCTGCCGGCAAGCTTTGCCGACAGCCTGGCTGCCGGCCGCAAACAATTGGTCTACCTGCCCACCTTCCGCGACAGCGGCCGCAGTTTTCTGGATTTCAACTGGCGGCAACTGGACGACCAGCTGACCGCGCTGGAAGCTGACCTGTTCATCAAATTTCATCCGCTGGATGCCTCTGCCGTGCCGCCGGGTTTGTCACGCGTCCACAGTCTCACGCGCGACGTGGATATATACCCCTTGCTCAGCCAGAGCCATGCATTGATCAGTGACTACTCCTCGGTCATCTGGGATTTCATGCTGCTCGGTCGGCCGATCATCTATTTCGTGCCCGACCTTGAAGAATTCCAGGCCGAAAGCCGTAAGCTGATGTTTGATCTGCACGAGATCGCGGTAGGACCCGTTTGCCAGAACTTCGCGGCCCTGCTTGCCGCACTGGCCGAAGTTACGGCGCCGGATTATCCTGATTGGCGCACCACTGCCCGTGGTCAGGAGATTCTTGCCAGCAGCCACCGCTATACCGACACGGATTCCAGTGCGCGGGTATTGGCGGCCATTAGCCGGCGACTGCTTCCCGAGCTGACGCTGCCGGAACAGCCGTCGGCAGACGGGAATTAAACGCAAAAAATCGGCTGCCGGCTCCGGCGTCATTGATGACCCCGACAAGTCGCCTGGGTTTGCATCGCGGACCCTGATTGGCCGGTGACGCCGGGCCAAGCATTCACCACCAGCTCGCGCCGGCGCAGCTACCGCGCTGGCCTGTGGGTCACGCCATTGCGCTAACATGGATAGGCCCCCTGGTTAAGAAGAATTATGTCCATGGCTTATTGGTTGATGAAGTCCGAGCCGGATGTTTTCGGCATTGATGATCTGCAGAAAGTGCGTCGTGAGCCCTGGGACGGCATTCGCAACTACCAGGTACGCAACATGATGCGTGATGACATGCGCACCGGTGATCTGGCGTTTTTCTATCATTCCAATTGCAAGGAGCCGGGGATCGTCGGCCTGATGCGGATTGCCAGCGCGGCGCGACCCGACCCGACACAGTTTGATCCTGAATCCCGATACTGTGACCCGAAAAGTAATCCCGATGAGCCGCGCTGGCTGCTCGTGGATGTCGCCTACAAGCGCAAACTCAAGCGCAACATCAGCCTGACAGAGCTAAAGGCCTGTAAAGAACTGGCCGATTTCGCCCTGGTTCGACGCGGCAATCGCCTGTCGGTAATGCCAGTGAGCGAGGCCGACTGGGAATTCATTCTGTCTCTGGAATAAGGAGCGATCGGCGTGGACCGGACTGAAAGGTTCTACAAAATTCATCGCCTGCTTAGCCAGCGGCGAATGGTCACGCGGGATGCCTTCCTTGAGGAGCTTGGTGTTTCGCGGGCCACCTTCAAGCGAGACCTGGAATATCTGCGTGATCGCATGAATATGCCCATCGTCTGGGATCGCGATCTGGGCGCTTATCGCCTTGATCGCGACGCCCCGCAGGCGCATCTATTCCAGTTGCCGGGCTTGTGGTTCAGCGCGGAAGAGGTGCACGCACTGTTAACCATGGAGCACTTGCTCGAGCGCCTGCAGCCGGGTCTGCTGGGCGCCCAGGTACGGCCGCTGCGCGAGCGCATACGCAAGATTCTTGATAGCGGTGATTTTTCTGCCGATGAACTGACCCGGCGAATTCGCATTCTGCAAATGGGTGTGCGGCCGGTGGAGTCAGATATTTTTCAGGCGATTTCTTCGGCCTTGTTATCCCGCCGTCGGCTGCGCATCGAGCATTTTCGGCGTGCCGCTAACGAAACCCTGAGTCGCGATGTGTCGCCGCAACGGCTGGCCTACTACCGCGATAACTGGTACCTGGATGCCTGGTGTCACCTGCGCAAAGGGTTGCGAACCTTCTCCGTCGACGCCATTGGTGGCGCAGTAATTATTGACAAGCGTGCGCGTGAAATCAGTGACGCGACCCTGGACGCGCATCTGGGTGCCGGCTTCGGGATTTTTTCAGGGCGTGCAGCGCATACCGCCGTGTTGCGTTTCAGCCCGTTGCGCGCGCGCTGGGTGTCTCGCGAGACCTGGCACCCGCAGCAGGACGGTAATTTTGAGCTGGATGGTGCCTACGTGCTGAAAGTGCCCTATTCCGATCCGCGTGAGTTGCTTATGGACGTGTTGAAATATGGCGCGGACGTAGAAGTGCTGGCGCCCGCCAGTTTACGCGAGCAGTTAAAACAAATGCTGTTGGATGCGGCCGGCCTGTATCGCGAATGAATGGCCCGGCCAACGGGCTAGGGGTCTTTTTGCACGATATAGTTTTCGAAACCACGGTCGCGCAGCAGGCGTTCGGCGCGTACCAGGTCCTCGCCCAGGACCTGAACATAGTAGCCCTGGTCGGCGCCGGCAATGGCTACGTGGCCGCCGACGGCTATATCCAGTACCGGGATACCTTCACTTTCCAGCATGGCTTTGAGCACCGCAAAGGTGCCCATATCGAAGGAAAATGCCAGGCGTTCAACAGACATGCATGCAATCTCGTTACTGTAAAAGTCTAAGAGTCTAAGCCCAGTCGCGACCCGGTGGCAGTTTTTGCCGGCGCGCGGCCAGCCACCAGATCAGCGTCACCAGCCCTCCGAACAGGCTATAGATGAGCGTAAATACCCACGCGGGCGCATCGTAGAACAGGACTGCATGCAGCCAGTGCTGAATAAACGATTCCGTGTAGGCAGGCTGGCCGGCGCGCGCGCGCAGCGCATTTTCCCAGTGCGTCAGTGGGCAGATCACACCCAGCCATGACTGCAGCACTATGATCGCGACCGCGGCCAGATGGCTGTAGCGAAAGCCGCGACTAACGGCCCAGGCCGGTCGGCGCCACAGCAACCAACTAATCCCGGCCAGCAGGCCGGCCAGCACGAACAGCACAATCAGGAAATGACTGACCAGCACTGCGTCAGCCAGGTAGCCATACAGATGCTTGGCGCTCAAGGCGGCGGCTTCCTGCGTCCTTGCCTGGCCCGATGGGCCAGCCATGAGGTGGCGAACTGCAGCCAGCATAGCGCAGCGAGGCCGGCGGCGGTGGCCACCATGGGCAGCGGATCGGAGCCAAAGCCGAGTACTGCCCGCCAGCCGAAAAACAGGCCGGCAGCAAAGAACACCAGCTGGAACGCATAGTGCCCCAGGGCTCTCAGCCGCGGGCCGGGTTTCAGTCTGTGCGGCGTGCCTTGCATAGCAATGGATTCGCTGACGGCGGTCCTGTGGTTTTCAAGCCTGGTTATCGGTTAACTCTCGCAGTCGCTGGCGGGCCGCATTCTGCTAAAGTGCTGCGCCCGCAGCGCCGCTCTTTGCGGCCGTCATCAGTTTCCAGGCGCGTGGATATGCTCGCCAGCCTGGCACCGATCAGATCAAGACTACCCATGAGCCAGTTTGCCCGCGACAAAAATATCCTGTTATTCGGCCTGGTCACCTATGGCATGGGCCAGAGCCTGTTATATGTAATTTTCGGGCCGCTGGCACGCGAAATCGGGCTGAGTGAATTGCAGTTCGGCATCCTGATTGCCGTTTCCAATGTCGCTATCGTGATCTTCTCGCCGCTTTGGGGGCGCGCCAGCGAACGTCTTGGCCGCAAGCCCGTCTACCTGATCGGACTAACCGGCTTCGCCATCGGTTACATGGCCCTGGCCGCGGGTATCCAGGCCGGCATCTCGGCCTGGTTGGCGCCGACGCCGTTATTCCTGGTGTTGCTCGGCGCGCGCCTGGTCTATGGCAGCCTGGCCGCAGCGATTCAACCGGCGGCTACCGCCTATGTGGCCGATACCACGGACGCCGAATCGCGCGGTCAGGGTATGGCGCTGATCGCAGCGTCAGGCGGCATCGGCACCATAGTCGGCCCGGCTTTTGGTGGCTTGCTGTCAGGATTCGGCCCGCTGCTGCCCATGTATGCGGCTGCCGGACTTGCGCTGCTGGCCGCTGCCGTAACGCTGCGGCAGTTGCGGGAACCGACCCGCCATGCCGAGCGCGAATCCCCACTGAAGCTCAAGATCAGCGACGTGCGAATTTTCCCCTACCTGCTGGGTTGGTTTGTCGTGTTTATGGTGTTTACCGCGGTGCAGGTCATAACGCCGTTCTATATTGAAGACAACTTCGGCGTCGTTGGTCGCGAGGCGATCACCCTTACCGCCATGTTCGCGTTGCTTTCCATGGCCCTGGTTACGCTGGTGGTGCAGATCGGTGTCATGCAGATCTGGAAATTGAGTCCGCGTGTGTTATTGCGCCCGGCCTTCTTTATTTTCGGTGCGGTGCTGTTGCTGCTCGCCTACGCCAGTGAGTTGTGGCAGCTGTATCTGCTGTATGCGGGCATGGGTTTGTCCTTTGCGCTGGCTGCGCCCGGACTGAACACCGCTGCAAGTCTTAATGTCGGGCCACGGGAGCAGGGCGCGGTGGCCGGCTTGCTATCGGCTGCGCCGGCCTTTGGCATGATTTTTGGGCCGGCCCTCGGCGGTGCCGTCTACAACCTTCAACCCACTCTGCCGATGCTGGTCGGCGGTGCCGCGTCATTGCTGCTGGGCGTATTTTTTCTGTTTGTTCGAATACCCGATCCGGCCGACCCCGTCGATCAGTCGGCCTGAGTTAAAGGCTGGCGATGGCTGCCTGCTGCGCCGCCAGCAGGTCCGCGGGGCGCACGTCCGGCGCGCCAATGCCGAGCTGGCGGCTGAGTGCCCAGGCCAGGCAAAGATTGGATGACAATGCCGTGACCGCTTGCTGTTCGCGCGCCCGCAGCACGGCGCGCAGGCTCGGCATACCGGTACCGCTGAAGACCACCGCATCCACACTGTCCGGGTCCAGGCCCTGGAGCTGTTCGCTGGCGGCCTCGCTGCCGAGGCGATAAATGTTGCGGGTATCGGTATTCGGTAACGCGGCCAGGCCGATGCTGACGACTTCAAAGTCTCGCGACTGCCAGTAGGCGCGACCCAGTTCGCCGAGCCAGGCCGGATAGGGCGCGACGAATGCAATGCGTTCAGCACCCGCTTGTTTCAGCGCGGCTTCGATGGCCGCAGCAGCACTGACGACGGGATAGCCAAACTGCTGGTTCAGCTGATCCAGTTTCACGAGCTCGGCGGCGTGGCCAAGGATGTAGCTCGAAGCGGTGCAGGCAAAGCCGAAGGCATCCAGTGCCAGTTGATCGAAACGTTGCAGCGTAGTGCCGAGCTCAACCAGGTATTCTGTTAGCCGGGTTTTCGGATCGGACGACGAACTCACCAGCCGCGCTGTAACCAGGCTGACCTGCGCCGGACGCAGCAGCCAGAGTTCCTGTTCAACGGTGGGGTTCGCCTGTGGTGTGCCGATACCAAGGACGCCGCGCTGACCGTATTCGCTGGGCCGTATCTGCATGTAATTACTGCCAGAGTGAGCGCGCCGCGATCATGCCTGCGGCGACCTCGGCGGCGCCTTCCTCGTGCACATAGTGTCCCGAGTCGGCGACGCGCACGACTTCCACAGCGGGGCTATTGATCAAGCCGTCCACCAGCGCCTGCAATTCCGCTTCGCTTTTCCTGCGGTCCTGTTCCCCCCAGGCAATCAGGGTGGGTACTTTTACCTCGGGCAGCATGGCCTGCTCCGAGGCCGCCACGTATTGGCCCATCATGGTGGTCATGCCGGACATGTAGCCTTCGCTTTTCACCGTCAGCATCAAGTCATCCATGATCGCTGGTGTGATGATCTCGGGGTTTACGTAAGAAGTTTTCAGAAAACTTTCGCGGAAGCTGCGACTGCCGAATTGCTTGGCGGATAAGCGCTGCAGAGGGAAAAAATAGTATTCGGCGATTTTTGGAACACCGGTATCGATGATGCCGGGATTCATTAGCACCAGGCCGCGCACTTCCGGTGCCAGAATGGCGACACGCATAGCAATGGCGCCGCCCAGCGAATGCCCGCCGACCACAACTTTTTCCAGTCCGAGCGCGCGCAGGAATTTCACCATCGTCCGTGCCTGGCCGGGATTTCGGTAGTCCCATTCAGCCGGCTTGTCGGACAGTCCGAAGCCGGGCATATCGACACTGATCACGTGATAGGCAGGGGCCAGCCGCGGCGCCAGTTCGCGGAATGACTGCAGGGAATTACCAAAGCCATGAATCAGCAGCACCGAAGGCTGATCGTCTGTGCGTTGACCAAATTCCCGATAACGCAGCTCGATACCGTCCACCTGGGCGAAGCGGTCATCAGCCGTGGCCAGCTGACGTGCCGGCACTTCCTCAATGCCCGTGGGCCAATAGGCATAAATGGCCATGGCCGCCCACAGCAGCAGGATCAGTCCAAGAAAACCTTTTAGCAATCGTTTGATAATTTTCACGCCGGTGTGTGCTTGCGTTCTGTTAAAGGGATTTGCCGATGCTAGCACGCAGCCGTTTGCCGACCGCGTCAACCGGCCGCCGCGGCGGACGTTTTTGCTGGTATGGGTATTGGCAAACACACGGTGATCGCCGCCAACCGCTTTGGTCTGGGTGCGCGGCCGGGAGAACTCGCCAGTATCGGCGGCGATCCGCGCGCCTGGCTGCATGCGCAGCTGAACTCACCGACCGCGGTTCATCCGGCCATCGCTGCGTTGCCGGACTCGGCTGAAATCCTGGCGGAATTTCAGGGTCTGCGCGCAACACCCGGCCAGAACGGGGCCGATGCGCCACGTCGGCTCCGCGAGTTGCTTGGGCCGGCTTATCAGCAGCAGGTGCTGGCTCGTTACCAGGCTGGTGTCGAAACAACGCAGCCGTTTCGCGAACGGCTGGTGCAGTTCTGGAGTAATCATTTTGCGGTGTCGGCCGACAAGCCACCGGTAACAGCACTGGCGGCCGGCCTGGAGAACGAGGTTATCCGGCCAGCACTGAATGGCAGTTTTGCCGATCTATTGCTGGCCGTGACGCGGCATCCCGCCATGTTGTTGTACCTCGACAATCAGGCTTCCATCGGACCGAACTCGAGCCTGGCACAGCGCGCCCGACGCAGCGGCCGTGTGCAGCGCCAGTTCGACATCAACGAAAATCTGGGCCGCGAAATTCTCGAGCTGCATACCCTGGGTGTGCAGGGCGGCTATGACCAGGACGATGTGATTGCGCTGGCAACAATTCTCACCGGTTGGTCCGTCGGCGGTGGTCGCGGTCGGCTGCGCGCCGGCAGCCCCGGCGAGTTTAAATTTCGCGCGGCGGTGCATGAACCGGGCAGCCGCGAGTTACTAGGCCGCCGCTATGCACAGTCTGGCCAGGCCCAGGGTGAGGCGGCCTTGCGTGATCTGGCCATGCAACCGGCGACGGCACGCCACCTGGCGGAAAAGCTGGCCCGACATTTTGTTGCCGACCAGCCCGATGCCGAACTCATTGAGCATCTTGCCGCGGTCTACCTGCGCAGCGACGGCCAGCTGCCGGCCTTGCACGCCGCCCTGGTTGACGCGCCCGCAGCCTGGCAGCAGGACTTCGCCAAATTCAAAACGCCATCGGAGTTTGTTCTTTCCGCGCTGCGCGCATTAAAGATCGTGCCCCCGCGTGCCCGCGAACTGGCCGGTGGGCTCATGCTGCTCGGCCAGCCGGCCTATCGACCCGGCTCGCCGGCCGGCTGGCCGGACCAGGCAGCCAGCTGGGATGGCGCAGATGGCTTGATGAAGCGCATTGAATGGGCCAACACTGTCGGCCAACGGCTTGCCGGGCGCATCGACCCCCTGCAACGCGCGCAGGCAGTGCTTGGGCCCGTGCTGGGCGAGCACAGCGCCGCGGCGATACGGCGTGCTGAGAGCCGTGCGCAGGGCATAACCCTGCTGCTGATGAGCCCGGAATTTCAGAGGAGATAGCGATGCCGGGACGCAGAAAATTTATTCAGGGCCTGGTGGCCGGTGGCCTGGTAACGGCCGCGCCGGGGCTTAGTTTTGCGCTGTCCGCCGGTGATGCACGCCTGGTGCTGGTGATTCTTCGCGGTGCACTGGATGGTTTGGCCGCGGTCCCGCCGCTGGGTGATCCGGACTACGCCGCCGCGCGTGGCGCGCTGGCCTTCAGCGCTGCTGAAACGGCCGCCACGCCACTGGATGGTTTTTTCCATCTGCATCCTGCGCTTAAACAGCTGCACAAGTTTTATCAGCGCGAAGAGTTACTGGTGTTGCACGCCGTCGCCAGCCCCTATCGTGAACGCTCGCATTTTTCCGGCCAGGACGTGCTGGAAACCGGTGCGCCGAACGCTATCGCGTTACGTGACGGCTGGCTTAACCGGGCGCTGCTCGAGCTCCCGCAGGATGCCTCTGCGCAGAGCAGGGCCATCGGCCTGAGCAGCACCGTACCGCTGGTATTGCGCGGCCCTGCGGCCACCACCTCCTGGGCACCGTCGCAGATGCCGGCTGCCGGTGCCGATACGCTGGCCCGCATTGCAATGATGTATGAGACTGACCCGCCTTTGGCCGCTCGTTTGCAGGAGGCCCAGGCTGCTGATGCGATGGCCGGCAGTCAGTCGAATGCCGTCGCGCGCGGCGGAGCACAGCAGTTTAGCGGCCTGGCTGCCTCAGCCGGACGTTTTCTACGCGCCGAGGATGGCCCGCGGGTGGCCGTGCTGGAAGTCAGCGGCTGGGACACGCATGCCAATCAAGGCACCACGGCGGGTCCATTGGCCAATCGACTGGCACAGCTCGACACCGGCCTGGCCAGCCTGGCCAGCAATCTGGGTAGTGCCTGGTCGAGCACCGCCGTGGTGGTGGTAACGGAATTTGGGCGCACGGTGGCAGTCAATGGCAGCCGCGGCTCTGATCACGGCACCGCCACTTGCGCCCTGCTGCTGGGCGGTGCCGTAGCCGGTGGCCGGGTGCTGGCCGACTGGCCGGGCCTGTCACCGGCGGATTTGTTCCAGGGCCGCGATTTGCGCCCCACCCGGGACCTGCGTGGCCTGTTTAAGGCGCTGCTTGGCGAGTCCTGGCCATTATCCACAGCAGCCCTGGATCAGCGCATTTTTCCGGCCAGTGCCGGCAGCCTGCCGATGGCGCAATTATTACGGTCTTGAGCCCTTTGCCGCGTGCAGTTGCTGGGCCTGCGGGTTAACATTCAGGCTATCGAAAGCACCCTGCTGAGGGTGCCTTCTGGCGACTGTAAAAAGCGGGAACAGCCATGACTGCAACAAAATTTTCGAGCCTGCTGGGTGCTGCGGCACTGAGCTTTTTTCTGGCTATGCCGGCTCAGGCCAGCGAAGAAGTCGGCCAGTGGTATCTCGACGGCATGGGTAGCTTTATTTTTGCTGATTCCGACCGCCTGGTTGACGACAGCCTGGTCGGCGGCGGTGGCACGCTCGGCTATGCTTTTGGTGAGCTGTGGAACATTGAAGCCGACGCCAAGTTTTTTGGTCTGGATGGCGACGGCGGCCCGGATCAGGATCAGTTCATGCTCGGCGTGAACATGATGAATATCTACAACCGTGACGGACGCTTCTCGCCCTACCTGCTGGGCGGCGCCGGTTGGGTGCGCACTGAAGGTCAGGGCACAACCCAGCCCGCCGACCGCGACACCCTCGAGCTGAAAGGCGGTGTGGGTATGCGCACCGACCTGTGGAACGAGCGCTGGTCGCTGCGCACCGAAGCGCTGTACCGCTGGGAGAACTCCAACGACACACTGTCTGACTGGATTGTTAATGTCGGTGTGGGTTACGCCATCGGCCAGCCGAAAACCCGCACCGTCGACAGCGATGGTGATGGCGTCACGGATAACCTCGATCGTTGTCCCGGCACGCCGCTGGGTGCCACGGTCAATGCCGAAGGCTGCGAGATGGATGCGGATGTCGACGGCGTCGTCGATCGTCTGGATCGTTGTCCCGACACTCCCCGCAATGCGACGGTGGACCTGCAGGGCTGCCCGGCCGACAGCGATGGCGACGGTGTCTATGACGGCCTGGACCAGTGTCCGAATACCCCGCGTGGTGCCAGCGTAGATGCCACCGGTTGTTCCGTGGATAGTGACAGCGACGGTGTTGTTGACGGCATCGATCAGTGCCCGAACACCATCCGCGGCGCGCTGGTGGATGCCGTGGGCTGTGGCTTCCAGCTATCCGGTGCAAACTTTGCACTGAACTCTGATGAACCCCTGCCCAGCGGCACCCTGCGACTGGATCAGGTGGCCACGCGACTGGCGGATTTCCCCGAGGTGCGGATTGTCGTGGAAGGCCATACCGACAGTAGTGGTGCCGAGGAATACAATCAACGTTTGTCCGAGCGCCGCGCCAAAGCGGTGAAGGCCTACCTGGTATCCAGGGGCGTTGATGCCGGTCGCATCAGCACCGTGGGACTGGGTGAGTCGCAACCGGTGGGCGATAACGAAACGGAAGAAGGCCAGGCGCAAAATCGCCGCGTGGTTTTGCGGGTAGCCGAATAAGTCAGTCCGTCGATTGAGTTTGCTTCGGCGCCGGCAGCTAACCCCTGCCGGCGCCTAGTGACCCTGTGCAGCAGTAGCTGTGTGGTAATAATTAGAAGAATAAAGCACAGCGGTGAGCGAAGAAGCCGGCTCAAATTTTGTCTCGGCGCGGTTTCCGCGCCCCCTCGATGCATGGTGGAATCCCCGCCGCAAGCGCTTCTGGGCCTGGGTTATTTTGCTGCTCTATACCCTGGCGGGTTTCCTGCTCGCGCCCTGGGTTGCCAAGCGTGAATTGCTCGCACTGATTGAGTCGGAGACTGGCCTGCCGGCCAGTGTCGAAGAATTACGCATTAACCCATTCGTACTGAGTGCCGAAGCGAAAGGATTCCGGCTCAGCGAGCCGGATGGCTCGGACTTTTTACAGTTCGAGCGGCTGTTCCTGAATTTTCAGTTGAGCAGCGCTTTCAAGCGGGCCCTGGTATTTCGTGAAGTGAGCCTGGAGTCGCCGCAGCTTAATGTAGTGCGCGCGGAAGACGGCAGTATTAACCTGGGTCGTCTGGCGGGACAGCCCGGTGAGCGGGCTGACGCAGACGCGGCTGGCGGTCTGCTGCGATTGGTAGTCGGCCAGTTGGACATTACCGATGGCGATCTGGATCTGCTCGACCAGGTACCGGCTACGGATTTCGAAACCGCCATTGGTCCCATCAATATTTCCTTGTCCAACCTGAGTACGCTGCCGGAAGACAGTGGCCAGCAGAGCGTGGCTATATCCACGCCCGACGGCGCCCGCCTGGAGTGGTCCGGCGATATCAGCGTGAATCCCGTGGCCTCGCGCGGGCGGGTAACGGGCAGTGGGCCTTACTTGCCGCTGGTGTATCGCTATTTGCGCGACGGTCTAAATTTTGAAGTACTGGAAGGCGATGCTGAGATTGGTTTCGACTACCGCATAGACTGGCCGCAAGGCGCGCCGCTGGATCTGGAGATTAGTGCTTTGGATCTCGATGTGCGCGGCCTGCGCGCGCGCGCGGAGACGGCGCCGGAAGATTTTCTGGAGTTGCCTGAAGTCTCCGTGCGCGGCGGATACCTGCGACTGGGTGAGCGCGCGGCCGGCGCTGAAAGTTATCTGATGCGTTCACCGCGCCTGCGCGTTGCGCGTTACGCTGACGGCTCCTTAAGTCTTGAAAAGTTGCTGGTCCCAGCGCCTGCAGAAGACAGCCAGGCAGATCAAGTGTCCGATGTGGATTCAGCGCTTGATGCTGCGCCGGAATCCGATGATGAGATCGCCGACGCCTGGCAGCTGAGCCTGGCCAGCCTGGAAATCGATCAGCTGGTGGTGGAGTTTGAAGACCAGGCTTTGCGTGGTGAACCGGCGCGGCTGTCCATCGATCCGCTGAGAATTCTTCTCACCGACCTTAGCAATACGCCGGAGGCGCGTTTTCCGTTGCTGGTTTCGGCGCTGCTCTCTTCGGGCGGACGCGCCGAGCTCAACGGTGACCTGGCGGTCTTGCCGACCGTGACGCTGGAATCTGAGCTGGTCATCAGCCAGGTGGAGTTGCCCGTAATCCAGCCTTACTTGTCTGAGGCCGCACAGATGATCCTTTCCAGCGGCACGCTGGATGCCAGTTTGAAGCTGGCGGTGAATACCGAGGACCCGCTGAGCCTGGATGGCGGCCTCAGCATCCAGACGCTGGAAATTGAAGATGCTGTTAAACAGGAGCGCCTGTTTGGCTGGCAAAGCCTGGCCATCGATCGCGCACGCCTGTCCCTGGCAGAGAACGCCTTGGCAATATCTGAGCTGCAGCTGACGGCGCCTTATGCACGCATTCGGATTGCCGAGGATTCCAGCACCAATGTCCAGGCGCTTCTGTTGGAACAACCGCCGGCACCCGCCGACTCATCGCCGCCCGGCTGAGCCGCTGGCGCTTAGCCTGTCGCGAATAGTCATTGAAAACGGTTCGGCGGACTTTGCGGATCTGAGTTTGCCGTTTCCTTTTGCGACAAAAATCGCTGAACTGGAAGGTGAGATTTCCACCTTGTCGACGGTCAGCCAGGAGCCGGCCAGCGTCGGCTTGCAGGGCAAGGTAGGTGAGTACGGCCTGGCTGAAATTACCGGCAGCCTGAGTCCGGCGGATCCTACCGCTAACACGGATCTGCGCCTGCTGTTTCGCAATGTTGAGTTGCCGGACCTGTCGCCCTATACGGTCAAGTTTGCCGGCCGCAAGATCCAGGATGGTCGGCTTGAGCTGGATTTACGTTACCAACTGGATGCGGGGCAGATGCAGGGCGAGAATAGCGTGATCATTGATCGCCTGACCCTGGGTGAAAAACAGGAATATCCGGGCGCAGCCAACCTGCCGCTGGGCCTGGCCGTGGCGCTGTTGAAAAAGCCCGACGGGACCATTGATCTGGATTTGCCCGTCAGCGGCGACGTCAACGATCCGGAATTCAGTGTCGGCGGTATCGTGTTTCGGACCTTTGCTAATCTTATTGTCAAGCTGGCTACCTCGCCGTTTCGGCTACTCGGCGGTCTGGTGGGCGCGGGTGAAGAAAAGATCGATCTGATCGAGTTCCGTGCCGGCGAAGCGGAGCTGACACCGCCGGAAGCAGAAAAGCTCGCCAAGCTGGGCGCGGCGCTGATTTTGCGCCCGCAACTGGCGGTGGATGTGCCCGGGGTGCTGGATGCGGAGGCCGATGGCGCTGCTTTGCGTACTGCACGCGTCGATGCGGATGTCGATGCATTGCTGGCCGCGGAAACCGGACGCAAGGCCGAGCAATTGCTTAGTCAACGCCAGCGACGGGCGCTGGAGCAATTGACCAAAGAACAGCTTCCCGACGGTGCGGCCGAGTCCGCACGTGCCGCTGCGCAAAGACCTGAGCAGGCCGACGACCCCAATAGCAAACTGGTCCTCGACGAACCTGCTTATCTCGCTGCGCTGCGCGAAGCGCTGATTGCGGCCCAGCAAGTAACCTCCGGTGAGCTACAGGCTTTGGCGGATCAGCGCGCTGCAGCTGTGGTACGGGGCATTAACGGCGGTGGAGGGTGTAAGCCCCGAGCGGGTGCGGAAACTACCGGCCGCGGAAGCGAAACTGACCGAGGGCGGCTGGATTCCCCTGAAGCTGGCAGCCGAAGCGGCGGCCGTCGAATAGCGCGGGCGCGACTCTAGAGATTGTCGTCGAGCACGTCTACCTGGCCGGTCATGCGTCGCCATAGCGCTGACCAACTCAGACCAACGGTGAGCAGCGCGGCCAGGCACACCAGCACGATCCAGCTGACTGCAGACACCGAGTCGGTAGCCAGCAGGCCGAAATCCACCAGCAACCAGACAAGGGTGCCGAAGAAGGCCAAGGCCAGCAGAATGCCCAATTTGCCCAGCGACTGAAAAGTAGCGTGCAGCAGCACCGACCAGCCGATCAACAGCACCACGCCGACGAAAAAATGGATCGCCTTAAGTCCGCCATTGCCGAAACTGCCTTGCACCCAGTCATAGAACGAGTAGCCACTGGGGTTGTAAGTCGCCAGTACCAGGGTCAGGGCGGCTACAAATCGCAGCAGAAATCCCAGAGCGGTAATTTCGCGAACGGGTTGCTTGTCGTCCGCACGGGGCGTTGCAGTGGTTTCATTCATAGTTGTTAGAGTAGCCAATATGAACGCGGGGAACCACAGTCCGGGGGGTCCTTTTCAGGTCCCAAACGGCTTGCTGCTGCAACTCAGCTATCTCTTTTCCCTGCTCGGCCTGTTAAACCTGAGCGCCTGTGAGCCGGCCGCTGACACGCCGCGCATCCAGCCAGCCGCGACTGCTGATGTCGCCCACTCAAGCGCTGTCGGCAGTCTGCAGACGCGCAGCTTTGCCAGTGCTGAAGTCACGCTGACCCTGTTCGACGATTTCACCTATCGCCTGCGCCATGGCATGGACGACGGCAGCGGCGAAGGGTCTTTTAGTTACGATCTCGGTCGCTGGGCGCGAGCTCAGGACGGCGGTGACCGTCTGCGCCTGAACGGCGGACGCGAAGCGCACACCGTGTTTCGTTTTCTCGCCGCCGACCTGCTGCAGCCCCTGAACAACGAGGGCGCGGAACTGGCCGACGCACCGCTACGTTTGCAGACGCTCGTCGATCGGATCGCCGGTCCCATGCGTCTGACCGGTATGTATCGTTACATGGCTGACGCGGCGGTGTTCAGCGAGTGCCTGACCGACAATAGTTACCCGGTGCTCATCGAAGCAGCCCATTTAGTACTGGAGCGTGCCTACCTGGAACAGCGCCTTGAGCCGGGCGCCGAGATGCTGGCCAGTTTTGACGCCGAGTTTGTTTTGCGCGCACCGGAACCGGGCATGCCGGCGCGTGAACACTTGCGCATTACGCGTTTTTTTAAAGTCTGGCCGGCGCAGCAATGCCCCTAGACAGCCGCTATTGGGTCGGCCAGCGTGTTGTTACCGCTTAACGAGGTTGTGCAGCGTTGCGCGCACCACTGCCGGCATTGCCTGGCGTGGCGAATTCAAGCTGGGCGAGTTTATAGCTGGGCCGTTCGCCGCTGGCTTCGTAGTAGGGGCGCACTTGTGGCGCCAGGGCGGCGAGCTTTTGCTGCCGCTGCTCAGGGCTTGGGTGCGTGCTGAGAAATGCCGGCGGACCGCTGCCTGAAGCCGCTTCCATTTTCTGCCACAAGGTGACCGCTGCGTCGGGGTCGTAACCGGCCCTGGCGGCCAGTTCGATGCCGATTTGATCTGCTTCGGATTCCGAGGCCCGGCTGTTGGGCAATTCAACAGCTGCTTTGGCGGCCATGGCAGCGGCACCCATCGCGAGAACAGGCTTGTCCGATATTACGCCGGCTGCAATCACCCCAACGCTGGAAGCCATGGCGACGGACATGCGCTCGGCCGTGTGGTTGGCCAGCGCGTGACTGATCTCATGGCCCATGACCTGCGCCAGCTCGTCGTCGCTGGGATCAATCTTTTCAATCAGCCCGGTATAGATGGCCATGCGACCGCCGGCCATGCACCAGGCGTTGACCGTCTCCGGGTCATCGATGACTTCCACGCTCCATTCCCAGTTGCGCGTATCGGGGCGTAGTTCAATGGCCTGGGCTACCAGCTTGCCGGTAATCTCATTGACCCGCTCGATGAGCTTCTGGTTGGTCGACAGCTTGCCCTCCATGCTCAGCTGACTCATCTGGGTGATGTAGGCTTCCCTGGAGGCCGAAATGGCGCGTTCCTCCGAAACCAGCATCAATTGGCGCCGACCCGTGGGCGAGGTGGCGCAGGCGGCGATGATCAATGTGATCAGCAGCAAAGTCAGGTGTGCGCGCATAGGTTTTCCTCTAGCATCCGCAATAACTCAGGTCAGAGTATCGCCTAATGTATCGACGAGCCCAAAGCGCCTTTCGCCTGTCCCTGATCTTGCTAAGCGGGATATTTTTGCTGCAATCGAGCGGCTGCAGCGGTCGCGACGCAGCGGCGATTCCGGACTACCCGCCGGCTGATTTCAGCCAGCGCGATTCCGGCCAGGATTGGAGCGCTGATCTGCCGGTCTTGCTACCGGCACTGCTGAGCTGCCTTGAGGCCACGCCCGGTCAGGCGGCCAGGGTTGTGCTCGCCAAAACTGTGGAAGCCGGCCAGGCCAGTGTGCGCCTGGTTAATGCTGAACGCGAAACCTACGACTGCCGCGCTCCGCTGGCTGGCGGCCAGGTACAGACGATGCAACTGGCCGGCCGTAATTTGCCCAGGCAACCCGGCGAGGCACGCAGTATTTTTACGCCGCGATCCGGTCGTCCGCTGGAGGGCGCCTGCTATCGCCATGAGAGCGTGCCTGACGCAGCAGGCGTGCTACAGGGCTGGCTGTCTTACGATCTTTGCTGAGGCTGCGGGCAATACGTATTCTGGGGTTCCTGAGGCTCTGCAATGATGCAGGTATTACCATCGGAGAATATTCATGCGTGTTTTACTGCTCGCTCTGACCTGCTCGTTCGTAATGCTGCCGGCCTGGGCTGACGGTTTTACCGACTACAGTGGTCGCGAATTGTTCATGCGCTTCTGTGCCAGCTGCCATGGCCCGCTGGGCAGCGGTGATGGTCCGGTTTCGGGCGCCGTGGCCAAGCAGATCCCGGATTTGACCCGCCTGGCCCGGCGTCAGCCGGATAGCCAGATCAACGTCGAGCAGCTGCGCGAAATTATCGACGGACGCTCCGTGGTGGTAGCTCACGGCACCCGCTATATGCCCGTATGGGGCTATGAATTCTGGGTGGAAGAGGGCGCTGATCGCGAGGCCGAAGACGAAGTGCGGCAAATTATCGATCGCTTGATCGAGTACCTGCGTAGCATCCAGCGCTAGTCCGCAAACAGTCCGAGACGCGGATGCCCGGCTCCCGAGTCGTCGACTGGCTGACTGTCGGCGGCCGGTTCGGGCTACAGTAGCCGGGCAGCAGCAGCCTGGGGAAAATTTCCATGAACGCCGTATCTCAGCAGTCTACGAGTTCCGCCGGTCCGGCCAGCGCCATGGATTCTGTCCGCAACTATGTCCGTGCCCTGGAGGCGCGTGGTCGTCTGCTTCACCTGCCGGAGATGAATCAGGACAAATTCGAAATCACCGCTTTCGCCTATCGTTTGTTGGATGAGTATGGCCCTGAGGCGGCACCGGCCTTCATGGTCGAGCGAGTCATGATCGATGGCCAGTGGCGCCAGGGTCCGGTGCTGGCAAATCTTTATGGCAGCTGGCCCGACGAGGCCCTGCTGTTCGGCGTAGCGGAGATCAATAATGACCAGGCAGAAATGTACCGTGCCGTCATTGATCATCTGATCGCGCGTCTCGACTCCAGCGGCAGCTGGTCGCGTATTCCGCCCGTCGATGTGGCCGCGTCCGCAGCACCCTGCAAGCAGGTACGCCTCAGTGGTGACGAGATCGATATCGAGTCCTTCGCCTGGCTGAAAAGCAATCCGGCGGACGCCGGCCGTTACATCAACATGGGTTCAGTGTTTATCGCCGATGCTGAACTGGGCAGCAACGTCGGTACCTATCGTTGCCAGATCAAGGGGCCGCGCAAACTCGGCGTCAACCCGGAGCCCGGCCAGCATGGCTGGCTGCTGTTGCGCGAAATGCAGCGGCGCGGCGACAAGGTCGCCAAGGTGGCCATTGCGGTCGCGCCGGACCCCATGACCTTCTGCGCCAGCAGCACCAAGATGGCCGGCTACAAAGAGGACGAACTGGAGTTTGTCGGCGGCCTGCGCGGCAGCCCGCTGCCGGTGGTGAAATGCGAAACCTGTGATATTCGCGTGCCGGCCGAATCGGAGTTTGTTATTGAAGGGGAGATTCCCCTCGACAGCTTCGAGCAGGAAGGCCCCTACGGCGAGATGTATGGCTTTCAGGGTGCCGGTAAAGCCGAAAACTTCTACATGAACATTACCGCGGTTACGCACCGGCGTGATCCCTGGGTGTTGAACTCATTTACCGGTCTGACCTGGGACATGCCGAAAGCGCCACAGGTTTCGTCGAACTATTTTCTTTACAAGCGACTGATTCCGAATCTCACCGGTCTGTATTCACCCGGTGGCGCCAGTGGTGTCATCGTAATTAGTATAAAAAAACGTTTTCCGGGTCAGGGCATGTCAGCAGGTCAGTATGTGGCGGCGAACCCGGCGCTGAACAAGCTGGTGATCGTGGTCGACGATGATGTGGACATCATGAGTTCGAGTGCGGTGTTGAAAGCCGTGGGCGCGCGCTGGCAGCCGACGGCCAGCGTACTGATTCCGCAAACCCAGATGATGATGCCCGATCCCAGTCGGCCAACGCCGATGCTCTCGAGCAAGTTCATTATTGATGCGACTCGGCAGCTGCCTCAGGAAGGCGGGCCGAAAAAATGGCCGGCGCAAAATCGCGATCTGCTGGTTCAGGGGGCGCCCGACGCTTTCGATCTGGTTGCGCAACGCTGGCCAGAGTATTTTAAACAATGGAAAAATTCTGACTGAGGGTTACAGCATGTCGATTATTAAAAGCATTCGTTCCCGTCTCGATCATCAGCTGGATCACTGGGATACCCGCCTGGATGCGCTGGAAGCGCAACTTGACGATGGTCGTGAAGAAGCCATGCAACGGGTTGAGCGGGGCCGTAAAAAGCTTTCTGAAGTTGCTCAGAAGTTGGAGGAGAATCTTGAGGATGTTGCCGATCTTTCAGCTGAAGCGGTAGCCGACCTCAGCGTTGATCTGCAACAGTTGCGCGTGCAGCTCGCGCTCGGTCAGGCCGAGACACGCGAAGCCTTCGATGAGCAGCGGACCAATCTGCGCCACGCCATTAGTGGCGCCGAGGCCAAGCTGGCCGTGGTTGAGCAGCGTGCCGAGGAGCGCGTTGGCGACGAGATGGAGCGCTTCGTCAAGGCCTCTGATCGGCTGCAGGCCGAGCTGGATGCAGCTGAGTTGCAGTTTGCGCTGGGTAAGGCCGAGGCGCGTGATGCGCTGGCCGAAAAGCGCGGGGATTTTAAGCAGCAACTCAGGACCTTGCGCAGCCGGCTCCACGAGGCGGGAGAAAAGGCAGAGCATCGCCTCGAGGACCTGGAAGATGAATTAGGCGAGGGTGTCGCGGCCTATCGCGATTCCATGGTCGATTTTTTCCGCCACATTTAGTCGCTGTCGCGGGCCTGCTTATTCAGCGGCTTTTTCGTAAAGCCACTTCATGTACATGATTGGTGCCAGCGGTGCTTCGACTAGCTGGCGGAATCGCCAGCCGTCCGGGCTGCGCTGCAGGGTTGCGCAAACCCGGTTCTCACCGCCGACGGGTTTGTCGTAGCCCTGAATCTCGCCGCGCCAGTACATGCGATACCAGACGCTGAGCATGTCGTCGTTCAGGGTCTTGATGTACAGCTCCCAGGTGCGCATCTCAAAGCTGATGATGCTGTCCGTGGTCTTCTGCCAGTAGTCGTTGACGGCTTCCCAGCTGGTCAGCGGGGTTTCCAGTTCTTCGGGTTGATACAGCGGGGCATCATCGTCGGGATGCCAGAGTTCGCGAATCCCATGTAGTTGGTTGGCGCACCAGCGTTGCGCCAGATCTGCGAGCAGTGCCTCCACCGCGGCTTGTTCGGGATGCTGTTTCATGCGTCCGACCCCGCGGCCAGTTCAGCGTCGCGTTCGGCCAGCTGCTGTCGATAGGCTTTGCGCACGATCAGGCTGGGAAAGATTGCCAGTATGCCAACGGTCACAGCGACCCCGGCCATGGAGTAGCGGATCGCCGATTCATCGCCGATGATGAAATCAGTGATAAAAGCCACGGACTGCGGGCCGATAATCGCACCAATCATGCTGATAACCAGGTAGAACAGCGCGATGGCCTGGCTGCGGATTTGTCCGGGCGCGATACCGACTATGGCTAGCGGCGCGCAGGCTGTGCCCATGGCTGCGCCGACGATGGTGGTGAGGTAAACGGCGAAACTGGAAATCGCCGAGGGCATCAGCGGGAAAATGACGCTGGATATCACCATGATCCACACACCCATGATCACCACGATAACCGGCCCGTCCGAACGACCGCGGCTTTGCAGTCTATCCGCCAACCAGCCGCCGAAGTTCACCGAAAGCGGTCCGACGATAATCAGGCCAATGCCGTTGTACACGCTGAACTTGGGAATATCCCATTCCCAGGTACGCGAAAAATACGCGGGCAACCAGGCATGGCTATAGGCCAAAATGGTGATACAGGACATGCACAGGAACACGCCGCCGAAACTGCGCCAGCGCTTGATCAGGTAGCGAAAGGCGGTGGGAAAGCCGACCCTGCCCGCGCCCATCTCGGCGGTGGCCGCAGTGCCGGTGCGCATGGGTTCGCGCACCGTAAACATCAGTGCGGCGATTAACAGGCCCGGCGCGCCAACGGCCAGAAAAACCACCTGCCAGGGACGGATCTCGCCGAAAAACGGCAGGGAGAGGCTATCCTGGACTTCCGCCCACTGAATGATCTGGCCGCCGACCAGGTAGGCAATACCTGAACCGATGGAGACGGCGCCGGTATAGAAGGCGATGGCGCGGCCGCGACTCTTGGGCGGAAAGTAGTCAGTGATGATGCCCAGCGCGCAGGGACTCAAGGTGGCTTCGCCCACACCCACCAGCATGCGGGTAACAAATAGCTGGGCAAAGTTTCTGCTCAGGCCGGCCGCGGCCGTGGCGGCGCACCAGACGGTGATACCGATGGCGACAATATTGCGGCGGCTGAAGCGGTCGGCCAGCCAGCCGAGCGGAATGCCCATGGTGGCGTAGAACAGGGCGAAAGCGAAACCCAGCAGCAGGCCCATCTGCGAGTCCGTCAGTTCCAGATCAGCCTTGATCAGTTCGACCAGCAGCGACATCACCCAGCGGTCCAGATAAGACAGGATGTAGGCGCAGGTCAGTAGTACCACCACGTACCAGGCATAGGCCGGACTTGCCTGCTGGTGTTCTACGCTTTGCTGTTGCATGGCGTCTCCCTGAATTGAAGCCTGATCATACCCTCACGCGGTAGTTCGGGCTGCTTGCCGGGCATTTGATGGCCGCCTGCGGGTGATAAGATTCCGGGCTGGATTAACGTACAGCGATATTTCCATGAGCAAACAATTTTCCGATACTGGTCTGCGTCTGCAACGTCCCAACCTGGTAGTGGCAGACCTGGATCGATCGCTGCGTTTTTATCGCGATGTGCTCGGCTTTCGCGTTGATTTTCAGAAAGATTCTGAACACAACTCCTATTCGTATCCGGTATTCGAAATTCCGGCCGAGGCCAAGCTAAGATTTTGCGTGCTGTCGGCCAACGAGGACCAGCCGCGCAGTCTCGCGCTGACGGAAATTCGTGGTATCGATTTACCTGAACCGCCATTGCCGCGACTCAATGCCATGGTCCTGAATATTGAAGATATTGATGGCGTGCTGGCCGCCGCGCGCGCAGAAGGACTGCATGTGTATCGCGAGGAACGCCTGGAAACCAATGACGGCCGGACTGGCCGAGAGATAGGCATCGTCGATCACGATGGACACCTGGTGGTGATCTACACGATTCTAAGCGGTGCCTGAAAGCGGCGGCGAGGGCGCGATGGGGCCCGTTCGTGACGCGGTGAACCGTCAATGGTTAGTCGCTGCCCGTCCGCAGGGACAGCCGCGAACTACCGATTTCGGCTATCGGGAGGTCGCACTCGCCGAACCTGCCGAGGGTGAGATGCTGCTGCAGACCCTTTACCTGTCGCTGGCGCCGGTGATGGCGATGTATATGAGCGGGCAGGAAATTGCCCAGCGCCCGCCACTGGCCATCGGCGACGTGATTCATGGTCGCGGTGTTGCCCGCGTTGTCAGCTCACGGCATTCGGACTACCAGGTGGGTGACATTGTGCACGGTCAGCTCGGCTGGCAGACCTATCGGGTAACCGATGCCGCGGAAGGCGAACGCTTTTATCCGTTCACGGCCACAGATTTACCGGCGCACCTGGCCCTCGGCGCGCTCGGGATGACCGGCTATTCCGCCTTTTGCGGTTTCGTGGATGCCGGTCAACCCAGGCAAGGTGACACGGTGCTGGTATCCGGTGCCGCCGGCGGGGTCGGCCACCTGGTCGTGCAGATCGCGCGCGCCGTCGGCTGCGGACGGGTAGTCGGAATCGCCGGTGGTGCCGAGAAGTGTCGCTTGTTGCGGCAGCTCGGCTGCGACGTTGCTATTGATTACCGGCTGGGCGATATGCAGGAGCAGATTCGCCTTGCCTGCCCGGACGGCGTGGATCTTTACTTTGATAATGTCGGCGGCGAAATTCTTGAAGCGGCGTTGGAGAACCTGCGCATGTACTCGCGCATTGTGCTGTGCGGATCTATCTCGGAGTACACGCGCGACGAGCCCTTCGGCCCGCGCAATTACACGCGGCTGCGGCGCCATGAGGCGAGCATGCGTGGTTTCTATGTCTATAACCACACGGCCGGCTATGCCAATGCCGAACAGCGCATGGCGGCGTGGGTGCGCAGCGGCCAGCTGACGCCGGTGCAGGATATTGTTGATGGTTTCGAAAACATGCCCGCAGCCTTGATCGGCTTATACGCGGGCAGCAATGCAGGTAAACAGGTCGTGCGTGTTCATGACCCCCAGGAGTAGTGAGTATGACAACCATAGTGCGCAGGACCACGCTGGTGGTGCGCGATATTCAGCGTTCCGTCGCTTTTTATCGAGATGCCCTGGGATTGAAGGTTTACTACGATAGTGAGCTGGAGTTGAGCGGTGTGGTGATGCCGATTGCCAGTGCCGGTGCCAAGTGTCACCTGGTCATCATGCAGGCAGAGGATCCGTGGATTGGCATGCTCGGTCTGATGCAGGTGACCGATCCGCTGGAGCCGGATCCCGGCCCTTATCGTCAGCGCCTGTCCATTGGCGACGTGGCTTTTGTAATGGCCAGCGAGGATGCCCGTGCCACTTTTGAGCGCGTTCGGGCCAGTGGTGTGCAGCTGATTCAGGAACCGACCGAGAGTGCCGTACCCAAGCCGGGTGGCGGCGAGATTCGCATGATTACCAGCAGCTTTTTTGACCCGGACGGGTTTTTCCTCGAAGTAAACCAGCGCCTGGAAAGCTGAGCTAGTTTGTCCCGGGTTTTGGGTGTGATCTCGGCTAAGGCAACTGTGAAAACGGAAACAGCATGACTGAACAACAAGCGCCGCAGGCGCGAATGGTTTACGCGGATACGCGCCTGGGGCAAATGCACTTACGCATCTGGCCCGGTCCCGCGGACGCGCTCGCGCCGCCGGTGATATGCCTGCACCCGGTGCCGTATTCCGGCGCCTACTACGATGCTTTCGCGAGTTTATTGTCGCAGCGTTTATCCGTGGTGGCCGTGGATATGCTGGGTTACGGTAGTTCGGCTAAATTGAGTGCGCCGGTGAGCATCGCCGAGCACGCTGCGGCCGTTGCTGACGCTTTGCAAACACAAGGCATAGGCCAGTATGTGCCGCTGGGGTTTCATACCGGTTCGGCCATTGCCGTCGAGCTTGCCCTCGCACGTGCCAAGCGTGTGCCCAAACTGGTATGCATAACTTATCCGTTACTGGATGCAGAGGAACGCAAAGACCAGCTGGCCAGTTTGGGTCGCGTCTCACAGGCCGGCGAACAACTGGATTCTCTGCGCCGTCGCTGGCGATTTACAGTGACCAATCGGGCTGCTGGTGTACCGCTGGATGCCGCCATGACTAACTTTATCGAGGAGCTGCGCGCAGGCGACGATGCCTGGTTCGGCTTCCAGTCGATGTTTGAGTATCCGTCGGAGGAGCGGCTGCCGAAGCTAAAGCAGCCTGCGCTGGTGATTAATGTGGAAGGTTCTTTGAAGGCGGTCACGCAGGCGGCTGCCGAACTTATCTCTGAAGCTCGCTATGTTGAGTTTCCGAGTATGAACAAGGGGATATTTGAATTGCATACGCGGCAGTTGGCTTCGGCGGTTAGTGGATTTGTTGAGGGTACGGACGATTAATTTTAGGTCTGCGTGCTGCGACGGGTACCGAGTCTGTTCAGGACACGCCGTGAATACGTCCCTGTAGGCTCGGCGGCGCCCGTCCCTGGGCGCCGACGGTCCTGAACAGACTCGGTACCCATCGCATAGACCTTATTGGGTCATTGGGCACTACCTCATCGGTGCCGGCCGGGTTTATCCGGTTTCATCCGTCGGCTGCTCTGATCAAGGTCTCGAGATGGATCCTGATGGTAACTCCGGGCGGCGCGAGTTTGGTTTTTAGAAAGCGGCTCGCCGCCCAAATTCGCCGCAAAAAAAAGCCCGCGCCGTTTGACCGGCGCGGGCCTGGTTTAGCGAGTTAGCGCTTAACGCGCGCCGCCGAAACGGTAGACCGCGCGGGCACCGATGGTGCGCTGGCGCGGCAGGGTGTGTACGAAACCGCGCTCGCTGGTCGACGCACCGGAGCAGTCGACGGCGGTGCCGAAGCTCGGCGCAGGATGGCAGCCCCCCACCACGCCGGTCGATGTAGCGCAGTATGTCGATGGGCGTATCGTCATCGAGCAGGTTCTTGCCCCAGATGCTCAGTTCCCACGGGCCCAGGTTCACGCCGATGCTGCCGCCAAGCAGGTTGCGGTCGCCGGTCTCGATGAGATTGTGCTCCTGCGAGAACTTGCTGCCCTCGAAGGCGTAGTCGACGCTGAGCCACCAGGAGTTCTCGCCACTCAGCTCACCGTCGATGCGGGTGAACAGGCTGAACTGGCTCTCCGGTACACGCGGGACCGTCTGGCCGGCCACGTTACCGTTCGCGATCGTTTCATCAATCCCGCCGAGGCTGCCGTTCAGGTCGGCCTGGTCGATACTGATCCGCTCGGTAATTTCAGCGTCGGTGTATGCGTAGGTCAGTCCGGCTGTCCAGTAGTCCGTCAGGGCAAAGGTGCTCTCGAACTCGATGCCTTTCACTTCGGTCTTACCGGCGTTGGTAATGCCCGAGGTCGTCAGACCGGTGTTGACGTCTTCGCAAACCGTCGTCAGCTGCTGGTCTTCAACATCGAGGAAGTAGCCGGCTAGCGCGAAGGTTGCGCGATTGTCCCAGAGCGTACCTTTGAGGCCCAGTTCGTAGTTCAGGGCTGATTCTTCGTCCACCGCTTCCGGCAAGTCGGGGCACTGTATCGCGTTGTTGAACGCGCCTGGCTTAGTACCCTTGGCGATGTTGCCATAGAGGTTCAGGTCATCGGTGAGAGACCAGACCGCGGTGAAGCGCGGCGTAACGTTGCTGAAGGTACCCTCGTTGAATTGGGCGTCGGGGCCACCGCCGGACTGCGGCACTTCGCGGACAGAAAGCGTGTCTTCGGCCCAGCGTGCTTCCACTGTCAGGGCCAGGTTGTCGAGCACTTGCCAGTCGACGGAGCCGAACACCGCGATGTTCTCGATCTCTTCGAGTGTGTTATTCGCCACCAGATTCGGTGACCACACCGGTAAACGGCGGTCCGCCGATGCCCTTGGAGAAGATCTCATCTGCCGTGCCCTTGTAGTAGTAGCCGCCGATCACAAAACGCCAGTTATCAAGACCGGTGAACTGGGCGCGCAACTCCTGCGAGAAGTCAGTTTGCTCTTCCTGGTCCCACTGGTTGAACAGGCCGGCTAGGCCGGGGCTGAAAGGCAGCGGTGTATATGCCGCGTAAGACTGGTCAAAAGCGGTTTCGACGTCGTCGTCGATGTAGCCGGTGATACTGCTTAACTGAATGTCGTCGGTGAGATCCCAGTTCAATGTCAGGCTGAAAATTTGCCGCTCAAGCTGAGTGCCGGAGAAACCGGCTGCACCACGAAGTATGTCGGTGTTCAGCGCAATATCGTCAACATTGTAGACCGCCGTGCCCTGGTAGTAGCCACGAGCTCGCGGAGCTTCTGCGGTTCGCTCTGCTACGTTATTCAGTTCGCGCCCCTGAAGCACGGCCGCGAAATGCTGGTCGTCAGTCTTCTGATAGCCGACCCGAAGGGTTGCGTCGAAGTTTTCCGTCGGTGCCCACAGTAGTTTGGCCGTAACACTGCTGGTTCTCTCGCCACCGATGTTGTCATTCTCGACCGCGGTGTTCTTGTACTGCCCATCGATCGTGTCGAAGCCGGCAGCGACGAAGTACCCAAGCGTGTCAGTAATCGGGCCGCTTGCCGAGGCGGTGCCGTTGAAGAAGTTGTCGCTGCCGCCGCTGAGGTCCACGACCGCTTCGAAATCTTCCGTCGGTTTACGCGTCACGTAGTTGATCGCGCCGACATAGGTGCCGCGGCCGAACTGTGCTGCCTGCGGACCGCGCAGAACCTCGACGCGCTCAAGGTTAGCCAGTTCCGTCGATTGCGGCGAACCACCCAGGTACACACCGTCGACAAAATAGGCCACCGCGGACGCGTTGCCGATACCGTTCAGGATCGTGCTGATACCGCGGATGGTTGGCCGGTCGGAACCGGGCTGGCGGCCGAACGCCGGCGTGAACGAGAAGCCTGGCGTGAACAGCGCGATGTCATCGGTGCTGCGCAGGTTCAGCTTGTTAATTGTTTCCTGGCTGAACGGCGACACGGCGATCGGCACGTCGAGGACGTTTTCCTCGACACGGCGCGCGCTGACCACGATTTCTTCGATCTGGGCCTGGGCCGAGCCCACTGCGCCTAGACCTATGATGATTCCGGCGGCGCCTGTAAGCGCGCGACGGGAAAAGGTGACGGGTTTAGTCATGGTTGTTAACCCCCTGATGTAGCGCCGATCGCACCCCTGCGAGCAGCTTATCCCCGAAATCAGGCACGGCAGTAAACGCCGAGTCCTGCATGTGGTTCGAAAGTTAGGCTATTGACAGCATGCTGTCAATTGTTCTTTTATGTGGTCCGAACGCTACAGATAGGCCCGGGGGGGCTTTGGCGCCAAGGTATGAGGATCGTCAAATGACAACACCAGAGGCACGTCACGCCAGGCAAGTCTTGCTGCAAAGCGGCAAGAAGCAGCTATCTCCAGATTTTGTTGAGGCTTTTCAATCGCTCGTTGGCGAGGTGTTCCGGCTGAATGGCGCTTTGTTGTCCGCCGGCGACCGACTGGCCCGAGATCTGGGCATTTCGCCGGCCCGCTGGCAGACCATTGCCACCATCCGCAGTGAACCCATGACCGTGGCCGAAATAGCGCGTCGCCTGGGCCTGACCCGACAAAGCGTGCAACGTACCGTGAAGCTGCTTATGCAAGAGGGCCTGGCTAAACATCGACCGAATCCAGAGCATCGCCGCTCCCACCTTATTGCTCTGACCCGCCGCGGCGAGCAAGTCATGGAGGAACTGGCTGCGCGCCAGGTGCCGCTGACCGCGCGGTTCACATTGCAACTCGGACTAAGTGTCGAAGATCTCGAGCAACTCGCCAAGCAACTCCACACCATCCGCGAAACTGCGGAACGCGTTGGCAACTAGATCCCGCTAACCGTGCGTTGCTTCGTCAGGCTGCCGCGTCGGCGAGTTCGCCGGCGCAACACTAGTGCCGTAATGTCTGCGCCAAGACGTCGAAGCTGCGACCAGCAATGCAGGCAAATCTGTGCCTGCCTGCCGAGCTATTGGTCCTGACTGCGATAGTAGTCCTCCATCGCCTCAACGAAGCCTTCGAACCGTGAGTAATCTTTAGAGACTATATCGACCCGAATATCGCGTAGTCGAACGCCGGTGGCTGTAATTGGTCCGAAGCAGGCGACCACTGCATCGCCGTCCAGCAAATCGCGTTCTTCATCAAGATAAAGCAGCAGGCTTTCGATCTCACCCCGGCTTGTCAGCGCGATCATATCGACGCTGCCCCTGCGCAGCATATCGACACCCGTTTCAAGACCTTCGGTGGTCCGGGCGGTCACATAGGCTGGCAGCCGCAGGGTCTGCAAGCCCACTGCCTCAAGCGCCGCGATAAATTCAGGCACAACCAGCGGTTCTTCCATACCCACCACATCCGGCGCGGGCACCAGCACCGTGCCGCGCTCGCCGCGACGCGCCAGCTCATCGACTATCCCCTTGGGGCTGCTCACCGGTGGAACCAGGTCGGGGACGATGCCGCCCTTTTTCAGGGCCTGGGCATCATTGCCAACGGCCGCGAACCTTAGCTTGTCGAAATCTGCAGGCTCCAGACCCAGGGCCGTCGCCCGGTTGAAGAACGCCTCAATGCCGTTGCGGCTGGTAAACGCAATCCAGGCGTACTTGTCGCGATTGCGCAGTGCTGCGTCGAAGCTCGAATAGTCCGCCAGCGGTTCAATGACGATGGTCGGCATCCACACCGGCCGGGCGCCGTGCTCGATGAGCAGGCCACCCAGTCGGCCGGCGTAGTTGCGCGGTGCCGTGTACAGAATCGTCTTGCCGGTCAGGGGCAGATCGTCCCGCGCAACCAGCGACGGTAGCGAACTCAATGCCTGTGCTGTCGCCATGTTCGGCAGCAATATTGCTGAGGCTATGCAGCTTAGTGCGAGCGCGCGTAGAAATTTAGGCTGCCTGGTCAGTTTCATCTTCTCTCCTGATTCATGCTGGTTGGGAGACTTCAGAAGTCCAGACCGTATTCCAAGGTTTATCTGTCGCCAAAATAGGACAACATTGCTGGCAGAAGAGAAATAGGTAGTTTTCCGTACCGACATACAGCGACCGTCGATGCACTGAGACCGGGTCGCCGTCCATCGTCAACAGTGGTCGCTCGTCGTGTTCTCACCAGATCTGAACGCGTTCCTCGGGACTTAACCACATGCCGGCCGTTTCGCTGACGTCGAAAGCACGCTGAAACGCCGGCAGGTTACGAACCACGCCATTGACCCGGTAGCGTGCCGGCGAATGGGGTCCGCGCACCAGCATCTGGCGCAGCAACTCGTCGCGGTAGTGTGTTCGCCAGGCCACGGCATAACCCATGAAGAAGCGCTGAGCCGCGTCAAAGCCATCCAGGCTTGGCGCTTGATTGCCGTTTAGAGACAGCTGATAGGCGCGATAGGCTATGGTGACGCCGGCCAGATCGGCGATGTTCTCACCCAATGTCAGCTCGCCATTGATGGCCTGGTCTGGCAAGGGTTGAAAGCCATCGTACTGAGCGATCAAACCCTGCGCGCGTCGCTGATACTCGGCCGCATCGGCTGGCGTCCACCAGTCGCGTAAACGACCCTCGCCGTCGAACTTACGGCCCTGGTCATCGAAACCATGACTGAATTCGTGGCCGATGACCGCGCCGATGGCGCCATAGTTGACGGCGTCGTCGGCGTCGGCATTAAAAAACGGCGGTTGCAGGATTGCGGCCGGAAATACGATCTCGTTCAGGGTTGGTCGGTAGTAGGCGTTAATGGTCTGCGGCGTCATGCCCCATTCACTGCGGTCAACGGGTTTGCCCAACTTGGCAACCTCACGATTGTGCGCCCACTGCCGGGCGCGAGTGACGTTGCCGACCAGGTCATCGGCGCGAATGATCAGCGCTGAGTAGTCTTTCCAGATCTCCGGGTAGCCGATCTTGGCGTTGAATAGCTCCAGCTTGGCCAGTGCTTCTGCCCGGGTCGCATCCGTCATCCAGTCCAGTTGCTGGATTGACTGACGAAAGGCTGAGCGCAGATTCTCTACGAGGATTTCCACCCGCGCCTTGGATTCGGGCGGAAAATGCCGCGCTACGTATTCTTTACCCGCCAGCTCGCCGATAGCGCCGTTGACCAGGCGTACGCCGCGTTCCCAGCGCTTGCGCATCTGCGGTTGCCCCCTGAGCACACCCTTTTCGAAGCGAAAATCTTCCTCAAGGATGCTTTGCGTGAGATACGGGGCGTAAGCCTTGAGCAGTTTGAAGCGCAGGTAATCTTTCCAGGTGGCTACCGGGGTTGCGGTGACTAACTCACCCAGGGCGGCAAAATAGTCTGTCTGCGCCACGACGAATTTTTCCGGCGCAGCAAAGCCACCCGTTTCCAGCAGGCTGGACCAGGCCAGCGCCGGCGACAGTTTTTCTGCCGCCGCGAGGCTGAACTGGTTGCGATAGATGGTTTCGCGATCGCGATTCTGCACCCGGCTCCACTGGCGCTCGGCCAGCGCCGTTTCCAGTTGCAGTACTTGCTCGCCGACGCCCGCTTCATTCTCCCAGCCTGCCAGCTCATGCAGCTTATCTATGTGGGTCAGGTAGGCGGCACGGGCGTCGGCCAGTTCACCACTGGCCTGCAGGTAGTAGTCCCGGTCGGGCAAACCTAGTCCGTCCTGCCAGAAATAGGCGATGTTTTTTTCCGGGTCGTCAGCTGCGCTGTCGATGAAAAAATTAATGGGTACCTGCAAACCGATTAGCAGCGCGCGGCCAAAGTAGGCCATCACCGCGGCATGACTATCCAGCTGTTGAATGCGCTGCAACTCGTCATCCAGCGGCGTTAGCGCCAGCGCTTCGATCGTTTCTGTATCCAGAAAACTCTTGTACAGGTCGCCGATCTTCTGCAGGTCGCTGTCAGGCTCTGCTCCGGCGGCTGCGGCGGCCTCGAGAATTTCGCGCAGCTGAACTTCCGTTTGCTGCTGCATTTGCTGCATGACGCCGTAACTGGAACGCTCGGGCGGAATCGGCGTGGCTTCCAGCCAGGCGCCGTTCACGTGCTCAAAAAAGTCTGATTCCGGTCCGACTGTGGCGCTGAGATCGTTGGCTTGGAAACCGAGCTGGCGGCTCGCCTGCTGCGGTGGCTCGGGCGCGCAGGCCATCACGGCCACGCTGGTCAGGAGTAGTAAGGCGGTTTTCATCAGTCAGTGCATCCATGCGAATTGCTGCGATGTTACCCATGGCAGCCCCTGGCCGCCATGCAGGCTGTCGGCTGAGCCCCGCCCGAAGCCGTTATAGGAGTCCGTCACAGTCGACGGCGATCGGCCCCGTTGACCGTCTGTTGACCGAATAGCCCTTGAACTGGGGTTCAAGCCTTCGGAGAATCATAGTCATACAAACTCTGGGGCATTTGTCGCACCCTACGGTCACGATCCTACCCGGCCTTTAGCCAGATTTTGGCATGGCCAGCCCAGGCAAAGAATTCAATGGAGAAGTAAATGAAGATGGCAAAAATTTTTGGCGCTGTCGCGAGCTTGTCGCTGGTCTGGGTCGGTACGGCCCTGGGCGGCGCGCATGAGGGCGGCGAAATGGACCACAGCAAGATGGACCACGACAAGATGGACCAGGCGGCGATGGACCATTCTGAGATGGGCCATGACATGGCCGGCCACAGCAGCGACAAGGACGAAATGGGCCGACGCCTTTACGGTATGAAGCACAACGTCACGCCCGAAGTTGCCAACGAGTTGCGTGCCAAGATTCCCCTGTTCGCGCCCTACAGCGATGCGGAAATTGGTCTCAGCATGGAGATGATGGGTTCCAATTACGCCTGGTATCTCAGCGAGGACGACCTGACCGGCAGCCAGGGTGTGCTGTTGCTGCTGCACGGTTTTAAGAATGCAGACGCCAACTTCAAGCAGCAGGTTGAGGGCATGTCGAGTATTTTCCCTATGGCCATGGCGCCCGGCATGAGCATGATGATGTCGGATCATATTCAGTTGGCAGTCAAGGATATTGAGGCGGCAGGCGCAGAAACCATCGTTGTCGTACCTATCGTCTCCACACGCTACAACACGATGCTGCGTCAGTGGCAGTACATTTTTGGTCTCGAGGAAGAGGCCAGCTACGCCAGCGTCAGTCGCGTGGAAACAGATTCCAAAATTCTCTTCACAAATCCCCCGGGTGATGACCCGCTGGTGGCGGAGATTCTGTTAGACCACGCCTATGAAATCAGTACTAACCCGGCCGAGGAATACGTGATCATTGCGGCCCACGGCCCGTCTTTCGCGGCCGACAATGTGAAGACACTGGCGGAGCTCGAGAGTCTGGCCAAGATCATGCGCGAAGACGGCGATTTTGCGGGTGTGGGTGCCATGACCTTGCAGGATGATGCGCCGCCGGAAATTCGCGATGCGAATGTGGCCAAGCTGCGTGGCATGGTGGAGGCGGCCACTGCGCGCGGTGAAAGCGTGCTGGTGGTTACCAACCTGATTGGTACGCGCACTATTCAGTCCAAGCTGCGCAAGGATCTGAAGGGCCTGGACTACAAATTTAACAAGAACGGGCTGGTCGCAAATCCAACCTTTATGAAATGGATGGGCGAGGCTATCCGCGAGCAATTGGAGCGCAATGCCGCGCTGGCAGGAGATCAGTCGGCAGTCGCTGAAACGCGCTAGGCAGCCTGGCTAAATGACAAGCGCCGGTGGCCTTAGCGCCGCCGGCGCTTTTTTATCAGCGGCGTTTGTCCAGCGCCTGTTCCAGGCCTTCGCAGACTCTTTCCAGCACCGTTACCCGCGCCCAGCGTTTGTCCTGGGCGCTGATCAGTTGCCAGGGCGCTTGCCGTGTACTGGTACGCGCAACCATGTCGTTCACCGCTTGCGTATAAGCCGGCCACTGTTCGCGGTTGCG
This sequence comes from uncultured Gammaproteobacteria bacterium, assembly GCA_963850255.1. GTDB lineage: Bacteria > Pseudomonadota > Gammaproteobacteria > Steroidobacterales > J054. The sequence goes on from CAWKLL010000016.1 coordinate 101,901, forward strand.
GTAGTCCTCTTCGGTAATTTTGTATTTTTTGTATTCTGTTTGTTCGCGGGCCTGGAAACGGCGTAGTTGTTCATCCGCGTCGATATGCAGCCAGAATTTCATCACCGGTGTGCCGTGTTCATGGAGTTGCGCCTCAAAATCGTTAATTTCTTCGTAGGCGCGTTGCCACTCATCTGTCCGGGCTAAGCCCTCCACCCGCTCTACCAGCACGCGTCCGTACCAGCTGCGGTCGAAAATACGCATCTGGCCGTCGCGCGGAATGCGTCGCCAGAAGCGCCACAAATATTGATGTGCAAGCTCTTCGTCGCTGGGCGCAGCAATGGGGATGACCTTGGCGTCGCGTGCGGATATGGCCTGGGTAATGCGCCGGATTACGCCGCCCTTGCCGGCCGCGTCCCAGCCTTCGAAGACCAGCACGCTGCCCAGCTTCTCGGCGCGGCAGCGCAGGGACAGGGCGTGCAGGCGCAGCTGCAGCTTGCTGACCTGTTTTTGGTATTTGCGGTAGCCGATGCTGGCTGACAGGTCGACCTGTCCCAGCGCATCGTCGGCAGTGCGGCGCAGACGGCGCGCCGGGGGCGGCGGATCCGCGGGTCGGTCGAGTTCCGCCAGCACCAGCCGGGCAATATCCAGGTCTCGCTGCCGGGGGTCGGTGCCATCCACGATATGCCAGGCCAGGTGCTTGCCGGTATCGGTCAACGCTTCCTGGATTACGTCATTGCCCTTGTCGTAGTGCTCAAGGATGGTCCAGTCCAGCTTCTCGACATAGCGGCCCAGGTCCGGGTCACTGGAAGATGCCTTGAGGCGCTTTTTCAGCACTGAGCGAGGAACATCCAGCCAGATCTTGACCAGCCGTCCGCCATCGGCCGTAACCAGCTGATCGAAGCGATGGGCGTAACGCAGGTACTGGCGATAGCGCGTTTTTCGCAGCGTACCGGCGGCCCGGCGGGAGATCAGCGTGGTGATCCAGGCGCCGACGAACAGGCCGGTGCGCCCCTTGCGCGGCATGCTGCGCCAATAGCGCCAGAACAGCGGCCGGGCACGCTCTTCATCGCTGGCTTCGGTAGCAAACCAGGTGTCTACGTAGCGGCCATCCATCCATTCCATCAGTCGGTCGACTACCTGCTCGCAGCCGGTGCGGTCGCGGCCGGCGATCAGCACCAGCACCGGAAAACCGGCTTGCTTGAGGCTGTACTGTGCGTTCACCAAGCGGACGCGCAGGCCCGGGATAGCGGCCTTGTACTCGGTCTTGGTGAGGCGTTTGCTCGTCCCCTTGCCTGCTGCGCCGCGGCTCATTTCCTGATCCTTTCGGCATGAATCCGAATGTCCGGCAGCGGCGAAATTTGAGATAACAGCATGGCGAACCCAGTTAATCGCCCATAGACATAGGTATTAATAAGCACAATCCGTTCAATAAAGAGTTTGGCAACCGGGGTGATTTCTGCATCGCTACCCCCCAATACCTCCCAAGATCCCCCCTGTACGCGATTCGGGGGTCGCTCCGGTAGCCAACATAGCAAAGGCCGGCGGTTTTTCCCCCTAAAACCGCCGGCTTTTTTTTGCCCGCGCGATTCCCAGCCGGCACGCTCGCCTGCCAGTCCCAGGTCACATGCAGCAAGAAATCACTGCCCGTGCAGGGCAGGCCTGCCCCGAAATCGACATCAGACGGTGAGATTCGAAGCAAGGCCGCGATAGGGTGGGTGTGATGTCTATCCAACAGATGTTCGGCGCCGGCTCGCAGCTATGGCAGCTCGGTGTCGGCTAGCTGTTGAGGGAGCTACCCAACAAGCACCGTCATCGTCGGCCCCCAAGAGGGCTTCATTCTCACGCTCAGCGACGGCCTGCATAGCCAGTGCCGGCAGGCCCGCGTTGTGAAGCGCGCATTCAAAGAAAAGGCTGCAGCCGGATTATTGAGAAAGCCAAGTTCCGTCGCAACGGAGAAATTCGTGCCGCTGTGCACAGGCTAGTGACAGCAACGGGCCTGCTTAGGTCTTGGCGGGCGCTACAACCAGCAGGGGTCCTGCGGAAACCACCACGCCACCCGGCTGCTCTGCGGTAATTGCAAAGGCTTTGGGGTCGATAACGGCCAGCTTGGCGCTTATGGGAATCAAAACTTCCGTCTGACCCGCCGGGATATTGAACACGCCGCCATCGACCGGTTTGCTGTCGCGATCGGGATCGACGATCCACAGCTGGTACTGCATACGCTGTGCGTTGTTAGCCGGCATGCCGGCCAGGCGCATGTAGCCCTGCTGGATGCGGCTATTCCAGACCACGTCTCCGCTGACATCCTGGTAGCCGGTTTCCGTCGGCGGATTCCACGGCGAAATAATTGTGTCGGTCTCTTCCAGCAAACCCGCGCGCGCCTCGGCGAGGCTGCTTAAGGTCTGCGTAGTTTCGACGCCGATTGATACGTCGTTGCGGACGACCACGAAAGCGAAGGCGAACATCGCGGCCAGTAACCATCCGGCGGCGGCCATCGGGGAGCGTGGCCTTGCCGGGGTAATGCGTTTCGCAGGCGGCCTCAGGGCGGTGACATTGCCGCCCGATGTAGAGTCATTGCTGGCGTGCCTGGAGGTTACAAGCGCTTGCCCCTGCCGCAACAGGCGCTCGCGTAATGCATCAGGCATGCGTTGCTGGCCGGAACGGTCCTGATCGAGCATGCCAATCTGCATCAGGCCGGCGATTTTCATGAATTCGTCACGGCCCAATTCTTCGATTTGGCTGGACAGCGCTTCCACTTCTTCGCGTTCCGGCCTGGCCAGCCCATCGACGGCTTCGTCGGCAAGAAGTTCGGTTAATCGTTGCATGGCTTTGATATCCGTGTGTTTCAAGCAATTGCGCCTTTGGGGGAGTCGCCGATTTCCTCGGCGATGCGCAATTGTTCTCGGACATGGATCAAGCCGCGCCGCACGCGTGTTTTCACCGTGCCCAGCGGCATGTCCAGCCGCTCGGCAATTTCGCTGTGGCTGTAGCCCTGGTAGAGGGACATGGCCAGAATCTCGCGATGCTGCGGCTCCATCTCGCCCAGCACACGTTCAACTTGCGCGACTTCGGCGTCGTCATTCAGCCCGGCCGGCACGGCAGGCTGATTGGCGCCGATCTGATCGTCAATGGATTCCATGCCCGGCTTGCGGTTGAAGGAACGCAGGCGGTCAATCAGGCGCCGGCGTGTAATGGTAGAAATAAAAGCGACTTCGCTGGCGACGTTGCGATCGTAACGCCCGGCGTTCTTCCAGATCTCAATAAAAATTTCCTGGACGGCATCTTCGGCGTCCATATGATTGCCCAGGTAGCGTCGGGCCAGTGACCATACGAGATCGCCATAGCGACTGATGAAGTCGCCGACCGCAGCCTGATCGCCCTCGGCTACCCGTTCGAGGATGGTTTTCTCTTCCGTCACGGTAGGCTCTTTTTTGCGTTCGTTGCTCCGCGACCAGGTGGTCTGGCGGATTGGATAAACGCTGGTTGAACTCTCAATCATACATCAAGCCCAGGGTTGCCCGTAAAAGCCTCAGGCGGATTTACACCCGCCTGAGGCTGGCCATTCTGCGGATGCCTAGTTGCTCGGCGGCAGGATTACCGCGTCAATAACGTGGATAACACCGTTGCTGGCGGCAACGTCCGCGGCGACCACATTGGCCCCGTTTACGCTCACGCCACCGGCAGCTGGAACCACGGCGATGGTCGAGCCCTGCAAGGTTTCCGGGGAGACTGCGGCGGTAATGTCAGCGGACATAATTTTGCCGGCGACCACGTGGTAAAGAAGTACTGCGGTCAGCTGATCCTTGTTTTCGGGCTTTAGAAGATTTTCTACTGTGCCTTCAGGTAGTGCAGCAAAAGCCTCGTCCGTGGGGGCAAAGACCGTGAACGGACCTTCGCCTTTCAGGGCGCCGATCAGGTCGGCGGCGGTCAGCGCGGCCGCCAGGGTGTTGAAGCTGCCAGCGGCGACGGCGGTGTCGACGATGTCCTTGGGCTTCTCAGAGGCCAGATGACCACCGGCCATGGCATTACCGACTAACAGTAGTGAGGCGATTGCCAGCGTAAAAATCAGTTTTCTCATTTCAGATACTCCTAGGGAATCATGAAAGCCGTCAATTCGGCTTGAGTGCTTGTAGTTTCGGCGTCTTACGTAACGCGGATTCAGACGCGGCCGTTGGCCAGTCGGCCGGAATCTCTCTGTCCGATGAGCGGACAGCTGGGGTCCGCGCGGGATTTTATTGCCTGAACACGCCGGATCAGGATCTCCGGGCGTGGCCGAACAGGCCGTTATACTCATCCAATGCTCCGCATAATGGCTTGCTACAACATCAAGGGCGGAGTCGGTAAGACGACTACAGCAGTTAATCTGGCTTACCTCGCTGCCCGGGATGGATTACGCACGGTGCTCTGGGATCTCGATCCCCAGGGCGGCGCGAGTTTCTGTCTGGGTGCCCTGCCCGCCGGCGGGCCTGCCAGCCGCAAACTGATTAACGGCAAACGTGAGCTTATCGAGGGCTTGCAAGCCACGGCCCAGCCCCGTTTGTCACTGCTGGCGTCGCATCAGTCCTATCGCAATATGGATCTTCACCTGGGTTCGTCTCCGCACCCGGAGCGTCGCCTGCTGAAATTGATGCGGCCGCTGAACAAGCATTTTGATCTGTTGATCATGGACTGCGCGCCGAGCATTTCGCTGGTGTCCGAAAATATTTTTCGCGCTGCCGACGCGCTGCTGATGCCGGTGATACCCAACCCGTTGTCCTTGCGCGCGGTTGAGCAGGTGCGTGCCTTCCTGGCCGCGCAGGGTTTGGCCGACATCACCTTGTTACCTTTTTTTTCCATGCTCGATCAGCGCAAGAGCCTGCATCGTGAAATGCTGGCGAGTCGACCGGCAAATTTTCTGCTATCGGCGATTCCCTACGCCAGTGAGGTTGAACGCATGACCCTGCGTCGCGAGCCCCTGGTGAGTTACGCGCCGCGTAGTCGCGCCGGCCTGGCCTTTGGCAACCTGTGGGCCGAAGTGGTTGCCAGCCAGGGCTGGGAGCTGGCAGCCTGAGCCGCGGATGGTGACTTTACTCAAACGCGCCATTTTTCTGCTGACAGTGCTTGGCCTGGCTGGTATTGCCTATCTGAATTACCAGTACCTGCAGGATCCGCCCTACTGGCGCCGCTGGTGGGACCTGGTGACGCACCTGGAGCCGGATCACATGAACTTTTCGCCGACGGTGGCGGTGCAAAGTGAGCGCGCATTTTTTCTGCCCGCTGCCGATTCACAAACCCTTAGCGTGTCAGCATCGGCCCTTACCGCCGCGCAACAATACGCCGAGGAGTTTGATTCATTTGCCTTGATCGTTGTGCATCGCGGTGTCATTCAGACTGAGTGGTACGGCGAGGGCTGGCGTCGCGACAAGCTCACCCAGTCTCAGTCGATGATGAAGACCTTGACGGCAGCGATGACCGGTCTGGCCATTGCAGACGGTCATATTGCTTCCGTGGAAGATCCCATCAGCCGCTATTTGCCGGAATGGCAGAATGATCCGCGTGGCGAGATCAGCGTACGCAACCTGTTGCAGATGAGCAGCGGGCTGGCGCAGTACCGGTTTACGCTGAATCCGTTTCCGCGCGACTCGTCGTTTCGTTTTCTTAATAGCAGCGATCGTCTGCCCGTGTTGTTCGCCACACCGCTGGCATTCCCGCCGGGTTCGCGTTTCGACTACAACGATGTCGCTGCACAGCTGATCGGTACCCTTGTGGAGCGCGCGGCAGGTCAGCCTTACGCCAGTTATTTGCGCGAGCGCCTGTGGAATCCCATGGGTGGACAGTACGCTGAGCTCTGGCTCGATCGCGACGGGGGTTCAGCGATGACAGCTTGCTGCCTGCTGGCTACCGCCCTGGACTGGGCCAAGGTGGGCGTGATGCTTAAGGACGGCGGGCGTATCAACGGTCGCCAGGTGATACCCGAACAATGGTTAGAGGAGATGCTCCGGCCCTCGCCGCAGTTTGCCGGCTACGGATACTTCACCTGGCTGGGTGCCGGGATGGGGCCGCAGGCTGAGGTGGTGACGGACTCAGCCTGGCAATCCGAACCGTTCCTTGCCGAGGACCTGTTTATGTTGCTGGGCTATGGCGGACAGCGTGTTTACGTGTCGCGCAGCGCCGACCTGGTGGTGGTGCGGCTCGGTCCGTTCGCCGGCATGCAACCACTGGCATCGGGCTGGGATAACGCCGCCTTGCCTAACCTGATCATGCGCGGTATTCAATGAGCAGTTTAGCCCGGGCATAAAAAAACCGCCGGTCAGCGAGGCATGCAGCCTGGCGCTAACCGGCGGTGTTAAGTTTCGCTAAATCAGGGCTCGATCCAATCGCCGCCCTGGAAGCCGCAACCGATTTCCAGTCCGCCCAGCTCGCCGTCGTAATAGACATACTTGCTGTCGCCGACGTCGCAAATCGCCTGCGCACCTTCCATCGGGCAAGCGCCTTCGGAGTGAGCAGCTTCGCTGTTGTCATCGGTGCCGCCGATGGTTTCGCAACCTTCAGCGTTGGCCGGTTCCTGGCAGGTCTTAACCGGTGCATCCATCATCAGGTTCTGCAGCATAAAGGTGCAGTGACCGTCGCCTGGTTTGCCCTTGGGCAGGTCATCACCTTCGCTGTGCATGCCGGCGAAAGCACCGGTGCTCAGCATCAAACCGAGCACCAGGCCCAGGCATTTGTTGGCAATCTTCATCAAATCAAACCTCTCAATATTGATAAACAGATTCCGCGACGGTGATCCCGTGGTTTTTGCTTTGTAGCCGGGTCCGTGCTGGGCCGAGTATAGCCGGGAAAGTTTTGCGGTTGACAAGTGTCGGGCCTATTCGGCCGGTTTGGCCGCAGGGGAGCCATCCTCAAAGCCTTGTATCCAGCCGGTATTGAAGGAAACCCGGTGCATCAGGCGATGCGCCTGGCCGAAATCGAAAATGCCCCGATGCAGCGTGGAATAATTGTCCCATAACGCCAGGGTGCCGGGTTCCCAGTGCAGTCGTGCCTGGTACTCCGGCCGGGTCTGATGGCTGAACAGAAAATCCAGGACGGCGCGGCTCTCGCGCCGGTCCATGCCGACGATATCGCGGGCCATTAACTCGGAGGCAAATAGAAAACGTCGGCCGCTTTCCGGATGCGTGCAGACCAGCGGGTGTTCCGTGGGTGGCAGGAATTTACGCATGTCACCCAGCGCCTTGCCGCCGATCTGGTCGAACACGCGATAAGGATTGGAAGCGAGGTTGTCGTGCACGACCTGTATACCGTCGACAAAGTCGCGCCAGGCCGGTGACAAGTCAGCATAGGCGGCACATTGATCGGCCCAGACTGTATCGCCGCCACCGGCAGGTACATCCAGGGCAAACAACAGCGATCCGCGCGTGGGTTTGGCGCGGAAATGAGCTGTCTGCGTGCCAATTGATGTCGCTGACCGGACCCGAATATAAGATCCGGGTACTCCTGCACCCAGACGCCTTCCAGACCCTCGAGGCTGCCTACATAGCCGAGCTTCTGAATCTCGCCAAATTTTTCACCCAGCGCCAATTGTTGCTGCGGCGAAAGTTTCTGCGCGCGGAAAAACAGCACCTGGAATTCCACCCAGGCCGCATGCAGTTCCTCAAACAAGGCGTCGTTGTCGAGTGCATCGGCAATCTGCAAGCCCGCTGATCGGGCACCGAAGGTGCCGGTAACCGGACGCGCCTCAAAGTGCTGATAGCTTCGCGCTTGCAGTGGTTGGCGTTGTTGCAGGGCGTTGCTCATGCGGGGTTCCTCGCGCTGATCAGGTGTCCGAGAAATCCCTTATAACGGCCACCAGGTCTTTGATCTGCTGATCGGTCAGATGGTCGCCCCAGGCGGGCATCACCACCGATCGACCGACGGCGATGCCGCCGCGGCAAATTGCCAGGTAGAGAAACTCATCGCTCAGGGTGTTCATATAGGCCACGTCGCTCTGATCTTTGGGCGGTTCGTCCATATGCATGACGATCACGTCCACCTTGCCCGTTTCGCCATGGCACTCGGCGCAGTTCTCCAGATGCACATCCTTGCCGCGCGCGCTGTCGCCGCGCATTTCGCCCGTCGGCACGCAGTCGACGCTGTCCATGGCCATCAGCTCTTCAGCCTGCGTCGCGCCTGCTATTACCAGGCAAGCCAGCAGCGCAAAGCTTCTGCCCAACATCAGGCGGCTACCCAGCCGTAGGCGGTGTTGCTGGGCATGGCGCCGCCGTCGAGATAGTCCTGCTTCATGGCACTCAGCTGGTCCTTCGGGAAGGCGGCGCGCTGACTGGCCACATCGATGCCATACAGATCGGCGCTATTCAGGCCAAAAATTAGCTCGCGGGCTGCATCGTCCAGGGCCGCGTAGCCAAACTGGTCGCGCAGGTTTTCCGGAATTTGGTAGCGTCGGAAGGCTTCGATCAGCCACTGCGGCGATCCCCACCAGATGCAGTCTGTGCCCCAGAGAATTTTTTCCGGCGCCGAAGCCGTCGAGTAACTGGCCGAGCAGATGACCGGTGATTTCAGGGTGCGTGACTACCGAAAAAGCAAACACGGTGCCGAGTTCCGCGTAGACATTGGTCAGGCTGGGGTCGGCCTTGCGTGCTTTCACCAGTTCCGTGGTCCACTCGATGTTGCCGTCTTCGCCGATTCCGCTCTTGCCGGGCGGCAGGCTGGAAACCATATGCCGCATGCCGGAGTGATAGATCACGAAATTCAGATCCGGGAAATCCTTGGCCGCCACCAGCACATCGTCGGGCCTCCAGTAGTGGTACTTGTCTTTACCCTTCGGGCCGGGCCCGGGCAAAGGCAGGCCTTTGTGCACGCTGATATTGCGAATGCCTGTTTCCAGGGCCTTCTCGAAAAACGGATAAGCAACCTCCTGATCATCCATACGCCAGGGACTTACGGGTTGCCGGTGTAACACTTCCAGCCATCGATCTTCAGCTTCTCGGCGGCGTAGTCCATATCGTCGCGCCAGGCCGGATCCGTGGGGTCCGCCAGTCCATGGCTGAGCATGCGCTGCGAGCCGGCCGCCCGGTTAAGTATGTCGCGGGTTTCCACCATCTGGTCGGAGTTCAGCGCAAAGTGTTCCTTTTTGCCGATTACTGCGCCGGAGATCATCGCCATGACCGTATCGCTGTCGAAGAAAATTTCCTTCATATAATTCGCGCGATGCAAATCATCTTTGTTCGGTGCCATTTCCAGTAGCGCGGGATTCAGACCAAGCTTGCCGGTCATGCGACGGAAGGCTCGCGGCCCCTCGATTTCGTCCTTCACATGGTGCGTCTGAATATCGAAAATGAACTGATCTTTGGGCCAGGCTTCGCCAAAGGCGGCTGCTTCCAGTGCTTCCGCTTCGCTGACCTGGTAGTTCTCGCCATAAACTCTGTTCATCGCCAGAAAAGCCGTGGCCAGTCCGCCGCTGGTGAGCAGGAAATCGCGCCGCGAGAGTCCTAATCGGCGGCCATATTCGTCGGCCATGGACAGGATTAACTCTTCCACCTGGCGCTGGTCGCTGGTCTGCGGCAGCGGTTCGAACTCCTCGTTGGAAACGACCTGGGTCGGGAGGGGCAATCGTTTGCCGCTCAGGCGGTCCTTACGGCTCTTGCGAATCCACATAGTTTTGCTCGTTTTATGGCTGGACTATGAAGTCAGCGTGAAACTCATGAATGTGTCTGTCAATGGGTGCATGCAGAGGGATTCATCCAGCGGCAATGCAGGCCGTATCGCGGCTTTATGTGCCGACTTCTTCGTGGGCGATAACTTCGGTTTCTGCGCGAGCGGCCTGCAGCCACTCCTGCATGGCCGGACTGTCAGCCACGGCCTCGGCATAGGCCCTGGCCTCGGCTGGCAGCTCCCAGCCATAAGTCAGGCTGCGCATCGCGACAGGCGCATACATGGCATCCACGATGCCAAAAGACCCGCACAGCCAATCGCCGCCGGCGCCGAAGTGACGGCGCGCCTGTTGCCAGATTTCTCCGATGCGCTGAATATCGGCGGCGGCCGCGCTGGAAGCCTGCAGGCGACGACCCCGGGCCCGGCAATTCATGGGGAATTCGTTACGCATGGCGCTGAAGCCCGCGTGCATCTCATGTGCGCTGGCTCGCGCAAAAGCGCGCGCCGGCGGATCCTGCGGCCAGCCATCGATGTCACAGCGTTCGGCCACATGTTCGCAAATGGCCAGCGATTCCCAGACCCGGACTTCGCCGTCCAGCAATACCGGCACTCTTCCCGTAGGCGAGTTTGCTGCAATTGCAGCGCGGGTTTCTGGTTGATCCAGCGGGATGCGGACTAATTCGAAATTGATCCCGGCCATTCGCATAAACAACCATGGCCGCAGGGACCAGGAGGAGTAATTGTGATTGCCAATAACCAGTCTGAACGAGGCGCTCATAAGTCAGGTCTCCCGGCCACGATGGACCCGTGCAGTGCTTTGAAATTCGTGAACCGCGGCGCGATTCGTGATGCCTGAGTGGCTAGCATAGCCTTGGCTAATCAAGAGGCGAAATCGATGCGCAAGACATTTATCTTAATGGCCTGTCTGGTAGCTTGCCTCGGCGCGGCTCCCGCGCAGGCAGGCAATCCCGGGGCCGGCATGGATCCGCACCGGCCGGCGCCGAGTGCGGCTGCAGCGCTGCAGCAGGTGGTGCTCGCGTATGCTCGCGATCCCTGGTCGAACGAGGCGCGCGCGCGATGGCGCGCCTATCTGGTCAGCGCCGACGCTTCTTCAGAGCAGATCCAATCACTGATCGAACGCGTGTTGCGTGAGGCTGAAGCTTATCGCGGCGTGCACCCGGAAAGCCGCGACACCGCCGTGGCTATCGCCGAGTGGCGCAACCGGGCGCGCGGCAGCCTGGGTCGGGTAGCCGCGGAATTTAGCTAACGCGCCAGGCCTTCTCAGGTAACGCCGGCTTCCGAGTCGAGCATGGCGATTTCCTGAACCACGCGTTCGGCCGAGGCCATGGCCGATTCCATACCGTACTCGCGGCGCCGGGTATGTTCGCCGGCGAAGTGCAGCAGCCCGCCAGGTTGCGGCAGCGCTTCGGCCAACTCACCGACCTGGCCGGCCGCATAGCTAAAGCCGCAGCCACCGATAAACGGATTGGCGCCCCAGGCCACCTGGCCCATTACTTCCACGTTGCCGCGTGAGGCCGGGCGCAACCTGGCCAGTTGCTCGAGAACAAATTCACTGCTCCCGGCAGGCCCGAGCTGATCGATGCGGCGACTGCCGAGTCCGTTTATCCACACCAGCAAGGTGTGCACTTCGTTATCTGTATCGGTCACCCCGAAAATGCGTTCCAGCGGACCGTCGCTCCACATGCTCGGTTCAAAGCCATCCTCCTCCCAAAAGGCCGAGGTGGGTCGCAGGTAAAACTTGCTGGTGGAGTAGTACTCGCCGTTCAGCGCGGCCTCGCGTTGGGCGGCCGGCAGGCCAGGCCGAAACTCGATGTTTCGCAGTGCCGGCAGGGGTACCGCGCAAACCAGCCGGCTGGCCCGATAGCGGCTGCCGTCCAGGCAGGTAACCACGACTTCATTGCCGGTTTGTTCAACCAGGGCGGCCGGCTGATTCACTCGGACCTCCTGCTGGAGCTGCGCTGCCATGCTGTCGGGCAGGCGCTGGATGCCGCCTTCGATCTGCCGCAGGGGGGCAATGTCTTCGCCGGCATCTCGTCGCTGGCGCCAGGCGTCCATGCCGAGCCTGGCCCGGGTGGCATCGCGGAACATGGCGAGTGCCGAAGTCCGTTCAATGTCATTGCCGTTATAGGTATGACCAATCATTTCAACGGCGGCCGACGATACGTCCTGGGAGCGAAGGTATTCGCCAAGCGGAACGTCGAGGTAACGAAATTCCGGTTTGAGCCAGTCATCGAGTTCGGTGAGTGGGTTCAGCGCATTAATAAAGTGACTTTCCAGGCGTCCCGGAGAAATGCTGCGTTCGTCGCCGACGCTGCGGTTGACGGTTGTTGCTTCCCATTCATTCTGGTTAAGCAATTCGCCGCCCACGTGGTAACTAAAAGGTAGCGCCCGAATAGTCGAGGGCACAACCGGCAGCTCCAGGCGGCGGGCCATATCCAGCACCCGCGCGTACAGCACGCCAATATCGCTGGCACCGAGTTCGTTCAGATGGCCGCCGAAATCGCGTGTCTGTACGCGGCCACCGACGTGATCCTGAGCCTCCAACACGCTCACCGAGTAGCCCAGCTCCTCCAGCAGCATGGCGCTATAGAGTCCGGATAAGCCGGCGCCCAGCACCAGCACATCGCTTTTTTCTGCCGCGCGCAGGCGCAGGGGTGTGGCCAGGCAAAGTCCGGCGGCACCGCCTGCAGCCAGCAGGCGGCGTCGGCTATAACTGTCGGCTGCCCGTTTCGTTCTGTTGCTGGCCGTCATTGCCTTGATCTCCCGCTATCTATGCCTGATCGGATTATTACGTGCGATCTTGTGACTGGCCAGCGATAGTCGCTTGACCGCTCGCCGACGGTGCGGCAGCGTGTGAGTCTGCTGGTAAACAAGGAGCCAGTCCATGCAACGCCATGATCAACATCGCCGCCGCTTGCTCGGCGGCCTGGCCGCAGGTCTGGGTGCCGCCGCGTTGCCACGACTGGGGTTTGCCAGTCGGGCGGACGTAGTGGTGATTGGTGCCGGTCTGGCCGGGCTGAACGCCGCGCTGATACTCGCCGATGCCGGCGCCCGGGTTACGGTTCTGGAGGCCGATCAGCGCGCCGGCGGGCGGGTTAAGACTGCCCGCGACATCCCGGGCAGTCCGGAACTGGGCGCGGCTGAAGTCGGCCCCCTATATGCGCGGGTGCGGGATATGGCCCGCCGCCTGAAGGTGCCCCTGGCAACGCGCGGCGATCCGGTCGGCGCCTTTGCGCTCGCGGTTGGTGGCCAATTGATCAGGCTCGAGGACTGGCCGGAATCAGAGTTCAACCTGACCATTGGTGACGAACGATCGATCCCGCCGCCCGCCCTGTTTCAGGTCTTGCTGACCCAATCGAATCCCCTGCGCCGACCTGATGACTGGCTGCGCAGCGAATCGCGGCAGTTCGATGTATCCGTGCATGACTGGCTGGCTTCCCAGGGTGCTTCGGCAGCGGCGCTTGAACTTATCAACCAGGGCTTGATAGCGGCGGACGCACGCCAGACTTCAGTGTTGCCGAGTTTTCAGGACGGCTTGCGAATGACCCTGGCACGGACCCTGGCGGGCAGTCGGCCTGGCGGCGGCGTTGATCGTCTGGTCAAAGGCAGCTCCAGCCTGACGGACGCCATGGCCGAGCAGCTGGGTGATGGTCTGCACCTGGGTTGTCGCGTCAAGGCGGTGGATATGTCCGCGGACGGCGTGGCAGTGAGATGCGCAGATGGTTCGACGCATCGCGCCGACTTTGTGGTTTCGGCAATACCCTTTCCGCTGCTGCGCCAGATTGATGTGCAGCCGATCTTTGCCGGGCCGCAGGCGGAGGCTGTGGCCAGCCTGCGCTGGGCGGATACCACCCAGGTATTTCTGCGCCAGAGCGCTGGTGATTTTTGGGATGAGGATGGTTACCCGCCGTCACTGTGGTCCGATGGTCCGGTCAATCTGTATCGCCAGATCAAGGGCAGTGAGATGATTGTCGCCGTGCTGGCCGGGCGCAAAGCCGAATTGCTGAGGCGTTTGCCGGCTGAGCAGCGCGGCGAGTTTGTGCAACAGGATCTGCTGCGGTTGCGGCCTGCCCTGCGCGGTCGGCTGGAAGTACTGGCCAGTCATAGCTGGGCCGAAGAAACGTTTGTTTCCGGCTGCCGCCATGATTTCGCCCCCGGTAGCGTGCATCGATTCGTTCCGGCCATGTTTGCCGCGCATGAGCGCATGCACTTCGCCGGTGAACACACGCGCGTGCAGGAAATCGGCATGGAATCCGCGATGGAATCCGGCGAACGGGCAGCGCTGGAAATTCTCGCCGGCTGAATTTTCTCGTCGCAGGCATGCGTCGGCCGCCCGGGGAGCTTAGAATCCTCGTCCCGGATGTGCCGATCCGTCGCGGAATGCTCGCATGCCTGTCGTATTCCGATTATTGGCGCTTATGTTGATGCGGGTGTCAGCCCGGCAGCTGCTGGCTGATTCGGGCTTTCACCGGCCTTGCCTGTAAACACAGAGGGTAAGGTCATTCTCGGGTAAGGCCGAATGTCAGTTAAATGAGCACACGGAACAAGAAATTTAGTCGCAGAAAACTGCTGGCCGGTAGCGCCGTGGTAGCCGGCGGCGGGCTGGTGCTTTCTTTGCTGCGCGAGTCACCCGACAGTCAGCCGCTGGATGCGCGCCCCGGCACACTGCAGCCGAATGCCTATCTGCAAATCGCGCCGAGTGGCAGCATTGTTTTGCAGGTCGACAAAGTCGAGATGGGTCAGGGCGTGATGACGGGCTTCGCCACCTTACTGGCCGAAGAGTTGCGGGTGCGGCCCGATCAGATCAGCGTGCGACATGCGCCGATACATCCCTTGTTTCAGGACCCGAGCCAGGTCACCGGCGAGAGCAAGAGCATGCGCACGCGCTGGCTGCCGATTCGTCGTACCGGCGCTGCAGCGCGGGAAATGTTGCGGGCGGCCGCGGCAACACGCTGGCAGCTGCCGCTGGAACAGGTAGCTTGCAGTGGCGAGTCAACAGTAATCAATACGGCTACCCAGGCGACGCTGACCTATGGCGAACTGGCCAGCGCCGCGGCCGGCTTGCCGGTGCCGGAAGATCCGCCGCTGCGTGACTCGGAAGATTACCGCTGGATCGGCCAGTTCGTCGCGCGCCCGGACCTGCCCGACAAAGTCACCGGCGCAACGCGCTACGGCAGCGATATCCGCCTGCCGGGGCAACTCACCGCGGTGATCGCGCGTCCGCCTCGCGCCGGCGATCAATTGCTCAGCGTGGATGCTGACGCGGCGCGCGCGCTGGATGGCGTGGTCGATATCGTTGAGTATCCGGGCGGTGTTGCCATCCTCGCCGAGTCTTTCTGGTCTGCCAATCGCGCCGTTGTCCTGTTGAAAACCGAATGGGCGCCGGGTCCGCTGGCCGGCGTTAACAGTGCAGAAATTCAGACCCGGCTGGACCAATTGCTTGATGAAGGCGAATCGGTTGTTCCGCGTGACGACGGTGACGTGACCGTCGCGCTTGCAGACGGCGCAGACGTATCGGTGACCTACACCACCCCGTTTCTTGCTCATGCCAGCATGGAAACCATGAACGCCACCGTGCGTCTTTCGCCGGACAAGTGCGAAATGTGGTTGCCGACCCAGGTACCGGACGGCGCACGCGAACTGGCCTGCCAGATGCTCGGGCTGCGGCGTGACCAGGTGGAAGTGCATTCAACGTTTATGGGCGGTGGTTTTGGTCGCCGCGCGCTGACCGACTATGTCAACGAGGCGCTGCTGATCGCCCGGCACAGTGACCGGCCGGTGCAACTGGTGTGGTCGCGCGAAGAGGATACCCGCTTTGACTATTTTCGCAGCGCCACGCGCCACCGTATGCAAGCCAGCCTGACTGATACCGGCGAGATTAATGCCTGGCGTCATCACCTGGTGGCGCCCATCATCAGCCAGCACATCATGCATGTGGGGCTGGCCACCGTAGCGCCGGAGTGGCTGTCCGGACGGGCCACGGACATGCTGGCCGATGCCGCGATTGGTCTGCAAAAACCGATCATGGGCCCCTGGCAGGCCGGTGACGGCGCCAAGACCGTGGCCTACGCCATTCCCAATCTACAGGTGGAAATGACCTATTGGGAGCCGCAAATTCGGGTCGGTATCTGGCGGGCGGTGGGTAACTCCTATAACGGTTTTGTGGTTGAAAGTTTTGTTGATGAACTGGCGGCACGCGCGGGTGAAGACGCGGCGGAGTTTCGACGTCGACACCTGCAGGACCAGCCGCGTTTGCTGGCGGTGCTGGATCAGCTGGTGGCGGCCGCCGACTGGGGTCGGCCGGCACCGGGACGCTACCAGGGCCTGGCGCTGCATCCCTGCTTCGGCTCTTATTGCGGCCAGGTTGCTGAGGTCAGCGTCAGCAACGGCAGGATTCGCGTCCATCGCGTGACTTGCGTGGTGGAGTGCGGCACACCAATCAACCCGGATGTGATTCGTGCGCAGATGGAAGGCGGCATTATTTTTGGGCTGACGGCTGCACTGCACGGCGAAATAGATTTTATCGACGGCCGAGTCCAGCAGAGTAACTTTCACGATTACCGCATGCTCAAGCTGGCCGACAGTCCGCAAATTGAAGTCAGTATCGTCGACTCCAACGAGCCGCCCATGGGCGTCGGTGAGACGGGGCTACCGCCCATTGCCCCGGCTGTTGCGAATGCGGTTTTTGCAGCTACCGGTCAGCGGCTCAGGGATTTGCCGCTGCGACTGCCTGCACAGGCTTGATTAATCGCGCCGGAAGACCTCGCCGAGATTCGCGCCCTGCAGCAGTGAGCTTGGCGAACAATGCCCGGATAATTCGCCACCACGGTGCACCGATTTACTCGGCGCGCGCCTGACCCTGGCCTGCGGCTGGCGCATCACCGCGTGCCTGGGCCGGCGTCCACTCCCAGGGATATTGCTTTTTCTCAGGCGCACGAATAACCAGAAATGGCGCCGGGGTTGCCGTGGCAGTCATGAATGCCCAGACCTTGGTGGCAAATTCCGGGTCATTGATATCCAGGTCTTCGTCTGGCAAATCCACGTAGGGATCCGTGCCGTCTTCGCACACCGTGATGTTGCGGATATGCAGAACCTTGCCCGGCTCATCGGGCAGGGTCATTCGAAACTTGAAGGGATACCAGGCGTCTGCGGGAACAATTCGGACTGGATCTTTCCATACGATTTCATCCACGACTTCCGTTACCGGCCTGCCGTGCATCATCAGCGGCTCGTCCAGCTTGCGCATCTTGTACTCAATGGTCCAGAACGGATCGTAGGCCGCTTTTGCATCGACGATGCCATCGGGCACTTTCAAGCGCATGCCCACCACCGGGCTGGCCTTGCAGCCATGATTGACGCTCAACACCATGGGTGTTGAATACCCGGCCCAGCCTTCCTTCAGATCGAGTCCGTTGTGCGCGGCAGCCGAGCCTGCGAATGCTGCAAATAGTGCCGCTGCGGCGGCGCCAATGTGTTTTTTTACGAACATGGAAATCTCCCTGGGGTAACCGCCTTTTTCCGCCATCGGGGCAGCCTTGTCAGCTCCAGAGTATAGGCTGACCGCCCTGCGATGTGGGGAGCCCGGTGCTGTCGACAGTACGCTCCCGGTCGTTTCTTTGCGAACTTGTCAGCTACACGAGGCAGCGGCAGACTGGTCCGTCAATTAATGCCGCGCCGCGCTACGGCCGTATGCGAGGGCAGCAACGCGCGACGGCCAGGGCAATTCCAGGGAGTACTCCTATGACGAGATTGTTTGCGCTATGGCTGGCACTTTTTTCGGCCGCCTTTTCACTGCCGCTGTCCGCGGCTGACGCGCCGACCGCACTGATTACCGGGGGCAATCGCGGCCTCGGCTTCAAGTGGGTGGAGATGTATGCTGAACGCGGCTGGCAGGTGATCGCGACCGCGCGCCGGCCCGAGGCTGCGAGCGACCTGCGGGTCCTGGCGGATACATCCGGCCGGATTCGGATCGAGATACTCGACGTCACCGACCCGGAGTCCGTGAAGGCACTTGCCCGACGCCTCGAGGGCCAGCCGATCGACGTGCTGATCAATAACGCCGGCATGCTCGGCAATGAACAAGGCCAGAAATTCGGCGACCTGGACCCGGCGATGTTCGACACCTTCATGCGCGTCAATGCCCTGGGCGCACTGCTGGTCACCGAAGCGCTGATGCCAAACCTGCGCGCGGGACAGCAGAAAAAAGTTGCGGGTATCAGCGCGGTGGTCGCGTCCTTCGACGTCTATCCGCGCATTCATCGTGGCCTGTATTACTACAAGGCCAGCAAGGTGGCGCTAAACATGATCCTGCGCAACATCGCCCTGGACGGCATGGCCGAGGGCATCGCGGTCGCCGTGCTGTCGCCGGGCGTGGTCAACACTTACGGCACACCGGATCCGGACAGGGACAGCATGTCGCCGGAAATGCGGCGCAGCATGGTGGACGTGGATACCAGCGTCGGCGGCATGATGCAGGTGATGGACGAACTCACCCTGGAGGGCTCCGGACGCTGGTACCGTTACAACGGCGAAATTATCAGTTGGTAGCCGGTGATCGCCGGCGCGTCGATTCAGCGAGCATCCGGGCGAGCCGCCTGCATGGCACCAGCCAGCGACGATGGAATTACCGGGTCGTCCCTGGACGCAGGCTGCGACATTCCGTTTTTTTTGCGGCGGCAAGCCTCAGGCGGGTAAAGCGATAGCGTTAACTGAAGTTTCGGTCAGCGGATCTCGGCGCTGAGCGTAATATTCACTTTGGTGAAATCGTCGACGTAGCCGCTGACCATGATCTGCCAGTTGCCCGGCAGGATCAGATCGTTGGTATTCAGGTGGAACATCATCGGCGAGACTTTTTCCGCCGCCCGCTCGACGCCTTCCAGGCCAGCGCTCGGCAGCGACCAGATGGTGTCCACGCGCTGCATTTCCGCCGGCTGGCCGGCTGCGTCGGTGAAGCTGAACATCACCATATTCGCACCGGTGCGCCCGGGCGATATTTCCGCGCGGACGATATAGCCGCGGTTCTCGCCGGTGGCGACCAGCATCTCGGCCGGGTTGCCGGCATTCCCGCCCGCGGCCATCGCAGTACGCGGCGGCGACGGCAGTGTCAGGCTGACCGCGGCAACCAGGATCGCCAGTATCACGGCGTACTCGACACGGATGGAGCGGCGTAGTGACTCCGCAGCCTTTTCTTCGCCGGCTTCCAGTTGCGGTGTGTAACGCGTCTTGTTGAGCGCAGCGATTCCCAGCACCAGCAGGAATAGTGCGATCTTGGCGAGCAGTCGGAGCCCGTAGTCACTGCCGACCAGATTCTGTGGTGTTTCCACCTGCACGTAAGTCATGACCAGGCCGCTGGCGAACAGCGCCCCCACGGTCCATACGGCGCGCTGCGAGAAAAGCAGCATCAGGCTGCCCACCTCGCGCAGGGATTCCAGCTGCGTGCCAAGCCACAGCGGCCGCAGCGCCGCGAACCAGAAGGCCGCACAGACCAGGTGCACGGCGACCGTCAGCGCCATTAGCCAGACCGGCGGGGCGGTTGCCGCATGCCCGGTGACCAGGAAACTGCCGATAGCCAGCGCCGTG
This sequence comes from uncultured Gammaproteobacteria bacterium, assembly GCA_963850255.1. GTDB lineage: Bacteria > Pseudomonadota > Gammaproteobacteria > Steroidobacterales > J054. Next base: position 121,107 of record CAWKLL010000016.1, read on the forward strand.
CCGGTCAGCAGCCAGGCCGGCGCCGCTGCCGGCTTGCGAAAGGCGGCCAGCAACACCAGCACACCCGGTATACCGATGACGGCGCTCGGTAGCAGTGTCGACTGCAGGCCCTGCCGCCAGGTGTCCAGCGAGAACAATGCGCCGGCACTGCCCATCAGCATCTCTGCGCCGCCCAGGCCGACGGCCAGCGCATAGGTCACGGCAGCGACCACAGCGGCAACGCGACCCTGCGCGGCGATCGCCGGCCACAGCGTCGCCGGCCAGGCCATCAGCAGCACCAGCAGCGCGGAACCGGCGGTCAGCAGCATGCTGGCGTAGAGCAGTGTGCGGTTGATCGCCACCAGCCAGGTCCAGCCGGTGTCACTCGAACCCAACTCCGCCTGCGACATAGT
>CAWKLL010000017.1:0-210533 GCA_963850255.1 uncultured Gammaproteobacteria bacterium
ATAGCGTTGCGCTGATCGGGGCCGCCGGCCGGATCATCCTCCAGGCCCACAACATCCATACCCAGCGTCCAGGCAACGACCTTGTCGAACTCACTCAGGTTGAGACCCAGGCCGTCGACAACGTCTTCCGAATCATCGTCCATGCCAAAGTCGTCGGGATCGAGTTCATCATTGCCGATAGCAAGCCGGTTCTTCATGTTCTGGTTGAGCACCAGGTTCTTGTCATCGGTGATGTTCGAGTAGACGGGCCGCTGATCCCAGATGGGCTGTTCAAAAGCTGCGCCGCCGTCGATCACGCGGTCACCATCAGGGGCATCCGACCAGAAGCTGAAGGCCTCGTTGCCACCGTCGTTCCAGAAGAAGCCGGTCTCGGGATTTACGGCGGGTTTGCCGTCCTGGCCGACCAGAATGCCGTTCTGGATGCGATATTTCTTGAGGTTGCCTGGCCAATGCGAACGCCCGGTAGGCTCGAATACCGAGACGTACACGTCGCGCAGGTTCTGGGTGCGATTGAAGGCGTTCACCGGCACCGCAGGCGCGGTGAAGGTCGTGGCTTCGTCGAGAATAGAAGATACGATTTCCGTCAGCACGTTGGCGAGACTCGAGGTGTCATCCGCCAGCCGGTATTCACCGCCGCCGCGGGCCGCAGTGCTGGCCAGCAGGGGTAAGTCCACCGTGAATCCGATGGTGTAGGTGATGACATTCTGAATTCCGTTCAGATCGCCGTTCATGTCGGCCTTGTACATATACTCGGCCATGTCATCCAGGCAGGCGCCGTGGCCGCTGCCATCGCAGCTGCCACCGGTAGTATTGACGGCATCGAAACCGGGCAAGCCTTCAATCATCGAGTCTGCTGCCGTATCGCGCGTTGGCGCACCGTCAGTCAGCAGCACCGCGTAGTTCTTCTGACACTGGAAATTCATCGGCGAGTCGTAAGTATTTGACGTGAGCGTACCGCCTGTACGTGATCCGGCGACACTGACTGGCGCGCCTTCGTTGCCCAATATTACCGAGCGGCCGGCAAAGTATTGCCCGGCTTCAAAAAGGGTCTCCGATAATGGGGTCCAGCCATCGGCCGGCAGCGCATCGATCGTGTCGCTCAGGGACTGACGGTTATTTTCTACCCGCACCATCTCCTGGATAACCGGGCCGCCATCATCGGTGCTGCCGCTGTTGCGGCTAAAGCGCATCAGGCCCACGTTGACGCCGTCAATATTGTTTACCAGCGTAGTCGCAACTTCCTTGACCACGTCGATACGCGTGGTAGCGACTGTGCCGTCACCGCGCCACCAGTTCAGCCAGTTGCCATCCCAGATGGCATAGTCCTGGTTCCAGGCCGGAGCCGAGACTGCGCTAGGGGCCCAGGGTCCCGGTGTGCCATCAGCGGTGAAAGTATTGGCGCCGCCGCTGCCGTGTACGCCGTAGTCGGCCTGGCACTCGATCGGGCGATTGCGCCGACCGTTGCGGCTTACGTCAAAGTTTACCCAACGGTCATTGCGGGTCCCGCTGCGATTCCGCCAGGCGAGGAAGTTATCGTCGTAGCGGCCGAAGGTTGCCAGATCCGGCAGCATCGCGGCGCAGCGGTTGCTGGTCTTCGGGATGTAGTTATTGCTGCCGCAGCCAGGCTGCGTGCCCGAAGTCGAAAAATACAAGGCATCACTGCGATAGCAGTCGCTGAACGTCAGGTTCGGATCCCAGTCTTCCTGGGTCAGCACCTCGTTGGTCATACTGCCCGAGGTATCAATAATGAACATGATATTCGGCAGTGCGCCGGTGACCTGCGGATCGGCATTGGCGATAAACAATTCCGTGTCATCCGCCATGGCCATGGGCGCAGAGCCCAGCGACATCACCAGGCCAGCAGCGAGCCAGCAAATCCGTTTACTTGTGCGTGCGTTCATAATAATGACCTCCGTCGGCCTCAGCGAGCGAGACTGAGTACGATGCGGGTGACAACACCCGTCTCCGGCTTGTAGAAGACATAGACACCCGTCGATTCACGGTCGCGAACGTCGGCAGCTGCCGCGCGCATCTCGGCCAGGGAGACGGACTGGTTTTGTCCAAGGAAATAGACTGTGCTGCCGTTAACGGCCAGCACCTGGGGCGAGCAGTCTCCGCATTCGCGGATGACCACCTGGCTGGCGGAATGCGCCGGCAGGGTGACCTGATTGAGCCCCAGTTCGAAGTTTTCTTCCAGCGGGACAAGGGCGGCTGTCGCTACCCCGGCTAGCGTCACGGCAAGAAGCATGGCTATCAGTGTGTTCCTGATCATTACAAGGTCCTCAATCAAAGGCCGTCGGGACCCTGGACAAATATTCCCTGGTGATGCCATGAGCTGGCGCCACCCTGGGATACGCCCCGGGACTCCGTTATAAAGTGATACTGGCGAATCTTGCCAATGCTAGAGCTGCCGGAAAGATCCGGGATGTCGCCGCTGAAACAAATACGCGTCGATACGGTGCCGCCCATATTCGGCACCGCAACGGGTGCATTGAAGGCAGGACATACGCCCGGGTTAAGCGGTGGCGGTACGCCCACGCCGGCATTCAGGTTAGCGATGTTCACGTCCAGGCCGGATTCCGCAATCTGGAATGCATTTTCGTAGAACTGATCATTACCGGCCATATTCAGCTCAAGACTGGCGGTGCTCATGGTGGAGATACCCAGTACGGTGAGCACCAGCAGAAGCACCAGGCCTACCACCAGAATGGCGCCGGATTGACGTTGCGGATTTAATCTTGGTTGTTGCACGGGATCATTACCGGTTGTTTCTGAGGTGAATGGTTTTTGTGATCTGCTGGCGGCGAACGTTGGCCGGATAGTTGGCATTGCCCGGATTGATTACGGCCAGGTCACCGTCCAGTGGTGTGTAGACCGCCTGATCGGCAAATCCGGCTTCTATCTGGTCCGTGCGCATTAGCAGCCACAGGCGAACCGCGACAATTTCAGCGGCCGGCAGGAAGCCCGGTGCGCCGGGCGTGATAATCGGATCGTCGCCGTCGACATAGCGGGTAATCGACCCGCCGCCGTTTTCATCGACGCCAAACTGAATCTGCAGATTTTCCACCCCGGCAATAAGTTCCTCGTCGACCAGGACGCCTGCAGCATTCAGCGTCCAGCGACGCAGCGACGGCAGGGTCGGGTCGAGATTCGAGCCGCTGTCTACGTAATAGATATTCACGACCAGGTCGTGGGTTGTAGCCAGCAAGCCATAACCTGCCGGGTTAGCGCCGCCGGCGAACAGCTCACTGTTGCCGAGGTCGGAGCGAATTTGCAGTGTGCCGCCGGCCGGTGCCGTCTGCTGACTGGTGACATGGCGTACCACTACGGTGTCCGAATCCAGTCTCGCTGCGGTATTGGCCGGGCAGGGAATAACCGCTGCGTAGCCCACGGAGTCGTCAACGGCCGTGATGGGCTGTGCGAAGTTTGTTGCCAGTGCCGTGACATTGGCGCCTGCGCACTGTATGCCGATCCCTGCCGGTACATTTACCAGGGCGGGCTCGGCATGCCTTCCCCAAAAGCGTGACAGTCGCAGATCCGGTTCCAGCAGGTCCATGGCGAAACGCAGATTTTCCTGCAGCCGTGCCTGCCCGTCAGACAGTCGATAGCTGGTGCGGCTTTGCACGTAGACGGTGATGGAGCCAAGGATCAGGAACAGGCCGATCAGCATGGCGACCATCAGTTCCACCAGGGTCAGACCGGTCTGGCTGCGCCAGGTTTTGTTTGCAGTCGTTTTCATGGCCGCCCCTTAGAAGGAAAACCGCATGGTGTAAGTGGCGGGCACCTGCTGGCCCGGCTCCGGCCAGGCCAGGACGATGTCGAACTGCGTCGCGGGCGCGACGGCCGCCACGTTCGCAACGATTTGCGCGGTTGCGCCCTGCGGCAGACGGTTCTGCACATCCTGACCCCACCAGAACCAATCGTCCTGGGCCAGTTGGTTCGGTAGACAGGGCCCGGGTCCGTTCACACATAAATTGTTGGCGCCCGGACCCGCGCCTGCGTAGGAGGCGGCAGGTGCATTCGGGTTCGCGCGAATGCGATCGGCCATATCGGCCGCCAGGTTCACGGCCACGGTGCGAGACACGGAGGCCTGGCTGGAGCGCAGACCTTCAATGTAAAGGGCGGCGATGCCAAGCATGCCAACCGCCAGTACGACCATGGCGACCAGCGTTTCAATCAGGGTGAAGCCTGCCTGGCTGCGGCCGCGAGCATGTCGAGTATTGTTTCTAAGCCGTATCACGGTTCGTCCTCAGCAGCCGTTCATCGGGTTTTGTGCGCCTTGCACGTAGGCCTGGTCACGATAAATCTGCGGCCGACCCGTCGGGGAGATCTGTATCCAGCGACCGGCAGCAACGCCGCCGCCCGTGTCGTGGTTGCCGCGCTGGTCGCACAGTTGAAAATTGTTGATACCAGCACCACCGCCGGCTGCATTACGGGGGAAGCCGGTGGCTCCATAGCTGATAAATTCGGCTCCGGGGGCATCGTTGGTCACACGCGCGGCAATCTGTTCCGGCATCGGCCCGTGTCCCTGCAGGACCAGATCGAAGGCATCGACCTGTATATTTGGCGGGCCACAGGGCGCAGCAGCACTGCAGTCGACAAACAGAATCCAGCCGTCGGCCAGGCGACCACCACCGGCGCAGCTGGAGACAGCAAAGTTATCCCAGTCCGCACTCGCGCATATGGTGACATTGGCCCGCCTTTTGACGGCTTCGCCGCGAGCCAGGTGCAGAACACTGACCAGGTCATTGGTCGCCGCAGCCATGCGGTTGTTGGCAATGAATTCCTGGAAATTGGGAACACCGACGCCGAGAACCACCGCTGCGATGAGCAGTGTGATCATCAGTTCGATGAGCGTGAAACCTTTTGTGCGCCGATATCTCATGGGGCGCATCATGGCGGGAATTGGCAGTGTTTCGCGGCTTGCGCGACTGATGGCCTGCGCTAGTTGCCAAGCGGGATTTTTTTGAACTGCGTCACAGGCTTATGTAAACAGCTGTTAAGCCGGCGTCGGCAAGAACTTGGTGACGCAGTTTTGTCGCGAATGAACTTAACTAAAACGCTGGAGTTCCGCGTTGCTGTAATTCACGCGCAACAGCGACTAACGCCAGCAGAATTCGTCATTGGCATCACCGGCCTGGTTCAGCGCCTGGCGCACGCCGCGTTCATTGACGGAAAAGGTCCAGCATTCGGTGTCGTCGGCCTGGCTGCTACCCGCCGCTGGTGTGGCCGTGGCGGTGAATCTTATTGCCGGCGCATCCGAGGCCAAATTCAGGGTGTAGAAACCCCGTTCGCTGCCCGCAATGCCTAAGCCGTTGGGGGGTGCCGCAGCCATTTCGCCGGCGTTGCTCGCGTAGCGATTGTTTTGCAAATAAAAGCGTTCCTGCGCCGCTGTAATGCGCAGAAGCGCCGCCGAGGCGTCGCTACGATTGGCTCGCTGCACATATTGCCGGTAACCGGGAATTCCGACACTGATCAGTATCGCTGCAATCACCACGACGATCAGTAATTCAATTAACGAGAAGCCACGGCCTGTAAATTGCATCAGGGTTGTTCGCGCTGCAGCCAGAAGCTCCGGATGATATTACCGCCAGGCGGGTTAGGCACCGTTTCGCCGCCCGACAGAACCACGGGGCCTTCACCCGGCGGCAGATCATCGGGGAACAGGAACACCGGGCGCGGTGCTATACCGCCCTGCTGCAGCGTAACGAATCGATCAGTATCTGTGAGGTCATCGTCTACAGAGCCATCCAGATTAGTCTGCGGACGTCCGTTGAGGACAGCAACCTGGTAGACACGGTTGGTTCCGGAGGAAGGTCCGCAGGCGTTGCCCAGATTGTTTGGCTGAAAAGAGGTGAAAAATACCGTGTTGGCGAAAGTCACAGACTCGCTCAGCGATTTTTCGCCGGCGCCACGCACCAGTTGCAGCCGCCAACCTGCTTCCAGTGGATCCAGTACCGCGTTTACATTGTTAGTGACGTCGACTAACTGGTCGACGGTGTAGGGGTTGTCGAAGTCTGCGTTGCTCAGCTGTGCGAAAGGGCGAAAGTCGCGCACAGAGAAAAACTGATCATCGGCGAGGCTGTCGAGCGGATGGGCGCGATATCCGGAGCCAATATTGATGGCCAGAAATAGTTTGCTGTTAGTGACTACCGGGACCACATCCGGCGTGGTGTAGAAACGCCGGACTTCGGATGCGGGCGGGGCCGGGCCCAAATCCGCAGCGCCCAGCGATGCCAGCACGCCGCCGTCCACCAGGTTTCCTGCTGCGGCGCCATTGCTGATGTCCAGACGCCAGACCTGGCCGCCCATATCGCCAAAGAAAATGCGGTCAGTAAAGCCGTCTTCGTTCAGATCCAGTAAGGCAAGCCCGCCCGGCACCGAGAAGCGCATCCGATCCAGCTGCAGGTCGTGGCTGTTGTCGTTGCCCGCGCTCCAGATGAGATTGCCACTCACCAGGTCGACCATGAAGATGGCATTGCCTGCCGAATCTTCGCGGAAACTGCGATTGTCCTGCCCGGTGTCGTAGCCACCGCCAAACAGCGCTACCAGCCGTGCCTGGCCGCCAACCAGGACCTCGGTGACGCGCGGCGTCGACCAGGTCTGACCCAGGTCGCCGAAGCCCGCATCAGCGCTGTCAACTTCCCAGAGTACCCGTGGTCGATTGCGATCGGTGACATCGAGTGCGAACACAGCCTCACCGCCGCGGCGCATGCCAAACAGCAGCAGCACGCGTTCGCTGCCGCTGATGCCAGGCTGCCCGTCGTTGTCTTTTATATGCACGGTAATTTCACCGTCCAGACCATACTGGCGGGTGGCGGATACATTGTTAGTCAATAGCGGATACAAACGGTCAAGCAGGCGTGCCGGAATAAATGACCAGAGTTCCTGGCCGTTGGCAGCGTTAATGGCCTGCAGATAGCCATCATTGGTCGTGACATAGACGGTGGTGTCGGGTGCTTGCTCGGTGCCGCCATAAACCACTGTGGCTGGCCGGCTATGCAAGGGGTCGCCCATATCCAGGCGAGCTTCTACGCGGTCACCGTCGCCGTCCGCATCAAGAACATCTTGGCCGCGGGCCCAGTTGATGACCGTGTCGCGCTCCGCTTCCGGTGCACCAAGGTCGGTGGCCGTAATTAATGCATTGTCCACGGTGACGCGATTCTCGCCGCCAGCGCTGTTGAGATTGCCGCCGGCAATATTGGTGTACAGGCGGCGCTCATCCGGGCCGGGCAATTGGCTAGCCGCACCGCCGAGCCTGGGGTTATCAGCGTCTATATCCGCAGACCAGAAGCTGCTGGCATTGTCGGCAAATGAACCCGTGGCCGGGTCAATAGCCTGGTTGCCGTTTTGATCCTCGAGAAAAACGCTGAACGGATTATCCGCATCACCCGTTGCCTCAACGGCGAGCCGGTATTTTTTCAGGTTGCCAATCCAGCGCAGTGTTTCTGCCGGCTCGAATACCGACAGGAAAACATCGTTGAAGGTCGAGGTTCGGTTAAAGGAGTTAACCGCCACCGTTGGCGCTGCAAACAGTCCGCCTTCTTCTGTAAACGATTCAGCCAGATCCGTCAGTGCGGCAGCCAGGCTGGCGCTGTCAGAGGTGACAAAGTAGCGGCCGCCGCCGCGTTCGGCGGTGGAGCGCAGCAGCTCAAGGTCGAGGGTGAAACCAATGGTATGCGTAATGACGTTTTGAATACCCGGCACGGTTTGGCGCAGGTCAGCCTTAAACAGATATTCCGCCATGTCGTCCAGGCAGCGTCCCTCGCCAGTGCCATCGCAGTCGGCGCCCACCAGCTGCGCGAAGCCGGGCAAGCTGATGATTTTTGCGTCGGCACTTTGGTCTTCGCTGGGTTCACCATCGGAGAGGATAACGATGAAGGTTTTTTGCCCGTTGGTCAGTAGTGGCGAGCGATAACTGATTCCGTCTGCGGCGCCGTTTAGGCGGCTTGGCGGCACGCTGAGATCCGGCCCTACGTTGCCGTAGTCCACCGGTCGCTGGGCCAGGTACTGGCCGGCTTCATAGAGTGTTTCTGACAGCGGTGTGAAGCCGTCGGCGTCCAGTGCGTCGACGACCTGCTGGGCCGTTTCGCGACTGCTCAGCACTTCTTCCAATTGTTTGATAACCGGCCCGCCTTCGTCGCGGTTGAAGCGCATGATGCCAACGTTGATGTTGTCGAGGCTTTCGATCACCTGGTTGGTGACCTCCTGCACGACCTCCAGTCGCGTTTTCGTCACCGTGGGCGGATTGCCGTTCCAGTTCAGCCAGTTACCGTCGAACACCGTGACATTGGAAGCGGAAGCCCAGGCCGGCTCGCTGGCATCGGTGGCGGCCCAGGGTCCGTCCTCACCGTCGGCTGCGAATGGCAGGCTACTCACACCGTCTCCGTCCACGCCGCTATCAGTCTCGCATTCGACCGGGCCATCGTTGTCGAGCGGGTCAAGTACTTCCCAGCGCTGGCGCTCGGCGTCGTAGCTGCGAAATAGGTTTTTGTAACGACCCACCAGGCGCAATCGCTCGCCGGCGGTGGCGCAGCGATTCAGGGATTTTTCAAACGACGATATGGAATTGCAGTCCGGCAGATCGCCGGTGGCAGAATAGTAATAAGAGTTACTGTCGAAGCAGCCGCTAAAGGTCTGCTCCGGGTTCCAGCTGACCTGGGTCATCACCTCAGAGTCCATGCTGCGCGATGTGTCGATCATGAACAACACATTAGGATTCTCGCAGGACGCTGGCGCATCAAAACCTGTCACGAATAACTCAGTATCGTCGGCGAGACTGACAACAGTGGCCAGCCCGAGCATCAGGCTAAGGGCCGTGCGACACAAAATCTGCTGGGCATGCATTAGCTAGACCTCAATTCGTCTGGGCCGGCAACAGGACAATGCGGCTAATCCGGTCGGTACCGCGCTGCAGGTAGACGCCCGCAACACCATTGCGTATTTGGGCGCTGCGCAGTTGTTTCAGGAATAGCCGCGCGTCGTCATATTCGCCTACGCCGCGAACTACATAGATAGTGCTGGCGTCGATGCTAAGACTGCGAGCCTCGCAATCGGCGCAGCGGCGCACGACCAGTCGCCCGGCACGCAGGCCGTCCCAATAAACGTTGCGCGTGTGCACTTCGATGGCGTCTTCGGTGAGCAGGATCTCGGCCTGTGCGGCGCTGTTCCAGATAATCAGGATGGCGGCCAGCATCAGCATGGCTGTCATCGCAGTTGTTGCTCGCTGCATAAATGTGCTCCGCAATGTCAGTCTTTGAAACTGACCCGGTAAATGCCCTGGGTCTGCAAGGAACGTGCGCCGCGCTGGTCGGTGCGGCCTTCTGCGTCAATCTGGAAATGCAGGAACTCGAATTCCGAAGGGCTATAGCCTGAATAGGGCGTGCCGGAGGTAAGGTATTGAATACGGGTATCGAACTCACCGGACAGGCCTTCCAGGCGCGTGGTGCCCAGGTTCTGCTGCCAGCCTTCGATGGCCGATAACGGTATTGCATTAGTGCGGGTTTGCTGGACTGCTGTTTCCAGTCCGCTGGCGGCCAGCTGAAAAGCGTTTTCCTTGTATTGCACATTACCGGCCATGACCAGCTCCAGCGCCGCGGTGCGCATGGTCGAGACTGCGAGCACTGTGAGTACCAGCAAGAGTATGAGGCCGACGATCAAGGCAGCGCCGCGCTGACGGGCGGCTGTGGCGATATAGCTGTTCATGGTCCGGGTGGGTCCATCGCGTTGCGGAGAAAAATCGTTTTGCTGGCAGCCAGACGCCGAAACTCGGCGGGAAATCCGGGTGTGACGCCCGGCTGAATGGCGGCCAGATCGGCGTCCGGCGGCAGGTAAACGGCGTTGTCGCTGAATCCCTGTCCGAGCTCGCTGGTTTCACTGCGAACAACTAGCCAGAGGCGCACCGCCATGATGCGGGAGCCGGCTGCCGGCAAAGCCAGCGGGTTATCGCCATCGACGTAACGGTCCACGGCCATGTCATTATTGGAGTCCAGACCAAACTGCACCTGCAGGTTTTCCACGCCCGGAATGACTTCCTGATCCTGCAGCTGACCGGCAGCGCCACCGTCGACGAGGCTAAGCCGGCGCAGAGCCGGCAGGTTCGGGTCAAAGCCTGACTGACCGACATAATAGGCATTCACCACCACATCGCGGATTTCTGACGGGGCGTCCAGACCAGGCGCAAGGTCCGTATCGAACAGGCTGGCGCTGCTGGGGTTGCTTTCTACCTGCACCTGGCCGGCATTCGGTGCGGTGTTGCGCGCGCTGGCGTGGCGAACGATCAGCACATCAGAGCCGGCTCGCGGCTGTGTGCCGGGGCAGCCCAGATCATAATTGTCGTCGCGCGCTTCTACCGCGCTGGTCAGATTGCCAAAGGCCAGGTCCGTGGCCGTGGCCAGGTCGGCCCCGGCACAGCTGACCTGCAGACCCGCCGGCAGCTGCAGGCGATCGGGCTGGTTGATCAGGCCCCAGAATCGTGCCAGTCGAATATCCGGCTCCAGGGTATCCAGGGCAAAGCGCATATTGTCCTGCAGCCTGGCTATGCTGTCTGCGGTGCGATAGTTGGCCCGGCTCTGCACGAATACCGTGATCGCACCGGCGACCAGGATGCTGCCGATCAGCATGGAGACCATCAGTTCGACTAGCGTCATGCCCCGCTGCGGGTAAATTTTTGCTCATAGCTGCATGATCAGGGTGTAGCTGGCTGGAACATCCTGACCGGTTTCCGGCCATTGCACGGTGATTGAGTACTGGGTCATGGGGCCGACGGGGGCCACGACGATATTAGCCAGTGACCCTTGCGGCAGGCGGGCCTGGACATTTTGCTGCCAGCTGAACCAGTCGTCCTGGGCCATTTGTGTGCTGCTGCAGATGTTCACGCCATTGACGCAGTTGAATGCGTTGCTGCCGGGACCGACACCGGCATAGTCAGCGGCGGCCTGGGGATTGGCGCGAATTCTGTCGGCCATGTCCGCCGCGAGGTAGACCGCCGTGGTACGAAAGATGGAAGTGCGGCCTGCGCGCAGGCTTTCAACGTAAAGTCCGGCGATGCCGAGCATGCCGACCGCCAGTACCACCAGCGCAACCAATACCTCTACCAGGGTAAAGCCGCGAATGCGGGCGTTGTTTAGTAGCGTCACGGCTCAACAGCCTCCCAGCGGGTTTCCTGGCCCTTGTATTTGCGCCTGCTCGCGATATAGATGCGGTCGCCCGGTCGGTGCGAGCTGCACCCAGCGTCCGGCGGCAATGCCACCGCCGGTATCCGTATTGCCCCGCTCGTCGCAGAGCTGGATATTGGCCAGGCTGCGCGAGCCGGCCGCCGGATGATCCTGACGTTGTCCGGTACTGCCAAATCCGGCATAAAACGGCGCGCCGTCGCCGCCGTTGCCCCAGGCAGAATTCAGGGAAATTTGCTCAAGCAGCGGGCCCCGGGCCGAGACAACTAATTCGCCTGCGTCGACGATGGCGTCGCCGTCGTCGTCAACAAAAACCAGCCATCCGCTGCCCGGATTTGCGGCGCCGGAACAGCTCGGGTTGGGGCTCAGCGCGTTTTCACTGGCGCACAGCGTGATGGGACTGCGCCGCTTAATGGCCTCGCTGCGGGCCAGATGAAGGGAAGAAACCACGTCATTGGACGCCGCGCTCATGCGCGTTGAATCCAAAAGCCCATTAAATGCCGGTACCCCCAGAGTCAGCAGAATGGCCAGAATAGACAGGGCCACGAGCAGCTCAATGAGGGTGACGCCTTCTGCGTGCATCTTGCCCATGACGACAATATTCCCTGTCGGCCACGCTATGACAAGTCGCTTCAGACAAGCGGTTGGCTCTAGAAGTCGAATGAAAAAAATGCATAAAAAATATGTATTTATGGGGCACAGTTGCCAGAAGCTTTAGAAGTCGTCCCATAGGCCAGACGAGGTCTGCCCGTCGGGCTGACGATGACCTGTCTGGCGCGCGCCAGACCTTGCCGGTCACAAAACTGCAGTGTGCCGTTGGTGTCTCTCAGCGTGAACGGGCGAAAGGAAAAGGCGCTTCGATTCGCGGTTACGCGGATTTTCTGAGCAGCCACAGCGCTGCCTCGCTGCAGAAAATCGCCTTCGTCCAGCACCGGCCGATGGGGCTCACCGACGCGCATCAGCCAGCCATGGGACCAGTCCAATGCCTCATCGCAGCGTATGCCGTCAGTACTGGGGCATAGCGTAATCGGCAAGGCACGCGTCTGTGCGGTTTGCCGCGCAAGATGAACGGCCGCAACAAAATCATTAATAACGGCGGTGAGCTGTGCGTCGCGGATCCAGCGCTGAAAAGCCGCGGCCGACAGGGTGAGCAGGATGCTGCCGATCAGCAGCGCAATCAGACCCTCAAACAGGCTTAAGCCTTTTGAACGGGCACTTCCGGTAGGGTGGCGTGGCATGGACGGGGTGGCGGCTGAGAATTGCTGCGGTCAGGCATATTGGTCCGCAGGCAGGCAGGCTGCGAGGCCTGTTTATACTTAATAGGGCATGATTGGCTGAAGACCGCTTTGCGCGGCCCGTCATTGCGGCCTGGTGCGGCGCTTGGCTATTATCTACCGAGAATACTTCTCATTAGAGCAGCTGGTTTTGGATCAACGCGAAAAGGTCGCCCAAAAATTGATGCAGCATGGGGTCAAGGCTACGCCCCAGCGGCTGGAGGTCGGGCTGGTGATTCTGGCCGGGCCCTGCCATCTTTCCGCGGAGCAGATTATCAGCCGCTTGCGGGCGGTGGGCAGTTCCGTATCGAAGGCAACGGTCTATAACACCCTCAACCTGTTTTCCCGGCAGGGCATCCTGCGCGAAGTGGCAGTCGATCCAAGCCGACTGTTCTATGACTCCACCACAACCTCGCATCACCATTTCTACAACGAAGATACGGGTGAATTGATCGATTTTGATGCCGCCGGATTGCAGATTGACAATATGCCGGGCTTACCTGATGGCACCGTCGAACAGAGTCTCGAGCTGGTGGTGCGAATCCGCAATCGGAGCGACTGACAATCCCGTCAGGCCTTTGGCCGAAAGCTATTTGCCGGTGCGTGTTTCGTTGCTGCTGTTCAGGCCATTGCCTATACTCCGCGCCCGGGCCGGAGTAGCTCAGTTGGTAGAGCAGCGCATTCGTAATGCGAAGGTCGTAGGTTCGACTCCTATCTCCGGCACCAATTTTCTGGCCAGGCCGTTTTTGAAAGGCCTGCCCAGAGTCACTACGGAGGCCGGCCCATGAGTCCCATCTGGTTGCTGGCAGGTGCTGCGCTGCTGCTGATGATCGGCGGGTTGGCCTGGCTTTTGCTGCGACGCAGGGAAAAGCCCCCGCCTAAACCCATTGTGAACCGACGACCGGCGCGTCGACCTCGCCATTACTACGGGGTTGTGTTCCGACCTGGTCCGACAGCCTGTCGCTTTGCCAACGCGCTGCGCGATCAGCGATTTCTCAGCGAGGAAGCACCGCGGCTGCCTGTTTCCGGTTGTGATGCCAGCCGTTGCGAATGCTTGTTGATTCCGACGGATGATCGCCGCGACAGCCAGGACCGGCGCCTGCGCTTCTCGCCGCTGGCCGGCTATGAGCCGGATTTGCAGTCACCGAAGGCGAAGCGAGCGGGCGATCGCCGCAAGGACTAGGGGTTCTGTTGCCCGGCGCGCTGCTCGATTTTGTGTCGCTGCTCGACCATTTCCTCGGCCAGCCGGAAGGCTTCGATGCAGATCAGGTGATAGTGATGGCGCAATTCGGTATCCGGATCGTCCGCATAACGAGTCACCAGACCGCTGATCGCGGCCGCAGCGCAATGGTCGCGAAACTCGCTGTCGTTCATACTCATATCAAATCCGGCGCCAAGCGGCCGCAATCAGAAATTCCACATCAGCCGGCCTGAGAAGTTGTCAACATCGGATTTACCGCCGCTGAATACATCGTCGTTGCCGACATCGAAGTATCGATCCCAGCGCAGGCCGATGCCCACGTTATCGCTCAGGGGCCAGCGAAAGCCAAGACCGAATACAGCCGCAGTGTCGTCATCCGTAATCGGTGTGCTGACACTTGGCGGAAGCGGAATGGTGGAAAGCTGGCCAGTCAGTTCACCTTCATACACGAAAACGCCCGCACGGCCATAGAGTCCGATTCGTTCTGCAAACGGTGCGGTAAAGGTGACTGCAATTACACCGCCATCGACCGATGCCTTAAGCGTCGTGCCGCCTGCTGTGGCCGTGGTTTCGCCCAAGTTGACGTATCCGGCCTCGATGCCCGCCCATTTGAAGGGTTGCCAGCCCGCAATGAGCTCCCAGCTGGCATCGTTATCTTTGCAACTGAATTGGCTGCCGAATGTGCCCGGTAGGCCATCACAGGCCGAAGTGGTTACGCGCGCAAGGCCCAGGGCGCCCTCGACATAGAAGCCCGAGGGATAGTCCAGTGCACTGGCATTGCTGGTCCAAACGGTAAGCAGGGCCCCCATCAGGGCAGCGGTCCTTGCAAAATTCATGAGCGTTTCCCTCGATATCGCTAGCTGGGTTGTTTGCTGACGAGCCGGTCCCCCCCTAGCCGGGCCGAGCGCTCGTAGTGCAGATCGCGCGGATCATAGCAAATGCTCGCTCGGCGCGAGTCTGTCGGCGAATCAAGTGGTCCGTTCGTTCGCAGGGTGGGGCGTCCGGATCCGGTCCTTGTCGGCGACGGGTTCGCCTGCCGGGCGCGGGCCAGTATGATCAGCACTCGGGCAATCTGCGGATTCGCCATCAGCGAACTACAGCTGACCCTTTCGAAAACGGGTCGCTTTTGGGAAGAAATATGCGATTGATAGTTGGGATATCGGGCGCCAGCGGGGTGATCTACGGCATTCGGCTGCTGGAGGTGCTCAGAAATATTGACCACGTGGAGAGCCACCTGGTCATGAGTAACGGCGGCAAACTGAATATTTCCCTGGAAACCCGGTGGGATGTGAAAGATGTCGAGGCGCTGGCTGATGTTGTGCACAGCGACCAGAATCTGGCTGCTTCCATCGCCAGTGGTTCCTATCAGACCGGCGGCATGGTGATCATGCCCTGTTCCATGAAGACCATGTCAGGGGTAGTGAACTCCTTTGCCGACAATCTCATCGTGCGCGCGGCCGACGTGGTTTTGAAGGAGCAACGCCGCCTGGTGATTGTGCCGCGGGAGACGCCATTGCACATTGGTCACACACGCTTGCTCACTGCGGCGGCTGAAATGGGCAGTATCCTGGTGCCGCCCATGCCGGCTTTCTACAACGATCCGCAAACCGTTGATGACATCATTAATCATACGGTCGGACGTGTACTCGACTTGTTCGACATCGACAGCGGTATCGTCAAGCGCTGGGTGGGTCCGGAGCGCGGTAAGGCGACAAAAAAACCGTGACAGATGAAACCCGCGACAGCATTCGTGAGTTCCTCGCCGCGCACAATACCCTGACCTTGGCGACCTGTGATGACAATAAACCCTGGGCGGCCACCGTATTTTTTGCCAGCGATGCCGAGCTGAATCTGTTTTTCGTTTCTGACCATCGCACCCGGCACGGCAAGGACATGACCGCCAACAGCCGGGTCGCCGGCGCGGTTAATCCCGACTGTGATAATTGGGGCGAGGTGCGGGGCGTGCAACTGGAGGGTCAGGTGAGCCTGGTTACCGGCGTTGCGCGGCTGGCTGCTCTCAAGCTTTATCTGGCCAAGTTCCCCGATGTGCGTGCCATGTTCGACCAGCCGCGCGATAAGAACGAAGAAACCATCGCGGCGCGCCTTAAGGCGACTAATTTCTATCGCCTGAGCCCGGCCTGGCTGCGACTGATCGATAACAGTCGCTGGTTTGGCTACAAAGAAGAATTGCGCCTGCAGGACTAGTCTGCCTGTCGCCATCCAGTGGATTGCGACGGGCAGGAATCAACCCGGTCGATCCGTCGGTCTTAGACTTGGGAATATTTCCCGGCAAGGCTGGCCAGATCTACAGCATGAACACCCACTTAATTCGCTTTGCGCCGCTTGTTCTTGTGTTGCTGCTGGGCGCGGCAACTAGTGTCGCATTCGGCCAGGGTCGCGTAATTCGCGTGACCACGGCGACCGCAGAGCTCGATCGCGTTGAACAGACGGAGTGGGCGGTTGGCATTATTGAGACTCGGAGTTCCGTGCAGGTGGCCGCTGAGGTTTCAGGCCAGGTTCTCCAGGTCCTGGTGGACGAAGGCCAGGGCGTAGCAGCCGGGGCAACCCTGGCGGAATTGGACAGCGATGAGTATCGCTTTGATCAGGCCGCTGAACAGTCCGAAGTCCGTCGCCTCGAAACCCTGTTGCGCCAGCAGCAACGGGAAGTTGACCGTGCGAACCAGCTGTTCGCCGAAAATCTCGTCGCCCGTGATCAGGTGGACAGCATTCAGTCAGAACTCGATGCCTTGCGCGAACAATTGGCTGGCGCACGCACCCGGGTCTCGGAATCAGACCGTCGGCTCGGAGAAACCAGCCTGCGTGCGCCGGTGCGCAGCCAAGTTGCGTTGCGCAATATCGATGTGGGCGACTACGTGCAGGTGGGGACTATCGTCTTTGAACTGGTGGACATTGAGAACCTGCGCGTGCGCCTGCCATTCCCCGAATACCGTGCACCCGATCTTCAACGCGGACAACTGGTGCGCCTGCGCTCAGCGGCGGCCGGCGATGAAAGTATCGAGGCTGCCATCACCGACATTCGACCGGGCGTAAACCCGTCCAATCGATCGCTTACCGTGATTGTTGATTTCGACAATCCGGGCGCCTGGCGGCCGGGTGCCAGTGTGCGCGCCGAACTGGTACTGAGTGTGCGCGAAAATTCCCTGCTGCTGCCACAGGTCGCCGTGGTGAGGCGGCCTGCTGGCGATGTCGTTTATGTGCTGGAGGGCGACCGGGTGAGTGAGCGACCGGTGCAGCGCGGGGAGCGCCGTGGTCGCATGGTCGAAGTGCTCGACGGCATCAGTGCAGGTGAGCAGGTCGTGGTAGATGGTGCCGGCTTCCTTACCGACGGCACTGTCGTTGAAGTGACGGAGCGCTGACATGAGCCTGGCCAGGATTTCCGTCCAGCGCTACGTGTTTGCCGCCATGCTGAATGCGCTGATTGTGCTGCTTGGCCTGGTGGCCTATGACCGCATCGGCATCGAGCGTCTGCCCAATATTGACCTGGCCAAAATCACCGTGCAGACCCTACTGGACGGTGCCAATCCCGAAATCGTCGATACCAGTGTGACCAATATTATCGAAGGCGCCATCAGCAGTGTCTCCGGGGTAGATCAGCTGGAATCCATAACCTCTGCCGGGCAATCCAGCGTTACGCCGACTTTCCAGCTGGGCAAAGACATTGATGTGGCCTTCAACGAGGTGCAGTCGAAAGTCAGCCAGGTGCAGCGCGACCTGCCGGAAGATGTCGAGCTGCCGATTATTTCCAAGTCGGAAACCGGCGCGTTTCCGTCTTTCTGGGTTTCCATTTACGGCAATCGAACGATTCAGCAGCTGAATCAGTTCATTCGAACCGTGGTGAAGAAACGGCTGGAGACGGTTGACGGCGTGGGCCAGGTGATCATCGGCGGGGAACGTGAACGCACCATCCGCGTAAACCTGAATTTTGAGCGACTTGCGGCCTATGGGATTACCGTCCAGGACATCACCGCGGCGTTTAAAAATGAGCATTTTCAGTTGCCCGGCGGCTACCTGGTCGGTGCCGATAAGGAGCAGCTGCTGAAGCTGGACCTTGAGTATCACGACCCGGAAGCGCTCAAGCGCCTGGTGGTTGGCTCGCGCGGCGGCGTAACCCTTTACCTTCGTGATGTAGCCAGCATCGAAGACAGTTTGTCCGATGCCCGGCGGGTCGGACGCTTCAACGGTGAACCGGGCGTCAGTCTCGGCATTGTCAAAATTGCCGGTCGCAATACAGTAGAGATTAATAATGAAATCAAGCGTCGTCTGAATCGCGACATCATTCCCAATCTGCCGCCGGGAATCGAATTCGCTATCTCCAGCGACGACAGTATTTACATCCTCGATTTGATTTCCTCGCTGGAAGAACACCTGGTCGACGGTGCGCTGTTTGCCGGCCTGGTGGTCTGGTTGTTCCTGAGGAATTTTCGCGCCACCCTGATTGTCGTTGCAGCGATCCCCGTGTCCCTGCTTGGCGCGATTGTGGTCATGTATTTCCTGGATTACTCCTTGAACACCATCACTATGTTGGGGCTGTTAGTGCTGATCGGTGTGGTGGTGGACGATGCAATCGTGGTGCTGGAAAACATTCAGCGTCGGGTGGAGGAGGGCCAGGATCGGGTGACGGCTTCCATTGACGGGGCGCGCGAAGTGCAATTGGCCATTGTCGCTTCTACCCTGGTCATCGCCTGCATTTTTGCCGCGGTCTTATTCGTGCCCGGGATTCCCGGCAAGCTCATTGGTTCCTTCGGCGTGGTTGTCGCGGCGGGCGTGCTGGCGTCGCTGTTTGTCTCACTAACCCTGACGCCGATGTTGTGTTCGCGGTTTTTGCGCCAGGCTCCGCGACACGGGGCAGTCTATCAACGCCTTACGGTATGGCTGGACGCGATGGAACGGGCCTATCAGCGCAGTATTGCCTGGAGCCTCCAGCACCGCTGGCGCGTGGTGTTAATGGCCCTGCTGGTGATTATGGCCACACCGCTGTTGTTCATGCGTCTGGGCTTCGAGTTTTTCCCTCCCGAGGACGAAGGTCAGTTCCAGGTCACCATTCGCACGCCCACCGGCACCAGCCTGGCCTATGGCGACGAACGCATGCGCCAGATCGAAGACATTATGCTGGCGCGCCCTGAGATTGAGAGCGTTTTTTCGACGCTGGGCGGCGGCCGTGCCGGCAGCGTTAACCAGGGGCTCATCTATGTGACGATGGTTCCTCGTCAGCAACGCACGATAAAGCAGTATGAATTGATTCCGATCCTGCGCGAAGACTTCGCGCAGGTGCCGGGCATCGTTGCTTTGCCGGCACCGTATGGCATTGCCGGTAACAATCGCGGTGAGGCCCTGAGTTTCAAGTTGCAGGGCCCGGATCTTGAGACCCTGGCCGGCCTGGCGCAGCAATTTCGCGACAAGCTGTCCGAGGATCCGGAGCTCGGTGCCGTCGATATGGATCTTGAGCTGGATCAGCCGCAGGTGCGCCTGGAGGTCAATCGCGAGCTGGCCTCGGAGCTTGGCCTGCCGACCCGTGAAATTGCCCAGGCAGCCAACGTGCTGGCCGGTGGGCTGAATGTGGCCAAGTACACCGATGAACCCGGTGACGGCGAGCGCTATGACATTCGCCTCAAGGCGGGCGAGGAAGTGGATCTGGCGGATCTTTCCAAAATCTACCTGCGCAGCCCCAACAACGCATTGGTGCGGCTGGATACGGTGGCGCGTTTCACTGAACAGGTCGGGCCGGCGGTGATTACCCGGCTGGATCGGCAATACGCGGCCTCGTTCTATGCCGATCCGAGCATTTCCGTGGGCGAAGCGGTTAACCGGGTTCGCCAGGCAGCGCGGGAATTTTTGCCGCCCGGTTACGATATTCGACTGCAGGGCGGATCAGAGCAGCTGGAAGAAACTTCTGGCGGCGTTGGTTTTATTTTTCTGCTGGCGATAGCGCTGGTTTATATGATCCTTGCCAGCCAGTTCAATTCCTTCAGTCAGCCGGTGATCATTATGGTCGCGCAGCCCCTGGCGATTATTGGCGGCGTCGCGGCTCTCGCTATAACAGGAACTACGCTGAATCTCTATTCCATGGTTGGCTTGGTGTTGCTCATCGGGCTGGTGGCGAAAAATTCGATTTTGCTGGTTGATCTGACCAACCAGTATCGCGAGCAGGGCGATGATGTCGATGCCGCCTTGCTGCGCGCCTGCCCGCGGCGCCTGCGGCCGATCCTGATGACTTCACTGACCATTATTTTTGCCATGCTGGTGCCGGCGCTGGGTATCGGCACGGCCGTTGAATTGTCCGGGCCGCTGTCGGTGGCCGTGATCGGCGGCATGCTCAGTTCCACCCTGCTCAGTTTGGTGGTGGTGCCGGCGGTCTATTCCCTGGCGGAAAATGCCAAGCAGCGCGGCATCGCCTGGCGGTTACCCGGGCGCCGGCAGAAAGCCGCGCCAAGTCCTTAGGCAGGCAGCTTTTCCAAGCGCCTGCAGAGGGTTATCGCGATAGAGCGACAGCGCCAGGCGAACCAGCGCGCATAGCGCCCGATCTGCGCTTGTCGAATGCCGCTGCTCACCTCAGGGTGTTGTTGCTCAGTAATCCTCACCGCTGGAGTAGGGTGGCAGCTGGCCGATATGAATGCCGCTGTCGACGATCAGGGTTTCGCCCGTAACCAAACGCGCGCCGGCGCCGATCAGGAAAAACACCAGCGCCTCGGCGATGTCTTCGGCCGTGGCGACTTCTTTCAGCGGCAGTTGCTGGCGCGTGGATTCCAGCATGGCTTCGTACTGCTCGTCGCCCATACCGCCCTTTAGCCAGCGTGTCTGGATCATGCCGGGCACCACGGTGTTGATGCGAATTTCCGGGGCCAACACATGCGCCAGCGATTTGGCCATCAGGTTCAGCGCAGCCTTCGATGCAGCATAGGGAATCGAAGAAGCGATGCCGGTGACGCCGCCAATGGATGAATCGTTAACGACGGCGCCGCTGCCCAGTTTGCGCATGTGCGGTTCAACGGCACGAATCATCTGGTAGGCGCCGACCACGTTGACGGCATAGATATCCAGGAAGTCCTGTTTGTTGACGCCATCCAGCTTCGGGAAAGGATTAAATTTGGTGCGCGCCGCATTGTTAATCAGGTAGTCGATCCGGCCCCAGGCGTCGACGGCGGCCTGCGCCATGGCCTGGCAGGCTGCGTCGTCGGATACATCGGCCTGAACCGTAATCGCCTCGACGCCCTTGCCGCGGCAAATCTCTGCGGTTTCTTCGGCCTCTTTCTGGCTGCGGGTGTAGTTCACCACCACGTTGCAGCCGTGCCCGGCCAGCAGGATGCAGGCGGCTGCGCCTACGCCGGTGGCGGAGCCCGTGACGATGGCAACCTTGCGTTCACTCATGCTCATTTTGGTTTTCTCCTCAATTCAATCGCGGCGCGCGGCTGATACGCATTGACTCTCGTCCGGTCCCGTAGCCCACGGCGGAGGCGGATGTTACCAGACCAGGCAACCTGCCCCGTTTGAATCGGCCGGCCGCGGCGGCCGTCGAGGTCAACAGCAATTGCGCCGTAAATCATTTGCGGCATCTGCCCGGGGAAAAATGGCGAGTTACGCAGGCGTTTTGGCGCGCCGCGTGAAGTCAAGCTAGAGTAGCGGCGATGACGCAGACCCTGACCCAGAAAATCCTAGCCCGGGCGGCCGGCCGCTCGCAGGCTGAACCCGGCGAAATCCTGACCTGCCAGGTCGATCTTTGTATGTTGCTGGATTCGGGCGGACCGCGGCGGATCTGGCCACGCCTGAAGGAACTTGGCGTTGGTGTGTGGGACCCGGACAAGATTGTGCTGGTCTCGGACCACTTCACGCCGGCCGTCGACGCAGAGTCCGCCGCAATTCTGCAACTTACTCGTGACTTCGCCAGTGAATTCGGCATCGAAAAATTCTTCGATATGCGCGGCATCGGGCATGTGCTGCTGGCCGAGCAGGGTCTTCTGCAGCCGGGCATGTTTGCTTGCGGCGGCGATTCCCATTCCAGTATGGGCGGTGCCTTCGGTTGCCTGATGATGGGCTTCGGCGCCATTGAAATGACCGGTGTGACGGTCAGCGGTGAAATCTGGATCCAGGTTCCGGAGACAGTGCGGGTTAACTGGCAGGGTGAATTCGGTCCGGGAGTTGCGGCCAAAGACATCATGTTGTTGCTGTGTCGCGAACTGGGCATTGATAACGCATTTCGGGTGGTGGAATTCGGTGGTAAGACCGTCAGCGCGATGTCCCTGGCCGAGCGCGGTGTGCTCTGCAATATGGCAGCGGAACTGGGTGCTGAAACCGGTGTGGTGGAGGCGGATGCTGCGACTGTGGCTGCATTACGCGCCGCCGGTCGGGAGCCGGCCGCCGACGCACTGGCGTGGCGCAGTGACCCCGATGCCAGCTATCTCGCCGTGCATGATTTTGACGCCAGCGTGCTGCCACCCCAGGTAGCGGCGCCGCACTCGCCGGCCAATTCCGGTCCGGTAGGTGACTATGCGGGCACCGCCGTTGATCAGGCGTATATCGGTGCCTGCGTTGGCGCCAAGCTAACGGATCTGCATATGGTCGCCGAGGTGTTGCGCGGGCAACGTGTGGCCAAGGGCACCCGATTGCTGGTGGCGCCGGCCTCGCAGCAGGTGCTGATTGATGCCGCCGCCGACGGAACCCTTGAAGTCATCACAGCAGCCGGTGCCTATATGTTGCCCACGGGCTGCGGCGCCTGCGCGGCGCTGGGCGCCGGCGTGCTCACGGAGAACGAAGTCTGCATCTCATCCACCAATCGAAACTTCAAGGGTCGTATGGGCGCTAATTCTGCCAAGGTTTACCTGGGCTCTCCCTATACCGTGGCCGCCACGGCGGTGGCGGGCGTGATTACCGATCCGCGTGAGTTTCTGCAGTGAGCGAAGGTTTACAGTCGGTGGAGGGCCGGGCCTGGGTGTTCGGGGATGGCGTGAATACCGACACCATGGCGCCGGGCCTGTATTTCAAGGCGCCCATGGAGGTGATGGCAAAACACTGCCTGGAGGCGGTGGATCCGTCATTCGCGCCGGGCGTCAAACCCGGTGACATTGTGGTCGGCGGGCTTAACTTCGGCGTCGGCTCGGCTCGCGAGCAGGCGGCCATGGCCCTGCAGCACCTGGGCGTCGGTGCCGTGCTGGCGGTGTCTTTCGGGCGCATCTTCTATCGCAATGCGCTGAATTTCGGCATCCCGGCGTTGTTTTTCCCGGCGGCCGGGGAAGTTTCGGCCGGGGATCAGCTGCGCATCGACGCGCGCGCCGGCAAGATCGACAATCTGACCAGCGGGCAGACCTACACGGTAAACGGACTGCCCGAACACTTGCTGGCCATGGTGTCGGCCGGCGGGCTGCTGCCGCACCTGAAGCAGCGCATAGCGGCAGGAGAGATTAAATCATGAGTAGCGCGGCCCAACTGCGCGCGGCGCTGGCTGCCGACGAGGTACTACTGGCGCCTGGTTGTTATGACGCCCTGACGGCGCTGCTGATTGAGCAGGCCGGTTTCGCCTGCGCCTATCTCGGCGGTGCCAGCGTGGCCTTTACCAAGCTCGGCCGGCCGGACATTGGTCTCGCGACCATGAGCGAGATGGCTGAAACCATCGCGAATATCTGCGCGCGTGTATCGATTCCGCTGGTGGTGGACGCTGACAATGGTTTTGGCAATGCCCTGAATGTGCAGCGCACCGTGCGCAGCTACGAGCGTGCCGGCGCGGCCGCTATTCAGCTGGAAGACCAGACCCTGCCAAAGCGTTGCGGCCATTTGCCTGGCAAGACCCTGATCAGTCAGGCCGAGATGCTTGGCAAGATACATGCGGCCCAGGATGCCCGGCACAACGACGACACACTGATTATCGCGCGCACCGATGCCATTGCCGTGGCCGGCCTGGATGAGGCCCTGGCGCGCGGTGCGGCTTATGCCGAGGCCGGCGCAGACGTGGTTTTCGTTGAATCGCCTCGCGATCGTGATGAGCTGGCGCGAGTGGGTGCCGAGCTAAGTCCGAAAGTACCCCTGCTGGCCAATATGGTGGAGGGTGGCAAGACGCCGATACTGCCGGCTCGTGAACTGGCTGCGCTGGGTTTTCGGCTGGTGATTTTTCCGGGTGCCATGGTGCGTGTTCTGAGTCTTGCCGGGCAGGAGTATCTGCAGGCGCTCAGGCGGGATGGTTCGACGCTGAACTTCCTGGATCGCATGAATGATTTTGATGCCATCAATGCGGTCATCGGCACGGATGCGATGCTTGCCGAGGGTGAGCGCTACAAGGGCGACGACTAGGCGCCAGCCGGCTTGCGGCAGCTTGCCGCACGCGGGATCATCCGAGGGTGGCGTCGACATGTAGCGAGGCACTGAATCAGCGTCTCGGCGAGGCGCAATCCTCGCTGTCTGTGCGAGGTCCGACTCGGGTCGCGAAGTCGAGCCGATGGAAGCCTTTAGATCCGGCCCGATGACGATTTCCGCTGCGCTATTTTCTCCCGCCAGGCGCTAAGGGTATATGCGCTAAAGATCATTATTATTAGTTATTTAGAGAGACTACCTAAGTGATTTCCGAGGAAGCAGCCAGTGTGGACGGTCCGCTAAGCCAGGACCAGATCGATACTTTTCGACGCACGGGGTTTCTGGTGGTGCCGGGTCTTTTTTCGCCGGCTGAGGCCGAAGAATTGTGCGCCTGGGCCGAGGAAGCCCAGGCCTGGCCCGAACGGCGGGGCGGTGCCTGGATGTATTTTGAAGAAACGGATGATGGCCGGCGATTGCTCAATCGCATGGAGCGCGTCGTCGCCCATCACCAGGGCTTTGCGCGCGTGGCCGCTGATGCGCGCATGCAGGGCGCCTGTGGCCAGCTATTCGGCGAACCGGCCCTGTTGTTCAAGGACAAGATCAATTTCAAACTGCCCGGCGGCGGCGGCTTTGAAGCGCATCAGGATGTCCAGGCCGGCTGGGCGCGTTATGGCCAGCTGCACATTACCGCGCTGATTTCCCTGGACCCGGCCACGCTCGAGAACGGCTGCCTGGAAATGGCCGCCTCGGTGCATGATCGCGGTTTGCTGGGCAGCGAATGGGCGCCGTTGAATGATGCAGACCTGGCCGGCGTTGAGTTCCAGCCGATTACCGCCGAGCCCGGCGATGCGGTGTTTTTCGATTCCTTTGCCCCGCATCGTTCGGCGGCCAACCTGACCAATGAGCGCCGGCGCGTGCTCTACATTACCTACGGTAAATCCTCCGATGGTGATCAGCTGGAACGGTACTACGCGGACAAATTCAGCAGCTATCCGCCTGACATCGAACGCGAAACAGGCAAGGATTACCGTTATCGTGTCTAGACCCCGGGCAATCAAAAGAGTCAGCGAATGAGAGACGCCGAGCAGCAGCCTACCGGCCGCAAGACCGCAGCATTCCGTGAGTTACTGCATAGTCCGGACCTGCAGTTCCTGATGGAAGCCCACAACGGGCTGAGTGCGCGGATTGTCGAAGAGGCCGGCTTTCGCGGCATCTGGGCCGGCGGCCTGTGCATGTCGGCGCAGTTCGGTGTGCGCGACAGCAACGAAGCCAGCTGGACCCAGGTACTGGAGATGCTGGAGTTCATGGCCGATGCCAGCAATATTCCGATCCTGCTCGACGGCGATACCGGCTACGGTAATTTCAATAACGTGCGTCGGCTGGTGCGCAAGCTCGAACAGCGCGGCGTGGCCGCCGTGTGCATCGAGGACAAGCTGTATCCCAAGACCAACAGCTTTATCGACGGGAACAAGCAGCAGCTGGCTGATATCGACGAGTTTTGCAGCCGTATCAAGGCCGGCAAGGA
The DNA here is from genome assembly GCA_963850255.1 of uncultured Gammaproteobacteria bacterium. Lineage (GTDB taxonomy): Bacteria > Pseudomonadota > Gammaproteobacteria > Steroidobacterales > J054. Next base: position 25,471 of record CAWKLL010000017.1, read on the forward strand.
CGCGCAGTCCGATGATGACTTCTGCATCATCACCCGGGTCGAGGCCTTTATCGCCGGCTGGGGTCTGGACGAGGCGATGAAGCGGGCCGAGGCTTACCACGCCGCCGGCTCCGACGGCATCCTGATCCACAGCGCATTAGCCAATCCTTCGGAGGTTCTGGCGTTTAAACAGGAGTGGGCGGATCGTTCGCCCGTCGTCATCGTGCCGACCAAGTACTACGCGACGCCGACCGACGTATTTCGCGAGGCGGGGTTTTCGATCGCCATCTGGGCCAATCATCTGTTGCGTGCGGCAATCCCGGTGATGCAGCAGTGTGCCGAAACGCTGCATCGCGAGCAGAGCCTTCAGTCCATTGAAGACAGCATCGCGCCGGTGAAAGAGATTTTCCGACTGCAGGGGGCTTCGGAGCTGCAGGCTGCGGAGGAGCGCTATTTGCCGCAACAGGGTCGCCAGGCTCGTGCAGTCATTCTGGCGGCATCGCAAGGATCAGCGCTGGGCGAATTGACGGCAAATCGTCCCAAAGCCATGGTCGAAGTACGTGGCGAACCCTTGCTTAGCCATATTCTTTCGGCCTACAACAGCGCCGGCATCAAGCAGGTCCACGTGGTTACCGGGTTCAAGGCCGAGGCCGTTGATCTGCCGTCTCTGCAACCGGTCAATAACCCGGACTACGCGGATACCAGCGAATTGATTTCGCTCAGTTGCGCCTTGCAGACGCTGCCCGCGGACGATGACAGTGATCTGTTCGTGTCCTTCGGCGACGTGATTTTCAAGCGCTATATTCTTGACCGGCTCGCCGAGATTGATGCGGATTTCGTAATTGCCGTGGACGCCGACTGGCAAGCGTCTGTCAATCGGGCCCGCGCTGCGGACTACGTAGTCTGCAGCGAAGCCAATTCACGCCAGGCTTTCCTGCGGCCGGTCACTTTGGTTAAGGCGGGCGAAGAGATCGCCGTTGAGCAGCGGCATGGGGAGTGGACGAGCCATCTGCGCGTCTCGGCCGCGGCCTTGCCGCGCTTCCGGGCCAGCGTGGCCGCGATGGCAGCCGACAACGCGCATCAAGGCTCCAAGTTGCATAGCTTGCTCAATCAGTTGGTCGAACAGGGTGAAAAGATCCGGGTGATCTATACAACCGGTCACTGGCTGGACATCGACAGCCTCGAAGATCTGGTTGCTGCCGGCCGCTTTGCATGATTGAGGCCGGCGCGTTTATTCAGGCAGCGCGTGCGCATGGCTTCGGCTTGTATGCCGGCGTGCCCTGTTCCTATCTCAAACCTTTTATTAACTACGTCATCGATTCTGACCAGCTGCGTTACATCGGTGCCGCCAATGAAGGCGATGCCGTGGCCATTGCCGCCGGTGCCTCCCTCGGCGGAATGGGTGCTGTGGCCATGTTCCAGAATTCGGGCCTGGGCAATGCGGTTAATCCGCTGACCTCGCTGACCTGGACTTTCCGTATTCCGATCCTGGTAATTACCACTTTGCGTGGCGAACCGGGCGGCGCACCGGACGAGCCACAGCATGAGCTGATGGGCCAGGTGACCACCCAGATGCTGGAGACGATGCAGATTCCCTGGGCATTCTTCCCCACGGAAGCGGCCGAGATTGCGCCGCTGCTGGAGCGCGCGGTGGCGCAAATGCAAAGCAGCGGACGGCCCTTTGCCCTGGTCATGCGCAAGGGCAGCGTGGCGCCGGTGTCACTGCAATCAGTGCCGGAAGCCACAGCGCCGCGACTGGCATCCGCGCAGCGCCAGACACCTGCTTACCGCCGACAGGACATGCTGAGGGCTGTTCAGTCTGCTGTGACAGACAGCGATTTGCTGGTCGCGACCACCGGTTATACCGGGCGGGAACTGTTTGCCTGTGATGATCGCGCCAACCAGATCTACATGGTTGGCTCCATGGGTTGCGCGCCGACTTTCGGCCTCGGCCTGGCCGTAGCCCGGCCCGATCGTCGCGTGCTGGTGCTGGATGGCGACGGCGCAGCCCTGATGCGGCTGGGTGCCCTGGCGACCCTGGGCCACGAACAGCCATCGAACCTGCTGCATATCTTGCTCGACAACGGCATTCATGAGTCCACGGGTGGCCAGGCGACGGTTTCGCGCGGCCTGGATTTTCCGGCCATTGCCGCCGCCTGCGGTTATCCCGACTGCGTCTCCATTGCCGATCCTGATCAGCTGCGTGCTGCGGTTGCTGACAACCAGCCCGGGCTGCGCTTTATCCATGTGCCCATCAAGCCGGGAATCGCTGCGGACCTGCCGCGACCCAGTCAGAAACCCGAGGCGGTGGCGCAACGTTTTCGTGCCGAACTGCAGCGAGGCGCAGGATGAGTGCGCGAATGATTTTGCTAAATCCCGGGCCGGTAACGCTTACCGAACGGGTGCGTGTCGCACTGACCGACGGCGACTGGTGTCATCGCGAGCCCGAGTTTGCCGAACTTACCCGGCATCTGAACAATGAGCTAGCCGCGGTGTATTCAGCCCTTGGCACGGGTTTTTCCAGCGTGATGCTGACCGGCTCCGGTACAGCAGCCGTGGAGTCCATGCTGGCGACTTTCGCGCCGGATAGCGGTGGCACCCTGGTACTGGCCAATGGCGTTTACGGTGAGCGCATGGCCGCGATCCTGAAGGCCCACCGCAAACCCTTTCAACTATTGCAGCAGGACTGGCTGGCCCCGGTGGACCTGGCCGCGGCCGCACAGATGCTTGATGCACATCCTGAGCTCACCCATCTGGCGACGGTTCACCATGAGACCACCACGGGCCGGCTTAATGATCTGGATGCCATCGGCGAACTGTGCCGGGAGCGGGGTCTGGAATTGCTGCTGGACGCGGTCAGCAGTTTTGGCGCCGAAACCATCCGTGCTGCCGAGTGGAAACTTGCGGCACTGGCCGCCACGGCCAACAAGTGCCTGCACGCGGTGCCGGGTATTTCCTTTGTGCTGGCGCGGGATGATCTGTGGCAGCAGCCGGTCGGCGAGGCTGGCAGCGTCTATCTGGATTTGCATCGCTACTATGCCGGCCAACACGGTGAGGGATTCTCGCCGTTTACCCAGGCGGTGCAGGTGGCCTTTGCGCTGCGCGAGGCCCTGGCTGAATTGCGCGAGTCGGGTGGCTGGGAGCAACGCGGCGCGAGCTATCGGCAACGGGCTGAGCAGGTCAGGGACTGCCTGCAACAGCTTGGTGTAAAAACGTTGCTGCAGCCGGGCGAGTATTCCTCGGTGCTCTGGTCCTACGAATTGCCCGAGCCCGGCAGCTATCCGCGCATCCACGCAGCGCTGAAAGAATCGGGCTTTGTTATTTACGCGGGGCAGGCAGAGTTTGCGCGGCGAATCTTCCGGATTGCGCACATGGGCGACATCCGCAACGACGACATGCAGCGTTTTAAGGTCGCGCTGGCCAGCGCGTTCACGTGACAGCACCCATCCATACCGCGGTGATTCTGGCTGCGGGTATGGGCACGCGGCTGCGCGGTGAGCTGAGTGACCGCCCCAAAGGCTTCCTGGCGCTGGGCGACAAACCGATTATCGAGGAATCACTGGAGCGACTGCTGGCCGTCGGAATCCGGAAAGCCATCATAGTTACCGGGCATTGCGCGGAGCACTATGAGGCGCTGGCCCGAGGTCGCGCCGAAATCACCACGGTGCACAATCCGGAATTCGCCAATTCCGGCAGCATGTACTCCCTGTACTGCGCGCGCCAGGCGCTGGTCAGCGATTACCTGCTATTGGAATCGGACCTGATCTATGAGCCGCGCGCCTTGCACACGCTGCTGCAGCAGGCTGCGCAGGACGCGATCCTGTTGTCCGGGCCGACCCATGCGGGCGACGAAGTTTATGTCTGCGCACCCGATGGTGCCCTGGCCGGTATGTCGAAAGATCCGGCGCAATTACCGACGCCGGCCACCGGTGAACTGGTGGGCATCACGCGCGTATCCCGGGAGCTGTCGGATTGCATGCTGGAGATTGCAGCGGCCGCCTTTCGCGACTCTCTCAAATTTGACTACGAAACGGATTGCCTGGTCGCTGCGGGTCGCCAGCGACGCATAGCCTGTCCGCTGGTTGCCGATCTTTGCTGGGCAGAAATCGACGATCTTGCGCATCTGTCCAGGGCTCGCGAGCTGGTGTATCCGGAGATTCTGCGCCGCAGCCAGGCGAGCGAGTAGCTGGCCAGACAAGCATCTGACCCGCAGGGACCGGATCAGTATGTTGGCGGCCTGCAGAATAGTGTTCACGGTAAGACTGTTGCCCTTAGCCGGCTCAGTTGCGCTGTGTTAACGGAGATGGTATCTAGCGAGGCCATATGAAGCGCAATAACTTTTTATTCCTGATGCTGGTTACGCTGGCGGGATTCGCCCCGCCGGCCTTTGCCTATCTGGATCCGAGTACCGGCAGCATGATTCTGTCGGCCATCGTCGGGTTGTTTGCCACCATGGCGCTGGCGGTGAAGACCTACTGGTACAAGCTCAAGGCTTTTTTCCGCCGCGACAGCAGTAAGGCCGCCGTCGACGAGGCAGAGAAAGATCCCGCCAGCGGCGAAGCCACCACCGAAAACTGAGTGCGAGTTTAGCTGGCCTGCACGGCTGGTCTTCGCAGGCCCGGGAGTCGATTTTGGCGGCGCAGTTCCTGAACTACTGGCTTGCATACCGGGCCTTTAAGAAGCTGCCGCGTGCGCAACGCCGTATCGTGCTGTTCTCCGAGAGCGCCCAGGACTGGCATCACATGCGAACGATAGTCGAGGAACTTACCGGGCCACTCGGTGAGACGCTGTGCTACGTTGCCTCTGAGCCTTCTGACCCGGGCCTGCATCAGGAAAATGCACGCATTTTGCCGTTCTGCGTCGGCCAGGGCTTTTTTCGACTCCTCTGGTTTCAGACCCTGCAAGCCGATGTGCTGCTGACCCAGTTGCTCGACCTGAACAACCTGGATCTGAAGCGTTCCGTGCACCCGGTGCATTACGTTTATATGTTTCACAGCCTGATCAGCACGCATATGGCCGATCATGCCAACTCCTATGATCACTATGACACCGTATTGTGTGCCGGCCCGCACCAGATGCGTGAAATTCGCAAGCGCGAAAGCCAGCGGGGTCTGCCCGCCAAACAATTACTGCCGCACGGCTACTATCGTCTGGAACAGTTGATGGCGGAGCGCCGAATGCCGCCCCCGATAAACAGCGATGCGGATATACACGTGCTGCTGGCGCCGTCCTGGGGTGAGAATACGATTCTCAACCTGTTTGGACTGGAGCTGGCGACCAGCCTGCTGGACGCCGGGTTTCGCCTCACGCTGCGGCCGCATTTTCAGACCCGCTGGCAGACGCCCGAGGTCATTGATGGAATCGTCGCACGGCATGGCCAGAATCCTCGCTTTGAACTGGTTGAGGATATGGGTGAGAGTGATTCTTTGTTTGACTCCCATGTGATGATTACTGAGTGGTCCGGCGCCGGTATGGACTACGGCATGGGTCTGGAGAAACCGGTGCTGTATTTTGACCTGCCGCCAAAATCCCGAAATGACAGTTGGCAGGATCTCGACATAGAGCCGTTCGAGGTCTACGTGCGCGACAAGCTCGGTCGACTGCTTGCTGCCGATGAGGTGGCGCAGGCGCCGGCAGTAATTCGCCAGATGCTGGCTGACCCGGATGCCTTTCGGCGCCAGGTCCAGGCATTGCGTAGAGAGTGGGTGTTTAACCTCGGCCATAGTGGCCCGGCTGCTGCACAGGCCGTCCAGCAGATTGCCGACGCCATTCCGACCAGCGCGGGCCGGCTCAGTTGAGCGACCAGCACAGCGTTTCTCGCCGCCGACTGTTGCGCTGGCTCGGCTGGTTTATTGCCGCCAACATTGGCTTGTTCATGCTGGTGGGCCTGCGTTACCTGCTGGTCTATCCGTTTAACAGCGACTTGCTGGGTAATCTTTACCTGCCGCTGGCCTATGCCGGGCAGATGGCCCTGCTGGTTAGTCTGCCGCTTGGGCTGGTCCTGGTTCCATTGTTGCTGGTGTGGCCGCGCAGGGGCCCGGTGATGGCTGCCGGGGTGTTTCTGGCGAGCCTGGCACTGAGCCTGCTGGTCCTGGATACCAATGTGTTCAGCAGTAATCGCTTTCATCTCAGCATGCTCAGCGCGGCCTTGTTTGAATGGCCTACCTGGGTGTTTGCCGGCATCTTGCTGTTGATACTGCTGGTGTTTCAGTCGCTGCTGGCCGGTGCCGTCTGGCGCAATTTCGCCATCGCGCCAGTTCGTCGTCACGGCATTTGGCTGGCGCTGATTTTGATCGCCAGCTGGCTGGGTGGAACGGGCCTGCATATCTGGGGTGATGCCGCCGGACATACGCCGATCACCCAATTCACGCGCTATATGCCGCTGTACTTTCCCATCCATGCCAAGCGCGATCTGGCCCGCCTGGGCTGGGTGGATCCGGACGATGCGCAGCGCCGACGTCAGCTGGAGGGCGGCCTGGGTCCCGGTGAAGGTCAGCTGCTATATCCGCTGCAGCCAATGCGCTGCGCAGCGCCGGCGAGTGCGCCAAATGTGCTGGTTGTGTTGATAGATGCGCTGCGCCCTGATCTGATCAGCACTGAGTTGACGCCCAATCTGGCCAGCTTTCGCAGCGATTCGCAGGATTTCCGCCAGCATTTCAGCGGCGGCAATTCTTCGCGCATGGGCTTTTTCTCCTTTTTCTATGGCCTGCCCAGCACGTATTGGCAGAGTTTCTATGATTTGCAGCAGCCACCCGTGTTGATGCAACAGTTCAAAGCCGCTGGTTATGAGCTGAGTCTGCACAGTGCGGCCGGTTTTGGCAGCCCGACTTTGGTCGATCGCACCGCGTTTGCCGGCGTGCCTGATCTGCCCACGGGTAAAGGCAGTGGCGGCGCACTAGCCGCCAACCAGGCCGTAACGACGGGCTGGCAGCGCTGGCTGGACGAATCTTATCGCCAGCAGCGCTTCTTCGGGTTCCTGTATTTTGATCCGCCGATGGCGGCCATGCCGCGAGACGGCAGCGAGCCCTTGCCGGGCGACGATCGATTCCAGGCTAACCCCGAGGCGCGCGCGGCCTGGTATCAGTATCGCCTGGCCATGCGCCTTATCGATGCCGAGCTTGGCAAGCTGATGGCCAGTTTTACGGCCGCCGGCTTGCTGGACAACACCGTCATTATCGTGACCAGTGATCATGGCTATGAGTTTGACGACAATGGCCAGGGATACGTCGGCCATGCCAGCAGCTTTGCGCCGGCTCAGTTACGGTCAACACTGATGATCCGCTGGCCGGGGCGCCCGGCTCGTCGCCATGATCATCGCACGGCCCATGAAGATGTCGCTGTGACCCTGTTGCAGGACGTGTTCGCCTGCGAAAACCCACCACAGGACTATGCGCTTGGGCGCAATTTGTTCGCGCAGGAATCCTGGGATTGGTTAATCGCCGGCAGTTACACCGAGCACGCAATTGTGCAGCCTGAGCAGGTGATTATTTCCTACCCGGGCGGTTTTGTTGAGGTACGCGACAGCGCTTATCAACCCATTGATCGCTCCAATATTGAGCCTGCGGTAGTGCAGGAATCCATGGCGGCCATGCGTCGTTACTTCCGTTGAATCTATTGCGCAGCATTGCGATTTTGCTGGCTGTCGGGCAATGCTTCGGGGTCGCGCTGGCGGACGGGCAGGCCGCCGTACTGGACAGCGATCGGGCGCGCATAGAATTTGAAGCAGGTTTGCCGGTGCGTTGGCTGGCCTGCGAGCCGGCCTGTTTCGAGGCCGAAGCGCGGCAGCTGGAATTCCTGTCGCCAGAGTCGGGCGGGCGAATCGCCTGGCATGCCTCGCAGCGCCCGGACTTGGTGGCTGAGCTGGAGTCGGCAGGCTACGATGCCGATCGCGACGGCAACAGTCTCACATTGCGGTCCCGTGAGCCCGTTGCCGGCCGCCTGCGCAGTCATCGCTATAGCCTGGATCCTGTCAGTGGTGCATTGACGGCGGAACTGGACTTGCCGGCGGACGTTGGTCTTCGACTAAGCTCCGGCGCCGACCTGATTCCCGAACAATTGCCCGGTTTCGGCGCACTGTATGGAGACGTGCGCGCGGTCGTGGTCGGTCCCGAGGGTCAACAACAACTCGGTGATGGCGACAATAGCTGGGTCGCGGTTCTGGACGAGCAAAGCTGGGCGGCCCTTCGCAGCCGCTTCTGGACGCTGGCAGTAAATGCAGGCAGCACTGCAACACGGGTCAGCGCTGCCCTGGACGGTGAGAATCAGCCGGCGCTTTCCATCGGTCTGGTCGCCGGTACCACGCTGCGCTTTTATGCCGGGCCGGTAGACTGGCAGCGGCTTGGCCTGGTCGATCCAGCAGTTACGCGAAATGTTATTCGCTGCACTCTGGGACTGGCTGCGCTGGCTATGCGTGGGCATGCTGCTGCTGCTGGGATTTATTCAGGGTTTGGTTGGCAGTCCGGGCCTGGCCATCATCCTGCTCTCGCTCAGCGTGAAGATACTCATGTACCCGTTGACGCGCGTGGCCGACAATTGGCAGGCGCAGGTCAACCGCACCCAGGCATTACTGCAGCCCAGCCTCGATGCGATCAAGAAAAAATACAAGGGCGAGGAGGCGCACAACCTGGTGCTCGCTCTCTACAAGGAGCACGGGGTGCATCCGATGTATACCCTGCGCAGCCTGGCCGGCTTCCTGATCCAGATACCGGTATTCATTGCGGCCTTCGATATGCTGGGGGAAAACTTTGCCCTGCATCAGGCAGCATTTTTATGGATCGATGACCTGGCCAAGCCCGATCGCCTCGCGCTGTTGCCGATGCTGCTGCCGTTTTTCGGGGGTCACCTGAACCTGCTGCCGTTTCTGATGACCGGCGTTACCCTGCTGGCCTCGGCGATCCAGGCAGAACCGGACCTGAGCCCACAGCTGCGGCGTCAGCAGCAACTCAAACTGTATCTGATGGCGGCGGCCTTCTTTGTTCTGTTCTACACCTTCCCTGCCGGGATGGTGCTGTACTGGACCACCAACAATGTCTTGCATTTGCTCAAGATACTGCCGGGCGCATTACTCGGGATGCAGAAGTCCGCTCCCGGATGATTCTCATGTATTACATAAACTTATCTTGTATTTGAAGAATTACCTGTCAGAATGATCCTATGCGCCGGAATGCATTCGCGCAATCCGGTCCCTGGCCGCGGCTTTACGGGTGTTGCGCCAAACGGAGACTGAAACTTGGATCACAGCTCGACCCTGACCGGCCTGCATCGGGCATTGCAGGACGGCCGCAGTTTGGGCGGCCTGGATGTGGTGCTGACCAAGCTCGCCGTCGATCTGCAGAATCTTGATGAAACAGATCCCGAGCGGCAGGTCGAGCGCAGCCTGGAAATATTGCGTGACGTTGTAGCCTGCGACGCGGTATGCATTGCACTGCTCGATGAAACCGAGCTTCAGCTTGATCGGGTTTTCGCCGCCTCCGCACCGTTTGCCGTCGGCAACCCCGCGGTGCTTGAAGGGACAGCCGTCACCGACCTGCCCTGGCTGGAACAAGGTCTGAAGCATCTTCGCTTGCAAGGTATTGCCGATACCGCCAATCCGCGACCTGCACAACAAGTCGATGCGCAGCGTTGGGCCGATTTGCACATTGCGGCGGTGCAGACTGCGGGCTTTGTTATTCATGGGCGGCCCGCCGGGTTCCTGGCGTTTTGCTACGGCCAGCCGCAGCCAGGCTGGAGCACCGATCATCAACTGCTATTGAAACTAGTGGGTTCGAGTTTTGCTTCCGGCTTGACGAGATTGCGCGATACCAAGGCCCTGACCCTGATGAAGGAACGTGACGAAGTCATGATCCGCACAGCCAACGATGGCACCTGGGATTTCGATGCCCTGGCCAACACCATGAGTTTCTCGCCGCGCTGGCGCGCGATCATGGGCTACTCCGAAGACGAGCTGGCTCAATCGGCGCCGGACTGGCGCCGCCTGGTGCATTCCGATGATCTGGCTAAAGTTCAGGCCAAGCTCCGCGATCATCTTGCCGGTAACACCGAAATGTTTGAGAGCGTTCATCGCATGCGGCGTCGCGACGGCGAATGGCGCTGGGTGCAATGTCGGGCCAAGGGCTTGCTTGATGAGCGCGGCCGTCTGCGCCGCTTGCTGGGCGTGGAAACCGATATCACCGAACAGAAGATCTATGAGGAAGCGCTGTTTCGCGAAAAGGAAAGCGCCCAGATTACCTTGCAGTCCATCGGTGACGGCGTCGTTACGACGGACGCGGAGTGCAATGTGGAGTACCTGAATCCGGTCGCCGAAGAATTGACCGGCTGGCGGGTCGACGATGCAACGGGCCGGCCCATTGACGATATATTTCGCGGCTTTCATGAAGAAACCTGCGAGCCGCTGGAAAATCCCCTGGCCGTATCCATCCGCCGCAACCGCGCCATCAAGTCGGTTCGGCCCACGCTGCTGATTCGTCGCGACGGTAACGAAATCTACATTGAGAGTACGGCATCACCGATTCGCAACGACAAGGGTGATGTATCCGGCGGCGTGCTGGTTTTCCATGATGTCAGCGAAGCGCGGGAACTGAACCGTCGGCTGAGCTACCACGCCAGCCACGATATTCTCACCGGGCTGGTTAATCGACGTGAGTTTGAAAACCGGCTCGAGCGCGCCTTGAAGAGTGCTCGCGCGGGTGAAACGTCTTATACGCTGTGTTACCTGGATCTGGATCAGTTCAAGATCGTCAATGATTCCTGTGGCCACTCGGCTGGCGACGCTTTGCTAAGCCAGCTCGGCGCGCTGCTGAAATCCAAGATTCGCTGGCGCGATACGCTGGCCAGGCTGGGTGGCGACGAATTCGGTCTATTGCTTGAGAGCTGCAATATTGACGAGGCCATGCGCACCGCAGACAGCCTGCGCGAGGCCATCCGCGAGCACAAGTTCACCTGGGACGAGCGCAGTTTTGCGCTGGGGGTCAGCATTGGCGTCGTGCCAATCACGGCTGAATCAGAGGATGTTGCAGCGCTGTTGAGCGCGGCCGACAGTGCCTGCCAGGCAGCCAAAGAAGCCGGTCGAAATCGCATTTACAGTTATCAGGAAAATGATATCGACCTGATGCGCCGACGTCGCGAGATGCAATGGGCTGCACGAATTAACAATGCCCTTGAAGAGAACCGCTTCGAGTTATTTCGTCAGACGATTCAACCCCTGCAGACTAACGATGAAGGTGCGCATTACGAATTATTGCTGCGCATGCGTGACGAGAACGGCAAGCTGGTTTCCCCGGAGCTGTTTATATCCGCTGCGGAGCGCTACGGGATTACGCCGAGTATTGATCGCTGGGTCGTCAACCAGGCGTTTCGCTGGCTGGTTTCGGAGGCCGACGAGCGTGAGCGACTTTCGCTGTGCTCGATCAACCTGTCCGGCCAGAGCCTGACGGACGATGATTTTTTGCCCTACGTGATACACCAATTCCAGCACAGCGGCCTGGATGCGAGCAAGATCTGTTTCGAGATAACCGAGACCGCGGCGATCGCCAGCTATGCGCAGGCCAGCCGATTCATCAATGCCCTAAAGGAGCTGGGCTGCCGTTTCGCCCTGGATGATTTCGGTACCGGCTTGTCTTCGTTCGGATACCTGAAACATTTTCCGGTCGATTTCCTAAAGATCGACGGCAGTTTCGTCAAGGAAATTCTGCATGACCCCATTGACCGCGAAATGGTTCGTTCTATTAATGAGATTGGACACCTGACTGGCAAAAAGACCATCGCTGAATTCGCCGAGAATAAAGAGATCATCACCATGTTACGCGGTATCGGTGTCGACTATGCCCAGGGCTACGGAGTCGACGAGCCAAAACGAGTCATGATGGCGGCCGTAAACCTCTGAGTCTGCTCGTCGTCCAGCTGCGTTGACGCCTGCCAAGCTGCTAATCTTTGCGTAGCGTTTCCTCGACGTCCGAGATTTTTATGAACGAGCTATGGCGGCCTGATGCCGCGCGTATTCAGTCCAGCCAGCTGTTCGCCTTTTTGCGTGAAAGCGGCCGGCTCGACGACCCGAATGCGCCCGATTTCGCGGCTGCTCACGCCTGGAGTATCGAGCAGCCAGAAGAATTCTGGGCCGCGCTCTGGCAATTCTGCGCAGTTCGGGGCCGGTCAGGACCGACGCCGCTTGGCGCAGCTGAGGATATGCGCAATGTGCGCTTTTTCCCCGAAGCTGAACTGAATTTCGCCGAGAACCTGCTTGAGCAGCCTGATGCCGACGAGGCGATTATCGCGCTCGGCGAAGACGGCCGGCTGCGGCGCTGGTCCCGGCAGCGATTACGGGAGGAAGTGGCGGCTTGCCGGCAGTGGCTGGAATCCGCCGGTATTCAGCCGGGTGACCGGGTGGCCGCCGTGTTGCCAAACGGGCCCGAGGCTATTGTTGCCATGCTTGCCTGCAGCGCCATCGGTGCGGTATTCGCCTCGGCTTCGCCGGATTTCGGTGTTCAGGGCCTGCTGGACCGCTTTGCGCAGATTAGTCCACGTATCCTGTTCGGTTGTGCTGGTTATCAGTATGCCGGCAAGCATTTCGATACACGCGCGAAGCTTCTAGAGCTGGCTGCCGAGTTGCCCAGCGTTGAAATGCTGGTGCTGCACGATTCCGGGGGTCAGCAGCTGCCCGAGTCCGCGCTGTCCTGGCAGGACATGCAGGCCGCCGGCGCCGGCGCCACGCCGTCCTACCGACGTTTGCCTTTCGATCACCCCTTGTTCCTGGTGTTTTCCAGTGGCACTACCGGTCCGCCCAAGTGCATCCTGCATCGTGCCGGCGGCGTGCTACTGCAACATTTGAAAGAGCATCGACTGCATTGCGACATCCGCGCCGGCGACCGGGTATTTTTCTTCACTACCTGCGGCTGGATGATGTGGAACTGGCTGGTCTCGGCGCTGGCTTCGCGCGCCACCCTGTGTCTCTATGATGGTTCGCCATTCCATCCCGGCCCCGAGCGTTTGTTTGAGTTTGCCGAGCGTGAGCGAATCAATTTTTTCGGCGTTTCCGCGCGCTATCTGGATTCGGTGATGAAGTCTGGTTTGCGACCGGGCAGGCAGTTCAAGCTGGACGGTCTGCGCAGCATCGCTTCTACCGGTTCACCGCTGGCGCCGGAAGGTTTCGATTTTGTTTATCAGCAGATCAAGAACGACGTCCATCTCGCGTCGATTTCCGGCGGCACGGATATTCTCGCCTGTTTTGTATGCGGCAATCCGTTCGCGCCGGTATATCGGGGCGAAATCCAGGGGCCGGCCCTGGGTATGGCGACGGAGGTTCGCGACCTGCAGGGTCGCGCGATCGTAGGTGAAGCCGGTGAGCTGGTTTGCAGCCGCGCTTTCCCATCGATGCCGCTTGGATTCTGGAATGATGTCGACGGGGCGGCCTTCGCGGCTGCCTATTTCGAAGCCTTTCCCGGTATCTGGTGCCATGGCGATTACGCCATCGAAACGCCGCACGGGGGTTTCATCATTCTCGGGCGCTCAGACGCAGTTCTGAACCCGGGCGGTGTTCGCATCGGCACTGCCGAGATCTACCGTCAGGTCCAGCAACTGGATGAAATTCTCGAATCTGTGGCGGTGGGGCAGCAGCAAGCGGCCGACCAGCGTGTGCTGCTATTTGTGGTTCTGCGACCCGGGGTTCGCTTTGACGAGGCTCTGGAACAACGGATCCGCCAGCAAATTCGCCTCGGCGCCAGTCCGCGACATGTGCCCGCGCGCATATTTCCCGTCAGCGATATTCCACGCACGCGCTCCGGCAAGCTGACCGAGCTGGCAGTACGTGAGTTGATCCATGGTCGTCCGGTAAAAAATATCGAAGCCCTGGCTAACCCGGAGTCGCTGGAGGAATTTCGTGCGCTATTGCCCGCGCTGACTGAAGGCTAGGCTGCAGACACGGCCGGCTCGCCGATTTCCCGCTGGCCTTGCTGCATTTCCCACAATTTCGCATAGGTGCCACCCTGGCCGATCAACTCGCTGTGCGTGCCACGCTCGACTATGCGGCCGTGATTAAGCACCAGGATCCGGTCGGCATCCACCACGGTGGCCAGCCGATGGGCGATGACCAGGGTGGTATGTCGGGCGGCGACCTCGCGCAGTGCGCTGAGAATAGCCCCTTCTGCGCGCGAGTCCAGTGATGAGGTTGCTTCATCAAAAATCAGTATAGAGGGGTTCTTGAGCAGAACCCGGGCAATGGCAATGCGTTGTTTCTCGCCGCCGGAAACCTTGAGTCCGCGTTCGCCGACGACGGTGTCCAAACCCTGGGGTAATTGCTGGATAAAGTCATCCAGGTGCGCCAGCTGAATGGCATTCTGAACTTCCGCTTCGCTGGCGTCGGGCCGCCCGTAGGCAATGTTGTAGCGAATCGAGTTGTTGAACAGCACGGTATCCTGCGGGACGACGCCTATCGTCTGGCGCAGACTGCGCTGGGTGACTTCGCGCAGGTCATTGCCGCCGATCCGAATGCTGCCCTGGTCGACGTCGTAGAAACGAAACAGTAATTTGGCCAGGGTAGATTTTCCGGCACCGCTGGGGCCAACGACCGCAACCTTTTCTCCGGCCGGAATATCAAAGCTGACGCGGTCCAGAATCTGCCGGTCAGGCCCGTAGCCGAAGCTGATGTTCTGAAAGCTGACGGCAGCATCGGCGCGCTTGAGGACGACGGCATCCGGTGCATCCTGCACTTTGGGCTCGCGTTGCAGAAGCCTGAACATTTGTTCGATATCGGCCAGCGCGCGTTTGATCTCACGATAGACAAAACCGAGAAAATTCAGCGGGATGAACAACTGCATCATGTAGGCATTTATCATCACCAGGTCGCCGAGGGTCATGCTGCCGGCGGCCACGAAGTTGGCTGCCAGAATCATCAGCACGGTCATAGCGCCGGTGACCACCAGTGCCTGGCCGCTGTTCAGGGCGGCCAGCGACAGGCGATTACTGCGCCGCGCACGCTCCCATCCGGCCAGGTAGGTATCGTATTCCTCGGACTCGTGAATCTCGTTGGCAAAGTATTTAACCGTTTCGAAGTTAAGCAAACTGTCGATGGCGAAATTGTTGGTTGCGTTATCAGCCTTGTTCATCTGCCTGACGAAATTCGTGCGCCATTCAGTGACCAGAATGGAAAAAGTGACGTAGACAGCGACGGCGAACAGCACGATGGCGGGAAACCAGAGGCTGAAGTTTAGTGTCAGGATGATCAGTACAAGACTGATCTCGAACAGTGTCGGAACGATGTTGAACAACGTGGATCGCATCAGAAAGCTGATGCCATTGGTGCCGCGTTCTATATCGCGAGCCAGCGCGCCGGTCTGCCGCGACAGGTGAAAGTCCAGGTCGAGTGCGTGCAGGTGATCGAATACCTGAATTCCAACCTTACGCATGGCCCGTTCGGTTACCCGCCCGAACAGCGCATCACGGATCTCAGTGAAAATGATATTGCCGAAACGCAGGGCGCCATAGGCCAATAACAGGGCCAGCGGTACCGCGACGATCTGGCTCTGGGTGCTGTCCAGGGAATCAACGATGTATTTCATGGCCAGCGGCAGCATGACGCTGGCTACCTTGGCCATCACCAGGAAGACAAGCGCCAGGGCCACCCGGCCACGGAAGGCCAGAAAATAGGGTGCCAGGCTGCGGATTACCGCCCAGTCACCGGACCAGCGCCGGCTGTAATCATTATTGCGTGAGTGTGGAGGCATAAATTGATTATAAGGGCTTGGCTGGTGCCTCCGGAGCCGGGCAGGGACCAGCGACTTTCAGGCGCGCGGTTTAAGACCCGGCAGCATGCTCGCCAGCACCGCATCCTTCTTGAAGAAATGGTGATGGAGCGCGCCGCCAACGTGCGCGGAGAGGATGCCGAACAGGCTGTAGGCCAGCAGCCGATGCGCCAGCTCCAGTTGTTCATGCAGTTCCCGGTCCGGGGCGACCAGGTTTGGCAGCGTGAACCAGCCAAATAAACTCACCGGAAAGTTTGCTGCCGAGGAACTCATCCAGCCGGTAAGCGGCATGGCGAAAGTAATCGCATACAGCGCCCACTGAGCCAGGCGTGCCAGCTGCATTTGCCAGCCGGGTATCCCGGCGGGCAGCGCCGGTGGGCTGCGCAGCCATCGCCAGGCCAGGCGCAGCACAGCGATGGAGAAAATACTCAGGCCGATAGACTTGTGCAGGGCATAGTTCTCCAGCTTGGCCGGGCTGAGCGGCAAGTTGATCATGTAGTAGGCGAGGGGAATCTGAAACAGGATCAATGCGGCAATCGCCCAGTGAAAAAACTGTGCCGGGCGTCCGTAGCGGTCAGGTGATTTGGCGACCATCTTTGCGGTCAGGCCTCGCTGGAAACGCTATCAAGCGTCGCATCGTCGAATTCAAAACGCATGGATAAATCCACGGCCGCCACATTTTTGGTCAGTGAGCCGATGGAGATGAAATCCACCCCGGTTTCCGCAACACCGCGCAGCGTGGCGGTGGTAACTCCGCCGGAGGCCTCCAGCGTCACTCGCGGGTTTAGCGCGTCGCGCAGCGTTACCGCAGTGCGCAACTCAGCGTCACTGAAATTATCCAGCAGCAGGCGTTGTGCGCCGGAAGCCAGCGCTTCGCGAGTTTGTGCGAGCGTTTCGACCTCTACTTCGACGAGGATGTCCGGGCTATTCGCCAGGGCCTTGCTGACTGCCGGTCCGATTCCGCCGGCAGCGGCAATGTGATTTTCCTTGATCAGCACGGCGTCAAACAGGCCGATACGATGATTGCTGGCACCGCCGCAGCGCACGGCGTACTTCTGCGCAAGGCGCAGGCCCGGGATGGTCTTGCGGGTATCAAGAATAGTCACGCCGGTGCCCGTGACGGCATCACGACACTGCCGGGCGATAGTCGCCGTGGCTGACAGCAGCTGCAGGAAATTCAGCGCGGTGCGTTCGCCGGTGAGCAACCGCCGCGCCGAACCCTGAAGGTAACAAATCGCAGTATCGGCGGCGACGCTTTCACCTTCGGCCACCTGCCAGTCAATTTGTATGCCGGCGCCCAACTGGCGAAAGACCTCTTCAACCCAGGCCTGACCGCAGATCACCGCGGCTTCGCGTGCGCTGATCCGAGCCCGGGCTGTTTGTCCGGCGGGCACCAGCGCGGCCGTCAGGTCGCCTGGCCCAACATCTTCTGCCAGCGCAGCAGCAACCGTGGCGGCCACGTCTTCCGGGGCCGGCCCGTCAAAGGGCATGGCTGCGGGCGCGCTCGAACTAGATGAAGAAGCCGTGATGGGCGCCCACCATGCTCATCAGCATCGGGATCGAAAGCATGGTGTTGGTGCGTGAAGCCATTAGCGCTGTGCTTTTGGCTTTGGCAATCTGTTCCGGCGTTGCTTCGACCATGCCGAGGATCTTTTTCTGGTTTGGCCAGATCAGAATCCAGACATTGAACAGCATGATGCTGCCCATCCAGGCACCGATGCCGATGGTCAGTCCGTAGACTGAATCGCCGCTGCCGGCCTGGCCCAGCGTGAAGGCGCTGAGAAAGTTGCCTTTCTCAAGCAGGTATATGGCGCCCGTCACCCAGGTGGCCAGTGCGGCCCAGCGAAACCAGAGCAGGGCGCGCGGTGCCACATACTTGGTGATGCCGGCGCCGCCGGGCCCGCCTTCATCGGCAGCCGCTTCGCCCAGCGCCTGAACCTGGACCAGGTTGAAATAGTAGAGCAGACCAACCCAGGTAATACCGACAATCACGTGGGCCCAGATGACAAAGCGGGCACTGTCGGGTCCGGTCATGTCGGTAGTCAGCCCAATGACCAGTGCGATGACCAGGCCGGAAACCAGTGTTCCGGTAACGCTCTTTAATGGATTCATTGTGATGATGTCCTTGTTTTTAAATCGTTGCCTGCGAACTGCAGTCCGCGTCTCAAGCCGGCTGCCGCTGCGGCTGAGCCCAGAGGATAGGCGAGGTTCCGGGGCGATTCAACGCACTATCGGCTTCAGTCCCTGGCAGCGGCGTAGATTGGCGCAAAGCGGTTGACGATGGCGCAAAACAGTTCGGCCGTGCGCTCGGCGTCATAGGCCGCTGAATGCGCGGCGCCGGCGTCCCAGGGGATGCCGGCGGCATGCGCGGCCCGGGCCAGCACGGTTTGCCCGTAGGCCACGCCACCCAGGGTCGCTGTATCAAAACTACTGAAGGGATGGAACGGATTTCGCTTGATGCCGGTTCGCGACACCGCTTCATTAATGAAATTCAGGTCGAAGTGCGCATTATGGCCCACCAGAATGGCGCGCCTGCACTCGGTGGCGCGCAGACAGCTGCGAATTTCGCGGAATATGCGCTGCAGGGCATCGCGCTCGTCAATGGCCGGACGCAGCGGGTGATGGGGGTCAATACCATTGACCTCCAGGGAGGCGGCTTCCATGTTCGCGCCTTCAAAGGGCTGTATATGGTAGCGATGCGTCTCGCCCGGCTCGACCAGGCCGTCGTCGCGCATATTCACTATGACCGCCGCCATTTCCAGCAGGGCATCGGTCTTGTGATTGAAGCCGCCCGTTTCTACATCGACGACGACGGGCAGGAAACCGCGAAACCGGGCCGCAATGCCCGTGGGTTCCTCACTCATGAGCGATCAATGCATTGGTCCAGCGCAACGCTCTGGTTCTGCAGCAGCTCCAGGCTCAGGCGTACGCCGAATCCCGTCGCACCGCCGGGCACCTGGCCGAGTCCGCCGCTGCGGCTGGCAGCGCTCAGGTCCATATGTATCCAGGCAGACTCCTTGGGTACGAAACGCTGCAGGAAACGCGCTGCCAATATGTGGTCGCCGCTGCCGTCGGTGGAACATTGCAGGATGTCAGCGCGTTTGGACTTCAGCGCCTCGTCGAAATCCGCATCCATGGGAAACGGCCAGACTCGTTCGCCGCTGCGCCGGCCGGCATCGATGAGCAACGGTCCCAGGCCGTCGCGATTGGCGAAAACGCCGCTGTAACGCTCGGTCAGGGCATATACGCAGGCCCCGGTCAGGGTGGCGTAGTCGAGAATCAGGCGGGGTTTGTCGCGTCCGGCCAGGGCCAGCGTGTCGGCCAGCACCATGCGTCCTTCCGCATCGGTATGAATGATTTCTATGCTTTTGCCGTTGCAGGCCGTGACCACGTCGCGCGGCTTGTAAGCCTTTGCGCCAATGCGGTTTTCGGTAATTGCCAGCCAGCAGTCGACGGGTCGCGGATAGCCGGTTTCGCTCAGCGCCATGCAGGGTTGCCAGGGCAACGGCGCTGCCGGCCATATCCTCATGCATATCGAGCATCGACTTATGCGGTTTGAGATTATTACCGCCGGTATCAAACAGGATGCCCTTGCCCACCAGGGCCGTCGCGTCCTCGCCGGCTTTTGCACCGTCCGGCCGATAGCTGAGCTTGACGATGCCGGCGTCGCGCCCGGCATTGCCTTGTGAAACGGCCAGAAAGGCTCCGGCGCCAAGCTTGGCGAGGCGCTTCTCATCATAAAATTCCTGCTGCCAGCCATGGGTCGCGGCCATTTGATCAATGATCTGGCGATAGCCCGCCACATTCAGCAGATTGGGCGGCAGTGCGGTCAGCCAGCGGGCCAGATTCTGCGCCCGCGCGGCCGCTTCGCAGGCACCCAGGTCCAGGCGTTCGGGCAGTCCGATCAGCCGCAGTCGCTTCAGCGGCTTGCGCTTGTCGGCTTTGCTGGTGAATTTCGGCATCCGGAAACACTGCGCGTGGGTGGCCAGCAACGTGGCCTCGGCCAGTTTTGGCGCAGTTCGCGCATCTGCGCCGGGCAGCAGAAGGCCAAGGTTTTTCGGCTGATCCTGCAGCGCCTGGGCGAGCAATTCGCCCAGTTGCTTGAGCAGCGGGAAGCTGTCGTCGGGCGAAACGCGCAGCCGCATGACGCTGATTCCCGTGGCGCGACGATTGCTCATTCGGCCCTGCACAATGGCATCGGCACCGGCTCGCCGGGCTGCCGCCTGCAGGCGCAGGCCGTCAGGCAGCTGGCGCCAGTGCGAGGTTTGCGGCCGTTCGGGCAGGATCACCAGCAAGTGGTCGAGTCGATCGATGGCGGTGCGTGAGACCCGGCCGGGGTTCTGTATCAGGCGCGGCGCAGAAATGGTGGGGAGCAATTCAGACATGGAGGATCAGCTTGACCAGTTTGCGGGAAACCCCGATCATACCTACACTTTCTGCTGCGGCGGCGTCCGGGCCGGGGATTATAAGGTAACTCGCAGCGAGTACCGGTCGGCATGATCCTGGCAGATTCTGCGCCAGCGCAGCCTGGCTAAACGCAGTACAACCATCTCCCTAATTTGAAAGAGTCGCCGTGGTCGAATTCAACCGCTTCGAAGACATTGATCCTCAGGAAACCCAGGAGTGGCTCGAGTCCATAGACTCGGTGCTGCAGGCCAATGGAACCGAGCGAGCGCATTTCTTGCTCAATAGCATGATTGACCATGCACGGCGTTCCGGTGCCTACCTGCCCTACAGTGCGACCACCGCTTACCTGAATACCATTCCGCTGCAGCAGCAAGGCCGAGTATCCGGGTGATCGCGCCCTGGAACGCCGCATTGAGGCTTATATTCGCTGGAATGCCATGGCCATGGTGGTGCAGGCCAACCGGCGCAGCTCTGAGTACGGCGGCCATATTGCGACCTATGCATCCGCGGCGGCGCTGTACGAGGTTGGCTTCAATCATTTCTGGCGCGCCCCCACCGAAGATCACGGCGGCGACCTGGTATTCATACAGGGGCATTCATCGCCGGGGATTTACGCGCGGGCCTACCTCGAAGGCCGTCTGAGCGAGAGATCAGCTCAATCATTTTCGCCAGGAAGTGGCGGGCGATGGTCTGTCCTCCTATCCGCATCCCTGGCTGATGCCGGATTTCTGGCAGTTTCCCACCGTCTCCATGGGTCTGGGTCCGATGATGGCGATCTACCAGGCGCGCTTCATGCGCTACCTGGAGCACCGCGATCTGGCCGATACCGCCGGCCGTAAAGTCTGGTGTTTCCTCGGCGACGGCGAAATGGATGAACCGGAATCCATGGGCGCCATGACCATGCCGGTGCGCGAGAAGCTGGACAACCTGGTGTTCGTGATCAATTGCAATTTGCAGCGCCTGGACGGTCCGGTGCGCGGCAACGGCAAGATCATTCAGGAATTGGAGGCTGCTTTCCGGGGTGCCGGCTGGGCGGTGATCAAGGTGCTCTGGGGTTCCAACTGGGATCCGCTGCTGGCTCGCGACCGCGAAGGGATTTTGCAGCGACTGATGGAAGAGTGCGTTGACGGCGAATACCAGAATTTCAAATCCTTAGGCGGCGCCTATACGCGCGAGCACTTCTTTAATCGCTATCCGCAGACCGCCGAAATGGTCGCGAATATGAGTGACGACGAGATCTGGCGACTGAAACGTGGCGGCCTTGATCCGCTTAAAGTGCATGCCGCCTATGAGCGCGCGGTGAATCACAAGGGTCGTCCGGTGGTGATCCTGGCCAAGACCGTCAAGGGCTTCGGTATGGGTGAGGCCGGTGAAGGCAAGATGACTGCCCACCAGGCGAAAAAGCTCGATATCGACGACCTGAAAGCGTTTCGCGATCGCTTCAGTATTCCCATCTCCGATGCGGATATCGACAAGGTGCCGTATTACCGTCCTGCCGAAGACAGCGAAGAGCTGCGCTATATGAAAGAACGCCGCCGGCAGCTCGGTGGCTTTCTGCCGGTGCGCAAGGCGCAGGCCAAGCCATTGCAGATTCCGGCGCTGGAAGCCTTCAAGACCCAGTTAGAGGGCAGTGGCAAGCGCGAAATCTCGACCACCATGGCGCTGGTGCGAATCCTCACAACGCTGGTCCGCGACAAGCAGATTGGCAAGAACATCGTGCCGATTGTTCCGGATGAGGCGCGCACCT
This sequence comes from uncultured Gammaproteobacteria bacterium, assembly GCA_963850255.1. Classification (GTDB taxonomy): domain Bacteria; phylum Pseudomonadota; class Gammaproteobacteria; order Steroidobacterales; genus J054. The sequence goes on from CAWKLL010000017.1 coordinate 47,335, forward strand.
TTGGTATGGAAGGTATGTTCCGGCAGATCGGAATTTACTCCTCCGTCGGGCAGCTCTATACCCCGCAGGATAAAGAGCAGCTCATGTACTACCGCGAAGATAAGGGCGGTCAGATTCTCGAAGAGGGCATTAACGAAGCGGGCGCCTATTGTTCCTGGCTGGCGGCGGCAACGGCTTACGCCAATCACGGCGTCAACATGATTCCGTTCTTTATCTACTATTCCATGTTCGGGTTTCAGCGTATCGGTGACTTTATCTGGGCCGGCGGTGACATGCAGGCACGCGGTTTCCTGATTGGCGGCACTGCCGGGCGGACCACGCTGGCCGGCGAAGGCCTGCAGCATCAGGATGGCCACAGTCTATTGTCTGCGGCAACGGTGCCGAATTGTCGAGCGTATGACCCGACCTATGCCTACGAGCTGGCGGTAATCGTGCATGACGGTCTGCGCCGCATGTATGTGGACGAAGAGCGGGTGTTCTACTACATCACCTGCATGAACGAGGCCTATACCCATCCGGCCATGCCGCAGGGTGTTGAGGATGGCATCCTGCGGGGCATTTATCCGCTGAGTATCGGCGGGCAGGGCAAGGTTCGGGTGCAGCTGCTGGGGGCCGGTACCATTTTGCGTGAAGTGCAGGCTGCGGCAGAAATGCTGGAGCAGGATTTTGGTATTCCGGCAGACGTCTGGAGTGTGACCAGTTTCAATGAACTGCGGCGCGACGGGCTGAGTTGTGATCGCTGGAATTTGCGGCACCCCGAGGAGAAGCCACGTGAGCCCTATGTGACCAGGGCTTTGGCGACGCGGCAGGGGCCGTTTGTGGCTGCTACGGACTATATGCAGGCGGTACCCGATCAGGTGCGCAGTTGGGTGCCCGGGCGCTACAGCGTGCTCGGCACTGACGGCTATGGCCGCAGCGATTCGCGCGTTGCACTGCGAGATTTTTTCGAGGTGGATAGACGGCATGTTGTACTGGCCGCGCTTAAGGCGCTGGCTGACGAGGGTTCTGTTGATCCGGGCACGGTTACGGATGCGATGCAGAAGTTAGGCATCGATCCGGAAAAACCCGATCCGGTCACCCTGTAATTCGGAATTAGACGAGCACAAGGATCAGTAGCAGATGAGTAGTCGTCAGGAAGTGCGGGTACCCGACCTTGGGGATTTTGCTGACGTTGAAGTTGTCGAAATCCTGGTCGAGCCCGGCGCACGCGTGGCCGCCGAAGATTCGCTGATTACCCTGGAGACGGACAAGGCCGCGATGGAAGTACCGTCGCCCGCCGCCGGTGTGGTTGCCGAGGTAGCGGTCAGCGTCGGTGCCCGGGTGTCAGAAGGCGACCTCATCGTGCTGCTGGACAGCGACGCGCCGGCTGCTGAAGCAGCATCAGCCTCGAGCGAGACAAAAGCGGCGCCTGCAGCGCCGGTGCAGGAAACTGCCGCGGCCGCTGCGACCGTTGCCGGACCGCAGGCCATCGAAGTCCCTGAGCTCGGCGATTTTGACGCGGCCGATATTTCCGAAGTGCACATCAAGGTCGATGACGTGGTGGCCGTTGACGATCCGCTGATCACCCTGGAGACGGACAAGGCTGCGATGGACGTGCCCGCGCCGGTGGCCGGCAAGATCGTTTCCGTAGCCGTGCAGGTGGGTCAGAAGATTGCCAGCGGGGGCCTGATCGCCGAGGTGCTGGCAAGCACTGCAATACCCGCCAGCGACGACACCCAGACCATTAAACCCAATTTACAGAACGAGGCCCCGGCAGCGCCGGCGCCGGCCGTGGCTGCGGCGCCAGCGACGGCGCCTGAACCTGCGACTTCAACTGCGGTTCCCGCGGCACTTGCCGCCCATTAACGAAGGCAGTTTCAGCCGCGCCCATGCCAGTCCTTCGGTGCGCAAGTTTGCCCGTGAGCTTGGCGTTGACCTGGGTCGGGTCAAGGCCAGCGGCAGCAAGGGGCGCATCCTTAAGGAAGACGTCAAGAGCTTCGTAAAGGCGATTATGGCTGCACCGCCCGGCGCAGCTTCTGGCGCCGCCGCCCTGCCTGAGGTTCCAAAAGTCGACTTCGCCGCTTTCGGGCCTGTCGAGGAGAAACCCTTAGGCCGGATCCAGAAAATCTCCGGGCCACGTCTGCGCGCCAGCTGGTTGAATTATCCGCATGTGACGCAATTCGACGAGGCTGATATCACCGACATGGAGCAGCGTCGCAAAAAACTCAAGCAGGCTGCTGCCGATCGCAATGTGAAACTCACGCCGCTGGCATTTGTCGTGAAAGCTGTCGTTATTGCGCTGAAGGAATTCCCGATCTTCAATACGTCGATGTCAGAAGACGGTAAGAGCCTGGTCTGGAAACAATATTTCAATCTTGGTTTTGCAGCCGACACGCCGAATGGCCTGATGGTGCCGGTGATCAAGGACGCTGATCTGAAAGACGTAATGAGTATCGCCCAGGACCTGGGTGAGCTCAGCGCCAAGGCCCGCGAAGGTAAAATTTCCGCCAAGGAAATGCAGGGCGGCACGTTCACAGTTTCCAGCCTCGGTGGCATCGGCGGTACGCATTTCACACCAATTATCAATGCGCCTGAGGTGGCGATTCTCGGCGTTGGGCGCGCCGACTATCGGCCGGTCTGGCAGGACGATGCCTTCGTGCCGCGACTTATACTGCCGTTGTCCCTGTCCTACGATCATCGCGTGATCGACGGTGCCATGGGCGTCCGCTTTACGACATTCTTGCGCGAAGTTCTGGCAGACGCCGACCGCGTTCTGTTGGGTAGCTGAGGGTCGTAGGGTGGCTGAACAAATAACCGTGCCGGATCTCGGAGAGTTTGATGCCGTCGAAGTCATCGAGGTACATGTCAAACCCGGCGACAGCGTGGTGGCAGAAGACCCGTTGATTACCCTGGAAAGCGACAAAGCAGCCATGGAAGTGCCGGCTCCCAAGGCCGGCCAGATTGGCGAACTGCTGGTCAAGCTTGGTGACAAGGTTTCTACGGGGACGCCCATTGCGACCCTGGAGGCCTCGAGTGAGGCGCCGGCAGAGGCGCCTGCAGCCTTGCCGGCGAGCAAGCAGGAGAGCAAGTCCGCGGCCGCTAACGCACCGCAGTCCGCTGCCGAAGGCTATACCGGGAAGGTGGATCAGCAGGCCGATCTGCTGGTGCTGGGCTCCGGGCCGGGCGGATACACTGCGGCTTTTCGCGCCGCTGATCTGGGTCTGCAGGTGACGCTGGTCGAGCGCTATCCGGTGCTCGGCGGGGTCTGCCTGAATGTTGGCTGCATCCCGTCCAAGGCCTTGCTGCATGCGGCCAAGGTAATTGAAGACGCAGCTGCCATGACCGAGCATGGCATCAGCTTCGCGCCGCCGAAGATTGATCTGCCCGTCCTGCGTGGCTGGAAAGACAAGGTGGTTAGCCGACTGGTCGGTGGCCTGTCCTCCATGGCCAAGCAACGCAAGGTAACCGTGGTGGAAGGGACCGGTCGCTTTCTCTCGCCGCAGCATCTTGCGGTCCAGGGCGAAGCGGGCGAACAAGTGATCGAGTTTCGACAATGCATTATCGCTGCGGGCTCGCAGTCGGCCATGATCCCCGGGCTGCCGGAAGATCCGCGGATTATTGATTCCACGGGCGCGCTCGAATTGAGCGAGTTGCCCGAGCGCATGCTGGTGATCGGTGGTGGCATCATCGGGTTGGAAATGGCCACGGTGTATGACGCGCTGGGCGTTAAAGTGTCGGTGGTCGAACTCACCGATCAATTGATGCCTGGTGTCGACAAAGACTTACTCAGGCCCTTCGAGAAGCGCATTCGCGCGCGTTATGAAAGCATTATGCTGGGCACGAAGGTGACCAAGCTGAGTGCGGCCGAGCAGGGTATTACCGTATATTTCGAAGGCAAAGAGGCGCCCGAACCGCAGACCTATGGCGTGGTCCTGGTCGCCGTGGGTCGTTCGCCGAACGGTAACAAGATCGATGCCGAACGCGCCGGCGTCAGCGTTGATGCACGTGGTTTTATCGCGGTGGATAAGCAGCAGCGAACGAATGTGCCGCATATATTTGCCATTGGCGACATTGTTGGTCAGCCAATGCTGGCTCACAAAGCCACGCATGAGGGCAAAGTGGCTGCCGAAGTGGCGGCCGGTGAGAAGCGCTATTTTGACGCGCGCGTCATACCGTCAGTGGCCTATACGGACCCGGAAATAGCCTGGGTCGGCGTGACGGAAACCCAGGCCCGCGCCGAGGGTCTCAAGTACGGTAAGGGTCAGTTTCCCTGGGCTGCCAGCGGCAGGGCGCTGGCGCTCGGTCGTGAAGAGGGCGTTACCAAGCTGCTGTTTGACGAGGACAGCGGGCGCGTTATCGGTGCCGGCATTGTTGGCTCGAACGCCGGCGACCTGATTGCCGAGGTTGGTCTGGCCATTGAGATGGGCTGTGAAGCTGAGGATATTGGCCTGACCATTCACCCCCATCCCACCTTGTCAGAAACCGTTGCCATGGCCGCCGAGGCCTTCGATGGCACGCTGACGGATCTATACTTGCCCAAGAAAAAACGTCCTTAGACCCTTACACGGCGACCTTTGCGGATTCTCGTTTGGCCGCATACATAGCGCCGTCGGCCGCGCGTAGCAATTCATCCAGGTCGGGTTCGCGACGTGGCTTATAGCAGGCACCACCGGCAGAAAAGGCAATGGGATACTGCGGGTCGCGCTCGGCATTGAGCGCCGTTACGCGCTCGCCGAGTCGCTGCATAATCGGCGCGATGTCCGCCAGCGTGCTGCCTGAAAACAATCCGCAGAACTCGTCGCCGCCAGTACGCGCGACGATGTCGGATTCCCGGCAGGACTTGAGGAAACAGCGCGAGAAATCGATCAGGGCCTGGTCGCCTGCCTCATGACCCAAGTTGTCGTTAATGGCCTTGAACCCGTTCAGATCCATGACCAGCAAGGTGGCGGGTTGGTCGCTGCGCTGACACATGGCTAATGCATAAGGTGCAACAGTCTGAAAACCTCGACGATTCGATAACCCGGTTAGTTCATCCGTCGTCGCCATGGTGACAGAAAACAATTCTGCTTCGACCATTTGTCCCAGGCTGGTCAGCATTTCGGCATCGCTCGGCAAGAATTCCCGGGCGACCCGGTCAACCAGGCACAGGGTTCCGATCCGGGTTCCATTCGGCGCGCGCAGCGGATAGCCCGCATAGAAGCGGATCGAGGGGTCGTTGACCACCAGCGGGTTGTCACAGAAACGCGCATCCACTTCTGCGTTATTCACCACGAACACGTCGCTGCCAACGATGGCATGTCCGCAAAAAGAGATGTTGCGAGGCGTTTCCGAGGCATCCAGACCGGTGCGTGACTTGAACCACTGGCGATCGCCATCGACCAGGCTGACCAGGGCAATGGGCACTTTGAAAATATTTCGCGCCAGCCGCGTAATGCGATCGAAGCGCTCCTCGGGTTCAGTATCCAGCACTTTTAGGGAATGCAGAGACTTCAGACGTAGTGTCTCGTCATGCGGGTGGGGTGGCTCGAGCACGATCAATTCTCCGAATGAGGGGCTGGCTTCGTTCCAGCCAAATCTGGGACGAATTGTCCTTCGAACGCGCGTTGCGCATCAGTGCAGGGGTCACAATATGTCATCTCTATTCACCAATGGGTAAACGGAGAATACTCTCTAACTCTTTGTTTATTATGGTAATTAGTTGTTGTTATTGGTCTGGGCAGTGATTACTGCTGCAGCTATTGATGGATCACCAGGGGAACCCGGCAAGAATCATCGCCATGATCAGGCAGTAGCTGACACGATAGCCCGCCTGAATCAGGTAAAGCTGCCAGCCCCAGTCGCAAAACAGGTTGTCAGACAGCAAAGCCGTGGCTACCAGCCCGATACCAAGTAGTGCGCCCAACGCCAGCCCTTCAAATATGCTGTCGGCACCGAAGGCCTGCACAGCAATGGCCAGCGTTGTCGCGCTTATCAGGCAAGCCACTGCACTGCCGATCATCGCAGCTGCGGCCGGGCCGAGTTCTTCCGAGGTCTTGTTTAACGCTTTCAACCAAGCTTTGCCGAACAGCAGTGGTGAGTACCAGGCCGCACCCAGCAGCATGCCGCTAAGGGTTGCTGCAAGAATCCCCGGTGCGCTCAGTGTTGCAAGTTCTATATTCATCAGTTGTTGCTCCCGGGGTAATCAGCCGATTTGCAGCACCACGCTGTTCAGTTGCCGTTTACCACACCGTAAATGCAGCAATCCTGAGGTTCGCTGGCCAGGTTTGGAAAAATCAACCATTGGCGCAGCCTGCCTTCCTGTTGCATGCCGGCTTTTTCGAGTACCCGTGCGGATGCCAGGTTTTCGGCCGCGCAGGTGGCCCAGACTCTTTGTAATCCGGCATTTTCGAAACACCAGCGAACTATGGCCTGCGCCACGCCGGTCATGATGCCGAGATTCCAGTGATCGTGTGCCAATACATAGCCCAGTTCAGCTTTATGCCTGTCCGGTATGACCGACACCATGCCGATACAGCTGTCGTTGTCCATGCCGGTTATTGCCCAGGACTTTTCCGCGCCCGTGCCATTGCGATTGATCACATAGGCGAGGTAGCGCTCGCTGGTTTCGATGGACGTGTGGGTTGACCAAAGCATGTAGCGTGTGACGCGCGGATCGCTGGCATAGTTTTCAAAGACGTCGCGCGCATCGCCCAGGCGGGGTGGGCGTAGACGGACGCGCTTTGTTGCTGGTGTCTCTTGCATACCTAGACTTTTGCCTTCTCTCGATACTCGCATAAATCGAAGATACAACAGTTCGCGCAGTCGGGTTTGCGCGCCTTGCACACATAGCGGCCGTGAAGAATCAGCCAGTGATGGGCATCGCGGCGAAACTCCTCGGGGGTAAACTTGAGCAGCCTTTTTTCCACCGCCAGCGGCGTTTTTCCCGTGGCCAGCCTGGTGCGATTGGCGACCCGGAAAATATGCGTATCTACCGCGATGGTTGGTTCGCCGAAGGCGGTGTTCAGCACCACGTTGGCAGTCTTTCTTCCAACCCCGGGTAAATTCTCCAGATCTTCGCGCGAGCGGGGTACTTCTCCGGCATGCTTGTCGAGCAGATATTGGCAGGTCTTAATAATATTGCTGGCCTTGCTGTTAAACAGGCCGATGGTCTTGATGTATTGTTTTAGCCCGCTTTCACCCAGCTCCAGAATTGCAGCCGGTGTATTCGCAACAGGAAATAATCGCGCCGTCGCTTTATTCACGCCAACATCTGTTGCTTGTGCAGACAGTATGACCGCTACCAGTAACTCAAATTCGCTGTTGTAGCGCAGCTCCGTCGTTGGTGCTGGATTGGCCGCGCGCAGGCGAGTGTAGATTTCACTGCGCTTCTGGGCATTCATTATTGCTTCGTTGCCGGCAGTGCCACACTCGTATCAGCCGACTGTTTTCTGTTGATCCAGTTGCGCAATGCCAGCAGGCAGGCCAGCGCAAGGAAGGCGCCGGGTGGCAGACTCGCCAACAGTAGCCCCTGGCCGGAGGGCAGCAGGCTCAGCTCTAGATCGGCAGCGGCCGGGCCGAACAACAAGTCTGCGCCATGCAACAGGCTGCCCCGCCCGAACAATTCACGGACGGCGCCCAGGCAAACCAGCACGCCAGCAAACCCCAGGCCGTGGCCCAGGGCATCCATCAGCGCCGGCAGTGCCGAATTCCGTGAAGCAAACGCTTCGGCCCGGCCCAGAATGACGCAATTGGTGACAATCAGGGGGATGAAGATGCCCAGGCTCTGGTGTAACTCAAACAGGTAGGCCTGGAAAAACAGATCTACGCCGGTGACAAAGCCGGCGATTATTAGCACAAATGCGGGTAAGCGCAGGTCTGTATGCAGCCAGTGTCGTCCGGCCGAGACCAGCAGGTTTGAAGCGCATAGCACGGCGAGGGTCGCCAGCCCCAAACCCAGTCCGTTGATCAATGTATTGCTGACGGCCAGCAGTGGGCACAAACCCAGCAGTTGCACCAGGCCGGGATTTTCGGACCAGACTCCGGACCGGAATATGCGCCGCAGGCTAGGCAGGTTTTCTGGCGCGGGAGTATTCACGTTGTCATAGCTTCTGGTTCAGCGGCCATCGTCATCATTGTCTGGCCGTGGGTCAATAGCCGGCTTGCTGCCGGCTTCGGTGGGCGCAGAAAAAATCATTGCCTGGTTGCGCGAAAAATAGTCCAGGGCAGAATACACGGCATCGACGACAGCGCGGCTGGTGATGGTGGCGCCGGTGATGGCGTCAAAGTCGCCACCGTCTCGGCCGAGCGCCCAGCGGGTTCCGTCCTGCAGGTTTCGATCATCAAAGCCATAGATCCAGGCTGAGCGACTGGTCTCTATGGCGTCGCCCAGCCCGGGCGTCTCTCGATGCGCGGCGACGCGCACACCGAGCAGCCGGCCGTCGACTGATATTCCGACCAGCAAGCGAATGCGGTCGACGTAGCCATCGGGTGCGACTACGGTAAGAATCGCAGCAACAGCTTGCCCATCCAGTCGTGCGCGCCAGGCTGGCAGGGCCTCTTCGCTACCTAATGCACCCGCAGTCTTCAGACCGACGACGTCGAGTTGCGGGGCGTTGTCGAAGCTGCTTGCCGGTGGCAGCAACTCGTCGAGACTGCGCCGCACCTGCTCAGCCTGATTGGCGATTATCCGCTCGCGCGTTGTTGACTCCAGTCCGGCCAGGCTGGCGGCCACGCCGGCTGCCAGGGCGACCAGGCCTGCAACTGCCCAGGGGCGGCTAATGCCAGTCCGTTTCACGACGGGGGTCCCGGGTTCTGCCCGTAAATGTCAGGATGCAGATACCGGTCCAGCAAGGGTGCGGTCATATTCATAAACAGCACAGCAAAGGCAACGCCATCCGGGTAACTGCCCCAGCTACGCAACAGGTATATCAGTACCCCGATGCCGGCGCCGAACACCAGGCGGCCGCGTGGTGTTGCGGCCGCCGAAACCGGGTCCGTGGCAATGAAAAAAGCGCATAACATGGCGCCGCCGCTAAACAGGTGGAAACCCGGTGACGGGTGTAAGGCCGGGTCAATGAGGTAAAACACGGCGGCGCAACCGAGCAGCCCGCCCAGTACGCCGACAGGAATATGCCAGCGAATGACCCCGCGCCAAAGCAGATAGAAGCCGCCGAGCGCGATGAAGTTATTAATCCATTCCCAGCCGCGACCGCCAAAGTCGCCAAATAGAGCGTCGCTGCTAATTTCATAAACGGTGCGCATTTGGCCGAGTCCGAGCTTCATGCTGTCGAGTGGTGTCGCCCGCGTCAGTGCGTCGAGACTGGCGCCATCGGGTAGTGAACCGGTCAGGGTGAAGCGCAGGCTGGCCATAAAACCCAGCGGCTGATAGTCGAGGTCACCGATGCGCGGTGGTACCCAGTTGGTGAGTTGTTCAGGGAACGACACCAATAGTGCGACATAGCCAGCCATGGCCGGATTGAAAAGATTAGCGCCGAGGCCGCCATACAGATGCTTGGCAACGCCGATCGCGAAAAAGCTGCCCAAGGCCGTAATCCACCAGGGGGTTAGCGGCGGCAGCGCAAAGGCCAGCAGGACCCCGGTAACAACGGCGCTGCCATCGAACAGGTACATTTGTGCGGGTCGCCCGCGAAGTCGCAGGGCCAGGTATTCGGTACCTAGCGCGGCCAGAATTGCGACGGCACAGTTAAACACCAGCCCGAAACCGAAAAACCAGACATAGGCAAGCAGCGCGGGTGCAAGCGCATAAAGTACCTGGCGCATCATCACCGGAACGTGAAAGGGGCTGCGCAAATGCGGCGCCAAACCCGCCAGCCTGGAGCTTTCAGTCGCGCTCATGTTTCTCGTCTGTGGCAGCAACGCGCTTCAATAACGCTTCAATCTCATCACTTTCACTTTGGCCGGCTGCAAGTCGCTGATCCTGTTCCGTCAGTGCTTCAGCCTCGCGTCGGGCGATCCTCGCCTCGCGCTCATCGTGGGATTGCGCCAGAGATTTCGCCCTGGCAGCGGCAATCCGGTCTGTTTCCATGCTGCGCAAAGTTTGTTTGCTGCTCACGAATCTTTGCGTCAGCGCAATCTGGCTGGGGCAAACGACATCACAACATCCGCACTCGATGCAGGCACCCAGGCCCAGTGACTGCATCCGCTGGGTATCCTTTGATTCGCAGGCGCCCAACAGCATTTGCGGCAATAGTCTGGCCGGACAGGCATCACTGCATTGTCCGCACCGAATACAGGGGTACTCGGCCAAGGGCTCGCCCAGTTCCTCAGCAGCGGCAGCGAGCAGGCAATTGCTAGACTTGGTAACCGGTAGGTCTGTGCTCAGAATTTCGTGGCCCATCATCGGGCCACCCATGATGAATTTGTCCGGCGTTTCGACGAGGCCCCCGGCGGCAGTTAGCAGCGCGGATAGTGGCGTACCAATGCGCGCTTCGACATTCATGGGCTGTTTCACGGCCAGGCCCGTGACCGTAACTACCCGCGAGATCAACGGTCGGCCGTGATTAAAGAGTGCTGCCACCGCTTCCGCCGTGGCGACGTTTTGGCATACATAGCCGATATCGGCCGGCAGGCCGTCGGCCGGCACTTCGAGGCCGGTCAGCAGTTCAATCAGCTGTCGCTCGCCTCCGGCCGGGTATTTTGCCGTGACCACCGCGATGTCGATGTCATGTTCGCCACTGCCGGCCAAGGCTTCCTGCAGAGCGACTCGTGCCTCCGGCATGTCCGATTCCAACGCGATGACGGCATGCTTGCAGCGCAGTGCGCGCAGCATGATGCGGGTTCCGTCAATCACCTGCTGCGGGCGCTCGCGCATCAGGCGCTCATCGCAGCTGATGTAGGGCTCGCATTCAGCACCATTGATAATCAGTGCCTTTACCGGGCCGCTTTGACTCAGTTTCTCGGCAGTGGGAAATAGCGCACCGCCGAGGCCGACAATGCCAGCCGCGGCAATCCTGCGCAAAATCTCTTTCTCGCCGAGCGAATCAGTGTCAGATTCCGCCTTGCAGTCATCGTGCCACAGGTCCTTACCGTCACCCTTAATGCTGATGCAGGTTGCCGTCAGGCCGGGCGGACCTGGTACCGGCCGCACTGCAATATCTGTAACCAGCCCGCTAATGCTGGCATGTACCGAGCAGTTGTCCGCATTTTGCGCAACAGACTGGCCCGTCAGTACGCGTTCGCCTACAGACACGAGAATTTTCGCCGGGCCTGCAGGCCCCAGGTCTACGGGGATCACGCACTCGCCTGGCGGTGCCAACTCGCTTATCGGCTGCGCAGCAGATATCGCTTTCGACGGCGTGACCCGCACCCCCCACCGCGGTCTGGGCGGCTGCAGATTGTAGGGCGCAGTGTTGCTGATCTTGAGTCTCCCCGGGTTAATGAAGCCGGGCTGAATCCCAGGTTCCGAAGCTTTAGGGCGGGCTGCCTTTGAACTGCGATTATCCGCCAGCTCGGCCCTGCGAGGAAACCACAGGCAGGCTGATGCAATCTACCGGGCAGGGCGGCAGGCACAGCTCGCAGCCGGTGCAAATGCTTGCGATTACCGTGTGCATTTGCTGGGGCGCGCCAAGAATGGCATCTACCGGGCAGGCCTCGATACAACGCGCACAGCCGATGCACAGATCTTCGTCAATCAGCGCTACGCGCGCCGGACCCTGGATGCCATAGTGCTCGTCGGGTGGCAGCGGTTCACGCTGCAATAAGCGCGCCAGTCGTCGAATGGTCTGTTCCCCGCCGGGGGCGCACTGGTTGATCTGCGCGTCGCCCGCGACCACCGCCTGCGCGTAGGGCCGGCAACCTGGGTAGCCACAACGAGCGCACTGAGTCTGCGGCAGCAGCTCGTCTACCTGCGCGACCAGGTCATCCGCCCGCGGTGGCAGGCGGGCGCCGGCAAAGGCCAGGGCGGCGCCAAGCACGGCGACTATGCCGGACAGCACGATGATGGCGCTCACAGGGCTGCAGCTCCAGGTGGCAAGCGTCAGCGCTCAGCCGCGCGCCAGACCGGCGAAACCCATAAACGCCAGCGACATCAGGCCGGCGGTTACCAGCACGATGGCTGAACCCTGAAATGGTGCCGGAATGTCGGCCTGCTCCAGCCGTTCGCGCAAGCCGCTGAACAGCAACATAACCAGCCCGAATCCCAGGCCCGCACCCAGCCCGTAAGTTAGCGCCTGTAGCAGGCTGTCACTTTGCCGGGTATTGAGCAGGGCTACGCCAAGTACGGCGCAGTTGGTAGTAATCAAAGGCAGATAAATGCCCAGCACCTGGTGCAGTAGCGGGCTGGTATGGCGCACCATCAGCTCGGTAAATTGCACGGCGGCGGCGATTACCAGGATGAAACTCAGGATGCGCAGGTATTCGAGCTGCAGGGGGATCAGCAGATACACATCAATGAGGTAACTAAGCCCGGCTGCCAGGGTCAGCACAAAACAGGTAGCCAGCGACATGCCGAAAGCGGTTTCAAATCGCTGGCTGGCACCAAACAGCGGGCAAAGGCCGAGAAATTTAGCCAGCACGAAATTATTGACCAGTACCGTGCCGACAATGATCAGCCAAAGCTCGGACATCAGCGTATTCGCATACCGGGTTTGGCATCGGAATCGGGGCTGAGCAGATAGATCTCTTCTCCGCCGGGGCCGGCGGCCAACAGCATGCCTTCGGAAGTGCCGAAACGCATTTTCCGTGGCGCAAGATTCGCGACCAGGACTACCAGCCTGCCTTCCAGATCGGCCGGGGAATAGGCCGAACGGATGCCGGCCAGCACCGTGCGGGTTTCGTCGCCGAGGCTGACCGTCACGCGCAACAGTTTGTCGGCGCCGTCGACGTTTTCGGCGCTGATGACTTTGGCGACCCGCAGATCGATGCGTAAAAACTCGTCGATGCTGATGGGCGCAGCATCCGGCTTGCTGTCAGCGGCCGGGGTAGTGTCAGCCTTGCTGTTTTTTTCTGCGCCGCTACGAACTTCCTCAACCATGGCAGCTACAGACTTGGGGTCAATGCGCGTTAACAGCGGCTTGAACGGGTTTATTTTACAGCTCAGCAGTGGGGCGGAACGTGCGGCCCAATCCAGTTCGCCGGCGGCCAGGAATTCTTCAGCCGAGGCGGCCAGGCCAGGTATTACGGGCTTGAGGTAGGTGAGCAGCACGCGGAACAGGTTGATTCCCTGGGTGCAGACAATTTGAACCCTGGCTTTCTGATCCGGGTCTTTGGCGAGTATCCAGGGCTTGTGAGTATCAATATATTGATTGGCGCGATCAGCCAGCGCCATGATTTCGCGCATGGCCTTGCCGAACTCGCGCGCTTCGTAATGAGCCGCAATATTTTCTCCGGCGGCAACGAAGGCGGCGTACAGGTCCGGGTCATCGAGTCTGTCGGCCAGCATTCCGTCGGAGCCGCGCTGGATAAATCCGGAGCAGCGACTGGCGATGTTGACAAATTTGCCGACTAGATCTGAATTGGTCCGGCTGACAAAGTCGTCCAGGTTCAGGTCAAGATCATCCAGTCCGGGGCCAAGCTTGCAGGCGTAGTAGTAGCGCAGGTAGTCGGATTCAGGTGACTCAAATAGGTCGCCGCCGGTATGAAAGAGCCTCTCGACTTGGACATCTTTGCGCCGTCAACGGTAAGGAAGCCATGTACGAATACGCCGGTGGGTTTGCGATAGCCTGCGGCTTCCAGTACGGCCGGCCAGAACAGCGTGTGGAAATAGGCGATGTCTTTGCCGATAAAATGATAGAGCTCGGTGGGCTAGTCTGCGGCGAAGAAGCTGTCGACGTCTTCGCGGCCGATTCTTGCTGCCCGGTTCGCGACACTGGCCATGTAGCCCACCGGGGCATCCAGCCAGACATAGAAGAACTTGTCTTCTGTATCCGGGATACGGAAGCCGAAGTAAGGCGCGTCGCGGGAAATGTCCCAGTCCTGCAGGCCGGCTTCGAACCATTCCTCCAGTTTGCGGGCTACGCCGCCATCGACAACGCCGCTATTAATCCAGCTGCGCAGGGAGTCCTCGAATGCGCCGAGTTTGAAAAAGTAGTGCTCTGACTCGCGTTCAACAGGTGTTTCGCCGCTGATCACCGAGCGCGGATCGACCAGATCCGAGGGCGAGTAGGTGCGCCCGCAGTTCTCGCAGCTGTCGCCGTACTGGTCTTCAGCCCCGCAATGCGGGCAATTTCCGCGCACGAATCGATCCGGCAGGAACATGCCGGCCTGCTGGTCGTAGGCCTGGCGAATGTTGCGCTGGCTGATAAAGCCGCCGTCACGCAACCGGGCATAGATCTCGGTCACCAGGGCCTCGTTTTCCGGCGAGTGGGTGCTATAGAAATTATCGAAAACGACGTCGAAGGCGGCGAAATCCCGCTGATGCTCGGCGCGAAACTTTTCCACCAGGTCTGCTGGTTCGACGCCTAATTCACGCGCCCGCAGCATTACCGGCGTGCCATGGGCATCGCTGGCGCAGACATAGGTGCAGCGGTGGCCGCGCATACGCTGGAAGCGCACCCAGATATCGGTCTGGATGTACTCCACAAGGTGCCCGATATGGATCGAGTTGTTTGCGTAGGGCAGGGCGCTGGTAACCAGAATCTGCCGTTGGGTGGTGGCCATGGGTTTGCGTCGCAGGGCAGGGAAGACGACGCTTATGCTAGCAGTCCCAGCTGGCCACGTGCGACTGATTCAGCGGTTAATCGTCGTCTCGGTACTGTTCGAAGCCATGCTTGTCGATGGCCGCTTCATAGGCCACGCGACCCTCAATGACGCCGCGCTTGAGCAAGTCCTTCAGGGCCGAGTCCATGGTCTGCATGCCATGCTGGCGACCGCTTTGCATGGTGTTTTCGAGCTGGTCGAGTTTGCCCTGACGGATCAGGTTGGAGACGGCCGGGGTATTGACCAGGACCTCCAGTACCGCAACCAGGCCGGGCTCACCGGCCTTGCGTACCAGTTGCTGTGAAATCACCCCGCGTAGCGAGGTCGATAGCATGGTGCGTACATGGCCCTGCTTGTCGACCGGGAAGGAATTGACAATGCGGTCGACCGTGGACGAGGCGCCATTGGTATGCAGGGTGCCCATCACCAGGATGCCCATTTCCGCGGCGGTGACGGCGATGCTGATGGTATCCAGGTCGCGCAGCTCGCCAACCAGGATAACGTCGGGGTCTTCGCGCAAGGCCGAATGCAGGGCGGCGGCAAAGCTCTCGGTGTGTGCGCCGATTTCGCGCTGACTGACCAGGCAGCGCTTGCGTTTATGCACAAATTCAATCGGATCTTCGATGGTCAGGATATGTCCGTTCACGCGGCTATTGATATCGTCAATCATGGCCGCCAGCGTGGTCGATTTGCCTGAGCCGGTCTTCCCGGTGACCAGGATCATGCCTTGATTGTGCTTGCACATATTGCTGACGGATGCGGGCATGTTTAGTTCATCAATGCTTTTTGCAACCGACGGAATTGCGCGGAAAACGCTGCCCATACCGCCGAGGTGTCGGAACACGTTGACCCGGAACCTCGCTATACCCTCCAGGGTGTAGGCAAAGTCAGCCGCATCGTGAGCCTCGAAGTCCCCCCTGGCCTGGACGTCCATGATTTCCAGCAGTGCATCGCGCACCTCATCGGCACCAAGAATGCCCGTACCAGCGGCGGTCAATTCGCCGTAAATACGCATGCGCAAAGGTTCGCTGGCAATGAAATGCAGATCGGAGCCGTTACGGGAAATCAGTTGCCGGAGATGTTCGTCAATAGTCTTCATGGCTGACTAGCTACCCGGCCCATCAAACTTCGGCAGCATGGACGTATCCGTCACAAATCTCTGGAACTTGGCTTTATCCGCGGCATACCGATAGGCGTCATCAGGATCAAAGCGTTTTTCGTTGATACCGTCGAGCAGGGCCTGATCCATAGTTTGCATGCCCAGATCACGGCCTGTTTGTAGTTGCGCCTGAATCTGATGCGTCTGATCCGAAATGACCAGGTTACCAATGGCGCGAGTCATCACCATGATCTCCAGCGCGGCATGTCGCGAGCGCCCATCCGGTGACTTGATAAGATTTTGTGTGATTACCGCATTCAGGCCCTGGGCCAGAAAGCTTTTGGTCTGCTCGCGCATTTCGCTGGGTAAGGCGTCAGAAATTCGATCAATAGTTTTAACGGCGCTGGTCGTATGCAAGGTGCCTAAAACCAGGTGTCCCGTTTCCGCCGCGGTCATGGCCATGGATATCGTGTCTGCATCACGCATTTCACCGACCAGGATGACATCCGGGTCTTCGCGCAGCGCGGCGCGAATACCATCAGAAAAACTATGCAGGTGAGTGCCCAGTTCGCGCTGAATAACCTGGCACCTCTGGCTGGTATGCACAAACTCAATCGGGTCTTCGAGGCTGATAATGTTTGTGTTACGCGTGTTGTTCAGATGATTAATCATCGCCGCCAGCGTGGTCGACTTGCCGGTACCGGTGGAGCCGGTCACCAGGACCATGCCCTGGTGGTGATCGCACATCTGCGCAAGGACATCTGGCAGATTCAATTCGGCCAGCGTAGGAATTTCCTGGGGGATAAACCTGAAGGTTGCGCCGATGCCGGTTTCTTTTCGAAACACGTTTACCCGAAATCGGCCCTTGTCTTCAGAGACGTAGGAAAAATCCAGATCATGGCCGGAAAGCAGGCGATCTTTAAGCTGGGGCGACAGAATTTCTGAAACGTAGGACTCCAGCTCGGTATCGCCCAGATCGCGAAACTTAATCGGCATCAACTCGCCATGCATACGCAGCATGGGCGGCACCCCCACGGCGAGATGGATATCGGAACAGCCCTGCCCCAGGCCGAGTTTTAAAAATGCATCGATTCTTGCCATAGGGAGTGTTTGCTACTGCAGGCGGGCTTGCTAGGCGGCCTGCGACAGGGCTTCGCGCAGTTCATCCATGGAGCTGAAGCGCTTGTTCTTGTCGACTTCCATGCAGCGCTTGACCACCGCGGCCAGCGTGGGCGGGATCTCCGGATTGAGCTCTTCGCACAGCGGCGCCTTGCCCTGGACATGCTGATACATCACGGCCATGTGGTCGCCCTTGGTATAGGGCGGGGTCCCGGTGAGCATTTCATAAAAAATCACCCCGAGGCTGTAGACATCAGCCCGTATGTCGACTTTCTTGCCGAGAATCTGTTCCGGGGCCATGTATTTGGGTGAGCCGATCACATAGCCCGTCTTGGTCAGCTGGGTGTCGCCACTACTGGCCGCGGCAGCCACCCCGAAGTCCACAATTTTCAGCAGACCTTCTTCGTTGATCAGCAGATTGGCGGGCTTCAGGTCGCGATGCACGATGCCGACCTGGTGCGCCACAGCCATACCGGTGGCAATGTCGCTGGCCCAGCCGATGGCTTTGTCAAACGGCAATGGCTTGCGGCCTGAAATCTCGGCGCCGAGCGTATGCGACGGGAAGTACTCCATGGAAATCGCATAGTTGCCGCCGAGGCTAACGAAGTCATAGATGCGGATGACGTTTTTGTGCGTGATCTTGCGAGAGTAGCGTAGTTCGTGCACGAATCGTTTGAGCATCTCTTCGTCAGAGCTCACATTCGCATTCAGGAATTTCAGGATCAGGCGTTCCTCGACAACCATGTCTTCGACCAGCAATACCGTGCCGAAAGCGCCTTTGCCAATCTGCTCGATAAACCGATAACGCGAGTCAATAACATCGCCCGGCTTGAGCTTGGTGATGTCCAGTCCGCCGGGCATAACCGGCACCTCTGCCTCCGGGGGCATCGGCGGCGCGTCTGCCAGTATGGTCTTGGCGTGTTCGCTGCCCTGATCGACGGGCGCCGGCAGCTTCGGACATAGTGTTTGAGAAGCGATTATCGATGCGCACCACAGCGTCTGCTGCAACCCGGGCAATGGTTTCATCGCTGCCGGTCATTAGCGGTTGCAGCTTCGATTTGATGGTGCCGGCGGTGCCTTCACTGGCCAATTTGGATACGGCATTCACCGCTTCCACGCGAATTTCCTTTTCGCCGCTGTCCAGCAGCGGAACTAGCTTGCCGAGCACTTTTTCGTTACCGAGTCGACCGATGGCGCGCAGCGCTGCGGGCACGGAGCGGGAGTCCCCATCGAGCATCCGAAGCAGGGCAGTAACGGCGCGCGAGTCGCCGATTTCTCCAAGTGCGTCGGCGGCACGTTCGCGCACCCACCAGTCTTCGTCGGCCGTTGCAGCAATCAGGTGCTCGACGGCACGTTCGTCTTTCGTCTGGTTGAGGATTTCGATCGCCGAACGGCGGATATTTTCATTCTGGTCGCGGATCAGTTGCAGCACTGCGTCCATTACTTTCGGGCCGCCAATTGTGGCCAGCGCATCGGAGGCGCGTGAACGCACCCACCAGTCATCGTCTTCGATGGCGTTCAGTAAGTGGCGAATGGTGCTCGGGTCAGCGATCTCATTCAAGACTTCGACGGCAGATCGGCGTGCGTACTCATTTTCGTCCTTCAGCACAGCCACCAGGTACTTCATGGTGTCCGGATGCTTCATCCGGACCAAAAGATCCACGGCTTTACTCTGTACTTCCAGGTCGGGATCCACCAGCAGCGAGCACAGCAATTTCACATTTCGGTCGCCGCCCATATGCATCAGCGCCGACAGGGCGGTTTTGCGCACCACCTTATTGGTATCGATAAGCTGCTGCTCAAGGGCGTTGGCGACGTCCGGGCGGTCGAATTTCGCCAGTACCTGCATCAGATGGATGCGCACGGCAACGTCCTTGCCGCTCAATCTCGACATCAGGTCGGTCACGTGCTCTTCGCCAGCCATTTCGGCGATGATCTTGAACAGCGCTGCTTTCTCGCGCGGTTCGACCTCGTAAGCTTTTTGTAGCAATTGCGGCATGCCCAGGCGAGACTTTTTGCTGCGCAATATATCGATGACGGCCGGCTTGGAAACGCCTTCTTCGCCAAGCAGATCCAGCAGTTGCTTGACGTTGTAATTGGTGTTCTTGGCCAGTGCGCCGGCGACGCCGCTGACGCAACGCTGGTTAGTGTGGGAGAGACCCTCGGCGAAAAACGAAAAGGTTTTGTCGCTGAGTTGTTCGCTTAGCGCATCAATGATGATGGGTGTTTGTTCTTTGTCAGCGTTGCCCAAAGCTTCGATCATTGGATCTATCGCGCCGGGCCCGGCTTTTTTCAGGCTTTCCGCTGCCTTGCGGGCGCTGGAACTATTGATATCGGGTTCCTCTAGCAATGTCGCTAGGGAACGTTCCGCCTTCATTGTCGCCAAGAACTTCATTGCGGTAAGCAGACTGACCCTTAGTTCACTGTGCGTGGTGGCACAGCGAAACGTTAGTTTATGTCAAAGAAGGCGCCCGATGTCCGTTCAAGGCCTAGAGATTATGCCACATTGGCCTTTCGTGTCAGATGTGCCGGTCGCGCTGGCGAACCCGCTCATACAACCGGTCGCCGCAGCATCCGCAGGCCGCAGCGGTCCTTCCTGGTTCGGGTAGAATGTCGCGCCTCAGGGTCCCGGATACTGTTAAACACGTCACGAATCGCGGCTGGCTGGCCAAAACAGGCGGGCCGGGGGCGTCAAAGGTGGCTTTTTTAAGAGGCTTGCCGGGCTTGAAGGGTCACCAGTCTGGTTGCCTTGGGGTGAGACGCTCAGGCTTTGGCCTGGCAGCAAGGAAAAACTCAATGAGTATTAAGTCCGACCGCTGGATCAGGCGGATGGCAGAGCAGCACGGCATGATTGAGCCGTTCGAGCCGACGCAGGTGCGTGAGAACGGTTCCGGCCGCATCGTTTCCTACGGCACTTCCAGTTACGGCTATGACGTGCGCTGCGCGGCTGACTTCAAGGTATTCACCAACATAGATTCCGCGGTGGTGGATCCCAAGGCTTTTGACCAGACCAGCTTCGTGGACAAGCACGGCGAGGTTTGCATTATTCCGCCCAATTCCTTCGCCCTGGCGCGCACCGTCGAGTACTTTCGAATTCCACGCACGGTCCTGACAATCTGCCTGGGCAAGTCGACCTATGCCCGTTGCGGCATCATCGTCAACGTAACGCCGCTGGAGCCCGAGTGGGAGGGTCATGTGACCCTCGAGTTTTCGAATACCACGCCGTTGCCGGCCAAGATTTACGCCAATGAGGGCGTCGCCCAGATGCTGTTTTTTGAATCCGATGAGCCCTGCGAGATCTCGTACAAGGACCGCGGCGGCAAATACCAGGGCCAGCAGGGCGTCACACTGCCGCGCGCCTGAGGCGCGGGCTAGGGGATCTCTACGGCGCAGGCCAGCGCTTCGCCCCCGCCAATGCACAGCGCGGCGATACCACGGCGCTCGCCGCGTCGGCGCAGGGCATGTACCAGGGTTGTCACTATCCGTGCGCCCGCTGCGCCGATGGGATGACCGAGGGCGCAGGCGCCACCGTTTACGTTGGTCTTGGCATGCTCAATGCCGCATTCCTGCATCGCTGCCATGGTCACGCAGGCAAAGGCCTCGTTGATCTCATACAGGTCTACCTGGTCCGGTTGCCAGTTCAGATCCGCGTGCAGTTTGTTGATGGCATGCACCGGTGCGGTGGTAAACCACTCGGGTTCGTGGGCATGGTGGCTGAAGCCCATCAGCCGGGCCAGGGGTTCCAATCCGCGTCGCTCGGCTTCACTGGCGGTCATCAATAGCAGTGAAGCGGCACCGTCGGAGATCGATGAGGACGAGGCCGCGGTGACGGTCCCGTCGCGCGCGAATGCTGGTCGCAGATCAGGGATATCGTCGATCCTGGCGCGGCCGGGTTCTTCATCCTGTTCAACCAGCTGGTCGCCGCGGCGGTGGCGAACCGTTACCGGGGCAATTTCCGCGGCGAAGGCACCCGATTCGATGGCCGTCAATGCACGGCGCACCGAGGTAATGGAAAACTTATCCTGATTCTCGCGGCTGAATTTGAAGCGCGCCGCGGTAGCTTCGCCGAAGTGGCCCATCATCTCGCCATCGTAGGGGTTCTGCAGCCCGTCGTAGAACATATGGTCAAGGCTTTGTTGATGGCCCATGCGATAGCCGCTGCGAGCTTTTGGCAGCAGATAGGGCGCGCCGCTCATGGATTCCATGCCGCCGGCCAGTACCACGCTGGAGCAGCCCAGCTGCAGGTCCTGGCTGGCCTGGATCAGGGCCTGAAGTCCCGAACCGCAGACTTTGTTGACGGTGACGCTGCCAACGGACTGCGCGAGGCCGGCCGCCAGGGCTGCCTGGCGCGCCGGCGCCTGTCCCAGTCCGGCCTGCAATACACAGCCAATCACCACCTGATCAACCTGCTCCGGCGACAGTTTGCTGTCGGCCAGGCAGGCTCGGGTAGCGGTGGCCGAGAGCTCGGGTGCCGAGACCGTAGCCAGGCTGCCCAGGAAAGCCCCGATCGGGGTGCGGCGCGCGGCCACGATCACAATATCTTCAAGTCCGACGATGGAATTCAAGCTAGTCCTTTAAGGTTGATCCCGCCAAGGGCAGGATTTTTTTCGGCAAGGATTATGCGCTGCTGCCCGCCTCAGGCCAAGCGTGGCTGACGGAACTGGGATGCAAATCAGGTTCATTCAATTCGCTCAAGATGCTGTGTCTGGCACGCGCAATCAGAGCGGCGACGGCTTTGCTGTCCGCCTCAGGCTGTAGTGCGGGCAGCATGCTGACAGACAATTGACCGGGTGCGGGCAACCAGCTGCCGGCGGGCAACATGGTGCGGCTGCCCTGGATAACCACCGGCACCAGCGGCACTGCGCCGCGCACGGCTGAAACAAATGCACCGTTGTGGAAGCGGCGCAGGCCTGGCTGAGCACCGAAGGTCCCTTCCGGGAAAAATGCCAGCGGTTGCTGCTGTTTGGCCTGGCGCAATATGCGCCGGGCGTCGCGTGCGTTGCCGCGGCTGTCAAACCGCTCCAGAAATTCCGAGCCCAGGCGTCGCAACAGGTAATGCGCCAGCGGCACCCTGGTCATTTCCCGTTTGATCACAAAGCTGAAACGCGGCGGCAAAGCCGCGGTGAGAATAATTCCGTCGAGATAGCTGGCGTGATTGGCGATCAATACACAGGGGCCGGAAGGCAGTTGCTCCAGTCCCCGGGTAACGGGACCGGCCCGCCAGAGGCGGAAAATCAACGCTGCACCGCATCGGGCGAGAGCGCGGCGTCGATCCAGGCCCGGCACAAAGACCAGCAAAACCAATGTTATTAACGTGACGGAGATAAACGTCAGCAGCGCCCAGACCCCGTAGAGTTTGTTCCCTAGCCAGTTCACAGCTGGCCGCGCTGGAATATTTCGAGGGTCGGCACCGTTTATGTAATCCCTTGATATGTTTTGTGAAACCGATCACGGCCCCGAAGTCGGTGCCTGCGCATACTGCCACTCAGGCAGGGCTGCTGTGACAGTGGCATTGATGCTGCAGAGCAGTGTCTTAAAGGAAGCACACGGATGTGCGATGACGAACGCCTAAATTATCGTCGCGCGCATGAATAAGGTCCAATCCCGCTGTGGGATTGCTTGGGAGTTTTTTACTCAGTAATGTCAAGCGCATCTGCCAATAAGCCGGACGCCGGTGGCGTCAAGCAACCGCCCGAGGCCATCATCGACAAGTTCCTCGATGCCATCTGGATGGAGCGTGGGCTGTCCCAGAACACTCTGGGCGCCTATCGTGCCGACCTGGTCGCGTTACAGCGCTGGCTCGCCAGTCGCGACATTAGCCTGATATTCGCGACGCGCGCGGATCTGCTGGCGTTTATCGCCTGGCGCACCAAGGAAGGTGCGAAACCGCGTTCGACGGCCCGTCAGCTGTCCAGTTTCCGCCGTTTCTATCGCTACCTGCTGCGCGAGAGCGTGATCGGTGAAGACCCGACCCTGAAAATCGAAATGCCAAAGGTTGGCCGCTCTCTGCCGCAATCACTCAGTGAGGGCGAGGTGGAGTCGCTGCTGGACGCGCCGGAAATCGGTGATCCGCTGGGTCACCGCGATCGCACTATGCTGGAGCTCTTGTACGCCACGGGCCTGCGGGTCTCTGAGCTGATAAACCTGGAGCAGAGTGAAATCAATCTTAACCAGGGCGTCCTGCGGATAACCGGCAAAGGCGACCGCGAGCGGCTGATTCCCATCGGCGAAGAAGCTCAGCGCTGGTTGCGAGAATTTATTGTCGGCCCGCGCGCCGAGATTTTGCTCGAGCGTCAGACTGACTACCTGTTCCCGACCCGCCGTGGTGACCGCATGACGCGCCAGGCTTTCTGGCACATCATTAAACGCTACGCGAAAAAAGCTGAAATCGGCGGCAAACTGTCACCGCATACGCTACGACACGCATTTGCCACGCATCTGCTCAATCACGGCGCCGATCTGCGCGTGGTGCAGATGTTACTCGGTCACAGCGACCTCTCAACCACGCAAATCTATACGCACGTGGCCCGCGAGCGCATGAAGGAGCTGCATTCCCAGCACCATCCGCGCGGCTGAATCGTGCCGCCGTCGGGCCCATATCTGCGTGCTAAGATCGCCGGCATTGGCGGCCTAGGAACTCCCCTGGGCCGTATTGGTCGAAGCCAACAGGCCTAGGATTCCGGAATTCAAAATGCGCAAATTTATTCTTGCTTCGTTCCTGCTGCTTTGCAGCTTGTCCCTGCCCGCGCTTGCCAGTGATGAGGGTGAGGCGCAAATCCGCGCTCGACTGGCCGCGCAGTTTCCGGAGCTCAGCGTCGAAGGCCTGCGTCCCTCGCCCATCGAAGGTCTGTACGAAGTGCGCCTCGGCGCCCAGTTGGCCTATGTATCTGCTGATGGCAAGTACCTGCTTCAGGGCGATATCTACGAGGTTGCTACCCGCGCCAATATCACCGAAGCCAGTCGAACTCTGGCTCGAGCGGCAGCGGTAGACAGCCTCGGCGACAGCAGCATGATTATTTTTGGTTCGGCGCAATCCACGCACACGGTCACCGTGTTTACCGATATTGATTGTGGCTATTGTCGCAAGCTGCATCGTCAGATTGCCGACTACAACGAGGCCGGTATCCGCGTGCGCTACATGTTTTTTCCGCGTAGCGGGCCGAATACCGAGAGCTGGTCAAAAGCTGACAGCGTCTGGTGCGCTGCGGATCGCAATGTTGCGCTGACCAGTGCCAAGGCGGGTGAAATTCCGGCACCGGCTGCCAAGGATTGCGGCGCGACCCCCGTGGCCAAGCACTACGAACTGGGCCAGAGCTTCGGGATTCGCGGCACGCCGGCGATTATTACCGCTACGGGTGAACTAATTCCGGGCTACGTGCCGCCGGAAGAGCTGCTGGGATACCTGGAAGAAGGTTAGGGCAAGACCCTAACAAGACCCTAACGTTCCAATAGATCGAGCTTGCCGCTCTTGTCCTTCCAGTCGTCCGCGTCGTCCGGCGGGGTACCCGCTTCAGTAATTACCGGCCATTCCGCGGAAAGTTCCACGTTTAATTCGATGAATTTCTCCTGGCCTTTCGGAAGCTCATCGTCCGAGTAGATCGCCTCTGCCGGGCACTCGGGCTCGCACAAGGTGCAGTCAATGCACTCTTCCGGGTCAATGACCAACATATTCGGACCTTCGTGAAAGCAGTCCACAGGACAGACTTCCACGCAATCCATGAACTTGCACTTAATGCAGTTTTCGGTGACGACGAATGTCATAGATTTCTCCCGGCATTTCGACCGGAGCAGGGGCCGACGAAGCGCGCTACTTTATTCATTTGAACCCTGTTTGCCAACAGCCGCCTGTGGCGGGGTAATACTCAGCGCAGCGGCATTCGGGGCGTCGCGCTCAGCTGCAGCTGCCAGTTGCCGCTCTGGCGGTTCTCGAGGTAGCGCTCCAGCGCAATACGCACACTGGCAAAAGCCAGTTCGTCCCAGGGGATGTCGGCAGGCGCAAACAATTGAGTTTCAAGCGTTTCCTGGCCTGCCCCGAATTCGCCTGTCGGCAAAGTAGCGGCAAAAAATGCATGCACCTGGCCGGCGCGGACCACGTCTACCAGCGAGAACAGCGGGCCCAGCTCAACTTCGGCCAGGGCTTCTTCGCGGGTCTCGCGAGCTGCCGCCTCGGCCAGGCTTTCGCCCAGCTCCATAAAACCGGCCGGCAGGGTCCAGAAGCCATAGCGGGGCTCTATGGAGCGTCGACAGAGCAGGATCTTCTCATCATGCTCGGGCACACAGCCGACCACCATCAGGGGGTTCTGGTAATGGACGGTGCCGCAGCTCTTGCACATAAAACGCAGCCGGTTGTCGCCATCCGGCACTTCCGACACTACGGTCTGGCCGCATTCGCTGCAGTATTTCATCACAAAAGTCTACTGGATAGCCTGCCTATGCGCGACTTGGACCGAGGCTTGCATCTATTGGCGCCACGTTCTGCTATAGTCGCGCCGCCCGGACACACTTCGGTCTGTGTCCGCTTGCCCGGCCCTCCTGGCTGGTGCCAATTACTAGTTAGCTGATCTGGCCCTGACCGTGCCGCCACTCATGTAGCGGACGGGCTGATCGCGGAGCTCATTAAACAATGTCCTTTGAAACTCTCGGCCTTCGAGCCGAGTTGCTGCGCGCCGTGCAAACGCAGGGTTATACCCACGCGACGCCGGTCCAGCAGCAAGCCATACCCCTTATTCTTGCCGGCCGCGATTTGCTCGCCGGTGCCCAGACCGGCACCGGGAAAACCGCTGCCTTTACCCTGCCGATGCTGCAAAAATTGGCTGAGGCTGACCTCGGTAGCAAGCGGAGACACCCGCGCGCGCTGGTGCTGACGCCCACGCGGGAGTTGGCTGCCCAGGTTGCCGAGAGCGTACGCAGCTACGGCAAAAATCTGTCTCTGCACTGCACCGTGGTGTTCGGTGGCGTCAGTATTAATCCTCAGATTGACCGTTTGCGACGCGGTACTGATGTCGTTGTGGCAACACCGGGGCGCCTGCTGGATCACGCTCAGCGGGGCACTGTCGACTTGTCGAAGATCGAAATTCTGGTGCTCGACGAAGCCGATCGCATGCTCGATATGGGCTTTATTCGCGATATTCGTCGGCTGCTGAATTTGATGCCCGCCAAGCGCCAGAATTTATTGTTTTCGGCCACTTTTGCCGAAGAAATACGCAAGCTCGCTGCGCAATTGCTTGAAAATCCCGCGGAAGTGCAGGTGACGCCGAAAAATGCCACGGCCGACCGTATCGACCAATTGGTTTACCCCCTGGACAAAGGCCGCAAGCGCGAATTCCTCTCGCATCTGATTGGCCAGAACAATTGGCGCCAGGTACTGGTTTTTACCCGCACCAAGCACGGTGCCAATCGTCTGACGAAGCAGTTGGAAAGTGACGGCCTAAGGGCAGCCGCGATCCACGGGAACAAAAGCCAGGGCGCACGCACGCGGGCTTTAAAAGATTTTAAAGCCGGTGACGTTCGGGTTCTGGTCGCCACAGATATTGCTGCGCGAGGACTGGACATTGATCAGTTGCCACACGTGGTCAATTTTGAGCTCCCGAACATACCCGAAGACTACGTGCATCGAATCGGCCGCACCGGTCGTGCCGGGCGTGAAGGGCAGGCCATTTCGCTGGTTTGCGCCGAGGAACGGGACTACTTGCGGGACATAGAACGCTTGCTGCGTCAGTCGCTGCCGCGCGAAGAGCTGCCAGGTTACGAGCCTTCTCAGTCGCTGGAATCTGCCGGCGGCGCTCGCCGCCCTGCCCAGGCAGCGCGACCGGCCGGCCGGCGCCCGGGTAACAGCCAGCGCCGCCGTCGTCCGGGTTCCGGCAATGTTTCTTCTGCCAATCGGCGTCGGCGTTAAGCCGCCGCACCCATCAAAATCGCAAACTGAGTACGACCATGCATTCCGCCGATAAGCTTCGCAATATTGCCATCATTGCCCACGTTGACCATGGCAAGACGACTCTCGTAGATCAGCTGCTGCGCCAGTCGGGAACCCTGGATTCGCGTGCGGAGCTTACCGACCGGGTTATGGACTCGAGTGATCTTGAACGTGAACGTGGCATAACGATTCTGTCCAAGAATACCGCCATCGACTGGGGCGACTGGCGCATCAATATTGTTGATACGCCCGGGCATGCCGACTTCGGTGGCGAAGTCGAGCGCGTGTTGTCGATGGTCGACGGCGTGTTGCTGTTGGTCGATGCTGTCGACGGTCCCATGCCGCAGACACGCTTCGTTACACAAAAGGCCTTTGCCCAGGGTCTGACGCCCTTGGTTGTGATTAATAAAGTTGATCGCGACGGTGCGCGCCCGCATTGGGTCCTGGATCAGACTTTTGAATTGTTTGATCGTCTGGGTGCCAGCGATGCTCAACTCGACTTTCCGGTGATTTACGCCTCTGCGTTAGGTGGTTACGCGGGTGTTGATGCCGACGTTCGCGATGGTGACATGAGCGCGCTGTTCCAAGCGGTTATTGAGCAGGTGCCGCCGCCGGCTGTCGATCGTGACGGCGCGCTGCAATTGCAGGTTTCCAGTCTCGATTACGATAATTATGTGGGCGTGCTCGGCATTGGCCGGGTGACGCGTGGCGCGATTAAGACCAATAGCCCGGTGAGCGTGGTTGCCGCAGATGGTCAGGTACGCAACGGTCGTGTCATGGAGTTATACGGTTTTCATGGCTTGAAACGCGTAAAGATCGAGACCGCTTTGGCTGGCGACATCGTTGCCTTTTCAGGGATTGAGAATCTGGCTATTTCCGACACCTTGTGCGACCGGGAAACCCCCGAGGGCCTGGCGCCGCTGCGCGTGGATGAACCCACCATCAGCATGACGTTCCAGGTGAACAAGTCGCCGTTCTCCGGCCGCGATGGCAAATTCCTGACCAGCCGCCAGATTGGTGAGCGGCTTGAGCGCGAGCGTCAGCATAATGTGGCCTTGCGCGTTGAAACCACCGAAGACCCCGACAAGTTTCGTGTCTCCGGGCGTGGCGAATTGCATCTGTCGGTGCTGATCGAAACCATGCGCCGTGAAGGTTACGAGCTGGCTGTATCCCGCCCGGAAGTCATCGAGATCGAGCAGGACGGGGTGATACTCGAACCCTGGGAACAGCTCACGGTGGATTTTGAAGAGGCCTATCAGGGCACGG
The DNA here is from genome assembly GCA_963850255.1 of uncultured Gammaproteobacteria bacterium. Classification (GTDB taxonomy): domain Bacteria; phylum Pseudomonadota; class Gammaproteobacteria; order Steroidobacterales; genus J054. The sequence continues at coordinate 75,348 of CAWKLL010000017.1, forward strand.
TGATGGACAAGCTGGCCGCACGCAAGGGCCAACTGCAGGATATGCAGGCTGACGGCAAAGGGCGTATGCGTCTCGACTACCGCATCCCGGCTCGCGGTCTGATTGGGTTTCGTACCGAGTACCTTACAGGCACGGCCGGAACCGGCCTGATCTATCACGTCTTCGATGCCTACGATCGGCGCGTGCCCGGCACCATTGCCCAACGCGTCAATGGTGTGATGATTTCCATGGTCACTGGCAAGGGCCTGGCCTATTCCCTGTTTAATCTGCAGGAACGCGGGCGCTTGTTTATCGGCCACGGGGCAGAGGTCTACGAAGGCATGGTTGTCGGTATCCACAGCCGTGGCAATGATCTCGTGGTTAACCCGACCAAAGCCAAACAGCTCAACAATATACGTGCCGCCGGAACCGACGAAAATCTGATTCTGACTCCGCCGGTACGTTTCAGCCTGGAGCAGGCACTGGAATTTATCGATGATGATGAGCTGGTCGAAGTGACGCCGGAGAACATTCGCATTCGCAAGAAGATATTGCTGGAGAGCGATCGCAAGCGAGCATCGCGGAAGAGCGCCTGACTACTGCTGCAAAGACTATGAGCGAAACCCAGGCCAGCAAGCCGGCAGCCAAGATTTCAGCGGATCTCGAGCGTGAGGTCGCGCAGCGGCGCACCTTCGCCATTATTTCCCACCCGGATGCCGGTAAAACGACACTGACGGAGAAGTTGCTGCTATACGGTGGCGCTATTCAGCTGGCTGGCGCCGTTAAGGCCCGGCGAGCCACGCGTCATGCGACTTCGGACTGGATGGCGGTGGAGCAACAGCGCGGTATTTCTGTGACCAGTTCGGTAATGCAATTCGAATATTCTGGCCACACGATTAATCTGCTCGATACGCCAGGACATGAAGACTTCTCGGAAGACACCTACCGGGTTCTGACGGCCGTCGACGCAGCGGTGATGGTGATTGACGCCGCCAAGGGGGTAGAAGCGCAGACCATCAAACTGCTCGAGGTCTGCCGGTTACGCAATACGCCCATCATTACCTTTGTAAACAAGTTCGATCGCGAGGTTCGCGGGCCGCTGGACGTGCTCGAAGAGATTGAGGATACGCTCAAGATTGATTGCGCTCCGGTCACCTGGCCTATCGGCATGGGCAAGACTTTTCGTGGCGTGTATCACCTGCAGACCAATCGACTGGTGCGCTTTACTGCCGGTCAGGAACGCGCGGCGCAGGAGGCGGAAATTATTGAGGGGCTGGACAATCCGCGATTAACGGAGTTGTTTCCCGGCGAAGTCGATACGCTGCGCGAGGAAGTCGAACTGTTGCAGGGCGCCAGCGCGCCTTTCGATCAGGAGCTGTTTTTAGCCGGTATGCAGACACCCGTATTTTTCGGCAGCGGCATCAATAACTTTGGCGTCCAGGAAGTGCTGGGTGCACTAATCGATTGGGCACCGCCGCCCCAGCCGCGCGACGCCGGCGAACGCGCCGTGGCGCCGGCGGAAGCGCCATTCAGTGGCTTTGTGTTCAAGATTCAGGCCAACATGGATCCCAAGCATCGGGATCGGGTGGCTTTTATGCGTGTTTGCTCGGGTCGTTATAGCCCCGGCATGAAAGCGCGCCATCAGCGCCTCGGCCGCGAGATTCGCCTGGGCAACGCGATTACCTTTATGGCCAACGAGCGCGTCAAGAGTGAAGACGCCGTCGGTGGCGACATTCTCGGTATTCACAATCACGGCCAGTTACAGATCGGCGACACCCTGACGGAAGGCGAGTCATTGGCGTTCAAGGGCATTCCCTACTTTGCCCCCGAGCTATTTGTCGCCGCACGGCCCCAGGATCCTTTCAAGGCGAAACAGCTGCAAAAGGGTTTGCAGGAACTGGGCGAAGAGGGTGCTATACAGGTGATAACAACCGACACGGGTCGTTTATTGCTCGGCGCCGTCGGCCGGCTACAGTTCGAGATTGTCGCGCATCGCTTGAAGGGCGAGTACAAAGTTGATGCGGCCTATGACACGGTAGAAATATATACCGCGCGCTGGCTGAGCTTTCCCGATGATGAGACCCGCCAGAAACTGACCCAGCAGGAAGCCGCGTCGCTGGGCCGTGACGTCGACGGCAATCCTGTCTTCCTGGCACGCAATCGCCCGCACCTGGAATTGACTGTCGAGCGTTGGCCAACGGTGGGCTTTCACGCTACTCGTGAACACGGACAGGTGCTAAAGCAGGGCTAACACTGCCGCGGCGTCTGTTCGCCAGTCTCAGGCAGTGTTTTCTGGTGCCGGAACAAGGCTGGTGCCGGGAGTCGGACTCGAACCGACACGGGTTTTACCCCACCGGATTTTGAGTCCGGCGCGTCTACCAATTTCGCCATCCCGGCCGAATAGCGGCGGCGCTACTCTAGCAAAAAGGATTGATCGTCGGGTCATTGGGCAATACGCTTGTTGCCTTGATCAAGGATGAAGCCGTGAAATCAGAGGATTCCATACCCAAAGCGGTCGCCATCTCGTATGCCATCGTCTGGCGCTGGCTGCTGCTGTCCGTGCAGCGCTACGGCAGCCTGCCGACTGGCGAGCTATTGGCCGTGTTGACCATCGTGGTGCTGGACCGGGCGGGCTACCATCCGACGGTAACAGATCTCGCCGATATTACCGGCATGCCTAAATCCAGCATCTCCCGCTATGTGTCGGATCAGATGAGCCAGGGATTCGTGGAGGAATATATTGATGCCGAGGATCGACGTCGCCGGCGTCTGCGTCCGACTAAGGCTGCGCGGGAGGAGGGCCGGGGGAGCTGGAATGCAGGAATCGAGGCTGCTTATGAGCAAGCCGTCAGTAGTGCGGTTAATCCGACGCTGCGCCCCGACGCGCCTATCGAAGAAGTCATCGATTACCTGAAGCTAAGTATGCAGTCGGGGCTGCCGAGGGTTAACAACAGCTGAGTTAACCGAAGCTGCAACCTTTCTGGTCCGGGCAGCATCTAATACCTACGATGTCAGGTTTTTCCGGAAAATCCGTTAGCGCAAAAGTGCTGCAGCAAGCCCAGCGCGGCGATATGGCTGCCCATGGATTGATCTATCAGGCGTTTTCTTCGCCGGTATATAGCCTGGCGGCGCGTATGACGGGCTCGCGAAGTGCCGCTGAAGATATTCTTCAGGACTGCTTCCTTGAGGTCATGAAAGGATTGCCGGGTTTCCGCGGTGATGCGGCCCTGGGTACCTGGATTCGACGTATCGCGGTATCCCGCAGCCTGATGTATCTGCGCACTGCCTGGCGCCGGCGTGCGACCCTGTTTCGTGATCTGGCCCGCGACGACGGCACTGACTGGGAGCCTCCGGCCCCGCGACCCGCGGATCTGGGCACTAACCTGGACCTTGAGCAGGCATTGGCCCGACTCTCCGACGTGAGTCGAATTGTCGTCCTGTTACATGATGTAGAAGGCTATACCCACGCAGAGATAGCGGCGCTGATGGGCTTGAGCGAGAGCTTTTCCAAGTCTCAGCTGTCGCGCGCCCGCGCCCGCCTGCGCGGCTTTCTGGCCATAGACTCAGACAGCCCCGAGGTGGCTAGTGATGCCGCATCCCGTTGAGCAGCAACTAAGGCTTTTACCGGATATTCAGCCCCCTGCCGGGAGCTGGCAGCAGATTGTTCAGCGCCGGCAGCGCAGCCTGCGGCGTGCTCGACTGCGTCGCTGGTTACCGCTGGCTGTCGCGGCGGGCCTGGCTTTGTTGCTATTGCGCCTGCCGATGCAATCATCGCGCCAGCCTGAGCCCGCGATTGCCGTTGCGGCAGACATCCAGGACCTGCAACAGCGTTCTCGTCAGCTCGAGGCCATGCTGGCCGGTCTGCCGGAGCCTCCGGCCGTGCGCGCTGCCAGCAGTTCGCCCGGCCTGGCCGAGATTGAAGCCCGCATCGCAGCGATTGATCATCATCTGAGTCAGCGGTCTGTCCCCGGTGTCGGTTCGCCGGCGCCGCTGTGGCGGGAGCGGGTTGATCTGATGGGTGGCCTGGTGCGGGCCCGATACCTTGAGGCGGGCGCTCAATCCTTTTAAAACATTTTATAAATATCAAATAAAATATTGAAAAATATAATATTAATACTTCTTCTATGCCCGCTACTGGTACTCGCTGACGAGTCCGGCGGCTCCGCCATGATCGGTATAAACATTGCCGGTGGTGGCGCAGAGCGCGGCCCTGTGGCCGGTATTGTCGTGCTTGGCGTATCCCCGGGCGGACCCGCCGATCAGGCCGGTTTGCGATCCGGCGACCTGTTGACGGCCATCGGTGAGCAATCCCTGGCCGCTGACGACGCCCGGCTGGCACGGCAGCGACTGCTGGATTTCATGCAACGGGCTAGCCCCGGCGACGATATCTCGCTGGTCTATCGCCGCGCCGGGCAGATCGCCCGAGTCACCGTTAAGGCGGTTACTGCTGAGCCGGGTATGCCCGCCCCGGGTTATCCCTGGCTGGAATCTCTTGAACAGCTGGGCGCGGATGTGGGTGCCAGGGTGTTGCAGCCCATGGCTCGGCAATGGCGTCATGGGGGCTGGCTGCGCGGTCTGGAACTGGTCTCTCTGTCGCCGGATCTCGGCCGTTACTTCGGCGTTGCCAGCGGCATTCTTGTGGTCAGGGCGCCGCTGGCCGAGGCGCTAAGTCTGCGTGACGGTGATGTGATTCTGCGCATCGGCGCGCGTACGCCGCAGGATCCTGATCATGCCTTACGCATTCTGCGTTCCTATCAGCCTGGCGAGCCTTTGCAGCTGGATATTCGCCGCGAGCAGTCAGACCAGCGACTGGAGCTGACAGTGCCCGAGGACAGCACACCGGCATCCTCAGGACTTCGGTTTGTGCCCAAGGTTTATCGGCGGCCATCCGCCTGAGGACCGTTTTCCAAGCTGCACACCGGTAGAATGCGCGCCCATGCGGCCGCCTGACTTCGATTACCACCTGCCCGAGGCACAGATTGCCCAGGCTCCATTGCCGGAGCGCGCTGACAGCCGACTGCTGCAGCTGACGCCCGACGGTGCCTGCGTTGATCTTGCCTTCAAGGCGCTGTCGCAACTGGTTCAGCCGGGCGATCGGCTGGTATTTAATGACACCCGGGTGCTGCCGGCGCGCGCTTTTGGCAGCAAGGCGAGCGGCGGTCGTCTGGAGTTGTTGCTGGAGAGGATCCTGAAAGAGGATCTGGCGCTTGTGCAGATCAAGGCCAGTAAGGCACCGCGGCCGGGTTCGACTTTGCAGCTGGCAGGCGGTGCCGTCGGACAGGTGCTGGACCGAGATCAGGGCTTTTTCCAGGTGCGCCTGGACCAGCCCTGGCTGACTTATCTGGAACAGCACGGTCATATGCCCTTGCCGCCCTATATTCAGCGCAGTGCGCAGCCCGAGGACCGGCAGCGTTATCAAACGGTTTTTGCCCGGCATCCGGGCGCCGTGGCGGCGCCCACAGCAGGGCTGCATTTTGACGAAGGCCAGCTCAATCACCTGCGTTCGCGTGGTGTCGATGTCAGCTACCTGACCCTGCATGTGGGCGCGGGGACTTTTCAGCCCCTGCGCGATGAGCAGCTGGCCAGCGGCCAACTGCATCCTGAGCATCTGGAGTTTTCGCGGCAGCTATGCGAGGAAATCGCCGAGACGCAGTCCCTGGGCGGGCGCATTGTCGCCGTCGGTACCACCGTCATGCGCGGACTGGAGACCGCAGCTGCAACGGGCGAGCTGCTCCCGTTTTCCGGCGAGACGCGCCTGTTTATCCGTCCCGGCTATCGTTTTCAGGTCGCGGACGCGCTGCTGACCAACTTTCACCTGCCGCGTTCCTCTCTGCTCATGCTGGTCTGCGCATTTGCCGGCAGCGCCGAGGTGATGGCGGCTTATCGGCATGCGGTCGCCGCTAATTACCGGTTCTTCAGCTACGGCGATGCTATGTTCTGCGAGCGCAGCGGCGTTGTTTGAGCTCCTGGCCAGGGATGAGGATGCCCGACGCGGCCGTCTGCGGCTGGCGCGCGGGGAGGTGCAAACACCGGCATTCATGCCTGTGGGCACTTACGGAACTGTCAAAGGCATGACGCCCGAAGAGCTGCGCGCGCTCGGCACAGAGATCATTCTCGGCAATACCTTTCACCTGATGCTCAGGCCGGGCAGCGAGCGTGTCCAGCGACTGGGTGGCCTGCATCGATTTATGCACTGGTCAGGGCCGATTCTCACGGATTCCGGTGGCTTTCAGGTCTGGAGCCTGACCGAGCGCCGCAAGCTGACGGAGGAGGGCGTGCGCTTTCGCGCGCCCACCGACGGCAGCGAGGTATTTCTTACCCCCGAGCGTTCCATGCAGGTGCAGGCTGAATTGGGCAGCGATGTGCAGATGATCCTGGACGAGTGCACCACCTATCCGGCCAGCGAGGCAGAGGCGCGCCGCTCCATGCAGCTATCGCTGCGCTGGGCGGCACGCAGTCGCGCGGCCTTCGATCAACTGGGCTGTGCCGAGCAGGGCAGCGTAGTGTTCGGCATCGTTCAGGGCGGCATGTATCCAGAGCTCCGCCGGGAATCCCTGGAAGGCTTGCTGGCGATAGGTTTCGACGGCATGGCGATTGGCGGTTTGTCCGTCGGCGAGCCGCTGGAAGAGCGTCTGCGGGTGCTGGAGAGCACGCTGCCGCTGATGCCGGTGGACAGCCCGCGCTACCTGATGGGCGTCGGTACGCCAACGGACTTGCTCGACGCCGTGGCCCTGGGTGTCGACATGTTTGACTGCGTACTGCCGACCCGAAATGCCCGCAATGGCCACCTGTTTACCGCCGACGGGGTGATCAAGATCCGCAATGCCCGCTATCGGGACGACCCCGAGCCGCTACAGTCCGATTGTGGCTGTTATACCTGCCGAAATTACAGCCGTGCCTATCTGCGCCACCTGAACCAATGCGGCGAGATTCTTGGCGCGCGCCTGAATACTATCCATAATCTCTATTATTACCAGCAGCTTATGGCCGGCATGCGGGTGGCTATCGAAGCGGGTCGCTGGGAACAATTCGACCGCGAAATACGCCATAGGCAGCAGCATTCCGGCGGGGATGTGCAATAATACGCGCCGCATTTTTGACGCGGTTTCCAGCATGGAATGGTTTATTAAAAGCGCCTATGCGCAGTCAGGCGGGCAGCAAGACGCGCTGCTTAGTTTTTTGCCCCTGATACTGATTTTTGTGGTTTTCTACTTTCTGCTTATTCGGCCGCAGAACAAACGCCAGAAAGAGCATCGGGAAATGGTTGCCAACCTCGGGGTTGGCGAAGAAGTGGTGACCGCCGGCGGTGTGCTGGGTACGGTGACCGCTGTAACGGAGCAATTCGTCCAGGTCGAGATCGCCAATGGCGTGACCGTTAAGGTCCAGCGTCATACTATCGGCGGCGTCCTGCCCAAGGGCACGCTGAAAAGCGCCTGACCAGAAAGTCCCCCTCATGAATCGTTATCCCTTGTGGAAATACCTGCTGGTGCTGGGAGTAGTCCTGCTCGGCCTGTTCGTTGCGCTGCCTAATATCTACGGCGAAGACCCGGCCCTGCAGGTCAGTCGTGACAATGGCACGGCCCTGGAAGAGCTGGAGATCAATAGCGTCTCCTTTGCCCTCGATGAAGCCGGCATTGCGTCCAATTCCCTGTTCGAGGAAAACGGCAATCTGCTGGTGCGCTTCCCGGGCGTGGAAGAGCAGCTGCAGGCCAGCGATTTGCTGCGCGAAACCCTCGGCGAAAATTACGTAGTGGCACTGACCCTGGCGCCGCGAACGCCGGACTGGTTGCGTGCGGCCGGGCTGAAGCCCATGAGTCTTGGGCTCGACCTGCGCGGCGGCGTGCATTTTCTGTTTGAAGTGGACGTAGAGTCTGCGGTTAAACAGCGGTTGGATGCCTATGCGGCAGATTTCACCAAGCTGTTGCGAGACGAGCGCATTCGTCGCAGCGTTGATGTTAGCGGTGACCTGGTGCGCATTCGCCTGCCTGATGCCGCCGACCTGGACAAGGCCGAGGCGCTGATTCGCAATGCCGATGCTGATGTCGAGATTTCCACAGCAACGGCCGCTGAGGGTGCTGTCATTAGTGTGCGGATGACGGAAGATCAGGTCCGCGAGCGCCGCGATTTTGCTATTCAGCAAAACACCGTGACCCTGCGCAATCGCGTCAACGAACTGGGCGTGGCTGAGCCGGTGGTGCAACGTCAGGGGCTCGACAGGATCGTCGTGCAGTTGCCTGGTGTGCAGGATCCGGCCCAGGCCCAGCGTGTACTGGGTGCTACGGCAACTTTGGAATTCCGCCTCGTTTGTGCGGACAAAAATGCCCTGGATGCTGAACAGCGCGGGCGTGCGCCCATCGGCTGCGAATTGTTTTATGACCGCGACGGCAGCCCGCAACTGCTCAAGCGCCGCACTATTGTTACGGGAGACCAGTTGGTTGATGCCAGCTCCGGATTTACCGAAGGGCGCTCCGCAGTTTTCGTCCGGCTTGACAGCAATGGTGCGCGGTCAATGCTCGATACCACCAAGTCCAATCTTGGCAAACCCATGGCAGTGGTTTTTGTCGAGCAGAAACGCGATCTGGTTGAACGTGGCGGTGAGATGATCGAAGTGCCTCGTGTCGAAAAAGAAATTATCAATATCGCCACAATCCAGGGCGTGTTTAGCAGTAGCTTCCAGATTACTGGCCTGGATGTTGTCGAGGCGCGTGATTTGTCCCTGTTGCTGCGAGCCGGTGCGCTGGCGGCGCCGATTTACAAAGTGGAAGAACGCACCATCGGACCAAGCCTTGGCCGAGACAACATCAACAAGGGTATACAGGCGATCGTCATTGGCCTCGGCCTGGTGATGTTATTCATGGCGCTTTACTACCGGGTGTTCGGCCTCGTCGCCGACCTGGCGTTGATGGCTAACCTGGTGCTGGTGGTAGCGCTGTTGTCTATGCTGCAGGCCTCGCTTACCCTGCCGGGCATCGCTGGCATCGTGCTTACTGTGGGTATGGCCGTTGATGCCAACGTACTTATCTTCGAACGTATTCGCGAAGAGCTGCGCAACGGTAACTCACCGCAGGCCAGTATTAGCGCTGGTTACGATAAGGCGCTGTCGACTATCGCCGATGCCAATATCACCACTTTGATTGCTGCGGTGGTGTTGTTTGTATTTGGTACCGGTCCGATCAAGGGCTTCGCTGTGACCCTTTCACTGGGCATTATTTCTTCTATGTTCACCGCCATCATCGGTACCCGGGCGGTGGTTAACCTTATTTATGGCGGGCGCACCTTACAGCGTCTGCCCATCTGACAGGAACCACGCGATGGCATTGCTCGGTCAGCAACGCGAATTTGATTTTCTCGGTCGACGGCGAATCACCACGGTGGTGTCCATTGTCTTGTTGCTGGTGTCCGTTGGTTCTCTGGCCGGGCGCGGCCTTAACTTCGGCATCGACTTTACCGGCGGCGTATTACTGGAAGTGGGTTACGAAGCTGCAGCGGATTTGCCGGCCATACGCAGCCAATTGACGGACAGCGGTTTCGGTGATGCGCTGGTGCAAAATTTCGGCACTGCTCGTGACGTGATGATTCGCGTGCTGCCCCGCGAGGGCGTAGAAAGCGGCAAAGTCGGTGAACAGATTCTTGGGCTGTTGCGAGAAGACAACCCTGGCGTGGATCTTCGGCGCGTTGAGTTTGTGGGCCCGCAGGTAGGCGAGGAGCTGACGGAGCGGGGCGGTCTGGCCATGCTGTTTGCCCTGCTGATGATCCTGATCTACATCATTGTTCGTTTTCAATGGAAATTTGCTGTTGGTTCGGTGTCGGCTCTGATCCATGACGTGATTATCACCCTGGGCGTATTTTCTGTCTTGCAGTTGCCTTTTGATTTGTCAGTGCTGGCCGCGATTCTTGCGGTTATCGGTTACTCGCTGAATGACACCATCGTAGTCTTCGATCGCATCCGCGAAAATTTTCGTCGCGTACGTAAAGACGGCGCGGAAGCCATCATGAATACTTCCGTAAACCAGATGCTGGGACGCACTGTGATTACGAGCATGACCACCTTGCTGGTGCTGCTGGCCTTGCTGTTTCTGGGCGGCGAAGCGGTGCGCGGTTTTTCGATGGCACTGATTATCGGCGTGCTGGTCGGTACTTATTCTTCCATCTATATTGCCAGCGCTAGCGCCCTGGCTCTGGACGTCACGCCGCAGGATCTATTACCGCCGAAGGTAGAAGAAGAGGCGGAAAGCCTGCCCTGAGTCGGTTACCGGTCAACGCTTCGGGCTGGCAGTGAGCAACTCCATCAGCGGTGCATAAACTTTCGGCGTCGCGCCGATGATGTTGCCGGATTCCATGAACGTCGGGCGTCCATCGAGGTCAGACAGTAGCCCGCCGGCTTCCTGCACCAGCAGCACACCACCGGCCATATCCCAGGGTTTCAGTCCGAACTCCCAAAAGCCGTCCAGGCGACCCGCGGCCAGGTAGGCCAGGTCAAGGGCCGCGGCCCCGGGCCGTCGAACCCCGGCCGTTTCCGTTAATACGCTGCGCAACATGCTCAAATAGTGGTCGATGGTTTCGCTACTGTTCCGATAGGGAAAACCGGTGCCGATCAAGGCGCCTTCCAGTCCGCGGTGCGAGCTGACACGAATTCGCCGACCGTCCAGCTGCGCGCCGCGACCGCGCTCGGCGGTGAATAATTCCTGGCGCATCGGGTCGTAGACCACCGACACCTCCAGCACACCGCGCACCTGCAAGGCTATGGAAACCGCGAAAACGGGAAAGCCGTGGACGAAATTCGTAGTACCGTCCAGCGGGTCGATGATCCATAGATTGTCTCCGCGACCGCGGCTGCCGGACTCCTCCGCGAGGAAGGCGTGATCCGGGTAGTACTCCCGAATGCTGTCGATAATGATGGCCTCGCAAGCCTCATCCACCTGGGTCACAAATTCGTTGCGTGCCTTGCTGCGAATCTCCAGCCGATCAGCGCGGTTGAAGTAGCCGGCGGCCGTATCGCCGGCCTTGCGCGCGGCTTGCACGGCGGTATTGAGTAGGGCTTGCATGCGCAGGGGTTCCAGGTGGTGGGCGAAGCGGCGGCGTATTGTAAGTCCTATGGCTGCCGGCGCCACCCGTTTCAGCAGGTACAATGGCGACCGCATTTTTTTCCGGGTTCACGGTGTCTTCCAAAGGCGTACGTTTCGTTCTCAGTGAATCATCCCATCCAGGTAATGTCGGCGCCGCGGCGCGGGCGATAAAAACCATGGGATTTGATGAGCTGGTGTTGGTGAGACCGGCTTGCGAGCTCGGCGATGAGGCCAGGGCACGTGCCTCGGGAGCCGTCGATGTGCTGGACAACGCGCGCATTACGTCCAGTCTGGCCGACGCCGTAGCCGATTGTGTGCTGGTGGTCGGCGCCAGTGCGCGGCGTCGCACCATGAACTGGCCCGAGCTCGATCCCCGCGAGTGCGCGGCCCGGGTTACTGCGGAACTTCCCGGTGGCCCCGTGGCGCTGTTGTTCGGCCCGGAGCGGGCCGGCTTGCTCAATAGTGATCTCGATCTCTGCAATGCACTGGTCTATATCCCCAGTAACCCGGACTACAGTTCGCTAAACCTGGCCATGGCCGTTCAGTTACTCGCCTATGAGCTGCGCCTGGCGCTTTTTACGCCGGAAGTGCTGCCTGAGCCCCGGCATGCGCCGGCCAGCAACGCTGATATGCAAGGTTTCTACGCACATCTTGAACGAGTCCTGCTGGCCAGTGGCTTTCTGGACGGCGGCAATCCTCGTCATTTGATGCGCCGCCTGCGGCGTCTGTTCAACCGTTCCGCGCTGGATAGCAACGAGTTAAATATTCTGCGCGGGATGCTCAGTTCGCTGGTGCCCGGCTCTGGAGATACGCCGCAAGACGTGCCACCCGGGCAGGACGAGGATTGATGGAAATACCCGTCTACCTGGACTATGCGGCCAGCACACCCGTGCAGCCTGGCGTGGCCGCGGCTATGGATGAATGCCTGCGCAGCGCTGCTGGCACGGCTAACCCCGCCGCCATTGGTCATGCGCCAGGCCGGGCTGCGGCGGCACTGGTCGAGCAGGCCGGGCAGCGCGTGGCTGAGTTGATCGGTGCCGAGACGCGCGAGATTGTCTGGGTTTCCGGCGCTACCGAAGCCGATAACCTGGCCATCATTGGCACCGCACATTTTCGCCGGCAGCGTGGTCGTCACCTGGTCACCGCGCTGAATGAGCATCCGGCGGTACTGGAAAGCTGTCGCTACCTGGAGCGTTCCGGCTTTGCCGTCACCTATTTGCGTCCCGACCATCAGGGCCTCATCGGTGTCGAACAGGTCGCAGCTGCCCTGCGCGATGACACCATTCTGGTGAGCCTGATGCATGTCAACAACGAGACGGGTGTAATTCATGACATTGCCGCCATTGGTGCCTTGTGCCGGCAGCGCGATATTCTGTTGCATGTGGATGCGGCGCAGAGTGCCGGTCGACTGCTGCTGAACGTGCGCGCCCAGGCGGTCGATCTCCTGTCATTGTCGGCGCATAAGATGGGCGGGCCGAAAGGCATCGGTGCATTGTTTATTGATGCCGAGCGCCTGCGCCGCGTTGAACCGCTGTTGCACGGTGGCGGTCAGCAGCGCGGACTGCGCCCCGGCACCCTGGCTACCCATCAGATCCACGGCATGGGTCTGGCCGCGCAGCTGGCGGCAGGCAATTTGCAGGCGGAGCCGCCGCGTTTGTCACGCTTGCGAGATCGGCTCTGGCAACGGCTGCAACACATTGAAGGCTTGTTGTTGAACGGGCACCCGACGCAACGTGCCTGCCACATACTTAATTTTAGTGTGACGGGTGTGGCGGGGGAGAGCTTGCTTTTGGCACTTGATGACCTGGCCCTGGCCAGCGGTTCAGCCTGCGCTACAGCCAGCGAAGATGCGTCGCCGGGTTTGCGCAGCCTGGGACGCGACGATCAACTGGCGCAAAGTTCCTTGCGTATTAGCCTGGGTGCGGGCAGCAACGATGAGCAGATCGATTTTGCAGCCGCCCGTATTGAGGCGGCGATAACGCGGCTGCGCGGATTGGCAAGACCGCCGCAACGCGCCGATGACTGATCCGCGTTACTCACAAGCCGTGTTGTCGCGCTTTAGGGAGCCGGCGCATGGTGGTGCGCTGGCAGCCGGCAAAGGCGTCGTTTTATCCGCCGCGGCCGGCGATCAGGGGCAGGGTGCGCAGGTGCATTTTGCGATGCGAGTCGACAAGCAAAAGCTCGAGGCCGTGGCTTTCGGCGCCTATGGATCGCCTTTTCTGCTGGCGGGCTGTGAGCTGGCCGCCGAGCAGCTAAGTGGTGCTCCGGTCGCGCATTTGGCGCAAATAGCTGCCATAGACCTGTCCAGAACCCTTGCGGCGCCCCCGGAAAGGCTGGGTGAGCTACTGATTGTCGAGGATGCCTTGCGGAAGTGCTGGCAGGCTTGGGAAAATAGGCGGCTTTAGTCTAGGACAGGCTGGGAGACCAGAAATGGCTATTTCGCTCACGGATAGAGCTGCAGATCACATTCGTCGCCACCTGCAAGATCAGGACGGCGGGGTGGGCTTGCGCATCGGTATTAAGAAGACCGGCTGCTCCGGTCTCGCGTATGTGGTCAATCTCGCCGCTGAAGTCGCGGCCAATGACGTTGTATTTGATAGCGCGGGCGTCAAACTCGTGGTTGACCGGGATGCTCTCGAATTTATTGATGGCACCGAGGTGGACTACGTCCGCGAGGGCCTTAACGAAGCCTTTAGTTTTCGTAACCCGAATGCCGCTGGTGAATGCGGTTGCGGAGAAAGTTTTAATGTCTGATTGTTTTTGGAGTTTTCATGGCCGTTGAACGCACTTTTTCCATCGTTAAACCCGATGGCGTAGCGAAGAACCTGATTGGCGAAGTGTATCGACGCTTTGAACAGGCGGGTCTGCAGATTGTCGCGGCACGCATGCTGCATCTCAGTCGCGAACAGGCCGAAGGGTTTTACGCGGTGCATCAGGAACGACCGTTTTTTGCCGACCTGGTGAATTACATGATCTCTGGTCCGGTAATGGTGCAGGTTCTTGAAGGCGACGATGCAATTCGCAAGAACCGCGAGGTGATGGGCGCAACTAATCCTGCCGACGCAGAGCCGGGCACCATTCGTAAGGACTTTGCCGTCAGCATCGAAGAAAATGTGGTGCATGGTTCTGACGGACCGGATACGGCCCGCGAGGAAATCGCACACTTTTTCAGCGCCGACGAGATCTGTCCGCGCACCCGCTGAGATAGTGATGGCCGCCGCCGACAACCTGCTGGGTCTCTCGCGCGGCGAGCTCGAGCGCGTGTTTGTAGACATGGGCGAAAAGCCGTTTCGCGCGCGCCAGGTGATGCGTTGGCTGTATGGGCGCTCGGTACTGCAGCCGCAGGAGATGACGGATCTGAGCGTTTCCCTGCGCCAACGCCTGGCTGAGATGGACTGTTTTCGATTGCCCGTGGTCGGCGAGCGTCAGGATGCCAGCGACGGCGTGATCAAGTGGCAGCTTGATGCCGGATTCGCCCAGGCCATTGAAACGGTGTTTATTCCAGAGGCGGAGCGCGGCACCTTGTGCGTGTCATCGCAGGTGGGCTGCGCCATGGACTGCAGTTTCTGCGCGACGGGTGCGCAGGGATTTAATCGGAATCTGAGTGCCGCGGAGATTATCGGCCAGGTGATTCTGGCCCGTCAGGCGCTGAGTGATGGTGAGGATTCGCCCATCACTAACATTGTCTTCATGGGCATGGGTGAGCCGCTGGCGAATTTTCGCCAGGTGGCAGAGGCGGTGGAGGTGCTTACCGACGATCTGGGCTTCGGCCTGTCGCGTCGACGCGTCACCATCAGTACCTCTGGCCTGGTGCCGCAGATACGTAAACTCAGTGAGCGGGCTAATGTGGCCCTCGCGGTCTCGCTGCATGCCGCAGACGATGCGCTGCGCAATGAGCTGGTGCCCATCAATCGGCTGCACCCGATTGCCGAGTTGTTGCCGGCCTGTTGGGACTATGTGGAAGCAACCAATACTCGCGACGTAACCTTCGAATACGTGATGCTGGCAGGTGTGAATGACAGCGAAGCGCACGCCCGGCGGCTGGTCAAACTGCTGCGGGGTCACCCGGCAAAAGTTAACCTGATACCGTTCAACCCTTTTCCAGGGACCCGCTACAAACGTTCTTCGCGCCGGTATATTGATGATTTCCGCAAGCATCTGATGGATAACGGAATTATGACGATCACCCGCAGGACGCGCGGTGATGATATTGCAGCGGCCTGCGGCCAGCTGGCAGGCCAGGTGAATAACCGGGTGCGCACGCCTCTGGGTGGCAAGTTCAACGAGAGCAGAATGCAATGAATTGGCGACTAATATCTGTGCTGGCCGCAGTCTTTCTGCTGGCCGGCTGCGTAAGGACATCCACCGGTGTGTCTTTACCGCCGCCCGAAGATGGTGAGGCGGCGCAACTTAATATGGAGATGGGCTTTCGCTATTTGCAGCAGGGCGATCTGCAGCAGGCCCAGATAAAACTTGAAAAAGCCGTCGACCAGGATCCCACGCTGGTTCCTGCGCAAAGCGCCCTGGCCCTGGTCTATGAGAGGCTGGAAGATTACGAAGCGGCTGAGCGCTTTTATAAGGAAGCTATTCGCCTCGACGGCCGGGATCCGGAAGCGCTGAATAGTTACGCTACTTTTTTGTGTCGACAGGATGGTCGACGCGTTGAGGGCCTGGCTTATTTCGACCGCGCGATCGCCGTACCGCAGTCGGTGAAGTTTGCCAACAAGTCCATGCTGAATACCAACGCTGGTGTCTGTGCAAAACCCCTGGACCTGGCGAAAGCAGAAGATTACCTGCGCGCGGCTTTACGCCTGGATAACAACTACGCCGAGGCGCTGCTGCAAATGGCAGATGTAGCCATGCAACGCGGAAACGGCTTGCAGGCTCGCGCGTTCCTCGAGCGCTATCAGGGTGTAGCTCGAGTATCGCCGGCAGCGCTTTGGCTGGGGGTTAAGATCGAGCGCTCTATGGGCGACGCTGCGGAGGCAGAGAAATACGCCAGGCAGCTGCGCCAGCAATTCCCGACATCGGTGGAGACCCGACAACTGCTGGAGACAGAGCGAAATGCCGGATAGCGAAAGCAGCGCGGCGGAGCCCGAAATCGCCAGTGGCCCGAGCATTGGCAGTCAATTGCGTACAGCGCGGGAAAAGCGCGGGCTCAGTCTTGACCAGCTCGCTGACAGTCTGCACCTGGATGAGAGCCTGGTAGCGGCGCTGGAAAACGACGATTTTGACGCCTTGGGCGCGCCGGTTTTTGCGCGTGGGCATCTGAAAACCTGCGCGCGCTTTCTGCAACTCGATGCCGATGCTTTGCTGGTTCAGTATGCGCAGAGCAATCCAGCCGAAGTCGATGGCCCGCCCCCGCCATCGACCCGGGGACGCGCGCCCTTCAAGCTGAGCCTGGCGCCCTGGGCCATGGGTGCGATTGGTTTCGCTGTGGCTGCAGGTCTGGTGTTTTATTTACTCCAGGACGATCCGGAATCCAACTCGGCGGCTATATCGCGTCAAACGCTTTCCGAAACGGACCTCGAGCAGGAACCCGTCGACGTGAGTACCGCCAATGAGCCGTCTTCAGAACCCGTGGCGCTCGCAGGCGCGATTAGTCCTGCCGCTGAGCCCACAGGCCCTGTCGACCCAGTGCGGCCGACGCCGGAGGTGCAAGAGGTAGCACCGGTGCTTGCCCCGATGCCTCCGGCCGCGCCGCCCGAGGAGATCGCGCAGGCGGCCAGAGGCCAGAAACTGACGCTCTATTTTCGCGGCGAGTCGTGGACAGAAATCTCTGATCGCAACGGTCGTTTGTTATTTGGCTTGCAGCGCGAGGGCATTCGCCGTGAACTGACCGGCGAACCACCGTTCAAGCTGCTGCTGGGCAATGCAGACAATGTCGATGTTTACCTCGACGAGGCGCCGTTTGACTTGCCAGCCGGCAGTATGCGCGGCAAAGTGGCGCGCTTTGTGATCGAGTCGGCGGCGGATCAGGCTTCCCAATGAGCGAACAAATTCAGCCGATTCGCGGCATGGCCGATCTGTTGCCTGCCGATAGCGGCGTTTGGCAACAGATTGAAAGTAGTCTCCGTGATCTCCTCGAAGGCTATGGTTACCGTGAGTTGCGCGTGCCGGTGGTCGAGCGAACGGAATTGTTTAAGCGTTCCATCGGCGAAGTTACGGATATCGTCGAGAAGGAGATGTACAGCTTTGAGGACCGCAACGGCAACAGCCTGACTTTGCGTCCCGAGGGCACCGCGGGTGTAGTTCGCGCCTGTATCAGCAATGGCTTGCTGCACAATCAGCGACAGAAAGTCTGGTTTACAGGGCCAATGTTTCGTTACGAGAAACCGCAGAAAGGGCGCTATCGACAGTTCTATCAGTTTGATGTCGAAGCGCTGGGCTTCGACGGCCCTGATATTGATGCCGAGCTTATTATTATTACCCAGCGCATCTGGCGTGCGCTGGGAATCGAGGCGGTGACGCTGGAACTTAATTCCCTCGGTACGCCGCAATCTCGCGCGCGTTATCGGGAGGTCTTGAGCGATTACTTTGCGGCAAATATTGAGCGGCTGGATGAAGACAGCCGTAAACGGCTGCAGCGCAATCCCATGCGTATTCTCGATAGCAAAAATCCGGAGATGCGTGAACTAATCGACGCAGCACCCGTGATCACTGATTATCTGGATGAAGAGTCGGCAGCACATTTTGCGCAGCTGCGCGAGTTGCTGGACGACGCAGGCGTTAGCTACCGGCTGAATCCGCGCCTGGTGCGTGGCCTGGACTATTACACGCGCACGGTTTTTGAATGGGTCACCGATCAGCTGGGGGCGCAAAGTGCGGTCTGCTCCGGTGGCCGCTATGACGGTCTGGTGGAACAGCTTGGCGGTCGGGCAACACCGGCCATTGGCTGGGCCATGGGGCTGGAACGGTTGGTCGAATTGTTTCGGCTCAGCAATGGTGTGGTTAGCAATAGCGCGCCGGATGTTTATCTGGTCGCGGCCGGTAACGATGTCCTGCGACCGGCTTTCCGTCTCGCCGAACAGTTGCGTGAGGCCAGGCCAGACCTTCGCCTGGAGATGAACTGTGGTGGTGGCAGTTTTAAATCGCAGATGAAGCGTGCCGACAAGAGCGGTGCGCGGTTGGCGCTGATTCTTGGCGAGGAAGAAGTGGCCGGGCAGACCGCCGGGCTCAAGCCGCTGCGCGGCGATGGTGATCAGGTCAACGTGGCCTGGGATGAAATTCCGCTGACGCTGGATCGGCTGGCGTAGCGAACAAAAACGTACAGAGGAATTGCTGTGGACGAGTTGCTCACTGATGAACAACAAGCTGAAAAGGTCAAAAGCTGGATTAGCCAGAATGGCGGTGCCGTGCTTGCGGGCCTGGCCCTGGGCCTTGGCGGCCTGTTTGGCTGGAACTGGTGGCAGGATTATCAGATCGAGCGTGCGGAACAGGCGTCTGCGACTTACGAGCAGCTGGTAGAGGCCGTGCGCACGCAGCGCACCGTGCGCGCAGCTGAACTCGAGCTGGAACTGGCTGCAGAATTCTCTGGTTCGCCCTATGTAGATCAGGCCCGACTGGCATTGGCCAAGTTGCATATGGATCGCAGCGAAGCTGATGAAGCCGAGCGTTACCTGCAGCAGGTTGCTGACGGTTCTGGGGGATTTCTTGACACGATCAGCGGGATTTTTTCGTCGACACCGCAAGATTCGCTGGCCACCGTGGCACGTCTGCGCCTGGCGCGGGTGCAGTTGCATCGTGAACAATATGCGGCGGCACTGACCAGTCTGGATGACGTTAACGAAGGCTCAGCCTTTGCGCCGCGCTATCACGAGGCGCGGGGCGACATTTATGCGGCTATGGGCGAAATCGATCAGGCTCGGCTTGAGTATGAGACGGCGTTAAATTCGGTCGAGCCCGGCGTCATTGACCGCGGTTTTGTGCAGGTAAAACTGGATAACCTGGCAGCCACTACTAACGGGTCAGCAGAAGCCGCCACTGTTGATGACGAAGCCGTATCGATGGATGCCATCGAAGCCGCCGCCGATCCGTCGGCCGGCGATGATTCTGCTGCCGCTTCTGAGTAGCCCTGTTTATGTCCCACTTATCCCGTCTGAGTCTGCGGCTCTTTCTGCTGCTGTTGCTGGCTATAGCGCTGAATGGTTGCGGCCTGTTCGGTGGTGATGAAGAGGAAGATCCGCCGGCCGAACTGGTCAAGTTCAAAGCGAGCCTGAAAATACGCAAAGTCTGGAGTGCCGGCATCGGTGACGACAGCGAGAACCTGCGTCTGGCCCTGGCGCCATCCTCTGACGGTTCACGTATATTCGCCGCCGCCCATGATGGCCGCGTGGCTGCCTTCGAGGTAGAGAAGGGCAAAAAGCTCTGGTCGACCAAGACCAAGTTGCCGCTGTCTGCCGGGCCAGCCTTTGGCGCTGACCTGGTGGTTATGGGCTCCAGCGATGGCGACGTGATTGCCCTGAATGCGGACAATGGCGCCGAACTCTGGCGGGTCGGTGTTTCCAGCGAAGTACTGGCCGCCCCGGCCGTGACCGATTCGTTGGTACTGGTGCGTACCGTCGACGGCAAATTGCTGGCTTTGCAGACGGACGACGGCAGTGAGGCCTGGTTCGTGCAGCAACAGGTCCCGCGCTTGTCGGTACGCGGAACGGGTTCGCCGGTAGTGGCCGGGAGCGCCGTTATCGCCGGCTTCGACAACGGCAAGATTGCCGCCTATGAGCTGAGTAACGGTTCGCCGCTGTGGGACATCATGCTCAACCCACCCGCTGGTCGTACTGAGGTTGAGCGTCTTGCCGATATCAATTCCACCGTTACGGTCATCGGCGACGATATCTATGTTGCTGCCTATCAGGGCAGTTTGTCGGCGCTTGCGCTGGAGTCAGGTCAGTCGCTCTGGGCACGGGAAATTTCCAGCTATAACGGTGCAGCCGCCGATTTCATCAATGTTTATGTGAGTGATTCGGCCAGCGAAATCCATGCGATGTCGCGACGCTCAGGCCGCGAAGTATGGCGTATCGGCACCCTTCGCCAGCGCGACATAACCGGTCCGGCAGTGGTCGGGAATTCGGTGGTGGTGGGCGACTTTGAAGGCTTTGTGCATTGGTTCAGTGCCACCACCGGGGAACTGGAAGCGCGCATGAAAGCGGGTGGCAAGCACATCACCGCAGCGCCCCTGGTGGTAGGGAATACCGTACTCATCCTGTCGGATGGCGGTAAGCTGTTCGCTTTCCGGGAACGTCCCGGCAAGTAAGAGGCGCTCGCCCTGTTACCCGTAATCGCCTTAGTAGGACGGCCTAATGTAGGCAAGTCCACCCTGTTTAACGCGTTCACCGGCACGCGGGACGCGCTGGTGGCCGACTATCCGGGGCTGACCCGCGATCGCATCTATGGTTTTGCGCGGCGCTCTGATCAGTCAGCCATTGTCATTGATACGGGTGGTGTCACAGGCGACTCGGCTGACCTGGATACCCGCATGGCTCATCAGGTGGAGCTTGCGGTGGCCGAAGCGCACTGCGTGGTGCTGCTGGTGGATGGCCCGGCCGGAGTCACCGCCGGCGATGAGTATGTGGCCGCACTGGTGCGTCGTTCCGGTAAGCCTGTCGTGGTTGCGGTCAACAAGTCCGAGGGTCATCCGGCCGATGAAGTGCTGGCTGATTTTTATGGCCTCGGATTCGCGGACAACCTGGCGATTTCTGCCAGCCGCGGCGACGGCCTTGAGGCCCTGTTTCATCAGGCCTTGTCGCTGTGCCCGGCGATGGAAGACAGCGCCGAAACCGCGGACGACCAGGACGGCTTGCGGCTTGCCGTGGTTGGGCGCCCTAATGTTGGCAAGTCCACGCTGATCAATCGCTATCTGGGTGAGGAAAGGCTGCTAACCCAGGATCAGGCCGGCACTACCCGTGACAGCGTAGCGATTCCGTTTAACCACGATGGACGGCCGTATGTATTGGTCGATACTGCCGGCATCCGCCGTCGCGCGCGTGTGGAAGAGACGATAGAAAAGTTTAGCGTGGTGAAGTCACTGCAGGCGGTAGAAGACTCGGACGCGGTGATATTGCTGCTCGACGCACGCGAGGGTATTACCGAGCAGGATGTGTCCCTGATTGGCCTGGTACTGGAGCGTGGCCGTGCTCTGACCCTGGGCGTGAACAAGTGGGATGGCCTGACGCAAAGCGAGCGAGTGGCGCTGCGCAGCGAGATGGACCGCCGCTTGCCGTTTCTGGACTTCGTCAAGACGCACTACATTTCAGCCCTGCATGGCAGCAACATTATGGACCTGCTGAAAAGCGCAGCCCGTGCTGCTTACGCGGCTTCCCGTGATCTGGCCACGCCGCGTTTGAATGAAGTACTTGAGGCCGCGGTTACCGCGCATGCGCCGCCGGTGGTCCGGCGCTCGCGCGTAAAACTACGCTATGCCCACCAGGGCGGCAAACGGCCGCCGGTGATAGTCATTCACGGCAACCAGACGGCCCGGCTGCCCGGCAGCTATCGTCGCTATCTCATCAATAGCTTTCGCAAGGCGTTTCGTCTGCAGGGCACGCCACTTCGTCTTGAGCTGCGAAGCGGGGAAAACCCTTTCGCCGGTCGACGCAATCGCCTGACGCCACGCCAGCAGCGTCGCCAGAAGCGAGTCCGGAAGCGAAGCTGAGCGCCCTGCCAGCATATGCATATAACAAGATTTTAGGGTATTGCCGGCAGCCAAGGTTCATAATCACGACCCACTAGTGAGTCATGAGGCGCACGAGCATGGCGGACAAGCGAAACTACCTGAAAATTCCCGGTCGTTTCGAGATGCGCCGAGGCGGTTGGCTGGACCAGCCCAGCGTAGCCTATGAAACCTGGGGCGAACTCAGCCCGCAACGTGACAATGCGGTGCTGGTCTTCACCGGAATGTCGCCGTCAGCTCACGCCAGTTCCTCGCCGGATGATCCGGCACCGGGCTGGTGGGAAGAGATGATCGGCCCGTCACGGCCCATCGATACACGACGCTTTTTTGTTATTTGCATTAACTCGCTGGGCAGTTGCTACGGATCAACGGGGCCGGCCTCGGAAAACCCGGCCACCGGCGCCGCTTACCGACTCGAGTTCCCGGTTCTGACCCTGGAAGATGTGGCCACCGCCGGCAAAGCCGTGGTTGATGAGCTTGGTATTAAGCGTCTGCATAGCGTCGTCGGGCCGTCCATGGGCGGGATGACCAGCCTGGCCTTTGCGGTCTTGTATCCGGGTATCAGCCACAGCCTGGTATTAATTTCCTGCGGCGCACGCTCGCTACCCTTCGCAACGGCATTGCGCTCTTTACAACGGGAGATGATCAGGAAGGATCCCGACTGGAATGGCGGTATCTATCCGCCCGGTGCCGGACCCATCTCCGGCATGCGTCTGGCGCGCAAGCTGGGCATGATCACCTATCGATCGGCACGCGAATGGGATCAGCGCTTTGGCCGTGAGCGTGTATCCAGTGAACGCCAGTCGGGTGACGGATTCGGTATGGATTTTGAAGTTGAGTCCTATCTCGAGCACCAGGCGCAAAAATTTACCGGCCAGTTTGACGCGAATTGCTATCTATACCTGTCGCGCGCGTCGGATTTGTTTGATCTGGCCGAGCATGGCGGATCCATTGCCGCTGCCCTGCGCCGAATCACAGTAGATCGCATCCTGGTCGTGGGCGTCACCACGGATTTCCTGTTCCCGCTGCACCAGCAACAGGAACTGGCTCGGGAAATGCAGGCGGCCGGCTTGTCAGCCAGCCTGGTGGAGCTGGATTCCATTCAGGGTCACGATTCGTTCCTGGTGGATATGGATCGTTTCCGGCCAGTTATCTGCGACTTCTTTGCGGGTGACTGGCAGTCGCTGGAGCAGCGTTGCTCAGTCCTCTGAGGTCTTTTTAACCTCGGCCGAAAAACTACCCCGTGCCAGGCGCGTGTCCAGCAGTTCTCCCGGCTGCAGCGCGCTGGCGTCGCGCACCAGCTCACCCTGCGCATTCGTGACCAGAGCGTAGCCGCGCTCCAGGGTCGCCAACGGGCTCACAGCCTGCAACTCGGCGGCCAGTAATGCTGCGCGCTGGCGATTAGCCTCCAGACGCGCCTGCACAGCCGCCAGCAGCGCTGTGTCGTGCCGCAGCAGCTGTTGGCGCAAGCCATCGATGCGGGTCAGCGGCGCAGCCTGCTGCAGCCGCTTGTCGGCATGCGCCAGGCGAGTTTGTGCACGCGCCAGCAGAGCCAGGCTGGCGCGCCGGGCGCGTAGTAACAGTTCGTCCAGTCGCTGGGCATGCTGCTGCAGGATCGCCGCCGGGTGTACACGCGAGAGGCGCCCGCTCAGGCTGGCCAGGCTCACGGCCTGGCGCTCCAGCCGCCGCTGCAGCGCGGTACTGAGCCGCTGTTGCTGCTGGTTCAGCACCCGCAGCCACTCGCGACGGTCGGGTACCGCCTGTTCTGCGGCCGCGGAAGGTGTGGCTGCGCGCAGGTCGGCGACAAAGTCAGCCAGGGTGACGTCAGACTCATGGCCCACGGCGGAAATAATCGGAATCGGGCAGGCGTGGATGGCGCGCACCACCCGTTCCTCATTAAACGCCCAGAGGTCTTCCAGCGAGCCCCCGCCGCGGCCGACAATCAGCAGGTCGCAGTCGCCGCGCCGGCCCGCCATTTCCAGCGCAGCGGCAATCTCGATGCTGGCCCGTTCGCCCTGAACCTGAACCGGGAATATGAGCACCGGAACGGCCGGGAATCGCTGCCCCAGCACCTTCAGTATGTCGCGTACCGCCGCGCCGCTGGCCGAGGTAACCACGCCGATGCGCCGGGGCAGGCCGGGCAGAGCCTGTTTGTGTGCCTCGGCGAACAGGCCTTCAGCACTCAGCCTGGCGCGCAGTTCCTCGAATTGGCGGCGCAACAGGCCTTCGCCGGCCGGTTCCATGTGCTGGACGACAAGCTGATAGCTGCCGCGCGCCTCATAGACCGTGACCCGGGCATTGACCAGTACCTGCTGACCATTAGCGGGTTGAAATGACAGGCTGCGGTTGGCGCCCCGAAACATGGCGCAGCGGACCTGCGCGTCCTGGTCTTTGAGACCGAAATACATATGGCCGGAGCCATGTCGAAGATAGTTAGAAATTTCGCCCTCGACCCAAACCGACGGCAGGGCGTCTTCCAGCAGGAGCCGCGCTTCCCGGTTCAGTTCCGTGACCGACAGGATAGGTTCGTCTGCGGCGATCTCCATTACCCTGATAGTTTACGCACAAACAGCCGAGGCGTAACATTAACGGTTTTCCCTTGCCAGTCCAGGAGCAGTCATGCGCATTGATCAGGAAGCTCTGACCTTTGACGACGTCCTGCTGCGGCCCGACTACTCCGAGGTATTGCCCCGGGAAGTCAGTCTGCGCACTGCCGTAGCGCGCGGTATCTACCTGAATATTCCGTTGCTCTCAGCGGCCATGGATACGGTTACCGAGGCCCGCCTGGCGATTGCCATGGCCCAGGAAGGCGGCATGGGCATTATTCACAAAAACATGAGCCCCGCGGAGCAGGCCCGCCAGGTTGCCATGGTCAAGAAATTCGAAAGCGGGATCGTGACCAATCCGATCACGGTTTCGCCGGACATGACAATTCGCGAAGTTCTGCAGATCACCGGCGCTAACCGCATTTCCGGTGTGCCGGTGGTGGATCGCGGCGAAACCGTCGGCATCGTGACTAATCGCGATCTGCGCTTCGAAACCCAGCTGGATGCGCCGGTATCTTCGGTGATGACGCCCAAGGACAAGTTGGTCACGGTTCGCGAAGGCGCTGACGAAGAGGAAGTCCTCAGCTTGCTGCATCGTCACCGTATAGAAAAAGTTCTGGTGGTTAACGAAAGCTTCGAACTGCGTGGCCTGATTACCGCCAAAGACTTTCAGAAGGCCAAGGACTTTCCGCTGGCTTGCAAAGACCATCTCGGCGCCTTGCGCGTCGGTGCAGCGGTGGGCACCGGGGCCGATACCGACGAGCGGGTGGCGGCGCTGGTTGAAGCCGGCGTAGATCTGTTGGTGGTGGATACTGCCCACGGCCATTCTCGTGGCGTCATCGAGCGCATACGCTCGGTCAAGAAGGCCAATCCGGATTTGCCCGTGGTCGGCGGCAACATCATTAGTGCCGAGGCGGCTCGCGCGCTCGTCGACGCGGGCGCCGACGGCGTGAAGGTCGGCATCGGGCCAGGCTCTATCTGCACCACGCGCGTGGTTGCCGGCGTAGGCGTTCCACAGATCAGTGCCGTGGCCGAGGTTGCCGAGGAACTGAAGAAGGAGGGCATTCCGGTGATCGCCGATGGCGGCATTCGTTATTCTGGTGATATCGCCAAGGCGCTGGTTGCGGGTGCCTACAATGTGATGATCGGCGGGCTGTTTGCCGGCACCGAGGAATCGCCGGGCGAGGTTGAGCTATACCAGGGCCGATCGTACAAATCCTATCGGGGCATGGGCTCACTGGGCGCCATGTCGCAGGATCACGGTTCTTCTGACCGGTATTTCCAGGATTCCGCGGAACAGCTGGAAAAACTGGTACCTGAGGGCATTGAGGGCAGGGTCCCCTATAAAGGGAGCCTGGCTGCCATCGTGCACCAGCTGGTGGGTGGCGTGCGCGCGGCCATGGGTTATACCGGTTGCGCCAGCATTGACGAGATGCGAACCAAGCCGAAGTTTGTCCGCATGACCGGCGCGGGTGCTCGTGAGAGTCATGTCCATGACGTCACCATTACTAAAGAACCGCCCAACTACCGTGCGGATGTCTGAAGCGCTTTCTATGAGTATCCAGCTCGCCGCACAGACCACCGATGACGATCAGGTTGCAGCGCATCGCATCCTGATTCTCGACTTCGGCTCGCAGTACACGCAGTTGATCGCGCGGCGTGTTCGCGAAGCCGGTGTTTACAGCGAAATTCTGCCGTGGGACGTGTCGCCGGATCGCGTGACGGCGTTTGCCCCGGACGGCATCGTTCTGTCTGGCGGTCCTGAGTCGGTGGTGCTGGATTCACCACCGCGGGCACCGCAGGTGGTTTTCGAACTCGGCGTGCCGGTGCTCGGCATCTGCTATGGCATGCAGACCATGGCGGAGCAGCTTGGCGGGCGCGTTGCGCCGTCGGGCCATCGGGAGTTTGGCTATGCCATGGTTCGGCCTGACCCTGACGGTGAGTTGCTGGGTGGTTTACAGGATACCCAGGCTGCGGACGGCAGGCCGGCCTTGAATGTCTGGATGAGCCACGGTGATCGGGTCGAATCCTTGCCAGACGGCTTTGTCTCTATAGCCAGCAGCGACAATGCACCACTGGCCGGCATGGCCGATGCCCAGCGACGATTCTACGGCTTGCAGTTCCATCCCGAAGTTACTCACACCGACCAGGGCCAGGCGATTGTCGAACGTTTCGTGCGCGAAATTTGCGCCTGCCCTGAAAACTGGAATCCCGGCAATATTGTTGCCCGTGACATTCGCCAGATTCGCGAGCAGGTGGGTAACGATCGGGTGCTGTTGGGTTTGTCCGGCGGTGTTGACTCGTCCGTGGTAGCCGCTTTGTTGCACGAGGCGCTCGGCGATCAGTTGATTTGCGTGTTCGTTGATCATGGCCTGCTGCGCCTGAACGAAGGCGACAAAGTCATGGATATTTTCGCCCGCAATCTCGGCGTCAATGTGATTCGGGTCAACGCCGAAGAGCGCTTTTTGTCAGCACTCGCCGGTGTTACCGATCCGGAAGAGAAACGCAAAATTATCGGCCGCTTGTTTGTCGAGGTTTTCGAAGAGGAAGGCGAAAAACTCGAAGATATTCGCTGGCTGGCCCAGGGGACGATTTATCCTGATGTGATCGAGTCGGCCGGGTCCAAGACCGGCAAGGCGCATGTGATCAAATCGCACCACAATGTCGGCGGCTTGCCGGAGCATATGAAGCTGAAGCTGATTGAGCCGCTGCGTGACCTGTTCAAGGATGAGGTGCGGCGTATTGGCCTGGAGCTTGGCTTGCCCGCAGAGATGGTGCACCGGCATCCGTTTCCCGGTCCGGGGCTGGGCGTGCGGATACTGGGCGAAGTTCGCAAGGAATATGCTGATCTGCTGCGACTCGCTGATGCAATTTTTATTGACGAACTGCGATATCGCCGGACTCTACGAAAAGACCAGCCAGGCCTTCGCCGTATTTCTGCCGGTACGCTCCGTGGGCGTGATGGGTGATGGCCGCCGCTATGACTACGTCGTTGCGCTGCGTGCCGTTGAAACGGTGGACTTCATGACGGCTCGCTGGGCGCATTTGCCCTACGAATTTCTTGATCGTGTATCGCGCCGAATAATTAACGAAGTCGCCGGTATTTCCCGCGTGGTTTACGATATTTCTGGCAAGCCGCCAGCCACTATCGAGTGGGAGTAGGCGCTCTCCGCCTGTAGCGCTGACACCATGACCAGCGACCCTGAGACAGCCGAGTCGTCCAGCAGCGCCGACGAGCTGTTCATGCGCGAAGCGCTGCAGCTGGCCCAGGCCGCAGAGCTTGCCGGTGAAGTACCAGTCGGTGCCGTGCTGGTCAAAGACGGCCAGGTGATCGGCCGTGGCCGCAACTCGCCAATCGGCAACTGCGATCCGAGCGCACATGCCGAGATTCTCGCCCTGCGCGAGGCCGCAGCTGCGCTGGGCAACTATCGACTCAACAATACCTGCCTGTATGTGACGCTTGAGCCCTGTGCCATGTGCGCTGGCTCCCTGGTGCACGCACGCGTGGCGCGGCTGGTCTACGCTGCCGCGGATCCGCGCGCCGGGGCGGCCGGCTCAGTGTTTGATCTGGTTCAGAACCCGCAGCTAAACCATCGCATGCAGGTGACTGCCGGCGTGCTGGCGGAACCAAGCCGCGCAATGCTGCAAAAGTTTTTTCGGGCCAGGCGCGACTGACTGCAAAGGTGTCCCGATCTTAGCCGGGCTTGCGCAGGCCGCTCTGGGCCAGAGTGGTTGGCGTGTCTTTTTCGCCCTGCTCGGGATCAGCCTCGTAGGGTTGGCGTGTCAGCCATACCAGGATGTCGTAGTAGTTGCGCACGTTCTCGACGTACATCACCGGTTCCCAGCCCGGCGCATAGCCGTGCCGGGTTTGCTGGTACCAGCGGCGTTGCCCCAGCTTGGAAAAATTCTCGCGCACGTGCACCCATAGATTAGGATCTCCGCCGAGTTGCTGGGTTAGTTCCCGCGCGTCCTGCACATGTTCGTAGCCGATATTGTAGGAAGACAGCGCAAACCAGGTCCGGTCGGGTTCACGAATTGCCGCCGGAAAGCGACGTTTCATGCGTGCGAGGTAATCAGCGCCGCCATAAATACTCTGTTCGGGATCGATGCGATCATTCACGCCGATATATTCAGCGGTATTCTCCGTTAGCATCATGATGCCGCGCACCCCGGTCGGCGACACGGCTTCCGGGTCCCAGCGGGATTCCTGGTAACCAATGGCGGCCAGCAGTCGCCAATCCATTTCGATGCCCGCGGCGGCTTCTTCGAAGTAGTCTTCATAGCGCGGAAACTTGTTGCGAAAGTCGCGTATAAACCGCCGCGTACCGACGTAGTTAAATCGGCTGGTATGTCCGTAGTAGCGATCCATGATCCGGGCAAGGTCGCCGTTTTCGCGGATATAGCGCAGGTAACGCGCTGATTCATCCACCAGGCTGGTATCCGAACGGCGGGGGAAGGCCCAGGCCAGGGAATCCTCCAGGGCAATCTCGAATCCCAGGCCGATCTCGGGCACCAGGTTGCGATAGATTTTGAACAGGTTTGAATCGGCCACGGTAAAGTCGATTTCGCCGCTGGCCACTCCGATTAGCAAGTCAGCTACGTCGGCGTTTGGGTTTTCCCGGAACGCCAGCCCGGGATTGCGGGTCTGTAACTGGCGGAGGCCTTTTACATAGCTGGTGCCCGCGACAATCTCTACGTGTTTGTCCATCAGGTCGGCGACATCTTTAGGCTTCCGCTGGCCGCGACGATAGACCAGGTATTGGGCCACGGTCTGGTAACTCGGCCCGAACCTGACCCGCCGATTGCGTTCTTCGGTAATGGTGAGTCCGGCGGCCGCCATATGTGAGTTGCCTTGCTCGACCCGGCGCAAAAGGTCGTTGAACCTGTCGGCTGTTTGCAGCTTGAGTTCCACGCCGAGAAACTGGGCGAAGCCGCGAATGAGTTCGTACTCGGGACCCTGCGGTCCGCGCGGGCCGGTGTAGTAAGTCGTGGGGCTGGTGCGCGTGGCTACGCGGAGTTCGCCCAGGCGCAAAACTTCCTCGAGCAGGGTCGGTGGCTGGCTGCAGGTCACCAGCAGATTGACGCAGACGCTGAGCAGCAGGAGTCTCACGCCGCCGGCCTCCCGGCCAGGGTGTTTAATACAGGGCAATGCATAGGATTAAGCTAGCACGCTGGCGCCATGCCCGCTATGTTGACAATGCCGGAAATAGCAGGCTGTCGTTATGTAAATAGTTATAAAAAACAATAGTCTATAATTATTTCGTTATCCTGAGTCGAGAAAATGCCAGGTGTTGCTGCCCACCCGGCGGGCGCGTTTGTAGTAACTTCCCGGCTCTCAAGGGCGATCAGAACGGCGTATGGCTGACAAGCAGAAAAACAGCGATTGGGAAATGCTGGCGCAACAGCATCGCATCGATCCAGATGAGGTGCGGCTGGTTTTCGAACGCTACGCGGCGCAGCGTCGTTTTACCGCGGGGCGCGGCACGCCGCTGCCGCTTGCCCAATGGTTCAGCTTCTATCACCTGGAAAAAAGCGGCGAGGGTGAACAGCTTCAGCCAACGCCCTCCGCCTGCTCAGTAGACAGCGATGCGGTCAACAATGCCTGTATAAAACGTCCGCGAGAGTTCTTGCAGGTGCTGGAGGCCTACGACGCCGTTTGCGAGGCGTCCTGAGTGTCAGGATTCCGGGGGCGCCTCGCTGATCACAGCGATTTCCACGCGTCGATTGCGCGCGCGGTTTTCCGGCGTATCGTTGGGTGCCAGCGGGCGGGTATCGCCATAGCCCACGGCTGTTAAGCGGTTCGATTCCAGTTCGCCCATGTCTTCCAGTTGCTGAATCACCGATACCGCCCGGTCGGTAGAGAGTTCCCAGTTCGACCGGAATTGCTTGGAATTGATCGGCCGGTCATCCGTATGGCCGGAAACCATTATGGTGCCAGGCGTATCCTTGAGTGCCGCTACCACCCGTTCCAGCATCGGCTTGATTTCCTCTGACATGGCGTCGCTGCCCGGCGGGAAAGCCACTTCCGCCGGAAAGCGGATCACCACCGTATTGCCGCTGGTTTCCACCGCGATGATGCCCTCGGCAATTTCGCTTTTCATGCTGGATTGAAGTTGTTGCATCAAGGCCTTACTTTGACCCGAGTTGGATGGTCGACTAACGACGTTTCTTGAACTGGAGCTCTGGCGGCTGCGCGATGGCATCATCGAAGTTGGCCCGATGCTGGTGGCCGTCATGCTGCGCGGCGCTGCCAGCACGCCGCCAAAGCCCTTGGCCATGGACTGCGCGATCATTTTGTACTTGGTTTCGTCGATGCTGGAAAACGAATACAGCAATACGAAGAAGGTCATCATCAAGGCCATCAGGTCGGCGAAGGTGACCATCCAGGCGGGAACGCTGCTGCCGGCACTTTTTTCCGCCATTTTCCTGTACCGACCCGATCAGGCCGAGCTTTCGGCCGGCTCCGCGGCCGGGCCTCCGCCTTCCTGCATGTAGGTGCCGAGAATTTCGTCCAGTACATGCGGGCTTTCACCCTGGGCTATCCCGAGCACGCCCTCGGTAATCAGGCGCTTGGTTTTGCGATCGTACATGTAGCGCAGTAGCAGTTTGTCCGCGATAGGCAGCGCGAACAGATTGGCGAATAGCGCACCGTAGAGCGTCGTCAGCAAGGCCACGGCCATGGCCGGGCCAATGGCGCTGGGATCGGACATATTGGCCAGCATCTGCACCAGTCCGACCAGGGTGCCGATCATGCCGTAGGCAGGCGCGGCGTCGCCGATGGCCCGGTAAATTTTCTCTCCCAGCTCCATGCGTTCGATGGAGTAGTCCATCTCATTGTCGAGCACCTTCTTGACGAATTCTGGTGGCTGGCCGTCCACGCACAGATCGACGCCTTTTTTTAGGAATACATTGGGAATGTCTTCCTCCTCCAGAACCAGCAAGCCGTCCTTGCGGGCCTTGTTGGCCATATCCTTGATTTTTTCCACCAGCTCGCGGGGATTGGCTGATTCATCGACGAAGGCCTGTTTAAGGCCTAATTTGACCGCGAACAGGCAGTCGGACAGGGAAAACTTGATCAGGGTTGCAGCGATGGTGCCACCCAGGACCACCAGCAACGACGGGATGTTCACGAACGTGCCGATGTCCCCGCCGACAATAATTGCCAGCAGGATCACCAGGGTCCCGAAGATCATGCCAATGAGAGTCGCGAGATCCATGTGCGGCTTTGTCTGCTTCCTTGACTAGATGGTGGGCGCACGCGCTCATGGCAGGCGCACCCGTGCGCTCAATGTAGACGCTGGGCAGCGCTGTTACTGAGACCTGGTTCACAGGCTTTTACATAAGAGAGTGGATGCAAGTTACGGAGCAAAAAGGGTTTTTTGCTGTGCCTTGCTTGGGAGGCATTGTCGGCCGCGGCTCATCGCCAGTCCGGGCGCAGTTCACGCTTATGTGAAGAACCCTGTGTTTTTGCGGCTTTAGCTGCTCTCGCTCAACACCAGCTGGCTTCGCCGCTGCCCGGTGTGTGCAGCAACTCACGGACGTTGGCTTCCAGCACCCGATAGCCGACGTTGCCATATAGCTTCTGGCGGCCGTTGTTCAGCACAAATGTCGGGCTGCCCTCGATGCGCAAATCCAGCTGGCTGCGCTCGTCTGCCGCCAGCGCAGCGTAGGCAGCGCCGCTGTGCATTTGTGCCTGAATGGCATCGGCATCCAGTTCTCGGCCCCTGGCCAGCTCCGCCAGTACCTCCCAGCAGGCGATATCCCGACCGTCGCGGAAAAAAGCCAGGCGAAGATCCCAGGACAGGCTATCGGCCAGGCTGTCGCCGGCGTCCGGCTCGCGGTTCGCCGTCGCGTCTTCGATCAGTTCGACGGCCTTGAGAAACAGATGGGCGGGGCTTGAGGACGGCGGACGCAGCCTGGTCCATAAATCCGGATGGGTATCCACATGGCCGAACTGCCGGGCGACTTCATGCACATGCCGGGCGAATCCATCATAGCCGCCCTTGGCCTGCCAGCCCTTGCCGATTTTATCCGCGCTGTCGCCGAACACGCTGCAATAGCGACGGTTGATGCGTACCTGGCTGCCAAACGCCTGCCTCAATTCCTCAACCCGGGCTTCTGCGACATAGGCCCAGACGCACAGCAGGTCACTGAAATAGTTGATTTCGACGACTTCGGTGTTGTTCATTTTCAGCAACGGTGACGGTTAGTGGTGGCGACCATTCTAGAGCAGCTTCGCCCGTTTACCGCCAGTTAGTATGGCCTTTGCCAGGCTTCCGGCTTGGCCCGTCGCGACACAGCCCGTATCGCATGGTATGTTTTCGCCGCCGCGACCCGGCCGCACCGTCGGCCAAGGCTGTCGAAAACCGGAGAGGTGCCAGAGTGGTCGAATGGGCTTGACTCGAAATCAAGTGATGGCGCAAGCCATCCGTGGGTTCGAATCCCACCCTCTCCGCCAGTTCAAGAAAAGGGCCCCGTAAGGGGTTCTTTTTTTGGGCGGGCGGAGAGGGTTCGTGGACGAGGGCAGCAGGTTCGACAAAATCGCCGGGCGATTTTGGACGTTGCCGGAGGCAATTTCCTTATCTTCATACCCATCAAGCATTTCGCTATGCGTCACAGTGAATTGCAATCAATCGTCCCAGGTCATAAAAGAGGCCCGGTGACTGTTAGTAAAAACCAGGCTTTAGTTGAACGGACATTCGTCAGGACTCCGAATGGTCTTATTCATTGCAGGATCTGCGGTGGTGACCCGGCTATCCAGCAACCGCTGTTCATGCTGCATGCTTCTCCCGCCTCGTCGCAATCTCTTGAGCCTCTTATGGTGTCTCTTGCGGAAAGCCAGTGCGTCGTCGCACCTGACACACCCGGGAACGGTGATTCAGATCCCCCGGCTATAGCGGAACCCGGCATGGGTTACTACGCGGACGCATTGGTTGCGACCGCCGATGTGCTTGGGGTCGACAGATTTAACGTCTATGGGGCGCACACCGGCGCGCACATCGCCATTGAGGCAGCAATCCGCTATCCCGATCGGATAGACAAAATCATCCTGGACGGCGTTGCCATATTGTCGAAACAGGAGCGGGCGGAGTATCTGAAATATTATGCGCCGCCACGCCAGCCAGATGCTGAAGGCAGCCAGTTTCCCTGGGCATGGAACTACATACGCGACCAGATGATCTTCTATCCGCATTACCGCAAAGATTCTGAGCACCTGCGCGTCGGTGGGAGCCTTGATCCCGCGGTGCTGCATAGGCTGAGCCTTGAGTTGTTGAAGAACATCGACAGTTACCACATGGCCTACAACGCCGTGTTTAACCACGATGTTTGCTCACGAGCGCCGCTGGTAGACAGACCAGCGCTGGTCCTGGCCGGCGTCGCGGGGCCGCTCGACCAAAGCGCCGGGGAAATCGCTGCGCTGATCCCAAAAGCTACGCTGGCAAGAACCGTTGACGAGTCAGCTGCTGATACGCTGGCAGGGAAGTCGCAGCTAATTAATGAATTTCTGCTGGGAAGCTAATGTCTGAAGGCCGCCGTACTGTCCTGATAACGGGTTCTAACCGGGGTATGGGGCTCGAGTATGCCCGGCAATACGGCGAGGATGGCTGGCGGGTTATTGCAACCTGTCGTTCGCCAAAGGATGCGACGGAGCTGACAGAACTCGCCCGGCATTACCCGGGTATTGAATTGTTCAGCCTCGACGTTAGCAACCAGGGCAGCATTGACAGCCTCGCTCAGCGTTTAGAAGCAGTTCCCATCGACATCTTGCTCAGCAATGCCTCTCATCTGGTGGATATAGCCGGCCAGAAGTTCGGACAGTCCGACTATGACGATTTTATCGTTTCCTATGAGATCAACGCGCTGGGTCCGTATCGCCTCGCCAATGCGTTCTTTGACCACGTGATGCGGAGTACCGATAAGAAAATGATGTTTATGGGCAGTACCGCCGGATCTATCTCGAAACTGCAGGCGCCGGTTCAGCTGTTTGGCTACTGTTCCGCCAAGGCCGCTCTGCACAGCATGGTCCGCGGGCTGCATCTCAACCTGGCGCCGCAAGGGATTACGGTGGGCTTGCTGGAGCCTGGCGTAGTCGACACACAGGGCTTTTCAGATGTGCAGCCCGGTGAGCCTGCCCCGCTGGGGCTCGACTACGTTGTTGAGCTCGTGCGCAGCAACAAGCTGGTCATGGATACGCCCGCCGGCGCGGTAGAGAAATTGCGCAAAATCATCGACACAATGTCGCCCGAGGAGGGCGGTCAGCTAATCTGCGTGGATGGAACAATCGTTCCCTGGTGAACGGCTTTACGCAGTTCTGGCGGGCTACCACTGCCTGGCGATACCCGCTGAGAACCGCACGCCGACCACCAGTGCATTGTCCAGGTCGGGTTCCAGACCCGGATTGATGACGTACTGTATGTCCGGCTGCACGGAGAACCAGTCGGTGACCTGGAAGCGGTAGGTCAATTCGAGGACGGTTTCGTGCCGATCGGTTGCGAGGCCTTCCTCTATGCGCGCCTGGCGCAGCTCATCGCCGGCCAAGGCCGTAGCGACGAAGAAACCAAGTTCGTCTTGTTCACGGCCGGGCAAAAACCGGCTCCAGGCCAGACCCGCGCCGACAAAGCGCGTAATGGCATTAAACCGTCCGCGGTTGATAAAGCCTTCCTTGGTTGCACCCACGCGCAGATATCCCGAGAGGTCGCCGCGCTCACCGCTGATGAGCAAGCGGTCAGCAATCGCATAGATGCCTGTATCCCACCGTGCCGTTTCCGGGTTGCCCTCTGAGTCGGTCCGCAGGGTTTCCTTTTCCGTGCTGTAGGTCCAGATGCCGAAGGCCAGCTTGTTCCAGGCAAAGTTCTGCACGCCAAACTCTGTTTGCAGCAGGGCCCCGTCTTCGGAATTCCAGCGGTAATAGAAATCAGTGATGTCGTCGGGGTTGCCGGGTATGCCATCCATGACGGCGGCTAGCCAGTAGCCATCGTCGCCCCAGCTGCCCGCAAAGCGCACACCAAAACCGGTCACCGGATAAATCGGCGGGCCGGTCACACCGGCGGAGGAATAATCTGTGCCCGTGCCGGCCGCGCTGTTCAGGAACAATCCGGCTGTCGGGGCCGCGTCAAATTCCTGGTCCGCGGCGTAGATTCCGGCGCGCACAGAAAATGCGCTGGTTTCGGCCGGCGACCACTCGAACCAGGCTTCATAGAGCCGCCAGGCCTTGGGCGTGTCGATGTTACTGATGGTTTGCAAATCGCCGACAATCTCGGCCGACAAAACGTTCGCATTGTTGTGCAAAACAAAGAGGTTGCCGGACAGGCCCGGAATGCCGAGGCTGCCGCTGGCGGCGTTCAGGACGATGCCAAAGTCGTCGAGGTAGGTGCCGCCGGTTTGCAGGCCCCCAGAGGTATTGCGCCACAGCTCGCCGGTGTAGGCTATCTCTGCGCTATAGCCGCGACAGTCGGGGCATTCCTCGTCGGCAAGCGTCGCAGTCTGGACGAGCAAACAGGCGAGCAGGATCAGGAAGTTGCGGGTTATGGCGTTCATATGCATTGAAATTGCCCCGCACGACGGATTTGCGGCCCGAGGCTGGCGGCCGCCGGGCGGATTCTAGCAAAGGAGGGCGAGAGACTTAATCGCGCCCTTGCCGGGGTCCCGGCGCGCTCAGGCGAGGGTGAAGCCGGCGCGCGTGAACGGTAGGCTTCTTGGCCACTTCCCTGAAGCCCGGTGCAGCGCTGCGGCCACAGCCGGCGCGATGGCCGGGACGCCGAGTTCGCCGGCGCCACCCGGCGAATCGTCAGAGCTCAGGATCAGTGTATCCATGGGTGGCGTTTGACTGAGCCGCACCATCGGATAGGTATCGAAGTTTTCCTGCACGACCCGGCCGTCGCGCAGGCTGATTTCACCATAGGCGGCGGCGGTCAGCCCGAAAATGGTCGAGCCCTCGATCTGGCTGCGGACATTCTCCGGGTCCAGCGCGAAGCCGCAATCGACGACGGTGTAAATCTTTGCAATGCGAAATTTCGAGTCTGAAAGCATTTCGATATCCGCGACCTGCGCGAGGTAGGAATCGTAAGGCATGCAGAAGGCGACGCCCCGGTAAAGCTTGTTTTTCGTCGTTCCCCAGTCGCATCGCTCGCGTACCAGTTCGAGTACCCGTCTTGCGCGCGCATCGTCTGCAAGCAGCGCCAGCCGATACTCGAACGGATCGCGCTTTTTCTCAGCGGCCAGTTCGTTAATGAAAGTTTCGCTGAAGTAGGCATTCATGCTGGATGAAACGGAACGCCAGAAACCGACCCGCAGCGGTTGTCGCACGCGAATCAAGCGTCGTTCCAGCCCCGGAATTCGATAGCCGTTCTGGAAGAGATTATTCACGCTGGTCGGGTCTGCGCTGGTGCCCGGAAACTTCGGATTGGTTCGCACAAGAATCGACTCGCCGGCGAGCTTGGCGCGGACTTTGTCCAGCAGGCCGCGCTCATCCAGTGTTGCTTCGATGCGCGCGGCATACGACGGTCGATAGTAATCGTGCTGCATGTCCTCGCGACGGCTCCAGGTCAGTTTCACTGCGCCGCCGACCCGGCGAGCGATTTGCGCTGCCTGGACAACAAAGTCGACTTGCGCGCGGCGGCCGAAGGATCCGCCCATCAACACCTGCTGCACGGTAATCCGGGCGGGCGGCAGATTCAGCGCTTTGGCTACGGCTGACAGCGCGCGTTGCGGGCCCTGCACCGACGCCCAGACCTGCATTGCGCTGCCATCCCATTCCGCGACGCAGGCCAGCGGTTCCATCGCCGCATGCGCCAGCAGCGGCACCGCATACTCGCGGCGCAGATCCCATGGCTGATCGGCGGACGCCTGTGCGGTCTGGCGGGCGGCAGGCACGCCGGCTTGATCAAGGGCGCCGCGATTATCGGCGCCTGTCAGGTCGGCGTCGTCGCGATCAGCCTGATCCGGGAAAGCCAGCTCCCATTGCACGCTGTCCACGAGCTTTTGAGCGCTCCAGGTATTGTCGGCTACGGCCACAATCGTCTGGTCGTCGAGGGCAAACACCTCGCCGGCGTCACCATTGTCGGCTGCCGGTCGCTCGAAACGCAGGATCCGTGCATCGCGCATCGGCACGTGGCGGATCGCCGCATAGCGCATACCGGGCCGGGTGATATCGATGCCGAACTTCAGCGTGCCCAGAGATTTTGGGGCCACGTCACGTCTTGGTGGTGGATTGCCGAGTAAACGAAATTCGCTGACGGGCTTGAGCGCTACTTCCGTCGGTGCCGGTAGCTTCGCCGCCGCGTTCGCCAGTTCGGCATAGCCAAGTTTCCGCCCGCTGGGCGGGTGGAAGACGACAGCCTTGCGCGTCTCGCAGGCGGAGGCATCGACGCCCCAGCGCTCGGCCGCAGCCATCAGCAGCATCAGGCGCGCGGTCGCGCCCAGGCGTCGCAGGGGCAGGTAATAGCCGCGAATCGACCGGCTGTCTGCGGCATATTGCTCCGAGTGTGCCGGGTTGTCGTAGGCCTCATCCGTCGGCGCCAGGACCAGGCGGACTTTTTCCCAGTCCAGGTCCAGTTCCTCGGCGATTATCATCGGCAGCGTGGTATAGATGCCCTGGCCCATGTCTGCCAGCGGCGAGTACAAGGTGACTGTGCCGTCCGGGGTGATGTTGACGTAATGGTTGAGAGCGGCGCCGCGCGAAGGCGTTGCGGAATGCGCCGACAGTGCCAGTCCAGCCAGGCTGGCGCCGGTCAGCCGAAGGAAGTCCCGACGGTCGATTCTGTTGATCATGATTGACATGGTACGAGATCTAACTGTGTATTCGACAACGTGATCCGGACTCCCGGCGCGTTTCGCGCCTATTGCATAGATAGCCGGGCACCAAGCAAAGCCATGCTATAACCGCAGCATTGCAGCAAGCTGGTCAACGCATTGGCAGATGCCTCTGAATTTCGACGTGGCTGGAAGCCGTTAACCGGCGCACTAATCGGCGCAGGCTGCGGTTTGACGTCCATCGTTTTCTATACCCATGGCGTGTTTGCCGTGCCGATCGCGGAATCGACGGGATGGATGCGCGGCGAGGTGCAATTCGCCTTCACCATTATGAGCCTGATGGCCGTGGTCACGGCGCCGGTGGTTGGCTGGCTCATCGACCGCTTCGGTCCCCGGCGGATCGGGCTGTTGTCCATCGGCGGATTCTTCGTTGGCCTGTCCATGCTCTCGTTGACCAGTGCCTCGGTTTCTCGTTACTACCTGGGATTCATAGCGATGGCCATCCTCGGTGCCGGCACACTACCGGTGACCTGGACCTTCGTCGTGAATCAATGGTTTTCCCGACACCGCGGCCTGGCGCTCGGTTTGGCGTTATCCGGCACCGGGATTGCTGCAGCGCTGGCGCCGCGCTACGCCGGTTGGCTGATCGAGCGGAATGGCTGGCAGGCCGCTTACTTCTGGCTTGCCGTGACGGTGACGCTGATTTCACTGCCGCTGGTCTGGTGGCTGTTTCGTTCGCCGGATGTGCCGCGCAGTGAAAACCTGCCAAAGGCTGCACCTGCTTCATCGGCGAATGCGGACGGCAGCTTCAGCCTCGGTGATGCGCTGGCAAGCTATCGCTTGTGGGTGCTATGTGCCAGTGTTTTCCTGGTTGCCGGCAGCGTCGCCGGCCTGATCACCAGTTTCGTCGCACTACTCACGGACCGCAGCTTTTCGTTTTCCGATGCAGCCGGCTTTGCCAGCCTGATCGGCGTCAGCGTGATCGGCGGTCGCCTGCTGGCCGGATTCCTGGTTGATCGGATATGGGCTCCGGGAGTCGCTGCAGTCTTGCTGACGGGTCCTGCGGTCGCCGCACTGCTGCTGGATTCTTCCTTGCTCACGCCGACCCTGGTGAGCCTGTGTGCCGTGATGATCGGTCTGGCGGCCGGCGCCGAGGTAGATTTGCTGGCGTTTCTTACCAGTCGATATTTTGGCTTGCGACGTTACGGGTCAATCTATGCGCTGACCTTCGTGTTCTTTTCCGTCGCGGCCGGTCTGGCCCCGGCCGCGTTCGGATGGGTCTACGACTCCACCGGTAGTTATTCGCTCGCGCTGCGTTTTTCTGCCGGCGCCTGCCTGCTGGGGGCGGCGAGCATGCTTACTTTAGGCGCTTATCCTGACTCCGGTCGGTCGCGCTAGCTTATCCTCGGAATGCCTGGACCAGGCTGCCTGAGCTGTTCCGGCGGATCGCTGACTCCCCCTGCGCTAGCAGTGCAGGGCTGCAAGCCTGTCAGGCTTTGCGCCTGCCGAACCAGCCGAGTCCTGCCAGGGCGGATACGAATAGCCAGGCGGCTGCCGGGATCGGCACAACCGTGTTGTAGCTGAGATCGTCCAGGCCTACGCCGTCGGCGCCGTTGTTTGGATCCCCATTGGCAGAGTTCACGTGGATATCCACGGCAGCCACCGGCATGTCAGTGACGAATCCCAGAAAGAGTGTTGCGCCTTCGACGGGAATGAGCCAATCGGAGAACAGCACATCGATACTGCCATCCAGATCCAGGTCAAACCCGGTGGTGGTCTCTCCTGCCTCGATATCGGAAAATACCGCAGCGGCTGCATTCAGAGGTTGATCGGCCGTCAGGCGCAGAACGCCGCCGTTGCCGTATGCGCCTTGTTTGAATAGTCCAGGGAATAGCAGCTGATCGCCGCTGCTCGGACCCACATCCAAAGCTCCTGGAACTGCTTCGCCGACCTGCAGATCACCATTACCGTCTGCAGTATTTAAACCAGGCGTCGGCGTGAAACTCAAATTCGGGGAACCGGCCAGACCCGCATATTCGTCGCCATTGATAAGCACATTGCCTGCCGAGGCATCGGGCGTTTCAAAATCGATGGTCAACGGTGCGCCGGCGGCCGCCGCCCAGAGCGCAAAGTCGGTATACACGACAACGTTGGCGGCTTGAACCGAGGATAAAGATAAAAGCGCAGCAAAAAGAATCAGTAAGCGCGACATCAGGGCTCCTTTGCCGAATATTCGGCACAAGCAAATTTAGCGAATTTGCGTTTGCAGACTGGCGACAACAAAGCCAACGGCCAAAGGAACATCTGCCGAACGGGCAGTTGTAGGTGCGGTTATCTGAGCGTCATCAGTCGTTCCGCTTTTGTAAAGACCTTGAATCTGTCAACCAGTAAAACTGGCTTTCCAAGAAGATCCAAGATAGCGGCAACTGAATCGATAATGCTTAGAAACTTGAACGGCGTCAACTCGACATTTTGCAAAAGCTTCTGGCCGCTATTTGCAGCCGGGCTGGC
This sequence comes from uncultured Gammaproteobacteria bacterium, assembly GCA_963850255.1. Classification (GTDB taxonomy): domain Bacteria; phylum Pseudomonadota; class Gammaproteobacteria; order Steroidobacterales; genus J054. The sequence goes on from CAWKLL010000017.1 coordinate 115,871, forward strand.
CATCTGTTTCGGTTTTACATAACACAAGCTTATCTTTTTTACGCTGGTGCATGAGCAGCAGTGAACTTGTTGGTCATCTGCTCTGCGCAGCAAAATGAGCTTTGTTTATTGGCTCTTTCGGATCGGAGTTTTAGCGCCTGACGCGTCGACGCTGACGAAAGTAATACTGGTTTCAAACAAGACCTTAGGCCGGGCTTTTCGAAACACCGTCGCAAAGGCCTGTATGCGGTATCGGATTGAAGTGACGCCCTGTTTTTCCTGGCACACGTCGAGACGCAGCACTTCGCCGGTCTGAATCCGTTCGCGAAACTCGACATTGTCCATGGCCACGGTCACGAAGCGGTGCTCGGGAAATTCCACGGCGGCGGTGATATAGGCGATTTCGTCAATCCATTGCAGCAGGTAGCCGCCGAACAGAAAGCCGTAGTGATTCATGTGTTCAGGGCGTACGAGCTTGAAATGTTCCATTCGGGTGGGCCTGCGGCGAGCTTTTGCGCTGTTATCAATAGTAGCGCCTTGCGAGCCTGTCGTTTCACTCCCCGGCAGCTATGGCCTATGCTTTGGTCACTGATATTTAGGAGTATCGCCGATGATCGATCTGGCCCGAAGGAGGTCGCTGCAGCTGGCCGGCCTGGTTATAGCGCTGCCGACGATGGTCCTTGCGCAGGCAGAGGATCTGCCCGAGATCAAGGTTTACAAAACGCCCACCTGCGGCTGCTGCGTCAAGTGGATAGCGCACCTGGAGGAAAATGGCTTCACGGTGGTCAGCGAGACCCTGGAGAATCTGGGCCCGATCAAAGCGGCCAATGCTGTACCGCCGCAGTTGGCTTCCTGCCATACGGCCACGGTTAATGGCTACGCCATCGAGGGTCACGTGCCTGCGGATATCATCGTTCGATTGTTGCGTGAGCAGCCGGAGATCGCGGGTATTTCCGTGCCTGGAATGCCGGCCGGTTCGCCGGGCATGGAAATGGGCAACCGCCGCGACCCTTATAAAGTGATCAGTTTCGATAAGGACGGCAATCTGGCCGTCTACGATCAGCGCTAGACGCCCGCCGGCAAGCGTTAACACTGGCAGTGGCGCGCGCTTGTGCGGGGCTGGTCCAGCCCTTAAAGTGCGATGCCGCGAGTCGCCCGGCCCCGGGGTCGGGCGAAATCGCCCAAGACACTGACTGGAGTTCCGCATGCGCCGCCTAGCGCTCTTACCCGCTGCACTATTGGTACTGCTGCTGGCTGCATGCAGCGATAGCTCCAGTGATTTGGGTCCGGAAGGACGCTTCACGGCCCTGCACGCAGTCCCGGATCTGGAAACCGCCGGCTTTTTCGTGCTTGGCGCCAACGATGTACTGCGTGGCCGGCTGGATTTCGGTGGCGGCGCGCGCCCGCTGAGGGTGGCCGTGGACACTTACGAATTCTGGTTCGAGTTGACCTTGCCGGAGGATACGGATCCCACTCGAATCCTCGAATTTCAGCAACAGATCGCCGCCGACACGGATTACGTTTTTGTCCTCACCGGTCCCGCCCTGACGCCGGCCCTGCTGACCTGGACACGCCCGATTCGCAGTTTCAGCGATGACAGCATCTGGGCGGCGGCCGTGGGTCATGCGGCACAGTCCATTGGGCCGGTGGATGTTTACATTGAATTGCCCGGCACCGATGTGGCCACCGCGACCCCGCGCGCGCAGATCGATTTTTCAGGACAAGTGAGCGATATCGATCTGGCGCCAGGCGACTATCAGCTCACCGTGACAGAACGGGATTTACCCGGCATGGTGCTGTTTGCTTCAGCCGATTTCACCGCCAGCGAACGCAGCAGTCTGTTGTTCTCGATTCTTGATGGCGCAGGTACGGGCACGGCCGATTTGTTGGTCCGGGTGTTCGGTTCAGACTCGCTGGCTTTGCTGGAAGACCTGAATTCTCCGCCTGAGCTGCGCGCTGCGCATACGGCATTATCGACAGACCCGGTAGATATTGCCGTCGGCGGTAATTTCTCGCCGCCGTTGATTGAAAACCTGGCATTTCCTGATCTGAGCGCTTACCAACAGGCACCTGCCGGCGAGTCGGATCTGGTCGTTACGGACACCGGGAACCAGGGCGCGATGCTGGTGGAAGGCAGTCTGGATCTTCTCTATGGCGATCGCAGTACGCTGTACTTTGTGGGTCCGCCTGAAACCCTGGAAGTGGTGTCATTTTTCGACGATAACCGCAGGCTGGCGCGCTATGCGCAGCTGCGCTTCCTGCAAATGGCGGCCAACGATTCCTTGCTGGATATTTACCTGGTTGAGCAGGGCGAGGACTACACGGAATTCCTGCCGCTGATTCAAAATCTTGCTTACAAAGACAACTCAGGTTATCTGCGCATCATTGAGAATGACTATGAGCTGGTGATTACACCAGCCAACGATCCGGACACTGTATTGGCCGGGCCGCTGAACCTGGATCTGGACGTAACGGGTATCTACGGTTTTTATATCGTGGATTCCATCGATACAGATACTGTCGACCTGCTAACGCTGGATCAGCTGCTGCCCTGACATCAAGTAGCCCGGCGGCCTGGTAATTTCGCCCGGTGCTTTGGATGATCAGTCTTTGTTGCGGCGATAGAAGTGCACCGTAGCTTCGTCAGGCTTTGCCGACTGACCGCAGGCATCGCCGCAAGCGGATTTCTTTGCCCCCGCTCGACGGCGTCGATATAGCGCAAACGCGACCACGGCAAAAACAATGACCAGGGCGATAATTTCCTGAATTCCGGGCGGCATGGCGCTTAACTGAAGCTCTGATAGATGAGCAGGGCACCCAGGTAGCCGAGTCCCGTCATGTAAAGCCAGGCCCCGCCGGCCCAGCGCCAGCTGCTAGTTTCACGTGCAATCACCGCAACCGTCGCGCCGCACTGCAGGCAAAAGGCGTAGAACACCAGCAGGCCGAAGACCATCGGTAAAGTATATACCGGGCTGCCATCGGCGCGAACGGCATTTCTCAACCGTCCCACCAGTGCGTCTTCGTTGTTTTCTGCATCGCCCACGGCGTAAATCGTACCGAGCACCGCGATGACAACCTCGCGCGCAGGAAAGCTCGCGATTACCGCCGCGGAGATTTTCCAGTCCCAGCCCAGCGGCCGAAACACGGGCTCCACCAGTTTGCCCGCTCTGCCGAGCACACTTTGCTCCAGATAGGCCGCCGATTGATCGCGATCGAGACGGGCCAGCGCACGTTCCTGCTCGCTGCCGTCTAAGGCCATGCTGATCTGCGCACGCTGCGCAGCAAAGTCTTCCGCGACAGAGGCCGGTCTCGGAAAGTAAGCCAGGGCCCAGACCAGCACGGCGACGGTAAAAATTACTGTGCCGGCGCGCTTCAGGAACATGCGTCCGCGTTCCAGCAGTTTGATCAGCACAGAACGCAGGTTGGGTAAACGATAAGCGGGTAGCTCGATCATGAAATTAGGCGTGGGCCCGGCCAGCAGGGTGCGTTTTAGCAACCAGGCTGTGAGCACGCCGCCGGCGATGCCCAGCAGATACAGGGCGAGCAGCACCAGGCCCTGCAAATTGATAACGCCGCCGAGATAGCTTTGCTGCGGCACAAAGGCGCTGATCAGCAATGCGTAGACGGGCAGACGCGCCGAGCAGGTCATAAAGGGCGCCGCCATGATGGTGGCCAGTCGATCGCGCTCGTCGGGGATCACCCGCGTGGCCAGGATGCCCGGCACTGCGCAGGCAAAGCTCGACAACATGGGGATGAAGGACTGTCCGGAAAGCCCGGCGCTGCGCATCAGCCGGTCCATGGTAAATGCGGCGCGCGGCATATAGCCCGAGTCTTCGAGGACAATAATAAAGGCAAACAAAATGAGTATTTGCGGCAGAAAGATGACCACACTGCCGACGCCGGCAATCACGCCGTCCGTTAGCAGGCTCGCCAGGGCGCCTTCAGGCATTGCCGCTTGCACTGCGGTGATCAGTTGCGCCGCCAGGCCGTCAATCAGTTCCATCATCGGCGCGGCCCAGGAAAATACTGCCTGGAAAACTGTTGCCATCACCAGCAAGAACAACAACGATCCCCAAACCGGGTGGTTGGTGACGTTATCCAGTCGATCGCCGACGGTCTGTTTGGGTGCTGCGCGTCGTTCGACGCCGGCCAGCAGACCGTTAATGAAGTCGTAGCGTGCCTTGGCTTCCATGGCGGCCAATGAGCTGCCGGCCGACAGGCGCATACGCAGGTCCACCAGCTCTGCCGTGAGCGCCGGGCTGGTGCTGAATTCGAAGCGTCGTTCTGCGGCACCCTGAGCGTCAATTAGTGCGCGTTCAATTTCATACTCAGTCAGGTGCGCGCCGGCCGCGTGTTGTTTCTGCCATAACTGTTGCACGGCAGCGCCGACCTCGGGTAGCAAGTCCAGGCGTTTCGGCACGGCCGCGCCGATGGCTCCGGCCAACGCGGTTTTAAGTTGTTCCAGGTTTTGACCGCTGGTGGCGACAACGGGGACCACGGTTACCCCCAGTCGCTCTGCCAGGGCCGGGTAGTCGATGCGGATGTCTTTGCTGTCGGCCACATCGGTCATATTCACCGCCAGTACCAGCGGCAGTCCCAGCTCTGCCAGTTGCGTCACCAGAAACAGATTGCGGCGCAAGTTAGTTGCATCGGCGACCGCCAGTATTACTCGCGGACGCTGCAAATCTTCCACGTGTCCAAGCAGGACATCGACGGCGATCATTTCGTCGGGCGATTGCGCAGCCAGCGAATAGGTGCCTGGCAAGTCAACAAGATTCAGGCTGACGTCGGGCAGGCGCAAGGTACCCGTATGCCGCTCTACGGTTACGCCAGGATAGTTGGCGGTCTTTTGTTTCAGCCCGGTCAGCGCATTGAACAGTGTGCTCTTGCCGGTGTTCGGGTTACCAATGACCGCGATAACAGGGTCGCTTTGCGACGGGTCAGCTGGCGTGTTCATTCACCGTCACGCGCTGCGCTTCGGAGCGACGCAATGAAAGGGCATAGCCCATGACCTCAACTTCAATGGGATCGCCGCCCAGCGCTCGCCGGGTGACAGCCACTTCGCTGCCCTCCAGCAGGCCGAGGGTCATTAGCCGCTGCACCAGGGGGCCTTCGCCGTCGATGCTGGCCACGATGGCGCGTTGTCCCGGCGCGAGGTCGTCTAGGGTCATAGTCAAATACTGGCCGGCGAGGCCGGACCGCGACTGAGCAGGGCCGAAGTCTACATGAGAATGATTGCTATTTACTAGCGAAGAGACGCGCCGCGCGCCGCCCACAACGAACTAGCTGGCGCGCCGGGTCGCCTTGGCCTGCTTGATCTCGTCTTCGTACGCGCGGGCAAATTCTTCGGCGAAGGCTTCAGGCAGTTTGCCGTCTTCACGATGGGTGAGTACGTGATAGCACTCTTCGTAAAGCTCCCAGTATTTGAGTTTGTTGGCGCCCGCCAGCAGGGCGTTGCGCTTCATGCCCCGGTCGAAGCGTGACTGCAACTCGCTGGGATCAAATCGTTCCATGAAATCCTGCAAAGCTGTATTCATGGCAGCGGCCATGGCGTTCTGGTGCTGTTGCAGATCGTCGAAACTGCTGCGCACCGCTTCCTCGGGTTTGAGGTAAGAGTCACTGGCATTGCCGAGCAGATAGCGCAGCGCCTCTGCATCACCCGGCGAAAATTTCAGCGGGTTGTTTTGTTCACGTTTGATGATGGTCTGGGAAATCCGATAAGACTCTTTGGCGCGCCCGCGTTCTTGCAACAATCCGGTCATGCCCGAGACCATCAGGCGCAGCAGTTTACCGGCGGTGCGCAGTACTTCGGCAGGCTGCGTGCCGGCCAGGTCGCTGGGTTTTAGCCCGGCGGCTTCGAGCAGCAGACCAACGGCGCGCTCATCGCCCATGGCCGTGGGTAGCTGAATCACCTCGCTGAGCATGCTCAGTCGGGATGAGCCGTCGGCCATTGCCAGATGCTGTGCCAGCGCATTGCCGTCGACCATCTTGTCTTCGCTCATCAGGGCCAGTTCCACCGAGGGATCTTCCGGCACCAGCTGGGCACGCACTACCGAGTCGCGCATGCCATCGTCTTCGGCGGACGCATCATCTTCGCTGATCTGGCTGAGCATGTCGTAGTCGCCCAGTCGAATCCGGTCACCGTCAAACAGGCGCTGCGGATGCCCGCGGCCAACCGGTGTATCGGACTCGTTGACGAACACGCCATTGCGGCTGGTATCGACCAGGTAGTAAGCGCCTGCTTGATAGTCAATCAGTGCGTGCCGACCCGAAACATAGCGGTGCGGATCCGGCAGCACCCAGTCATTATCCAGGCTGCGACCGATGGTGCCGCCACAGGCGACGAACGCTTTTTCGCGCTCCTCGCCCAGCAGTTTGGCGTTTTCACTCACTATGCGCAGTAGCAATGGCATCAGACTTTCTGGCCTCGCTCCAATTCTCAATCACATAAGCTGGGAAAACCGCTTATGACGGTCCAGCTGGCTTACTGCAGCATGACTTAGGCCGTTGGTGCCTGCGCCGCCCCAGTTCACAGTTTCCCGGCCACCGGGGCTGGGGTTGACGTGCTGCAAAGGGCTATAATCGCGCGCCTTCAGGCCCGGCAATCCGTCGGTCGATTCAACATAATTCGGGAGCGCAGCTCTGATGGCGGCAACACGCCTGTACAAGGTCATTTTCATGAGCCAGGGCAAGGTCTATGAGGTCTATGCGAAGAGTGTTTCTCACGGCGAGCTGTTTGGCTTTATCGAAATCGAAGAGCTGGTTTTTGGCGAGCGCAGTCAGCTGGTCGTGGATCCCACTGAGGAGCGCGTCCAGAATGAGTTTGCCGGGGTCAAGCGCAGTTACCTGCCGATTCATTCAATCATTCGCATTGACGAGGTTGAGAAACAAGGCGTGAGCAAGATTTCCGACGCCGAGGGTGGCAACGTTGCGCAATTCCCGATGCCCGTCTATACGCCCGGCGGCCAGGGTGGCGACCAGGGCCGCTGAAGATGCCCGGCAAACTCGATAGCGGGCCAGCGATGCGCGCCGCCCGTGTGTTGCGTCTGCCCGGGCCGTCCGCGCTCAGTGATTTTCAACGACAGCAGTTGCTCGCCCAACTGCGCCAGCGCGTACCGGCGATGGCAGACCTGCGGGCCCGTTATCTGCACCTGGTGGATTGCGCCAAGCCCCTCGAGCAAACCGCGGAAACGCGTCTGACCTCGTTGCTGAACTACGGCGAGCCGGCTGCTTCTCCGCCTCAACCAGGCACCAGTCTGCTGGTATTGCCGCGTTTTGGCAGTATTTCTCCCTGGTCCAGCAAAGCTACCGACATCGCGCGGATTTGTGACCTGGCAGACGTGCGCCGCGTCGAACGCGGGATTGAGTACCAATTGGGTGTCACTGCACTAACAGCGGCGGAACGTTCGTCCTTGCTGCCCTTGCTACACGACCGGATGACCCAGACGGTGCTGGAAGATCCTGGCCAGGCTGATCAATTGTTCGTCAGCCAGCGACCCAAAGCCTTGAGCCGGGTGCCGATCCTGCAAAGCGGCCGCGAGGCACTGTTGCAGGCCAATGGCGAGTTGGGTCTGGCCCTGTCGGCTGAGGAGATTGACTACCTGCTGGTAAGTTTTCTCGCCCTGGGTCGCGACCCCAGTGACGCAGAATTAATGATGTTCGCGCAGGCCAATTCCGAGCACTGTCGGCATAAGATTTTTAACGCCGACTGGGTTATTGATGGCGAGATCCAGGCGCATAGCCTGTTCGACATGATCCGCGCTACGCACGCCGCCAACCCGAATGGCGTGCTCAGTGCCTATAGTGACAATGCAGCGGTCATTGCCGGCGGACCCGGTCGACGCCTGGTGCCGGGCGCGGATGGTCACTATGGCCTGCACGATGAAGCCGTGCATACCCTGATAAAGGTCGAAACCCATAATCATCCGACGGCGATATCACCTTTCCCTGGCGCAGCCACGGGCAGCGGCGGTGAGATTCGCGACGAAGGGGCAACGGGCCTGGGCGCGACGCCGAAAGCCGGGCTGACGGGCTTTTCCGTCTCGCATCTGCAATTGCCGGGCAATCTGCAGCCCTGGGAAAAAAGTACCGGCCGCCCGGCACGCATCGCCAGCGCCCTGCAGATCATGCTGGAAGGCCCGATAGGCGGGGCCGCCTTCAACAACGAGTTTGGTCGCCCGAATATTCTCGGCTACTTCCGCAGTTTCGAGCAGCCGTTGGAGAACGGTCGCAGCTGGGGTTATCACAAGCCGATCATGATCGCCGGTGGGCTCGGCAGCGTCCGCGAAGCCGACGTCGAAAAAGGCGAAGTGCCCAGCGGCAGTTTGCTGATCGTGCTGGGCGGTCCGGCGATGTTGATCGGTTTGGGCGGTGGTGCGGCGTCATCCGTTGGCAGTGGCACCAGTAGCGCCGAGCTGGATTTTGCCTCGGTTCAGCGTGGCAATCCGGAAATTCAGCGGCGGGCGCAACAGGTGATTGACGCCTGCTGGGCAGCGGGTATTCACGATCCCCAGGGGAATCCGCTGGCCATCATTCACGATGTCGGTGCCGGTGGATTATCGAATGCGGTGCCCGAGCTGGTGGATCATAGTAAGCGGGGTGCCCAGCTTGAACTGCGTGATGTGCCCAGCGCCGAGAGTGGTCTCTCGCCGCTGGAAATATGGTGCAACGAAGCGCAGGAACGCTATGTCATGGCCATTGATCCGCAGCGCCTGGAGTGGTTCGATGCGGTTTGCCGCCGCGAGCGCTGTCCGTATGCGGTGATCGGCTTGCTGGATGATTCCGGCCAATTGATCGTGCGCGATCGTCAGGCCGGCAATCGCCCGGTCGATATGCCCCTCGAAGTGCTGCTGGGCAAGACGCCGCAGACGCGCAAGGAAATTAGCCGTAGCCGCAACGCGCCGAGTGCCGCAGTATTTGAATGCGACCTGGCGGAGGCCTGCCGCCGCGTCTTGCGCATGCCCGCCGTTGCTGACAAATCTTTTCTGATTCACATTGGTGATCGCACCGTCGGTGGCCTGGTCGCACGCGACCAGCTGATAGGACCGTGGCAGGTGCCGGTTAGTGATGTTGCCGTTACCGCGCGCGATTTCGAGGGCTTTGCCGGTGAAGCTATGGCCATGGGCGAGCGCACGCCGGTGGCGGTGCTCGATCCCGCCGCCTCGGGGCGTCTGGCTGTGGGCGAGGCGGTTACCAATATCGCTGCCGCCGACGTGCCGGCGCTGGAGCAGGTGCGCCTGAGCGCGAACTGGATGGCCGCCAGCGGTGTCGACGGCGAAGACGAGGGCTTATTCGATACGGTGTCTGCCGTATCGACAGTCTGCCAGGCGCTAAAAATCGCCATACCTGTGGGCAAGGATTCGCTGTCCATGCAGACCCGCTGGCAGGCTGACGGTCAGGCGCAGGCGGTGATCGCGCCCGTTTCACTGATCGTTTCAGCCTTTGCGCCCGTTGGCGATATCCGTCGAACCCTGACGCCACAATTGTTGCAGGCGCCGGGTTCGCAGCTGCTGCTTATTGATGTCGGTGCCGGGCGCAACCGGCTCGGGCAATCCTGCCTGGCACAGGCCTTTGACTGGCGTGAGGGCTTGCCCGCTGATCTGGATCAGCCGGCATTGCTGCAGGGTTTGTTCGCCGCGGTGCGCGAGTTGTCCGCAGCTGGCCTGATCCAGGCTTATCACGATCGCTCCGATGGCGGCCTGTGGGCCAGCCTTTGCGAGATGGCCTTTGCCGGCCGCTGTGGACTCGACATACAACTGCCGGACGATTCGCAGCAGCATCTGCCTGCCCTGTTTGCGGAAGAACTGGGTGCGCTGATTCAGGTGCAAGTCGCTGATCTCGAGGCGGCGCACGCTGTTTTAGCCAGCCATGGTCTGGATCAGCATGTTTCCGCGGTGGCCGAGGTAACCGCCGGCGAGCAGATCCGTCTGCGCGCCCTGGGTCGGACGGTTCTGGATTTCAGCCGCACCGAGTTGCACCGGACATGGTCTGAGTTGAGCTGGCAGATGCAGCGTTTGCGCGATAACCCGGATTGCGCGGACCAGGCCTACGCGGCGGTTACCGATGCCAGCGATCCGGGTCTCTCGCCACGCCTTGTTTTTGATCCTTCGGAAGATGTCGCGGCAAAATTTCTGGCCGGGGGCGCGCGCCCGCGGGTTGCGATCCTGCGCGAGCAGGGCGTGAACAGCCAGATGGAAATGGCCGCGGCCTTCCGCCGGGCCGGATTTCTGCCCGTCGATGTGCATATGACAGATTTACTCGAGGGCCGCGTTTCCCTGGCAGATTTTGTCGGGCTCGCCGCTTGCGGCGGATTCTCTTACGGCGATGTGCTCGGCGCAGGCGGCGGCTGGGCCAAGTCGATCCTGTTTAATGATCGCGCCCGTGAACAGTTCGGCGAATTCTTTGCGCGCCCGGACAGCTTTGCCCTGGGCGTCTGCAATGGCTGCCAGATGCTGGCCAAGCTGCATAGCCTGATTCCCGGTGCCGAACATTGGCCAGAGTTTATTCACAATTTATCGGGCCAGTTCGAGGCGCGGCTGAGTCTGGTGGAAATACAGGCCAGTCCTTCGCCGCTGCTCGCCGGTATGCAAGGCAGTCGCCTGCTCATCGCTACTTCGCATGGCGAGGGCCGGGCGGCTTTTCGCCGGCCAGTGGATTTGCAGCGGCTCAAGGAGCACGAGCAGATTTTTGCTCGCTTTGTCGATAATCACGGTCGGGTGACAGAGTCTTATCCCGCCAACCCGAATGGCTCACCGGACGGCGTCGCCGGGCTATGTTCTGCCGACGGCCGGGTCACCATCCTGATGCCGCACCCCGAGCGCGTCGCCCGCAGCGTGCAACATTCCTGGGCGCCGCCGGAGTGGGGCAGTGACGGACCGTGGATGCGTCTGTTTCGTAACGCGCGCAGCTGGGTTGGTTAGTCTCACGGGCCGGCCGGTTCAGCCGCCGCTTGTATCCACATGGGTGGCTTGGCCGGGCTGATCCAGTTCGCCAGGCTCTGCAAAGAACTGGCGCATACGCAGATTCTTGCGCAATCGTTCGCCGCGCACGTAGGTCTGAAACAGCAGATCCTTCATGGTTTCCAATAACAGCGCGGCCTCACTGCGATTGATGTCCGGTGGCCGCCCGCCACGATCCAGGTCTGTGTCGAAAATTATCCGCCGCACCACATCGAAGTCGGCTTCATTGACGCCGGCGAGATCGCGGATCTCGGCTACCTGATCAAACAGTCGCAAGCGCTGGCGTTCGCCATGTTCGGCGAATATGGCTCGTGCCGTCTGGCGACACATGGCCGCGAAGGCCATTAGCAGGTTCTCGCTATAGCAGCCCAGCGCATCGCGAAACGGCGCGGCCACCGTTGCCGGCAGATACTGCCAGTGAAACTTTTCCGGGGCTTTTTCCAGCTCTTCGGCGGCCGGCTCCAGGTCGATCCGTTCGGGCCCGTAGCGGCGCACCCGATAGCGCAGAAACACCGGCTCGTTGCAGGCAGAACATTGCAGCACCACGCCGATGCGTGACGGGCGATTGTGCTGTAGGTCTGTGAAGTCAGGCGTGGCTGCCACGCGCATGGCCACGGTGGTCTCGCAATGCGGGCAGCGCAGCACGCTGGCGGCAGCATCGCGCTGCAGGCCGGCATGCGAATCCAGGAAACTTGCCATAGAAACCACCTTAGACTAACGATATAACCAACAGAATTATATAAAATTAAAGCTCTAAATTATCCCGTCAGCGATTTGTAGCGTATGCGATGCGGATTATCGGCATCGGCGCCCAGTCGGCGCTGCCGGTCCTGCTCGTAGTCCGCATAGTTGCCATGAAACCAGGTCACCTGGCTGTTACCTTCAAAGGCCAGTATATGGGTCGCGATGCGATCCAGAAACCAGCGATCATGCGAGATCACCACGGCGCTGCCCGGGAAGTCCAGCAGACCTTCCTCCAGGGCGCGCAGGGTTTCTACGTCAAGATCATTAGTGGGTTCATCCAGCAGCAGCAAATTGCCGCCGGCGCGCAGTACTTTGGCCAGGTGGACGCGATTGCGCTCGCCGCCGGAGAGCAGGCCGATTTTTTGCTGTTGCTGCGGACCGCGAAAATTGAAGTGCCCCACATAGGCGCGCGACGGGGTTTCGTATTTGCCGATACGAATGATGTCGTCGCCGCCGGAAATCTCTTCCCATACGGTATGCGCGTCATCAAGGGCCTGGCGTGACTGATCGACATAGGCCATCGATACGGTTTCGCCGATGCGAATCTCGCCTGAATCGGGGGCTTCCTGGCCGGTCAGCATGCGGAACAGGGTGGTCTTGCCTGCGCCGTTGGGGCCGATCACGCCAACGATGGCGCCGGGCGGCATCTTCAGGCTGAGGTCTTCGATCAGCAGTCGCTCGCCGAAGCCTTTGCGCAAATTGTTCAGCTCAATGACCAGATCGCCAAGTCGCGGCCCCGGCGGGATATAAATCTCGTTGGTTTCCTGGCGCCGCTGGAATTCTTCCGAGTTGAGTTCCTGAAAGCGGTTGAGGCGCGCCTTGCTCTTGGCCTGGCGGGCCTTGGGATTGGCGCGCACCCACTCCAGTTCCGACTGGATGGATTTTTGCCGGGCAGCTTCCTGCTTTTCTTCCAGCGCCAGACGCTGTTCCTTTTGTTCCAGCCAGGACGAGTAATTGCCCTCCCAGGGAATGCCATGGCCGCGGTCCAGTTCCAGGATCCAGCCGGCGACATTGTCGAGGAAGTAGCGATCATGGGTGACCGCGATGACCGTTCCCGGGTATTTTTCCAGGAAGCGCTCCAGCCAGGCGACGGATTCCGCGTCCAGATGGTTGGTGGGTTCGTCCAGCAGCAACATGTCCGGTTCCGAAAGCAGCAGTCGGCACAGAGCAATGCGGCGTCGCTCGCCGCCGGACAGGTGATCGACTTTGTCGTCCCAATCGGGCAGGCGCAGGGCGTCGGCGGCAATATCCAGCTGGCGCTCAATTTCCCAGCCGTTGCAGGCGTCGATGGCGTCCTGCAACTGACCCTGCTCTTCGAGCAAAGCGGTCATTTCCTCATCGTCCATGGGCTCTGCAAAGCGTTCGCTGATGGCGTTGAAGCGTGACACCAGGCCAAAGGTGTCGGCCACGCCTTCCTCTACGGCCTCGCGCACGGTCTGGCCGTCGGTCAGCTCCGGCTCCTGCTCCAGGTAGCCGATGCGAATGCCGGGCTGCGGTCTGGCCTCGCCGTCAAAATCCGGATCCACGCCGGCCATGATGCGCAACAGGCTAGATTTGCCCGACCCGTTGAGACCCAGCACGCCGATTTTTGCCCCGGGAAAAAAGCTCAGCGAGATGTCGCGCAGGATAAAACGTTTGGGCGGCACCACTTTGGCGACGCGATTCATGGTGTAGACGTATTGAGCCACGGTAACTTCCGCTAACCTGATGAGCAGCGATTATCCGATCTGACCGGCCAATTGCATAGCCGTGGCATCTTTGGGCGGGCCGCGGCGGCCTGTCGGCTTTGCTGCGGCGGGAAAAGCCTTAATCTTCGAACGCGATATGCCGCGGCGGCGCTGCCAGCGCTGGGTGGGTCGGGTACAATCCGCCTTCTTTTTCCCTGCGGAGCTCGACGGATGTTTACCTCGGACTGGACCATTGCCGATTTTGATCCGGAGCTGGCCAAGGCCATGGCCGATGAGTCCCGTCGTCAGGAACAAAATCTTGAGCTGATTGCTTCGGAAAACTATGCCAGCCCGAGGGTCCTGGAAGCCCAGGGTTCGGTGCTGACGAACAAGTATGCCGAGGGTTATCCCGGGCGCCGCTATTACGGCGGCTGCGAATATGTAGATGTTGCCGAAGAACTTGCGTGCACTCGTGCCTGCGAATTATTCGGCGCGGCATTTGCGAATGTGCAACCGCATTCCGGTTCACAGGCCAATGCCGCTGTCTATATGGCCTTGCTGAATCCGGGCGACACGGTGCTCGGCATGAGTCTGGCCGATGGTGGACATCTGACCCATGGTTCCCCGGTTAATTTCTCCGGACGCCTGTACAACATCGTTGCTTACGGCCTGGATGCGCAAGGCAACGAAATAGACTATGCGCAGATGGAGGCGCTCGCTCGCGAGCACCGCCCGCGTATGATTATTGCCGGTTTCTCAGCCTATTCACGGGTCGTGGATTGGGCGCGCTTTCGCGCCATTGCCGATGAGGTGGGCGCCTATTTGATGGTCGATATGGCGCATGTGGCGGGCCTGGTCGCTGCTGGCGTCTATCCCAACCCGGTCGAGTTCGCCGACGTGGTTACGACCACCACCCACAAGACCCTGCGCGGACCGCGCGGCGGCATGATTCTCTCGCGCGACAGCGACGAATTGGCCAAGAAGTTCAACTCGCTGGTTTTTCCCGGCACCCAGGGCGGGCCGCTGATGCATGTTATTGCCGCCAAGGCGGTGGCTTTTCTCGAGGCCATGCAGCCTGAATTTCGCGGCTACCAGGAGCAGGTGATCGCCAATGCGCGCCAGTTGGCAACGGGCCTGCAGGCGCGCGGTTACAAAATCGTGTCGGGCGGCACTGACAACCATATGTTCCTGCTCGACCTCATCGACAAGGACATTACCGGCAAAGATGCCGATGCGGCGCTGGATGCAGCGCATATCACGGTAAACAAGAACGCGGTGCCGAATGATCCGCGCTCGCCCTTCGTGACCAGCGGGCTGCGCATGGGTACCCCGGCCATCACAACCCGGGGGCTGGGCGCTGAGCAGGTAATTGAACTCAGTGGCTGGATTGCCGACGTGCTCGATGATTTGGCCGATGAGTCGCGCGTCGTGAGCGTGCGCGAAAAGGTTACTGAACTCTGCAGCCGTTTTCCGGTTTACGGCTGAGTGCTGCAGCAAATGCTCGCCTGAAGGCCGTGCACTGTCCATTTTGTAATAACTCTGAGACCAAGGTCACCGACTCGCGCCTGGCCGGTGAAGGTCGGCAGATTCGTCGCCGCCGCGAATGCCTGGAATGTGGCGAGCGCTTTACCACCTTTGAGGCAGCCGAGCTGGTATTGCCGCGACTGGTTAAGCGCGATCGCTCGCGTCAGCCCTTTGACGAAGCGAAATTACGCAGCGGCATTATCCGCGCGCTGGAAAAACGTCCGGTTAGCAGCGAGGCGGTGGAGGGCGCACTGGCGCGAATCATCCACCAGCTGCGTTCGACCGGGGAGCGAGAGATCCCTTCCCGCCTGCTCGGCGAAATGGTTATGGAAGAGTTGCGAGGTCTCGACGAAGTGGCATACGTGCGTTTTGCCTCGGTTTACCGGAGTTTTCAGGACGTGACGGAATTCCAGGATGAGATCGCGCGCATGCGCGAGATAAGCGACCAGCAGGAGCGCCGCGACCAACTGTCGCTGCTGCCCGATGACTCTAAATGATCAGGGCTGGATGGCCCGCGCCCTGCGTCTTGCCGAACGGGGCTTGTACAGCGCGCATCCCAATCCGCGCGTAGGTTGTGTGCTGGTGCGTGACCAGCAGCTGGTGGCTGAAGGCTGGCATGTGCGAACCGGCGGGGATCACGCGGAAGTTGCGGCGCTGAAGCTTGCCGACAATGCTGCCGGAAGCACGGCCTACGTTACCCTTGAACCTTGCTGCCATCAGGGCCGCACGCCGCCCTGCACCGAGGCTTTGATTGCGGCCGGTGTCGCTCGTGTTGTGGTTGGCGCGCCTGATCCTAATCCGCGGGTCGATGGTGGGGGTGTCGCGCGCCTGCGGGCTGCTGGCATCGAAGTCAGCGAAGGCGTGCTGCGGGCAGAGTGCGAGTCGCTAAACGCGGGCTTCAATTCACGCATGCGGTTGGGTCGCCCGCTGGTTCGCATCAAGCTGGCCGTGAGCCTGGACGGGCGGACGGCGCTGGCTGACGGCACCAGCCAGTGGATTAGCGGGGAAGCCTCGCGCGCCGACGTGCAGCGCTGGCGGGCGCGCAGTTCAGGCATTTTGACCGGCATTGGCACGGTGCTGACGGACGATCCCTCGCTAAATGTGCGTGACGAGTCCCTGCAAATGACTGCGCAGCCGTCCCGCATCATTGTTGATTCACGCCTGCGTCTGCCGGCCGCGGCGCGTTTGCTGAGTTTGCCTGGCCAGGTGCGGATTTTCTGTGCGCTTGACGATGCGGCTGCCAGATCAGCGCTGCAAGCGGCGGGTGCCGAGATTGAGGTGCTGGCCGGGCGCGGACCGCGAGTGGATCTGAATGCACTACTGGCCAGGCTTGGTCAGCTGGAGATGAATGAATTGCTGGTCGAGGCGGGGCCGCAACTTTGCGGGGCTTTGCTGGCCGAGGGGCTGGCGGATGAATTGCTCGTCTATCAGGCTGCGCATGTACTCGGCGATGAGAGTCACGGCATGTTTGCCTTGCCGGGCCTGGCCAGCATGGCGGATCGACCGGCCTTCGAGCTGACGGACTGCCGGCGTATCGGTGTTGATTTGCGATTGCGTTACCAACGGAGCTGAAGCGATGTTTACGGGCATTATCCAGGCAGTGGGCGCAGTCAGCGCGGTGGAACAACGCGACGGCGATCGTCGCCTGACCATTGCCACGCCGGGTCTGGACCTGAGTCAGGCAGAGTTGGGTGACAGCATTGCGGTGAATGGTGTTTGCCTCACCGCCGTGGAATTTTCAGGCGGCGCTTTCGTCGCGGATGTTTCTCGCGAAACGCTGGCCGTCACTACACTGGAAACGCTGGCCGTCGGCGCATCCGTTAACCTTGAGCCGGCCCTGGCCCTGGGACAGGCGCTGGGTGGTCACCTGGTATCTGGTCATGTTGACGGGGTGGGCCGACTGCTAAGCCGAGAACCGGAAGCGCGTTCTACGCGAATGCTATTTCAACTGCCCGAGGATCTGGCCCGCTATGTCGCGAAGAAGGGCTCCATTTGCATCGACGGCACCAGTCTCACGGTTAATGATGTCGAGGCGGATAAATTCGGGGTGAACATCGTGCCGCATACCCTCGAAAACACTATTATGGGTAGCTACAAGCCGGGTACACCGGTCAATCTTGAGGTTGACCTGATTGCCCGTTACCTCGAACGGCTGATGTTGCCGGGCGAAACAAAATAAGTCAGGAAATAGCCATGACACC
Source organism: uncultured Gammaproteobacteria bacterium (assembly GCA_963850255.1). GTDB lineage: Bacteria > Pseudomonadota > Gammaproteobacteria > Steroidobacterales > J054. The sequence goes on from CAWKLL010000017.1 coordinate 132,944, forward strand.
GCTCAGCGAGCCTGCAACGCGCAGCATCCAGTTCAGCTCCATTGAGGAGATCATTGCCGATATTCGCGCCGGGAAGATGGTCATCATCGTCGACGATGAGGATCGCGAAAATGAGGGTGATCTGCTGATGGCGGCAGCGCGTGTGCGCCCCGATGATGTCAATTTCATGGCCCGTTACGGACGCGGCCTGATCTGTCTGACCCTGAGTCGTGATCGTTGCCGCCAGTTGCGCCTGCCACTAATGGTCAGCGATACCGACGAACACAAGAGCACCAACTTTACTGTTTCCATTGAGGCAGCTGAGGGCATCACGACAGGTATTTCTGCCTATGATCGTGCGCGCACCATTCGCGCCGCCGTGGCTCCCGAAGCTACACCTGAGGATTTGCGTCAGCCTGGTCATGTGTTTCCGCTGATGGCGCAGCCGGGCGGCGTACTCAATCGTGCCGGTCACACTGAGGCGGGTTGTGATCTGGCCCGCCTGGCCGGGCTCGAGCCTGCCGCTGCCATCGTCGAGATTCTTAATGAGGACGGCACCATGGCGCGTCGCCCTCAGTTGGAATTATTTGCTCGCGAACACGGTCTGAAAATGGGCAGCATCGCAGATCTGATTCGCTATCGGCTGCAGCACGAGGAATCCGTCGAGCGTATTTCCGACCAGATGGTTGATACAGAATTCGGCCCGTTCCGATTTTTGTGCTACGACGATCACGTCAATCGCAATGTGCACCTGGTGCTGGTCAAGGGCGATCCCGCTGGCAAGCAGGCACCGCTGATACGCGTGCATGTGCAGGACACCCTGGGTGATGTGCTGGGTCTGCAAAGCCCGCAGCTCGGCTGGCCTTTTCGCTCGGCCATGCAGCGCATTGCGAAGGAAGGCCAGGGGGTTTTGATTCTGCTGCGCTACGGAGAGTCGCCACGCGACCTGGTGCGTTCTGTACGGCAGCTGGTCACTGATGAAACTCAGCCGGCCAGGGTGGATGACGGCGCAACAGTTCTGCGTACCTACGGGACCGGCGCGCAGATACTGCGCGATCTGGGCGTGACCCGTATGCGCGTTTTGAGCGCGCCGAAGCAGATGCAGGCAATTTCAGGATTCGGCCTTGAAGTAGTAGAGTACGTCAACGATGCTGACTAATTTAATCAAGGGCTTGCATGCGCACTATTGAAGGACAACTGGCGATTCGCGATGCGCGTTTCTGCATCATTGCCGCGCGCTTTAACGAGGCAATCGTTGACCGTTTGACCGAGGGAGCGGTGAATACCCTTGAGCGTCTTGGTTTGGACAGCAGCCAGATCCACTTGCTGCGGGTGCCGGGGGCCTTCGAGTTACCGCTGGCAGCCCAGCGAGCAGCGCAGACCCGGCAGTACGACGCCATTGTCGCTCTCGGGGCGGTAATCCGTGGTTCAACACCCCACTTTGACTATGTCTGTGCACAGAGCGCCGCCGGACTCGCGCGCGTGAGCCTGGATACGGGCTTGCCAGTCTCCTTTGGTGTTTTGACCTGTGACAGCATTGAGCAGGCGATGGAGCGAGCCGGTACCAAGGCGGGCAACAAGGGCGCTGATGCGGTCATGACCGCGGTCGAGATGGTCAGCTTGCTGCGCCAGCTCGACGTCTGAAGCGCGCATTATCATGGCTATTGGCGGTCGCCAGGGTGCGCGCCGCCTGCTGTTGCAGGCGCTCTATCAGAGCCAGGTCGGCGGGCAGGATGAGCCACAGCTGACGGAGCAATTCAAAGCTTCACCAGAATTTGCCGACATTGATCAGACCTATTTTCTGGCCATGCTATCCAGCGTGCTGGATTCCTCAGCAGCGCTGGATGAGCTTATCCAGGCTTGTGCCGACCGACCTGTGGTGCAACTGGACCCCGTCGAACACGCAGTGCTCTGGATTGGGCTGAAAGAACTGCGCGACCGCGACGATATTCCCACGGGCGTAGCCATCAATGAGGCCATCAACCTCGCACGTGAGTTCGGCGCCGAAGGCAGCCATCGCTACATCAACGCGATTCTCGATACTGCAGCCCGAACTGCCGATTAGCTCGTCTGCCGTTATGGATGAGTTCGAAGTCATTCAGTATTTGCTGGCGCATGTTCCGGCGCAGGCTGAGCAACTGCGCGTCGGTATCGGTGACGATGCAGCGATCTTCGCACCACCCGTCGGGCAGGAAATCGCCGTAGCGACTGACAGCCTGGTGCTGGGGACGCACTTCACTGAGGAATTGTCAGCCGCCGCAATCGCGCATCGTGCCCTGGCGGTTAATCTCAGTGATCTCGCCGCGATGGGCGCTCAGCCTTGCTGGTTCCTGCTCAATCTGAGCCTGCCGACAGCCGAGGCGTCGTGGGTTAAAGACTTTGCCAAGGGGCTTGCGGCGTTGGCCCGGCACCATGCAGTGACGCTGATCGGTGGTGATACCGTGCGCGGGCCGCTGTGCGTGGGCGTAACGGCCATTGGCTATGTGCCGACAGGGCAGGCGCTGCAACGCAATGGCGCCCAGCCCGGCGATGGCATTTTTGTCACCGGACGACTGGGTAACGCTGGCTATGCCTGGCGGCAGCTGGCTGCGGGCGCTGGCTGGTCAGACACAGATCCTCTGTTCACGGCTTTTTCGCGGCCGTCGCCGCGCGTTCAGCAGGGCTTGGCGCTGCGCGATCTGGCCACGGCTGCCATCGATGTTTCCGACGGACTGCAGGTCGACTTGCAGCGGCTGATGTCGGCCAGTGGTCTGGGTGCGGAGTTGCGGGTGGAACAATTACCGCTGGACGCATGTTTGATTGAGCGTTGCGGGATTGACAGGGCGCGCAGCCTCGCCATGCTTGGCGGGGATGACTACGAGCTGTGTTTCACAGTGCCGATGCACGCTGCAGCGGCCTTGCAGGATTCGGCACGGCACTGGGACTGCAGGCTAACCCAGATTGGCCAATGCCGCGCTGGCGCAGGCATCGACCTCAAGCTGAACGGGCGGTCTTGGTCAGCCTCGATGGAGGAGTATCAACATTTCTAGCGCACCACAAAATGGGCAGCTTGCCAGCGAGCTGCGCGCCCAGGTATTGCGCGATCCGGTGCATTGGCTGGCGTTTGGATTTGGCTCCGGTTTGCTGCCCATAGCCCCGGGTACCTGGGGTTCAGCACTGGCGATCCTGCTGTATGCGCAGCTGCCGCAGCTGCCCCTGGTCTGGTTGATTGCCGGCCTGGTCCTGCTGGCCCTGCTGGGCGTCTGGATTTGCGGCCTTAGCGCCCGGCGCCTGGGTGTGCATGACCACGGCGGCATCGTCTATGACGAGTTTGTCGGCATGTGGCTGGTTCTGCTGGTCACGCCCTGGCAGCCGGCCTGGGTACTGGCGGCATTCCTGCTATTTCGCCTGTTTGACGTCTGGAAGCCTTGGCCGATTCGGGAACTGGATCACAGCGTACCCGGCGGGCTGGGAATTATGCTCGATGACGTTGTGGCCGCCGTGTATGCCGCCGTGCTGATCTGGGCAGGACAGTATGCGATAGCGGCGTTTTAGTTCTTTTTCCAGTGGATTTTTCGGATGTCCGAGCTGGCGACCCAGAAGATTACGCGCGCGAATATCCCTGACAAGATCGGGAAGTACACGATCATCAAGGAAGTCGGCCAGGGCAGCACCGGCAACGTCTATCTTTCTCACGACCCCTATTTCAATCGCGATGTAGCCATCAAGGTCTACGACGCCGAGCCCGAAGATGACCCCCAGCGTGCAAAAATCGCGCGCAAGATGTTTTTTAACGAAGCGCAGATGGTTGGGATGCTGCAGCACCCGAATATCTTGCCGATTATCGACGCGGGCGAAGAAAACGGTCAGTACTATATTGTGATGGAGCACGTGCAGGGCGCGCGTACTTTGTCGGCCTATTGCCGACCGGATAATCTGTTGCGCATCGATGATGTCGTGAAGATAATTTATACCTGCGCCAAAGCACTGCAATATGCGCACAAGCGCGGTGTAATTCATCGTGATATCAAGCCCAGCAATATCATGCTAACGCTTGACAACGAGGTAAAGATTATTGATTTTGGTATCGCCATTTTGCGCGATGCGGATATCTCTCGTATTGAAGGCATTGCTGGTTCGCCCAGCTACATGTCACCGGAGCAGATCCAGTCTGCCGAAATTGTCCCTTCATCGGACCTGTATTCGCTGGGGGCTGTCATGTATGAATTGCTCACCGGCTTCAGGCCGTTTCGGGCCACCACCTTGTCACGTCTGCTAAACCAGATTGTCTATGCGACCCCGCCGCCGATTCACCGCCTGCGCGCGGAAATTCCGGAGGAACTTGAAGAAGCTGTAGCTGTGGTTCTGCAAAAGGATCCGGCACGCCGCTTTCGTGACGGCGGTGAGATGGCGGCATGCCTGACCCGAGTCCATCAGGGTCTACGCGATAGTGATGTCGAGACGCACAATCTCGAACGGCTTGGCATGTTGCGAAAACTTAGTTTCTTTCACGATTTTTCCCAAGCCGAGATACGCGAGCTGCAGCGTGCCAGCGAATGGCGCGAGTACGCGGCCGGCGATGAGATTGTCCGCGAGGGCGAGATTGATGATCGTTTCTACGTGATCGCACGTGGTCGGGTAACGGTGGAACGCAATGCGAAGCCGGTAGGCTATCTGGCGGCGGGCGACTGTTTTGGCGAGTCCAGTTACGTCTCTGATGTGAAGCGCACCGCCAGCATTCGTGCAAAGGATGAAGTTGCGATTATTAGTGTCAGTGCAACACTATTGGAGCAGGTTTCTACGGAGTGCCAGCTGCGCTTTAATCAGGTGTTTTTGCGCGCGCTGATTCAAAGACTTCAGGGCGCCAACGGCGCATCTACCTGAAGCTCACAGTGCTGGGTTTGCTTATTCGGCCAGGGTGCTCAGTCGCTCGGCCGTGACATCCTGCGCTTCGCCGTCCATCAGTAGCTGGACCTTCTGCTCAGCCTCGTTCAAGACGGCCTGACATTCACGACTGATGCGAACGCCTTTTTCGAATTGGCGCAGGGATTTGTCAAGACTGAGATCGCCGCTTTCCAGCTCGGAGACTATTTTCTCCAGCTCGGCCATGGACTTTTCTAGATCTAAGTTTTTGTTTTTATTGGTAGCCACGGTTTATTCTTTTGTTCCGAAGGCGAGCTCATTTTTACACAGGGGCCTATTCGGGTCAATTCGTTAACCTCGTCATGTCCAGTTGACACACTGCAGCCCCAGCCCTATATTTTAGACTGAGTCTAATAAAAGTCAGTGAAACTATAACTAAGGAGCCAAACGTGGACCTCAAAGCAAGTCAAACAGAACAAAATCTTAAAGACGCGTTCGCCGGTGAATCCCAGGCCAACCGTCGCTATCTCTACTTTGCCAACAAGGCGGATGTTGAAGGTTACAACGATGTCGCCACGGTGTTTCGTTCCACGGCAGAAGGCGAAACCGGCCATGCGCACGGGCATCTTGACTACCTGGCAACCGTCGGAGACCCGGCTACGGGGCTGCCCATAGGCCCCACCGGCAAGAATTTGCAGGCAGCTATTGAAGGTGAAACCCACGAATACACGGATATGTATCCGGGTATGGCGAAAACTGCCCGCGATGAAGGTTTCGACGAAATTGCTGACTGGTTCGAAACCCTGGCCAAAGCCGAGCGTTCCCACGCCAATCGCTTCCAGAAAGCCTTCGATACGCTCGACGGCTAGTCGGAGTTTCCCATTGTCTCAATACGGGTCCCGGTGATCGCCGGGACCCGTTGAGGAGTTCGTATGCCTGACGGGCCTCGTGAAGGTAGCCTGGATGCGCCGACCCGCCACCCCATTGACTGGCGCTCGGCAGATTTTTATGACGAATCTGCGCTTAATGCGGAGTTGGAGCGGGTATTCGATATCTGCCACGGTTGCCGACGCTGTTTCAATTTGTGCAATTCGTTTCCGACGCTGTTTGATGCGATAGACGAAAGCGATAGCGGCGAACTGGATGGTGTGCCGACCAAGGCCTACTGGGACGTCGTCGATCACTGCTATCTCTGCGACATGTGCTACATGTCCAAATGCCCGTATGTGCCGCCGCATGAATGGAATGTGGATTTTCCGCACCTCATGTTGCGGGCCAAGGCCAAGCGATTCCGCGACCAGGGCGCAACGTTGCGCGACCGAATTCTCTCGGCCACCGACCAGGTCGGGAGTCTCGCGGGGATTCCGGTAGTCAACGGCATCGTCAATGCAGCGAATCGCAATACGGCCGCCAGGGCGTTATTGGAAACTACCCTGGGGGTCGATCGCAGTGCGCCGGTGCCGGAGTATCACAGCCACAGCGCTCGAGATCGGCTCGCCGGCCATCAAAGTAGTCACCAGCCTAGTGCAGTTAACGGTACGCGAGGCCGGGTGGTGTTATTCACTACCTGTTATGGCAATCGCAATCTGCCGGAGGTGTGCGAGGATCTGCTGAGTGTCTTTGAACACAATCGGATCCCGGTCTCGCTGGCAGCCACGGAACGCTGTTGCGGCATGCCCAAGCTTGAGCTCGGTGACCTGGCGTCCGTGGAGCAGGCCATGCAGGCCAATATCCCCGAGCTGGTCAAGTGGGTACGCGAGGGTTGGGACATAGTCGCGCCGGTGCCGTCCTGCGTGCTGATGTTCAAACAGGAACTGCCGCTGATGTTTCCTGAAGATAAAGACGTGCAAGCTGTCGCGCAGGCGTTTTTTGATCCCTTCGAATACCTCATGCTGCGCCATAAAGCCGGTGTGTTGGAGACCGACTTTGCTACGGCTCTTGGCAAGATCAGCTACCAGGTACCCTGTCATTTACGCGTGCAGAACATCGGCCTTAAGACCAAGGAAGTGCTGGAGCTGGTACCCGATACCGAGGTCGAGGCCATCGAGCGCTGCTCCGGTCATGACGGCACCTATGGTGTGAAGAAAAAGTTTCGCGAGGTTTCGATGAAAATTGCCAAGCCGGTAATTCGCCGGGTTGATGAGGCCGGCGCCGACCATTTCACCAGCGATTGTCCGATGGCCGGAGAACAGATTGCCGGCGCAGTAGAGGGCGCAGAAGCGCGCCATCCCATTTCTCTGTTGAAAGACGCCTACGGACTTGGCGAATGAATAAACTGGCTCCGCAAGACCTGTTTTCCCTTGAGACCTATGCTCAGTTGCGCGCTGAATTCCGCGCCAAGGTGCTGCAGCACAAGGCTCACCGCAAGCTGGCGCTGGGCGAGCACATCACCCTGCTGTTTGAAGATCGTCTGACCATGCACTACCAGGTGCAGGAAATGCTCCGCGCCGAGCGGATTTTTGAGGCGGCCGGCATTCAGGACGAACTGGATGCCTACAACCCGCTGATTCCCGATGGCAGTAACTGGAAGGCCACCATGCTGATCGAGTATCAGGATGTCGAAGAGCGACGCGTCGCCCTGGCCGGCTTGCGCGGCGTCGAACGCAGGGTCTGGGTCCGGGTGGCGGATTTTGAGCAGGTATTTGCCATTGCCGACGAAGACCTCGAGCGCGAGAACGATGAGAAGACCTCTGCCGTGCATTTTCTGCGCTTCGAGTTGAGCCCGGATATGTGCTCGGCGCTAAAGGCTGGGGCGGATCTCACCGCCGGCATTGATCATTCTGACTATTCGCTGCAGGTCGAGGTACCGGAATCGACTCGCGAATCACTGCTGGCAGATTTGCACTAGAACTGCCTGCAGCCTGCCGGATCAGCCTGTTGGTGACTGGCGGCCCTTCATAAGCATTGCCTTTTGCTGCTGACTGCATAACATCGCCTTGTTGTTGTGCGTATTACCGTGCCCGGGCTGGGCCGCGGTGGGGTTATTTAATGAGTCGTAGCTATGCTGCCGCTGACATTGAGGTGCTCAGCGGCCTGGATCCTGTTCGTCGCCGTCCCGGCATGTATACCGATACCTCGCGGCCCAATCATCTGGCCCATGAGGTTATCGACAACAGTGTCGATGAGGCGCTGGTCGGCCATTGTCGGCGTATAGATGTGACCCTCTACAAAGACGGGTCCCTTGAGGTCAGTGACGATGGCCGCGGCATGCCCGTGGACAAGCATCCGAAGGAAAAAATTCCGGGCGTTGAGTTGATTCTCACGCGCCTGCATGCCGGCGGTAAATTTTCCGGCGACAATTATCGTTTCTCCGGCGGTTTGCACGGCGTCGGCGTTTCCGTGGTCAATGCCTTGTCCAAGAACCTGGAGGTCTGGATTCGTCGCGACGCCAAGGAATACAACCTCAGTTTCAAGGGCGGCAAAAAATCCGGCAAGCTGGAAGTGGTGGGGAAGGTCGGCAAGACCAATACAGGAACCACAATCCGCTTCTGGCCTGATCCGAAGTATTTTGATTCGCCCAAGTTTTCCTTGCCGCAACTCAAACACGTGCTCCGCGCCAAGGCGGTATTGTGTCCGGGCCTGCTTATCCGCCTGAAGGTCGAGAAGCCTGCTGAAACGCTTGAGTGGCAGTATGAAGGCGGGCTGGAACAATACCTGCAGGAATCCGTCGGCGAGGTTGAGATGCTGCCGCAGGAGCCCTTTGCCGGCAGCCTGCAGGGCAAACGCGATGAAGTCGACTGGGCCATGGTCTGGTGCGATGCTGAATCCGTGTCAGAGTCATATGTGAACCTGGTGCCCACGGCTCAGGGCGGTACGCATGTGAACGGTTTTCGTACCGGTCTGACCGAAGCGCTGCGCGAATACTGCGACTTTCGTAGCCTGTTACCGCGTGGTCTGCGCATTGCACCGGAAGATACCTGGGACGGGGTAAATTACGTCTTGTCGGTGAAAACCGAAGAACCGCAGTTCAGTGGTCAGACTAAAGAGCGATTGTCTTCCCGGGAAGTCGCGGCCTTCGTCTCAGGCACCGTCAAAGACACGCTCGGTATCTGGCTCAACCAGCATCCGGAAACCGGCGACCAGATCGCCGAACGCGTGATCGCTGCCGCGCAGCAGCGCATGCGCGCCAGTAAGAAAGTGGTGCGAAAAAAGATTGTTTCCGGGCCGGCGCTGCCTGGCAAGCTCGCAGACTGCTCATCGTCGGAGCCGAGTCGCTGTGAATTATTTCTGGTCGAGGGTGACTCTGCCGGCGGCTCGGCCAAGCAAGCCCGCGATCGTGAGTTTCAGGCAATTCTGCCGTTGCGCGGAAAGATACTGAATACCTGGGAGGTTGATCAGGCTGAGCTACTGGCATCCCAGGAGATTCACAACATCAGTGTCGCCATCGGTATTGATCCGGGTGCTGAAGACCTGTCCGAGCTGCGCTATCACAGGATTTGTATCCTGGCCGACGCCGATTCCGACGGGCAGCATATTGCGACGCTTATCTGCGCCTTATTTCACCGCCATTTCCCGCGCCTGGTCAAAGCCGGCCATGTTTATGTGGCCATGCCGCCGCTCTACCGTATCGATGTCGGTAAGCAGGTTTTCTATGCGCTGGATGAAGGTGAGCGTCAGGGCACGCTGGAGCGAATCGAGGCAGAGAAGATGCGCGGCAAGATTAATGTTATTCGCTTCAAGGGCCTGGGTGAAATGAGCCCGGGTCAACTGCGGGAAACAACCATGGCGCCGGATACACGCCGATTGCTTCAGCTTACCGTTGATGCCAGCGATATGACTGATGAAACACTCGATATGTTGTTAGCCAAGAAGCGTTCGCGAGATCGTCGCGAATGGCTGGAATCCAAGGGCGATCTCGCCGAAATCTGACGGAGACAGGCAGCATGAGCGGCCAGAATGAACTGGACTTCGAGGGTATCGAAAGGGTACCGCTCAAAGTCTTTAGCGAAAAAGCCTATCTCGACTATTCGATGTACGTCATTCTGGATCGGGCTTTGCCGCATTTGGGCGACGGGCTCAAACCAGTCCAGCGGCGAATTATCTACGCCATGAGTGAGCTGGCCCTGGCGTCCGGCGCCAAGCCGAAAAAGTCGGCCCGTACGGTTGGTGATGTGATTGGCAAATTTCATCCGCACGGTGATTCGGCCTGTTACGAGGCCATGGTCAATATGGCCCAGTCTTTTTCGTACCGTTATCCGATTGTTGACGGGCAGGGCAACTGGGGTTCGGCGGATGATCCGAAATCCTTTGCGGCCATGCGTTATACAGAATCGCGGCTGACTGCCTACGCCAACGTGCTGCTGCGCGAGCTGGGTCAGGGTACCGTGGAGTGGGTGCCCAACTTTGATGGCACGCTCGAAGAGCCGGCGATGTTGCCTGCGCAATTGCCCAACGTGTTGCTCAACGGCGCTCAGGGTATTGCTGTGGGTATGTCGACGGACGTGCCGCCGCACAATTTGCGTGAAGTGGTTGCAGCACTGGTGCACTTGCTTGAGACGCCCAAAGCGACCCTGGCAGCTTTGCGCAAGCACATCAAAGGCCCAGACTTCCCTACCGGCGGTGAGCTGGTAACGCCGGCGGCGGATATTCAGCAGATCTATAAGACCGGCAACGGCAGTCTGCGGGTGCGTGCGACCTGGGAAGAGGAAGAAGGCAGCATCGTAATCACTGCCTTGCCGCATCAGGTATCCGGCAGCAAGTTGCTGGAACAAATTGCCGGCCAGATGCGCGCCAAGAAATTACCCATGGTCGAAGACTTGCGTGACGAATCCGATCATGAAAACCCGACCCGGCTGGTGGTGGTGCCGCGCTCAAATCGGGTTCCGCTGAATCAGCTGATGGACCACCTTTACGCCAGCACGGATCTTGAGCGCACTCTGCGGGTCAATATGAACGTGATTGGCCTGGACGGTCGGCCGTCCGTGCGGGGTCTGCGTGAACTCCTGCTGGAGTGGCTTGAGTTTCGGAATGACACCGTTAAACGCCGGCTCAGTTATCGACTGGAACGTGTTGAAGAACGCCTGCATATCCTCGATGGATTGTTAATCGCCTATCTGAAGATTGACGAAGTGATTCGCATCATCCGCAAAGAGGACAAGCCCAAGGCGGTTTTGATGAAGCGTTTCAAGCTGAGCGAGTTACAGGCCGAAGCAATTCTCAACCTGCGCTTGCGGCAATTGGCCAAGCTTGAAGAAATCAAGATTCGCGGAGAACAGGACGAACTGGGCAAGGAGCGCGACTGGCTGGCCAAGACTCTGCGCAGCAAAGTGCGTTTGCGTAACCTGATACGCGACGAATTGCTGGCATTGGCCGAGGAGCACGGCGACGAGCGGCGTACGCGAATCATTGAGCGTGAGCCGGCCAAGGCTTTTGCGGAAGAACAGCTGGTGGTCAGCGAGCCCGTTACCGTGGTCTTGTCCGAACGTGGTTTTGCGCGGGCTGCCAAAGGCCATGATATCGATCCGGCCGCACTGAGCTATAAGTCAGGCGATGCCTTTCTGGCGGCTGCGCGCGGCCGCAGCCAGCAACTGGCGGTATTTCTTGATAGCACCGGGCGGGCCTATTCGTTGCCGGCGCATAGTCTGCCGTCTGCACGGGGGCAGGGAGAGCCTTTGGCTGGCCGGCTCAAGCCTCCGGCTGGCGCGCGCTTTCAGGGCGTACTGATCGGCGTGCCGGAGAGTCGCTGGCTGGTGGCTTCAGACAGCGGCTACGGGTTTTTCGTTGCGCTGGCGGATTTGCATTCGCGTAATCGCGCCGGCAAGTCGGCCCTGCGTGTGCCGGCCGACGGTCGCGTAGTAATCCCGGCAGCTTTTCCCGATCAGGAGAAATTCCCCGGTAAAGCGCGGGTCGCAGCGGTCAGTTCCCAGGGTCATCTGCTGGTTTTTGACGCGGCTGAGTTACCGGAACTGCCGCGCGGCAAGGGCAACAAGATTATGGGCATCCCCGCGGCCAAATATCGCTCGGGTGAGGAGCAGATGCAGGCAGTGGCGGTATTGGCTACTGGAGAAAGTCTTGAAGTTCACTCGGGCCAGCGGCGGATGACCCTCAAGCCCGCCGATCTTGAGCGCTACCGGGGTAATCGCGGCCGCCGTGGCAACCTGTTGCCGCGCGGTTGGCGCAAGGTGGAGCGCCTGTCGGTGCCCCTGGTGAGCAGCAGTGACTAGCCGGTCAGTTTACGCTGCAGTTCAGCGGCGTTCTCATCGGCCAGGGCGTCTTCTATGCTCTGCTGGTCGATCACCTGGCTGGCGGTGAGTTCATGTTCGTAGTCCTGCTCCAACAAGGTCAGGGCTTCCTGCAGGGTCGATGAAAGTCTTGTCTCGTCGCCACTCTCTGCTTCAAGAGCGTCCAGCGTCATCTCGGCAGTCTCGCCGCCGTTGAGTTCATCCAGAGAGGTCAGCTCAGCCGTCGCAGCGTCCTCGTTAAACGATAGACTCGACGAATTAAAATGCGGCAGTTCTTCGGTGGGCGCCGCTCCGGGCTGCTCAACAGTCGCGGACAAGGCGGCGTCAAACTCCGCGATGGGCAGGTCGGGTTCCGAGGGCAAACCATGCATGGCATCGTCGAAGACATCGACAAATTCCTCGGATGGCTCGCCAGCAGCGGCAGCAGAAACTGCGGACAGATCTTCCGCGGCCGTGCGTTCTGCCAACGGCTCCGGATCCGGACTAAAAACATCTTCGGTCGGATTCGCCGCGTGATTCGATGGAGGCTTCCGCTTCGGCTACCTCGACAACGTAGGTTTCATCAGCCGGATTGCGCACCGGCAATTCGCTGATTTCCGTATCACGCGGATCGAGCCATTCGTCCGTGTTTATGAAGACGTCGTCCGGCGCCAATGCGGCGGCGCCACGCTGGGGCCGACGCAACAGGGCGCTGACGCGCTCCAATACGCGACCACGAATTAATACCAGGCTCAGGGCCACGCCAAGCAGTATGCCAAGTAATACGGCAAGCCAGGGGCTGACACTGGCCGGCCGAGACTCGCTGATACTGACCGTGGCCGTTGTCACAGCCGGCAACGTGTCAGCGGTATCGGCTGCGAGACCTGTGTCGACTTGCGGTGCTGGTTCAACTGCGAAGGGGCTGGCTGAACCCGCGGCAACTTCACTGCGCATTGCTTGCGAGGCGGCTTCTGTCGCGCTGACATCAGTCTGTAGTGCGACGGTGCTGACCGAGCGTGTAATCTTCTCAGCTGCACTCGTCGTTTCGATGGTCGTTTCTATGCGGGCAGGCACGGCCTGTTGTGATAGCTGCGGCGAGCTTGCGGCTGCCACCGGCGACGGCTTGGCTGTGCTTGTCGAGGCGTCGGCCAGTGAGGTGCTGGGCACAAAGAAGTTGGCCGCCTCGGGAATGCGAATTTCCGAGCCGAGCTTGATCAGGTCCGGATTGTTGCGAATAAATGCCGACGGGTTAGCAGAAAAAATTTGCCCGGCAAGGCGCCAGGTTGAGTCGGCCGGGCGGCCCTGGATGCGCGCCGCAATGGTCGACAGCGTATCGCCGGAGCGAACCCGATAAGCGCTGCCCGGCAATATCGATTCTCTGCTGCGTTGTAAAGTAGCAGTGGTACCTGCGGCCGGCCTGGTGCTTGGCTGAACCGTAGTGGCCAGGCGATCACCGCTCACGACGCCGGCAGACAAATCACTGGCGCCCGGTTGAAGTACCGGCGCCATGCCTGGCAAATCGAGCATCAATACGTAATGACGAATCACGCGGGCTGTGCCCTGGCAATCCAATCGCACGGATATTTCGTACATTGGCTCAACCAGCGGTCGGGTGGTGCTGACGCCGAGTAGAAAGTTGCCCGGGCCCTGGCTGGCCGGGACTGTAAACTGCAAACCGGCCGGGCCCTGAAGATCGCGTCCGCCGCCGGCGCTGCTGACACATTGGCTGCTGATGGTCTCGCCAGCGGCCAGGCGTAGTGGAATAGCAGCTTTGAGTGGCTGTCCCAGGCGGCTGCGGGCACTCAGCTCGCCAAGGGTTACTGCGCTGGCAGTACCGGGGGTCATGACCAGCGCCATCAGGCTGCCGCAGACCAGCGAGCGGGTGCGCAGCGACGTTCTGACCAAGTTTGAAGGGCGACGGTCTTGCAGGAGCTGCCTTATGCTGCGCTGCAATTCCGAACTCTGTTTCTCTCTGCTCATTGCCTGTCCTGTTACCAGGCGCGACGCCTGGATATGCGCTGGTACCCTAAGTGCAGCAAATCACGACCGCGTTCACCCAGATACGATAGAGCTCTCTGTTTTGGTGTTTGTGCACTGATTGGTCCGTTTTTTATGTCAAAGCTGTGATCTGGGTCACCCTCAGGAGGCGCTCAGGGTTAGCCCGCGCACGCTCTGGGTATCTTCCAGGATCAGGCCGTGATTCTGGTTGTAGTTGCCTTGGATATGCGCGATCCCCAGTTGCCAGAGAACCGCCATCGTCTGGGCGTCTTCGACACGCTCGGCGATGGTGTAGATATTCGCCTCACGCGCTGCCGCAGCCAGCTCACCGACGCGTTTCTGGGTGTCCTGGTCGCGATGCAGACCCTGCATCAGGCTGCCATCGATTTTGGTGTAGTCCATCGGGATATGCTGAATCACCTGCAGCGAATCCCGACCTGTGCCCAGATGATCAACGGCAAACTTGAAACCCGCGGTCTTGAGTGTTTCGGCCAACTGCTTGGTCTTTTTAAGTTGCTGAGCGGCCAGATCCTCTGTGACCTGGAAGCAAATCTGCGCGGTCTGAATGCGGGCTTTCTTTATGCGCGCATCAAGCCAGTTGAGCAGCGAATCATCGAGCACCGAATCTCGCGAAAGTCGCACGAAAACGAGATTCGGCGTCTTCGCAGCGCAAAATGAAAAAGAAGCGCCGATGACCCAGCGGTCAACGTTTTTGGCCAGGCCTGCACGCTCGGCCGCAGGCATAAATTCACTCGGTAGAATCAGTTCGTCTTTCTCGTCCAGCAGTCTTACCCGGGTATCGAAGACGCCCTCAATTTCGCGATTCAGACCTGTGACCGGCTGATGTACCAGGCGCAATCGGTTCTGCATCAGTGCATGGCGCAGACGCGGTACCCAGAGTTCGTCTTGCTTGCGAGAATCGCTGGACGCAACGCTGCTAGCGGTTACCTGAATGCGGTTCCCGCCACTGTCGCGTCCCAGTCGGCAAGCTCTTTCAACGTCACCCAGGGTTTCGGTGACGCTATGTTCGTCATGATCAGTTTCACCAAGCCCGATGGTGCAGGTTAGTGAGGTAGATCGTTGTTCGACTTCAAACACTTGCTCTGCGACGGACTTGCGCAGATTTTCTGCCCAGGCTTCGACGTCAGCCATGTTGCCGCGTTCGAGCAGCGCCACGAACATGGTGCCGCCGAAGCGCCCATAGAGATCCGGCGGCTGCATAAATTCCTTGAGCAGCTCTGCCATGCGCATGAGCAGAGCTTCCGTCGCCAGCAGGCCGATGTCGTCATGCACACGGGCGAAATTGTCGGGCCGAATATAGACCAGGGCGCGCACGCCGCCCTCCAAAGGTTGTTTGACACGCTCGGCAAGGCGCTCAAGAAAATAGTGACGATGAAAAAAGCCGGTGGACGGGTCTTTAAATACTGCTCGTTCCAGCAGGTCGACGGGGTTCTGATCTGCGGGCGTCTCGATCGGCACGATGACTCGAACTGCAGGATCACCATCGAGCGTAGTGCGCTCAAGACGGATCTCCATGGGTATCTCGGCGCCGTCGGCTTTTTTCCCGACCACCGACAGGCGCTCGTCATTCCATTTTTCTTTCAGGCAGGCAACCAGGGCGCCTTTGACGGCCGGATGGTCGGATGCCCGGTAAAGGTCCATAACCGGCTGTCCCTGGATATCTTCTTCAGCAGCGTAGTTAAACAAGCAGAGCCAGGCAGGGTTAGCTGCTACAACGATGCCTTCCTGAACATCGGCGATGGCATCAGAGGCGCCATCCATCAGGTCGCGAAGTTCGCGCTTGTAGACATTCGCTGAGGACAGCACACCGTCTAGTGCGCTACGCATTCTCTGTGCCTGTAGCTCGCGTTCGACGACCGCGACCAGCCGATTGCGATGGGTTAGTGAGACCACATCACGCGCGCCACTTTCCATGTCCGCAGCGATTGTCTGCTCATCGACCTGCTGTCGGACCAGCAACAAGGGTGGTTTTTGCGCTGAGCGGGCCACCTGGGTGGCGACGGTCGCAACATCGAATCTGGGTGCATCGTCAGCAAACAAGATCACCAGATCGGGTAATTCCTGCTCGACGATTTCCTCGACTTTGTTGGGTTGTTCGATGCGGGTGCAATGGGCAGCGTGACCAACCTCCCTCAGGGCGGCGTTGATCGTTGCTACATGTTCGTCATTTGTCGTAAGTACAACGATTTTGACGCCGACGGAATCACCCAAGGCAGACACCCTTCAGTCTGAAATGTTGGACACAACACAACGAGATAGAACCCGCTGCACCGGAGACTTTAGGGAAGCGTGATTAGGGATTATGTGACCCGGTTCTGACTTATGTGGTCAGTCGGGATTATGTTCAAATCCGATTGGGCTGAGCCGGCCTAAACGTCGCTTGTCGGGCTTTTTTGACTGGTGGCGTCCAGCTATCTCACGGCCAGTTCGAAGGCTATCGGTTCCTTGGCCGGGCTGCCTGGACGCTCGCGTACCAGTCGCGGCAGTATATAGCCGGGCAATTCGGCCGCAGCTGCGCCGATCAATTGTGCGGCCACAGTGTCACTGACCTCGAAGTGCGCGGCGCCGGCAACCGGGTCCAGCTGATGCAGGTAGTACGGCAGTACACCACAAGCAAACAGCCGTTCGGACAAATTGACCAGCGCTTCGACGCTGTCGTTTACTCCGCGCAATAACACCGACTGGTTCAACAACAAGGCGCCACTGTCTCGCAGCGCCTGCATCGCACCGGCAACGGATGCATCAAGCTCCTGTGCATGGTTGCTATGCACCACGATTACCACTTGCCTGTTTAGCTTGCTCAGTTGATCCAGCAGTTTCGCTGTAATGCGTTCTGGCAGCACGATGGGCAGGCGAGTGTGCAGGCGAATTCTGCGGAGTTGCGGCAACTCGTCAAGCTGGCTGAGCAAACGTCCAAGCCGGGCGTCGCCGAGACTCAGCGGGTCGCCGCCGCTGAGTATGACTTCGCGGATTCCCGGGTCGCTGGCGATTTCTGCCAGGCTGAGGTCAAGATTGTTGCCGAGGGCACTGTGCGCGGCATAGGGGAACTCGCGTCGAAAGCAATAGCGGCAGTGAACCGCGCAGGCGCCGGTGGCAATCAGCAGGGCGCGGCCACGATACTTTTTTAGCAGCCCGGGAGCCTGCAGGCTGGGCAGGTCACCTACCGGGTCTGCACTAAACCCTGCGACGATACGATTTTCAGCATCCAGCGGAAGTACCTGGCGCAGCAGCGGATCCTGCGGATCGCCGAACTGCATTCGGCGCACAAACGCCCGCGGCACACGCAGCGGGAATTTTCCGGGCTGCGGATTCAGGATTCCGCTCAACTGCTGGTCGAGGCCGAGGTCGGCCAGCAAAGCCTGTGGATCCGTGTAAGCATCGGCCATGGCTTGTTGCCAGCCGGGCCCGGGCTGCGGAACTTTCTCTATGGCGGGCGTGGCTGGGGTCATGGCTGTCGCGACAAGGTCAAAGGCTGCGGCTACAATACCGGCCGCCGTGGGCCGTGGCCCGCATTGTAATCCCTTCCCTCAACGGCAAAGGTAATCGGCAAACGCAATGGCCAGCTACAACACCAGTGAGTTCAAGTCCGGACTGAAAGTTCTTATTGATGGCGACCCCTGTGCCATCGTTGAAAACGAGTTCGTGAAGCCCGGCAAAGGCCAGGCCTTCAATCGCGTCAAGATTCGCAATCTGAAGACGGGTCGCGTGGTAGATCGGACTTACAAGTCCGGTGAAACTCTTGAGGCTGCTGATGTACTCGATACGGAGATGCAGTATCTGTATAGCGACGGCGAGATGTGGCACTTCATGGATCCGTCCAGCTACGAGCAATATCCGGCTGCAGCGGCGGCTGTGCAGGAAGCGACTCAGTGGCTCAAGGAAGAAGATCTTTGCAATGTCACGCTTTGGAACAATGTACCGCTGCTGGTTAGCCCGCCGAACTTTGTCGAATTGAAGATTGTCGAGACTGACCCCGGCTTGCGTGGTGACACAGCCCAGGGCGGCATCAAGCCGGCCAAGCTCGAGACCGGCGCAGTCGTTCGTGTGCCGTTATTCATCGAAGAGGGCGAAATTATTCGCGTTGACACGCGCTCAGGTGAGTATGTTTCGCGCGTGAAGTAGCGCGGTTCTAATTCGAGAAGGCGAACGGGCGCACCTGGCGTATGTCCTCGCAACCCGACCAGGCCATCAGCACGCGGTCGAAGCCGACGGCAACTCCCGAGCATTCGGGCAGGCCCGCCTCAACAGCGGCGATTAGTTGCGCATCGACGCGGCGATCTGCCAGACCGTCTACTCGACGTTGCTCACGATCAGCCGCAAAGCGACGCGCCAGCTCAGCCGCATCGGTCAGTTCGCGGTAACCATTAGCCAGTTCCATGCCGGCAAAGAAAATTTCGAAACGCTCGGCACAGCGCCCGTCATCCGGGCTGAGGCGGGCTAGAGCCGCCTGGCTGGCCGGATAATGTGTCACCACGGTGAGCTCGCGCGGGTCCAGGGCTGGTGTGATCAGGTGGCTCATCAGCAGGTCCAGAACCAGTGCCCGCTGAGCCGCTAGTGACTCGCGCAGAGCTGCGTCCAGTTGCCCGCCCAGCTGTTGTTCGGCCAGTGTCGCCAGCTCCTTGGTCGCCGCGGTTAGCGGGTCAATGCCCAGTAGCGATTGAAATACCGCTTGATAGCGTAGCTGCCGGCAATTGGCAGGCTGCTGATCGCAGGCCTCGCCAAGGGCATTGATGAGCTGGCAAGTTTCCCGGCTCATGGCGTCGAGGCTAAAGCCCCGTCGATACCATTCGATCAGGGTAAATTCCGGTTGATGCAGGCGGCCGCTCTCGCCGTCCCTGAAAACCGGGCCGATCTGATAGATATCCGGACTGCCCGACGCCAGCAAGCGTTTCATGGCGTACTCCGGCGAAGTCTGGAGATGCCAGGTTTCGTTGAAGACCGCAGACTGCACGGGGAGGCTCTGGATGCGCGGATCCGTTACTGCGAATCGCGCTAACGCCGGTGTGTCCACCTCCATGATCCTGCGCTCGGCAAAGAAGCGCCGAGCGCAGCTGAACAGATCGGCCCGCCGGGCCAGTATTCCTGGCTCTGCACTGGGCCGCCAGCTGTCCTGTGTCACTTCCGCAAACGGCCCACGGTCTGGCCCATCAGCAATGGCTGCCCGGGGCGCAAAGCCGGGTCTAAATGGCCTGCTCCTGGCGGCAGCAACAAGATGACGGTGGAACCCAGGTTGAAGCGGCCGACTTCAGCGCCACGCTCGACCAGTGTCGTGCTGCGTTCGCCGTAGTGCCAGTGACGCGTTTCTCGCGGGCGTCGTGGCAGCACTTCACCCGCCCAAACGGTGCTGATACTGGCCACGTTCAGTGCGCCGACCAAAACCAATGAAAAGGGGCCCCAGTCTGCGTCGAAGTGGCAGCACAGGCGCTCGTTAACAGCAAACAGGCGCGGAATCGCCCCGGCGGTGCGCTCATTGACTGCCCAGCGTTCGCCGGGCGCGTAATGCATGCTGCGCAAACGCCCGCCCAGCGGCGCGTGTACACGGTGGTAGTTATGCGGTGCCAGATAAACTGTGAGGAATTCCCCGCCATCGTAGCGAGTGCGTGCGGCGGGATCCGCCAGCAACTCGTCAACGCCGTAGTACATGCCCTTGGCTTGTAATAGCTGGCCGCGATCAATGATTCCGGACTGCTGCACGCGGCCATCGGCCGGGCTTACGATGGTTTTGACGTCGGGATCCAGGGGACGGGCATTCGGGCGCAGTGCGCGGGTGAAAAATGCATTGAAGCTGGCATAGCTGCGCGGATTGGTTTGCTGCGCGGCGGACATATCGACGCTATAAAGGCGGCAGAATGCTTCGATCAGCAGATTTTTAAACCAGGGAGTCTCTGCGCGACTGGCCCAGTGCACCAGTCGGCCGAGCAGAAAGCTCGGCAACAGACGCTGAAAAGCAATAAATAGTTCAGTCATAACGGGGTTTTGCTGGGTGGTGCGGGCGTCTTGCAATCCGGTTGGCCGCGGCAATAATGCCGCCTGACCGCGGGGAATGACAGAGCCAGCAGGAGCCAGGATGGATCGATACGACACGATCGGTGCGCGGATCGAAGACTGCGCTGCGCAACTGCGCGCAGCGGGTGTGTATTTTGGTCATGGCACTGTTGACTCTGTCGATGAAGCAGCGCTGCTGGTATTGCACGCAGCCGGCCTCGATCCGACGCAGACGGACCCGGCGATTTATTCCCAGCCCTTTCCTGCCGACTGTCAGGCGCGCCTGACAGATTGCCTGCACCAGCGTATTGCCCTGCGTCGGCCGGCGCCCTATATCACCGGTGAGGCGTGGTTTGCGGGCCTGCCGTTTACCGTCGACGAGCGCGTGCTGATCCCGCGTTCGCCTTTCGCTGAACTGATCCAGGAGCGTTTCGCACCCTGGCTGCGGCCAGGTCCCGTGCGGCAGATTCTCGAAGTGGGTACGGGGAGTGGCTGTATTGCCATTGCTGCCGCACTGGCTTTCCCCGAGGCCCAGGTGACAGCCACAGACATTTCGCCAGAAGCGTTGGCGGTGGCGATGGAGAATCGTCGTCGCTATGCGCTGGAAGCCCGTCTGGAGCTGCGCGAGGCGGATCTGCTGACCGGGCTGAGTGGCCCCTACGACCTGATACTTAGCAATCCGCCCTACGTGGCGGAGGCAGAACGAGCGGAGCTTCCAGCCGAATACAAACACGAACCGGGCCTGGGATTGTTTAGTGGTGCGGATGGTCTGGATTGCGCCCGGCGTATACTGCAAGATGCCGCGTCCTGCCTTGCAGCGGACGGCTTGTTAGCGCTGGAAGTGGGCTCGGGCTGGCTGGCGCTGGAGCAGGATCAGCCGCGCTTGCCGATGGTCTGGCCGGAGTTCGAAGCGGGCGGAGAGGGCATCGCGCTGATCCAGGCCTCAGACCTTGGTGAGCCCAACATAAATACTAGAAATTAGTTTAGGTAAGTTATTTAACTTGTTGTTTTAATTATGTCTGGCAATACGATCGGTAAACTGTTCAGCGTGACGACCTTTGGCGAGAGCCACGGGCCGGCACTGGGCTGTATTGTCGATGGCTGCCCGCCGGGACTGGCGCTGTGTGAGGCGGACATCCAGCCAGACCTGGATCGCCGGCGCCCGGGGCAGTCCCGGCATACCACGCAGCGCCGCGAGCCTGACCAGGTGCGCATTTTGTCCGGCGTATTCGAGGGTCAAACCACCGGGACGCCCATCGGCATGCTGGTCGAAAATACCGATCAGCGCTCACGCGATTACAGCAAGATCAAGGATTTGTTCCGTCCCGGTCATGCCGACTACACCTACCAGCAAAAGTATGGCAGCCGGGATTATCGTGGCGGTGGCCGGTCCTCGGCGCGTGAAACGGTGATGCGGGTGGCGGCCGGGGCTGTGGCCAGGAAGTATCTGCGCAGCGCGGCCGGTATCGAAATCACCGGTTGGCTGCGCCAGCTTGGACCCATAGTTGTCGACTGCCCGGAGCCGGGTAGCGTTAACTCAAATCCGTTTTTCTGTGCTGATCCGTCGCGGGTCCCGGAGCTTGAGGCCTATATGGATGCCCTGCGCAAGGAAGGGGATTCGGTTGGCGCGCGGATCAATCTGACCGCCTCCGGCATGCCCGTAGGGCTGGGTGAGCCGGTCTTCGATCGACTGGAAGCCGATGTCGGTCATGCAATGTTGAGTATTGGTGCGGTCAAGGCGGTGGAAATCGGCGCCGGCTTTGCCAGCGTGGCCGAGAAAGGCACGCAGCATCGCGATGAAATTACCCCGGCTGGCTTCCGCTCCAATTCGGCTGGCGGCACGCTGGGCGGCATTTCGTCTGGCCAGGACCTGCTGGTGAGTATCGGGCTCAAACCGACCTCCAGTATTCGCTTGCCAGCGGCGACCATTGATATCGAGGGTCAGGCTGCGGAGATTTCGACCACCGGCCGCCACGATCCCTGCGTAGGTTTGCGCGCGACGCCGATTGCCGAGGCCATGCTGGCCATCGTGCTGATGGACCACTACCTGCGCCAGCGCGCGCAGAACGCGGGTATTGAGTCCGCGACGCCGGTAGTTCCGGCTTCAGTGGCGGCCGAGAAAAGCGACAACCGTAACTCTTAATTAAGATTAGGTTTATCGCTTAACCTATTGTTATAAATAGTTTTAATATGAAAGATTCATACTCTGTAGCGGTGGTGGGCGCCACTGGCCTGGTCGGCGAGCACATGCTTGAGATCCTGGCTGAGCGCAATTTTCCGGTGGCTGAACTGCATGCCCTGGCCAGCGAGCGCTCGGCGGGGGATACGGTCAATTTCGGCCGCCGCTCGGTGACGGTGAAAGACTTGTCCACTTTTGACTTTAGCGGTGTCGATGTCGCGCTGTTTTCAGCCGGCGGCAGCGTTTCGGCCGAGCATGCGCCGCGGGCAGCGGCTGCCGGTTGTATCGTGGTGGACAATACCTCGCATTTTCGCAACCAGGCGGATATCCCCCTGGTGGTGCCGGAAGTTAATCCGCAGGCCATCGGTGACTATGCGCCGGGAAACATTATCGCCAACCCGAATTGCTCGACGATTCAGATGGTTATGGCGCTGAAGCCCATCTATGATGCGGTCGGCATCACGCGCGTCAATGTGGCGACCTATCAGTCGGTGTCAGGCGCGGGTCGATCCGGCGTTGAAGACCTGGCCACGCAAGCGGCCAATCTATTGAGTGGTCGTCCCCTGCGAGCTGGACGGGGCGGCCAAGCAGATAGCCTTCAACGCGGTTCCGCATATTGATGCTTTTGAGGATAACGGCTACACCCGCGAAGAAATGAAGATGGTTTGGGAAACGCGCAAGATTTTCGCCGATGACGACTTGTTGGTGAATCCCACCTGTGTGCGCGTACCGGTGTTTTTTGGTCATTCCGAGGCGGTTCATATTGAGACCCGCGAGCGGATTTCGGCCGCCCAGGTGCGCGAATTGCTCACAGCAGCACCCGGAGTGACAGTTATCGATGAGCGACAGACCGGTGGTTATCCGACTGCCGTCACAGAAGGTTCGGGTCAGGACGCGGTATTTGTGGGGCGTATTCGCGAAGACATCTCGCATGACAGCGGTATCAATCTGTGGATCGTGTCAGACAACATTCGCAAGGGCGCGGCACTGAACTCCGTACAGATCGCGGAGATTTTGGTCAGCGAACATATATAGGCTATATTTGACATATATTTCCGGCACTTTACGGGCTATCTTTGTGCGCATTCCAAAGCCCGCATGTGCGGAAGACGGGGACCGTTGATGCGGGGATTTACCATGCCGCGAGCTTTTTTATGTGTCTGGTTGCTTCTGGCCGGACTCTTTCCTGTAACCGTCCTGGGCCTGGGCCTGGGCGAAATCAATCCCAAATCTGCGCTTAATCAGCCGTTTCTGGCTGAAATACCCGTGCTGCTTAGCGCCGGCGATGATTTGGCCCAGCTGCAGGTCTCATTGGCCTCCGCTGACACCTTCGAGCGCTACGGGCTGAGTCGGCCGGCTTTTCTCGGCGATTTCGAATTTCGTGTGATTAACGATCCGGGCCGATCCATGGTGCGCATCGTTTCATCCACGCCCGTCATCGAACCTTTCGTAACCCTGTTACTGGAAGTGCAATGGCCGCAGGGACGCCTGCTGCGCGAATACACCGTGCTGCTGGACCCGCCGGTATTCTCAAGTGCTCAGCCCGCCACCAGCGCACCGGCGCCGGCAACTCCCAGTCAGCCGGCTGAGCGCCAGGTGACGCGTGGGCAATCCGCGCCGGCCCCGACCGCTGCAGCACCACGTCCTGCGCCGAGCATGTCTGCCGCAGGCAGCTACGGTCCGGTGGCCAGGAACGATACCCTGTGGGGAATCGCACAACGCATGCGCCCGGACGCCTCCATCGACACCAATCAGATGATGCTGGCGATTTATCGAGCCAATCCAGAGGCCTTTGCCGGCAATATTAACCGGCTCAAAGCCGGCGTAATCCTGCGTGCGCCATCGGCCAGTGAGCTGGCCAGCCTCAGTACGTCCGAAGCTTTTGCAGAAGTACGCCGCCAGAATCAGGACTGGCGTGGCAGCAGCCGGGTGCCCGCGGAAACGCCCCGACTGCGGCTGGTGCCACCGCCGGCCGAAGCGGGCGACGGTTTGGCGCAGACCGGCGGCGCAACTGACACGCCGCCCGCGCCAGCCGTCAGTCGGCCGGCCGGCGACGATGCGCGGGTAATGCAACTGGAAGCAGAACTGGCTAATCGTGAGCGCATGCTGCAACTCAAGGATCAGGAGCTTGCGGCGCTGCAGGATCAGCTGGCAGAAATCCGTGAGTCCGGCGGTACGGCCGAGATGGATCTGGACGCGCCAATCGACGAAACGCCGTTTGGGCAGGCAGCGGATTTGGACGAAGCGCCGGCTGCACCCGTGGTCGACGAAGCCGAGTCCATGGCGGAGTCGCCGGTCGCTGACCTGCCGGCCGAACCCGTCGCGGAAACTCCCGCCGGTCTGCCGCCCGCCGTTTCAACCACCAGCAGCCAGCAGTCGCCGTCATTTATCGGTCAGCTGCTCAGTAGTGTGTTGTTCTGGGCCGCACTGCTGGTCGCCGTTGCCCTGGTGCTGGGCCTTGTGCTGGCGCGCCGCAGGCGTGGTGACGACGTTACCGGCCGCTGGGAACAGCTGGCCGATGGTGAGGAAATCGACGCTGATGCTCGTGCGGCCACCGAACGTCTGCGTGCGCCGGTCGGCGAGGCGGAAGAAACTTTTGTGGTTGAGGAAGGCACGGCCGGAGCCACGGACGCGCTTGAAGAATTTGGCCCTGGTACTACGGAAATTGATCGTTCCGGTGACCAGGAATTGCCCATGGAGCGCACGCTCAGTAGCGATGCCGGTCTCAATCTTGATCAATCCGACCCGATTTCCGAAGCTGAATTTCATATGGCCTACGGCTTGTATGACCAGGCTGCAGATCTGCTGATCGCGGCCCTGGCAGCGGAACCGGAACGTCGTGACCTGCGCCGCAAATTGTTAGATGTCTATTTTGTCTGGGAGAACAAGGGCGGCTTCCTGAAAGAGGCCGAGACTTTCCACAACCAGGTCGGTTCTGCCGATGCGGATTGGAACAAAGTCCTCATCATGGGCAAACAACTGTGTCCCGAGGAAGCCCTGTTTGAGGCCCAGGCCACCAACCTGCAGTCTGATGAAGGCATGGACCTTGAGCTGTTCGAGGGCGGCGGCGAGTCTGCCGAGGTCGATCTGCCGCTGGGCGAAGACAACGACGATCTTGATCTGGATCTGTCCGCCATGGGCGATGCCGATGAGGACATGCTCGACTTTGATCTGGGTGGCGCCAGTATCGAGGAAGAAGACCTGTCGCCGACTAAACGCGACGACGGCACGGATTCGCCAACCATGGAATCGCCGACTATCGAGGCCGAGGGCCTGGGCTCGCCGACCATGGAATCGCCGACGCTGGAACAACCGATGAATGAGCCGACCATGGAGTCGCCCACCATCGAAGCACCGATGTCAGAGAGCACCATGGAGACGCCGACCATCGAGTCGCCGCTGGTTGATTTTCCCGTTGGTTCCGTCGAAGAAGACCGGACTGCGAGTACCGGTGAGACGGCCTCCCTGGATCTGGACGAACTGGGCCTGGATTTATCCGCTTTCGAGGATATGGATGATTCCAGCGAAGCGGTTGAGCCAGACAATGCCGATGAGCTCAGCGGCAGCCAGTTAGCGGACGATGACGCCACACTGCTGGCGGGAGACCTCGACGACGATACATTGCTGCGCAAAGTCGGCGAGGGCATGGACTCGACCGCAGAGGTTCAGGCCATCAGCGCTGAGCAGATTGCCAATGACGACGATCTGGGCGGGTTTCTGGATGTTGAGTCCACTGCGGAAGTCCGCACTGTTGAGCCTGATAGAGACACCAGCGACAAGAGCGATACGCTGGAGCAGCCCAGGCCGGAAGTGGACGATACTGCCGAGCAGCCTGCGCCTGCTGCCGATGTCGACCTGGATATCGGCGAATTCTCGGCCGACGAAGAGTCGCCAACAGGCACCCTGGATATGCCGGAACGTCGTCCAGAAGGTCCCACCATGACTGAGGTGGGCACAAAGCTGGATCTGGCCCGGGCCTATATTGATATGGGTGATCCGGAAGGCGCGCGCAGTATCCTCGGTGAAGTGGTTGACGAGGGTGACGAAGCACAGCGCCAGGAGGCGCAGAAGCTGATCGACGATCTGGCTGACTGATTGCATCGATCGGGCAGGGCGGGCTTTTAAATGAGCGAGCCGGAAACGCCGGCCGCTGTGTCAGAACGCATGCCTCAGCGTTATGCCGTCGGCGTCGAGTACGACGGCAGCCAATACTTCGGCTGGCAGACCCAACCGCATGCGGCCAGTGTTCAGGATGCGCTGGAACGGTCTCTGTCCACGGTCGCAGCCCAGTCCATTGCCACCGTTGCAGCCGGACGCACTGACACCGGCGTACATGCGAGTGGCCAGGTGGTGCATTTCGACAGTGATGCCGAGCGCAGCCTGCGTTCCTGGTTACTGGGTATCAACAGTAATCTGCCTGACGATATAAACGCGCTGTGGGTCAAATCCGTCAGCGCTGACTTCCATGCCCGCTATTCAGCGAGTGGCCGGGTATACGAATATCGAATTCTGAACCGTCCGGTGCGTTCCGCGCTGCTGCGCCAGCGTGCCTGGTGGGTGCGCTCGCCGCTGGACTGCGAGTTAATGCGTTCGGCCGCGATCAGTTTGCTGGGTAAACATGACTTTTCGGCGTTTCGCGCCGCGGCCTGCCAGTCCAAGACCGCCGTTCGCGAGCTGCGGCGCTTGGATATAGCCAGGCGCGGCGAGCTGCTGGTCATTACCTGCGAGGCGAATGCTTTTTTGCACCACATGGTGCGCAACCTGGTTGGCAGCCTGGTGCGAGTCGGTCTTGGCGAGGAGCCGCCGGACTGGATAGCCGGACTGCTGGCGGCCCGCGATCGGCGCTTGTCTGGCATAACAGCGCCGCCTTCAGCCCTGACCCTGACCCAGGTGCAATACCCGCTCGAATTCGAAATTCCCGCGCCGTCTGCGCCAGTGGATGCAAGCCTGGATTAGCTTGCTATGATTGGCCCCGGATGAATTGGTTCAGCAAAATCATGCCCTCGCGGATCAATACCGAGCGTCGCAAGCGCTCGGTGCCGGAGGGGCTATGGATCAAGTGCAGCCAGTGTGGCGCGCAGCTCTATCGCGCCGAGCTCGAGCGCAATTTGTCGGTGTGCCCCAAGTGCAGCTTTCATATGCGAGTGCCCGCACGCGATCGCCTGGAGCAGTTTCTTGATCCCGGTAGTACGCGAGAAATCGCCGCCAATCTTACGCCGCTGGATCCGCTCAAATTCAAGGACAGCAAACGCTATCGCGATCGAATCAACCAGGCGACCAAGGCCACCGGGGAGAACGACGCATTGATCGCAATGTCGGGCTTGCTCAAGGAAATCCCGGTAGTGGCCTGCGCTTTCGAATTTCGCTTCATGGGCGGTTCCATGGGTTCGGTGGTGGGGGAGAAATTTTCCCGCGCCGCTCGGTTTAGTCTCGAAAATCGTATGCCGCTGATCTGCTTCTCTGCCAGCGGTGGCGCACGCATGCAGGAAGCCTTGTTCTCGCTGATGCAAATGAGCAAGACCAGCGCGGCTCTGGCAGAGCTTTCCGAGGCCGGCATACCTTATGTTTCCGTGCTGACCGATCCGACCACCGGGGGTGTGTCTGCCAGCCTGGCTATGCTCGGCGATATTAATATCGCTGAGCCCAACGCCCTGATTGGTTTTGCCGGTCCGCGCGTGATTGAGCAAACCGTCCGTGAGACGCTGCCCGAAGGCTTTCAACGCAGCGAGTTTCTGCTCGAGCACGGCGCGCTGGATATGATTGTCGATCGACGCGAGTTGCGTGACCAGATTGCAGGACTATTGGCCAAGTTAATGCACAAGGCCCCTCCGGCGGCCTGACCGCGGTATTCCAGCCCGTCCCAACATCAATGCATAAGCGGTCGCTGGCAGACTGGCTGGCCTGGCAGGCAACACTTAATCCGGCCGAAATCGAACTGGGTCTGGAGCGCATTGCGACGGTCCTGGAGCGGCTTCAGTTGCCACCCCCGCCCAAGGTGCTGACGGTGGCCGGGACCAATGGCAAGGGCTCTACCGTCAATTTCCTGGACCGCTTGCTGCGGGCCAACCAGTGGCGGACCGGGGTCTATACCTCACCTCACCTGCGACGCTACAACGAGCGTCTGCGCCTGAACGGCCGGGAGGTGACGGATACTGACCTGATTCGCGCCTTCGCGCAGGTTGATCAGGCCCGCGCAGAGATCCCCCTGACCTATTTTGAATTCGGCACTCTGGCGGGCTTTTGCCTGTTTGCCGAGGCGCAGCTGGACGCCTGGATTCTGGAAGTGGGTCTGGGCGGTCGGCTGGACGCTGTAAATGCTATTGATCCGGATGTCAGCCTGATCACCACGGTAGATTTTGATCATCAGGACTGGCTAGGCGATAGCCTTGAAGAAATTGCCGCCGAGAAGGCCGGCATTATGCGCGCCGGACGGCCGGCGCTATACGGCGATGAGCCCGCGCCACAGGCTGTCACTGGACAGGCAGCCAGGCTGGGAGCAGATTTGCTGCTGGCCGGGCAGAATTTTGGTTTCCGACGCGCGGCGGGAATGTGGCGCTGGCGCGGCCCCGGCATGACCTTGAATGATCTGCCGTTGCCGGCACCCGGTGACGACGCTCAGCTGCGCAACGCGAGCCTGGCACTGGCCGCGCTCGCAGTGCTGGATGCTTCACTGCTCTCGGCGGGTGCCGTGCGGACGGCGCTAGACGCGCCGCCACCGCCCGGGCGCTGCCAGCGTATCCAGGGCCGGCCGGAGTGGTTGCTGGACGTGGCACACAATCCTCAGGCTGCGCGCGTCCTGGCTCAGCGCTGTGCGCTGCTGCCGCCCGTAACCGAGACCACCGTGGTGCTCGGTTTGCTGGCCGACAAGAGCGTGGATGGCGTAGTGGCGGCATTGGCCCCACTTGAACCGGAGCGCTGGATTACCTGTACCACGGCGTCGCATCGTGGCCGGGAGGCTCAGGCATTGGCTGAGCGCCTGCGTGCGCTGGGCCTGCGCGAAGTATCCGCAGGCGGCGCCGTTGCAGAGGCTTTGGCCGATGCCGCTCGAGCCAGTGCCGCTGATGGCCGAATTATTGTCTGTGGCTCTTTTATGGTGGTGGGGCCGGCACTGGACTGGCTGGCTGTGCCTTGAAATCGCCTGGTGTTTTAGCAGGTCTGGTTGGAACTGTTAGACGGGCTGCGGCAGTTTGAACCATCCCGCGTGACGCTGTGGAGTATAATTTTGCACTTGGGTTGGGTCGCTCTCGTGCCCCGATGGTTGAGGTTTTTGTTTGCCGCCCGCCAGGGGTGAATTGGCTGTGGATCGCCAGTTACTAGAAAGAATGATCGGTGCCACTGTGCTGGTCATTTTCCTTATCGTTATCGTGCCGGCGGTACTGACGGGTCCCGAGCAGGTGCCGGTGAATGATATCAGTCAGCCGATGGACGCGGATGGTATGCGCCAGGTGACCATTCGCCCGGATGGCGCAGTCGCGTCGCCGCCCGTGGCCCAGCCGCTGGAAACCGCGGATGCCAGCGACCCCGCAGCAACGCCGGTGCCGGTAGTAGTTCCGGAACCCCCGCCTGCGCCTAAACCGCAGCCCGCGCCGGAACCCAAGCCAGAACCGAAACCTCTGCTCAAGCCGAAACCCGCTCCCAAACCGGCGCCCAAGCCCGTGGTCGAAAAAAGCGCGCAGCTAAAGGCCGGCTGGGTTGTCCAGTTGGGCAGTTTCTCAAGCAAGGCAAACGCCGAAGCATTGGCCAAGCGTGCCGTGCAGGCCGGCTTCGCCAGTTACCTGGTGCCGCTGGCACGTGACGGCAAGACACTTTATCGGGTCCGCGTCGGTCCGCCTGCCGCACAACGCAGCCAGGCTGAAAAGCTGGCCAGCAAACTAAAAGCCGCTGGCTATAGCGGCCAGGTAGCACGACAGGAAGCGGGCGGCTAGACGAACATGGGTTCCCTGGTGTGGATTGACTATGGCCTTGCCGGGCTGATTGTTCTATCGGCGCTGGTCGGTGTCTACCGGGGTTTCGTCAAGGAAGCACTATCACTGGCAGTATGGATATTGGCTATCTGGTTGGCCTGGAACTATGCGCCCGGCGCCGCCGACGGCTTGTCAGCCTGGATCGAAGACCCGGTTTTGCGCGTCTGGGCAGCGCGGGCAGGCGTGTTGGTGGGCGTGCTGGTGATCGGCGCGCTGGCGACCACCTTGGTGGGTTTCCTGATGGGGCATAGTGGTCTGACCGGAACTGATCGTTTGCTGGGGATGCTGTTCGGTGTCGGTCGCGGCGCAGTACTCGCTGCATTGGTGGTAATCGTTTTGCAATTCGCCGGATTTGATCAAGCAGCTTGGTGGCAGGAATCTAAGCTGATACCTTATGCCGCGCCCATCGCCGAGAAGCTACGCGACGCTGCCGCGGAAGGCGTCGATAAACTTGCAGCCTGACTCAGTGGCCCCCATATACGGTTGTCCCGGTGCCGTAAACAGGCAGGAGTAGACAGCGTGTGCGGAATTGTCGGAATCGTTAGCCATCAGCCTGTCAATCAGGCGATTTACGATGCGTTGACGGTGCTTCAGCATCGCGGCCAGGATGCCGCGGGTATCGCTACCTACGAAGACGGTCTGTTGTGCACTCGCAAGAGCAACGGGCTGGTTCGCGATGTTTTTCATCAGCGTCACATGGTCCACTTGCGCGGCAATGCTGGCATCGGTCACGTGCGATATCCCACGGCCGGCTGGTCCAGTTCCTCCGAATCTCAGCCCTTTTATGTGAATTCCCCTTACGGCATTAGCCTGGCGCATAACGGCAATCTGACCAACGCGGCTGAACTGAAACAGCAGCTGGTCAACCAGGACCGCCGGCATTTGAATACGGGTTCCGATACCGAGGTGCTGCTGAATGTGTTTGCCGATGAACTGCAGCGACAAGATTCAGGGGCTTTGACCCCCGAATCTATATTTGCCGCGGTGGAAGGCGTGCACGCCAGGTGCCGCGGCGGCTATGCCGTGGTGGCCTTAATTATTGGCCACGGTGTTGTGGCGTTCCGAGATCCGCACGGCATTCGCCCGGTGGTTTTGGGTAAACGTGAAACGGCTGAAGGGGTCGAGCACATGGTGGCATCCGAAAGCGTTGCTATCGATGCGCTCGGCTTTGATCTGCTGCGCGACATAGCGCCCGCCGAAGCGGTGTTTATTGGCGATGATGGCAGCCTGCACAGTCGGCAGTGTGGTGAAGCGAAAGGCTATACGCCGTGCATTTTCGAGCATGTTTATTTCGCCCGGCCCGATTCGATTATTGACCGGATTTCGGTCTACAAGGCTCGCTTGCGAATGGGCGAGGCATTGGCCAACAAGATTCTGCGTGAGCAGCCGCATCATGATATCGATGTCGTTATCCCGATTCCGGACTCCAGCCGCACCAGCGCTCTGGAACTGGCTAACCGGCTGCGGGTGAAGTATCGCGAAGGTTTCGTGAAAAATCGCTACATCGGGCGCACCTTCATCATGCCTGGTCAGGAAATGCGCAAGAAGTCGGTGCGCAGCAAACTCAATGCGATCGATCTGGAGTTTCGCGGCAAAGCCGTATTGCTGGTTGATGATTCCATTGTGCGCGGCACTACGTCCCGGCAAATCATCGAGATGGCCAGAGAGGCCGGTGCTCGCAAGGTTTACTTCGCTTCCGCCTCACCGCCGGTGCGCTACCCGAATGTGTATGGCATCGATATGCCAGCGGCCAGTGAATTGGTAGCCGCGGGGCGCAGCGAAGCTGAGATAGCCAAGCAGATAGGCGCTGACTGGCTGATTTATCAGGATATTGCTGATCTTATTGCCGCTGTTCGCTACGATAATGCTGCCATCGATGATTTTGATGCCTCATGCTTTTCGGGCATCTATGTCACCGGTGATGTAACGAAAGAGTATCTGCAGCGACTGCAACTCGAGCGCTCCGACCTGGCCAAGAGCGAGCGCGAACTGTTGCGTCGACGACTCGAGGGCGAAGGCGGTTCATTTGGCAATGATGGCAGTGATGACTTTGAACAGAATGCGCAGGCCGGTGCCGCGTGATGCGATTTGCTCAGGCCGGCCAGATCTATGCTGAAAACACCCGGCCGTAAAATATTTGTTATCGATGACAGCGCCGATTACCGGGCGCTGATCGGTCACCACATTACAACGCACTGGGTCGATGCCGTGGTGCGTGAGTACGATCCGATTTTTTCTGGCCGCTTACCGGAAAGTTTTTCCGGCGCCGGCAACGACCTGGTCCTGTTGGGTCATCCGGCCGGCGGCGTCGATTGCCTCGACTGGCTTCGACAATTTCGCCGGGTTCCCGTGTTCCCGCCAGTGATCGTTATTGGCAACGGTGAGGAACGCCACATTGTCGAGGCGATGCAGGCTGGAGCGGCCGATTATCTTTCCAAGAGCCGATTGACGCATTCGCGTCTGATCGAGGTGATGGAGTCGGTACTGAATGCCGAAAATCAGGTTAGCCTGGCCGATGCGGGTTTGCCGAGCCTGAAGGGCTATCAAGTCGAGACACAGCTTTCCGGCAATGAGATATCGGCTGTATATCTATGTCGCGATGAGGCTCGCGCAAACCAGGTTGTATTGAAAGTGCTGCGCCAGATGCCCGACTCCGGCAGCGAAACAGCTTTCGATCGTTTTTTGCGCGAGTACGAATTGATTGCCAGTCTCGAGCACCCCAACATCGTGCATATCCTGGATCTTGGTATCGCTGACGATCATGCCTACATAGCCATGGAGTATTGCGGCAGCGGAAGCCTGAAGCGCCGCATTTTGGCCGGCCTCAATCCGGAACTGGCCTATCGATACATGCGCAAGATTGCTGAAGCACTGGGCTGTCTGCATCGCGTCGGCATCATGCATCGAGATCTCAAGCCGACCAACGTAATGTTCCGCGATGACGGTAGCCTGGTGCTTATCGATTTTGGCCTGGCGCGTGAGGCGCAATTAAAGTCGGAGATTACCGGTACCGGGGAAATATTTGGCACGCCGTACTATATGAGTCCTGAGCAGGGTCACGGTGCCCCGGTGGATCAGCGCGGTGATCTCTATAGCTTGGGGATTATTTTCTACGAGATGCTGACAGGTCAGAAACCCTTTGATGCCGATACCCCGATGGCGATGATTATCCGTCATCGCCACGCGCCCATTCCAAGACTGCCGGAAGCGCTTGCCCAGTATCAGCCGGCCATTGATCGTCTGTTAGCCAAGGATGCCGAAAGCCGCTTTCAGAACGTCGACGAGCTGTTGGCGTGGCGACCCGAGGCTGGCGCACCGGCTGTGGCTCAGGGGAAGGTCAGGGGTAGGACAGGGAGGCCAGTTCCGGGCCCTGTTCGTTCCAGCGCAGAACACTGGCCTGCTCGTACCAGGCGCCGAGCACTATGCGGCGAACGGCCTGACCATCCAGCGTCAGCTTGTGGATAGCCGGGCGGTGAGTGTGACCATGAATCATGAGTCTTACCTGGTGCGCACGCATGGTTGCTTCGACGGCCTGCGGATTGACGTCGAGAATGACCGGCGGCTTTTGGTTAATCGCCGACTGACTGGCGCCGCGCAAACGTCTCGCAACGGCTCTCTGGGCGACGCCGGGAAGGGCGCGAAATACGGCTTGCAGGCTGCCTGAGCGCAGCACGCGGCGCAGGCGCTGATAGCTTACATCGTCCGTGCATAATTCGTCGCCATGCAATAGCAGGGCTTTTTCGCCGTAAAGATCAATTACATGTTGTGGTGGCTGGATCTCTATCCCCGTCGACGCAGCAAAGCGCGCATCGATCAGGAAGTCGCGATTGCCGTGTGTGAATGCGCAGCTACCACCCGCGGCGCTGAAATCGCGAAGCGCCTGTACGACACTCTGCTGATGAGCGTTGCCAGGTTCGTTGCCGAACCAGACTTCAAACAAATCACCGAGGATATACAGGCGCTCCGCCTGGCGGGCTTCGCCGGCGAGAAAATCTCTAAAACAGGCGGTAACTTCTGGTCGTGAGGCGTCGAGATGCAGATCAGAAATAAACAGTACAGTCATTCATTGTCGCCGGACTGCACCACTACAGCACTTTCGACGATTACCGGCGCGGCAGGCAAATTCTGAAATCCTCCCTGCGGACTGGTCGGGCGGTAGCCGATGTCATCGACAACGTCTACGCCGTCTACCACCTCGCCGAATACCGCATAGCCCCAACGCGTTGCCTTAGGGTCAAGTTCCAGGTTGTTGGCCAGATTGATATAGAACTGCGAGTCCGCCGTATGTGGATCGCCGGTTCGGGCCATAGCGACAGTCAGGCGTCGGTTGGTCAGGCCGTTGCCAGATTCGTTCTGAACCGGTTCCCCCGTCTTTTTAGCAGTCAGATCAGCGGTATAACCACCACCCTGAATGACGAAGCCGGGAATAACGCGATGAAATATTGTCCCGGTATAAAAACCGTCATTCACGTACTGCAGGAAATTGGCTACCGTGAGCGGTGCGCGTGTGTCATCCAGCTCTATGGTGAAATTACCAGCGGTGGTTTCGAACCTGACCTTGGGGAAGTCCGCTGCCAGGCCCGGCATAGAAGCCAACAACAGGCAGCTAATGATTACTCTCAAGCAACTATTCATTGATTTCTTTCTCCGTTCGAATGCCGGCAATGGCGCTCAATCCTCTCGGCCGGGCAGGCCGACCTGCAGCAATTCCTGCCCATGCACGGCTGCCGCCAGGGTATTTTCCATTAGCATAGCGACGGTCATGGGCCCAACGCCACCGGGCACGGGTGTGATCCAGGCGGCCCGCTTGGCCGCCGCGGCAAAGCCTATATCGCCTTTTAACGTGCCATCGGCGAGGCGGTTAATGCCCACGTCAATGACTACGGCACCGGGTTTGACCCATTCTCCGGGGACCAGTTCCGGCTTGCCCACGGCCACGACGAGGATTTCGGCGGCCGCGACATGGGTACGCAAATCCCGGGTAAAGCGATGGCAGATCGTCACGGTGGCACCCGCCAGCAGCAATTCCAGCGCCAGCGGTCTACCGACATGATTGGAAGCGCCAACCACGACGGCATGCTGGCCCTTGGGATCGATGCCGATTCGCTCCAGCAGGGTCATTACTCCGTAGGGCGTGCAGGGGCGCAGCGCGGGTATTCGCTGCGACAGTCGCCCGACGGTATAGGGGTGAAACCCGTCCACATCCTTGACCGGCAAAATGCGCTCGATTACCGCGGTTTCGCTGATATGCGCGGGCAGTGGCAACTGCACCAGGATGCCATCGATGCTGTCGTCGTCATTCAAGGCGTCGATCAGCGAGAGCAAATCTGCTTGCGGGGTATCCGCGGGCAGATCGTGGGCCACGGAGATTATCCCGGCTTCTTCGCAGGCGCGTCGCTTGTTGCGGACATAGATTTGTGAGGCTGGGTCTGAGCCCACCAGCACCACCGCCAGGCCCGGCGCGCGCTGGCCCTGGCCCACCCGATCGTCAACGCGTTCGCGCACTTCGGCGCGAATGCTGGCTGCGATGGCCTTGCCGTCGATAAGTTGTGCTGCCATCGCTGGGTAATAGCTACCTGTGGACCGAGGCGGGCAACATACCAGAGGGCCCGCTGCGAGCGAAGCCCTGGCCACCGGTCGCGCGTTGACGGGCCGCGGGCCGCCACCTATTATCCTGCGCCGCGTGCGGGGGCTATAATTAGCGCCGTAAACGGCAGACCAGCGTCGGGGCATGGCGCAGCCTGGTAGCGCATCTGCTTTGGGAGCAGAGGGTCGGCGGTTCGAATCCGTCTGCCCCGACCAATTTCTGCTTGGGCTTGAGCCTTGGGCGGCTGTCTGTTTAAGAAGCTAGCGCCTGTAGCTCAACCGGATAGAGCACCGGCCTTCTAAGCCGGGGGTTGCAGGTTCGAGTCCTGCCAGGCGCGCCATCGACAACGATGGCGGGGATTTTTTAGCACAGTGTGCAACGGTGGGTGTAGCTCAGTTGGTAGAGCCCCGGATTGTGATTCCGGTCGTCGTGGGTTCGAGTCCCATCATCCACCCCATACTCTATGTCGCGCAGGGCGACGGCGGCGCGTTAGCTCCATGGTCCTTGCGGGGCCTGTTGAAAATACGCTTAAGCGTAAAAGATTTAGAAAACATATAGTTGCGAAGCTATCCTGTCTTGAAAAGACGGTGTTAGGACGGCGAATGGGCCTTTAGCTCAGTTGGTAGAGCAGGAGACTCTTAATCTCTTGGTCCGGGGTTCGAGCCCCCGAGGGCCCACCATTCCCGCCGCAGGCAACGCAAGACAGGCTTGGCTTTCGGCGTGTTCAGCTAAAGTGTAGTCGTCGTTTACACGCCTGAATCTGGCTTTATTTTAGAGACTCTCTATTTGGATGCCGACTATGTCTAGAACCCGAATCCTGTTTTCGCTCGGTTTAGCGCTGACAACGGCTATGCTGATCAACGCCTGTGCCAGTGACAGCGCAGCGTCCAGGGGCGCTGCCCAAGGTGCCAAGACGGGCGCAATTTCCGGAGCTGTTGGCAGCATGGTTGGTGCGCTGGTATTCGGCGGAGATATTGTCGATGCGGGGCTGCGCGGGGCCGTTTACGGCGGCGCTGCCGGTGCGACTGCCGGCGCGATGATCGGTTCCAGCCAGGACAAGGCGGCTGAAGAGCGACGTCAGGCGGCGCAGCGAGATAAGGCAGCCGAACTGCGCAAGGAGCTCGGTGATGATGCGTTCAACGGCGTAGTGGCGCTGGCTGAGTGCAAGTACCCGGTTGCCATGGTCAATGCCGAGGTGGCCCAACAGTCCGAGAAAAAGGATTTCCGGCTGGCCGGGCTTTGGGTGGAAACCCTGGTGCTGGCTGATCAGCGTCGCGAGAGCGAGGCGCGTGAGCGCTTGCCGCAGATTGTCAAAGAAGATCGTAAGCTAAAGTCTAATGAACAGGCGGAAGCCATGATGCGCGATGCGCTAACGGAGTTGGGAAAGATCCGCCGGGAAAACGGTCTGCCGGCTATTTGCGAGTCCTGAACCTTGTCGAGTCCGGCGCTTGCGCCTAGTTTTTTTTAGAGAGCCAAGATGAAATCACGACGCCGTTCTTTCCCTGCAGCCGCGATTCTAGGCCTTGCCCTGTTGCTGGCGTGCCCGATGGCCCTGGCGCAGGCCATTGATGAATATTCTGGGGTCGAGACATTCATGCGCTTTTGTGCCAGCTGTCACGGTGCAACGGGCGAGGGTAACGGTCCGGTGGCCGGTGCCCTGCCGATCCAGGTGCCGAACCTGACCCGGCTGCGCGCTCGCGACGGTGACAAATTCAGTGAGGATGTCCTGCGCAAGATCATTGACGGTCGCGAACCCGTAATTATCCATGGCACGCGCTATATGCCGGTCTGGGGCTATGAGTTCTGGGTCGAGGAGGGGGCGGACGAGCCAGCTCGCGAGCGCGTCGACACGATCGTCGCCAACCTGATCGATTACATCAGTTCGATCCAGCAAAAGCCTTAAGCAAGCGTGAGCCGGCTGAATCAGTTGCCGGCCATGCCAACATCGTTGGGCTGCCGATTGTCGGCTACGCCGGCAATTTTCCAGCCCGACGGGGTGTTAGCCAGCAGATAAACTTCGGTGAACGCCGCCTGATTGCGTTTGCCGTCACTCAGCATCACGGTTTCCGTGCGCACTGTTGCCCAGACGGTGGCTATTTCGCCGTGCTGCTGGGTATCGATGATTTCCAGATCACGTTGATAGGTTTTGGTCGTGCTGAACAGCACCGGGCCGACCATGGACCAGCGTGGGATTAATTCAGAGGTTAGCGTGGTATCGCCCTGGCCCTGGTGCGAGGGCCGCAAATTGAAATGCACGCCACCGCCCAGCAGCTGAGCAAGGACAGCATCCAGATTTCGATCGCCGATGGCCGTATTGAAAGCCCGCACCGTATCTTCGGGACCTGCAGGGTCTTCCGCGAGCACGGCACTTGCAGACGAAAGCAAGGCTAACAAGAAAACATATCGAAATTTGATCATGGCTAGCTCCAGTTGAATGATTCAGGCGTTTCGCGCGGCATTGATTCGATCCAGCGCGGCCAGGTCAATTTCCTGGATATCCATCTCAAGGGCGATCGCGGCGATGCCCTTGAGCACGTCTTTCAGGAACGGTCGCGGCACGCCGGTCAGTTTGCTGCAGGCCTCGTCGGTGAAATGCAATCGCGCGTCGATTCGATTGGCCAGATAGACGACGCTTTGCAGCTCCTGCCCTTCGACCTTGGGTATCGGCACCGAGAATGGCTTGGCGTGTTCTGCAAACCAAAATTCACCATCTGCGCGAAACCCGTAGAAGATCGGCATTTGCGGAAACGTATTGCCGCCGTCGATAGCGTCGACATAGGCGGGGTCCATCAACAATCGGTCGATTTTCAACACGAAATGGGCAGCAGCAGAGTCGCTCTGGCCGTCCAGTTGACTGTCGATGTCGATGCTCCGGTCCCAGCTGCACTCCATGATCTGACAGGCTTCGCTAATGATTTGCGGCCGTTCGGCGGCAGCCGCGTCATCGCCAGGGGGGTCACACAAGCTGTAAGGATTGGCGCGCTGTTTGTCTGCCAGGGATTGCCCGGGATAGCCCTGCGCGACGACGCCCTGCAGTCGCTGCGGATCATAGCTGATGTAATTCAGCGCGCAGTAGCCTGTGCGTCTGATGTTGGTCGCTGTCCCGCTGTTTCCCCGGCTGATCAGCAGCATGGAATGGGGAGCGGTGATTCCGAATGGGGCCAGCAGGGCATGCGGGCCGATGCCGGTTTCGCCGGATTCGTGCTGTGTGGTCACCAGTGCGAAGGACATGGGGACAAAGGCGCTGCTCTGGTAGAAGTTGTCCTTCAAAGCCACGCTTGTCCATCGGCCGTCGCTGGCTGAAGCTTCCATCACCATATCCGCCCCCCGCTTGCGGCTGACAAACATTGAAACTAGACCCTGCGAATTCGCCGTGGAATCCGCAGATGTGCCTATGCAAACCCACAAATTATTTTAGAAGAATCATGTAACTACTTGTTTTAATGGGTAATAAAAACAGAAAGGACGCCTGTCCCCGGTTTGGCTGATTTTCTCGCTTGGCGTCCTTGCTACAGAAATGCACGGCTAGTCGTCGGCCTTGGCTATACTTGCGCGTTACGGGTTTCCGATGAAGGCGAAAGTGGCGGAATTGGTAGACGCGCTGGCTTTAGGTGCCAGTGGGGTAACCCGTGAGAGTTCGAGTCTCTCCTTTCGCACCAGCACCAACCCGGGCCCGGCTGTCTGCCGGCCCATGAAAAGAGTAAAAACTAGAATACTATGAGTGAGTTACAGATTTCTTTGGAGTCTCAAGAGGGACTGGAACGGCGCCTGCGTGTACAGGTGCCGGCGGCGCGCATCGACGCTGAGGTGAGCACGAGGCTGCAAAAAGTTGGCCGTACCGCGCGCATTAAAGGTTTCCGGCCGGGCAAGGTGCCGGCCAAAATCGTGCGCCAGCACTATGGTGACCAGGTACGCCAGGAGGTGCTGCAGGAAGTGCTGCAGTCCAGTTTCAGCGAGGCCGTCAACAAGGAACAGCTGCGTCCTGTCGGCGGCCCTCAAATCGAGCCTGAAGCTCTTGAAGAGGGCAAGGACCTGGCCTATACGGCGGTATTCGAGGTCTATCCCGAGGTCCAGTTGAGCGAACTCGACAAGCTTCGCGTTGCCAAGCCGGAAATCAGCATTGCCGACAGTGATATCGATGGCATGCTGGAGAATCTGCGCAAACAGAGGGCCGATTGGCAGCCGGTGGAAACGAAGGCCAAGGACGGGCTGCAGGTGCGCGTGGATTTTAACGGCACGATAAACGATGAGCCCCTTGAAGGCGGGCAGGGTGAAGACGTGCCCATCGTCCTCGGCCAGGGTCAGATGCTGCCGGATTTCGAAAAGAACTTGCAGGGACTTGCCGCAGGCGACGAAAAAACCTTCAAACTAAAATTTCCCAAGGATTATCACGCTGAGCACCTGGCCGGTGAGAAAGCTGTGTTTACCGTGACGGTCAAGGAAGTCGCCGAACAGTTGCTGCCTGAACTTGACGAGGCTTTTGTCCAGGCCTTTGGCATTGAGTCTGGATCACTGGATGAGCTGCGCGGCGACATTCGCCGCAATATGGAGCGTGAATCGTCGGAGCGGGTGCGTGCAGAGGTTAAGCGCCAGGTGATGGAGGGCTTGCTGGACGCCAATGAGATCCTGGTGCCTGCCGCGCTTGTTGATGATGAATCACGCCGTTTGCAGTCCGAAGCCACTCAGCAGATGGGCGAGGCCGCCGGAGAACCCGCGCCGTTAGAGGGTTTCCGGGATGCCGCCGAGCGCCGGGTGCGGCTTGGCCTGTTAGTGGGCGCGGTGATCAACGAACACAAAATTGAGGTTGACCGCGAGCGCGTCAAGGCCAAAGTGGATGAGATTTGTACGCCTTACGATCAACCCGAAGAGATCGCCAAGATGTATTTTCAGAACCCGCGTCTACTGTCCCAGGTAGAAAATGTGGTGCTTGAAGAACAGGTGGTTGATCTGCTGCTGGACAAGGCCAAGGTAAGCAGCAAGGCAACGACGTTTGACGAATTGATGCAGGGCTGATCATTCTTGCAGCCGAAGATTTGATTTTTATGGAAAGAGTTTATATGGATACCAAAGCGCTGAATCTGGTGCCAATGGTGGTCGAGCAGACCGCGCGTGGCGAGCGAGCCTATGATATTTATTCGCGGCTCCTCAAGGAACGCGTGGTGTTTATTGTCGGGCCCGTCGAAGACTACATGGCTAATCTGGTAGTGGCGCAGCTGCTGTTTCTGGAATCAGAGAACCCGAGTAAGGATATTCATCTGTATATCAATTCTCCGGGCGGATCTGTCAGTGCAGGGCTTGCCATCTACGACACCATGCAGTTTATTCGTCCGGAGACCAGCACCATTTGTGTCGGCCAGGCGGCCAGTATGGGCGCCGTGCTGCTGGCTGGGGGCACACAGGGAAAGCGCCATTGCCTGCCGCATTCTCGAATGATGATTCATCAGCCCATCGCCGGCTTCCAGGGTCAGGCATCGGATATTGATATTCATGCCCGCGAGGTGCTGCAAACCCGCGAGCGGCTGAATCAGATCCTGTCCAAGCATACCGGTCAGCCCCTTGATCAGATTGACAAAGACACCGATCGTGACAATTTCATGAGCGGCAAAGAGGCTGTTGAATACGGTCTGATTGATGCTGTGCTGGATCAGCGTGTGCTGCCGCCTGACAGTGAGACCAGCGACTAGAATCGACGAGTTCGGCAAGGCGTGAACCGGTCTTTGCACCCTCGGACTCCGGCATGCTATACATCTGCAATAATTGGGTTAAAAGGGCGCGTCTAGTGGCTTTATTGGGCGCTAAGGGACTATATGGCAGACGATAGTCGAGGTCGCAGCGAGGACGGAAAACTCCTCTACTGTTCCTTCTGTGGCAAAAGCCAGCATGAGGTGCGCAAGCTCATTGCAGGCCCTTCTGTGTTTATCTGCGATGAATGTGTTGAGCTTTGTAACGACATTATTCGCGAAGAACTGGAAGATCGTACCGAGCAGGGCAGCACCAAGTTACCCAAACCGCAGGAGATCAAGTCGGTACTCGACGAGTATGTGATTGGCCAGCAAAGGGCCAAGAAGGTTCTTTCCGTTGCGGTCTACAACCACTACAAGCGTCTCGAGAGTCGCGCGTGCCGAAGGCAGCAAGGCCGAGATAGAATTGGCAAAAAGCAATATTTTGCTGATTGGCCCCACTGGCTGCGGCAAAACGCTGCTGGCGGAAACGCTGGCACGCTTGCTGAATGTGCCGTTTACCATTGCTGATGCAACCACCCTGACCGAAGCCGGGTACGTGGGTGAGGATGTTGAAAACATCATCCAGAAGCTGCTGCAGAAATGTGACTACGATGTCGAAAAGGCACAAACGGGTATTGTTTACATTGATGAGATCGACAAGATTTCGCGCAAGTCGGACAACCCTTCCATCACCCGTGACGTTTCCGGCGAAGGCGTCCAGCAAGCGCTGCTGAAGCTCATTGAGGGCACCATTGCTTCGGTGCCGCCCCAGGGCGGGCGCAAGCATCCCCAGCAGGAGTTCCTGCAGGTCGATACAGGCAACATTCTGTTTATCTGCGGCGGTGCGTTTGCCGGGCTGGAGCGCGTCATTCGCAGCCGCTCCGAGCACAGTGGGATCGGCTTTGTCGCCGACGTCAAAAGCCTGGAGGAAATGCCCAATATTGGTGAGTTGCTCGCCGATGTGGAGCCTGAGGATCTGATCAAGTATGGCCTGATCCCGGAGTTTGTCGGCCGCTTGCCCGTGGTCGCGACCCTCGACGAACTGGACGAGGACGCACTGATCCAGATCCTGGTTGAGCCGCGCAATGCGCTCACCAAGCAGTATCGCAAGCTGTTTGAGATGGAAGGCGTCGAACTGGAATTCCGTGAAGATGCCCTGCAGGCGGTGGCCAAACGAGCTATGCAGCGCA
This sequence comes from uncultured Gammaproteobacteria bacterium, assembly GCA_963850255.1. Classification (GTDB taxonomy): domain Bacteria; phylum Pseudomonadota; class Gammaproteobacteria; order Steroidobacterales; genus J054. Next base: position 175,572 of record CAWKLL010000017.1, read on the forward strand.
AAACCGGCGCGCGCGGCCTGCGTACCATCCTGGAAAGCGTGCTTCTGGATACCATGTATGACTTGCCGTCATCGACCAACGCCAAGAAAGTGGTGGTAGATGAGGCTGTGGTTTCGGGTGAAACCCGGCCATACATTATCTATGAGTCTGACGATACCGCGCCGATGCTGTCGGTTGACGAAGAACGCCTGCCGACAGGGTCTGACAGCCCTTGATAGCCCCCAACGCCGCCCCAATGTTGACTGGGTGGCGTTGTTACGCAAATCGCGCCATCGGCGGTAGTTCCGCCGTACATCCTGTTGTGTGCTGCCAACGAATACCTGATCAGAGGTAAAGAATCCTATGACCGAATCCACAGTCGAGTCTCGTAAAGCCGTGCCGATCCTGCCCCTGCGGGACGTAGTGGTGTACCCGCATATGGTGATACCGCTGTTTGTTGGTCGCGATAAGTCGATCCTGGCACTGGACGAGGCCATGGAGAGCGGCAAGCAGATTTTGCTGGTAGCCCAGAAGCAGGCAGACGTTGATGAGCCTGAGCTGGACGACATTTACCGCATCGGTACGCTGGCCACCATTCTGCAGTTGCTGAAATTGCCCGATGGCACGGTCAAGGTGCTGGTCGAAGGTGGTTCCAGAGCCCGTCTGACCGAGACGCGTATGGGCGAGTTTTTCGCGGCAGATATTGAACTGGTCCAGGAAAGCGACGATTTCGACAGCCGAGAGGTTGATGTGCTCAAGCGCTCGGTAATCTCGCAATTCGAAAATTACATCAAGCTAAATAAAAAAGTGCCGCCGGAGATTTTGACCTCGCTGTCGGGAATAGATCAGCCTGGGCGGCTGGCCGATACCGTGGCTGCGCACATGGCCCTCAAGCTGGAAGAAAAGCAGAAGGTCCTGGAAACGCTGGATATTCGCATTCGCCTCGAACATGTCATGGGACTCATTGATGGTGAGATCGACATGTTGCAGATCGAAAAGCGCATCCGTGGGCGCGTCAAGCAGCAAATGGAAAAAAGTCAGCGCGAGTACTATTTGAATGAGCAGATGAAAGCTATTCAAAAAGAGTTGGGTGAGATGGATGACTCGCCTGGCGAACTTGCGGAGCTCGAACAAAAGATTGCTGACGCGGGAATGCCCGAAGAAGCTCGTGAAAAAGCGAGTTCAGAACTCAATAAGCTGAAAATGATGTCGCCCGATGTCGGCTGAAGCGACGGTAGTTCGCAACTATATTGATTGGTTGCTGAAAGTGCCGTGGAAGAAGCGCACGCGCATTAACAATAACCTTGAGCGTGCCGAAGATGTGCTCGAGGCTGATCACTATGGCCTGGAAAAGGTTAAGGAGCGGATTCTCGAGTACCTGGCCGTACAGCAACGGGTACGCAAGTTGAAGGGTCCGATTCTGTGTCTGGTGGGCCCGCCCGGTGTCGGTAAAACTTCCCTGGGCAAGAGCATCGCTCGCGCCACGAACCGGAAATTTGTGCGCATGTCCCTCGGCGGTGTGCGTGACGAAGCTGAGATTCGTGGCCATCGGCGCACCTATATCGGTTCGATGCCGGGCAAGATTGTTCAGAACATGGCCAAGATTGGCAGCCGTAACCCTTTGTTCTTATTGGACGAAGTGGACAAGATGTCGATGGATTTTCGTGGCGACCCGTCCTCCGCCTTGCTGGAGGTTTTGGATCCCGAACAGAACAACGCGTTCAACGATCACTATCTTGAGGTCGACGCTGACCTGTCTGACGTGATGTTTGTTTGCACCGCCAATACCCTCAACATTCCGCCGCCGCTGCTGGATCGGATGGAAGTGATTCGTATTCCCGGATATACCGAGGATGAGAAGCTCAACATCGCAAAGAACTATCTGATTCCAAAACAGATAGCCGCCAATGGCTTGAAGGCCACTGAAATTCAATTTAGTGATCCAGCGATTCGCAAGACGATTCGTCACTACACGCGTGAATCCGGGGTGCGTAATCTCGAGCGCGAGCTGGCGAAGATCTGTCGCAAGGTAGTGAAGAGCCTATTGCTCAAGCCTCGGGACAAGCAGACGCACATTCTGCCGCGGGGTCTGGATAAATATCTGGGCGTTGAACGCTATCGCTACGGTCTTGTAGAAGAGAACGACCAGGTCGGGCAGGTGACGGGACTGGCCTGGACCGAAGTTGGTGGCGAGCTGTTAACCATTGAGGCTGTCGCTATACCCGGTAAAGGCAAGCTGATGCATACGGGTCAGCTTGGAGACGTCATGCAGGAATCGATTCAGGCGGCCACCACCGTAGTGCGCAGCCGGGCCGAGGTGCTGGGGATATCCGAGGATTTTCACCAGCGTCTGGATCTGCATTTTCACGTTCCCGAGGGCGCAACGCCGAAGGATGGGCCGAGCGCAGGCGTAGGTATGTGCACTGCCCTGGTCTCTGCGCTGACCAATATTCCGGTGCGTTCGGACGTCGCCATGACCGGTGAAATCACCCTTCGAGGTGAGGTTTTGCCCATCGGCGGCTTGAAGGAAAAGCTGCTTGCGGCCCATCGTGGCGGAATAGCAACGGTGCTGATACCCCACGAAAACGCGAAGGACTTGGCCGAAATACCGAAGAACATCAAGGACAAGCTGAACATTGTTCCGGTGCGGTGGATCGACGAAGTTCTGGAGTTGTCGCTGCAGCACATGCCCACCCCGAAAAATGGCGGAAAAGTCAAAGACGATTCAGAGGCAAAAAGCAAGCCCGCAGATTCGGGTAAAGGTGTGCGAGCGCACTAGGCTTTCGGGCCGCACCGCTCGCGACTTTTATTGACAGCGCTTTTTGCGCCTTGGTATAAGCTGCGGGTATTCGTTGTTGTTGTTGTTTTGCGTGACTGATGCCTTGGGCGTGCTATGCGAATTCTGGCCGGCCAATTTCAAGCAGCAAAAATTTTGCGACGACGGGTAAACTTACGCGGGGTCGTCACAATCTGTCGATTGATTAGCAGGTCGTGACAAAGCAGTTTTTTTTCGTCTCAAAACAAGGTGAATAAATGAACAAGGGTGATTTAATCGAAGCAGTTGCGGAACAGGCCGGTCTGTCGAAGGCCGATGCTGGCCGTGCAGTTGATGCGTTGGTGGATTCGGTGACTGATTCACTGAAATCCGGCTCGCAGGTATCGCTGGTTGGTTTCGGTACGTTTTCCGTGAAGAAGCGCGCAGCTCGTCAGGGCCGCAATCCACGCACGGGTGAAACTATCCAGATTAAAGCCAGCAATGTGCCTGGTTTCAAAGCTGGCAAAGCCCTTAAGGATGCCGTAAACTAGCGCGCCTTTTCGCGGCGGGGCTTAACTGCTTCGACGCGGAATCGGGTGCCCGGATCGCGCCGATACGGGGCGGTCTGAGGGTAAGGATCCAGCCCTGCTGAACAGACTGCGGGCCCCGTTTATGGGTGCTTAGCTCAGCTGGGAGAGCGTCGCCTTTACACGGCGAAGGTCGGGGGTTCGATCCCCTCAGCACCCACCAGGAATTCTGCGGAGTGGTAGTTCAGCTGGTTAGAATACCGGCCTGTCACGCCGGGGGTCGCGGGTTCGAGTCCCGTCCACTCCGCCAGTCTTTTTATTGACGGCGTCGCCGCTGGCGACGCCGTTTTTTTTGCGTTGCCGGGCTACAATAGGCGCCCCGTCCACCCGCTGTCGCCAGGCGGGACCATCAGTTTTTCGGAGTCACTATGCTGCAAACTATTCGTGATCGTCTGACCGGTTGGGTTGCGGTGATCGTTATCCTGGTCATCGGTGTAGCGCTGGTCATTGGCTTTGGCAATATGAATACGGACGTGGCCACCGGTCGTGTTGCTGCATCGGTTAACGGCAACGAAATCCCCATGCTGGAGTATCGAGAGGCTTACCAGGAGCAGCTGCTTCGCCAGCAGGAAGCGCTGCAAGGTGAATTGTCATCGGATATGCAGCAGCAACTGCAACGTAATGTGCTCGAAGGGCTGGTGCAGCGTGAGGCACTGGTTCAGTTCATTGAAGCCGATGGATATCGGGTCGACGATCAGAGTGTTGCCAGTTTCGTGCGCAGCCAGCCTGCCTTCCAGGTAGGCGGTGAATTTGCTTCGCAAGCGTATATTGCGACCCTGGCAAATCAGGGTCTGACGCCAGAGGCTTTTGAAGAACGCACCCGTCGCGGACTGCAGATCAATCAGCTGTCTGCCAGTTTAGTTCAAAGCGCTTTCTATACGCCGACCGAATATCGTCAGTTTATCGAGCTGCAGCAACAGCAGCGTGCGGCTACCGTAGTGCAGTTTTCGCCGGCTGATTTATTCGTTAGCGTCGAGCTCGACGCGGGAGCTGTTGAGGCTTACTACGAGGAAAACCCCGAGCGTTATCGCAGCGAAGAGAGCGTTGCCATCGAATATCTTGAGCTGCGATTGGCTGACATTGCCGCCGAGGTTGCCGTCGATGACGCCGCCTTGCTGGAATTTTACGAAGAAAATCGTGAGCGCTATGCCACCGACGAGGAACGGCGACTGCGGCATATCTTGATCGCAATTGCTGCTGATACCGATGAGCAGGCTGCTGCCGATAAGGCGGCCGAACTTAGCGACAGGATAGCCACCGGTGATGATTTTACCGCGCTGGCAAGAGAGTTTTCCGATGACCCGGGATCGGCGCCGGATGGCGGCGAGCTTGGCTGGGCCGGTCGAGGTGTCTATGTGTCGGCATTTGAGGATGCCGCTTTTAGCCTGCAGAAAGGCGAGATCTCCGCACCGGTCAAGACTGAATTCGGTTACCACCTGATTCAATTGCAGGACATCCGACCCGGTTCAGAGCTTCCTTTCGAAGAAGTGCGTGCTGAGATTCTGGACCTTCTGCAGCGTCAGGCAGCCGAGAACAGCTTTTTTGAACAAGCCGAGCTATTGGACGACCTGGCCCTGGAAAATCCTGGCGGCCTGACTCTCGTCGCTGAGCAAACCGGGCTGCCTCTGCAGCGCGCAGACAATATTACGCGCGCTGGTGGTGAGCCCTTCGGCTTCAATGCGGCCCTGCTCGAGGCGACATTCAGCCCGATGGTGCTGGAGGATGGCGAAAACAGTCCGTTGATAGAAATTGAAGACGGCCGGGTCCTGGTGCTTCGAGTTGCCGAGCATCGCCTTCCGGAGCCGCTGCCACTGGACGAGGTACGGCCGACCATTACCGGTGAATTGCGTCTTCAGGAAGCGGCCAGGCTGGCGCGCAGTCAGGGCGAGGCGGCGCTGGCGAGAATGCAGGCCGGTGAGGATCTGGCGCTGGTCGCGGCCGAATACGGGCGTGATGTTCAGCAGACGGGACTAATTTTGCGCAACGCAAATACCTTGCCGCCGGAGATTACTGCCGCAGTGTTTCGCGCGGCGCCACCCTCGGGCGCGCCCGAATACCAGGGATTGGCGTCCGGAGACGGTGGCTTTGCAATTTTCCGCCTTGATGAGGTTGCTGCCGGGCGACCTGAGAGCGTTCCGCGTGATCTGCGCGACCAGGCGAAGCAGCAGTTGGCCGGTCAACTCGGCAATGCAGACTTCGGCGCCTTGATCGTGGATGTGCGTGCCAAGGCGAAGTTGCAGGTTGCAACGGATACATTTTCTGACCCTGATGCCCTGTAGGGATTGATCTTCAGCAGCACCGGAAGCGTGCTTTATGCTTAAGCTAAAACTGCACTGGCAGATTCTCATCTCGATATTGCTGGCGGTGGTGGCCGGCAGTCTTAGTGGCGAGACGGCGTCGATAGGACCCGTTTTGCTCGTCGATGCTTTCAATTTCGTTGGTACCTTGTTTATCAACGGCCTGAAAATGCTCATCGTGCCGTTGATTTCATCTTCGATAATCGTTGGCGTTGCTGGTATTGGTTCATCGGGAAACCTGGGCAAGCTGGGCGGTAAAACGCTGCTGTTTTATGCTTTGACCACTCTGCTGGCCATTCTGGTTGGCCTGGTGCTGGTCAATATCGTTCGTCCAGGTATTGTCGACGGCGCGCCGGCAGGGGAATTGTTAGCCCTTGAGGGTGACAACGCGGATTTGACGACGAGCATTGCAGAGCGCGGTGCCGGCGATGTCGTGGAAATTTTTCTGCGTATGGTGCCGCCGAATATTATTGCGGCAGCCGCTGGCGGAGAAATGCTGGGCATCATTTTTTTCTGCCTGCTGTTCGGTTTTTTCATGACCCGCCTTGACCACAGCCTGGCTGAACCCTTGTTTCGGTTCTGGACCGGCGTCTTTCAGGTCATGATGCGCATGACCGAATGGATCATGATGTTCGCACCGATCGGGGTTTTCGGGCTGGTAGCCCGGGTGGTAGCACGCACCGGGTTCGACGCGGCAGCGCCGTTGGTGACTTTTGCGCTGGTGGTGGTCGCAGCCCTGGTGGTGCATGTGGCGGTAACCCTGGCAGCCCTGCTCTGGCTGGTCGGCCGCGTTAGCCCGCTAGCGATGTTTCGCGTTATGGCGCCGGCCATGCTGACGGCCTTCTCGACTGCCTCATCGTCCGCGACACTGCCGGTCACCATGGAGTGCGTGGAGAAGGGCGCTGGGGTTTCAAATCGCGTCAGCAGCTTTGTATTGCCCCTGGGCGCCACTGTCAACATGAATGGCACCGCACTTTATGAGTGCATGGCCGCCATGTTTCTGGCCCAGGCCTACGGACTGGATCTGGGATTCGGCGTACAGTTTTCTATTGTATTTATCGCCTTGATCACATCCATCGGCGTGGCTGGTATCCCTTCCGCGTCGCTGGTTGCCATCGCAATTATCCTGGCAGCTGTGGGCCTGCCGGTGGAAGCAATAGGCGTGTTGTTTGTTTTTGACAGGCTTCTGGACATGGCGCGCACCAGCGTCAATGTTTTCGGTGACGCCAGTTGTGCGGTTATTGTCGCCAGACTGGAAGGCGAGACTCGATTGTTGCCAGTAGCCGAAGCCGGGCCAGCTGCGCGTGCCTAGACGCTCATCCCCATCATACTGAAGCCCGCGTCCACGTAGAGTATTTCTCCGGTGATGCCGGAGGCGAGATCCGAGCACATAAACGCCGCTGCATTGCCGACATCATCGATGGTCACATTCCGTTTAAGCGCAGCGGTATCGGCGACGTGCGCCAGCATGCTGCGAAAGTTACCGACCCCGGAAGCGGCCAGGGTTTTGATCGGACCCGCCGAAATTCCGTTGACGCGAATGCCCTGTGCGCCCAGATCCGCGGCCATGAAACGCACGTTGGCTTCAAGGCTGGCCTTGGCCGGACCCATAATATTGTAGTTAGGGATTGCGCGGGCTGCGCCCAGGTAACTCAAAGTCAGCAGTGAACTGCCCTCGACCAGCATTGGGCGGGCTGCCTTGGCCAGCGCGGCAAAGCTATAGCTGCTGATGTCGTGGGCGATGCTCGAGCCTTCGCGCGTGACGGTGTCAAGGTAACCCCCGGTAAGCTGCTCGCGCGGCGCAAAACCGACTGAATGCACCAATATATCCAGGCGGTCCCAGTGCTCACCCAGCGTGGCGAACGCTGCATCAATCTGGCTGTCTTCGGCGACGTCCAGAGGCATGCAGCAGCTTGCCTTGAGGTCCTTGGCCATTTCTTCAACGCGTGGGCGTAGTTTCTCGCCTTGATAGCTGAGAGCCAGGTTGGCGCCTTCCCGGGCCATTGCCTGCGCAATACCCCAGGCAATCGAGCGATTGCTTGCAATGCCCACGATAAGAGCATTTTTGCCCGCGAGAAACCCCATACTGACTCAACCTGTTTGAAAGTCAGCAGCATTTTAGCTGCTGGAATGGCGAGGGTATACGTCTGCCTTTCGGCGCCGCCGTCCTCCGGTATCATTGCCGCAATGTCAGCACCTCGCAATTTTGCCAGCAATTCTCTACCGGCAGCCGAATGGCTGACCACGACGCCCGGACAGCGCTTGTTGCTGGCCGAAAAGGCGGCCCTGGAAGCGGCATTAGACAGTGTATTTGGCGACCAGCTTGTGCAGATCGGCGAATGGGGCGGCGACTGCTTCAGGGGTCTGGCGCGCACCCGACGGCACCTGGTACTGGCCGATACCCCGGGCGATGGAACCAGCGCGATTACCCGGCTGGACGATCTGGCCGTTGCCTCGGATAGTGTCGATGCGGTGTTACTGCCGCATGCGCTGGAGATGACGGATTACCCGCATGCGGTGCTTCGCGAGGTCGACCGAATCTTGCGCCCGGATGGTCATATTGTCAGCCTGGGCTTCAATCCCTTCGGTTTTTGGGGTCTGCGACATCGGCTGTCGCGGCGGACCTATCCGCCCGGCGCCCGGCGGCTGATTTCCGAAAGGCGTCTGCGTGATTGGCTGCGCCTGCTGAATTATAAGGTTGAGGAAACGGCCTGGTATCACTATCAGCTGCCACTCAAGGCTGCGCATCCGATCATTGCCGATGGCAAGGCACCGGAACCGCTTGGCCGCGTTGAAGAGCCTGCCACCGTCAGCGCGGCTAACGACGCAGTCTGGCAGTCGGGCTGGCGACGGCTGCGCACCTGGCCGCCTTTTGCGGCCTGCTATCTGCTGGTGGCACGTAAGGAGATGTATACCGTTACGCCCCTGCGGCAAAGCTGGCGCCGTCCACGGCAGGTGGTTGGCAGCCTGGTCAATCCCACGACCCGGAATGCCGCATGAGTGAAGTTGAGGTCTATACAGATGGTGCCTGTCGGGGTAATCCCGGCCCGGGTGGCTGGGGTGCATTGATGCTGTATGGCGATCATCAGCGCGAAATTCACGGCGGTGAGCCGCATACCACCAACAATCGCATGGAGCTCACCGCGGCCATTGAGGCCTTGCGCACTCTGCGCCGACCTTGCCAGGTTCATCTGTATACCGACTCGGAATACCTGCGTCGCGGCATCACGGAATGGCTGCCCGGCTGGCGGCAGCGCGGCTGGAAGACGGCGGGTCGCAAACCGGTTAAAAATGCCGATTTGTGGATGGCCCTGGAAGATGCGGTGGGCGAGCACCAGATCGACTGGCGCTGGGTAAAAGGTCACGCCGGCGATCCCGGCAATGAGCGCGCTGACGAGCTGGCCAACAAGGGCCTGGATGAAGCCTTGATACGGAGCGGGAGTTAAGTTTTATGCGGCAGGTAGTTCTGGATACCGAGACAACTGGTCTGGAAGTCGAGAAAGGGCATCGGATTATTGAGGTCGGCTGTGTAGAACTGGTCAACCGGCGACGCAGCAAGCGTAGCTTCCATGTGTATATCAATCCGGAGCGTGATATCGACGCAGGTGCCGAGGAGGTACATGGAATTTCCAGCCAGATGTTGGCGGACAAGCCGCGATTTGGCGAAGTGCTGGAGGAATTCCTGGCGTTTGTGGACGGCGCCGAGCTGATTATTCACAACGCCGATTTCGACGTCGGTTTGTCAATCACGAGCTGAAGCTGGCAGGGCGCGAGATGCGCGTGCAGGATAGTTGCGTGTGCTCGATACGCTGACACTCGCGCGCCAGATGCATCCCGGCCAGCGCAACAGTCTGGATGCGCTGTGTAAGCGCTATCACGTGGATAACACCGGCCGGGAACTGCATGGCGCCTTGCTGGATGCGCAGCTGCTGTCGGATGTGTACCTGGCCATGACAGGTGGTCAGGGCAGCTGTCGCTGGATGCCAGCAGTCAGCAGCGCGAGGCCGGGTCCGAGCAGGCGCAGCCGTTTAAACGCGACGGGCTTGCAGCTGCTGGTTCGGCAGGCCGACGAGCAGGAACTGCAGGCTCACCGGGAGTATCTGGCTATGCTCGAGCAGAGCTGCCCTGAGGGTCCCGTATGGCGGAAAATGGACGCCTGAAGCGTCTCGTACACATGGTCAGGCACGATTTTGCGTACTAAACTTCGATCCGCCATTTAATCGGATAGCCAGCAGTTCATGCATAACAGCCTTAGCCGAGCCTTTGCCGAAAATTTCCTGGGCAATTCTCCCGATTGGTACAAGTTGACCATCATCGGGTTCCTGATCGTGAATCCGATTGTTTTTTACAGTCTGGGCAGTTTCGTGGCCGGCTGGCTGCTGGTAGCCGAGTTTATTTTTACCCTGGCCATGGCGCTGAAGTGCTACCCGCTGCAGCCCGGAGGGTTGCTGGCCATTCAGGCCGTGATTATCGGCATGACAACGCCGGATGCCGTTTATTACGAAGTCGAACACAACCTGCCGGTGATCTTGTTGTTGATGTTCATGGTGGCCGGCATTTTCTTTCTCAAGGAAATGTTGTTGTTCGCCTTCACCAAGATTTTGCTTGGTGTACGTTCCAAATTATTGCTCTCGTTGTTGTTTTGTAGTGTCTCCGCCGTGCTGTCGGCTTTTCTGGATGCCCTGACTGTTACCGCCGTCGTTATCACCGTGGCCGAAGGATTCTATGCGGTCTATCACAAGGTCGCCTCGGGCAAGGGCTACGACACCAGCCATGACGCCTCGGATGATGAGCAGGTGGGCAGTATTAATCGCGATGACCTGGATCGCTTTCGCGGTTTCCTGCGGAATCTGATGATGCACGCGGCTGTGGGCACGGCGCTGGGTGGTGTCATGACATTGGTCGGTGAGCCGCAGAATCTGCTGATCGCCAAGGAGGCCGGCTGGGAATTCACAGAGTTTTTCCTGCGTATGGCGCCGGTATCCATACCGGTGTTTTTTGTCGGTCTGCTTACCTGCGCAGCGCTCGAGCTAACCGGATGGTTTGGATATGGTGTCGATTTGCGACCCGGCGTACGCGCCGTACTGGAAGAATATGATCGCTTCGAGACCGAACGCCGGACCGTCAAGGACAGGGCTGTAATCATCGCTCAGGCCGCTGCCGCTGTCCTGCTGGTGTTTGCGCTGGGCAATCACGTTGCCGAGGTCGGCGTCATTGGCCTGATGATTATTGTGCTGGCAACCGCTTTCACCGGCGTGATCGAGGAGAAACGTATTGGCCACGCTTTCGAGGAGGCATTGCCATTTACCGCGTTGCGATGCAAAAACGCCAGACCTTCAGCCCCAAGCAAATTAAAATCGTCAACAACGCCGTAGCCATGGCTGAAGAGCTTGTCAGCAATCATTATAAGATGTCTGCCAGTCAATGGCTCGGCCCGCGATACGATGTCAGGACCCTGGCAGAGCTGGTCAATGAGGAAATCATAGACGGCCCGTTTGCGCAAATTATTCGTTACAGGGGACGACGCAGAAATACGTCATTGGGATCGGCAACCTATGATTTTTATAAAATCTGCCTGCAGGATCACACCATCCAGTCGACGTTGGAGGGCACACCGGATATTGAGCTGTTTCCTTTTTCTCTTTACATCATCACCCACGAATTAATCCACATCGTGCGGTTCAGCAAATTTCTTCAAAGCTTCGATGCTTCCAGTGAAGAACGCATGGCTGAGGAAAAGCGGGTCCACCACCGGACTCATGATATTTTGCACCTTGTCCAAATTGAAGGTCTATCAAAGGTCCTGGAATTTTACAACGATTGGCGCGTACCGTATGAGGATTTGCGCAATCCCTGATGGAAATTGAATGGATGGAAATTGAATCTTGACAATCCGATGTTACTGACTATATATTGACCAGCTAACGTCGGATCCGGGTTTAAAGGGACGTTAAAAATAATGGAGATGTTTCAAAATGCCGATCTACGAATATGAATGCACCAAATGCGGCAACATTGAGGAAGCGCTGCAAAAATTTTCAGATAAGCCCCTCACCAAATGCAACCACTGCTCGGGTAAACTCCACAAACTCGTATCCCAGAGCACCTTTCACCTAAAAGGTACCGGCTGGTATGTAACCGATTATGCCGACAAGTCCAAAAAATCCACCAAGTCTTCTCAAAAAAAGACTGAAGAGAGCAAATCAGTTCAGACAAAATCAGCCGACACCGACGCAGGCACCAAAAAGCAGTCCAGCGACAAATCCACCTGATTCAGCCGATTCAAAAAATGTTAGATGACTCTTTTTTGACGAGAGTTTAATCGTCATATGAGTTTTTTTGTGTCTTCGTGTCTTAGTGGCTGAACTTTTAGAAAATTTTTTAAAATTCCTCGCTTTATCTCTTTACAATCAAGAAAGTATGATTACACTTTCAAACAAATTAATTCCTACGAAAAAAAACTTGCCTAACATTTTAATATAATAACCATATTTAAAACATAAGCTGAATTCGAAAGGGGGTGGAGACAACGACCGCTTCGTGCAGCGGAAGGACTTACTTTTTGAGAATCAAACATGAGTGCTACAACTACAGAAAAAAATTTTGTTAATGTAAAAGGAGATTTTTAACCATGAAATTGAGACCATTACAGGATCGAATTCTAGTCCAACGCGTTGAAGAAGAAACAACCACCAAAGGCGGCATTATCATTCCGGACACGGCCAAGGAAAAACCTGCAGAGGGAAAAGTGACGGCCGTCGGTAACGGCAAGGTTGGTGAAGACGGAAAAAGGATCGCGCTCGAGGTTAAAAAAGGTGATCGGATTCTTTTCGGTAAATACTCCGGCACCGAGGTAAAAATCAGTGGTGAAGAATACTTGATCATGCGCGAAGACGACGTGCTTGGCATAATTGACTAAATAATAGATTTTAAGGAGGATATATCAAGATGAGTAAATTGATTAAATATGACATGAAAGCCCGAGAGGCGATGCTGAACGGGGTTAGAACTCTAGCAGATGCGGTGGTGGTAACTTTAGGTCCTAAAGGGAGAAATGTCGTTCTGGATAAATCCTGGGGCTCTCCGACGGTCACCAAAGACGGTGTCACGGTCGCAAAAGAAATTGAACTGGAAGATAAGTTCGAAAATATGGGTGCCCAGATGGTCAAGGAAGTCGCCAGCAAAACAAGCGATATGGCCGGTGACGGAACCACCACGGCCACCATTCTGGCACGTTCAATATATGAAGAAGGACAAAAGCTCGTTGCAGCCGGCAACAATCCCATGGCCATCAAGCGCGGCATTGATGCGGCCGTCGAGGTGGTCGTAAAAGAGCTTCAAAACATGAGCAAAGCCACCAAGGATCAGCGTGAAATTGCTCAGGTCGGCACCATTTCGGCCAACAATGATACGACCATCGGAAATATTATCGCCGAAGCCATGAATAAAGTCGGCAAAGAAGGCGTCATCACCGTGGAAGAAGCCAAGAGCATGGACACGACCCTCGAAGTTGTGGAAGGCATGCAGTTTGACCGCGGCTATCTCTCACCTTATTTTGTAACCGATCCGGAAAAAATGGTAGCTTCCCTGGATGATCCCTACATTCTGATCAACGAGAAAAAAATCAGCAACATGAAGGACCTTCTTCCGATCCTCGAGCAAGTCGCCAAAATGGGCAAACCGCTGATGATCATCGCGGAAGATGTCGATGGCGAAGCCCTGGCGACCCTGGTGGTCAACAAACTCAGAGGCACCCTGAACGTCGCTGCGGTGAAAGCCCCCGGTTTCGGCGATCGCAGAAAAGCCATGCTGGAAGATATTGCCATTTTGACCGGTGGACAGGTGGTTTCTGAAGATCTTGGAATCAAGCTGGAAAACCTGACGGTTCAGGATCTAGGAAAAGCCAAACGCATCAGTATCGACAAGGACAACACGACCGTCATCGATGGTGCCGGATCGCGCTCAGCCCTTGAAGGCCGGGTAAAACAAATTCGAGCCCAGATTGATGAGACGACCTCCGATTATGATCGTGAAAAATTGCAGGAGCGACTCGCCAAACTGATCGGCGGCGTGGCGGTTATCAATGTCGGCGCAGCCACCGAGACCGAAATGAAGGAGAAGAAGGCGCGCGTTGAAGATGCTTTGAACGCGACCCGGGCGGCGGTTGAAGAAGGTATTGTGCCCGGTGGCGGTGTCGCCCTGGTGCGTAGTCTGGATGCCCTGAGCAAACTTAGAATCAAAGCGGATCAGAAACTGGGTGTTAAAGTCGTTATGCGTGCCATCGAAGAGCCGCTGCGTCAGATTGCCAACAATGCCGGTTTAGAGGGATCTGTTGTCATCGACAAAGTTAAAAATGAAAAAGGCTCGTACGGCTATAATGCCGCCACAGATGACTATGAAGATCTTCTGAAGGCCGGTGTCCTGGATCCCACCAAGGTGGTTCGTCTGGCCCTGCAAAATGCAGCCAGTGTGGCGTCATTGATGCTGACAACCCAAGCCATGGTGGCGGATAAACCGGAAGAAAAACAAGACGCAATGCCTGGCGGAGCTCCCGGAATGGGCGGCGGCGGCATGGGCGGAATGGGTGGAATGGGTGGAATGATGTAATCACCCCGTCTATCGACGATAATTAGCAAAAAGCCCTTACAGTATGTTCGCATACGGTAAGGGCTTTTTTTTGGCACTCAGAGCCTTGAATAACCGAATATCAGGCTATTTAGCCCCCAATGCACTCTCCAATCAGAATCGATGATGGATGGTCGAAAAATTTGACAATCCAGTGATAATCAAGTAATCTTATTAGATAAAAAACAAATTTTTTTGACTTTAACTGCAACAAAAAACCGGAGTATCTGATGAAAATAAAAACACGCATCTTATCCATCTTGATTTTATTCATCTTTCTGCTCATGCCGGCCTTTCCCGGGTCTCAAGCGGCAGCACAGGATCAGCAAACCGTTAAATACGAAACCGGATTCTACTATACCGTACAAAAGGGCGACACCCTTTGGGATCTGTCACAAAAGTTTTCCGATACACCCTGGCAATGGCCGGAAATGTGGAAAGAAAACAGCCAGATCGCCAATCCCCACCTCATTTATCCAGGACAGCGCATCCGACTGTATCGGCGCCGGGGTGCTCAAGGATATGGTGAAATAGCGCCCACTGGACAAAAGACTTCCACTGGCCAAAAGGCTTCCACCGGCCAAAAGGCTTCCACCAAGGACAAGACGGTTGCGGATAATCCCGAGTTGACGAACATGCTGCACTTCCACTACGCTGCCTTGGATCGGGTGGGTTTCATTCGTAAAGACCCCATTCAATCCCAGGGTAGCATCTTTAAAGTGGATGGGAATAAGGAGATGATCAGCACGGGAGATCTGGTATACATCCGGCCGGGAGATGACGCTTCACTCGTAAAAGGTAGCAAACTTACCATCTACCGGACATTAAGGCCGATCAAGGCCAGGCAGACCAACGAGTTCATAGGCATCCAGCACTATCTGACGGGTGCGGTGGAAATCACCATTGTGCGGCCTGATTTTGTTCTGGGAAGAATTGTTGCCGCTTACCGGCCCATTAAAGTTGGCGACCTACTCATGCCGTATTATCGACGCCTGCCGCAGATTGGAATGCAACAAAGTCCGGAGGGCCTCGAGGGTCATATTATCGAGTCCGAGGAACACCGCGAAATGTTCGGTGAAACCGACATTGCGTTTATCGACAAAGGCGAACAGGAAGGGGTCAGAACCGGTCAATTGTATTGGATTTTTAAACAGGAAAAATATCAAATCAATCCCGAGGATAAAAATGAAACCACGCTGACGCCGGTCCTATTAGGTGAGCTACTCGTGCTTCACACTGAAAAGACAACTGCTACGGTGATGATCACCGACTCTCTCAGGGCGATTGAGGCGGGAACCAAAATCATTACTCCGTTTAAATTAGAATAGAAGACGAGGCACTGAAAATAAAACGCCAATTCCGTTTCTGTTGGGATTGGCGTTTTTTTGTTGGCCACAAGGTATAAAAAATTGCTGAAACCTGTCGCAGATTCGGTCTAAAGCGAACCGGAAGCGGGGAACACCGAAAACCTTAGGTTCTCTTACAGGATGTTGTCAGATAAAACCTGATAAGCCCTACTTGCGGAGAAAATCAACGGCATTCTGCAGGAACTGAATACCAACTGGCAGAGCGGTATGCGGGGAGACGCCGCGGCGCTTGGCGGTTTCTTTGCGACGCGTCCAATCGGGATGATTGGTCCAGTGGTTGTAACCTTCCGGATGCGGCATCAGGCCGAAGATCCGCCCGGTGGGGTCGCAAATACCGGCAATATCGCTTATCGAGCCATTGGGGTTGAAAGGAAAACGACCGCGAGCGAGTTCACCATCGGGCAGGGCATATTGAATGGCCACCTGGTTATTTTCCCAAAGTTCAGTCAGGGTGCTATCGTCTGTATAGAACTTTCCTTCACCATGGCGTACCGGGAGTTCCGCCAGATCGATTCCCCGGGTGAAAATACAGGCAGATGCCGGATTCACTTTAAGGGTGACCCATTGGTCTCTGAAATTTCCGCAGTCATTATAGGTAAGTGCCACCGATCGACGTTGATAGTTGCGCCCCAAGCCCGGTAGCAGACCCAGATTGACCAGAGATTGGAATCCGTTGCAAATCCCCAGAACAAGATTGCCATTTTCAACAAATTCAATAATCTGACCGCCGATGTTAGTCTTCAGCCGGACGGCTTGAATAACGCCGGCACCATGATCGTCACCCCAGCTGAAGCCCCCTATAAACACAAGCATCTGAAAGTTTTTAAGGTTGATCGAGCCGTCTATAAGGGAATTGATATGAATCCGCGCAGCATCGGCACCGGCCAGTTCTAAGGCATAGGCCGTCTCATGATCACAGTTTAATCCATAACCGGTCAGCACCAGCGCCTTGATATCACCCAAAAGAATTCCTCCAATTAAAGTCAGAAGACAGAAAACAGAGATCAGAAAACAGATACGGCAGAATAGAAACTATCTTAAACATGCTTTCTTATGAGATTTCATTGCCAAACAATTTATCAGGCCAGCGGCTGAGCTAATATAAGACTCCGCAAATCCGAAGTCTTTTTTTCTATCAAACTGGCCTCGGCGGCGCTCACATCTGTCTTCTGTCTGCCGTCATCCGTCTTCTGTCATCCGTCCTCTGTCATCTGTCGTCTGTTATCTGCCATCCGTCTTCTGTTCTATATCAGCTCCCCAAAGGTCTTCTTCCAGGCCATCTTTAATTCTGCCAGAGGCACCCGAATGATGACGTCAGATTCTATCCCTTGAACAATGAAATCCGGCGCCTCGGTAACCGTTCCGATATAGCCGCAGGGCAATCCTTTAAAAAGTTCTTCAAATGCCGCCCGTTTAACCGGGTCGACCGTCACAATAAAGCGCCCGGCCGATTCGGAAAACAACAGGACATCTGCACGCTCAACATCGCGTTTGGGAACTTGCCCAAGGTTTACATGCATGCCGAGATTACCGCCCATGGCGACTTTGGCCAGATGAACGGCCAAACCGCCGCGATATACACCGTGGGCAGAGGCCACCAGGTCATTCTCAATGGCGCATTTAACATTGCGGTACAAGGGCAGAAATTCAGCCGTCCGAACCTCGGGAACATTGCACCCGACGTATCCCAGATGCTCGTAATATTCAGATCCGCCGAGCTCATTGCGGGTGGATCCCAGAACGTAGACCAGATCGCCGGCAATTTTGCTGTCCATGGTCACGCAGTGGGTAATGTCTTCGATCACCGAGATGGCGGAAAACTGCAGCGTTTCAAGGGCTGAGACCTTGTGAGTTTCACCGTAGCGCCCGGCGAGATTTCCATCGACATACATGCTGTCTTTGCCGGAAAGCAACGGAATCTCATATGCCATACATAAATCACGCAAAGCCCGGCAGGAACGCACCAGCTGGGCCGCCTTGAACTTACCGTCCGGATTACTCCTAGGATCGTACTGGATATTGGGCCAACAGAAATTATCAACACCACCGATATGATCTAAATCGGCTCCCACGGCTAAAAGCCTGCGCACAGCCTCATCGATGCTGCAGCTGGTCATGTGATAGGCATCAATGGTGGAATAGGTCGGCAGCAGGGCTTGGGCGAATGCAAGGCCTTTTTGAGATTCAAGTACCGGCCGGATCACGGTTGCATCGCTGTCCACGTCACGCTCGGCACCGACCAGGGGTTTGATCACACTGGTTCCTTGAACTTCGTGATCATATTGCCGGGTTATCCATTGGGTCGAACAAATATTAGGCCGGCTAAGAAGATCTTTTAACAATGCGGCATAATCCTGGGGCGGCTTGAGAACCGGCTCGAACAGTCCCCGTTGTTCGGCAGAGATCCATTCGGCTTCAAATTCCCACTGAGGGAAACCTGATTCGAGCAAGTCCAGATCCACATAAGCACAGGTCTTGCCATCATAGGTAATGTGAAGCTTGCCTGAATCCGTGTAGCGGCCGATGACGGTACTTTCGACGGCATGCTGCTTGGACAACTCAAAGAAGCGATCGTGATCATCGGCAAGGATGGCAACGGTCATTCGCTCCTGGGATTCCGATATCCAGATTTCCCATTGATCGAGTCCCTCATATTTCAAGGGCACTTTCTCCAGTTCAATCTCACAGCCGTTGGAAAACCGGGCTGATTCCCCGATGGATGACGACAAACCGCCGCCGCCATTGTCTGTAATAAACCTGATTAACCCCTCGTCCCGGGCTTCCAGCAAAAAATCATGCATCTTTTTCTGGGTATAGGGATCGCCGATCTGAACATGTCCGGCCGGGGTGTGTTCGGAGAACGTCTCGGAGGCGGCGGTAACCCCATGGATTCCGTCTCTGCCGACTCTCCCACCGCACATGATGACTAACTCACCGGCGGAGGTGTGTTTTTTCTCAGCCGGGGCACCGTTGATTTCCGCCGGCATCATTCCCACAGCCGTCACAAACACCAGACATTTTCCCAAATAGCCCGGATGAAATAACACCTGGCCGAAGGTGGTGGGAATGCCACTTTTATTACCGCCGTCTCGCACGCCTTCAATGACACCGCCCAAAAGGCGTCTGGGATGCAGATGCGGTTGGAGGTCACCGTCATAATCTCGCGGACCGACGCAGAAGCCATAACTTCCCATCACTAATTTTGATCCCTTGCCGGTTCCCAATGGATCTCGGTAAACACCCACGATACCCGTGATAGCACCCCCATAGGCTTCCATGTTCGATGGAGAGTTATGCGTTTCTCCCGTAATCACGTAATAGTGATCATTGTCAAAGCGTCCGGCACCTGCATTATCCCACAATACCGAAATCACCCATGGCTTTTTGGCCTTCAACTTCAGGGTCGGCACCTCAATAAAGGTTTTAAATAAATTGTCGACAATTTCAGTTTCACCGGTGGACCGATCGCGGTAGTGAAATAATCCGCGGAATGTGTTGTGATTGCAGTGATCGCTTCTGGCCTGGGAGATATATTCAAGCTCAACGTCGCTAGGATCGTCAAGCCCTACCAGCGATCGCGCTGACCGGATATCGTCATCCATGAAATAGGCACGAATGGTGGGGATATCATTGGAATTTAACGCCAGGTTGCGTTCATCGCTGATTTTTTCCAGGGAAAGGTCACTGTCAACCGGTATAGTGGTCACGGTTGGAACATGATCGAGTATGACCTTGGGGATGATGAGGCCGATACCTTCTGCCGGATTCCACTGATCACGGGAAAATATTTTCCAATGCTGGATGATATGGTTGGCCAGAAGTTCACCGGCGATTTTATCCATGTCTCCGGCACTAAGGCCGTTACCCTTGATGCAGTAGCGCTTTGAGGTATAGACCGCGGCGTCCGAGCCGAATTTAAGGTTCAGAAGATCTTCAATGGCTTCCACTGCCGTGCTGCCCGGATTGTCCCTGACCCCCGGCCGAAAACCGACCCAGATGCTCCAGTCAAATTCAATCTCAAGCGGGTCGTATGATGAAAGATGGGTGACCGGATTGGTAAAAATTTCCATCTGAACGGCTCTCAACTGTTCATCCGACAGTCGGGCATCGATGGTTACAACGCTAATGGAGCGGACGCTGTCCATTTCAATGCCAAAATAGCTTTTGGCCTGGCGACAAATCCCTTCCCCTTCGGCATCGAAAAGGTTTTCTTTTAACGCAATTTCGAGTCGGTGTGGCATGGTGTTCAGCTAAAAAATATCCGTGTAATGTCGTTGTAAAATACGAGGATCATCAACAAAATCAGGAGAAACAAACCGATCTGCTGAGCAATTTCTCTCACTTTCACGCTGACCGGGCTTCCCTTGATGGCTTCAATAAAAAAGAAAAGCAGATGGCCGCCATCCAGCACTGGAATGGGCAAGCAGATTGATAATGGCTAAATTGATGCTGATCAGGGCGATAAATGAGATCAGGCTGCCGACGCCTGCTTTGGCTGAATCTCCTGCCATCTGGGCAATCATGATGGGGCCGCCCAAAGTGTCTGTTGAAATATCGCCTTTGAGCAACTTTGCAATGATAACCACCATCAGCTCTGTTACCCTGTAGGATTGGATCAGACTTTCGGAAAGGGCCTGTAAAAAGCTCAAATCTTTTGAATAGGATTCCCGCGAAGCGGTAATGCCGATAATAAAGCGTTGGATGTCTTCACCAAAAATATTTTTAGCAGGGGCCTGATCAGGGGTGATCCAAAGGTCCTGGGTGGAATCCCCGCGGAGAAAGGTTAATTGAATGGATTCTCCGTTGCTGGCATTAATTATTTCTGCCATTTCCTCCCAGCTGGTGATCGCCGTTTCGTTGATGGCGGTTATTAAATCACCTTTTTTAAGCCCGGCTTCAAATGCCGGGGATCCCGGCCTAACTTCTCCAATAGAAGGCTTTAGCACCAGGGTTCCTGAGAAGAAAAAAATCCCGAAGAATATAAAGACCGCCAGAAGTATATTGAAAACCGGTCCGGCGGCAACGATCAGCATCCGTTTGGCAACGTGTTTATGAGTAAAGGATAACGGAATATCTTCCGGGGCAATTTCGGCATCCGGTTCCTCCCCAATCATTTTGACATAACCGCCCAGCGGGATCGCCGAGATACGGTAATCGGTAATGCCGACCTTTTTACCGATCAATCGAGGTCCGAAGCCAAGGGAAAATTTCTCCACGCCGACACCGAACAATCTGGCAATCAGAAAATGACCGAACTCATGAAAAAAAATGAGAACGCCCAGAACGATGACAAATGCAAATATGCTGGTACCCATGTTTTTTTTGACTATAAGTTATGTGTTATTGATTAAACCCCAATTGAGCGCTACTCCATCATCTGGCAACTGGTATTGGGTATTGGGTATTCGGTCTTGGTGTTTTCTGGAAAAATTCTCCGATGCCAGTACCTGATACCTAATCCCGAATACCCAATACCCAATACCTAATACCCAATACCTAATACCCAATACCTAATACCCAATACCTAAAATATATAAACCTTAAACAAATAAGCAACCGGTGAGGCAAACAAAAGTGCATCGATGCGGTCTAAAAAGCCGCCGTGGCCCGGTAAAATACCGCCGGAGTCCTTGATTTTAGATGATCGCTTAAATTCGGATTCAAATAAATCGCCCACCTGACCGGCCAGACCGGCGGCAAGAAAAAACAATAACGCTGGTCCCCATGGAAGTGCCGGTAAGAAATAAAATTTTGCGATGGAACCCACCACAAGATTTCCTGCCAGTCCCCCGATAGCACCCTCAATCGTTTTCCCCGGACTGACGGCCGGGTTCAGCTTGTGCCGACCCAAATATGAACCGACATAATATGCGCTGATATCACCGGCAAAAATTATGGCAAGAAGCACAAAGATCCAGGTCATACCGTCAGGGTCGCGTCGGATCGAAACCAGAAATGAGAGTAGCAAGGGAATATAAACAATCCCCTGAATCTGCTTGGGGATAACGTTAACTATTGACGGTGTTGATTTATAAAGGAACAAGGATATCAGACCGACAATAACCAGATTGAGTGCAAGCACCACCAACACGCTTTCAGATCCGGCGATATGCGCAATTACAATGATGCCAAGGCCGATGATATATCCCCACCAAATGACAGCACCACGCAAAATATCGCCATCGGCATTGAAAACAATGCGATAAAATTCCCACAGAGAACATATGCAAGCGAAACCGATCAGAACAATGAATGGAAAGCCGCCGATGTACACTAGAAAAATAAGAAACGGTAAGGCGATAAGTCCTGTAATCCAACGCTTAAGATGCACGTGATTATCTGCTCCGTTGTAGACGTCGAATAAACCAGCAAGTTGAATGGTTAATCAGCGACTACCAGCAGAGGTGGGGGTATGAGGAAGGCCCTTGGAAGGGGCCGGACCGCGATCTGCTGGTGGTCGCTGATTTGTAAAATACCGCATACGCTAAACTATTGATGAATTTAGCTTTCGGATGATTGGACGATGTACCCATTAGGTCGGCCTAGACGACACCGAATCTGCGTGCCCGGGCAGTGAAGTCTTTCAAGATTTGCAGAAATTCTTCCTTGCTGAAATCAGGCCACAGCGTCGTGGTGACAAAAAGTTCCGTGTAGGCGATTTGCCAGAGCAAAAAATTGCTGATCCGCATCTCCCCGCTGGTTCTGATCAATAAATCCGGATCAGGGATATCCCGGGTGTAAAGATGCTCGCAAATCAGTTCTTCATTAACTGCATCCGGCTCAATAATGCCGCATTTGATTTTTTCAGCCACCGACTGAACCATACGGACAATCTCGGCCCGACTGCCATAGCTCAGCGCCAGAATAAGATTCATGCCGGTTAGTTCCCTGGTGGCCGTCATGGTCTGTTCCAATGCCTGCCTAACTTTTGCCGGCAATCGATCTATCTGACCGATCACCCGCAACCGGATATTGTTTTCCACCATCTCCTTTTGTTCTGATTGCAGAAATTTTTTCAGGAGAGCCATCAATGCCTCAACTTCGGCTTTCGGTCGCTGCCAGTTTTCCGTCGAAAAGGCATATAGCGTCAGGTAGGATATTCCGATTTGGCGACAGGTTCTGACGATAGTTCGAACCGTCTCCGATCCCTTTTCGTGGCCGTTGATACGGTTTAACAGGCGTTTTTTGGCCCAGCGGCCGTTGCCGTCCATTATGATGGCAACATGGGCAGGCAATTTGGTGGTGTCCAGTTCAATTGAACTGGAAGAAGACAGGCTAGAATTCAAGGATCTCTTTCTCTTTTTCGCCAAAACATTCATCGACGAGCTTGATCTGCTCATCCGTTATTTTTTGAACCTCATCTTGAGATTTAAAGGCGTCATCTTCGGAAATCTCACCATCTTTTTTCATACTTTTTAACAGCTCGTTAGAATCACGCCGGATGTTTCTGATGGAAACCTTGTAGTCTTCACAGATCTTTCGAACGACTTTGACCAATTCTTTGCGACGCTCTTCGGTAAGCGCTGGTATCGATATGCGAATGATTTTTCCATCACTGGACGGGGTCAGCCCCAGATCAGATTTTAAAATGGCCTTTTCAATTTCCTTTATAGCGGAGGCATCCCAGGGTTGAATCGTGATCAGGCGGCTTTCGGGAACGGCAAGTGTCGCCATCTGGTTCAAAGGCGTCGGTGTACCATAGTAATCAACTTTTATCCCGTCAAGAATAGACAAAGATGCTCGTCCCGTCCGCACACGTTTTAATTCGTTTTTTAAAGCAATTACGGATTTCCCCATACTCTCTCTGGTTTCGTCATAAATTGATTCAATCATGGTAAATGACCTCTTACTTATTTTAGTCAATCAGCGTCCCGATTTCCTCGCCGCAGATAAACTTTTTAATATTTCCTTTGGTTTTTAATTTAAAAACGGTAAGGGGCAGTTTATTATCCATGGCAAGGGAAATTGCAGTCATATCCATGACCCGGAGCTGTTTTTCCAGAACTTCCATATAGCCGACACGTTTTAACAACTTTGCGTTTTTATCCTTGACGGGATCCGCGTCGTATAGGCCGTCAACCTTAGTGGCTTTTATAAGAATCTCAGCATGAATTTCCTGAGCCCGGAGAACTGCCGCCGTATCGGTGGTAAAATAGGGATTTCCTGTTCCGGCGCCAAATATGACGGCGCGTCCCCGCTCCAGATGTCGGTTGGCTCGGCGCATAATATACGGCTCTGCCACCTCGTGCATCGAAATGGCGGTCTGGACCCGGGTTTCCACGCCCTGCTTTTCCAAGGCATCCTGCAGGGCCAGACTGTTGATGACCGTGGCCAGCATCCCCATATGGTCGGCGGACGTTCGGTCCATTCCATATGAACTTGCTGCAATGCCGCGAAATATATTGCCCCCGCCCACTATGATCCCGATTTCAACCCCTAACTCGACAACCGAACGAATTTCTCCGGCCACGAATTTAATCATGTCGGGACTGATGCCGAAACTCTGTTCTCCCATCAGGGCTTCGCCGCTCAATTTTACGGCAACTCGCTTATAACGCGGATTATCCACCTAAACGCCTGGTACTGCCTTAATTGTACTTAATAGTTTAGCCACTACAGCACTGATCTTTTTCCGTGACTGCGCTCGGAAAAGTCGCCATCTGAAGGGCAGCGAGCACGCTGATAACCTAATGTCTAAAATTTTACTGCTCGCCGGTCTGATAACGCACAAACCGTCTGATCGTAATGTTTTCTCCAATTTTGGCGATCAATTCATTCAACAGATCTTCTACGGTCAAATCCGGGTCGCGCACATAAGCCTGATTGAGCAAGCAATTTTCGGTGAAGAATTTTTTCATTTTGCCATCAACGATTTTAGCGATCACGTTTTCAGGCTTTCCCGTTTCAAGGGCCTGACTCTTATAAATTTCTTTTTCCCGGTTGACAATTTCTTCCGGAACATTTTCGGCTTGAATGCTCAGAGGGTTGGTGGCGGCGATGTGCATGGCGATGTTTTTGGCAAAGTTAATAAAATCTTCGTTTTTTGCGACAAAATCAGTCTCACAATTAACTTCCACCAGCACACCCAACTTGCCTCCCATGTGGATATAGGATTGGATGGTACCTTCCGTCATCGCCCGGCCGGCTCTTTTACGCGCGGTGGCCAATCCTTTGGTTCTAAGAAAATCAACCGCTTTATCAATATCTGCGTCGCACTCCGTCAGTGCTTGTTTACAATCCATCATCCCAGCGCCGGTTTTTTCCCGCAGTTGTTTTACCATGGTCGCACTAATTGTTGTCATGTTGCTCTCCTGTCGTCTCGACTTCGCTATTCTCTTCTGATTCACTGCTCTGTGCTTCTGCCACCGCTTCCGGGACATCAACTACCTCGGTGGGTTCGGCCCCCGAGCGTTTAATTATTTCTACAACAGGACCTTCGGTGCCGTCTGCAATGATTTTGCGTTCACCCGGTTTTAGTTCGGCGCTGATGGTTGTCACTTCGGATTCCTCTTCGATTTCCTTATCGGCTTCGGCCTGCTGTCTCTCGGCAAAGCGTTCCTTTCCTTCAATGCAGGCATCCGCCATTTTTGAAGTTAGCAACCGGATGGCCCGGATGGCATCATCATTGCCGGGTATAATATAATCAATATCATCCGGATCGCAATTGGTATCCACAATGGCGATGATCGGTATGTTGAGCCGCCGGCCTTCGCGCACGGCGATGGCTTCATTTTTGGGATCAACCACGAACATCGCTCCGGGCAGTCCGTTCATCGTGCGGATTCCGCCGAGGTTGTTATCGAGTTTAACGCGTGCCTTACCCATTTTGAGTCGCTCTTTTTTTGGAAAAAGTTCGATGGAACCATCATTTTGGATATTGTTTAGATAGTTGAGACGATCTATGCTCTGCCGAATCGTTTGAAAATTGGTCAGCATACCGCCCAGCCATCGGTTGTGAACATAAAACATTTCACAGCGGTTGGATTCTTCATAGATGGAATCACGCGCCTGCTTTTTAGTCCCGACAAATAGCAATGATTTGCCTTCTGCCACTGTGTTTACGACAAAGTCATAGGCGGTTCTGAACATCCGTACGGTTCGCTGCAGGTCAATAATATAGATCCCGTTTCTGGCTCCGAAAATATAAGGCTTCATTTTCGGATTCCAGCGTTTCGTTTGATGGCCGAAATGCACGCCGGCTTCCAACAGTTCTTTCATAGTTACATAAGCCATAGTTTTCTCCCTTTCTGAGTGGTTATTCCACCGCCATCATCATTCCTGCTTCCGACTTTCAGCGAAAGCACCGGGAAACAAGTCCGATAGCGTGGGTGTTGTAAAAATCTTTTCTAATAGCAAATAATGTTATTGACCGCAACACTTTTTTCCACGTTATCCGAAATTCAACAGCGCAACACTGCTTATTGACGGCCGGCACTCGCATGCCTGCTAACCACCCGATCATAACCACTGTAGTCCTCGGCATGATTGAAATCATCATAAACATCGCAGGCAGAAGCAATTCTGCGAATATCATCTTTCTGCTCATGACCAATTTCCAGCAAGAGCATACCGTGGGGCTTTAGATAATTGTGGGCGTTGCCGATAATTTTTCTATAACAGGAAAGCCCGTCCTGACCGCCGTTGAGAGCTGCAAGCGGTTCAAAGCGATGTATTTCCGGTTGCAGGGTGTCTATCACCCGGCGGGGTATGTAAGGCGGATTTGAAACAATCATATCAAAGCCGGATTTCTTCGGATTTAACGGTGTGAGCCAGTCACCCACAAAAAAATGGACCCGTCCGGCAAAATCGTTTCGTACCGCATTCCTGCTTGCCAACGCTGCTGCCTTCTTAAAATAATCTGATGCAAAATATAGATGCCGGGGTTGCTGCGAGACCAGAGCGAGTATTATGGCCCCCGATCCGGTCCCGAGCTCGAGAATTCGCTGTGTTTGCACTGATGGGATCTGCGATAAATATTTCAGAGCCACTTCCACCAGGCATTCGGTTTCCGGTCTCGGAATCAGGACATCTTGTGTAATCTTAAGGTCCATGGACCAGAACTCTTTGGTGCCAAGGATATAAGCGACCGGTTCACGCCTGATTCGGCGTTTAATCAGCATTTTGAATGTGTTCAATTCATCAGCGACCAGCGGTTGGTCGTAATTCAAATACAAATCAATACGCTTGACATTCAAGGCATGGGCTAACAATATTTCGCCGGTTGCTCTAGGACTGTCAATATCATGGGCTTTTAGGTATGAATTCGCCCAGCGGATAAGCTTAATGATGGTCCATTGGGTCTTGCCGGAGTCGGTAATTTTATTTTCTGGCATGGATTCAAATCGAAACCGGACGCTTAAACCTGATCCACATTCTGCAGCGCCTGGGTCTGATAATAAGTTGCTAAATTGTCTATGAGTTCGTCTATGTCACCTTGCAGAATATGTTCCAGCTTGTAAAGCGTAAGTCCGATCCGATGGTCGGTCACCCTTCCCTGGGGAAAGTTGTAGGTTCTGATTCTGCCGCTTCTGTCTCCCGTACCCACCTGGCTCTTGCGTTCTTCGGATCGTTTTTCGTTCTGTTCCATAATCATTTGATCCATCAATCTCGCCCGCAGTACCTTCATGGCCTTTAATTTGTTTTTAAGTTGTGATTTCTCATCCTGGCAGGTAACCACCAGGCCGGAGGGCAGATGGGTAATGCGTACGGCTGAATCGGTGGTATTGACGCTCTGTCCCCCCGGACCGGTGGACCGGTAAACATCGATCTTCAGTTCGGATGGTTCAATGTCAACGTCGACTTCATCCGCCTCGGGCAGGACAGCCACCGTTACCGCCGAGGTATGAATGCGTCCTTGGGTTTCCGTGGTGGGCACCCGCTGCACCCGATGGGTGCCGCTTTCATACTTAAATACACTGTAGGCCCCTTTGCCCTGAATCATGGCAATGACTTCTTTTAAGCCGCCGACACCGGTAGGATGGTGGGTTATGACATCTATTTTCCAGTTGCGGTTTTCTGCATAGCGGCTGTACATCCGATAAAGATCACCGGCAAACAAGGCGGCCTCTTCCCCACCGGTACCGGCCCGGATCTCGACGATGACGTTTTTTTCATCATTGGGATCTTTGGGCAGCAATAGCTTTTTAAGTTCGGCTTCAAGATTTTCTTTTACCCGGTTCAGTGTCGCAATCTCATCCCGTGCCAGATCTTTTATATCAGGATCGGCGTCCTTCAACAGATCCTGGCTCTCATCAATATCGAGCAGCGTCTGCTTGTATTGACGATAGACGGTTACGATCTTGCTCAATTCGGCATGCTCGCGTACATATGTTTGGTATGCGTTACGATCATTAATAATTTTCGGATCGCTCAAATGCTTCTCGACTTCAACGAAGCGCTCTTCAACCCCTATTAGTTTATCAAACATTGGTCCTGGTATCCATTTACGGATTTATGCGGCAACCCGACGGCCGATACCCCGGAATGCCGGCGCTTAAACGCTTATTTTTGACGGTTTTGATTATCTATTACGGGAGAGGAATCCGGCCGGTTTACCCGGTCAGCATCGAATACAATGCCTATGTCAGGCTCTGTTCCAAGAATAAGATGCCGCCGTAAGCCGGATGTTTTCTCAGCAAAGCGAGGTGGCAGGCGGGATAAAACTAAGTCGGTTTCGCTTGGTTTTGAAATTTTTCATACTTCTTTCCGGAAACGTTCAATGCGACCGGCAGTGTCAATCAGTTTTTGTTTACCGGTAAAAAACGGATGGCATTTGGAGCAAATTTCAACACGAATATTGGACCTCGTCGAACCAACCTCTATTTCATTGCCGCACGCACATCGAATGGTGGTATCCGCATATTCAGGATGTATACCGTTTTTCATTGTTATTTCAACCCCCTATAGAGTAATTTAGGCGTTCATTGAATTTAAGAATTCTTTATTATCTTTGGTTCCGCCCATTTTTTCAAGTAAAAATTCCATACTATCAACTGAGTTTAGACGTCGTTAGCAGTTTTCTCAAAATCCAGACGCGATTCAATGTTTGCTCATCCAGCAACAATTCTTCTTTACGCGTACCGGAGCGCTTGATATCGAAAGCAGGCCAGACACGCGCTTATCAGCCAAGTTGGCGGTCCAGCTGAATTTCGGCGTTACCCGTTCCTTTAAACTCTTCAAAAATCACATCATCCATGCGGCTTCCGGTATCAATCAAGGCAGTGGCAATAATTGTCAGGCTGCCGCCTTCTTCTATATTTCGGGCCGCACCGAAAAACCGTTTGGGACGCTGCAGTGCATTGGAATCAACACCACCGGATAGGATTTTACCGCTGGGAGGAACCACTGAGTTGTAGGCTCTTGCCAAACGGGTGATACTGTCCAGCAGGATGACGACATCCTTTTTGTGTTCAACCAATCGTTTGGCTTTCTCAATCACCATCTCAGCAACCTGAACGTGCCTTTCAGCCGGTTCATCAAAAGTGGAGCTGATCACCTCGGCTTTCACCGTTCGCTGCATATCGGTCACTTCTTCGGGTCGCTCGTCGATCAACAGCACAAACGGCATAACATCCTTGTGACTGGCAATGATCGAATTGGCAATAGCCTGCAGCAGCATCGTTTTGCCGGATCTCGGTGGGGAAACAATCAGACCTCTTTGGCCGAATCCGATGGGTATCATCAAATCCATGATCCGGGTGGAAAAATTATCAGTGTCGGCTTCGAGATTGATCTTGCGTTCAGGATAAAGCGGGGTCAGATTGTCAAAAAGGATCTTATCCCGAGTCACTTCGGGATCCTCGTAGTTGACGGCTTCAACTTTTAATAGTGCGAAATATCTTTCTGACTCCTTCGGTTGCCGAATCTGTCCTGAAATGGTATCTCCGGTTCTTAGGTTAAAACGGCGTATCTGGGACGGGGAAACATAAATATCATCCGGTCCCGGTAGATAATTGGAATCCGGTGATCGTAAAAAGCCGAAACCGTCCGGTAAAATCTCCAGGGTGCCTTCGCCGAAAATGAGGCCATTTTTTTCGATCTGGGACTGCAGCAATGCAAACATTAATTCCTGTTTGCGCATCCCGGCAGCCCCCTCAACTTTCAATTGCTTGGCCATTTGGGTGAGTTCGTTGATTTTTTTCTCTTTAAGTTCGGCAATGTTCATTATATTATTCCCTTTAATTTTTTTCATCACTACCTGATCCGATTATCCATTGATTTTGGGTTAGAAAGATGCTTTCGCGGAGTCCATGTCCATAAAGCAACTAAAATGATGCTAATTTGACAGCTTCACTCGACACAGCCTTACATTAATAATCTATTTTTGACGTATTAAACTTTATCAAGACCGGCAAAACAGAAAAGGCGTTGCTAACGTATCTGTAAAATATTCCTTTAAAACGGTGATTAATCGATTGGATCCATGCCGGTTGCTAAGGAGGAATTTGAGTGTTAAGCGAAAATGTTAGAAGAAAATAAGGTATCCTCTTATTCTGGCGGGTTCCACATACCTTAGTTCATATTACTAATAAATATTACATATTTCGCTATCTGTCAAGTGCTTTCACGATCTTTTGCAGGGTAAACGCATTTGGGATGTATAGGGGGGATAGAATATTTTCTGGAGGAAAATGTATTCATCCCCCGACCCTCCTATACCCATATGCGTTTGCCCTGCGGCTTTTTGGTTTACCAGGTATGCTCGCACAAGACGGTGACTGAATATTGGGACTATCAAGATGCTGATTGCCCAACTTTCATTCAATCGCTTTATTTTAAAGAAGCTAACGCCGTTTTTAAATTAGAATTACGCGCTCTGAAGTCGGTCCAGCACTGAATAAATCTGATCGCGAATTTCTTCGACCTTACCGACACCTTCAATCCGGATATATTTTGGCGCGGCCGATTCACCGGAACTTTCCCAGTTTTTATAATAATCAACCAGGGGTTCAGTTTGGGCATGGTAGACATCGAGGCGATTTCGAACCGTGTCTTCTTGATCGTCATCCCGTTGGATGAGCGCTTCGCCGGTAACATCATCTTTGCCATCCTCTTTAGGAGGATTAAATGTAATGTGATAGGTCCGCCCGCTGGCAAGGTGTACACGACGTCCACTCATACGTTTAATGATCTCTGCGTCCGGCACATTGATGTCGACCACGCCATCCAAGGCAACGCCGGCATCCTTCATGGCATCGGCCTGGGGAATGGTGCGCGGAAACCCATCGAATAGAAACCCTTTTTGGCAATCTGCTTCTTTAATTCGTTCTTTGACGAGTCCGATAATGACCTCATCGGGCACCAAACCACCCGAATCCATGTAGCCCTTGGCTTTTTTGCCCAAATCGCTTCCGGCCTTAATTGCAGCTCGCAGCATGTCACCGGTGGAAATCTGTGGAATCTGGTATTTATCTTTGATGAAATTAGCCTGGGTCCCCTTCCCTGCTCCGGGTCCGCCTAATAAGATCAAACGCATGTGTCTTCCTCCCTTTGGTTATTTGAGAATCTTTTGTGAAGCCTCGGAATTTTGATCCCGCCGCTGCGGAAGAATTAAAAACCTTCCGATACCTTTCTGAGTTCGGTTTTTTTCGATGATTTTTGACGGCAGAGTATGGCTGAATGCCGAATGAGTGTCAAGTGAAATAATGGATTTTAATCCGGTTTAAGGGTCAAAAAAATCATCTAACATGAAACTTTTTTCTTGCCAATCGTTGCATTATTCGGTAATAGTTACTAGTTTTACAGAAATTTTTACTAACCATTGGAAACACGACGTTTTGTAATTTTATCCGATGGCAAGAAGGGGGCGAGGTATTTGAAGGACATTGAAGTCAGGGTCATTGACAATGACATTGAAAAGGCCATGCGCATTTTGAAAAAAAAGATTCAAAACGACGGTCTGTTTAAAAGGCTCAAATTAAAAAAGAGCTATGAAAAACCGAGCGAATTTCGACGTCGTAAACAGCGCGAAGCTCTAAGAAGAGAAAGAATAGCAGCGGCCAAGGCCAGGCACCGAAGATAAATCTAACTCTTTTTCAAGGAAAAACCCGGTAAAATTATCACTTTCACCGGGTTTTTTAATGCCCATCATGGTATCTAAAAATTCCTATGAAAACTGCCTGAAAACCATGTATGGTTTTCGCAGATTCGGCATCAAGCTGGGTCTGTCCACGATCAAAAAAATATTAACCAGTCTGGACAACCCCCAGGATACTTTCGCCTGTATTCATGTGGCCGGAACCAATGGGAAAGGATCGGTGGCATCCTCCCTGGCTTCAATTCTGTATCACAGCGGATATAAAACAGGGCTTTATACATCACCGCATCTTGTCCACTTCAACGAAAGAATTCAGGTAAACAACCGTCCGATCACAAACAAGAAGGTGGTTGCGACCTACAACGCCGTTAATGATGCTCATTTTGGTAAGCGCGATCCGACTTTTTTCGAATTTACCACCGCAATGGCCCTCCTTGAATTTGCCGACCAAAAGGTGGATTGGGCAGTCATCGAAACCGGCATGGGCGGCCGACTCGATGCGACCAATATCATAAAGCCGGCACTGTCCATCATTACCAATATATCCCTTGAGCATCGGGAGTATCTGGGTAACACCTTGATCGAAATTGCCGCCGAAAAAGCGGGAATTATCAAAAACCGCACACCGCTGGTCACCGGCATTCGGCAAAAAAAAGCCTTTGCCGAGATAAAAAGAATTGCCACACAAAAAAAAGCACCTCTGTTTCGACTGGGTACCGATTTCAAAGTCCGGCGCAATCAAAGACAAACGTTTTCATATTACGGTATTGAAAATGTCTGGCATAATCTGCAGACCGCATTACCGGGCAGCTATCAGGTCGATAATGCGGGCCTGGTGTTGGCTGCCTGCGAGTTAATCGGCAAAGACAAGGCCGCCATTACACTGAATAATATCCAAGAAGGTCTGAGTAAAAACCATTGGCCGGGGCGACTCGAAATCGTCTCCACAAACCCTTTCATTATTTTGGACGGTGCCCACAACCTGGCAGCTGCCCGCAATTTAGCTAAATTTCTGTCAACCAATCTTGCCGGTAGGCCCATCACACTGGTCGTCGGCATATTGGACGACAAACCCTATAAAGCGATGTTAAAAAGTCTCATAGCTCCTGTAAACCGCGTAATTTTTACCCGGGCCAAGATCGATCGCGCCCTGGAGCCTCGAAAGCTTTACGAAGCCGCCAAAAATGCATTGCCGGACGCCGCCATCATCCCGGATGTCGGCGAGGCCATAAAAAATGCAATTGAAACAACCCCTCGCAATGGGGCAATCTGTATCGCCGGTTCCCTGTATGTGGTTGGTGAAGCAAAAGAAGCTTTTGAAAAAGGCCTGATCAGTGCATGCCGTAAATCCAATTAGGCGGTGCTGCAGGAGGCATCGATTCCGTCAACTCTCATCAGATTGAATGGTCTTCCGCAGCAGATCTGACGGGGTATCGGGCTATAGGAATTATGTCAATCATATTCCGGCAGCCCCGCTGGCTCGGGATGCCGGCTTCGCTACAAGCATGCCCTCGCGGGAAGTTAGACCCTAAAAGATTGTCTGTGTCTGTCCGTGTGTGTCTGTGGCTAATTAAAAATGCTGAAAGCCATAAATGACGTGGCTGAGGTTAAGACCGTTTTCAGCTTGACTTGCCAGGGCTTCTGGATTAGATTTTCTGTAACCCTTGTTTTAATTCGCGCCCGTAGCTCAGTGGATAGAGCGTCAGCCTCCGGAGCTGAAAGCCGCTGGTTCGAATCCAGCCGGGCGTACCAATTAAAACAGGCACTTAGAGCATTTTCTAAGTGCCTGTCTCTTTTAATACGCGCTCATTCGAACCGCTATTCGAACTTAACCTAAATTTAATCTGAATTATTATCCGGTTATTATACCTTATATATAATGTTATTGCACTCCACAAATCATTTTGATACACAAATCTTGATTTAAAACATTTAAAGTTCACCTTGTCGCCAACGGATAACCGGAGGTTTCAATGGACAAAATATAACCCCATTTCTCAATGAGAATGGGGTTTTTTGTTCAGATATCCTGATGAAACCTGAAATTTGGTCTGATTCCAGATACTGGCAAGTTGTGTCCCCCCGGAATCCTCATGAATTCGCGATTTTTTTACTAGGTGGAAGTCAATCCATCAAGGGGGAAAAAGGATGTATGCAATGGCAAGCTCAGTGAGTAAGCAAATTCGTGAAATGCTAATATATGAAATCGCTCCAAAATTCACCGATACCCCTCTGGAAGTCCAGCGTAAGACTTGGGAAGCCATGGGGGCCAAGACCATTTTGCCGGAAAGCATAAAAGTGGAACCTTTAACCGCAGGAGGCGTGCCCGCGGAATGGGTGTTTAGCTCAGAATCCGCGTCAGACAGGGTCATATTGTATCTTCATGGAGGCGGACAGGTGATGGGATCGTGCAACACGCATCGCGGCCTTGCCTCGGAACTCGTCCTTGCCTCCAGTGTTCGAGTGCTACTTATAGACTATCGCCTGGCCCCAGTGAATCCTCCTCCATCCGGTCTGGAAGATGCCATCGCGGCTTATCGTTGGCTATTTTCCCAAGGAATTGACAACGGTCGAATTGTAATTGCGGGTGATTCCGCCGGCGGTGGTCTATCCATATCCACTTTTGTCGCATTGCGGATGATGGTGATCACGGTACCAGCCGCTGGGGTACTGCTTTCGCCTATGGTTGATTGGGCTATCGTTGGTGATTCCGTCACGAGCCGCGCTCAATACGATCCTATGCTGACAAAACAGTCTTTAAATGATGCGGCTACCTGGCTGTGCGGTGACCAGAACCCCAAGACACCATACATTTCACCATTGTATGCCGAATTACATGGACTTCCGCCGTTGTATATCGTTGTCGGCGCTGATGAAATCCTTCTTAGCGATTCCACCAGATTGACGGAGCGCGTAGCCATGGCTGGTGGAGGCGTCTCCTTAGAAGTCTGGCCTGACATGTGGCATGTATTTCAGTTTTTCGCATCGGTATTGCCGGAAGGCAAGCAGTCATTAGAGAAGATTGGCGCTTTTATTCGCAAAAATTTTGTATGTCACAATAATACCGATAGCCATTAAATGTGTATTGATATCACGTAAAGAGTTATTAATTAAACTCAATCATTTATAGGAGGATGCGCTGATCACTAAGGTCTTTACCACCAGCCGTCTTGACGATACTCGCGCCACAGTACTCCAGTGCCCGCTCAGCAAGAGTGTTGACTATTGTGAATTGAGTTGGCATATCTTCCCACTTAGCTTTATGAAATTTGACTGTCCCTTCCCCGTGCCACATCTCTTTGACGACCTGATTTGG
>CAWKLL010000018.1:0-29242 GCA_963850255.1 uncultured Gammaproteobacteria bacterium
ATCCGTTTTTCATTGGCCTGCTGATCGCCGCAACGCTGGCCTTCGGGGCCTTGTTGATAGGCTTTTGGCAGCCAATTTTCTGGGCCGCGATTCTTGGCATCCTGTTTCAGCCTGTGCAGCGCTGGCTGGAGCCGCATTTGGCCGGTCGGAGTTCTCTGGCTGCCGCCCTGGGCGTGCTGCTGATTCTGTTCACGGTGCTGGTGCCGGCCATGTTTCTGGGCGGCGCACTGGTCAACGAGGCCGCCGGGGTCTACCTGAGAATACAGTCGGGTGAGCTGGATCCGGGCGCCGTGTTGACCTGGCTGCAGGGCATGCTGCCGCAGGTCAATGAATGGGCCGCAAAGCTTGGTGTGGACCTGAACGAATTGCCGGGCAAACTCACCGCTGCGGCCGTCCGCGGCAGCCAGTTCATCGCTTCTCTGGCGCTTACCACCGGCCAGAACGTGGCGGTATTTGTAGTTAAGTTTTTCATCATGCTGTACCTGTTGTTCTTCGTGCTACGCGACGGCAAAAAGATCCTGGAGCAGTTGGTTTTTGCGATGCCGCTGCCCGACCATCAGGAGCGTCGCCTGTTCCAGAAATTTGCCGAAGTTTCACGGGCGACCATCAAGGGCACGCTGGTAGTAGGTGCTTTGCAGGGGTTCCTTGGCGGGCTGATTTTTGCCGTACTCGGTATTCAGGGCGCGGTGTTCTGGGGTGTGGTGATGGTCATCATGTCGGTCCTGCCGGCCGTGGGAGCCGCCGTGGTCTGGCTGCCTGCAGCGATTTACCTGGCCGCCACGGGCGACTGGGGCAAGGCCGCCGTGCTGGTCGTGTTTGGCAGCGTGGTGATTGGCCTGATGGACAACCTGCTGCGTCCTATCCTGGTAGGTCGTGACACCAAGATGCCCGACTACCTGATCCTACTGTCCACCCTGGGCGGCTTGAGTTTGCTGGGAATTACGGGGTTCGTCGCCGGACCGGTGCTGGCCGCCCTGTTTCTGACGGTCTGGCAGATGTTCGCCGAGGAATCGCATCCCGTTACAGCGTCGGCGGACCAGACGGTAGCTGATCGGGAAAAAGCTCCGGCACAGTCCGACCGGGACCGCCAGGCTTAGCTGGCAGCGGCTTAGTGAGCGGGGGCCATGGCCGCGCCCTTGCGCAGCAGTCGGTCTTCGATGCCCAATAAGATCGGCTCAGCAGCGCGGCGGTAGATATTGACCTTGGCGTTGAAAGCATTGCGGGTCAGACCGTGTTTGTCGTGAATGGCCAGCTTGCGAATGCTGAAACTGCCGTCGGCCTGCGCCCGACCTGTTAGATAGCATTTAATGGATTCAATGGCGTCGCCGGATAATTCCAGACCATTGAGTTGCGAAAGATTGTGCTGAGCCTGGTGAACAAAGGCCACGGCATCCACACCACAGGGCGCGGTTTCCGGCAATTGTTCCTCGGCGCTGCCGGTCAGAAATTCACCAACCAGGATTTGGCCCGGCAATGCATTCTCGATTATGCGTGCCAGTTCAATGGTTACCTGGCCAACGATATCGGTGAACAGCGTCGGATTCAGGCCTTCGGCATGATAGAACTCGTAGCAACTGCCGACATGAAAACCTGCGCGTAGCATCGGTACGGTGCGCCCGTTCGCTTTACCGCGCGCAATGGCATTGTCTGCCAGTACCAGGTGCATAAAATGATACAGGTGCAGGTCGGCAGCCTGATCCTGTGCGCGGTTCCAGATGTAAAAACCATCTCCGGTACTGGAACGGGCGAAATCAATATGCATGCGGCCTTCGAGCATTTTGCTGTGCGCTGAATTCAGTGAATAGGACAAACTGTTGAGTTGCGTCATTTGCTCAAACGGGCTGAGCAGGCTGAAGCCGACGATGTCGAACAAAGCGACGGCCCGGCCGCCCGTGTAGCTCACGCTATAGCGACGCACCAGGTCATCAATAATCTGAGTTTCCAGGGCGCTGTTGCTGAGCGCCTGGCGAAGCGGGAGGCTGCTGGGTTCGGTGGTCAGCAAACGCGCGGCGCGTTCCAATTGCTGGACGGTATAGCGGCGTGACCCGGACAGCAGGCGCGCCAGAAAATTGTGGCCCTCACTGTCCTGATTCAGCGCATATTCGGCAATTCGGTAATGTGGCACCACCAGTAGTAGCAGATCCTGCTCGCGAGGTGACCAGCCCAGCACGAAGTTGCGGCCGAGACCCCAGCAACTATGGAGCTGGCGATCCAGTTCCAGCAGGTTGCTGCGCTGGGTCAGGCTCAGGCCATCCTCCATGCCGAGCAGTCGCGCGGTGGCATCGGCACCGGTGAAGCCGTGCAGGTCTGTCTTAGTCATTGCTGGATTCCATTCCCGCGCTGTAAACCATATCGATGGCGACTTAACATGCACGGATCTTAGCGGAAAAACGGGTTATCCCCAGCGTGTATAAGAAAACAGGTCCATGGCAGTCGGTGTAGCGGGGCACAGCGAGTTTCTTGCCCGTCTTGCCGCCTGCGTGGCGCCGGCCGGCCTGATCCTTGATCGTGAAGCCCTGGAGCCCCATTTAACAGAATGGCGTGGCCTGTTTCGCGGCGAGGCGCTGGCACTGGCGCTGCCGGCAAGCACGGAGGAGGCGTCTGCGACCCTGCGTTTGTGTGCCGAATATCAGGTGGGCGTCGTTCCGCAGGGCGGCAATACAGGGCTTGTGGGGGGCGCCATTGCGCATTCCACACCCGCGCAGCCGCAGATCCTGCTCGGCGCCAGCCGCCTTAACCAGGTATTGGAAATTGATGCGGCTAACTACACCCTGACCGCGCAGTCTGGGTGCATTCTGGCGAACCTGCAGAGCGAGGCTGCGGCGGTGGATCGGTTGTTTCCGCTGAGCCTCGCAGCAGAGGGGAGTTGTCAGTTGGGCGGGAATATTTCCACCAATGCCGGCGGCATCAACGTTTTACGCTACGGCAACATGCGCGCTCAGGTGCTGGGCCTGGAAGTCGTGCTGGCCGACGGACGCGTTTTAGATACCCTGCGCGGCCTGCGCAAGGACAACACCGGCTATGACCTGAAGCAGTTGTTTATAGGCGCCGAGGGCAGTCTTGGTTTTATTACCGCGGCAACCTGCAAGTTATATCCGCGTCCGCGCTCTCGGGCCACGGCCTGGTTGGCGGTGGCCAGCCCGGCTGCCGCCGTAGAAGTTTACGCGCGCGCTCGCGCTGCCCTTGGCGAGGACCTGGTTGCCTTTGAACTGATTAGCCAGCTGGCACTGGAACTGGTAGTCGAGCATATTCAGCCGACCCGGGCACCATTGGAGCAAGCCTATCCCTGGCATTTGTTAATTGAGCTGGCGGCTTCCCGACCTGACGGCCAGTCTCTACTGGAGGAATTCCTCGCCGACGAGCTGAAGCATGGTCGACTACAGGATGCGGTAGTGGCCCAGAACAACACCCAGGCCGAAGCGCTCTGGCGCCTTCGTCATAATATTTCCGAAGCGC
This sequence comes from uncultured Gammaproteobacteria bacterium, assembly GCA_963850255.1. Classification (GTDB taxonomy): domain Bacteria; phylum Pseudomonadota; class Gammaproteobacteria; order Steroidobacterales; genus J054. Next base: position 3,457 of record CAWKLL010000018.1, read on the forward strand.
AGAAACTTGCCGGTGCCGGGATCAAGCATGACATTGCCGTGCCGGTGTCGCGCGTCGATGAATTCATTAACGCGGCATCGGCGGCGGCACGCGAGCTGGTACCTGACGTCAGGATCGTGGCCTTTGGCCACCTCGGCGACGGCAATCTGCATTTCAATCTGAATCAGCCGGTGCACATGTCGGGCCGGGCATTTCTGGATCTATGGGAGCCGGTTAGCCGTCGAATACACGATATTGCGGCCGCACTGGGCGGTAGTTTTAGCGCGGAACACGGGATTGGCGCGCTTAAAATTGCCGACCTTGAGCGCTATCGGGGTGGCGTTGAGCTCGATCTGATGCGCGCCCTCAAACAGGCCCTCGATCCGCAGGGAATCATGAATCCGGGCAAAGTCTTGAACGACCCGGACTCGTTGATTTCACCGCGAGGCTAGGGCCGTAGAGTGCTACAATTTCACGGATAAACACGGACATATGGTCCGCGAGAATAATTAAGGGTTCCCGCTGTGAGTCAATCATTGCCGGCCGCAGCAGACGGTCCGGATTCTACTGATATCAGAGATCAGTCAGCCGATAGCGGCCTTGCTGTGGTGCACGAGGCTATTGATGCCATGCGTCCGGGCAAGGACCGGATAGACGAAGTCAAGGCCATACTGGCCGAGGTGCTGTTTCGCGACCTGCACCAGGCTGGCGCCCTGCGCAGTTTGCTCGATACAGCGCATCAGCAGCGTCGACTGAGCATGAATCAGTATCGAAGCCTGAGCGATGAATTGCATCGCCTGGTGACCGAGGAAGTGCCCACCGACGGCATGACCGATGTTGTTAACCGGGCAATGTCGGCGACCAAGACTCACAGGCAGGTTGTGCCGGGCCGGTCGATGGGCGCAGGCGTATTGCTGCGGCATCGCTATCAGCTTGAGGAATGCGTCGCCCAGGGGCCCTTGTCCGACGTGTATCGCGCCAGCGATCGCCTGGCAGCCGAACTGGGCATGGCCGATACCGGGGTGGCGATCAAGATTCTGGCGCCCGCCGGCGACGGCCTGATCGATGTCACGCGGTTGAAGCGCCAGGCGCTATACGCGCAAACACTCCAGCATCCGAACATTACCCGCGTGATCGGTCTTGATGAGGACGGGCCGCAGGCCTTTGTCATTGCGGAATGGCTGGACGGTGAATCGCTGGCTGCTTGCCTGGATCGCTGCCATCCGGAGCCGCTCAACGCGTCTGTATGTGAACGGGTGATCGAATCCACGGCTGCCGCGCTGGACTATGCGCACGCCCGTGGCATCGTGCACGGGGATCTTAAGCCGGCCAATCTGTTTTTGACGTCCGCCGGCCAGGTCAAGCTGCTCGATTTCGGCCTGCTGCGCGGTGAATCGGCCGCACCGGCGCTTACCGCCGAGTATGCCAGCTGCGAATTACTCGACGGCCAGGCACCCGAACCCGTCGACGATGTTTACTCCTTTGCGGTGATGATTTACCGAATGCTGTCCGGCAGCCGTCCGTATGGGCGTCGCACGGCCAGCGAGGCAGAGGCAGATGCTGCCGATCCTGAACGCATAGCGGGGCTGGATGACGCGCAGTGGGCCGCGCTGCGCTGCGGACTCTCGTTTCGGCGTGCGGATCGGGATATCAGTGCCGCTGAACTTGCGCAGCTGTTGCAGCGTCGCGTTGTTTCAGCGCCGCCGGTGAAACCCGTGGTGAGCCGACCTGCGCGCTCCTGGGTTTTGTGGCTGTCGGTTCTGGTCGGCTTGATCGCCTTACTGGCCTGGTTTGCCTTGCCGCAAGCCCGTGAGTTTGCCAATGCGGCCTGGCAGACCGTGACGAGTTCATCCAAGGCGCCCGCGCCGCCGATCGTCAGCCTGCCGGGTCGGGCTGTCGGCAAAGCTGTGCAAGCGCCTCCGGCGGCAATCAACGATCCGGCACCGCCGCTACCTGCGCAGGAGCCTGCGGCTAAATCAGTGCCAAGGCCTCAGAGCAAACCCGAGACAAGCCCGGCGGCATCACCATCGTCTTCGTTGCCGACGATCGAAGCAGCTTCGCCGGTAACATCAGTAGCGCAGTCGGTGGCTGAGCCGGTTGCCGAACCAGCCGGACGTGATCCCAGCATGGAAGCGCCTGGCCCGCTGAACGCCGCCGAGCAAAGCCCGGTTGTCATATCTGCCGATGTATCGCCTTCGTCTGCCAGCGAGGCTGTCGAAGATTTGCCGCCGACAGCAAACCCGCTGCAGCCGGCGTCAGCTGCGGAGCCCGTTGCCTTGCCGCCACGCGTAAGTTCGCGCGGCCCCCTGGGTTTCCGCGACAGCCAATACGAGGTCGGCGAGAGCGATGGATTTGTCAGGCTTGGACTGCGCGCGCCGGACGGGCATCCGGGGATTCGCCTGCGCATATCCGCCGTGGCAGGTTCAGCCCGGGTCGGCGAGGACTTTGCCTTTGCCGAGCAGAATATCGAATTTGAGCCCGGACAGACCCGGCTGGAAATACTCTGGCCACTGGTCGACGATGCCTTGCCCGAGTATCTCGAGGAAGTTGAGCTGCGCATCGAATCCCTGAATGAAGCTTTTCCCACCACCAGCGCCGAAGCACTGGTGATTATTTTTGATGATGACGGCGACAACGCCGTGCAGGGCGAACTCTAGCCCTCTGGCAGTCGGCATACGGCGGCCGCGCGTGTAGAATGCGCGGCCTGTTTAAAGCGCCGGTGGGGTGCCATGAGCCAGCAGAATAACAACGGTTCCGGTGGGTCTGACGACCAGCGCCGCTATTCCAGTGTGGTAGTCGACGGCGTCGCCCAGGCGCCGAGCCGCGCCATGCTGCGCGCGGTGGGTTTCAACGACGACGATTTCCGCAAGCCGCCAGATCGGCATCGCGTCGACCTGGAGCATGGTCACGCCCTGCAACATGCACATCGACGAACTGGCCGCGAGGCCGCGGCACGGGCGCCGATGCAGCCGGCGGCAAGAGCGTGCTGTTCAACACCATCACCGTTTCCGACGGCATTTCCATGGGCACGCCCGGCATGCGCTACTCGCTGGTGTCGCGCGAAGTCATTGCCGACTCCATCGAAACCGTGGTCGGCGGCGAGGGCTTTGACGGCTTCGTCGCCATCGGCGGCTGCGACAAGAACATGCCGGCCTGCGTGATGGCCATGGCGCGCCTGAATCGGCCGCGGTGTTTGTCTACGGCGGCACGATTCAGCCCGGCGCCGAAGCGCCGCGACATCGTCTCGGTGTTCGAAGCGGTCGGCGGCCATGCCGCCGGCAAGGTCTGCCGACGACGAGCTGTAATGGAAGTCGAACGCACCGCCATTCCCGGCCCCGGCTCCTGCGGCGGCATGTACACCGCCAACACCATGGCCTCGGCCATCGAGGCCCTGGGCATGAGCCTGCCCAACAGCTCCGCGCAGGAAGCCATTTCCGCGCACAAGCGTGACGACTGCCGGAACGCCGGCGCCGCGGTGGTGGAACTGATCGACGGGACATCAAACCGTCGGACATCCTGACCCTGGAAGCCTTCGAAAACGCCATCACCGTGGTCATCGCGCTGGGTGGTTCGACCAATGCGGTGCTGCACCTGCTCGCCATCGCCCACGAAGCCGGCATGCCGCTTGCACTCGATGACTTCACTCGCATCGGCGCAACGCGTACCGGTGCTGGCCGACCTGCGTCCCAGCGGCCACTACGCGATGTCTGAACTGATCGCGATCGGCGGCATTGCAGCCGCTGATGAAGATGCTGCTCGACGCAGGTCTGCTGCACGGCGACTGTCTGACGGTGACCGGCAAGACCCTGGCAGAGAATCTGGCTGAGGTGCGGCCTTATCCCGCGGATCAGGAAATCATGCACGGCTTCGACGCTCCGATCAAGAAAGACAGTCACCTGGTGGTGCTGTACGGCAACCTGGCGCCGGAAGGCGCGGTCGCCAAAATCACCGGCAAGGAAGGCATGCGCTTCACCGGTACTGCGCGCGTGCTTCGACTCGGAAGAACAGAGCCTGCAAGCGATTCTCGATGGCACGGTCGTCGCCGGTGACGTCGTCGTGATTCGCTATGAGGGTCCGCGCGGCGGTCCCGGCATGCGCGAGATGCTGAGTCCCACCGGCGCCATCATGGGCAAGGGTCTGGGCGACAAGGTCGCGTTGATTACCGACGGCCGCTTTTCCGGCGGCAGCCACGGCTTCGTGGTCGGTCACGTAACACCCGAAGCTGCCGTTGGCGGACCGATTGCGCTGGTCGAGGACGGCGACCAAATCACCATCGACGCTGAACAACGGCGCGTTGAATTGCAGGTTGATGATGCCGAACTGGCGCGTCGGCGCGCTGCATGGACGCCGCCGGCGGACAAGGCGGGTGCCGGGATTCTGCGCAAGTACGCCAAACTGGTCAGCTCGGCGTCGGAAGGCGCGGTTACCACCAAGCCCTGAGCAACAATGGGCCGCCAGGCTCAATAGACATGAATGAAGAAGCTGAAAATATAGCCAGCCGGTCCGACTGGATCGTGTTGAAATTTGGTGGCACCAGCGTGTCCACCGTCGATCGCTGGCAGACGATCCGTGACCTGATCCGTTCTCGACTGGAAGCCGGCCTCCGGCCGCTGGTCGTGCACTCGGCGCTGGCCGGTATGTCCAATCGACTGGAACTCGCGCTCGCGGCAGCAGCAGCCGGCAGCGAGCAGGCGTTACGCGACGAAATATTTGATGGTCATGTGCAGCTGGCCCGTGACCTCGGTCTGGATGGAGAGGTCTTGCTGGCTAACGATCTGGCCGAGCTTGACCAGTTGCTGGCCGGTATCCGGCTGGTGCGTGAGGCGAGTCCGCGGGTCCAGGCCCGTGTTATGGCCCTCGGCGAACTGATGGCAACGCGCCTGGGCGCGGCCTATCTGGCCAGCCAGGGTCTTCCCGTTCATTGGCTTGATGCCCGCGACGTGCTGGTCAGCGCCGAGCTGGAGTATGACGACGAGGCGGCCAGCTATCTTTCGGCCAGCTGCGAATTCGGCCCTGATAAAGCTTTGCAGGAGAACTTTTCGGCTCGTCCTGGTGTTCTGATTACCCAAGGTTTTATTGCCAGCAATACCCAGGGCGAGGGCGTGTTACTGGGGCGCGGAGGTTCTGATACCTCGGCAGCCTATTTCGCCGCACGCCTGCAGGCTCGTCGCCTGGAAATCTGGACTGACGTGCCGGGCATGTTCAGCGCTAATCCGAAAATAGTCCCGGGTGCGCGTGTGTTGCGCCAATTGAGCTACGAAGAAGCCCAGGAAATTGCCTCTACCGGGGGCTCCGTGCTGCATCCGCGTTGTATACGTCCGGTCCGCCGCTTCGGCATTCCCTTGCACGTGCTGTCAACGTCGCGACCGGAACTGGAAGGCACGGCGATCGGCGAGGGCAGTGGCGGTAACGCGCCGCGGGTTACCGCTTTATCCAGTCGCAGCAATATCACTGTCGTGTCGATGGAAACCGTCGGCATGTGGCATGAAGTCGGCTTTCTGGCCGATGCGTTTCGCTGCTTCAGTGACCTGGGCCTGTCTGTGGACCTGGTCTCGACAGCCGAGAGCAATGTCACCGTGACCCTGGATACAGGTCAGCAGCCGTTGTCCGAACGTAGCCTGGAACGCCTGCGCAGTCGCCTGGAACGTTTGTGCCGTGTGCGCATAATTTCTGATGCCGAGGTGGTTAGCCTGGTGGGGCGGAAGATCCGCGGCATCCTGCATGAGATCGGACCGGCACTGGAAGCCTTCGAGGAATATCGAATTCATCTGGTGAGCCAGGCCGCCAGCGATCTCAACCTGAGTTTCGTGGTCGAAGAAGGCCAGTCGCATCGACTGGTCCAGCGTCTCCACGACACGCTGGTACATCCGCGTGTAGACGATGAGGTGTTCGGCCCGAGCTGGGAGTCACTGCAGGCGGACCGTTTAGCGGCGCCGGCAATAGACCGGCCGGTTCCATGGTGGCATCACCAGCGTGACGCTTTGCTTGGCATTGCGACCAAGTCGGCATCGGCGTACGTCTATGATCTGGCTTCGGTCCGGGCTGCCTGTCAGCGTCTGACCGGCCTGCAGAATATTGACCGTTCGTTCTTTGCTATTAAAGCCAACAGCAATCGCGAAGTGTTGCGTTGCGTGGGTGATAGCGGCGTTAATTTCGAGTGTGTTTCACCCGGCGAGATTCAACGGGTGCTTGAGGTGTTTCCTGACTTGCCGCGCGAGCGCATTTTGTTTACGCCCAATTTTGCGCCGCGATCAGAATACGAACAGGCGCTGCAGGCCGGCGTCTGGGTAACCCTTGATAACCTGCATCCGCTGCGCCATTGGGGCGATGCCTTTGCGGGTCGCGAGGTCATTCTGCGCCTCGACACGGGTCAGGGGCGCGGTCATCACGAACATGTGCGTACCGCCGGCGTGCAATCGAAATTTGGTATTCCACTGTTTGAGTTGGACGAGGCGCGCCAGTTGGCGGAGCGTGCCGGTGCGCGGGTAGTCGGCCTGCATGCACACACGGGCAGCGGCATTCTGCAGGCTGACAATTGGCAGGATGTAGCGGCTACCTTGATCGATCTGGCCTCTGCGTTTCCGGACGTCCGGATTCTCGATCTGGGTGGCGGGCTCGGTGTTCCGGAGAAATTCGGTGAACAGGCCTTGGACATGGCTGCCCTGGATGCCAGCCTGGCAACTTTGCGCGCTGCAGTTCCGCAATATGAGTTGTGGCTCGAACCTGGTCGTTACGTGGTAGCCGATGCCGGAGTGCTACTGGCCACTGTGACCCAGGTCAAGGGCAAGGGCGAGGTGCAGTATGTCGGCGTCAGTACCGGCATGAATTCCCTGATTCGTCCGGCTTTATATGGTGCCTATCACGAGATCGCCAACCTGAGTCGACTCGGCGAAGCAGCAACCCAGGTGGTAAACATAGTCGGTCCTAACTGCGAAACCGGCGATCGTTTGGGCAATGATCGTTTGCTGCCTCCCTGCAACGAAGGCGACGTGTTGCTGATCGCCAATACCGGTGCCTATGGGTATGTGATGAGTTCCCACTACAACCTGCGCGAGCCTGCGCTGGAATTCATTCTTTAGCGCGTGCGTTCGACGGAATTCGAACTAACAGCAACCACACGCCGGTGCCAAACACGCCAAGCGTGGCCAGATTGCTGACGGGATACGCCAGCAGGTCTTTCCAATACTCCGGATAGGCCCCGAAGAACGCCCCGACTTCCACCAGTGAGAACAGCACCACGGCAATGGGAATGGCATAGCGAAACGCCAGTCCGGCGCGCGGATAACGGAATAATCGCCAAATCAGAAAACTGCACCAGGCCAGCATGCTGAGATAAAAGCCGCTGCCGAATCGTCCACCCAGATACAGGAACAGCAGAAAAACCAGCCACTGAACAAAGAGGGTTTCCAGTGCCGCGATGCGCGCGTAGCTGCGCTGATAGCCGGGCGTCGGATTGCCGGGAGACCAATGTAGTCGGCGCAATATCCAGCGCATAAAGTTGCAGCGCGTTTCGCGGTTAAGCAGGCCGAAAACCGTAAACAGGGCCAGCAGGATCGTTGCCGTGGCCATTAGCAGTGCGTAGCGGCCGTCCAGTGGAAATCCGCCGTACTGAATTTTATCGACGCCGAACTGATCGGCGAAAAATCGCAGGCAGCCTTCGGCCAGGCCGTGCCAAACGAGCATGCCGCCGAAAAAACCCGCGACGGATGCCTTCACTTCCTCGTCGTCAAGATAGGCGGCAATCAGTACGCTGCCGAGCAGGCCCATCAAAATGAACCCCCAGAACGCATAGTCGCCGGTGGTATTCAGCACTAAACGATTTATCGTTCGTGCCACAGGTTGAGCGGAGATGGTCACGGCTAAGACCACCAGGCCCAGGACTGGCTTGCCGAGCTTGCCTGGTGATTGGCCGGTAGATGATGTCATGGTTTGTTCTTCAATCGCGATACCGGTATTGCTAACGACGCCGCTTGGACAGTTCCTGGGCCACGTCCTGCAAGCTGATTTCCTGGCTGCGCAGCAACACCAACAAGTGATAGACCAAATCAGCCGCTTCTGCCTTAAGCCGCAGCTTGTCACCTTGAACGGCGGCCAGCGCTACTTCGACGCCTTCTTCGCCAACTTTTTGCGCCATTCGGGACGTCCCGGCGGCAAAAAGCTGCGCCGTGTAACTGTCGTCCGTCCTCGCCACCTTGCGACTCTCGATGATTTGCTGCAATTCCTCGAGGTAGTCGAGTCCGTTATTGTTCATTCCCGTATCTCCACGCCCTGCTGGCGCAAATAGTGTTTTAGCGCGCCGATGTTGATCGCTGCAGTATGAAAAACGCTGGCGGCGAGGGCGCCGTCGACGCGCGCCTGTTTAAAAACAGCGGCGAAATGTTCCATCTCGCCGGCGCCACCGGATGCAATTAGCGGGATGCTGGCGGCGTCACGTACCAGTTTAAGCTGGTCAATGTCGTAGCCCCGTCGTACACCGTCCTGATTCATACAATTCAGCACAATTTCGCCCGCGCCGCGTTCCTGCACTTCGCGCACCCAGTCTATGGTCGTCCGCCCGCTATGCTTGGTCTTGTCCGGATCACCGGTGTACTGGTAGACGCGATAGCTGTGCTGTTCGGCGCGACTATCGATGCCGATAACTACGCATTGGGAGCCAAAGCGCCGGGCTAATTCGGTAATCAGTTCCGGTCTTGCCAGCGCAGGACTGTTGATAGAGACCTTGTCAGCGCCGTAGTTCAGCACTTCTTCGGCATCGGCAACACTGCGTATACCGCCGGCAACGCAAAAGGGGATGTCCAGCACTTCGGCGACCCGGTTAATCCACCGCCGGTCGACGGAGCGGCCGTCCGGGCTGGCCGTGATGTCATAAAACACCAGTTCGTCGGCCCCTTCTGCGCGGTAACGGGCGGCCAGCTCCATGATGTCACCCATCACCACGTGATCGCGAAACTGCACGCCCTTGACCACCTGGCCATCGCGCACATCCAGGCAGGGAATTATGCGCCGCGCAAGAATTTTTCTATCTCCGCTAACGTTAGCCGGCCATCCAGCAAGGCCTTGCCCGAGACCACCGCGGCGACACCGGTATCGGCCAGGGCAGGCAGGTCGGCGGCACGACTGACACCCCCGGAGGCGATAAAGCGGATCTCCGGATAACGGCGCACAGATTCCCGATAGAGCGCGAGATTGGGGCCTTCCAGCGTGCCGTCCAGATCGATATCGGTACACAACACATCGCGCACACCGGAGGCCTGGTAGCGATCCAGCAGCGACCAGAGGGTAACTCCGCTGCCGCGCGTCCAGCCGTGCGTCTGGGCCAGCGGCAGCCCTTGATCATCGAGACGAACATCGAAGGCCAGCACAATCCGTTGCGCACCGACTTGCTCGATCCAGGCGGCGACTTCGTCCGGTTGTGCTACGGCCACGGAACCAATCACGGCGCGTTGTGCGCCGGCATCCAGCAGGGCCAGCAAGCGTTCGATGGTTCGAATGCCGCCGCCGGCCTGGACCTGCAAGCCGGTGTCCGCGAAAGCCTTGATCAATGGCAGGTTGACCGGATCACCGGTCTTTGCGCCGTCCAGGTCAACGGCGTGCAGCTGCCTCAGACCGGCATCCAGGTAACGCTGTGCCAGTTCTACCGGCGCCTGCTGGTAGCGAGTGACTTTGTCGAAGTCGCCCTTGAGCAGACGAACTACGTCACCGCCGAGCAAATCTATGGCTGGAATTACGTCCATGTCTTACAAGTCCAGAAAGTTGGCGAGCAAGCGCGCACCGTGCGCGCCCGAGCGTTCCGGGTGAAACTGGGTAGCCATGATATTGCCTTGCTGAACCACCGCAGAAAACGGCAGACCGTAATCGCAGCGGCCCAGGGTGTAGTCGCCAACGGGCAGGGCATAGCTGTGCACAAAATAAAACTGTGCACCTTCAGGTATGCCATTAAATAACGGCGACTCCTGCGTTTGGTAAACCCGGTTCCAGCCCATGTGCGGAACACTGCGCTCGCCGGCGGGAATAAAGCGTTCGGCACGGCCCGGCAGCAGGCCCAGGCAATCAGTGTCATCTTCGGCGGAAGATTCAAACAGGAGTTGCATGCCAAGACAGATGCCGAGCAATGGCTGACGGAGCTCGCCGATGACCTCGCAGAGTTCGGCGGCTGCCAGTCGCTGCATGGCATCGCGGGCAGCGCCAACGCCCGGCAGAATCACATGGCTGGCTTCGCGGATAAGCTCCGGATCCTTGGTTAGCACAGCGTCTGCTCGGTCCAGGCGGGCGAGAGCGAATTTTAGCGAGGCGATATTCGCGCCGCCGCCATCGATGATGGCCAGTGCCTTGGTGCTCATACTCACAACGCCTTACAGGCTGCCCTTGGTGCTCGGCAGTTCACGGCCCTCGCGCGCCTTGGCCTGGCGCAGGGCGCGGCCGGTGGCTTTAAAGCACGCCTCGACCATGTGATGGGTATTTTCTCCCTGGACAGTGATGTGCAAGGCTGCGCGAAGACTCTCGGCCAGGGAGCGAAAGAAATGGCTGACCATCTCCGTGGGTAGCTCGCCAACTTGCTCGCGCGGGAATTCACCCTCGAAGACGAAGTAAGGTCGATTGGACAGATCCAGCGCTACCTGCACTCGCGCTTCATCCATGGGCAACAAGAATCCATAGCGAGCGATGCCTAATTTGTCGCCGAGCGCTTCACGCAGAGCTTCGCCGAGCGCGAGCGCCGTATCTTCCACGGTGTGGTGTTCATCGACCTCCAGATCTCCGTCGCAACGCAGGCGCAGCGAGAAGCCGCCATGCTTGGCAATTTGCTCGAGCATATGGTCAAAAAAACCGATGCCAGTCTGTACTTCGATCGGGCTTTCCTTGTCCAGATCCAGGCTGACCTGTATGCGTGTTTCCCGGGTTTCGCGGCTTACGCTGGCGCGGCGCTCCGGCGCAGTGAGCTGGCGGGCAATGGCGGCCCAGTCGCCACGGTTTTTGGGGTCGAGCCGGATCCCGGTCAGACCGAGGTTGCGCGCCAGCTCGAGGTCCGTTTCACGATCACCGATGACCACGCTCGCCTGCCTGTCGATGTTGTTCTGGGCAAGAAACTCGTCCAGCAGGCCAGTTTTGGGTTTGCGGCAAGTACAGCCATCGCCCGGTCGATGCGGGCAGATAAACACCGCACGAAAGCCGATATCCTGACTTTCCAACAACTGCAGGACAAAATCTTGCACCGGTTTAAAGTTTCGCTCGGGGAAACTTGAGGTACCGAGACCGTCCTGGTTGCTGACCATTACAAACTCGTAGCCGGCCTGTTTCATGGTCAGCAGGGCAGCGACGACGCCAGGGACCAGTGCGACTTTGTCCAGGCTGTCGACCTGTTCGTCAGCCGGTTCCAAAATCAGGGTGCCGTCACGGTCCAGGAAGGCAATTTTCAATGCGTCGCTCATGCTTTAACCCAGTGCCTTTAGCAATTGGTTGTTCTGTTCGGCGGTGGCGATGGTAATGCGCACACAACCGGGTATCGCTTTATCGGTGGAGAAATCCCGAATTAGTACGCCGCCGGCTTTGGCATTCGCCACCAGTTTGCTGGCATCGCGAGCCTGCACCAGCAGGAAATTCGCGCTGCTCGGCCAGACTTTGAGAATCTGCGGATTCGCCGCCAATGCGCTCGCCATGCGTTCGCGTTCGGCGATGAGCTCAGCGATATCCGCCTGTCGGGCGGCGACTTCGTCGAGTGCCGCCAGCACCGCGTCGGTGCAGGGCGTTGACAGACTGTAAGGCGGCATTATCCGGCCGAGCATGTTGATAACGGCCCTGTCGGCCAGCATAGCGCCACAGCGCACACCAGCCAGACCGAGCGCTTTCGACAAGGTTCGCAATACCACGAGGTTGTCATGTTCGGCCAGCAATGCGTGGCTGGGATCGGTATCGGCAAACTCCAGATAGGCGCCATCCAGGATCACCAGGCCACGACCGGCCAGCGTGCTGCACAGCGCGCTGATCTGCTCCACTGGCATGCAGTTGCCGGTGGGATTATTGGGCGAACAGATAAACAATAACTTGCAGCGCTCGTTCCAGGCCGCCTTTATGCCGTCAACGTCGAGCGTAAAGCCGGCGTTGTGCTGCAGGGCAACCTCGATGATGCCGGCTCCCTGCACCTGGGCGTAGGCCGCATACATGCCGAAAGTGGGCGGGCAGATCACTATATCGTCCAGACCGCTGCGGCAAGTGGCCCGGATTAATAGTTCGATGCCTTCGCTGGAGCCGCGTGTCACCAGCAGTTGTTGGGGGTCTACCCGATAGTGAGCGGCCAGCCGCTCTGTCAGGGTCACAGGGCGCACTTGCGGGTAGCGATTCAATCCGGCTGCGGAATCGTCACCGGCCGGCCGCCATGGTGTTTCATTGGCGTTCAGGCGCAGGTAACCGCTGAGGTATTCAGCGGCCCGATAGGGTCGCAGTGTGCGTAGCTCCGGCCTGAAAAGTGTTTCCAGTTCGCTCATGCTGCACTCGTCCCAGCGGCGCTTTTCAGCCGCACGCTCACCGCCTGGGCGTGTGCATCCAGGCCCTCGAGTTGCGCCAGGGTCAGTACCGTCGGCGCCAGCCCGGCCAGACCGTCATAGGTCAGCTCCTGGAAGGTCAGCTGCTTCTGGAAATCGCTCACGGACAGGCCGCTGTAGTTGCGCGCATAGCCGTAGGTCGGCAGTACGTGATTGGTACCGCTGCAATAGTCTCCCACCGATTCAGGTGTCCAGTAGCCGAGAAATACTGAGCCAGCATTTCTAATAGTATCAACGTATTCTCGCGCATTACTAAGCTGCAGTATTAAGTGTTCCGGGGCATAGCGATTGACCACTTCGAAGGCCTGATCGAGATCCTCCACGAGGATCACGGCACCATGCGCCAGAGCCTGCTCAATAATCTCTCGTCGCGGCAGCGCGGGCAGGGCGTTGGCAATTTCTGCCTTCACCGCCTCGGCCTGGCCGCGATCCAGGCAGACCAGGATCGACTGCGAATCAGCGCCATGTTCTGATTGTGAAAGCAGATCCAGGGCTACGGCGCGCGGGTCGGCGCCGGCGTCGGCCACCACCATCACTTCGGACGGCCCGGCCGGCATGTCCAGCGCTGCGCCTTCGGCGTCAGCGGCGGCAGCCTGCTTGGCGGCCGTGACCCAGGCATTGCCCGGCCCAAAGATTTTGTCGACCTTGGGAATCGACTCGCTGCCGTAGGCCATGGCGGCCACCGCCTGAGCGCCACCGAGCTTGAAAATCTGCTCGATGCCACAGCTTTGTGCGGCCACTACCACGGCCGGGTCGGCGCGCCCGTCGGGTCGTGGCGGCGTGCACAGCACGCGCACGCGGGCAGTTGGCCAGCGCAGCAGGTACCGCCAGCATGATGGCCGTGGAGGGCAGCGGCGCGCTGCCGGCCGGCACGTACAGCCCGACGGCATCAATGGGCCGGGACTGGCGCTCGCAGAGCACCCCGGGGGCAGTCTCTACGCGCAGGCCTTCGCTGCGTTGTGCGCTGTGGAAGCAATGAACATTTGTGATCGCCGTTTCAATGGCGGCAATGGCCTCGGCGCTAAGGCTAGAACGAGCCGCTCGGCCTCGGCGCTCGCTGACACGCAGCGAATCCAGTTCTGCGCCGTCGAGCTCAGCGGTCAGGCGCAGCAGGGCGGCGTCACCCTCGTGGCGTACGGCCGCCATGATCTCGGCCACCCGGCCTGCCATGGACGGATTGGCGCGTACCGCGGGCCGACTGAGCAGGGCGCTGCGCTGACTTTCGTCGAGGTCATTCCAGCTACTGACTTGCAACGCGCTCATGCCAGCATTTTCTCCACAGGCACCACCAGGATGGAACTCGCGCCGACCTCTTTGAGGTTTTCCAGCGTTTCCCAGAACACGTTCTCGCGACACACCACGTGCACCGCGACTTTTTCATCGCAGCCGTCCAGCGGCAACACGGTGGGTGCCTCGGAGCCGGGCAGCAGCGCGGAAATCTTTGCCAGTGCAGCCTTCGGGGCGTGCATCATGATGTACTTGCTCTCGCGCACCTGCATCACGCCTTCAACCCGCTGCATGATGCGATCTATCCATTCCTGCTTGGCAGCGGGAATGGCAATGGGCGTCTGGATGATGACGGCCTCGCTCTCCAGGATCGTCTCACCTTCGCGGATGTTGTTGGCCGCCATGGTGGTGCCTGTAGAGACCAGATCACAGATCACATCAGCGCGTCCCAGGCTGGGGGCTATTTCTACCGCGCCTGAAAACTCCACCACCGTGGCCTGCATATCGTTGCGCGCCAGGTAGTCCTTGACGATGGCCGGATAACTGGTCGCGATGCGCGTGCCGTTCAGCTTGCTGGCATCCTGGGCCGGGCCGTTTTCCGGATAACCGAAGGACAGACGGCAGTGGCCGTAATCCAGTTTGCGCAGGATTGAGAAGGGCGCGCTGTTGCCCTCGGCGGCAAAGGCCAGGCGCGCTTCCTCGACAATATTCAGGCCGACCACGCCCAGGTCGCAGACATCGTCGCGCACCAGGCCCGGAATATCGTCATCCCGGACCAGCAGAATATCCAGCGGCATGTTTTCCCCGAAGGCAATCAGCTGGTCGCGGCCGCGGGTGTACTTCAGTCCACAGCGCTGCAACAGGTCCAGAGAGTGATCCGTCAGGCGCCCGGACTTTTGGACAGCTAGCTTGATACGTGTTTTTTTATCAATCACTTATTACTACTTCTTTAAGTTGTCTAGAGCTTTGGTGTAGCCACCGGCACCATCAGCCAGGCAACGGGCCACGCGCCCGATGGTGGTCAGACTCACGCCGCTGCGGTCATGAATCTGGCGATAGGTAAGACCTTCCTCGAGCAATTCCACCACTGTCCAGCGGTCCTTCAGCGCCTGTAGCTCGGCCGGCGTGCACAGGTCGATAAAGAAAGCCCGGCATTCGGCCGGGCTGCGCAGTGTAAGAATTGCCCGATACAGGGCCTCTTCAGCCGCTTGCTCCTCGCGGCGGCTGAGTGTGCGGTGATCTTTCATCGCTACTCGAATGTATTAATGTATTAGCATGCTAGTACACTAGAACAGGTAAAACAAGCATTGGCTGGTATTTGACCCTGTTGCCGGCCCAGCCCTACACTCCGGCGCCCTTGCGGGGCACCGCCGGACAGCAGAGAGAACAGGTGAGCAAAGCAGATCGCAGACAGACCCGGAGCGTGCGCGCCGGGGTCGATTCGGACCATCAGCATGGCGCTGTCATGCCGCCGGTTTATCTCACCTCGACGTTTAATTTTTCAGGCTACGGCGAGCCCAGGGCCTACGACTACACCCGTTCGGGGAATCCGACACGGGATCAGCTCGGAGCGGCCCTGTCTGAGCTGGAAGGCGGTGAGGGAGGCACGATTACCGCGACCGGGATGGCGGCCATTCACCTGGCCTGCCAGCTGCTCGACCCTGGTGACCGGATGGTCGCGCCGATAGATTGCTACGGCGGCAGTTTCCGGCTGTTTCGGCAATGCCAGGCGCGCGGTCTGTTTGACGTCGAATTAGTCGACCAGACAGATCTGCGGGCGTTGGAAAAATCGCTGCGCCGCCGCCCCAAGCTGGTCTGGGTGGAGTCACCCACGAACCCCCTGATGCGCGTGGTAGATCTTGCCGCGGTCAGTGAACGCGCCAAGGCTGTGGGTGCGCTGGTGGCGGTGGACAATACTTTTCTGACCCCGGCACTGCAGCGGCCGATAGAACACGGTGCTGACCTGGTCATGCATTCCACTACCAAGTTTCTGAATGGCCACAGCGACGTGGTGGGCGGAGCGATAATCGCCGCAACGGCCGATCTGCATGCGCAGATGCAGTTGTGGGCCAATACCCTGGGCATTTCCGGCGCACCCTTTGATAGCTACCTGACCCTGCGTGGATTGCGGACCTTATTCCCGCGTATGCGTCAGCACGAAGAAAATGCGCGCGCTTTGGCCGAGTTGCTGAGCGGGCATGCAGCCGTCAGCGCGGTGCATTATCCCGGCCTGGCGGATAGTCCCTGGCATGCGCTGGCGGCACGTCAGCAGGATGGCTACGGTGGCATGCTGAGTTTCGAGCTGGCCGGTGGCGAAGCCGCGGTGCGCCGCTTCCTGGAGCGCCTTGAACTGTTTTCCCTGGCCGTGTCGCTGGGGGGTGTCGAAAGCCTGGTCTGCCATCCGCCCAGCATGAGTCATGCGACCTATGACGACGCTGCGCTGCAGGCTGCCGGGATTAGCAAGGGTTTGTTGCGCCTGTCTGTGGGCATCGAGGCGTCGGCCGACCTGTTGGCCGACATTGATCACGCACTGGCTGCGGCCCAGGGCTAGGTGATTGTGACAAGCATCCCGCGCTGAGCGGCGTTGGTTACTCGCGCAGGTTCAGGCGCAGGGCAAGAAAACTCAGACTTTTTCCAGCGCGGCAATAACCGCATCGCCCATGGCCTGTGTGCCAATACTTGGCCCGTCGCCGGCCACATCGCCGGTGCGCTGGCCGTCTTGCAAGGCCTGCATTACGGCGGCTTGAATGCGCGCAGCAATTTCGGGCTGGCCGAGTGAATAGTCGAGCATCAGTGCAACACTGAGGATGGTGCCGCAGGGATTAGCGATACCGCGTCCGGCGATATCCGGGGCCGAACCGTGAATAGGTTCATACAAGCCTTTGCGCTCGGCATTCAGCGAGGCTGAAGGCAGCATGCCCATGGAACCACACAGCATCGAAGCTTCATCGGTAAGAATGTCGCCGAACATGTTTTCCGTGACGATGACGTCAAAATCTGCTGCGCGCGAGAGTAGATGCATGGCCGCCGCATCCACCAGCACGTGTTCCAGCTGCACGTCCGGGAAATCTTTTTCCATCAACTCTGTGGTTACGCCGCGCCACAGGCGCGAGGTATCGAGTACGTTGGCCTTGTCGACCGAGGTAAGCTTACTGCGCCGGCCTTGCGCCAGTTCCGCCGCCATCCGCACCACGCGTTCGATCTCGTAGCGTTCGTAGGTGCACAGGTCGCTGGCGCTATCTTTGTTGCGGGTTTTCTCGCCGAAATAGATACCGCCGGTGAGTTCCCTGACCACAAGGATGTCGACCCCTTGCAGGCGTTCTGCTTTGAGCGGCGAGGCATCGTAGAGGGTGGGATGGGTGACTACCGGACGCAGGTTTGCGTAGACCTGCATAGCAGCGCGCAGGTCCAGCAGGCCCTGTTCGGGTCGGACCTTAAGGTTGGGATCATTCCAGCGCGGATCGCCTACGGCGCCCAGCAGCACCGCGTCTGCTTCTTTGCTCAACGCGCGGGTTTCGGCGGGGAAGGGCTCGCCACCGGCGTCGATGGCTGCACCACCGATGAGACCTTCACGGATCTCAATGTTGAAATCGGCCTGGTCGGCAGCAGCCTTCAGTACCCGTAGCGCCTCACGCGTAACTTCCGGACCGATGCCATCGCCCGGCAGGACCGCAATCAGGGCTGCCATGAGCGGCTTTGTTCGAATTGGCTGATGGCGTCTGAGCGATTTAGCAGGTAGCCAAGCTGGTCGACGCCTTCCATCAGGCAGTGCTTGGAGAAGCCGTCGAGGGGAAACTCAATACTGCGGCCATCCGGCAGAGCCAGACTTTGCGTTTCGACATCAATCTTGACCACGACCCCCGGATTTTCGATTAGCCAGTCGTTGACATCGGCCGGGACGATGACCGGCACCAGGCCGTTTTTAAGTGAGTTATTGCGAAAAATATCAGCGATCTGCGAGCTGATGACGGCGCGAAAGCCGAAGTCCACCAGGCCCCAGGGTGCGTGCTCACGCGATGAGCCGCAGCCGAAGTTGTTGCCGGCGACCAGGATCTTGCTGGCGGTTGCACCCGGCAGGTTTAACGGGAAATCCGCGATGGGATTGCCTTGTTTGTCGTAGCGCCAGTCGGCGAAGGCGGCTTTGCCCAGACCTTCTTTGTTGGTGGTGGTCAGATAACGAGCAGGCATGATCTGATCGGTATCAATATCTGTCTGCGCCAGCACCACGGTGGGCGATTCGATGTGAGTTACTTTTTCCATGATCGGTTTCCTTTGCGGGGCTTATTGGCCGAGCAGTTCGCGCGGATCGGCGATATGGCCGGCGACGGCTGACGCGCAGGCGGTAGCGGGGCTGGCCAGCACCGTGCGCGAACCAACGCCCTGGCGGCCTTCGAAGTTGCGGTTACTGGTGCTGACGCACAGCTGGCCGGCCGGTACCACGTCGCCGTTCATGCCCAGGCACATGGAACAGCCCGACTCGCGCCATTCGGCGCCAGCGGCGGTGAAGATCTCGTCTAGTCCTTCCGCTTCGGCCTGCTTCTTGATGTGCTGGGAGCCGGGGACAACCAGCATGCGCACGGTATCCGCCACCTTGCGGCCCTTCAGATAGGCTCGCCGCCTCGCGTAGGTCGGTGATGCGTGAGTTGGTGCAACTGCCGACGAAAACCACGTTTACCGGTGTGCCCAGCATGGCTGACCGGCTTTCAGCCCCATGTAGTCGAGCGCCTTGCCCAGGCTCAGCTCATGGTCTCCGTCGCTTGGTACGACACGGTCACGGGAACCACCATGCCCGGGTTCGTGCCGAAGGTCACCATCGGCGGCAGGCTGCTGACGTCGATCCGACTTCCCGGTCGAACACGCGCATCCGGATCGGACGGCAATGCCCGCCAGCGTTTCACGCGCCGCGTCCCAGGCGTCGCCGTGCGGCAGCCAGCGGGCGGCCGGCCAGGAATTCGATGGTGGTGTCGTCCGGCGCCATCATGCCGGCGCGAGCGCCGCCTTCGATGGACATATTGCAGATCGTCATGCGCTCTTCCATGCTCATCGCGCGAATGGCGCTGCCGCGAAACTCGATGACGTGGCCGACACCGCCGTCAACGCCGATTTGGCCGATGATCGCCAGGATGATGTCCTTGGCGCTGACGCCTGGCTGCAATTGTCCCTCAACATTAATGGCCATGGTCTTGGGTTTGCGCTGCAGCAGGCATTGGCTTGCCAGCACATGGCCGACTTCGGTGCTGCCGATACCAAAGGCCAGGGCGCCGAAGGCGCCGTGCGTGGAGGAGTGGCTGTCACCGCAGACGATGGTTTTGCCCGGTTGTGTGGCACCCAGTTCCGGCCCGATGACATGCACGATGCCGCGATAGTCGCTGCCGAATCCTTACAGCGCGATGCCGAAGTCTTCGCAGTTCTTGATCATCGCGCGAATCTGTCCGGCTGCCGCGGTTTCCGCGACCACTTCCAGCTCTGCCAGGCTCGGCAGCGGTACGGTGGGTGTGGAGTGATCCATGGTTGCCAGGGTCAGGTCCGGGCGACGGACTTTCAGACCCAGTTCGCGCATCAGGTTGAACGCCTGCGGCGTGGTGACCTCATGAATCAGGTGCAGGTCGATGTAGAGTACCGCAGGGTTTTCGGGTCCTTCCGGCACCACAATATGGTCTTCCCAGACCTTTTCGAATAACGATTGGCCGCTCATAACTCGGTAATCTCCAGGTGACATGGCCGGCCGGCTGGCCGACGGGTTTTATTTGTTGGCGGCTAGCTCCGTTGCATCGTCCGTTTTTACCGGATCCAGCCAGCCCCACTGATCTTCCGTTGTCACCGTCAAACAGCCCGAAAAAGGCTGCCTGCAAGCGCCGGGTAATTTCACCGCGGCCGCCGTTACCGATTTCGATGCCGATCAACGGAACGCACCGGGGTGATTTCGGCGGCCGTGCCGGTTAGAAAGATCTCATCGGCGATATACAGCATTTCGCGCGGCAGTGAACGTTCTTCTACCCGCAGGCCGAGCTCCCGCGCCAGCGTAATCACCGCGTCGCGGGTGATACCGGTCAGGATGGAGGCCGCAGCGGGCGGCGTATAGAATGACGCCGTCGCGAACCAGGAAGAGGTTTTCGCCGGCGCCTTCGCTGACAGTGCCGTCGGAGGACAGGGCGATGCCCTCGGCAAAGCCGCGCTCACGAGCTTCCAGGCTGACCAGGGTGCTGGACAGGTAGTTGCCGCCGGCCTTGGCCAGCGCCGGGATGGTGTTCGGAGCCACCCGTTGCCAGGAAGATATGCAGACGTCGACACCTTTTTCGAGCCCGTCAGCGCCCAGGTAGGCGCCCCATTCCCAGGCGGCGACCGCGACATCCACGGGATGATCCGGCGGCGGTGCGAGGCCGATATCACCATAGCCGCGAAATGCGATGGGGCGAATATAGGCGCCGTTGCTCAGATCGTTGCGCAGAATAACTTCGCGACAGGCGCTGTCCAGCTGCGCAGCCGAGTAGGGCACCCTGATCTTGTGGATCTTGGCAGAGTCCAGCAGTCGTCGGCTGTGCGCGCCGAGCCGGAAAATCACTGATCCTTTCGGTGTCGGATAGACGCGGATGCCCTCGAAAACTGAAGACCCGTAGTGCAATGCATGCGTTAGTACATGCACGTTGGCTGATTCCCAGGGCACCAGTTGCCCGTTAAACCAGATCCATTTACTCGTCTTCATGGCTGCCATGCTCTCCCAAGCGCAAGTCCGTCACTATATAGTGGCGATTTGCTCAGCAATTTCCGGGTCCGGATCGCCGCTGATCATTGTTTTGCGGCAGATTCGGTTGATGACCTCGAGATAGGCCAGTGCTCCCGCTTCAACAATATCTGTACTGACACCGTTACCTCGGTAGCTATGGCCATTATATTCCACCGTTACGGTGACCTCACCCTGAGCGTCTTCGCCCATGGTCACGCTGCGGACCTCAAAATTAGTTAGCGCCAGATCAACCCCTGTGGCTCGCTCGAGCGCTTTGCAGGCGGCTTCCACGGGGCCATCGCCAACTGCGGCTTCATTGACGATTTGTCCGTCACTGTGAGACATGCGCACCGCAGCCGCAGCTATCGCGCCAGTGCCGGCGGTAATCTGAAGTTCGTCCATTTGCCAGGGGCCAGTGCTGCCGCCTTCGGCATTCATAATGATGGCCTCGATATCGGCATCGAACATTTCTTTCTTCCGATCGGCGAGCTTCTTGAACTCCTGGAAAGCACGGTTCAGCTGCTCGTCATCCAGGCGAAAGCCCAGCTCCTCGACCCGCTCTCGAAAGGCATGCCGGCCGCTGTGCTTGCCCAGTACCAGGTTTGAACGTCCCAGGCCCACATCCTCGGGGCGCATGATCTCGTAGGTCGATGCGTGCTTGAGCATGCCGTGCTGATGAATGCCGGCTTCGTGGGCAAAGGCATTTTCACCGACCACGGCCTTGTTACGCGGCACGTGCATGCCGGTAATGCTCGAGACCAGTCGGCTGGTCGGGTAGAGCAGCCGGGTATTCACGCCGGTTTCAACGCCCAGGTGTTCGGCGCGTGTGTGGATCGCCATTACGACTTCTTCCAGCGAGCAGTTGCCGGCGCGCTCGCCGATGCCGTTGATGGTGCACTCGATCTGCCGTGCGCCGGCACCGACAGCAGCCAGGCTGTTGGCCACGGCCATTCCCAGGTCGTTGTGGCAGTGAACGCTCAGCCTTGCGCGTTCGATGCCGTCAACGTGCTCACGCAGATAGGTGAACAATCGTGAGAACTCGTCGGGCACGGTATAACCCACTGTGTCCGGGATATTTACCGTGTTGGCACCGGCTTCGATCACCGCAGAGATTACCTCTGCCAGATAGGCAGGCTCGGTGCGGGAAGCGTCTTCGGCAGAAAACTCCACATCCTCGCAGGCCTGGCGAGCCAGTCTGACGGCATCAACAGCGGTCCGAATGATCTCTTCCTTGGCCAGTTCCAGCTTGTATTTGCGGTGAATTTCGCTGGTTGCAACAAACACGTGGATGCGCGCCTTGCCAGCTGATTCCACTGCCCGGGCAGCTTTTTCGATATCGCCGGGATGGCAGCGGGCCAGGCTGGCAATGCGCGGCCCCTCGATTTCCCGGGCGATAGCTGACACTGACTCGAAGTCTCCCGGCGACGCCGCGGCAAAGCCGGCTTCGATGACATCCACACGCAGGTCACGGAGCGCGCCGGCCACGCGGAGCTTTTCGCGCAGCGTCATGCTGCAGCCCGGTGCCTGTTCGCCGTCGCGCAGGGTCGTATCAAATATTACGACCCGATTGTCTGCTTGCTCAGTCATCTTCCTTCTCCGTACTAACCCGGCGTTGCCGCAGGGTGTTTTGCCGGCCAGCAACCGGCCTAGGTCTCCTCGTTCAGCCAGGACATACGGCCGCGCAGCTGCGCGCCGACGGTCTCAATGGGGTTATCCAGGTCCGCCTTGAGCATGCGATTAAACTCGGGCTTGCCCTGCTTGTTTTCTTCAATCCAGTTGCGCGCAAAGACGCCGTCCTGAATGTCCTTGAGCACTTCCTTCATGCGCTCGCGGGCATGCTGGTCGATGACCCGCGGTCCGCTGACCAGGTCGCCGTATTGCGCCGTCTCGCTGATGAACTCGTGCATCTTCGCCAGTCCGCCCTCATGCAGCAGGTCGACGATCAGCTTGAGTTCATGCATGCATTCGAAATAGGCCACTTCCGGCTGGTAGCCGGCGTCGACCAGGGTTTCGAAGCCCGCAACGACCAGTTCTGTCGCGCCGCCGCATAACACGGCTTGCTCGCCGAACAGATCGGTTTCGGTTTCTTCAGCAAAAGTGGTTTCCAGCACGCCGCCGCGCGATCCGCCGATGCCGTGTGCGTAGGCCAGGGCCTTGGCCTTGGCGTGGCCGCTGGCATCCTGAGCCACGGCGACCAGGCAGGGTACGCCCTTGCCCTGCTCGTACTGGCGGCGCACCAGGTCGCCCGGACCCTTGGGGGCGATCAGCACAACATCCAGGTCGGCACGCGGTTTGATCTGCTGGTAGTGAATGTTGAAGCCATGCGCAAACAACAGGGTGGCGCCCTGGGGAATACGATCTTCGATGGACTGATAGAGCGCCGCCTGGGCGGTGTCGGGCAGCAGGAAAGCAATCAGGTCGGCATCAGCGATGGCGTCTGCCGGCTCTTTGACCTCCAGGCCTTCGGCGCTGGCCTTTTTCCAGGTTGCGCCGTCTTTGCGCAGGCCCATGACCACCTGGATTCCGCTATCGCGCAGATTCAGGCTATGGGCCCGGCCCTGGCTACCGTAGCCCAGCACGGCGACCCGTTTGCCGGCCAGCTGGCCGGCGTCGACGTCGCTCTCGGAATAAATCTTCATCAGTCTCTCCCAGTAAATTCGTTATCCAACGGCATAAAAAAACCCCGCAACCTTGCCGGGTGCGGGGTCCTTTGCGTCAGCTGCCTGATCTCAGGCGGCCGGTGGCCCGCACCTTCGTCTCGCAAGGTCAAGGAGCAGAAAATCGGCCGGCAATAATACGCCATTCCCCGGACGCGGGGCCAGCTTCTTTGTATACATCGCGGACTCATTAGACATAGGCAGATGTTCAGGGATCGATTCAGCGCTGTCAACAGGCTGCATCGCGAACAGGAATTTGCAGCAATGGCGGCTGCACAAGCCATTTGCTGTGCTATTCTCGGGTTTCCGTCAAACGTCGCCAGATTGGCAATGCTTGGCGGGTTCCGGCTGCATTGCGAGGGTGTCGTCAGCATGCCGGTTAACAACGGATAGAGGCCCGTCTCGTGTGGGAACAATTGTCGGCATACGCACCGGCACACGCCGAATTATGGCAACCACAGGCTGATGCAGTTTGCTATCCACGGTAGTAAGGTAGGCAAATTCGGACGTACTCGCTTTCTTCCGGAAGAAAGCGCGGGTGTCTGATGCCGCATTGACCTAATTTCGAACAACGTCAAGGGGATCCTTCATGAATCCAACTAACTGGAAGTCGTGGATCGTGACGGCGAGCGTATTGACTGCGCTGATGCTGCCACTGACCGGTACGACTCAGTCCCTCGATAATGTGCTGAAGGCGGAAACGACCCGCACGCGCATTGCTCAGGAGTCGCAGGAGCGAATCGACAATGTCGTGAAGCAGACGCGCAGCCTCGAGGATCAGTACAAAGCGGTACTGAAGGAAATCGAAGGTCTCAATATCTATAACACCCTGTTGCAGCGTCAGGTGGACAACCAGAAGCGCCAGATGGTGGAACTCGCCGATTCCATCGACCAGGTCGAAGTTATTAATCGCCAGATCGTTCCGATCATGACCAAGATGATCGATGGTCTGGAGCAGTTTGTAGAGTTGGATACGCCTTTTCTGCTTGATGAACGCCGCAACCGGGTCGCCGGGCTGCGCGAGCTGATGGAACGCCAGGATGTCACCGTGTCGGAGAAGTTCCGCAAGGTTACCGAGGCCTATCAGATCGAGAATGATTTCGGTCGTACCATCGAAGCCTACAAAGGCGACCTGACCATCGATAACGCCACCCGCCAGGTCGATTTTCTGCGCGTCGGTCGCATCGCGCTCGTATACCAGACGGAAGACGGCAAGATCTCCGGCGCCTGGGACGCGGAAAGCGGTGGCTGGGTTGCTCTCGGCAATGAATTCAAGAATCAGATCAAATTTGGTTTGCAGATCGCCAAGAAGCAGGTAGCACCTGACCTGGTGCTGTTGCCTGTTGACGCTCCGGAGGCCGGCTGATGAGAACGCTTACTAATGTTTCGACGGCGATGGCCGCCCTTGTCTGTCTTAGCCTGCTGGCTTTGACGGCTGCTCAGGCTCAGGATGCGCCGAAGGCCAAGTCGATGAGCGAACTGCTGCGTCTGGTTGAGCAGGGTCGCGTCAGCGACAACCGCGAAAACCAGCAGCGCGAGCGTGAGTTTGCCGGCGCCAAAAGCGAGCAGCAAAAACTGCTTAATCAGTCTCAGGCCACCAAGCGCGCCGCTGAAAATCGCAGCGAGCAGCTCGAGTCTGCCTATGACGTCAACGAAGGCGAAATCGCCGAATTGACCGCGACACTTGATCAGCGTCTGGGTTCATTGAAAGAGCTGTTCGGCGTGATGCAGCAAGTGGCCGGTGATTCGCGGGCTCGCTTCGACAGTTCGCTGACCAATATTCAGTACCCTGATCGTGGCGAGTTCCTCGAAGGACTGGCCAAGAAGATCGGCAGTAGTTCGCAACTGCCATCGCTGGGTGAAATCGAGCAGCTGTGGTTTGAATTGCAGCGTGAAATGACTGAGAGCGGCCGCGTGGTGCGCTTTACCGCCGATGTGATCGACCTTGAAGGCACCAAGGCGCCGCGTGAAGTGGTCCGTGTCGGCGTATTCAATATTGTTGACGAAGGCAAGTATCTGAAATTCGAGCCGACGACCGGCACGGTTTCCGAGCTGCCGCGTCAGCCTGAACAGGGACGTTTTACCGACAGCACAGCCGATTTATTCAACGCTACCAGCGGTAAAGTGCAGTTTGGTTTTGATCCTACTTTGGGTGGTGTGCTTAATTCCCTGGTAGCGCGTCCGAATCTGACCGAGCGCGTACAGCAGGGTGGCACAGTTGGCTACCTGATTATCGCCCTGGGCATCATCGGCTTGCTGATTGCGCTGGAGCGCATGGTGGTTCTGAGTATTGCCAGCCGCAAAGTCAGTGCGCAGCTCAGCAACGACACGCCCAATGATGACAATGCGCTGGGTCGCGTGCTCGGCGTTTACAGTTCCAACAAATCCGTGGACACGGAAACGCTGGAGCTGAAGATGTCGGAGGCGATATTCAAGGAAACGCCGGCGCTTAATCGTGCGCTGTTGTTTATCAAGATAATCGGCGTGGTCGCACCACTGATGGGTCTGCTTGGTACGGTGACCGGCATGATTCAGACTTTCCAGGCCATTACCCTGTATGGCACCGGCGATCCCAAACTGATGGCCGGTGGTATTTCACAGGCACTGGTGACCACGGTGCTGGGTCTGACCGTAGCCATTCCGATGGTGCTGCTGCATACCCT
>CAWKLL010000019.1:0-3424 GCA_963850255.1 uncultured Gammaproteobacteria bacterium
CATCAATGCCGATTTGCGAACCGGTGACCGGGAAGCCATGCGGCCCCTTCGTCGCCGAGGGGTCGAGCACAAAGGCCTGCGCCGACTCATTAATAATGGTATCGGTAGCCGGCTGGACTCGCGTGGCCACAGCCCATTCGATGGAATCCATGTCATAGGGATCAACGTCGGGGCCAACCACGTAGACGATTTTGGCCGTGCGTCCCCAGCGTCCGGCGGAGCCCCACACAGCGTGCAGCACATATTTGCCAAATTCTGAGTGAGGCTTGCTCGCACCATCCACGCTAAGTTGAACGACGTAGGTCATATTGGGTGTCACAACGACATCCTTGACCTCGGGGATTTTGCGCTGCAGGTCGGCCAGTACTTCAGTTTCAACGGGTAGCAATGCCTGATAGTTGTGATCAAAAGGCGGCACCATCTCCATGGTCGCGTACCACAGCGGCTTCTTGCGATGGGTAATGCAGGTCACTTCAAAGCGCGGAAATATCTGGATGGCGTCGTAGTAACCAACCGGATTGGAGTGATTGCCGATGGTGGTTTCCGAATCGAGAACAAACCTGCCTTCAATGACAAACTCCGCCGTCGCGGGCACCTGTAAATCCACCGTCTCGCATTGCACCAGTTCCACAGGCTCGCCGCGCAGACCGCCGGCAAACTGAAACTCATCCTTGCCGTAGGTCACCCCGGTTGCGGCAGCCAGGTGAATCGCGGGATCGCACTGGCAGGCAAAAGCCACTTCAAGCCGCTTGCCGGCGGCAACGGCTTTGGCGAGATGCCGGCCGATATGGCTCATGGGTGGATTCCAGAAGCAAAATACGGACAAATGCTTTTTCTGCTGCTCTTCCGGATACTCCTCACCAAAAGGATGCACAGCGTTCCACAACTGCGTCAGGCGGTAACAGCCCACATTACGATGGCCCGTTTCCGGATCCATGGTGATCCCCACGGCACCGGTAATATAAGATGCCGCTTCTTTGCCGAACCAGACATGCGGCAATTGTTTATCCAGGGAAATGTCATCACCCTTGATGATGACTTCCTTACAGGGCGCAGCCTTTTTTTCAAGAATCTTCGGGTCCAGCCATGTGGAGGGATCGCTGAGCACCGCGGCATGTTTCTTCTTGCTCTCAAGCGGATCGTCGCAATCAATCATCAGCGCGGTCCGTTCACGTGTGCCGAAGGGATTAAAAATCAGCGGGATGTCCGGCGTGTTATAGCCTTCGAGATTGGTCAGCATCGCTGCCGGACCCTCGTTCTGGCACAACAAGCGCATCAAGGCCTGCAATTCATTGTCGCCGTGGGCCGCCTTGATGGGTACATCGATGGAAACCAGCTGCTCTTTACTTTTGAGAACATCGAGAAAGCCGCGCAGATCCTTGTAGGGCATGGAAACAAACTCCGTGAAAGCGCCTAAAACTAAAATTCCTGCCTGACCCATGCGAACTGCGCCCACGACTGCCGTGGGACTCGCTACCCGGGACGCTCCCGGATGCTTGTGCATAGAATCTGGCTGTTATCGCAGTCAATTGGTGGCTGAATAATGTCGCCGGATTATATAGCTGCATTGAATGCTGTCATCGGTATCTCCGCGCAGGAGACCCGTCCGTTCTTTTGCTCCACCGCAGCGTGGTTGTATAGTCTAGCGTAAGCAAAGGCAACGGAGGCTGCGCATGCCCTGGTGGGGATGGATAATTCTCGGCGTCCTGCTGCTCGGTTCCGAGCTGCTCGGCGTTGATGCGGCCTTCTACCTGGTATTTGTTGGTGTCTCGGCCGTTATCGTCGGGCTCGTCGGCCTGACCGGTCTGCAGCTGGAAACCTGGGTCCAATGGCTACTGTTCGCCGGGCTGGCCCTTTCGAGCATGGTGTTTTTCCGCAAACGCCTTTACCAGCAGCTACGCGGGGTAACGGCTGATTACGCAGCCGGGCCTCAGGGCGAATCGCTCAAGCTGACAGAAACACTCGAGCCGGGTGACAGCTGCCGCATGGACTATCGCGGCACCACCTGGGATGTATTCAATGCCAGCGACGAGATTCTGAAAAAAGATGCGCTGGTGAAGATCGAAAAAGTCACCGGCCTCAAGCTGATGGTCGGGCCCAAGGAGACAGCGCCATGAACGGTGACGAGTTATTTTCCGGCAATTTCGCCTTCTGGGTAGCCATCTCGGTGGCCATTGTTGCCATCATCGTGATCGCGAAGACCGCCGTTATCGTGCCCCAGCAAAGTGCCTTTGTGGTGGAAAATCTCGGCAAATATAGCCGCACCTTGCGAGCCGGATTCCATATTCTTATTCCGTTCGTCGAAAGATCCGCCTACAAGCACAGCCTGAAAGAACTGGCCATCGATATCCCCGAGCAAATCTGTATTACCCGGGACAACGTGCAGGTGGGCGTGGACGGCGTTCTGTATATGCAGGTCCTGGACCCCGAGCGGGCGTCCTATGGCATCAACGACTATGCATTTGCCATTTCTCAACTGGCACAGACCACCTTGCGCAGTGAGATCGGCAAAATTGAGCTGGACCGGACCTTCGAAGAACGCGGCGTCATTAACTCGAATGTGGTCATGGAACTGGACAAAGCCTCCGACCCCTGGGGCGTGAAAGTCCTGCGCTACGAGATCAAAAATATCAACCCGCCGCGCGACGTACTCAGCGCCATGGAAAAACAAATGCGCGCAGAACGCGAGAAGCGCGCCGTCGTGCTGACCTCCGAAGGTGAGCGTGACGCCCAGATCAACGAGGCGGAAGGCGAAAAGCAGCGGGTTATTAAGCAGTCGGAAGCCGTCAAGCAGCAGCAGATAAACGAAGCGGAGGGCCAGGCTGCGGCAATCCTGGCCGTCGCCACGGCCACCGCGGAAGGCCTTCGGCAAGTGGCCGAATCCGTAAGCCGGGAAGGTGGCGAATCGGCCATGCGGCTGAGCATTGCCCAGGACTACGTAGAGCAGTTCGGCAACCTGGCGCGCGCAGCCAACACCCTGGTGGTGCCGGCTAATCTCAGCGACGTCTCGTCAATGATCGCGCTGGCCACCAATATCATCAGCAAGGACGGCGGGAGTCCTGCTTCGCCCCGGCCCTGAACCCGCCGGCAACATGGCAGACTATGATACTCAAGCAACTGGCCTTGATGGCCGCCTACAACCGGCAAATGAACCAGCAGTTCTACGCTGCCTGCAGCAAACTCGACGAAGCGGCACTGAAGCAGGATCGGGGCGCATTCTTCAAGTCAATCTTCGGCACGCTGAATCACCTGCTGCTGGTGGATCGCCTGTGGCTCGGCGGTTTTACCGGGCAGACCGTGACTTTCCGTTCACTTGACGAAGAATTGTTCTCGAACTTCGAGGACTTGCACCAGGCACGACTACAAACCGACGCGGATATCGAAACCTGGGCCCATAGCCTCACGGCGGAAGCGCTGGAGGCAC
>CAWKLL010000020.1:0-11792 GCA_963850255.1 uncultured Gammaproteobacteria bacterium
GCCACCATGAAAGTACCGGAACGTTTTGAGAGCTATCAAGAAGTCAGTATGCCAACGGCTGAAGAGGTCGAGGCGCTGGCCGAGAAGCTCAAAGATATTTTGCCCTAGGGGCGCGGCGCCGAGGTAGGCCAGTCGGATTTCTGCGGCTCGGGCTCATTATTAAAGCTATGTAAGAAAAGAAATTATTTAATACTTTTTTTGAAGAATACATTAGACGACTGTTTTTAATGCCAGTTTGTCATAAAGGCATGCTGCGTTCGCGCTGGCTATCAGCGACCGGTGGTGGATGTGCTGGCCGATAAGATCAGGTCCGCCTGTCGAGACACGTTTAACTAGCGCTTGTTCGCTTGGTCAGAATTTTTTGAATGGGTCTCTAATGGTCGCAATGGATCCATCCCCACAATGGCAGTTCGACTCGAGCACCGTGAAGTAGAGTCATTCAAATAGCCCCCCAAATTGTTATTTTCAGCACAGTGCGCGGAATCGAATCTGATCGTGGAATCTGCCAGCGGCTGCAAAAAGTCTCGCTGACCGTTCAAGATTTTTTTGCTGCCGGCTAAATGATTTCGCTCTCAATGTTTACATGTGACTGGCCGGCTTCTCGTCCGCGAGTCTGTGATCCAGTAAACTGCAGCAACAATATTGGACTAAGCTTCCAGCAAGGTAAGTTGACATGAGAGATCTAAACTGCCGATGGCAAATCTACTGCCGCTGGCTTGTTCCGGCGTTGCTGGTCCTGCTGACAGCCTGCGGCACGCCGGCTGAGAAATCGGCCGGGTATCTGGAGGAAGCGCTAGCCTTCTATGATGAAGGCAATCTGATCAAGGCGAAGCTCAGTGTCCGCAATAGCCTGCAGATCGATCCGAAAAACCCGCGTGCGCGTTTCCTTTACGCCAGTTTGCTGGAAGCTGAACAGGATGTGCGTGGCGCCGTTGGCAATCTGCAGCTAGCAGTAGACGAAGACCCTGACTACCTGGACGCTCGCATCAAGCTGGCGGGCTATTTTGTCGTTGGTCGGGGTATGGAGCAGGCCCGCGAGCAGATTGATGCCGCATTAGGCCTGGCGCCCGAAGACCCCAGGGTTCGTCTCTTGCATGCGCGCCTGCTATTGCTCGAGGGCAAGCAGGATGC
Source organism: uncultured Gammaproteobacteria bacterium (assembly GCA_963850255.1). GTDB lineage: Bacteria > Pseudomonadota > Gammaproteobacteria > Steroidobacterales > J054. The sequence continues at coordinate 1,132 of CAWKLL010000020.1, forward strand.
GGCGCTGGCCGAAGCAGAACTGGCCTCGAGTCTGGACCCGACCCGCGCCGATGTGGCGGGTTTTACCGCCCTGCTTTATGCCCGCAGCGGCGATCTGGACGCCGGCCTGCAGTTGCTGGAGCGGTCGATTGAGCTCGGCGACGCCGAGTCTAAGGAATACCTGCGCAACGCGCGCATCAGCATTCTCGCCGAAGCAGGCGAGAAGGATCGTGGTCTGGCAGCCGTTGAAGCGATGGTCCGCGATTACCCGCAGGAGCCCAGGTACCAGATGGCATTGGCCGAACTGTATGTCGATCGCGGCCAGACCACAGAGGCTGAGCAACTGATTGAGGCATTAATCGCGCGCGACCCTGACAACGCACAGTGGCGTATTCGCCTGGCGCAATTACTGGCGGGCACAGAGCGGATTGAGGACGCCGAGACGCAACTGCTGGCTGCCAGTGAGGCCGATCCGGATTCAATGGAGTTGCGGTTTGCCTTGGGTGCTTTATACGAATCGGCGGGTAGGCGCGACGAAGCGATCGGCGTTTATCAATCGGTTGCTGCAGCGGCAGCCAATACCAGTGAGCGGCTGGCGGCCAAGAATCGGATTGCTGCGCTGTCTGCCGGTGCTGACGATGACCTTGCCCAGGCGCTGATTGGGGAAATTCTGCAGGAAGCGCCGGACAATACAGATGCTCTGCTGGCCCGCGCCGCTTATCGCATTCGTGATGGTGACAACGATGCTGCGATCGGTGATCTGCGGGCAGCACTGGCACGTCAACCTGACTCTGCGCGCGCTTTGCTCGGATTGGCCAGGGCGCACGTCATTAATGGCAACGCGGTATTGGCCGAGGAAAACTATCGCCGCCTGTTGGTCTTGCAGCCGGCGAATGCACCGGCCCTGCGCGAGTTGGGGGTGCTGCTCGGCAATCGCGGCGATCTTGCCGAGGCAGAGACCCTGCTGCGCGAGGCCCTGCGGCAGGGAGAGAATGACAGCGAGGCATCACGCAACCTGGTTAAGGCCTTGCTGCAGCAGCAGGACTACAAAAGTGCGGCTCAGGAGGCCGGGCGTATGGCCGCGCTGGGCGAGCCGACCGGGATGGCCGATTATCAGCTGGGCCTGGCGCTGGAAGGACAGGGTCAGCCGGCCGAGGCCGAGGCAGCCTATTTGCGCGCCTTGAGTAAATCGCCGCGCGCGGATCAACCCCTGGTGCGGCTGATTGCAGCTGTATGGACGAACCGGGCAACCGCAGGCAGCAGAAAAATTTCTGGAAACCCATTTGCAGAGTCATCCAGAACATCTGCGGGCGCGCTTGTTGCTGGCTGAAGTCTATGCGGGCAACGGCGCAACTCAGCGGGCCGAAGATTTATACCGGCAGATAATCCGCGATGAGCCGGCTGCCCTCGGGGCCTATGCAGGATTAGCCGGCATGGCGCCGGAATTATCCGATGCGCGACTGGCAGCCTTGCAGGCCGGTTTTTCGGCAAATCCCGACTCTGCTGAACTTGCCCTGGCGCTGGGTGCGAGCTATCAGCGACGCGGCGATTACGAGCAGGCCATCTCGACCTACGAAAAACTGCTAGCCGCACGCGACAATGACCTGGTGGCCAGTAACCTGGCCGCCTTGCTGCTCGACCAACGCGATGACGCCGCCAGTCGACAGCGCGCGCTGCAACTGGCAAGCAGATTTGCCAACGGGGAGCAGCATCCGTTCAGCCACGGGGTGCTCGGCTGGGCCCTGTACTACGATGGCCAGTTGCCGCGCGCGGTGCGTTATCTCGAACAAGCCGTTGCTGCAGCGCCGCAGGTGCCGCAGCTGCATTATTACCTGGGTATGGCTTATCTCGGCGCCGGAAATGAACCGTCAGCCACGCAGCATCTGGACCTGGCCATCGCCGGGGCAGAACAGGCCGGCACCACCTTTACCGGCCTCGATCAGGCCATCGCGACACGCAGCCGACTCTAGATAGCCGAGCAATTACTAATCCTGGTATTTCCCGCGGGACCAGAAGCGGGGATTCAGCTGCGTCGCGGCATTTCAGGTCTTGTGGTTTTTGCCCGCATCTTATGGAAAATGCTCATTATTTGGGGCTTGTTCGTTGTATATTCATGCTTCACGAACCGGTATCCGCGTTGCTCAGGTAAAAATCCGAGAACATGGGGTCTTGTTCGTGAAGTCTTGGTACCGTATGTGTTCTTTGCGGAATACGATAATCAAGTCTAACTAAAAGGAACGGCCAAACTGCGCGAAAGCTCAGGGCGGAAAGTCACGGGTCTTGCTCCCAAATACCGATGACGCATTACGGTTTTTAGGGGCTGCAAAGGGGAAGACGGCCGGACTGCTACCTCGCTGGAAGACAAAATCTCGTAATTTTAGGGGATTCCTGGAGGAATTTTGCATGAAGAAGTTTATAGCAGCACTGATGCTCAGCCTGCTAGCAGGCGTTTCGTACGCGCAGAGTACGATTACGTTTGGGGTTGAGTTCAACAAGTTCTACGCAGCGTCTGGTACTTTTGTCCCGGACCTCGCCGAGTTTGAAACTACTGGTCCGCTAACGTTGACAGGTGAAGTCGTTTTGACTGCTGTCGCCAGTGGAACACAGCTTACCGGCGGCAACGCGCTTAACAGCATCACGCTTAATGGTCAGTGGAACTCGCAATTCGCGTTCAATCCGCCGAATACGCAGCAGGTGTTCACCTACACCAATGCCACCTTCGGTCTGTTTGGTGACAACAGCTATTTCGCCAATGATTTTCTGGCCTTGGCGCCACAATTCATCAGCACAGGTACCTCCACGCTGGGCGAACTAGCGGACTTTGGTCCAGCTGCAGGCTATCCTGGTGGCACCTGCCCGCTGATTGATTTCGGCGGTATTGCCAACTGTGCTTCGGCCGCGCCGCAGATCGAGTTTGCGCCCGGCACCACGGTGTTTAATGGTGTTGACTCTAACTTCCCGACCCTGGCTGACGCAGGTTGGCATCCGCTGCTTTCAGGCACTGCTTCGCAGCAGACCCTGAATGGCGGTGCAGATCTCACGGACCTTAACCATGACAATGGTCTGGACGGCTTCTACTTCGAAGGCGGTCTGGATACCAATGTTCCTGGTGCCATCGTGCCGGGCGGTATCGTCCGCATCGTCATGACGTCCACTACGGGCAACACGATGTATGTGCTGGAAGGTACGACCATCGCACCGATTCCGGTACCTGCGGCCGTGTGGTTGTTCGGTTCGGCGCTGGGTCTGCTCGGCTGGGTTCGCCGCCGCGCAACGACTGCCTGAAGCTCACGCCACGTAAGGATTGGCTGAAACCGGAATCGGCACCGGCGACAGCGCGAAACTAGTCCGGAAAAGGCCCGTCACCCAGGTGATGGGCCTTTTTTATGCGCGCCAAGCTGGTCTAGTGCGGCCGTTGAAGCAGCGCGTTTGTGCAGCCTCAAAGAACCCTGAGGAATTTCGCGGTGCTTTCGCGAAGAAATTGATGTCAAAGCTTGCTTGCAGCGCTAGAGTTAATTTAGTTTGAAAGTTCAGATTCGGCTGCTGATGCTTGGGCAAACAGGCCGGATAAAAGTGAAGGCAGTGGAAACTGCCATGGGGGAGATCAGCGAGCGATATAACGCCGAGAATCGATGGCCCGAAGGCCATTGACCGGCAAGCCGCCTTGCTGCTGACAGATGAGGAGCTTATCTGTGAAAAAATATACGCTTGGTTTGCTGTTGTGTGTCGCGATGGAGTCCGTATTCGCGCAGACGGTGATTACCTTCGACGTGAGCTTTAACACGATTTATGAGGCATCGGGTAATTTTGCGCCTGTTCTCAACCCCATCATTCCCGGACCCTTTAACAACGACCAGCCGATTCCGGAGCCGAATCTGACCGGCACCGTAACGCTAACCTTGGTGGACGGCACAACGCAGTTGGCGCCTCCACCGGCCGTAAACACAATTACCCTGAACGGATCTTTCTCAACGGAAAGCGGATTCGCACCGTCGAATAGCTGGACCGAAAACGTCTTCGATAACGCGGTGTTCGACCTCTATGGGGTCGGTGCCCTGGTGGCCCTGGATTCCACCACCAGTCCTCGCGACTGGCCGCTGATTACCGGCACCGCCGTTGACGGTGTGCTCTCTGATCACGGCCCGGCAGCCCAATATGGTGGAGTTTGTCCATTTACCGGTGGTTGTCTCAGCCCCAATGCCTTTGAATTGTTCGAAACCGGAACAGTGATATTCAATACGTCGAACCAGACGGCGAACTTTCCGACCTACGCGGATTCCGGCACTCACCCGCTGTTGTCCGGTTCGGCAACGCAGACCATTAATCCGAATTCGCTGGACTATGCCAACGGCATGGATGGCTTCGTGATTGACGCGGTGCTCGATACCCTGAACAGCAACTTGCCGTATGGGGATGGTGTTGACGGCTATCCGGGCAAGGTTCGTATCATGACCTTCTCGGCCACGGCCAATACCGTTTATCTGGCTGAGGGCAGTATCGTCGAGGTACCCGTGCCGGTGCCCGCGGCGGTCTGGCTATTCGGTTCGTCGCTGGGCCTGCTGGGTCTGCTGCGCCGCCGTCGTAGCGGACAGTTTGCGCTGCGCGCCAGCGTGACAATAAAGCGTTGGATGCGACTTTTGTCCCCGCTGTTGCTCGCTGTTGCACTCACAGGTTGCCTGGACGGTTCCACGGATGTTCCGGCGACCAACCCGGATAACGTTCGCCCGGTGGCTAATGCCGGCGCAGCGCAGACCGTCGACAATCTGACCCTGGTGACACTCGACGGTAGTGCGAGTTCAGATGCAGACGGCGATGTTCTGGACTACCAGTGGTCATTTACTTCGACGCCCGCCGGCTCTCTGGCGGTGCTGCAGAATGCAGACAGCGAGAATCCTGAATTTACGCCCGATGTAGTCGGCGACTATGTGCTGCAGCTGGATGTCGACGACGGCTTTGCCAATGGCACGGACAACGACTCGGTAACTATCACCGCTGAAGATCCCGGCACGCTGCCGCCGATCGCTGATGCCGGTCCGGATCAGACGGTTTTTTATCAGCCGCCCAGCGTGACGGTGATGCTGGATGGTACTGGCAGTTCTGATCCTGACAACGATCCTTTGATTTTCGCCTGGGAGATAGTCAGTTTCGATCCGGCCTCCGGCTTTCCGCCGGCCCAGCAAGTCGTGCTGATTGGTTCAGATACGGCTACGCCAAGTTTCGATGTCGACTCTGTCGATCAGTTAGGTGATTACACCCTGAGACTGACGCTCAGTGATGGCACCCTGCAGGATGTGGACGAAGTGGTTGTGACGGTTGAAAAAGCCATGCCGGCTGCCAGTCTGTTTTTCGGCACCGGTCTTTTCGGAGTGGCCTCCATCGCCCTGCATCGGCGTCGCAGATTGTCTGCGAAGGGTCGGCTGGCTTAACCCGCTCTGAAGCGGGATATGAAGTTTGGCCATGGATAAAAGGCACGCAGGCGCAATTGGCGCATTGTCGGCGCCTCCGGGTTCAGGAAGTTGCGTTGCCAGCTGCGCGTTCAGAGCGTACCGGGCACGGCACAGAAAAACGAAGAGGGGATAACATGGGTGGTTTTCGCAAAAAGTGTCTGCTGGGCATAGTTTCTGCAGTCATTAGTGTTCCGGCTGCGGCCCAAATCGAAGAAGTAATCGTCACCACGCGAAAAACTGAGGAAAGCCTGCAGGACGTACCTGTAGCGGTTGCGGCGTTCTCGCAGGAATTTATCGAACAGCAGGGTATTAGGACCACCGCCGACGTGGTCAAGCTGGTGCCCGGCGTACAGTTCGATCAGGCGTTTTCGGCTGCCGATACGCGCATTTCTATCCGCGGTATCAACAGTGAGCGCGGCCGTGCCAGTGTTGCGGTGCTGGTGGATGGTATCGATGTATCCGGGGAAAACATTACTTCGGGCGGCGGTTCTTCGCTCTTGAATACCCGACTGCTTGATCTGGAACGCGTTGAAGTGGTCAAGGGCCCGCAGTCGGCCCTGTACGGGCGTAATGCTTTCGCCGGGGCAATTAACTACATTACTCGCCAGCCATCGATGGACGCTTTTGAAGTGACGACCTACGGTGACGTAGCCGAATATGGCACCTACGACGTGCGCGGTTCGATTTCCGGTCCGATTATCGAGAACCGGCTGGCTGTCAGCCTGAATGGCGGCTCCTTCTCGACGGATGGGTTCTATAAAAACAACAGCCAACTGCAACCGGCCGCCAACGTGGATCTGGGCGGCGTGGAAAGTAACGGCCTGAGACTCGGCGTGCTTTGGACGCCGACGGATTCCTTACTGTTGCGGGCGAATGTCAGCTACTCGGAAGTCAAAAGCGAGCCCAGGCCGGTGGCTAAGGTGGGCGCGGCGAATACCTGTTATCTGAATGAACAGCAGCTGCCGCCGGGCACTCAGCCTGATTTTACCGGCAACGGCACCGTCAGTTACTGTCAATGGCTGGGCACGGTAAGCAGCGTGGATCCACAAGATATCGGCTTGTCGCTATCCCTGCGCAACAATGAGCCTTTCCGCGGCAGCCAGGACAACACCTGGCTGAGTTATCTGAAGGCGGACTGGGAAGCGGGTCCGGTGACAGTAAAGTCGCTGACCAGTTTTCTGGACAACGACGCGTTTTTGCATGAGGACGTCGACTTTCAGGAGGGCTTTGGCACTCCGATTACCCGCAACGGCATTGACACCTTTTATACGGTAGAAAACGATTATCTTGACGAAACCCAGACTCGGTACTTTAGTCAGGAATTTACCGTCGAGTCAGCAGAGTGGGAGCGTGGACGCTGGCTGGTCGGCGTTTCCGGATTCTGGGAGGAAACCAGTAATCAGGATTCCTCCATCGGCTGGTTCAGTCACCCGGATTTTCCCGCGGCGTTTCCTGAATTCTGTGTTGCGCAGAACGCGCTTGACCTGGCATGCAGTTACCGCGATTCCGTTCGCCTTGGTACACCAGCGAAGACGATTGACCGCGATACCATCAGCTATTCAGTTTTTGCGTTGCTGGGTTTCGACCTGACTGATCGCCTGAGCCTGACGGTAGAGGCGCGATATATTCGGGATGAAGTCGAGGTCACCACCAATACCAGTATTGATCGCGTGGGCCAGTATATTCTGGCTGTGCCGATTGATTTCTCGCTGCCCCTGGATCAGCTGCCGGCCTCTGACACGCAGAAGTCCGACAGCATTAATCCGCGTTTCGCGCTGGATTTTCGGGCCACCGACGACCTTATGATCTATGGCTCAGTGGCCAAGGGTACCAAGCCGGCCGGTTTCGGTACCGCACAGTTCGCTTTACCACAGAACACCAAAGTTGATCAGGAGACCCTTTGGGCCGTTGAGTTGGGCGCGAAAACTTCCTGGTTCGAGCGCACGCTGCAAGCCAATGTTGCATTTTTCTTCAATGACTATACGGATCGTCAGGTCGGCGTAACGGTGCGTGATCCGATCAGTGGCTGGGCCTCCTCGGGCATCATCAATGCCGCCGGCGCAGAGACCAAGGGTGTGGAGCTTGATTTTGTCTGGCGTCCCCTCGACCCGCTGACGCTAAGTCTGGCCTATGCCTACACGGACGCTTCATGGACCGACTTTAACTACACCGATATTCGCAAGGACTCGGGTGGCATTCGCGCGAAAGACCAGGCTATCTGCGGCAATGTCACGGGCGATTGCACCGGCGGCGAAGTGGCCGGCATTCCGGAAAACTCAGCGACTGTGCTGGCTAACTGGACAGCGCCGCTGACCGGCGACATCGAATGGTTTGTCAACGCAATCGGTTCGTATCAGGACGAGCGCGCGGTCTATGATCGCGTGAACGGGGCATTTATCGATTCACGCTTTACCGTCGATGCCCGTCTCGGCATACAGTCGGGTGCCTGGTCGGTGCAGGTCTATGCCAATAACCTGTTCGACGACGACACGGTGCAATGGGGTCAGGGCTATCAGGATTTCCGTGACGGTTTATACGGCGGCGGTACCGGCGGTGAGCCGCGTGACGAATCGGTGATGGCCTTCCTCCCGCCGCCGCGGGTGGTCGGCCTGCGGGCCACGTGGAAGTTTGGTGATTTGTAAGCGCGGCACGGAAACTACCGGGCCGTGGTTCGGCGCTCGCTAAAGATGCCCCGCCGCGCCGACAAAGGGGTTTCGCCGGCACGACGGCGCACCGTTGCGCGTGAGACTTGGCGACAGCGAGTGACGCCTTAGTCTGCAGCAGCAACCACGCAGATGCACTGATGGCCGGATTTCGCTTCGGCCGGCAGACAGCGAGCGGCGTCAGCGTTCGTTCGACGAATGACAAAGCGTCACGTGTTAGCAACGAGCCGACCGATATCCTGTGAGCATCTATAACCGGTGTTATACCGGTGGCTTTTGCATAGGTCGCCAGTAAGTTCCTGAAATGGTCAAGCAATTCTCTAGCCTGACTTGGCGAAGCATCAAATGGAGTCCGGGCAGCCGGAATCGGCCCAGAGTGGTTTCGCTCTTTTTTAGTGATTGGGAACCAGATGGAGGCATACGTTGCCGGGATGCGCGGCGCTGACCGCGGGCCCTGGTTCCTGCCTTAGCCGGCGAAAAACTCTGCCCAGCTATCTAGAGCGGTGGCTGGATAGGAATATTTCGGCGCTGCGCCATTTGCCGAATCAAACCCCGATTGGGTGCACTGATCGGCACCAGCATGCCGTTGCTTAGCTCGACGGAGTACTTGCGGGACTCTCGTTTTACCGCGCTGATGGCATCGGCGCGGACCCAATAGGAGCGATGCACCTGCAGGCCGGTTTCGCTGCCCATTTCGGCGACTGCATCGCTGAAGCGATACAAGGTCATAAAGCTCTTTTCCGGGGTGAAGACCTTGACGTAGTGTTGCTCCGCCTTCATTGCAATGATGTCTTCTACCGCGATATTGACGGGCAGGCGCTGCAGAAAGCGTGGCTCCGGCTCGCCGTCTGCGGCGGCTGCAGGGTCGCGGCCGATGCTCTGGCTATCTGGCTGGGTTTCGCGGTGCGACCAGCCTTGGGTCTCCCGGGTATCGATAGCGTGGAAAATTGAGGAAACGGTCGAAAACGAAATTGACGGCGAGCCAAATGACGCTGGCGCGCACAAGAAATGACCAGAAACTGACATCGCTGTCCAGATGCATGTTGCCTGCGGTTTCGCCGCTGTCGGCTGGCAGCCAATTATCGACAAAGGCAGTGGTCAGCCACTCGGAATACGGCAATACGATAAAGCAGGCGATCAGGGTGCCAATGCTCCAGATGACGACCGGCGCCGGTTTCCAGGGCTTTAGCAGCTGCATTGAGGTCCAGGTCACCAGTGCGGTGGTCCACCAGGGTACAAAGGCATGCCCAAGATAGAACACGATGGTCCCGCCATAGCCAACGAGTTCCAATATCGCCCAGTTGTTTACCGCGGCATAAACAGCGACCACCAGGGGTACGCCTAGATAGAATAAAATATGCCGCCAATCCCAGGCGGACAGAAAATTCTGTCGCGGCCCTTTCGGCTCTGCCGGTAGAGATTTGGTGTCGGTGCCGGGCTGCAATTCCATTAATTTCCGTCCATTCACGCAGTCACCCTAACACCGCCGCTTGTGCGGGTTCAATTCGTGCTTCGCAAGCAATATTTCGTGAAAAATCAGCCTGCTACGGGAAAAATAATCGTTCAGCAGCTTGCCTGCTCGGCGGATTTGTTTTCTTATAGATCTTTACAGAAGCTTAGTCATAACAATAATAGGCAGATGATCGCGGTATGAGAACTGAACACGCCATCGAAAAGCAGCCTTTGGCCGGCCTCCTTTGCCTGGTAACGGTGTTTTGCGGGCTTGCGCTTGGCCATACCACCGTGGTGTTGCAGTGGAAGATCACTGGCGGCATTTCGCTGCTGGATACGATCGTTTCGCTGAGCTTGGGGAGCCTCGGCATCGTACTGGTCTGGATCGGGCTGAAGAAGCCGGAGGTTCAGGCCACTTTGCTGGGTTATCTCGGCGGTAACCTGATCTGGGTTGGCTATTTCGAATGGACCTGGCACTACTTTGGTCACTGGCTGAAACTAGAGCCGGTCATGGACGGTGATATTCCGATCCTGATGCCGGGCCTGCTGATGATTCAGGCCACTACCCTCATCGTTGTGGTGATGCTGGTGTTCTTTGGTGCCAACAAGGACACCCGTTGCCGGATGTTTATGTGGTTCCATCGCAACTTCAAGTTACGCCCTGGCCGAATGACCCCAGGCTTCCAGCGTCAGCACGCCAGAACCACTGCTATAGAGACGGTATGTCTGATCTGGTCTATTTATCTTTTTGCAATCTTCATCAATGATCCTCGGGTAATTGGTTACGACAGTCGCGACTCAGACTGATAACGTTACTGCGAATTCACACTTATGACAAATTAACTTGAGGCTGCCTCGACCAGCGCAAGAAAGGCGTCGATTTCCTCGACCGTATTGAAAAATGCCGTCGAGATACGGAATGCCTGAAGATCCTCGAGATAGCGAAAGACAAAGCCGCGTTTTCTGAGTGCGTAGGCGACGCCAGCGGCATCGTCGGTTGTCAGTGTGAATGTGACCAGGCCGGCATGCGATTGGGGTGTCAGCAAAGTTGCCTGGGGAATTTTCTGCACTTTTTGCCGCGCATAGCCGGCAAGCATTGCCGTTCGCTCGTGAATCCATT
>CAWKLL010000021.1:0-70873 GCA_963850255.1 uncultured Gammaproteobacteria bacterium
TGGACGCTTGCACTGCTGGTGGCCGGGCTCGCCATCGGCTGTTTCAATGCCTGGCATTGGGTCGCCAAGGAAGACAAGGCCATGCGGGAGCAACAGGAGGACGACGATGAATGAAACCGTGACACTGGTGTCGGCGGGCGTGGCGGGTCTGTTGCTCGGCGGAATCTTCTTCGGCGGCCTGTGGTGGACGGTGCGCAAGGGCGTGTCGGCAAAGCGGCCGGCGCTGCTGTTTCTGGGCAGCTTGGTGTTGCGGACCGCTGTCGCCGTCGCGGGCTTTTATGTTGTCGGCGACGGTCATTGGCAGCGGCTGCTGGTCTGTCTGCTCGGATTCGTCATCGCGCGTTTTATGGTCACACGGCTCGCTGGCCCGCCGGCCGAACACCTACGACGCTCCAGCGAAGGAGGTCGGCCATGCGCCTTAGCCCGGACGAGATGATCTTCTGGCAGTACTGGGTTTCTCAAGCTCAACGCGACCATCCTGTTCACCTGGGGATTGATGCTGGTGCTGGTCGTCGGCTCGATGCTCGTCACCCGCCGACTGTCCAGGGGCCTGGAGCGCTCCCGCTGGCAGAACCTGCTGGAGATCATCGTCACCAGCATCGAGAAGCAGATCGAAGAGGTCGGCCTGCGGCAGCCACGCAAGTATCTCGGCTTTCTCGGCACCCTGTTCCTGTTCGTCGCCCTCTCCGCGCTCTGCACCGTGTTTCCCGGCTTCGAGCCGCCGACCGGCTCGCTCTCGACCACGGCGGCCCTGGCGCTCTGCGTGCTGGTCGCGGTGCCGCTGTTCGGCATCGAAGCGCAGGGCCTGGGCGGCTATCTCAAGTCCTACATGCAGCCGACGATCATCATGCTGCCGTTCAACCTCATCAGCGAGGTTTCGCGCACGCTGGCGCTGGCGGTCCGCCTGTTCGGCAACATGATGAGCGGAGCGATGATCATCGGCATCCTGCTGAGCATCACGCCCTTCGTCTTTCCGATCGTCATGACCGTGCTCGGCCTGCTCACCGGCATGGTGCAGGCCTACATCTTCTTCATCCTGGCCGCGGTTTACATCGCGGCCGCCACGCAAATTCGCCAGCCGAAATCCGAGCCAGCTGATACCCACCACGGAAACCCGCAAAGGAGACACCATGGACAGTATGACAATCATCGCGGTGGCATCCATCGTCACCGCCGGCCTGACCATCGCCATCGGGGTGATCGGCCCTTCGCTCGGCGAGGGGCGTGCGGTCGCAGCCGCGCTGACCTCGCTGGCGCAGCAGCCCGACGCCTCCGCCACCATCACCCGCACCCTGTTCGTCGGTCTGGCGATGATCGAGTCCACGGCCATCTACTGCTTCGTGGTCTCGATGATCCTGATCTTCGCCAACCCGTTCTGGAATCACGCTATCGCCCAGGTCGCCGGGAAATAGCCATGCTGATCGACTGGTTCACCGTCGGCGCGCAGTTGCTCAACTTCCTCGTCCTGGTGTGGTTGCTGAAGCGCTTTCTGTACCGGCCCATCCTCGACGCCCTTGACGCGCGGGAGCAGCGGATCGCCGCCGAGCTCGCTGACGCCGACGCAAAAAGGGCCGAGGCCGACAAAGAGCGCGACGAGTTCCAGCACAAGAACGAGGCATTCGATCAGCAGCGCGCCGCACTCCTGAGCCAGGCAACAGACGAGGCGAAGGCCGAGCGTCAACGGCTCCTGGACGAAGCGCGGCAGGCGGCCGATACCTTGAGCGCCAAGCGGCAGGAAACGCTGAGAAACGATGCCCATAACCTGAATCAAGCCATCAGTCGGCGGACCCAGCAGGAGGTGTTCGCCATCGCGCGCAAGGCACTGACCGATCTCGCCACGACGAGTCTGGAAGAACGCATGGGCGAGGTATTCATGCGCCGCTTGCGAGCGCTGGACGACCAGGCCAAGGAAGGCTTCGCCAAGTCCCTGAAGACGGCCACCGGACCCGCGCTGCGTGCGCAGCGCGTTTGACCTGCCCGCGGAGCAACGCGCGGCGATACAAAATGCGCTCAACGAAACCTTCTCGGCTGAAATCCAGGTCAGGTTCGAGACCGCGCCTGATCTGGTCAGCGGCATCGAACTCACCACGAATGGACAAAAGGTGGCCTGGAGTATCGCGGATTATCTCGTGTCGCTGGAAAAGGGCGTCGACGAACTGCTGAAGAGCGCAATCCAGAGCCTGCAGCCAAAGCCCGAACAAGGCGTCCATGAACAAGGGAGCCTGAGAGCCTCCAGGACGCTTTCGAAAGCGCTTTTGCAGGGATAAGCCAGGCGCGCGAAGCATTTACGCCGCAACTGAAACCACGGGAAGTTGGAACGATCACCAGCGTCGCCACCGGCATCGCAAAAGTCTCCGGTCTCCCCAGCGTGGGTTCCGAGGAGGTGTTGAAGTTTCCCGGCGATTTATATGGCATCGCATTCAACGTCGACGAAGCCGAAATTGGTGTCGTTTTGCTGGGTGACTACTGGCACTTGCATGCGGGCGATGAAGTCGAACGCAGAGGGCACGTGGTGGATGTGCCGGTGGGGGACGGATTGATCGGGCGCATCATCAACCCGATGGGGCGGCCGCTGGACGGCAATGGCCCGGTGGTTTCCAGCGCGCGCCTGCCGGTCGAACGCCCCGCCGCGCCGATCATGGACCGCGCGCCTGTCACCGTACCCTTGCAGACCGGCATCAAGGTCATCGATGCGCTCATCCCCGTTGGGCGCGGCCAGCGCGAGTTGATTCTCGGCGACCGGCAGACCGGCAAGACCGCGGTTGCGCTCGACACGATACTCAACCAGCGCGATCAAGATGTGCTGTGCGTGTATTGCGCCATTGGGCAGCGCGCGTCCGGCGTGGCCAAAGTGATCGCCACCCTGCGCGAAAAGGGCGCGATGGATTACACCATCGTGGTCGTAACCGAAGGCAACGATCCGCCCGGCCTCGCCTATATCGCGCCTTACGCCGCGACCAGCATCGCTGAGTATTTCATGGCGCAGGGCCGCGACGTGCTGATCGTCTACGACGACCTCACGCATCATGCGCGCGCCTATCGCGAGCTGTCCCTGCTGTTGCGACGACCGCCCGGCCGGGAGGCCTTTCCCGGCGACATCTTTTATATCCACTCGCGGCTGCTGGAGCGCGCAACCCACTTGCGCCCGGAACTCGGTGGCGGATCGCTGACCGCGCTGCCGATTATCGAAACCGAGGCGCAGGATATTTCCGCCTATATCCCGACCAACCTGATTTCCATCACGGACGGGCAGATCTACCTCTCGCCGTCGCTGTTCGAACTGGGCGTGCTGCCCGCGGTCGATGTCGGCAAATCCGTTTCGCGCGTCGGCGGCAAGGCGCAACGTGCGGCCTACCGCGCGGTGGCGGGCGACCTCAAGCTCGCCTACGCCCAGTTCGAGGAACTCGAGACCTTTGCCCGGTTCGGCGCCCGCCTGGATGAAGACACGCGCAAGATCATCGAGCATGGACGGCGAATCCGCGCCTGCCTCAAGCAACCGGAATTCGCCCCGGTTTCGGTGCCCGCACAAATAGCCATCCTGCTCGCGGTCACGGCAGGGTTCTTCGACACGGTATCGCTTGAGCAGATGACGAGTGCCGAACGAGCCGTGCGCAGGGCGGCGACGGAAATCCCGGGCGAGGTGATTGAGCGGTTGGGTACCGCCGGGCAATTGAGTGCTACGGATCGCGAAACGATCATCGACATTGCTCGCCAGGCGCTGCTTCCGTTCCAGCAAGAGGCCGACGTGGGCGTAAAAGAAAAGGCATGAGCAACACCACAGCGAGCCTGCGCAGAAAGATCGGCAGCGCCGGAGATCTGCAATCTGTCGTCCGCACGATGAAAGCCCTGGCCGCCTCAAACATCGGCCAATACGAGCAATCGGTGCACGCATTGGCAGACTACGCCCGCAGCGTGGAACTGGGCTTGAGCATTTGCTTTCGGAAAATCGCGCCGGCTGCTTCGCGTGAAATCAGGGGGCGTCACGGGGATGGGGCCATCGGCGCTGTGGTATTCGGCTCGGACCAGGGGCTGGTGGGACAGTTTAACGAAGACGTGGCCGAGTATGCCGTGAAGACCCTCGCAGCGCAGCCAGGAAAACCCCAGGTCTGGTGCGTCGGTGAGCGAGTGAATGAGCGCCTGGCGGACGCAGGCCTGCCATTGGTGGGGCACTTCGCGGTACCGAACTCGGTCAAGGCCATTACGCTGCTGGTCGGACAGATCCTTTTGGAGAGCGAGGCGAGCTACAGTCAGGTCACGATCAGCGAACTGCATCTGTTTTACAACCGCCCCACATCCGGCGCGATCTATGCGCCTGTTCAGCAGCGGCTGCTGCCGCTGGACGACACCTGGCGAAGCCAACTTTCCGAGCGTCCCTGGCCGACAGAGAACTTGCCGGAAGTCATGGGCAGCGAAACCGGTACCTTGCGGGCGCTCATCCGCGAGTATCTCTTCGTCTCCCTGTTCAGGGCCTGCGCGGAATCTCTTGCCAGCGAGAACTCGAGCCGCCTGGCGGCTATGCAGCGCGCCGAGAAAAACATCGGAGAGGTGCTGGAGGACCTCAACGGGTCATTCCACCGTTTGCGCCAGAGTGGCATCGACGAGGAATTGTTCGATGTGATTTCCGGTTTCGAGGCGCTGAGCGCGAAGGCGAGTTGAGCTTGCAACTGGCAGCGATCCTCAAGGCTGCCGGTTATAGGTGATGGACTTCGGCGCACATGATTTCGTTATCGGGGATAAGCCCAACCAGCAGGGAAAACGATTGGTGATTCCGGTGGGTTTTAACCCTTCCATCCTGGAGAAACTTTGCGGCGATCTTGTGAGAGATGACGCCCGGTTACGGACGCACAAGCACGGCACCGGCCAGACGGCAATCTACCGGTTCTTAGGCTGCGAGGGCGTAGTTGTCGTCGGTGGCAACTAGGAAAAGGTGCCTAGGAAAAGGTGCCGGGATTATTTCTTTGCTGCCTGGGCACTTTTTTGCCTCTAACGACGCACGGTAAATAGACCCGGTACCTTTTCCCCGCGGGGAGAAACTGCTGACCTATACTTCCTGTACGCTGAGAGCTTTCTCATTCGCGTAACAGCCACTAAAGTGATTGGGCAAGCTCTCGAATCCTAGGACATGCACATAAGGCAATCGACGTGCTCAGCCGACGCGCATTCAAGACTTGCATTTGAAAGGAGGGGACATGCCCATTATTGAAAATTCCAAGCCTTTATCAGATCAGCCAAACGAGCACGACCCAATGCGGAGAAGGCTTCTCGCTGCGCTCTCAAGCGCTGCGGGGATTTTGGCCTTATCACCATCCACAGGTGCAAGAGCCCAAACCCAGCCGTCCGAAGGCGATGCGGAGAAGGAGATCTTCAACGCGTACAACCGGACTAAGAAATTCGACAAAAACGAGATGGATGGCGTGCCCTGGGTTGCGAGCCAACAGGGTAATTTTGATGTCGAAGACCCTGTTCACAATACGCTCGTGCGACTCAAGATGACCAATAACCTGGTTGGTGAGCGGACCTATGTGCCGATGCTCGTCAGACTCATGATTGGACGCGAACAAAATCCCGGCGGTCCGCTGCTCGGTGCCGCTTCAATGTTTACCTGGCAACTGCAGGTCCCTGATCCCGAGCAGTTCCCCGATCTTCCTGCAGGAACAGCGTTGCTGCGATCAATGTACACGGCCCGGTATCTCGACCCAGCAACGATGGAGCCCGTTGAGGAACTGCTTAACCCCTACACGGGCAAGATGATGCGGCTGGAAGACCAGCTGTTTATCGAGAATTTTCTGGCCTATCCCAAAGGCGGCTCGAAATTGATTGAAGAGCCACAGTTCGCGAACGATGACCCGGACACGCCAAAAATGAGGCATATCAAGCGCTGGGGTGATGAACTGGTGTTGTTCCAGGGCGGTGTTTACGACAAGCCTGGCATTCATCAGCCACGATTCACCGAGAACATGTGGGCCTCACCCCATGACGAAGTGATGAACCCGGATGTGCCGCTTGTTGACACTCGCTATACATTTACCGGCTTAAATAAAGCGTATGAAAAACCCTGGGCCGGTTACACCGAAGACGACACAGACCTGCTGTGTGATCTTGCCTATGGCAAAAAAGTTCATAGCGTTGACGCGCTGCCGGATTTTCACAAGCGGGTGCTGGCTGAAAAGTATCCAGATCGTCTATAGCGGCGCGCTCACGATCTGAACTGAAAATCCTGGTCCAGCATCTGATCAGGTGGTCTACGATGAACCGGCGGCCCGCATCTATGCTGAGCTGATGGGTGATCGCAAGGAACTCGGGCTTTGCATGAGCGTACCCGATGGGCAGATTGCGGCAATTGCTCGGCACAACCATTTGGGGGTCGCGACCCGGAATATCCCTGACTTTGAAGACTGTGGTATCTACGTTGTCAATCCCTTTGGGTTCCCAGGTTGAAGCGCGAATCGGCAAAGCGCTTGGGGCGAGAGAATTGATCGAGGTAGCGGCGGATGATGAATGAGACCATCCTGCATGCCGCGCACGAGACGGCGAAGGGCTTGCACAAGGCGGGCGCCATGGATGCGCCGACCATGTGTGAGTTCGATGCGCTGCACGTTGCGCATAACCAGCCGCTCCGTAGCGAGCGGATTTCCTATCGTTTAGATTTGTCATAAGCGTGACCCAGTTCTCGGGGCATATTATGTAACTCTGCGATGCTGCAGCACTGGTTTGCCGGTACGCCGGGGTGGGTAATGCTGCATTTTCGTTGTCGGTTCCTTATCGTTTCAATCGCACTTGCGGGTCTGGGTCTTTCCGGCCCTGCCGGCGCCGGCCTGCCCCAGTTAACCGCCAGCGTGCCAACCGACGCGTTTGTCGGCGAAGAATTCTGTTTCAGCACGTCTTTCACCAACGGTGACCCCGGGGAGCTGGGCTTCGGGCCTTATTACCGGCTGATCGTCGGCGACGACTTCACCATCAACTCGGCGTCCTTTCTGGGCGCCAGCCTGAGCCCCCAGCTGGTTGGCAGCTTCGGCGCTCCGCCGCCGCCGGGCAACGAGCTGACGGATCCGATCTCCGGCGACCCGGTTACGGGGACGCAGAACAGCAAGTTTTACGTTGTGCGCTATCCGATTGGCTCAGTGACCAGCACGTCGCCCCCGCTGGACCTGGACGTATGCGTCAGCGTCGCGGCCGACGCGGTCATCAACGTGGCGCAGAACGACGCAGTGTCGATCACACCGGGATTCGAATTTGGTGACACTGCAACCGGCGCTAACGGTGCCCAGGTTGGCGCGGCGAGCAGCTTCCCCGTTACGCCCCGCGTCATCACCTATTCCATCAGCGATATGACGGCCGAGGATGAACGACCACCCGGACCGCTGTGGCAATGGAACGTACAAGCCTGCGCCAATATTGCGTCAGACCGTGTTGTCACGCCGATTGATTTCAATACCGTTGAACCGATAAACCTGCCCAACAACATTCAGTTCGTCGGGCCGATCGCTTTCTCAGGCACCGGCGTGAATTGCGCCGCAACGACGCTGCCCGCAGATCTCACTGCGGGCCCTGGTGGTTCGATCGATCTGAACTGCACTTCCGGCAACGGTATTATTGGCAACGGCGAGGAAATCTGTGCCACCTTCCCCGTATACATCACCGACACGCTCGATCCGCTGAGCTGCGATACCGACACGTCGATCAACACCGCCAAGCACGTAGCTCTGCAAAAAGGTTCCGGCGGCGGCGCCACGCCGGGCGCGGTGCGTAACTACTCGGTCAACATCCAGGTATCCGAATACGTTGCCGGCATAACGCGTCTCGAAATCATCGACACTTTGCCGGACGGGGTCACCTTCAACGACGATGCCCAGGTCAACTTCGGCAGCGGCGCGGTACTGCTGACCGGCGCGCTGCGCACAGTCGACCCTGGCACGCCTGGCCCGGGACAGACCCAGGTCACCTACTTCATTACCAATGCCGTCGGGCCGCTCGGTCCCGCGGCGTCCGGCACGCTGACCTACTCAGCAACCATCGACCAGACCTACGAAGCGCCGCCGCTGAACAATCAACCCATTCGGTCACGCGACGTGCTGTCCAACACGCTGACGAGCAGCTACGACATTTCGGCCGGGGCGACCGACTGCAGCGACACATCCGGTGACTCTTTCACCATTGAGGACATCAGTATCGGTAAGACCCTGATCGACCCGGCCGGCGGTATCGTCGAGCCGGGCGACTCCGTGACTTTCCGGCTGCGCATGGACATCCCGTCGGGCGACGTGCAGGGGATTGTCTTCGAAGACTTCTTCCCGTTCCCCGTCTTTAATGCCGCCTCGCTGAGCACGGTCACAGACCTGAACGTGAACCCCGACATCGATTACGGGCCCAATCACGATGCGCCGCGAGTGCCCGTGTCGATCAATACGAATGCTGGCGACAACCGGCTGGAAATACTCTGGCCGGATGTCGTCACCACGTCGCCGCAGGTGATCGAAGTCGATGTGACTATCGAAGTGACTAACGATCCCTTCGCCGATGGCCTGGCCCTGTCGAACATATTCAGGGCGATGACCGATAACACACCGGCCGACGACGACACTGATCTCACCATCGTGCAGATCACCGCCCGGTCGCCGCAGCTATCGATCGCCAAGACCGTGGTCGGTGCCAGCAGCGATCTGACGCCCGGCGACACGGTTACCTACGATTTGATTGCAAGTAACGCGAGTACGGCCGAAGCCTACGACGTGATTGTGACCGACGACGCGCCCGCCGGTCTGACGAATTGCGCGCTGGCAAGCGCTACGGGCGGGGCCGGTGCGCCGGGAGACAGCCCGTTCGATGTCGACGGTTTCCGCTTTACCAGCTTCGATCTGCCAACGAACACCGCGCTGGATGGCGGCGCAAGCGTGACTTTGCAGGTCACTTGCGACGTGGACATAAGCGCTACGCCGGGACAGTCGATCACCAATACAGCCACGGTAACCTGGGCATCGGCACCAGGCGCGACGGCTTTCCCGGCGCAGACGATCGATGCGACGGTTACCACGGAGAATATTGCCACGCCGGTGAAAGCTGTCCTCGCTACCTCCGAGGTGAGTACACCGGACAGTTCACCGCGGCCGCTAGCCCCGGGTGAGGTGGCGCGCTTCCGCATGTCGGTGGCGATCCCGGAAGGCACGTTGAACAACGCGTCACTGACCGATTTCATTCCGCCCGGGCTGCAGTTCGTGAACGACGGTACGCTGCGGATCGCCTTCGTCGGCAACGACACCGGCGGCATCACGGCAAGCTCTCTGGGTCAGGCCAACTGCGCATCCGGCACGCTCGAGCAGGCAGGCAGCCTGGCAAGCATCACGCCGGACTGCGCGCTGGCGCCCCAAGCGGGGCCTTTCAGCTCTGGCACCGACGTCGCACTAAGCCTCGGCGATGTAGTCAACGACGAGTTGGATGGAGACGAGGAATACATCCTGCTGGAGCTGAACGCGGTAGCGCTGGACGATCAGGCCAATGGCACGACCAACGGTAACCAGTTCCGCATCCTCAGCGACGAAGTAGACGTGCAGTCGCCGCAGGCGCAAGTCCGGCACGCGAAGCCGGAATTGCAGATAACAAAAGACGCCGTGCCGAATGTCCTGGACGCCGGGGACCTGGTGACCTACACGATCACGATCGAGCATACCGGCAGTTCACTGGCCGACGCCTTCGACATCAGCTTCGGTGATCAGCTCGATGGCACCCAGCTGACCAACTTCACCTTCATTAGCGGTCCGGTTGCGCCGGGCGGCGAGACCTGCACTGCGACCGGGGCAGTCGTCGACGCTACGGATCCATTTGTTGCCGGCATAAGCATCAGTTTCGACAGTCTGCCGCTGGGCGAAGTCTGCGAGATCAGTTACTCGGCAGAAACGCAGGCCAGCGTGCTACCCGGCCAGGCGGTGCCGAATACCGCCACCGTCGACTATGACTCCTTGCCCGGCAACGGCACGGACCCGAACGTGACTGGATCACCACCGGGTGCGGCGGGCAGCTACAACGTGCAAGACACAGGCGACGTCACCATTCAGGCGCCGGTACTCGAGCTTGCAATCGATAGCACCAGCCTGACGCATACGCCGGACGGCGGCGCCGGCACCGCGGCCGGCGATCCGCGATTGCTGTCCGTCGACGAGGTGATTCGCTATCGCATCGAGGTTCGCCTGCCGGAGGGTTCCGCACCCGATTTCACGATCAACAGCCTGTTGCCGCCAGGCCTGCGTTACGAAACTGGCACCGCGCGGCTCGCATTTCTCGCCGAAGGCGCGGGTATCGTTGCAGCGCCGGCAATTATCTGTCTGAACGGCGGCACGCTGAACGCGACCGGTGACGAGACCAACCTCGCAAGTACCGAGCCCGATTGCGAGATTGCTGCGAGCGGTGGGCCGTTTGCTTCCGGCACGGACCCGGTGTTCAACCTCGGTGATTTGATGAACGACGACATGGATGCGGACCAGGAGTACGTCATCCTCGAATTCGATGCCCGGGTCGTGAACGAGATCGGCGTGCAGCAGGGAACCGATCTGGACAGCCTGTACCAGTTGTCTATCAATGGATCGAACGCCGGCAGTTCAACGACCGCTTTCGCAGAGGTCGTCGAGCCGCAGTTGAGCTGTGCGGTGAACGTCACGCCTGACCCGATCGACAACCTGGTCGAACCGACGCCGACCGCGGCCTTCAGCTACACGCTGACGAACACCGGGGGCGCCAGCGCGTTCCAGGCCGGCGCGCCAGCTGGCGGAGGCTGGATCATCGACCTGCCGACCGGCCTCGAGAACATCGTGAATCTCACTGTGACCCCCACCGGCGACCTGTTCCTGAACGGCACGTCGACGCCAGTAGGCGCCGGCGATTTCACCCTCAGCGGCGCGGACAGTAATGTGCTCACCGCCGTGGCGCCACTCCAGTTTGCGCCTGGCTCGAGCCTGGTCGTCGCCTTCGAGGCCAACCTGCAGGCCACTGTGCTGCCCGGCGACAGTCTCGACGACAACTGCGCGATCGTCTATGCGGCGCAGGCCGCCGGAAATGCCGGCGACAATGTCCGCGACGGCAGCGACCTCGCCTCCGGCGCCGGCAATTCGCCGATCAACGACGCCACCAACCTTAATGACTACCGCACGGAGACACCGTCGACGCTCAATACGATTGCCGAAGAGCCAGAGATCGGCGTCGCCAACCAGGTGGTGGCAGGACCACTCAGCAATGGCGACGGCAGCTACGATCTCAGTTTCGAGATACGTGTAGAAAACACCGGTAACGTCGGCCTCGAAAATCTGACCCTGATCGACGACCTGGCGGGTACCTTCAGCGGCGCCGGCATCGCATTGAATTCGGTCAACGTGGTGAGTGATTCCGGCACGCTGGTGCTCAACCCCGCCTACACGGGAGCGGGCGCGAACACCAACCTGCTGGATCCGACCAGCACGCTGCCGGTGGGCGAAGCGGGGACGGTGACCGTTTCCATCACCGTGACCCCGGGAGCCAACCTCGGCCCGTTCAACAACAGCGTCACCGGCACAGCCGAGAGTGATCGTTCCGCGGCGCCCGTCTCGGATCTGTCGGATGACGGGGCGGTCGTCGATGAGGACGGTGACGGCGACCCAACCGACGAGAGCGATCCGACGGTCGTGACCTTCCCGGTGCTGGGCGTAGCGAAGGACGCCACCGTGGGTACTCCCAATTTCGACGGCACCTTCACGAGCACGATTACCATCGCAGTGGAAAATTTCGGCGCCGTGACGGTCAGCGATGTGCAGGTAGTGGACGAGCTGGCCGCAACCCTCGCGCCGGCAACAATCGTCAGCATCGATAACCTGGCAGCTGCCGGTGCACTCAGCCTCACCAATGCGGGCTTCGATGGCAACGGCAATACCAATCTACTGACGGGTTCGGAAAGCCTCGTCAGCGGCGGCACCGCCACGATCAGCTTTGACATGACTTTCGATCCGAGCTGCTCGGTAGGACCGTTCAGCAACGTTGCGACTGCCAGCGGCATGCGGCCGGGCGGGTTGCCGGTAGAGGACGACTCGGTCGCCGGAACCGATCCTGACGCGAACGGTAACGGTGATCCGACGGACGACGCGAGCCCGACACCGATCTCGATCACTGTTGGCACAGACGGCCTGGTGGAACTGACGGAACAGATCCTGCCCGGCGAAACCCTGACCCTGACCGTTACTGACGCAGAGCAGAATTTCGACAGCGGCGTCGTCGACACCGTTGCCGCAACGATCACCAACGTCACGACCGGCGAAACCGAAGACCTGGTACTGACCGAGACCGGCCCCGATACCGGCATCTTCACAACAGACCTGCCCACGACCCAGGGCGCCGGCGCCGGCACGAACAACGACGGGGTGTTGACTGTCGATTTCGTACAGGATCTGCAGGCCAGCTATACCGACACCCTGACTTCGACCGGCTGCGTGGTCGAGCTGACCGACACGGGCGTCGTTGTCGGGCTGGCCACGGTCAGCGGCAATGTCTGGCTGGAGCAGAATCCGGACGACGTGTTCGATCCAGCCGAACAAGCCCTGGAGGCCTGGATCGTCGAACTGCGCGACATGAACGGCGTGCTGGTCGCTACTGTTCCCGTCGCGGCGGACGGCAGCTACACGATTCCGGACGTGCTGCCGGGAATGGACTACACGATTTCTGTACTACATCCGGCGACCAGCGCATCCTTCGGCCTGATCGAAGATCTCGACCTGTTACCCGATCAGACTGTTGTCGACCTGAATCTGCCGATAGACCCCAGTGGCGTGTTCTACGATGTCGCTCAGCGCACAGCGCTATCCGGCACCACGGTCCGCATCACTGACAATGCGGGCACCCCGCTGCCAAACGCTTGTGTCCTGCCGGGCCAGCAAAACCAGGTCACGGCGGCCGACGGCTTTTATCGTATCGACCTGCTGCCCGACGCGGATCCGGCTTGTGCGTCCGGCGGTACCTTCTGCCTGGCATTCGACGTGCCGGGCGGCTACCAGGACGGCTTCTCGCAGTTGCTGCAGCCCCTGCCGAATCCGCTGGACCCCACCGGCCTTGCCGATCCGGTGCAGGTAGGCTCAAGTGCCGCTCCGCCGCAGATTGGCGATCCGACCGACTACTACAGCTGTTTCACGCTGGAGAGCAATGATCCGGATATCGTGTTCAATAACGTGCCACTGGACCCGGTCGGCCTGGAACTGGACTCGGTGCGCCTGACCAAGACCGCGGACCGTTCGCAGATATCCGTGGGCGGCCTGATCCGCTACACCATCACTATTGAAAACCTGAGCACGGTCCCGCTGCCGAATATCGAGGTTACCGACAGTCTGCCGCCAGGCTTCGTGTACGCAGAAAACTCAGCGCGCCTCGATGGTGACGCTACCGGCTTCACGGTTACCGGCCCGCGTCCGCTGATCTTCAGCAGCATCGCACTGGCGGGAGAGCAGCGCCGGGAACTGCGTTACATCCTCCGCGTGGGTGCAGGCGTCACCCAGGGCGAGTACATCAACACGGCCACGCCGAACCTGAGCGGCATACCCATCGGCAACAGCGATACCGCGAGCGTACAAGTCGTCGCCGATCCGGACTTCGAAGAAACCACGATTATCGGAAAGGTCTGGAACGATCGCGATGGCGACGGGTGGCAGGACAGCGCCGACGCGACGGGCCTGACGCTTAGCGGCGGACCGTTTGGTGACGCACGCCAGCTCGAGGACCTGTCGGGTCGCAGCAGCCAATACGCGGACCCGGAGAATCATTCGCTCACCTTAATCGTCGCCAGCTCAGACGAACCGCTGGTGCTGACGTCCGCGGAGGGCAGCCAGGTAACGCTGCTACCCGACGGCCGACTGTTGAACGAGCACCGTGGCCAGGTCGCTGACGGTCAGAACTCGCAGGTACTAACGATCAGCCGCAAGCAGTTGATGAAAGCGCCGCGCGAGATCAAACGGCCACTGACGCAAACAAGTACCGTAACTCTGGACCAGGTGGTCGAAGCAGTTCGTTTCCCATCGGGCAAGGCGCGGATTCCAACCGAAGCCGTAGCCAATCTGCGTGATGCGCTGGCGGAACTGCAGGGCAAGAAGAACCTGCGCGTTCGCTTTGTCGGGCACACCGACGATGAACCGCTGACACCACGCACCGCAGCGGTGTATAGAGACAACCAGGGTTTGTCGGAGGCGCGAGCCCGCACGGTGGCCGAGTTCATGCAGAGCGCACTTGGCCTGCCGGCCAGCGCCCTCGAATGGGACGGTCGCGGGGACAGCGAGCCCGTTGCCTGGAACGATACGCCGGCGAACATGGCGAAGAACCGGCGGGTCGAGATTTTCGTTCTGTACGACGAAACGGAAATTCTCGAGACGACCGAAACCATCATCGAGGCAGCGGAGCCGCTCGGCGAGATGGCCGTCACGGTGACGAATCTGGGTCTTTCCGAACCTGGTATCCCGGGCGTGCGCGTAGCCACGGTCGAGGGCCTGGTGATCGAAACAGATAGCTTCGGCCGCTACCACATTGCAGCAGTCGACGGCGGCTTCCTGGAGCGAGGCCGGAACTACATCGTGAAAGTCGATCCGAGCACGCTTCCGGACACAGCAGAATTCACTACCGAGAACCCGCGCGTGAAGCGCATCACGCAGGGGCTGCTGAACCAGTTCGACTTCGGCATGCGCCTGGCGAACCAGGCAGCCATAGCGCCAGCTGAGGCGCTGCGTCGGCAAACGACCGACGGCGTCGGCACCATACAATCTGCCACGAACGCCGCGCCGCCAGCAATGACCGCAGCCAATGATTGCCGCGGCGAGAACTGCATAACCACAGACGGGCAACAGCTACGCATCCTCGGCGGTAATCCGGGTCCCGGGCGCGCGACGAGCGCAGCAGCCTACCAGGAGCAAACCGAAGGCTTTGCGCGCGGCGGCCGCGTCTGGATGACGGAAGACCCCGATGTGCTCGAACCACGCCTCGCCGTCAGTGGTCCGGCGCAACTGCCGGTCGCTAACCGCCGCGTCAGCTCGCGCACGCGTTTCATCGCCTACACGAACTACGCAGCGTTTATCGACAGCGCCGAGCTGCACCTGTACCGGGAGACCGACGCCGACCGGATCGAACCCGTCGCGGTGATATCTTTCGACGGAACTGTCGACCCGTTTACCAGCTTCCTGTATTTCGAATGGGACGGCGCTACCGGCAGCCGACTGGACGCGGGTGAGCGACTGGCCTACGTGCTGCGAGTTCGTGACAAAGAGGGCCGACTCGACGAAACCGCGGAGAGCTTCATCCAGCTCATGGACAATGCCAGTTTCCAGCGCGCGGAACAGGAGCAGGAAACACGCTGGCTGCAACAGGCAGAGGCGCAACCACAGTGGCCGATTTCCCTGAACGGTACTACCGGCGTCGTCAATCCCGAACTGGCGCATTGGACCCTGGCCCGAATTTATGGCCGCAGCCAGATCGTGCGCCAGCAGATTCCGCTGCACGGTAGCCGCGTGCGCCTCAGTGGTGGGGACTTTGGCGACAAGGCGTCGCTGTATGTCAACGAGCATTGGCTTCCGATCGACGTAAACGACCGCTTCGCCGTCGAGTACATCCTGCCCATCGGACAACACGTTGCTAATGTCAGCGGCCGGTACCTGTCCGGCGAGCAATGGCAGCGAGAAATTCCGGTCGAGGTGACGGGCAAGCATCTATTCCTGGTCGCGCTGGCCGACATGACACTGTCAGACAACAGCATCGATGGCAGTCTTGAGCCGCTAAGCGGTGACGACCGTTACGATGACGACATCCTGGCGGAAGGGCGTATCGCTTTCTATCTGAAAGGCAAGATCAAGGGCCGCTACCTGATCACCGGGCAACTCGACAGCCAGGAAGAGGAACTGGACAACCTGCTCAGTAATCTGGGCGATAGAAACACGGACAGCCTGTTCCGACGGATCGACCCGGACCGCTATTACCCGGTTTACGGTGACGATTCGACCACTGTCGCCGATACCAACAGCCTTGGCCGCTTCTATGTCCGGGTCGACTGGGATCGCTCGCAGGCGGTCTGGGGCAACTACCAGACCAAGCTCACCGACTCCGAGTTCATTCAGTACAACCGCAGCCTGTACGGCGCGCAGGCAAGTATCAAATCGGTCAACACGACAGCGCTCGACGAGACGCGCGGGGAAGCTACGCTGTTCGTGGCCGAGAACGAGACTGCACTTGGTCATGTCGAGTTCCTCGGCACCGGCGGCAGTCTCTATTACCTGCGCCATCTCGACATTCTCGCCGGCTCCGACCAGGTGCGGATTGAGATTCGCGACCGCGACAGCGGGCGGGTCATGGATGTCATCCCGCTTGCACGGGGTGTCGATTACCAGATCGACGAGTTACAGGGACGCGTGATTCTCAATCGACCGCTGCTCACGATCGCGCAACAAGCGGCCCCGTCGGTCATCAAGGATGGCCCGCTGGACGGCAATCTCGCCGTGATGATTGTGGACTACGAATATGTGCCGGACAGCTTCGATGAAAACAACGTGATCGCGGGAGGCCGGGTGAAACGCTGGCTCGGAGACCACCTGCGGGTCGGCGGTGCCTACATTCACGAGTCGCGCGATAGCGAGGATTACGGATTAGCCGGCGCGGATTTGGTGCTGCAGGCAGGTAAGGGAACTTATTTCAAAGCAGAAGCAGCAAGCAGCGATGCAACGCAGACTGAACGACTGTTTTCCACTGACGGTGGCCTGACCTTCCAAAGCCTGTCGGCAAGCAGCGCGCAGGACAGGTCTGGCAGCGCATACGGTTTTGAGGCCCGCATGAACACTAAAGAGCTGGGGTGGACCGAGGGCCAGACCACAGCAGCCGCATGGTGGCGGCATACCGACGCTGATTTCTCCGTTGCCCGTCGAGATACCGGCGTGGATGTCGAAGAAGTCGGCGCCGAGTTGATCACAGAGGTCAACGATCGCATCACGCTGTCTGGCCGGGCAGCACGGGTCGATCGCAAAGAACAACTGGAAGACACCAGCGTGTCCGCTCAGGTCGACTATCGTCTAAACGAAGACGGTACCTTGTCTGGAGAAGTCCGCTACATCGAACAGATTGGTCCGGGCGATCTGGCTATCGATGCGACCCTGGTCGGAGTGCAGTATGCGCACCGCTTCAGCGATGCCCTCGAAGCGTACTTGTCGGGCCAGCTTGCGATAGACAGCAGCGATCAATATGAGGACAACGGACTGGTGACCGTGGGCGCTGTCTACGGTCTCAACGACCGCATGAGCCTGACAACCGAAACCAGCTCCGGTGAGCGCGGCAATGCGACGACCGTGGGCCTCGAATACCAGGTGAACTCGGATCACACGGTATACGGCAGCGTTACGCACTCGGCCGATCGCAGTGACTCGCCCTGGCAAGGCGTTGCCGATCAGAGCCGCCAGGGCCTGTTGCCCGGGTCGAGTTTGTCTCTGGGCCATCGCTCCGCGCTGAGTGACCAGGTCAAGATTTTCAATGAGTCGCAGATAAGCAACGCATCCAGTGCGCTGTCGCTGGGCCATGTCTTCGGTCTCGATTGGGCCAGCCCGAGTGGTTACAACCTGAATTTCAGCCTGCAGCGCAGCGACGCGGACAGTCGCCTGGGCGTGGTCAAACGCGACGCCGTCAGCCTCGGGGGCGGCTATCGCGGGCAGCGCCTGAACTGGTCAAGCCGCCTCGAGTTCCGCAAGGATCGGGGAGACACGCGCGTAGAGCAGTGGGTCACAACCAACCGCCTCGGCTGGAAACTGTCGCAGAACTACCGCCTGCTGGGCAAGCTCAACTGGGCCGATACGAACGACGACGCGGACATTCGCGACAACACGCAGCTGATCGAGGCTTCTTTCGGTATCGCTTATCGACCTGTCGATACCAACAAGCTTAATTGGTTGGCGAAGTACACCTACCTCTACGATCTGCAGAGCGCCGGTCAGCTCGATGCCGGCACCGATCAGAGCTCGCACGTTGTGTCCGTCGAAGGTATTCGAAGCTTCGGAAAACGCTGGAGCCTCGGTGGCAAGCTGGCCTGGCGGGAAAGCAGACTGCGTATCGATCGCAACACCGGCGACTGGTTCGATGAAGTGGCTACATTCGGTGCCGCCCGGGTCCGATATCACTTCACCAGCAAGTGGGATGGACTTGCGGAGTACCGATTGCTGACGCTGGATGAATCCAGCAGCAACCGGCAAGGCTGGTTGGTGGGCGTGGACCGTCACCTGGGTGATAACTTCAAGGTCGGCGTGGGCTATAACTTCACCGAGTTCTCAGACGACCTGACGAACCTCGATTACGATCTCGAGGGATGGTTCCTGAATATCCTTGGCAAGTACTAGCCGATTAGGGTGCGGCCGCCCAGTTCGGTCGGTGAGACTAAGAAACATAAACGCCCTGGTGCAAGTATTCTGGCTTGCGGGAAGTGGTCAAAGTAATCTGGTCTACCGGTGATCAGAGGGAATCGGGTGCTCGCTAGGGCATCCGGACTACCCGCCATTCAAGGTCGTTACGGTGATTTCCGCATCCCCGCGACTAATCTCGGCGGGATCGGGCTCATGCCCGACATGCTGTGCCCGCCGCGATGCGCGGCAGTCAGCAGCTTCTCTGCCAGGGCATCGACCATCGCGTAATCGAGCATGTCCCCAAAACTAATTCGCATCGGCAACTACGCGCGGGTCGTTCTCGTCCGACAGTCTCTCGCCAGACAGCCTGCGCCAGACCGCCTTTTCGATCTCGACGACCAGCAACATGGCAACGCCGGCAGCCACCACAGCGACGCCGTCGAAAAAGGCGACCGGCCGCGTGTCGAAGATCACCTGCATGAACGGCGCATAGGTCAATGCGAACTGTGCCGCGGTCACCAGCCCAACACCGATCAGCACCGGCGCGCGTGCCCAGCGCGCCCTCGCCAGGTCATCGACGTGCCGTGTACGTAGCGCACGCTGAACAGATAGAAGATCTCCATGACGACGATCGTGTTGACGACGATCGTGCGCGCGGTTTCCAGCGGCAGGCCCCGCGACTCGGCCCAGGAAGAACATGCCGAACGCGCCGACCAGGAACAGGACCGAGACGAAACCGATTCGCCACAGCAACCTGCCGACTGAGAATCCTCGCCCAGGGCGTCTCGGTGCGCGGCGCATTGTCGCCAGGCTCGGTCGGCTCGAAGGCCAGCGTCAGGCCGAGCGCGACCGCGGTGATCATGTTGATCCAGAGGATCTGGACCGGCGTGATCGGCAGGGCCAGCCCGAATGCAAGGGCCGCGAGAATAGTCAGAGCCTCGCCGCCATTGGTCGGCAGGGTCCAGCCGATGACCTTCATCAGGTTGTCGTAAACCGTCCGGCCCTCGCGCACCGCCGCGACGATCGACGCGAAATTGTCGTCGGCGAGCACCATCTCGGCCGCTTCCTTGGCGGCCTCCGTACCCTTGCGCCCCATGGCGATGCCGACGTCGGCGCGCTTCAGCGCCGGCGCATCGTTTACCCCGTCGCCGGTCATCGCGACCGTCAGCCCGTCCGCCTGCAGTGCCTTTACGAGGCGCAGCTTGTGTTCGGGGGTGGTGCGTGCAAACACGTGAGTCTCGAGCACCGCGGCTTTCAGCGCTTCGTCGCTGAGCCCCTCGATGTCCTGACCGGTCCGGCGTAATCGGGTTCTCCGCGATACCAAGCTGCCGTGCGATTTCACGCGCCGTGACGGCGTGGTCACCGGTAATCATCTTCACGCGGATCCCGGCCGCCTGACACTCGGCAACTGCCTTGATCGCCTCATCACGCGGCGGATCGACGAAGCCGAAGAAGCCGAGCAGCGTCAGCCCTGTTTCAACGTCGTCAAAAGCCAGAGATCGCAGGTCGCCGTCGACCGGTTTCTCGGCCAGCGCGAGTACCCGTTCGCCGCGCGCCGCGGTCTCGTCGATGCGCTGCCGCCAGTAGTCACGATCAATGGTCTTCGTCACCGTCGGCCCACGCTGCGTACGCACATATCAAGCAACTCGCTCCGGCGCGCCCTTGACGTGACGCAGGCCTGCGCCGTCGTGATCATGGTGCAGCGTCGCCATGAACCGATGCTCGGATTCGAACGGGATCTCGTCGCTGTCGTGGCCACTGTCTCCGCTGCGAACGCCGGGTCGAGCCCGGCCTTCATGCCGAGCGATGACGAGGGCTGCCTTCCATCGGGTCGCCATCGACGATCCAGTCGTCGTCCGCTGGTGCGCAGCGTCGGCGTCGTTGCAGAGGAGCGCCGCGCGGATCAGATCGTCAGCAGCCGGGATGCCGATGATCGAGCGATACGGGCGCGCCAGCTGCAGCAGGAAATCCCCGTCCGGCTCGTAGCCCACGCCCGATCACCTCGAACAGCTGCCGGCTCGTGTGATCGCTGCGCACGGTCATCTCGTTGCGCGTCAGCGTGCCGGTCTTGTCCGAGCAGATCACCGACACCGAGCCCAGCGTCTCCACCGCGGGCAGGCGGCGAATGATCGCGTTGCGCTCGTGCCATGCGCTGCACGCCGATCGCCAGCGTGATGGTCATGATCGCCGGCAGCCCCTCCGGGATCGCCGCCACCGCCAGCCCGACCACGGCCATGAATGCGTCGGCCAGTCGGATAGCCACGCACCAGACGGCAGAACACGAACGCGAGACCGGACAATGCCGCAGTGATCACCAGGTGAGCCGCGCGCGCGAACGCGTCCATCTGCCGGATCAGTGGCGTCTTCAGGGTCTCGACCTCGCCGATCAGCGTCGCTGATACGGCCGAGCTCGGTCTCGACCGCCGGTCGCGACGACGACGCCGGCGCCCTGGCCAGCGGCCACGAAGGTGCCCGAGAACGCCAGCGAGTGCGGTCAGCCGAGCGGCGCGTCGTCGGTGCCACCGCGTCGATGCGACTTGTCGACCGCGACCGACTCGCCGGTCAGGATCGCCTCGTCGATGCGCAGGTTGCGCGCGCGCAGCAGGCGCAGGTCGGCCGGCACCCGGTCGCCGGCCTCGAGCAGCACGATGTCGCCCGGCACGCATCCGCTCGGCGGCGACCGTCGTCCGGTGACCATCGCGCGATCACGCTCGCCCGACGGGTCGATCATGCTGCGGATCGCTTCGAGCGCGTTTTCGGCCCGGCCCTCCTGGAGGAAACCGATGGCCGCGTTGACGATGACCACGGCGAGAATCACCCCGGCGTCGATCGCATGCTCGAGCAACAACGACATCACCGCCGCGGCAAGCAGCACGTAGATGAGCACATTGTGGAACTGCATCAGCAGCCGTTGCCAGGCGCTGCGCTTCGGCCCCTGGGGCAGCAAATTCGGGCCCAGCGTCGCGAGGCGTTCGACGGCTTCGGCCTCACTGAGACCATCGGCGCGTGCGGACAGGGCAGCGACAGCCTCGTCGGCCGTTCGGGCATGCCAGAGCCCTGTGAGATCGCTATGGTTCATCGATTTCGCTCACGTTTTTCAATCCGCATTTTACCGACAACGCGTGAGCTTTCAGCCCAGGAGTTTCTGCGTCTAATACTTATGCACAAGCGCGCCCACATTGGTGCACCCCGGCCTGCGCCTGGTCTTCGGCGGATCGGTCGAGGCGGGTTGCAAGCGAGCGGATGATGGGGGTCAGGGTCGCGATCCAGGCTGAGCCGCCGCTCCCGGCGATCGTCGTTCGGCCCGTGAATTTTCGCTGTGGCGCTGGAAATGCAAGCAGGGGAAGCCGCCTGGCGACACGCGTCCGTCCCGGCGCGAGGGCCGGGAGGAGGGGGCGTCGGCGCGGGAGTCAGATCAGCAGCTCTGCGGATTACCACTTCGCACTATGTACTTTAGCTAATTGAACTTTAGGAAAGTTATGTCAAAGAATACCAAAGTTAGACAAACCAAAAAGAGGAGCAAATCTCATGGGCAATAACTACAAGATTTCCATCGCATCCGTACTCGCGCTGACGCTGGGCAGCGCTACGGCAGTGGCGGACCCGGTAGAAACCTACATCGGCCTGAACGCCGCGGCCCCGTCCGCTGTCGTCAGCGCGCTGGACACGCTGTTCGCCAGCGACGCTGGCAAGGGCTCGAAAGTGTACCTCGTGCGGTCGGTTTTCGACGGGGAGGATCCTGTCACGCATTTCCTGGTGTCCGAGTACGACAACTTTGCCGATTACGACAAGATGACCGCCAGCCGGGTGCGCTCCAGCGGCTGGGGCGATGCAATGGCCGCGGTCAACCGCCACGCTGAACCGATTCGCAGCGGCATCGGCATTATCCGCGCCGACTATGGTTCCGGCTGGCCTGACCGCGACAACTTCATCATGGTGTTCTCGCTGAAGGTAGCGGACGCCAACAAGTACGCTGAGGCGCTGGACGAGCTGGCGAACTCCGACATCGGCAAGCAGGCACCGGGCATCACCCGCCTGCTGGAGAATCGATCCGCGGGCGCAGCGCCGTCACATTACGTGGTGATGTCGGCACCCACGTTTGCGGCGTTGAACGAGCACCTGGACGCGATGTTTGCCAGCGAGGCCTATGCCGACTTCAACGACGAAGTCTCGGACATTCGTGACATCGTTGGCACGTCGAGCTACCGTAAAGTCAAGGTCTGGGAAACGGACTAGACGGTTCGAGGCTAAGATTATTTCGCCCTCGAATCGGGCGGGGACCTGTTACGGGTTCCCGCCCTCTCAGCCCAGGTGGTGGCTTTCGCGTTTGGCCTGGCCGCAGCTTCGCTTTTTCCGGCGTATAAACACACTCGGCGAGGTCGCCGGCATGTGTGCCGGCCGGCGCAAAAGTGGCGCATGATCACTGGCCGGGTGTATTACCGGGCCACGCAATCTGCTGACGGGTTGCTAGAATAACAACAGCTGCTGAGAAAGCCGGGCCAACAGCCATGGCGGAAATGCCGGAGCGAAAACATGGGATCAACAATTATTCGCAAGCTGACGTTGACCCTCGCGGTCACGTTAGCAGCACTTGCCGCCGGAGCGACCGAACACGGCGCTTCCTCACAGGACATGTCGCTCAGCGACCACATGCATCTGCACCTGAGCTCTATCCGGGGGGTCAAGCAATTCATCATTGCCGGGCAACTGGCTGGTATGCGGGAGCCAGCGGCCTGGCTGGCCGAGCACGATATCGCAACGGGTTTGCCGCCAGGCTGGGAGCCCTATGTTGCCGAGCTGCGCCGGCACGCTGAGGAAACCGTATCGGCGAATCACCTGGTTTTCGCTGCCGCGGCTTTCAGTGAAATGGCGCGTACCTGCGGTGACTGTCATCGCGCGAATAGCGTGCGCGGTGTGGTGGAGGCGAACAGCGCAGCATTGCCGGTCGGTGACAGCCTGCGCGCACAGATGCGGCGTCACCTGTGGGCCGCGGATCGAATGTGGGAGGGCCTCATCGGCCCGTCGGACGATGCCTGGAATGCGGGTGTTGCAGCGCTTGCGAATATCCAGGTGCGGGCTGCCGACATTGGCGCGCCACCGGCCGTGCAGCCGAAGGTCGAGTACCTGTTGGCCAGGGTCGGTGAGCTCGGACAGCTGGGGAGGGGCGCCAATGCGAGCCAGGAGCGCAGTGCGATCTATGGGGAATTCCTGTCACTGTGTGCTGACTGTCATTCATGGACCGGCGGCGGCCCGGGGGGCCGGAACGGTCGCCCGTAATCCGATGTCGCGCATCATTGTTCCCCCTGCAGCTGCCCGGCGGCGTCGATCAGGGCTTTCTGTTCATCGCCGCGATCAGGCAAGAAAAAACCCCAACCGAAAACGGTTGAGTTTGTCTTATTGGTGGAGGCGGCGGGAATGTACCGGCCGTCCCTGGCCGGCATCCTCGCTGCGCGAGGACCAGCCTTCGGCTGTCCAACTGTTGCTCGTGCACAGTTGTCGAACCCGGAACGCGGCTTCTCATCCGCACCGGCTCCCAAAACGACGAATGGCCACCCCTCGCGGGGCAGCCATTCGTCGTTTGGTGGAGGCGGCGGGAATCGAACCCGCGTCCGCAAGTTCTCCGCCACAGGATCTACATGCTTATCTCGTTAATTTATTTAACCGGCCGCTACCCAACGAGCAGGGAAAACGATCGGCGATTCCGGTAATTTTTTAACCGCTCCATCCCGGAGAAACTTTGCGGCGATCTTGTGAGAGATGACGCCTGGTTACGGACGCACAAGCACGGCTCCGGCCAGACGGCAATCTACCGGTTTTTAGGCGGCGAGTGCGTAGTTGTCGTCGTTGGCAACTATATGTTTACAGACAGTTTTACGAGGAACCTGTACCTCGACATGCACCTGAGGTTTCGCAACACACGTCGAAGCCATGTCGCCCCCAGTTAGCTACAGTTTACCCGGCTGGCAGCGCCGATGCCGGGCCTGTGTCATTCATATATGCGGGTGTGTGGCAACAAGATCAAGGGCTGTGCAGGCGATCAGTGATCAGCATAGCCTGGAAAAAAATTTAGAAAAAACGTATTAAATATTGATATATATAGAAAAAACTGTTCTTGGGACGGTTTATCGGCTTCGATAGGGCTCGATGAGGGCGAAAACAGGGTCGAACCACCCCACGCGGTTTCCGGTATGGCAGGGGCCGGCCAGCCCTGGCAAGACCGCCTATTCGTTAACATTTTGACAGTACCGACGTGATTGCGTAACTTAATTGTTGAAACAACTCCCGATGACGCACCACATGACGCCATAGAGCGTCAAAACTCGGGAGAATTTCTTGATCAAGCTAATCGCAACGCTAATCTTAAGCGCCTTTACTGTATCGACGGTTCAGGCCGCCGTGCTGCCGTTCTCTGGCCCGCTGCGTATCGTAGAAGACGACGGTGGGGCCATCTACTCCGGGGTGGCACTGGGTACGGTTTTTTCCGGTCAAATTGACGATTCGACCTTTAACGGATTTATCACCGACGGCAGCACTTCGACGAGTTTCGGCTGCTGCATCGCTGCGGGTCCTCTTATTGGCATTACCAATAATCAGGTGCTTAGCGGCGATGATGCGGCTTTCCTGAACGAGATTGCCGGCGAAGACTTATTTGATGCCGGCACAAGCGTGGATATTGTCGATATAGAAGGTGATGAGGCGACACCGGGCGACGGGCGCATCGAAGTGGGTCTCTCCTATGTGCTCGATGAAAATGCGTTTCCCAATGATGATCCGGGGAACTATCCTTTTTCCGCATCGGACGTATTGCTCGGGCTGTATTTTATTGTCGAGGAGAATTTCGACGGCGATGAAATTTACCTGGGTTATGGGCTGAACGAAGTCATCGTGCCGCTGCCCGGTGCTGTCTGGTTGTTTGTCTCGGCGCTGGGCCTGTTGGGGTTTTCCCGCCGGCTCCAGGCGGGTCTGCAACGCGCATAGTGAGGTCCGCGGCTTTGGTTTTGAACGCTGATCTTTACCTAGAATAGCTCGAAAAAAACGTTATAAATAACTGATTATATTCAGCTATTTAGCTTTCAAAATCCTGGCTTTTTGTCGCTGCCAGTCGCGATCTTTCTTGACTTCGCGCTTATCGTGCTGTTGTTTGCCGCGCGCCAGTCCCAGCGACAGCTTCGCCCGACCGTTCTTCCAATACAGCGTCAGCGGTATCAGCGTGAAGCCCTTGCGCTCCACCGCGCCAATCAGGCGATCGAGCTCTTTGCGGTGCAATAGCAGTTTTCGCGAGCGGGTAGGGTCGGCGTGTATATGCGTTGAGGCAGACGTCAGCGGCGCGAAATGCGCACCTATAAGCCAGGCCTCGCCGTTTTTCAGCAGCGCATAGGATTCGGTGAGGTTGGCACGGCCCGCACGCAGACTTTTCGCTTCCCAGCCTTCCAGCGCGATGCCTGCCTCGATGCGTTCATCGATAAA
The DNA here is from genome assembly GCA_963850255.1 of uncultured Gammaproteobacteria bacterium. Taxonomy (GTDB): domain Bacteria; phylum Pseudomonadota; class Gammaproteobacteria; order Steroidobacterales; genus J054. The sequence continues at coordinate 25,821 of CAWKLL010000021.1, forward strand.
ATACTCATACCGAGCCTTGCGATTTTCAGCAATGGTGTTGTTTTTGGGGCCCTTGGCGGGTTTGTTGCTGGACATCGGCGTGGTTGTGGGGTCTTGGTGATTGCTGCAAAATCGCCGCAACTCTAGCAGGTCGGAAATCTCCATGGCGGAATCTCCCGCCCGCTCTGAACAACGCAATTCCCTGCACGGTCAATGGTCTTCGCGCCTGGCGTTCGTGCTGGCCGTGTCCGGGTCAGCCGTAGGGCTTGGGAATATCTGGAAGTTTCCCTATGTTGCCGGGCAGAACGGCGGCGGCGCATTTGTGCTGGTTTACCTGCTGTGCGTCGCGGCCATCGGTCTGCCGGTGATGATGTCCGAGATCCTGCTGGGCCGGCGTGGCCGGCGCAATCCCATCGATACCATGCGTATTCTCGGCGAGGAAGAAGCCGACCAGGGCGGCTGGCGCATCGTCGGCGTGGGCGGCATGCTGGCCGGCTTTCTGATCCTGTCTTTTTACAGCGTCATTGCCGGCTGGACGCTGCACTACGTCGTGCTGGCGGCCCAGAACAGCTTCGCCGGCGCCGACGCCGCCAGGCTGGAATCACTGTTCGCCGGTGCTCACCGGCAGTGTGGCTACTCAGACCGGCTGGCACAGCCTGTTCATGCTGATCACGGTGGTGGTGGTGGCGCGGGGCGTAGAGCGCGGCCTCGAGCAGGCCGTGCGCATCATGGTGCCGGCGCTGATCCTGATCCTGCTGGGATTGCTGGTCTATGCAATGACTACGGGTGCTTTCATGGAAGGCCTGTCGTTCCTGTTCAAGCCCGATTTCAGCAAGCTCACTGGCGCCTCCGTGCTGGCTGCCATGGGCCAGGCATTTTTCTCGCTGAGTGTTGGTATGGGCGCGGTGATGGCCTATGGCGCCTATCTGCCGAAAGAAGAGTCCATTATTCAGACTTCCGTCGCGGTGGTTCTCGCCGATACCGGCATCGCCTTGCTGGCCGGGCTGGTTATTTTTCCCATCGTGTTCGCCAACGGTCTGGATCCGGCCGAGGGTCCTGGCCTGGTTTTCCAGACTTTGCCGCTGGCGCTCGGCAAGATTCCCGGCGGAATACTCGTCGGCACACTGTTTTTCCTGCTGTTGTCCTTCGCCGGGCTGACTTCTGCCATCAGTCTGCTCGAGCCCGCTGTCGCCTGGCTGGTAGAGAGCCGAGGTTTGCGCCGCAGCGCCGCTGCGATTTTGGCGGGCGGCATCATCTGGCTGCTGGGTTTGCTCACTGTGCTGTCATTCAATGAGCTGGCAGATTTCAAATTCCTGCGCGGCACGCTGTTCGACAACATCGACTTTTTAACCTCGAATATTTTGTTGCCCCTGGGCGGCCTGTTCATCACCGTATTTGCCGGCTGGGTAATGTGCGAGAACTCCAGTTCCGATGAGCTTGATCCCGCCGCCGGCTCGTTTTTTCGTCTCTGGCGCGGCCTGGCGCGCTATGTGGCGCCACTGGCATTGCTGCTGGTGTTCCTCAACGCCATCGGCCTGTTCGATTGAGGCCATGCGCAAAGTCCAGCGCAGTGCCATCGTTCCCTATAGCCCGGCGCAAATGTTCGACCTGGTCGCCGACCTTGAACGCTATCCCGAGTTCTTGCCCTGGTGTGCCGCCGCGCGGCTCATTGAGCGTGATGCGCGCCATCTCCGTGGCAGCCTGACCATGGCCCAGGGGCCATTGCAGGGCAGCTTTACCACGCGCAATCAGCTGGACTATCCGCGCAGCATGTCCCTTGAGCTTGAGGAAGGGCCGTTCAGCGATCTGCAGGGCGAATGGCAGTTCGAGGCGCTGGGCGAGGGCGGCTGCCGGATCAGTCTGGAAATGCGTTTTGCCTTCGCCAGCCGGGTGAAAGATGCCTTGCTGGGCGTTATTTTTGAGCAAAGCTGCAACAGGCTGGTCGATGCCTTTGTGCAACGGGCGGCGATGATTTATGCCTGAGCTCATCACCGTCAGCGTGGCCGCGGGCCTGCCCGAGCGGCAGCAGGTGATCGAGTTGCAGTTACCCGAAGGCAGCACAGCGGTCGAGGCGCTGACGATTTCCGGCATTGCCGAGGCGTTTCCGCAGATCGACCTTGCGGCGTGCCGGCTGGCCGTATACGGCCGCCTGGTAGCCGAAGACTATCGGCTGCAGCCGGGTGATCGTATTGAGCTGTGTCGGCCACTCAGGGCCGATCCGCGCGAAGCGCGTCGCAGGCTGGCCCAGGCCGGACAAAGCATGGGTCGGAAGCCTTCGGCCCAGACCCGCTAGCTGGGCTCCACGGGTACGTCACGCTCGACCTCGGTGACCAGGTCGCCATCGAAATGCACAATGATCCAGCGGCGTTCGGCGCGCCGGCTCCGGCCCTGACGGAAAAAATACATGTAATCCCAGCGATTCTCGTGGAAGGGGTCTTCCACCATCGGCGTGCCGAGCAAAAAACGCACCTGGTTGCGCGTCATCCCCGTCTTTACGGCGGCGATATCCGTTTCTTCCAGCAGATTGCCCTGCTGCACATCGACCCGGTATACGCAGCCACTGGTCAGCAGCGCCAGGCAGAGCAGGGCAAGCAGGGGCAGATGGCGGGTGGTTAACTGATAGATCATTGGGCTGGGCTGCTTATGGCCGCGACGGCCGCGGTGTCCGATAATGGTGCGCGATGATACCCGATGAAGTCAGGTGAGCCGACCGTTGCAGCATAGCGAACTCAGGAAAGCCGGATTGCGGGCCACCGGGCCGCGGCTGAAGATAATCGACATACTCGGCCAGCAGGGCGATCAGCATCTGAGTGCCGAGGATATCTATCGGCTGCTGCTGGAGGCCGGCGAGGAAATCGGCCTGGCTACGGTTTACCGGGTACTGACCCAGTTCGAAGAAGCCGGCCTGGTCACCCGGCATAATTTCGAAAGTGGTCACGCGGTATTCGAGCTTAATTCTGGCGGCCATCATGACCACATGGTTTGCCTGGAGACCGGTCGAGTGGTGGAGTTCGTCAGCGAAGATATAGAACGCCTGCAGCACGAGATTGCCGAGGCCAATGACTTCGAGCTGGTCGATCACAAGCTGGTGCTATACGTGCGACCGCGTCGGCGTAGTTGACTTAGCCGGCGCGCAGCGCCGCGCCGGCTTCCAGCATTTCCCGGGCATGCGCGCGTGTTCGTTGGGTGATTTTTACCCCGCCAAGCATGCGTGCGATTTCTTCCACGCGTTCATCCAGCGTTAGCGATTTGACCGCCGTGCGAGTGTTGCTGCCGTCCGTTACCTTGACCACCCGCAGGTGCTGATCAGCCTGGCAGGCCACCTGGGGCAGGTGGGTGACACACAAGACCTGTCGGCCGCCGCTCAGCTGCTGCAGCCTGGCGCCCACCATCTCGGCCACGCTGCCACCGACGCCCGAATCGACTTCGTCGAAAACCAGCGTATCCAGGCCGTCCACGCCCCGGGCGGTTACCTGCAGTGCCAGGCTAATACGTGCCAGCTCGCCGCCTGAGGCCACGCGCGCCAGGGCGCCGGCCGCCTGGCCCGGATTGGCGGCGACTTCAAATTCCACCGTTTCGCTGCCCTGAGCTGTCGGCGGATCTTCGTCGCCCGGCTTGAGGCTGACGCTGAATTGCCCGCCGGGCATACCCAGATCCTGCATGCTGGCAGTCACCGATTTGGCCAGACGGCTTGCCGCTTTTTTACGCGCTTTGCTCAGCGCTGCGGCGCTTTGACGCAGCGCCTCAGCCTTTTCCTCCACGTCAAGGCGCAACGCGGACAAGGTTTCGTCGCTGTCATCGAGTGATTCCAGTTCCTGTCGCAGTCGGGTCGTTAATTCGGCCAGCTCCGTTGGCTCAAGACGATGCTTGCGCGCCAGACTGCGTACTTCGGCAAGACGATCCCCCAGCAGTTGTTCGCGCGCCGGATCGTGCTCCACATGGCGAAGTTGCTGGCGCAACTGGTCGGCGGATTCCACCAGCAGGGCTTCCGCTTCGCTCAGCAGGCCGGCGGTGCCGGCTAAATCCGGGCAGACCTCGAGCAAGCCCTCAACGTGCTGGCGCGCGCGTGCTGCGGTGGCCTGCGCTGCATCCTCGGCGTCATAAAGGTCCAGCAGGGCGGCCTGCAGACCGCTCTCGATACGGCTGCTGTGGGTGAGGCGTGCCAGCTCTCGTTGCATGGATTCGAGTTCGCCCGCCTGCAGATCAAGGCTGTCGAGTTCGCGCAGCTGGAATCCGAGCAGCTCCTGGCGGGCGCGGCGATTGTCGCCATCGGACTCCAGGGCGGCGAGTTTGTCACGGCTGGCTCGCCAATCCTGGTGGCTGGCGGCTAGTTCGGCGCACAACTTGTCGTGCCCGCCAAAGGCATCCAGCAAGTCTCTTTGCACCGCACGATGACGCAGGCGCTGATGCGCCTGCTGTCCGCAGATATCGAATAGTCGTTCACCGAGTTCCTGAAGGGTTTGCATGGTGACTGGCTGGCCGTTGATATAGCCGCGCGACGGCCCGTCTGCGCGCACGATCCGGCGCACCAGGCATTCACCCGCCTGGCCGTCCAGGTCCTGTGCAGACAGCCAGTCGGCGACCTCGGGTTTGGCGGCGATGCGGAAGCTGGCGGTGACCTCGCAGCGGTCGGCCCCACTGCGCACCGCTTTGCTGTCGGCGCGTGCGCCCAGGGCCAGGGCCAGGGCATCGACCAGAATTGACTTGCCGGCGCCGGTTTCGCCCGTGAGCACCGTGAGTCCGCTCGCCAGCTCAACCTCAGCGGCGTCAATAACGGCCAGATTGCGAATCAGGATGTGCGTCAGCATCAGTGTCGCGCTAGTTCGTCGCCTGGTGACGGCTACCGCGCCCCCAGTGGAGCTTGCCGCGCAGGATTTCGAAATAGTCGTAACCGGTGGGATGAATCAGCTCGATTTTTTTCTCCGCGGCAGCCACGCACAGTCGATCGCCTGCGGCCAGGTCACCAAGTACTTCACCGTCACAACTGACCGCGGCTACATCACCGTCATCTTCCTGCAATAAGATTTCGGTGTGGCTGGTGCCAGGAATAACGATGGGCCGGTCGCTCAGGGTATGCGGGCAAATCGGCGCCAGCACCAGCGCATCCAGGCTGGGGGTGACAATGGGGCCGCCACAGCTCAGCGCGTAGGCCGTAGAGCCGGTCGGCGTGGCGACGATAAATCCGTCGCCGGCATGGGTATTTACGTAGCGGCCATCGACATGGGTCTGGAACTCAAACATTCGCCCGGAGTCCGCGCGCTTGACCACCACGTCGTTGAGCGCCAGCCCGACGATGGACTCGCCGCTAGCGGAGATGATCTCGGCGGTCAGCAGCATGCGTTGCTCGCTGGCGTAGTGACCCTGCAGGATAGGCTCGACGGCGTCGAGCATGGTGCTTGGATTGACATCCGCCAGGAAGCCCAGGCGGCCGCGATTGATGCCCAGCAGCGGCACGCCGGCCGCGGCGGCGCGTCTCGCGGCGATCAGCATGGTGCCGTCGCCGCCGACTGCGATGACCAGGTCGGCGCCTTCGGCAATTTCGTCTTCAGGCTGCAGGCTCGCCGATTCCGGCAGGTTTTCACCCGGATATGTGCTGCTGACCTTGATCGAGTAGCCGCCTTGCTGCAGGTGCGCGGTCAGCAGTTCGACGGATTCAGTCACCCGCGGGTCGCGCCAGTTACCGGTTAGCGCAATAGCTTCGAATTTTGAGGGCATACGATTAAATGTCCCGGAGCGGCCGACAGAATGCCCGTGAACATTACCGGCTGGCGCTTGCGCCCGGCAAGGTTTTCGGCTTCGCGGTAAGCCTTGACAGCTTTCGCGGCGCATTGCTAGCGTAAATTCTTCAGCAAGGCGATGGTTTTCGCCTATTCTGCACCGCTTATGAGTGATAGTCAGGAATCTCGTGAACCCTCGCTGCGCGCGCAGCAAATACTGCGTGCGCTGGTGGAACACTATATCCGCGACGGTCAGCCGGTGGGTTCAAGGACCCTGGCCAAGAGTACCGGTCTGGCGCTGAGCCCGGCGAGTATTCGCAATGTCATGTCGGATCTTGAAGAGCTGGGCTTTATCGCTGCACCGCATACTTCGGCCGGCCGCATTCCAACGCCAAAGGGCTACCGGTTTTTCGTTGACACCCTGATCAAACTACAACAGCCAGGGAGCCGTGATCTGAGCCGGCTGCAGCTTAGGCTGGAGGAAGAATCCCAGGGCAATTCAAAAATTCTCGCGGCAAACGCTTCTGAAGCGCTTTCGACACTGACCAGCCTGGCGGGGATCGTTACGATTCCGCGGCCAACCCACGCGGCCCTGCGCCAGGTCGAATTCATGCCGCTGTCGGAGCGTCGTGTGCTGGCAATCCTGGTGGTCAACGAGGTCGAGGTGCAGAACCGTATTTTGCATATGGACCGGGATTACTCGCGCGATGAATTGCGGCACGCAGCTAACTATTTGACGCAGAATTTTATCGGCCAGGAACTGCCCGATATTCGTCAGGCTGTGCTCGCCGAGATGCAGAAGACCCGCGCCAACATGAACCAGATGATGCTGGACGTGGTTACCATCGCGGAAAAGGCGCTCGCTCAGGACAACGACTCGGAGGGCTACGTAGTTTCCGGTCAAACCAAGTTGATGGATTTTGACGAGTTGTCCAATGTCGATACGCTGAAACATCTGTTTGAAGCCTTCAATCAGCAGCGAGACCTGCTCAGTCTGCTCGATCGCAGCATCGCGGCTGACGGCGTGCAGATTTTTATCGGTGAGGAATCTGGCTACCAGATGCTGGACGAATGCAGTCTGGTGGCAGCCCCCTATGGCACCGAAGATGAGGTGGTAGGCGTGCTGGGCGTGATCGGGCCGACGCGTATGGCCTATGAGCGGGTGATCCCGATAGTGGATATTACGGCGCGGCTTTTGAGTGCCGCCTTGAAATCCTCCCACTAGACCCCAACTGGAAAACTGAGCTCGACACCGGCCTGGATGTCGGATTAGACGCTGCGTGGAGAATATCGATGTCGGATACAGCAGAGAACAAGCCGCTGGATGACCTGGAAGCGGGTGCTGCGGCTGAGCAGACGGGCGCTGGCGGTGACCCCGCAGCCGACGAATTGTCCGTGGCGCTCAGTGAGGCCAGGGTCGAGGCCGCCAGCCGCCAGGAGGACTACCTGCGTCTGGCCGCCGAGATGGAAAATCTGCGCAAGCGCTCGGCGCGCGAAGTTGCCAATGCGCGCCAGTTCGGCATTGAACGCTTTGCCGGGGAAATGCTCGGTGTCCTGGACAGCCTGGAAATGGGCCTGGCGGCCGCCGGCGCCAGTGCCGAGGCGCTGCGCGAAGGCAGTGAGGCGACATTGCGCCAGCTGCTGGCGGCGCTGGAGAAAAATGGCGTTGCTGCCATTGATCCTGCCGGTGAGCCCTTTGATCCGCAATTGCACGAAGCCATGACCCTGCAGCCATCTGACACGCTGGAGCCCGGCTCCGTGATCACCGTGGTGCAGAAGGGCTATACGCTCAACGGTCGCCTGTTACGCCCCGCGCGAGTCGTGGTGGCAGCAGAAAAGTCGCCAAATGATGCCGGAAACGCTTGAAAAAGCGGCGATCCAACCGCACATACACACCTAGTCAGACAGTTTTGACGCGTCACAGCGGCGCGCGGAGAGAAGCATGGGCAAAGTAATCGGAATCGACCTGGGTACTACCAATTCCTGCGTCGCCGTCATGGAAGGCAAGCAGGCCAAGGTTATCGAGAACAGCGAGGGCGATCGCACCACGCCGTCGGTGGTGGCGTTTACCAAAGACGACGAAGTGCTGGTGGGCCAGCCGGCCAAGCGGCAGGCGGTCACCAATCCTACGAATACCCTGTTTGCCGTCAAGCGCCTGATCGGCCGGCGTTTCGAGGACGAAGTCGTGCAGCGGGATATGGATATGGTGCCTTACAAAATTGTTAAGGCTGATAACGGCGATGCCTGGGTAGAAGCAGGTGGCACCAAGATGGCACCGCCGGAGATCTCCGCCCGGGTGCTGATGAAAATGAAAAAAACGGCCGAGGACTATCTCGGAGAAGAGGTCACCGAGGCGGTGATTACCGTGCCGGCGTACTTCAATGATTCGCAGCGCCAGGCGACCAAAGATGCCGGCAAGATTGCCGGGCTTGAGGTCAAACGAATCATTAACGAGCCCACTGCTGCAGCACTGGCCTATGGCATGGACAAGCAGCGCGGCGATCGCAAAGTCGCTGTTTATGACCTGGGCGGTGGCACCTTCGATATCTCGATTATCGAGATCGCAGAGATAGACGGTGAGCATCAGTTCGAAGTACTGGCCACCAACGGCGATACGTTCCTCGGTGGCGAAGATTTCGATTTGCGCATTATTGAGTATCTGGCCAGCGAGTTCCAAAAGGAAAGTGGCGTAGACATCAGTCAGGATCCCCTCGCCATGCAGCGCCTGAAGGAAGCGGCCGAGACAGCCAAGATCGAGTTGTCTTCGTCGCAGCAGACTGATGTGAATCTGCCGTATGTCACGGCCGACGCCACGGGTCCCAAGCATCTGAACATCAAGCTGACGCGCGCCAAGCTCGAGTCGCTGGTGGAGAAGCTGGTGCAGCGCACGATTTTACCTTGCAAGACGGCATTGAAAGATGCGGGCCTGAAGGTCGGCGATATTGAGGATGTAATCCTGGTCGGCGGCCAGAGCCGCATGCCGCAGGTACAGACTGCGGTACAGGAGTTTTTTGGCAAGGAACCGCGTCGCGACGTCAATCCGGACGAAGCGGTTGCGGTTGGCGCAGCCATACAGGCCGGCGTGTTGTCTGGTGAAGTGAAAGATGTCTTGCTGCTTGATGTGACGCCGCTGTCCCTGGGTATCGAGACGCTTGGTGGTGTCATGACGCGCCTGATCGAAAAGAATACGACCATTCCGACCAAGGCTAACCAGGTGTTTTCCACGGCCGATGACAATCAGACGGCGGTCACCATTCATGTCTTGCAGGGTGAGCGCGAGCGTGCTCAGGACAATAAATCCCTGGGCCGTTTTGATCTGAGTGACATTCCGCCGGCACCGCGTGGCATGCCGCAGGTCGAAGTCGCCTTTGATATCGATGCCAACGGTATTCTGAACGTGTCAGCCAAGGACAAGGCCACCGGTAAAGAACAGAAGATCGTGATCAAGGCTTCCAGTGGTCTGTCGGACGACGAGATCGAACGGATGGTGACCGATGCCGAAAGTCATGCTGAGGACGATCGCAAATTCCGTGAGCTGGTGGACGTGCGTAATCAGGCAGATGCCTTGGTGCACGCCAGCGAGAAATCGCTGAGTGACCTGGGTGAAAAAGTTGATGCCGAGGAGCGCAGTAAGGTTGAATCCGCCGTCGCTGACCTTAAGGAAGCGCTGAAGGGCGATAGCAAGGAAGCTATCGAGGCTAAAACCCAGGCCCTGAGCGAGGCCTCCGCAAGCCTGGCTCAGCAGGCGTATGCGCAGGCCGAACAAGCTGAGAGCGAGGCCGGGGCCAGTGAGTCGGAAGGCACTGCTTCCGATGACGTGGTGGACGCGGAGTTTGAGGAAGTACAAGACGAAGACAAGAAGCAGTCCGGCGCCGGTTAAGGCGTCGATATTGCGGGGTTAATTTGCGCCGGTGCGCACTGGGAAGTGCGCACCGGCGTTAGTGTTTAAAGCAAACACTGGTTTGCGCTCGTTAGCATGGGAGTCGGAATGGCCAAGCGCGACTACTACGAGGTGCTCGGGGTTGCACGCGATGCCGATGAGGCAGACGTTGAAAAAATCCTATCGGCGTCTGGCGATGAAGCATCACCCGGATCGCAACGCCGGTGATGGCGAGGCTGAACTGCGCTTCACGGAAGTTAAGGAAGCTTTTGAGGTTCTGAACAATCCCAATAAGCGCGCGACCTACGATCGGTTTGGCCACGAAGGGCTTGAGGCCTCCGCAGGAATGGGCGGCGCTGGGGCGAATCCCGACGATGCCTTCGGCGATATTTTTGGCGATGTCTTCGGTGACATTTTTGGTGCCGGCGGTCGTCGCGGCGCTCGCAGCAATGTCTACCGTGGCGCCGACCTGCGCTACGACCTGAGCCTTGATCTGCAACAGGCGGTGTTTGGCGATACCGTGAATATCACTATTCCGTCATTGAGCGAATGTGAGACATGTTCCGGGTCTGGCGCCAAGCCGGGCACCAGCGCGACCACCTGCAACAGCTGCGGTGGCGCGGGCCAGGTGCGCATGCAACAGGGTTTTTTCTCCGTTCAGCAGACCTGCCCCAGTTGTCGCGGCGCCGGCAAGACGATTAGCGATCCCTGCACCGACTGCAGCGGTCGTGGCCGCATCCAGGAAGATAAAACACTGGCCGTCCGGGTGCCGGCCGGGGTCGACAACGGCGATCGGATTCGTCTTGGCGGCGAAGGTGAGGCCGGGCAAAACGGCGGACCTAGCGGCGATCTGTACGTCGATATCCGCGTCAGGCCGCACCCGATATTTAGCCGCGATGGTGCCAATCTGAGCTGTTCGGTGCCGATTAGTTTCGCCACTGCAGCGCTGGGTGGTAACGTTGAGGTGCCCACTCTGGAAGGTGAAGTTAACCTCAAGATTCCGGCGGAAACGCAGTCCGGTCGAGTGTTACGTCTGCGCGGCAAAGGCGTGAAGCCGGTGCGCGGCTCGAGTAAAGGCGACCTGTATTGCAGCGTTGAAGTGGAAACCCCGGTCAAGCTGACCAGCGAGCAGCGCAAGTTACTGGAGGCTTTTAACGAGTCCCTGGGCGGTCATAGTGATAGTCACCGCCCGCGCACGAGTTCCTGGGCTGATGGTGTGAAGCGATTTTTCGACGGGCTCGGTTCTTAGACGGCTCGCCGGGCGGGAGACAGCATGTTGCAGCTAGCAGTTTTCGGAGCCAACGGACGTATGGGCCAGACCCTGGTCCGTCTGATTGCTGCCGCTGACGATCTGACACTGGTGGGTGCTGTGACGGAGCGCGGGCACGCCGAGCTTGGTCAAGACGCAGGTTTACTGGCCGGTGCTGGCGAACTGGGCGTCGCTTTGTCCGATCAGCTGTCTGAGACCTTGGCAGCTGCGGATGTGGCTATCGATTTCACCCTGCCTGTGGCCACTGCGACCAACCTCGGCGCTTGTGTTGCAGCCGGAGTTCCGCTGGTGTTGGGGACCACCGGGCTGGACGCAGACGCTGAGGCTGCGCTGCAACGGGCAGCAGAGCATCTGCCGATTGTCTATGGGCGGAATATGAGTGTCGGTGTAAACCTGCTCAGCGAGCTTGTCCGGCTGGCTGCCGGCACCCTCGACCTGGACTATGACATCGAGATTAGCGAAACCCATCACCGCAACAAGCTCGATGCACCCTCAGGCACCGCGCTGCAACTGGGTGAAGCCGCGGCCGCCGGCCGTGGCGTGGCGCTGGCTGATGTGTCTGTCGCTGCTCGACAGGGCCGCTCTGAGGCACGCGCTCCGGGCAGTATCGGCTTTGCCAGCCTGCGCGCAGGCAGCGTTGTGGGCGACCACAGCGTGATCCTGGCTGCCGACGAAGAAATCCTCGAGCTCAGCCATCGCGCTTTGGATCGCGCGGTATTCGCGCGCGGCGCATTGCGCGCAGCGCGCTGGCTGGCAGGCCGTCCTCCCGGACTGTACGGGATGCGTGAAGTGCTTGGTTTCGATCGGTAAATCGATCGGCCGAACCGAATGCTTGGCGATATTGAAAATTGCTTGCAAGCAACCGGGTATCCCAGACTAAAATAGCTGTCGCCCTTCGAGACAATCAGGCGGACGGGATTCAAACTGGGTCCCGTCCGCTTTTAAGCATGCACGAAACATTTATGGGACCTGCGCTGTGACTGAAAAAGCCCTGCTTGCCCTGGAAGATGGCAGCATTTTTCACGGTATTTCCGTGGGCGCCAGCGGCAAGACTATTGGCGAAGTGGTATTCAACACGGCCATGACCGGCTACCAGGAAATCCTTACGGATCCTTCCTATTGCCGACAAATCGTCACTCTGACTTACCCGCATATCGGCAATACCGGCACCAATAGCCTGGATAACGAAAGCGACCGGATTTTTGCCTCTGGTCTGGTCATTCGTAACCTGCCGTTACTTCAAAGTAGTTGGCGTAACGAATTGGATTTGCATGATTTTCTAATCAGGGGCAATACCGTTGCCATTGCCGAGATCGATACCCGGAAGCTAACGCGTTTACTGCGCGAGAAAGGCGCCATGTCGGGCTGCATCATGACGGGCGATGCCGACCCCGACACTGCCGTGGCTCACGCGCGACGATTCCCGGGCTGGCCGGTATGGATCTGGCGCGGGTGGTAACGACCCAGAGCAGCTACCAGTGGAGCATGGGCTCCGGCTGGCCACTCAATGACGGCGTGCCACCCAAGCGTATGGACAGTTTTCAGGTGGTGGTCTACGACTTCGGGGTTAAGCGAAATATTCTACGATTGCTGGTCGATTCTAATTGCCAATTGCTGGTGGTGCCGGCGCAGACACCCGCTGCGGAAGTGCTCGCCATGGAGCCGGACGGGGTGTTCCTGTCCAACGGGCCGGGTGACCCTGAGCCCTGCGACTACGCTATCAGTGCGATCCAGGAGATATTGGCGGCCGGCATCCCGGCATTCGGCATTTGTCTTGGACACCAATTGCTGTCGCTGGCTAGCGGCGCGCGCACGCGCAAGATGAAGTTCGGTCACCACGGTGCCAACCATCCGGTGCAGGCGCTCGAGTCGGGCCAGGTGATGATCACCAGTCAGAATCATGGCTTTGCCGTGGATGAGGAGAGCCTGCCCGAAAACCTGCAGGCAACGCATCGTTCCTTGTTCGATAAATCACTTCAGGGTGTCAGTAGAACTGATTGTTTTGCAATTGGTTTTCAAGGTCATCCCGAGGCCAGTCCTGGGCCCCATGATGTGCGTCATCTGTTTGCCCAGTTCACCGCCGCCATGCAGTCGCGCAGCGACCGCCGGCCTTCCAAGGCCGCCCCGGCCCCACGCTAGGACAGTCTCCGCGCGATATGCCCAAACGCAACGACATTAAAAGCATCCTGATCATTGGCGCCGGTCCCATCGTGATCGGCCAGGCTTGTGAGTTCGATTATTCAGGAGCGCAGGCCTGCAAGGCACTGCGCGAGGAGGGCTATCGCGTCATCCTGGTGAATTCGAATCCTGCCACCATCATGACCGACCCGGATACCGCCGATGCCATCTACATCGAACCAGTGGTCTGGCAAACCGTGGCCAAGGTCATTGAGCGTGAAAAGCCGGATGCGCTGTTGCCCACCATGGGCGGGCAGACGGGGTTGAACTGCGCCCTGGACCTGGTGCGCGAAGGCGTGCTCAAGCGTTTTAATGTGGAATTGATCGGCGCCTCACGGGAAGCCATCGACACGGCTGAAGATAGAGATCAGTTTCGTAAGGCGATGCAGGAAATCGGCCTGGAAGTCCCGCGCGCAAGAATCGCGCACAGCATGGAAGAGGCCCTGGAGGCCCAGCAGGACATTGGCTTTCCGACCATTATTCAGCCGTCTTTTACGCTTGGCGGCTCCGGCGGCGGCATAGCCTATAACCGCGAGGAATTCGAGGAGATTATTAGCTCCGGTCTGGATCTGTCGCCAACCACCGAGGTGTTGGTGGGAGAGTCGGTAATCGGCTGGAAAGAGTTCGAGATGGAGGTGGTTCGGGACAAGGCGGACAACTGCATTATTGTTTGTGCAATCGAGAATGTGGACGCCATGGGCGTGCATACCGGCGACTCCATTACCGTGGCGCCGGCGCAGACATTAACGGACAAGGAATATCAGGATCTCCGCGATGCTTCTATAGCCGTGCTTCGGCGTATCGGCGTGGAAACCGGTGGCTCGAATGTACAGTTTGCGATCAATCCCGTGGACGGTCGTATGCTGGTGATCGAGATGAATCCCCGGGTATCACGTTCCTCCGCGCTGGCCTCCAAGGCTACCGGTTTCCCAATTGCCAAGATCGCGGCCAAGCTGGCTATCGGTTACACCCTGGACGAATTGCGCAACGACATCACTGGCGGCGCAACACCGGCTTCCTTCGAGCCCAGCATCGACTACGTGGTCACCAAGATTCCACGTTTTACCTTCGAAAAATTCCCCGGTGCCAATGATCGTCTGACCACGCAAATGAAGTCGGTGGGCGAAGTAATGGCTATGGGCCGCACTTTTCAGGAGTCATTGCAAAAAGCCTTGCGTGGCCTGGAGACGGGCATTGATGGCCTGGTGCCTATTCTTCCGGCCGATCCCAGCGAAGATCAGATAGAGCAATTGCGCCACGAGCTGCAAATGCCCGGCCCCGATCGCTTGTTGTATGTGGCCGATGCTTTCCGCGTAGGCAAAACCGTGCAGCGCGTCGCCGAGCTATCTGGCATAGATCCCTGGTTCCTGGCGCAGATAGAGGATCTGGTGCGTCACGAGCAGCGGGTGCTCGAAAACGGACTGGCCGCCCTTCAGCCTGACAGCCTGAGGGCGCTCAAGCGCTGCGGGTTTGCGGATAGTCGGATTGCCAGTTTGTTGCGCACTGACGAGTCCGTTGTTCGCCAGCATCGTCTGGATGCGGGCATTCGCCCGGTCTTCAAACGCGTGGACACCTGTGCCGCGGAATTTGCCACGACCACGGCTTATCTCTACTCAAGCTACGAAGAGGAGTGCGAGGCGAATCCCAGCGAGCGGCGAAAAATCATGATTCTGGGTGGCGGCCCGAATCGCATTGGTCAGGGCATAGAATTTGACTACTGCTGCGTTCACGCGGCACTGGCCCTGCGCGAGGCCGGCTTCGAAACGATCATGGTCAACTGCAATCCGGAGACTGTTTCAACCGACTACGATACGTCGGATCGTCTGTATTTTGAGTCACTGACTTTCGAAGATGTGATGGAAATAGTAGACCTTGAGGCGCCGGAAGGCGTGATCGTGCAATACGGTGGGCAGACGCCGTTGAAACTCGCCCGTGCTTTGGAACGCGCCGGCGCGCCGATTATTGGCACCAGTCCTGACAGTATAGATCTGGCAGAGGATCGCGAGAGATTTCAACAGTTGCTGAAGCGACTGGAGCTTAAGCAACCGCCGAATTGTACGGCGCGTACCGAAGATGACGCCGTGCGAATGGCCGGTGAAGTGGGCTTCCCGTTGATTGTGCGACCTTCCTATGTGCTCGGTGGTCGGGCCATGGAAGTGGTCCACGGCGAGGACGATTTGCGTGCCTACATGGGCAGCGCAATGAAGGTTTCCAATGACAGTCCGGTATTGCTGGATCGATTCCTCGATCAGGCGGTGGAAGTCGATGTTGACTGCGTAAGCGATGGCGAGCAGGTGATTATCGGCGGCATCATGGAGCATGTGGAACAGGCCGGTGTGCATTCGGGCGATTCCGCCTGTTCGCTGCCACCGGCCACGTTGTCGGCAGACGTGCAGGAAGAAATTTGCCAACAGGTCGTCAGTATGGCCCGAGCCCTTGATGTGAAGGGTTTGATGAATACGCAATTTGCGATTCAGAACGGTGTAATCTACGTCCTCGAGGTTAATCCGCGCGCATCGCGCACTGCGCCCTTTGTGTCCAAGGCGACAGGCCGGCCGCTGGCGAAGATCGGCGCCCTTGCGATGGTCGGGATTTCCTTGCAAGAACAGGGTGTGACCGGCCGCCAGATGCCGGAGTATTATTCGGTCAAGGCTTCGGTATTTCCATTTGGCAAGTTCCCCAGCGCTGACCCGATTCTCGGTCCTGAGATGAAATCTACCGGCGAGGTCATGAGTTCCGGGCGTTCATTCGCTGAAGCCTACGGTAAGGCCCAATTGGCGGCGGGAGCACATCTGCCGTCGCATGGCACCGCCTTATTGTCAGTACGCGACCGTGACAAGAGCGGCGCAGTAAAGCTTGCCAAGGTTCTTGACGATCGCGGTTTTGAACTAGTGGCTACAGACGGTACCGCGATAGCGCTGGCCGAAGCGGGTCTGCACTGCCGAAGAGTTAATAAGGTCCACGAGGGACGTCCGCATATAGTCGACATGATCAAGAACGGCGAGATAGACTTTATCTGCAATACCACTGAGGGCAAGCGTACGATGCGAGAATCGCAGGCCATCAGGGCAGCTGCCGTTAACCAGAAAGTTACCTACTACACCACCCTGGCGGCAGCCATGGCGACGACCATGGCGCTTGACCACATCGAGGGCGCAGAGGTTTACAAGCTGCAGGATCTGCATAACGAGACAGCAGCATGAGTACATATCCAATTACCGTAGCCGGCGCCGAGAAGTTACGCGCCGAACTCAAGCGCCTCAAGTCCCAAGAGCGTCCGCGCATTGTCGCGGCCATCGCAGAGGCGCGCGGTCATGGTGACCTGAAAGAGAATGCTGAATATCACGCCGCCAAGGAAGAGCAGGGTTTCATCGAGGCCCGTATCAAGGATATAGACGGCAAGTTATCGAATGCGCAGATTATTGATGTCACCAAGCTGAACGCCAAGGGTCGGGTGGTGTTTGGCGCCACGGTGGAACTGCTCAGCGAGGAAGATGGCCGCGAAGTCACGTATCGAATTGTCGGCGAAGACGAAGCGGATATTGGCACGGGCATGATTTCTGTCACGTCTCCGATCGCGCGTGCGCTAATCGGAAAAGAGGAGGGCGATCTGGTGGAAGTGGCGGCGCCGAGCGGACCGAAAGCCTATGAGATAGTCACTGTGAGCTATAAGTAGCGTTACTTCGGCAGTTTGATTTGTGGGTCCCGCCGATTGGCCCGAAACAGGATAGCGACATTGCCGATGCGACTAATCAGTTCGGCGTTGCTGGTTTCTACCAGCTTGGCCACCATGCCGTCGCGCATCTCCCGGTCACCTGTGCGTAGTTTCACCTTGATCAGCTCATGGTTCTCCAGCTGGATCTCGAGTTCTTTTAGCAGTGCCGCCGTCACGCCTGCATTGCCCACGGTCAATTGCGGCTGCAAATTGTGCGCGCGACCTTTAAGGAACTTGCGCTGGTTATTTTTTATCGTCATGCCCGCAAGTATAGCCAGACGGGCGCGCCGTCATGGCTAAACGCAGTTCCAGTGCGCGCTGGCGGCGCCGTCAGGACGCTGATCCGTATGTGCAACGTGCACAGAAGGAAGGCTGGCGTTCGCGGGCGGTTTTCAAGCTGGATGAGATTCAAAACCGTGACCGCTTGATTCGCGCAGGCGGAGTGGTAGTTGATCTCGGTGCAGCGCCCGGCAGCTGGAGTCAATACGCGGTGTCTAAACTGGGCGAAAAAGGACGCGTGATCGCAGTGGATCTTTTGCCCATGGAGCCGCTTTCCGGCGTGCATTACATCCAGGGTGACTTCAGCGACGAAACAATACTCGAGACGCTGCTGTGCGAATTAGGCGATGCCAAGGCCGACCTTGTACTTTCGGACCTGGCCCCCAATATTAGTGGTAATCGTTCGGTAGACCAGCCGCGCGCCATGTATCTGGCCGAATTGGCGCTTGAGCTGGCTGTGAGCGTGCTGAACAAGGACGGCGCTTTTGTCTGCAAATTGTTCCACGGTGACGGATTCGACGACTTTATCCGCGACTGCCGTCAGCGATTTAAGCAGGTCAAGGTGCGCAAACCGGCCGCTTCGCGGCCTGCCAGCCGGGAGACCTATCTGGTAGCCAGAACTATTCGGATATAGTACGGTCAGAAAGAGTTGCGCCCCTAGCCGGGCAGGAATGAGTTAAGCCATTGAACGACCTAGCAAAAAATATAATTCTCTGGATCATTATTGCGATCGTCTTGTTGACCGTATTCCAGAGCTTCGGGACGAGTAATCGCCAGTCAGAGCCGCTGGACTATTCGACTTTCCTTAATCTGGTGGATACAGGCCAGGTCAAACAGGTTGTTTTCGATGGCGACACCATCAAGGGCATGCTGGCTACCGGCGAGCGTTTCGTCACCTACAGCCCCGAGACCGATAACACGGTCCTGATCGGTGAGCTGAAAAAAGGCGACGTGCAGATCAAGGCAGCGGCGCCCAAGGGCCAGAATATCCTGGTATCGCTATTTATTAATTCATTCCCGGTGCTGTTGCTGATCGGCGTATGGGTCTATTTCATGCGACAGATGCAGGGCGGCGGCGGCGGTCGGGGCGCCATGTCCTTTGGCAAGAGTCGCGCCAGGCTGCTCGGCGAAGATCAGGTTAATGTGACCTTTAATGATGTCGCCGGCGTCGAAGAGGCGAAAGAAGAGGTCTCTGAAATAGTCGACTTCCTTAAGGACCCGGCCAAGTTCCAGCGGCTTGGCGGCAAAATCCCCAAGGGCGTATTAATGGTCGGTTCACCGGGCACAGGTAAGACCCTGTTAGCCAGGGCGATTGCCGGTGAGGCAAAAGTGCCGTTCTTCACCATTTCCGGTTCGGACTTCGTGGAAATGTTTGTCGGTGTCGGTGCGTCTCGCGTGCGTGACATGTTTGAACAGGCCAAAAAGCATGCGCCTTGCATCATCTTTATTGATGAGATTGATGCCGTGGGCCGTCATCGTGGCGCCGGTCTCGGCGGCGGTCATGACGAGCGCGAACAGACGCTGAACCAGTTGCTGGTGGAAATGGATGGCTTTGAAGGTAACGAAGGCATCATCGTAATTGCGGCCACTAACCGTCCCGACGTTTTGGATCCCGCTTTACTGCGTCCTGGTCGATTTGACCGGCAAGTGGTAGTGCCGTTGCCGGACGTGCGCGGTCGCGAGCAGATCCTGCGTGTGCATATGCGTAAAGTGCCGATTGCTGACGACGTGCGGCCCGGCATCATCGCCCGCGGAACGCCGGGTTTCTCCGGTGCGGATCTCGCCAACCTGGTCAATGAGGCGGCCTTGTTTGCCGCGCGGGCAAATCGCCGCACTGTGACCATGGAAGAGTTCGAGAAGGCCAAAGACAAGATCATGATGGGCGCAGAACGTCGCTCCATGGTGATGAACGAAGACGAGAAGCGCCTGACGGCTTATCACGAGGCAGGTCATGCGATTGTTGGCCTGACTGTTCCCGATCACGATCCTGTCTACAAGGTTTCCATTATTCCGCGTGGTCGGGCGCTGGGCATTACCATGTTTCTGCCTGAAGAAGACCGCTACAGCTACAGCAAGCGTCGCCTGAACAGCCAGATTTCAAGCCTGTTTGGCGGTCGCATTGCCGAAGAGCTGGTTTTCGGCGCGGACTGCATAACCACTGGCGCAGCCAACGATATTGAGCGGGCTACTGAAATCGCTCGCAACATGGTGACCAAGTGGGGTTTGTCGGATGTACTCGGACCGATGGTTTACGCTGAAGATGACGGCGAAGTGTTTCTAGGTCGGTCGGTCACTCAGCATAAGCAGGTTGGTGATGAAACTCGCGATACCATCGATTCCGAGGTGCGCAAGTTTATCGATACAAACTATGTGCGTGCGGAGACGATTCTCAAGGAGAACATGGACAAGCTTCACGCGATGTCTGATGCCCTGATGAAATACGAGACTATCGACGAAAATCAGATCGCCGATATCATGGCCGGCAAGGAGCCGCGCCCACCGGAAGATTGGGACGAGGATGGTCCCACCAGTCCGGCTGGTCGTGACAGCCAGCGTCCGAAAAAGGACGACCCGAGCATCGGCGAGCCCGCAGGCCAGCACTGATATTCGCATTGCTGTTATAACGGCCGACATCCTCTCGGGTGTCGGCCGTTTTTTATAAGCTATGTCAAAAGTTATTGCCCTGGATGCCAATGAACGCGCTGGCCGCCCGCTGGTGATGGGCGTCTTGAACGTAACGCCCGATTCGTTCTCCGATGGCGGGCGGTATGTTTCCGTTGAGCAGGCTCTTCGTCGCGCTTTGGCGATGGCTGCAGAAGGCGCCGATATTATTGACGTCGGCGGAGAGTCAACACGCCCCGGTGCCGCTGCCGTTTCGGCAGAGGAAGAATTGGGCCGGGTTATTCCTGTAATAGAAGCCATTCGACGTGAGCTGGATCTGCCTGTTTCGCTGGATACAAGTCGACCGGAGGTGATGGCCGCCGGGTGTGCCGCCGGCGCGGATATGTTGAATGATGTGCGCGCATTGCAGCTGCCGGGCGCGCTGGAAATGGCGGCCCGGCTTGGTGTGCCCGTCTGTCTGATGCATATGCAGGGCCGGCCGGAAAACATGCAGGCTGATCCTCATTACCAGGATGTCGTCGCCGATGTCTGCGCTTTCCTGCGCGCTCGCATAGCGGCTGCGCGCGGTGCCGGTATCGCGGAACGGTCTTTGATCCTGGATCCCGGATTTGGTTTCGGCAAGACACTGGAGCACAACCTGGCCCTGCTGGCGGGGCTGCCGAAGCTGTGTGAGCTTGGCTATCCCGTGCTCGCCGGGCTATCGCGGAAATCCCTGCTCGGCAAGTTGCTGGGACGCGAGCTGCCGGAGCGCTTGCCGGGCAGTCTGGCCCTGGCCTTGCTGGCGGCCGAGCGTGGCGCTGACATCCTGCGAGTTCATGATGTTGCGCCGACTGTGGATGCCCTGACAGTATGGGCCGCCGTCAATTCGGCAGATTCCAGGGATTTTCATGGCTAGACAGTATTTCGGCACCGACGGCATCCGCGGATTGGTGGGCAAAGACCCGATGACGGCTGAGTTCGCCCTGCGGCTGGCCAGCGCCGCGGCGCGGGTGCTGGCCCCGGACGGTGGTCGAGTCGTTATTGGCAAGGACACGCGCGTGTCGGGCTACATGTTCGAGTCAGCGCTGGAAGCCGGTTTTGTCGCGGCCGGCGTGGATGTCCTGTTGCTGGGGCCTTTGCCCACGCCCGGTATCGCTTATCTGACCCAGGCACTGGATGCTGATCTGGGTGTCGTGATCAGCGCGTCGCACAATCCCTATTTCGACAACGGCATCAAGTTTTTCGATCGGGCCGGCAGCAAGTTGCCCGACGAGGTTGAAGAGCGCATCGAAGCTTTTCTGAGTGAGCCGGCCATTACCCGAGAATCACAGGCGCTCGGCCGGGCCAAACGTATTGAGGGATCGCGCGAGGACTACCAGCAGTTTTGCCTCAGTACCGTGGATTCCGGGATCCGTTTCGACCATCTGAAAATCGTGATCGATTGTTCGCATGGCGCGGCCTACAAGGTTGCGCCGCGGGTTCTAACCGAACTGGGCGCTGAGATTGTGCCGATTGGTTGTTCACCGAACGGCAAGAACATCAACGATGGCTGCGGCTCTACAAATCCTGATCTGCTTAGAGTGACGGTCAAAGCGGTCGGCGCAGACCTTGGCGTGGCCCTGGATGGGGACGGAGACCGCCTGTTAATGGTAGATCACACGGGTGCGCTGGTTGACGGCGACCAGTTGCTCTACTTGCTGGCCCACGCGCGGCATGCCGCGGGCGAGTTACCGGGTCCGGTGGTTGGCACCCTGATGAGCAATCTCGGTCTCGAGCGGGCCCTGGTTAAACTGGGGATCGATTTTCTCAGAGCCAATGTGGGTGATCGCTATGTGCTGGAGACCCTGCGCAGCCATGGCGGCGTATTGGGTGGCGAGACTTCCGGGCATCTGCTGTGTCTGGACAAGACCACCACCGGTGACGGCCTGATCAGTGCGCTGCAGGTGTTGTCTGTGATTGCGGCTTCCGGTCGGCCGCTGGCGGATCTGGTGGAGCCGATGGCGCACTTTCCGCAAACCCTGGTCAATGTGCGCACGCCGGTCAAGATCGACCTGCAGGCGGCAGCTGTGCAGAGCGCAATAGCCACGGCTGAAGGCGGACTGGGCGAACGCGGCCGAATCCTGGTGCGGGCCTCCGGGACCGAGCCGGTGATTCGGGTGATGGTAGAAGGCGAAGATCTGGGCGAGGTGGATGCGATAGCTGCTTCCCTGGCCGCCCAGATTGAAGCAATCGCTGCCGATTAAGCCGCGGCGTTGATTTCCGCCAGTTTGGCGGCTAACCTTCGCGCACTTTTTTCGGGTCTGAACCGCGCGCCGCGCGACTATCCTGGCCCCTTAACGCCAGTAATTTCATGAGAAAACCCCTAGTAGCCGGGAACTGGAAGCTGCACGGAAGCCGCGCGGCCAACAGCGACCTATTGAAGGGCCTGCTGGCCGGCATGGCCGGCGTGGCCGCCGCCGACGTGTTGGTCTGTCCGCCTTATGTTTATTTGCCCGATGCCGTTGCGGCAGCCCGTGGCAGCGGGCTCCAGGTAGGCGCCCAGGATGTGGCTGCCCAGGCGGGCGGTGCGTTTACCGGCGAAGTCTCTGCTGAGATGCTGGTCGATGTCGGTTGCAGCCATGTCATCGTCGGGCATTCGGAGCGACGCAGTCTGTTCGGCGACAGTGACGCTGTAGTAGCGGCCAAGTTCGCGGCAGCGCTGGATGCCGGCCTGCAGCCGATCCTGTGCGTCGGCGAGACGCTGGCTGAACGAGAATCCGGGCATAGCGTGGCGGTGGTAACCGGCCAGCTGCAAGCGGTGCTGGATAGCCAGGGCGCCGAGGCGCTGGGCAGAGGCGTAGTGGCCTATGAGCCAATCTGGGCGATTGGTACCGGCCTGACCGCGACGCCGGATCAGGCCCAGGAAGTACATGCCGCAATACGGGCGCTGATCGCCGCCGCGGATGGTAAAATCGCTAAAGAGTTGCGCATTCTCTATGGCGGAAGCGTCAAGGCGAGTAACGCGCAGCAAATTTTCTCCATGAAGGATATTGACGGTGGTTTGATCGGGGGTGCATCGCTGGATGCGGCTGAATTCCTTTCGATCTGTTCTGCCGCCGCTGGTGCTGTCTGATGTTAAATATTCAAATGATTGTCCTGGTTTCGCATGTGGTGATTTCGATCTCCATCGTTGCACTGGTGCTGTTCCAGCGCGGCAAGGGCGCCGAAGCAGGTGCGGCCTTTGGTGCCGGTGCCTCCGGTACGGTTTTCGGCGCCAAGGGCTCGGCGAACTTCCTTTCGCGGACCACGGCCGTGCTCGCAACCTTATTTTTTGTCAGTAGTCTGACGCTTGCCTACCTGGGCGGACAGCGGCCGGAGACACGCAGCCTGCTGGAAGAGCTGGCGCCGAGCACAGAGAGCGGTTCGGTACTGGAGCCGCTGCCGGGTTTGCCGGGTGAGGAACCCGCCGCTGGCGACCTATTACCGCCGCTGCCCGAAACGGGTGAGTCGGTGACGGAAACGCCAGCCGAGTAAGAGCGAACGAGTCAGGCTAAGCCGATGTGGTGGAATTGGTAGACACGCTGTCTTGAGGGGGCAGTGGCGCAAGCCGTGCCGGTTCGAGTCCGGCCATCGGCACCATTAAGTCTGACTAGCTGGATATTCTAACGCCGTTACTAAACGCGGCGGCGCTTGGGTAAAATACAGCCACGTTTTAAGGAGTGACCGGTGCTTGCAGGCTATTTACCAATTCTGGTGTTTCTCGGCATAGCCACGGGTATTGGTCTGGTGCTTCTGGGCCTGGGTTTTCTGCTGGGTGGTGGCGAGTACAGCGCGGAGAAAGAATCTCCTTACGAATGCGGTTTCGAGCCTTTCGAAGACAGTCGCATGAAATTCGACGTGCGTTATTACCTGGTCGCCATTCTGTTTATCATTTTTGATCTTGAGATCGCTTTCCTGTTTCCGTGGGCAGTATCCCTGGACAGCATCGGAATGTTTGGCCTGGTCGCCATGGCCATCTTCCTGATCGTGCTGGTGGTCGGTTTTGTGTATGAGTGGAAAAAGGGAGCGCTGGAGTGGGACTAACCGCTGAATCCACCTTGAGCGCAGAGCGTGCCGGCGCTTTACCCATCGGCAGCGACGATATTCTGCAGGAGCGGGGCTTTGTCGTCGCCAGCATGGACAAGCTGGTTAACTGGGCAAGAACAGGCTCCATGTGGCCGATGTCCTTCGGTCTTGCCTGCTGTGCTGTTGAAATGATGCAGGCAGGTGCGGCGCGCTATGACCTTGACCGCTTTGGGGTGATTTTTCGCCCCAGCCCGCGTCAGTCCGACGTGATGATTGTTGCCGGCACCCTGACCAACAAGATGGCGCCGGCCCTGCGTAAAGTTTATGACCAGATGCCGGATCCCAAGTGGGTCATTTCCATGGGCTCCTGTGCCAATGGTGGTGGTTACTATCACTATTCCTATGCCGTAGTGCGCGGCTGCGATCGTATCGTGCCGGTTGATGTCTATGTGCCCGGTTGCCCGCCCACCGCGGAGGCCCTGCTGTATGGAATTATCCAGTTGCAGAACAAGATCCGCCGCACCAACACCATCGCACGGTAAGGCGGCAAATGAGCGAACGCCTTAAGGCCCTGGCCGGTCATATTGAAGCGCATTTCGGCGAGCGGCTGGTACCAGTCGGTTCGATTTGTGGCGAGCTGACGTATGAGGTCGAGCCGGATCAATTACTCGATGTGGCTGCGACGCTGCGCGATCACGAATCGTTCGGATTCGATACGCTGATTGATGTTTGCGGGGTCGATTACCTGACTTACGGTCAGGCGGAGTGGCAGACCAGTTCGGCGACGGATACCGGCTTCAGCCGGGCCGCCGTGCGTGAAACCATCGTGCCGGATCCCTCGGCGAGTTTTGACCCCAGGCGCTTCGCGGTGGTTTACCACTTGTTGTCGGTGGCGCATAACTATCGTTTGCGACTGCGCGTTTTTACCGGTGCCGATAACCCGCCGCTGCTGCCATCGGTAATTTCGGTGTGGCGCTCGGCTGACTGGTATGAGCGCGAAGCTTTCGATCTGTTCGGGATCCTGTTTGCCGGTCACCCGGATCTGCGCCGGATACTGACGGACTATGGTTTTATCGGTCATCCGTTCCGTAAGGATTTCCCGCTGATCGGCAACCTGGAAGTTCGCTATGACCCGGAGCAGGGTCGGGTGATCTACCAGCCTGTCAGCATCGAGCCGCGCACCCTGGTGCCACGCATTATTCGTGACGATAACCGTTACGAAGCTGATTTGAAGGACAGCGGCACCGATGGCTGAGATTCAGAATTTCACGCTAAATTTCGGGCCGCAGCATCCGGCAGCCCATGGCGTGTTGCGCCTGGTGCTGGAGATGGATGGCGAAGTGATCCAGCGCGCCGACCCACATGTCGGTCTGTTGCACAGGGGCACTGAAAAACTCGCAGAAAGTAAGCCGTTTAATCAGAGCATCGGCTACATGGACCGTCTCGACTATGTGTCCATGATGTGTAACGAGCACGGCTATGTGCTGGCAATCGAGAAGCTGCTTGGCGTGAAGCCGCCACTGCGCGCGCAGTATATTCGCGTGTTGTTTGATGAAATTACCCGCGTACTCAATCATTTGATGTGGTTAGGCGCGCATGGTCTGGATATCGGCGCGATGACCATGTTTCTGTATTGCTTTCGCGAACGCGAAGACCTGATGGACTGCTACGAGGCGGTATCGGGGACGCGCATGCATGCGACTTATTATCGGCCTGGTGGAGTCTATCGCGATTTACCCGAAAGTATGCCGCAATATGCTGAATCCAACTGGCGCTCTGGCAAGGAGCTAGCCCGGCAGAATTTAGCACGCGAAGGTTCCCTGCTGGATTTCATCGACGATTTTGCTGATCGCTTTCCGGCTCGCGTCGATGAGTATGAAACATTGCTCACCGACAATCGCATCTGGAAGCAACGCACCGTCAATATTGGTGTGGTTTCGCCCGAACGTGCATTGCAATTGGGCTTTACCGGGCCCATGTTGCGCGGCTCAGGGCATGCCTGGGATCTACGCAAGAAACAGCCTTACGAAGTCTATGCGGATATGGATTTTGATATTCCTGTCGGCGTTAATGGCGATTGTTACGACCGTTACCTGGTGCGTGTCGAAGAGCTTCGCCAGTCAACTCGTATCATCAAGCAGTGCGTCGCCTGGTTGCGTGATAACCCGGGTCCGGTGATGCCTGACGATGCAAAGCTGGTACCGCCGCGCCGTGAAGATATGAAAGATGACATGGAGTCCTTGATTCATCATTTCAAATTATTCACGGAAGGCTACTGTGTCCCGGCCGGCGAGGCCTATGCAGCCGTTGAGCATCCCAAGGGCGAGTTTGGTGTTTACCTGGTTTCAGACGGGGCGAATAAACCCTATCGCCTGAAAGTTCGTGCGCCCGGCTTTGCGCATATCTCTTCTATGCAGGAGATGGTAGTCGGCCACATGTTGGCCGACGTGGTGGCAGTGATCGGCACCCAGGACATTGTATTCGGAGAAATCGATCGATGAGCGAGGTCGCGCAAAGCATGCAGTTGTCTGACCACGTTTGCGAGGTGATTGATGCCTGGCGGGCAAAGTTTCCGGAAGGTCGTCAGCGTTCTGCGGTTATCGCTGCGTTGCATGCTGTTCAGCATGAGAATCAGGGTTTTCTCACGGAAGAATTGATGACTGCGGTGGCCAGGTATCTTGAACTGCCGGCCATCCAGGTATTTGAGGTGGCGGCGTTTTACTCGATGTTTGAGACCAAGCCGGTTGGTCGCCACAGCGTCTCCATGTGCACCAATATTTCCTGCATGTTACGCGGCAGTGACGAACTGCTGGAACACGTTGAACGAAAGCTGGGCATTAAGGTAGGCGAGAGCACCACGGATGGGCGAATTTTCCTCAAGCCTGAGTGGGAGTGCCTGGCGGCCTGTGATGGGGGTCCGATGATGATGGTTGATCATCACTATCACGAAAACCTGACGCCGCAGCGCGTAGACGAAATTCTGGACGGGCTGGAGTAAGCGCATGACTGAGCACAATCTCGTCTGCTTCCAGACTTTGGGCAAGGATGAGCCCTGGAGCCTGAAGACTTATCGCGAGACTGGCGGTTACCAGTCCTGGGAAAAAATATTACGCGGCGAACTGTCGCCGTCAGAAGTGATAGACATCGTCAAGGCCTCGGGATTGCGTGGGCGCGGCGGCGCCGGCTTTCCTACCGGACTGAAATGGAGCTTCATGCCGCGCGATGCCGAGGTGCAGAAGTATGTGGTCTGCAACTCGGACGAGAGTGAGCCTGGCACCTGCCATGACCGCGATATTTTGCGCTACAACCCGCATGCGGTGATCGAGGGTATGGCCATTGCCGGTTTCGCCATGGGCGCGACAGTGGGCTACAACTACATTCGTGGCGAGTTCATGGAAGAGCCGGTACCGCGCTTCGACGCCGCCTTGCAGGAAGCCTACGAGGCAGGCCTGCTGGGCCGGGATCTCCAGGGCTCGGGCATCGACTACGACTTGTATAGCTTTATGGGCGCCGGCGCTTACATCTGTGGTGAGGAGACCGGTCTGCTGGAGTCGCTGGAAGGCAAGCCTGGCCGGCCGCGCTTCAAGCCGCCGTTTCCGGCGGGCTTTGGTCTGTACGGTAAGCCGACGACCATCAATAACACGCAAAGTTTTGCCTCGGTGCCGACGATCCTGCGTAAAGGCGCCGACTGGTTTTCCGCGCTCGGCCCGGAAAACTCCGGCGGCACGCTGATTTTCTCGGTTTCCGGCCATGTGAATAAACCAGGCAACTACGAACTGCCGCTGGGTATCCCCTTCAGCGAGGTGATGGAGATTGCCGGCGGTGTCTGGAAGGGTCGCAAACTGAAAGCCGTGATCCCGGGTGGCTGTTCGGTGCCGGTGATGCCGGCGGCGGCAATCCAGGACCTGACCATGGACTACGACTCCTTGCGCGATGCCGGCTCAGCGCTTGGCACCGGCGCGATGATCGTGATGGACGAGACCACCTGCATGGTCAGCGCGCTGCGCCGTATTTCGCGCTTCTATTACCAGGAGTCTTGCGGTCAGTGCACGCCTTGCCGCGAAGGCACCGGCTGGTTGTATCGCATGCTGGTTCGCTTTGGCGAGGGCAAGGGCACGCTTGCAGATCTGGATTTGCTGTTGGATGTGGCTGGCAAGATTGAGGGTCATACCATTTGCGCCTTTGGCGACGCTGCCGCCTGGCCGGTGCAGAGTTTTCTCAAGCACTTCCGGCACGAATTCGAATACATGATTGAGCACGGTGGGCGCTCCATCGTTGACGATCAATCCGAGGCCGCCTGAGCTATGAGCAAGGACACCATCAATATCGAGGTCAATGGCCAGGAACTGGAAGCCAGTCCGGGCCAGATGCTCATCGAGGTGACGGACGCAGCTGGAATTTACATTCCGCGATTCTGTTATCACGAGAAGCTTTCCATTGCGGCCAACTGTCGCATGTGCCTGGTGGAAGTGGAAAAAGCGCCCAAGCCACTGCCGGCCTGCGCGACCCCGGTTGCGCCGGGTATGAAGGTGATGACGCGATCTCCGCTGGCCATTTCAGCACAGAAAGCGACGATGGAATTCCTGCTGATTAATCATCCGCTCGATTGTCCCATTTGCGATCAGGGCGGCGAATGCGAATTGCAGGACCTGGCCATGGGTTATGGCCGCGATATCTCGCGCTATAACGAGCGCAAGCGAGTGGTCAAAGACAAGGATATCGGACCGCTGGTATCTACAGATATGACTCGCTGCATCCATTGCACTCGCTGCGTGCGCTTTGGGCAGGAAATTGCGGGTATTCAGGAGCTGGGTACCCTGGGTCGCGGCGAGCGCACTGAGATCGGCACTTTTATTGAAAAGAGCATTGATCACGAGCTGTCCGGAAATATTATTGATTTGTGCCCGGTG
This sequence comes from uncultured Gammaproteobacteria bacterium, assembly GCA_963850255.1. Lineage (GTDB taxonomy): Bacteria > Pseudomonadota > Gammaproteobacteria > Steroidobacterales > J054. The sequence continues at coordinate 54,394 of CAWKLL010000021.1, forward strand.
GGCGCACTGAATAACAAGCCTTATCGTTTTTCAGCACGTGCCTGGGAAATGGTCCAGCGTGACACCATTGCGCCGCATGATTGCCTCGGCGCCAACCTGCACGCGCATGTGCTGGAAGGTCGCGTCAAGCGGGTGGTGCCGAAGGTCAATGAAGCGATCAACGAAACCTGGGCCAGTGACCGGGATCGGTTTAGCTACGAAGGTATCTATTCCGAGGATCGTTTAACCCGTCCGATGCTTCGTCGCGACGGCGAATTGCAGCCTTGCAGTTGGGACGATGCTTTGCAGGCTGCCGCCGCGGCCTTGCAACAAGCCGGTGCGGATAGTGGTGCACTTGTATCGCCTAGCGCCACGGTGGAAGAGGGCTACTTGCTGCAGCGTATTCTGCGCCACCTGGGCTCGCATAATATTGATCATCGGTTGCGCCGACAGGACTTTCGCGCCCAGGAAAATGATCCGGCGTTCCCCTGGCTGGGCATGGAGATTGCCGAGCTTGAGCAACAGCAGGCGATCCTGGTCGTCGGCAGTAACCTGCGAGCCGAAGTACCGTTACTCGCCCACCGCGTTCGCAAGGCGGCTTTGGCCGGCGCCAAAGTCAGTTTTATTAACCCGCAAGCCTACGAATACCTGTTTCCGGTGGCCGACAACGGTGCACACGAAGACCTGGTGGCGAGTCTCGGCCAGCTGAACGGGGCAGGCAATGATGCGCCGATTGTCCAGGCGCTCAGCGACGCTGACCAGGCCTTGATTTTGCTCGGTACTCTCGCGGGTCGTGATCCGCGTTTTGCTGAACTCCGCCAGCAGGCGCAACAACTAGCCAGCGCTACGGGCGCAAAACTAGGCTTTCTCTCCGAAGGTGCGAACAGCGCCGGGCTGAGTCAGGCCGGTGTCCTGCCGCATCGCTTGCCGGGTGGCGTAGCCATATCTCACGCCGGAAAAACTGCCGCCGAGATGCTGGCTGAGCCGCCGGGCTGTCTGCTCTTAATGGGCATTGAGGCGACTCTCGACTGCGCTGATGCAGCTGCCGCCGAACAGATGCTGGCCGCTTCTGGCCAGGTCATTGCGCTAAGCAGTTTTCTCAGTCCGGAGCTTGAGGCTAACGCCGATATCGTCCTGCCGATGGGTACTTTCGCGGAAACGGCCGGCAGCTATGTCAATGTCGCTGGCCACTGGCAGAGTTTTACCGGCGTTGCCAATGCCGTCGGTGACAGCCGTCCCGGCTGGAAGTTATTACGGGTGCTGGGCAATCTGCTCGACCTGCCCGATTGTGACTATCAGGCCGCCGATGCCGTTACGGCAGAAATTCGCGATCTCGCCGCCAGCATGAGCGCTGATGACTCAGTGGCGCTGGCAACCCTATCGCCGGCCGCTGGCGGTGCGGCGTCAGAGCTTGGTATCTACCAGGTCGATGCGCTGGTGCGTCGGGCAGCTTCGCTACAGCTGACGCTCGCCGGGTCGTCAGCAGCGCCTACAGACCGCTCAAGGCAGGTCGCCTGATGTCTGCGGAGTTGCAATCCTGTGTCTAGTCTGACCGACAGCATGCTCGGCTTTTGGGCCGCGTTGCCGCTGCTGCTGCAGCAGGTGTTGATCAGCGTCGTACAAATATTGCCGCTGGTTGTCGTGGTAATTATTTGCGTGGCCTTTTTGACCCTGGCCGAACGCAAAGTGATCGGCTATATGCAGAACCGGATCGGTCCGAATCGCGTTGGCCCAAAAGGTCTGTTGCAGCCATTTGCGGACGTGATCAAGCTGCTGATCAAGGAAGTCATTCTGCCGGCCAGCGCCAATCGTTTCCTGTTTCTGATCGCGCCGCTGTTATCGCTGATTCCGGCCCTGGCGACCTGGGCGGTTATTCCGCTGTTTCCCGGTTTCGCCATTGCAGATATTGATGCCGGATTGCTCTATGTGCTGGCCTTGACCTCGCTGGGTGTCTACGGCGTGATTATTGCCGGCTGGGCCACCAACTCTAAATACGCCTTGCTGGGCGCGATGCGCTCAGCCGCGCAGATCGTCGCCTACGAGATAGCCATGGGCTTTGCCCTGGTCGGCGTATTGATGGCCAGTGGCAGCCTTAATCTGGGCAAGATTATCGAAGCCCAGGCTGGCGGCGTGTCAAACTGGTTCTGGCTGCCGCTGTTTCCTCTTTTCCTGGTTTACTTTATTTCCGGTGTGGCAGAAACCAATCGGGCACCCTTCGATGTGGCCGAGGGTGAGTCTGAAATTGTCGCCGGCTTCCACGTTGAATATTCCGGTGTAGCCTTCGCGATTTTCTTCCTGGCCGAATACGCCAACATGATCTTGATCGCGGCACTTACTGCCGTGTTGTTTGTGGGTGGCTGGGAATCATTCTTCTCCGGAAGCTGGTTTGCGTTTCTCGACGGTAGTCCGTTCGAGTTTTTACGTGCACCTGGCCTGCACTGGTTGTCTTTCAAGATCGGATTTTTCCTGTTTTGCTTTTTATGGTTTCGGGCCACCTTCCCGCGCTATCGCTATGACCAGATTATGCGTTTGGGCTGGAAGATCTTTATTCCCATCACGGTGCTGTGGATTTTTGTAGAGGGGGCCATGGTGATTCTTAAAGTCGGGCCCTGGAGCAGCTGAAATGTCGACGCTTACCAATATCGTCAAGACCTTCACCCTTTGGGAGTTGCTGCGTGGTTTGAACTTGACCTTACGAAATCTATTCGTCAGGAAAGTCACCGTTCGCTACCCCGAAGAGAAGACACCGCAGTCGCCGCGCTTTCGCGGGCTGCATGCGCTACGCCGTTATCAAAACGGCGAAGAGCGCTGCATTGCCTGCAAACTCTGCCAGGCAGTATGCCCGGCTGCGGCCATTACCATTGAATCGGAAGTCGCGCCGGACGGTACTCGTCGCACCTCCCGCTATGACATTGATTTGTTCAAATGCATTTATTGCGGCTTCTGTGAGGAAGCTTGTCCGGTCGATGCCATCGTTGAGACTCGCGTATTCGAGTACCACATGGAACGGCGCGGCGAAAACATCATGACTAAAGATAAATTGCTGGCCATCGGTGATAAATACGAAGCCAGTATCGCGGCGGATCGCGCGGAAGACGCGCCCTACCGTTGAGTGAGGCGCCGGGCCTGGCCCGGTGCAGGGGATAACAGGGAATACAGCCTGCCATGCCGGGACTGATCTTTTTCTACGTACTTGCCGGGATACTTCTGGGTGCTGCTGCCGGCGTGATTACCTCACGCAATCCGGTGCACTCAGTCTTGTACCTGGTGCTGTCGTTTGCCACCAGTGCAGTGCTCTGGCTGCTACTGGAAGCCGAGTTTCTGGCCGTAGTGCTGGTGCTGGTTTACGTCGGCGCGGTGATGGTGCTGTTTTTATTCGTGGTCATGATGCTGGATGTGAATCTGGTCACGAGTCGCGAGGGCTTTACCCGTTATGCGCCGCTAGGCGCGCTGGTGGCCTTTTTGCTGGCCGGTGAACTCATCGCGCTGGTCTGGCTGCGGAGTAGCGGGCTGCCGATGCTGAGCAATCAGCCGCCACGCGCGGCCGACTACAGCAATACCAAGGAGCTCGGTTCGGTTCTGTATACCGAGCATGTTTATGCCTTTGAGTTGGCCGCATTTATTCTGCTGCTGGCCATCGTCGCGGCCATTGTCCTGACGATGCGTCGCCGACCCGGACTCAAAGTCCAGGACATAGGCAAGCAGGTAGCCGTGCGCCGCGAGGACCGGGTGCGCCTGGTCAGCATGGATGCGGAGACAGACAAGTGATTACCCTGGGCCACTATCTGACTTTATCCGCCGCGTTGTTCACTATCAGCGTCGCCGGCATATTCATCAATCGTAAGAATGTGATCCTGCTACTAATGTGCGTGGAGTTGCTGCTATTGGCAGTTAATTTCAACTTCATCGCGTTCTCACGATACTTGGGCGATACCACCGGCCAGGTGTTCGTGTTTTTCATTCTCACTGTGGCGGCTGCCGAAGCAGCCATCGGTTTGGCGATCCTGGTGGTGCTGTTCCGTACGCGGCGCAGCATCAACGTTCGTGAAATGAACGTATTGAAGGGCTAAGCGGTGATCAATACTTATCTGACTATCGTTCTCAGCCCCTTACTGGCAGCCCTTGTTGCCGGCCTGTTCGGGCGGCAGATTGGCCGTGCGGGCGCACACTGGGTAACCATCCTCGGCGTTGGCCTGTCCTGCCTGCTGTCTTTCTATGTGTTGCTCCAGCAGCTCGGCGGTGCGCCGGCAGAGAATATCAGCGTCTACACCTGGATGGTGGTGGACGGCGTGCGCATGGAGGTTGGCTTTCTGGTCGACCGATTGACAGCACTGATGATGGTCGTAGTGACCTTCGTTTCGCTGATGGTGCACATCTATACCGTCGGCTATATGCATGATGACGCCGGTTATCAGCGTTTCTTTAGCTACATCTCGCTGTTTACCTTTTCAATGCTGATGCTGGTTATGGCCAACAATCTCTTGCAGCTGTTTTTCGGCTGGGAGGCAGTGGGCCTGGTGTCTTATCTGTTGATTGGCTTCTGGTACACGCGGCCGTCGGCAATTTTTGCCAATCTGAAGGCATTTCTGGTCAACCGAGTCGGCGACTTTGGTTTTCTGTTGGGTATATCGGCGTTGTTGTATCTGACCGGTAGCCTCGATTACGCAGAAATCTTTTCCCAGTCCGCCGGTCTGGCCGAGGCGCGCATTGATGTGCCCGGAGCAGGCGAGGGCGGGTGGCATGCCCTGAGCCTGGCCTGCATCCTGTTGTTCATTGGCGCCATGGGTAAATCAGCCCAGGTGCCCCTGCATGTCTGGCTGCCCGACTCCATGGAAGGCCCGACGCCTATTTCGGCGCTGATTCATGCTGCCACCATGGTTACCGCCGGCGTATTTATGGTCGCGCGGATGTCGCCATTGTTCGAATACGCCGACGCCGCTCTGAGCTTTGTGCTGGTGATCGGCGCCACCACGGCGTTTTTCACCGGGTTGCTGGGTATCGTGCAGTTCGATATCAAGCGCGTAGTCGCTTACTCCACCTTGTCTCAGCTGGGTTACATGATGGTTGCCCAGGGTGCATCAGCGTATTCCGCTGGCATGTTTCACCTGATGACTCACGCGTTTTTTAAGGCGCTGCTGTTCCTGGCTGCCGGTTCGGTAATTATCGCCTTGCATCACGAGCAGGATATGCGGCGCATGGGCGGGCTGAAGAAATACCTGCCGATCACCTACTGGACCTCGCTGATAGGTTGCCTGGCGCTGATTGGCTTCCCCGGATTCGCCGGTTTCTTTTCCAAGGACGCGTTGATCGAAGCCGTTCATCTGGCCGAACGACCCGGCGCGCTATACGCCTACATTTGTGTGCTAAGCGGGGTATTCATTACTGCCTTGTATACCTTCCGTATGTTTTTCATGGTGTTCCATGGCAGCGAGCGCATTGATGACGATGCGCGCGGTCACCTGCACGAGCCGCCGTGGGTTGTTTGGGTGCCACTGGTAATGCTGGCGATACCTTCGTTGCTGATCGGTTGGTTCACGCTCGGCGACGTTGTATTTGGTGACTTCTTCGGCAGTAGTATTTTTGTGCTGCCTGCCAACGACGTGGTCGGCGAGCTGGCCAAGGAATGGCATGGGCCCCTGGGCTTCGTGCTGCACGGTCTGCAAACAGCACCACTTTATCTGGCGCTGGCTGGTGTCGCGGTAGCCTGGTACCTGTACCTGCATAAACCAGCCTTGCCCGCACAGTTGCGCGAGAAATTTTCCGCACCCTATCGACTACTGGTCGAAAAGTACTATGCCGATGCGCTCGCTGAACGTGCGATTCCGGCCGGCAGCCGGGCCCTGGGCCAGCTGTTCTGGCGAGTAGGGGATGTGGCACTGATCGACGGGGCGCTGGTCAACGGCACGGCCAGGCTGGTTAGTCGCATGGCTGGCCTGTTGCGTCGTGGCCAGACCGGTTTCCTCTACCACTATGCCTTCGCCATGATTGTTGGCCTGTTGCTGCTGGTTAGCTGGTTGCTGCTGGAAGCGGAGTTCGGCTTATGAGCATCGGCTTGTTGAGCGTGCTCATCTGGTTGCCGATCTTTGGTGGTCTGCTGTTGGTATTCCTCGGTGAGCGTATTGGCCAGGCCGGTCGCTGGTTAGCGCTGGCAGTTTCGCTGCTGACTTTTGTGCTTAGCTTGCCGCTATATATGGGCTTTGAGCTGGGTACGGCGGACATGCAGTTCGTCGAGCGCTGGCCATGGATTGAGACGTTTCGGGTTGAGTATTTTCTCGGTATCGACGGCTTCAGCATGCCGCTGATTCTGCTGACGACCTTCCTGACGCCTATTGTGGTGCTCGCCGGCTGGGAAGTGATCAAGGTTAAACCGGCACAGTACTTTGCTGCCTTCCTGATCCTCGAAGGCTTGATGATCGGCGTGTTTTCGGCGCTGGACGGACTGCTGTTCTACGTCTTCTGGGAAGCCATGCTGGTGCCGATGTTCGTCATTATCGGTATCTGGGGCGGCGAAAGGCGCGTTTACGCGACGATAAAGTTTTTCCTGTACACCTTTCTCGGCTCGGTGTTTATGCTCATCGCGCTGATCTATCTGTATCTGCAAACGGGCACCTACAACATACTGGACTTTCATCGCGTGCCCTTGTCCATGGCCGAGCAGATCCCGATTTTCCTGGCGTTTCTGTTTGCCTTTGCGGTGAAAGTTCCCATGTGGCCGGTACATACCTGGTTGCCTGACGCGCACGTGGAAGCACCCACCGGCGGTTCGGTGATCCTGGCTGCGGTGTTGCTGAAAATGGGCGGCTACGGTTTCGTGCGCTTTAGTCTGCCGATCACCCCGGATGCCAGCGATAGCTTGTCGCTGATGATGATTGCCTTATCCCTGGTGGCAGTGGTTTACATCGGCCTGGTAGCGCTGGTGCAGCAGGACATCAAGAAACTGATTGCCTATTCGTCCATCGCGCATATGGGTTTTGTCACCCTTGGACTGTTTATTGCCTGGGCAATATTCGGCCGTAGCGGTGATGTATCCGGCATCGGACTGGGTATCACCGGCGCCATGGTGCAGATGATTTCCCACGGTTTTGTTTCCGGTGCCATGTTCCTGTGTGTCGGCGTGATGTATGACCGCATGCATACCCGCGACATCAATGCCTATGGCGGCGTTGCCAACACCATGCCGAAATTCGCGGCGTTTATGGTGCTATTTGCCATGGCCAACGCCGGCCTCCCGGGGACCTCGGGTTTTGTCGGCGAGTTTCTGGTCATCCTGGCCAGTTTTCAGGCCAATTTCTGGTACGCGGTGCTGGCAGGTACCACACTGGTATTGGGTGCCGCTTATACCCTGTGGATGGTCAAGCGCGTGATATTCGGTGCCGTTGCCAATGATGGCGTGGCCGCGCTGCAGGATCTCACGCCACGCGAATTTGCGATTCTCGCCCTGGTTGCCGTCTTCGTCCTGGGTCTGGGCGTGTGGCCCGAACCGCTGGTAGAAGTCATGTCAGCGTCCGTTGACCAACTGGTCGTCCAAATATTGGAGTCCAAGCTATGAGCGGCGGCGTGCTAAACCTGCAAAGCCCTGGCGCCAGGGAGGCTACGGCATGGATTTCCTGAGCCTGGATTTTGCGCCGGCGCTGCCCGAGATCGTGCTGGCTATCGGCATTTGCGTGCTGTTGCTGGCTGATCTCTGGATACCCGATCGTTTGCGCGACCTGAGTTACCTGTTAACCCTGATTATTCTGGGCGCCACGGCCTGGGCCGTAGGCGAGTCGGCGTCCCTGGGCCGGGCGGTATTGTTCGACGGCAGCTACATCTCTGACGGACTGGCGCATTTTCTGAAGCTTTTCAGTCTTGCGGTGGTTGCCACGGTGTTCCTCTATTCCCGCGCGTACTTGCGCGACCGCGGTCTGCAAAAAGGCGAGTACTACCTGCTCGGGCTGTTTGCCGTTCTTGGCATCCAGGTGATGGTTTCCGCCTATAGCATGCTGACCATGTACCTGGGCCTCGAGATGTTGTCATTGTCTCTATACGCCATGGTCGCTTTCGATCGCGAATCTCCGGTGGCTGCGGAAGCCGCGATGAAGTACTTCGTGCTCGGTGCTATCGCGTCCGGCTGCCTGCTCTACGGTATATCCATCATCTACGGCGTAACGGGTAGCATCTATCTGCCGGCAGTGTCCGGCGCGTTGCTGCAATCTGAAGGTCCGAACGTTGCCGCGCTGGTCGGCCTGGCGTTCATCGTGGTCGGTGTGGCTTTCAAATTTGGTGCGGTGCCATTTCACATGTGGCTGCCGGATGTCTATGAAGGTGCGCCCACCAGCGTCACGCTGTTTATCGGCACCGTGCCGAAAGTGGCCGCCTTCGTTTTGACCTTACGCGTGGTCGTAGATGGGCTGGCGCCACTGGCCGATGGCTGGGAGACCATTATTGGTGTGCTGGCCATCGTATCGCTGGCAATCGGCAACGTGGTGGCCATTGCCCAGACGAATATCAAACGCCTGTTGGGTTACTCGACGATTGCCCACGTTGGCTTTATTTTGCTGGGTTTTGCCGCCGGCAATCGCGACGGCCTCGAAGCAGCCCTTTATTACATGGTTATCTACGTGATCATGGCGGCAGGCGCCTTCGGAATGGTCATTCTGCTCGGCCGGAACGGGCATGAAGCCGACCAGATAGATGACCTGCGCGGCCTCAATCAACGCAGTCCGTGGTTTGCCGGAATTATGCTGTTGCTGATGATCAGCATGATTGGCATTCCGCCGCTGGCAGGGTTCTATGCCAAATGGTGGGTTATTTCTGCCTTGCTGGATGCCGGAAAGCTATGGTTTGCCGTGGCTGGACTGACATTTTCGGTGATTGGCGCCTTTTACTATCTGCGCATTATCAAGCTGATGTACTTCGATGCGCCGGGCGAAGAGCAGGCCATGCGGCCAGGCCAGGATCTGCGCCTGGTGCTGAGTGTGAATGGTTTGCTGGTGCTGTTTCTGGGTCTATTCCCGGACTACCTGATCGCGCTTTGCGCGAGGGTCCTTGGCTAGACGCTTCAGCAGCCCTTAATCCCGCCTTTCTGGAGCGCCCTGGTCCGTTCAGGCCAGGATCCTGCCTAGTTGCGGTAACCCCGTTTAATCCGTTAATATTCGCGCCGCGCGGGTGCGGGGTGGAGCAGTCTGGCAGCTCGTCGGGCTCATAACCCGAAGGTCGCAGGTTCGAATCCTGCCCCCGCTACCAAGCTTTGGTAGAGATAGCCCCGCATGGGGCTATTTCTTTTTGCGCAGGACCCCGATCCGGCTGCATTGCAGCGGGCCAGGGTCAGCAGAGTGACGCAGAGGGTGGGCCATTGGCCCATTTTTTGTTTCCCTGCAGGAGAATTGCGGTTGAGCGCGACACATGAGCAGGTGTTGGCCATGCTGGAGCCGGCGATAGCGGCGCTGGGATTTGAGCTGGTTGAGCTCGAGCTTCGCATCGGCCGGGGCCATGGGCTGGTGAGACTGTTTATCGATGCCGAAGACGGCGTCACGGTGGACGATTGCGCCAAGGTGAGTCGACAGGTTTCGGGCTTGCTGGATGTAGAAGATCCTATACGCGGCGACTACAACCTGGAGGTTTCGTCACCGGGGCTGGATCGCAAGCTGTCGCGCGCGGCAGACTTTGACCGTTTCGCTGGTTGTCAGGTCAAGCTGCAGCTTCTGCAGATGATCGACGGACGACGGAAACTGACGGGACAGCTGCTACGGCGAGAAGGTGAAGCAGTAGTGTTGAATATTGACGGACAGGATGTTTCGGTGCCGATGGTGGCAATCGAAATTGCGCGACTGGTGCCGGACCTTTCGGCGGGGTCGGCGGTTAGTGACTCGGCAAAAGCGAGCTAGAGACATGAAAGAAATATTGATGGTGGTCGAGGCGGTCTCCAACGAAAAGGGCGTCGAGAAGGATGTCATTTTCGAGGCGATCGAGCTGGCACTTGCCCAGGCAACGCGCAAGCGCTACGACGAAGATATCGACGTACGCGTTGCTATCGATCGTGAAACCGGCGAATACGAAACTTTTCGCCGCTGGTTGGTGTTCGAGGACGAGTCCACTGAACTTGAATTTCCCGAGCGAGAGCTGCGCATGCTCGACGCAGTGGATGTAGATCCGGAAGTTGAGCCCGGCGGCTACGTCGAGGAGCCTATCGAATCCGTGGAATTTGGCCGCATTGGTGCACAAACGGCCAAGCAGGTCATCGTGCAGAAGGTTCGCGAAGCCGAGCGTAAGCAGGTGGTCGAAGAATATGAAACGCGCGTTGGCGAGTTGCTCAGCGGCGTGGTCAAGCGGGTAGATCGCAATGGTGTTTACCTTGATCTGGGCGGTAATGCCGAAGGTTTCGTGGCGCGTGAACAGATGATTCCGCGCGAGCCGGTGCGCCAGCAGGATCGGCTCAAGGCGGTGTTGTTCGAAGTGCGCTCTGAGCCACGTGGTCCGCAGCTGTTTATGACGCGCACCTCGCCAGAATTCCTTCTGTCCCTATTTCAAATAGAAGTTCCTGAGGTGGGTCAGGGTCTGATCGAGATTCTCGGCGCCGCTCGCGATCCGGGTCTGCGTGCCAAGATCGCTGTGAAAAGTAACGACCGCCGAATCGACCCTGTGGGTGCTTGCGTGGGCATGCGCGGATCTCGAGTCCAGGCAGTATCCAATGAATTGGCCGGCGAGCGCGTCGATATTATTCTCTGGGATGAAAATCCGGCGCAATTTGTTATTAATGCGATGTCACCAGCTGATGTGACCTCAATCGTCATGGACGAAGAACGGCACGCCATGGATGTGGCTGTGGACGAGGAGAAGCTATCTCAGGCCATTGGCCGTGGCGGTCAGAACATTCGCCTGGCCAGTGAGCTAACCGGCTGGGAACTCAACGTAATGACCGAGGCCGATGCCGAGGAGAAAAGCGAAACCGAAGCCAAGGAATTGCTCAAGCTGTTCGAGAAGCAGCTTGACGTTGACGAGGACGTTGCCTTGATCCTGGTTCAGGAAGGTTTTTCGACAGTCGAAGAAGTGGCCTATGTGCCCGCGAATGAACTGGTTGCTATCGCCGAGTTCGACGAGAACATTGTTGACGAGTTGCGTACCCGCGCGCGTGATTTTCTGCTGACCCAGGCAATCGCCAGCGAGGAACAGATTGATGAGGCCGAACCGGCTGACGATCTGCTGGAACTCGAAGGCATGACCAAGGAAACTGCCTTTTTAATGGCCGCACGCGGTGTGGTAACGCGTGAAGATCTGGCAGAGCAGTCGGTGGATGAGCTGCTGGATATCGAAGGCATTGAAGAAGAACGGGCCGCGGCGCTAATTATGAAGGCACGCGCGCACTGGTTTGAGGAAGACGATCAGGAGCAGCTCGCCGGATAGGCGGGCCGGCGACTACGGAGCGATCTAGATGTCAGAAGTGACAGTAGCCCAGTTTGCTGAGGTCCTGAAGGTCCCGGTTGATCGGTTGTTGAGTCAGCTGGACGAGGCCGGGATAGCGGTAAAGGGCGCAGAAGACGTTATCAGCGAAGACGCCAAGATGGAGCTGTTGACCTATCTGCGTCGCAGCCACGGTCGCAAGGAAGCGGGGGCGGGCGCAGCGCCGCGACAAATTACCCTGCAGCGCCGCTCGCAGAGCGAACTGCGTCTTTCCGGTGGTCAGGGTCGGGCACGTACCGTCAATGTCGAGGTGCGCCGTAAACGTACCTACGTCAAACGCGATGCGCTTGAGGAAGAAGCGCGTCAGAAGCAGGAAGAGATCGACGCGAAAAAGCGCGTTGAGGAAGACGCTCGCCAGCAAGAGCTCGCGGCAGAGCAGGCGATTAAAGATCAGGCTGATAAGGCTAAGGCTGACGAAGAAAACAAGTTAAGACAGGAGCAGGATGCGCTGGTTGCGCAAGAGGCGCAGCAACGCGAAGCCGCTGACTTGCTGGTCCGTGAAGAACAGGCTCGACGTGACGCCAAGGCGAAAGAAGAGCGTGAACAAGCAGCGCGCCGCGATCGTGAAAAGAAAGATACGCGTTACGGGCGTAAAGAGCTGCACGTCAAGTCGGGCGTCAGTGGGCGGCGCAAGAAAAAGCGTGTTTCACGGCGCCGGGCAGTTTCCGCCAACGCTGATAGCCAGCACGGTTTCGAGCGGCCCACCGAGCCACAGCGCCGCGAGGTCGAGATTCCCGAGTCTATTACCGTCAGCGAACTTGCTCAGCGTATGGCTGTGAAGGGCAATGAGGTGATGAAGCAGATGATGCAGATGGGCGTCATGGCAACCATCAACCAGGCTATTGATCAGGATACTGCCACGCTGGTGGTCGAGGAAATGGGCCATGTGGCCAAGCCGGTCACCGATGGTGGCATCGAAGAAGAGATTCTCCAGGTGGCGGACGTAGGCGGAGACCTGGTGCCGCGTTCTCCCGTAGTAACCATCATGGGCCATGTCGATCACGGCAAGACGTCACTGCTGGATTATATTCGTACCACGCGTGTTGCCGATGCCGAAGCGGGCGGAATCACCCAGCATATTGGCGCTTATCATGTTGAAACAGACAGGGGCCAGGTAACCTTTCTGGATACACCCGGTCACGCCGCATTTACTGCGATGCGTGCACGAGGCGCTCAGGTTACGGACATTGTGATCCTGGTGGTCGCGGCTGACGATGGCGTTAAACCGCAGACCGAGGAGGCGATCCAGCATGCCAAGGCCGCTGGTGTTCCGATCGTGGTTGCGGTCAATAAAACTGACAAGCCGGATGCCGACCCGGAGCGGGTCCGCAATGAGCTGGCGGCCAAGGAAGTGGTTCCGGAAGAGTGGGGTGGTGAAAACCTGTTCGTAGACGTGTCTGCCAAGACCGGCGAGGGTGTCGACAAACTGCTCGAGACCATTTTGCTCCAGTCAGAAGTATTGTCCCTGGAGGCAGTGGCCGAAGGTCCTGCGGCAGGCGTTGTCATTGAGTCTAGCCTGGAGAAAGGCCGGGGCCCGGTCGCCACCATTCTGGTGACTCGCGGCCGCCTTAAACAGGGCGACATGTTGCTGGCCGGCGAAGAGTTTGGGCGTGTTCGCATCATGCTTGATGAGACCGGAGCACAGGTAACCGAGGTCGGCCCTTCAATGCCCGTTGCTGTGCTGGGTCTGTCAGGCACGCCAGGATCCGGTGATGATGTGCTGGTTCTTGAGGACGAACGCAAGGCTCGCGAGTTTGCCGAACTGCGGCATGCCAAGTCGCGTGATGTGAAGCTCGCCAAACAACAGGCAGCCAAGCTGGAAGACATGTTCAGTCAGATGGAGAGTGGCGAAGCTCAATCTGTGCAGATTATGATTAAAGCCGATGTCCACGGCAGTGCCGAGGCCTTGCGTGATGCCCTGCTGAAGATTCCGGGCGAGGAAGTCGAGATCAAGGTTATCAGCAGTGGCGTCGGTGGCATTACCGAGAATGACGTCAATCTGGCAGCCGCATCCAACGCCTTCATGATCGGTTTTAACGTCCGTGCTGATGCATCTGCGCGCAGTGCAATCAAGGAAACAGGCGTTGATGTGCGCTACTACAGCATTATCTATGAAGCCATAGATGATGTGCGTGCAGCAGTTACCGGTATGCTGGCTCCGGAGATTCGCGATGAGATCGTCGGCCTGGCCGAGGTCCGTGATGTTTTCAGTTCGCCGAAATTCGGTGACGTGGCTGGTTGCCTGGTCGTCGATGGTTACGTGAAGCGTAGCAATCCGATTCGTGTATTGCGTGAGAACGTTGTCATTTACGAAGGCGAACTCGAATCGCTGCGTAGATTCAAGGATGACGTCAATGAAGTTCGCGCCGGCACCGAGTGTGGCATCGCGGTGAAAAACTACACGGACGTGCGGGTTGGTGATCAGATAGAGTGCTTCGAACGGGTAGAGGTGGCGCGCTCGTTGAAGTAACGGCGCGACACTTCTAGTTAGTTCAGCCAATATGTCACGGGATTTCCCTCGCAGTCGCCGGGTAGAGGACCAGATTCAACGGATTCTTAGCGACGTATTGCGCACCCAGGCCCGCGATCCGCGCCTTGGCATGGTTATCGTAACCGGAGTCAAGGTGTCCAGAGATTTGAGCGTAGCGCGCGTTTTTGTTACTTCACTCGATCTTGAGCATTCGCCGGAAGAACTCATTGACGACCTGCAGCGGGCGGGCGGATTTCTGCGCAGCGCTCTGGCTGCCGAGCTCACCGTTCGACAGGTACCCGAGTTGCGATTTCAGCATGATGACAGCATGCAGCAGGCTGCACGTATGGATGCGCTGATTGACAGTGCGGTAGCCGGAGATAGTGGAAGCCAGGACGATGGCGACGGTCAGCAGGATGACTAGGCCCGGTTCCAAGCAGACTAAAGTACCGCGGCGGGATGTTGATGGCATTATCTTGCTCGACAAGCCGCCGGGTATGACGTCCAATCGCGTTCTGCAGAAGGTCAAGTGGCTGTTTCGTGCGCGTAAAGCCGGCCATACCGGGAGCCTGGACCCATTGGCCAGTGGCATGCTGCCCATTTGCCTGGGTCAGGCGACGAAGGTTTCAGCATTTTTGCTGGACGCAGCCAAGACCTACACCGTTGAGGCGCGCTGGGGGCAGCAAACCGATACGGCCGACGCTGACGGTCAGGTAGTGGCCGAATCCTCTTGCGATGCCGTGTCCGAGGCGCAACTGAGCGCGGCGCTGGCGCAGTTTCGCGGCGACATGATGCAGATTCCACCGATGTACTCAGCGCTGAAGCACAATGGCCGGCGGCTCTACGAACTGGCCCGTGCCGGTGAGCAGGTGGCACGCGAACCGCGAGCAGTCACGATTTACTCGCTGGAGATTCTCGGCTTTGATACGCACCGGCCCGTGCTGCAGGTGCGGTGCAGCAAAGGTACCTACGTGCGCACGCTGGTGGAAGATATTGCTGCCGCATGCAGCACCCTGGGTCACGTGGCGGCGTTGAGGCGTACTGCCATCGACCCCTTTGGTCAGGGTCCGCTGGTCAGTCTGGATGCGCTAATGGCCCTGGAGGACGACCTGGAGGGCCTGGACGCTCACTTACGCCCGGTAGACACTGCTATTGCCGACTGGGCCGCGTTAGAGCTGGGCGCTGATCAGGCTTATTACCTGCGTCGTGGCAATCCTGTCGCGGCGCAGTGCGGCGGAATCGCGCCGGGACGGGTGCGATTGTATGACCCTGAACAACGGTTTCTCGGTATTGGCGAGATTCTCGGAGACGGCCGCGTAGCACCGCGGCGGCTGTTCGTTTAGGTGCCGGACTTTGACTCGTAACAGTACTGTTTATGTGTCGCGTGTGAGGTTACAATACCGCGCGAATTTAAAGGGTAATCAATAAGCTGTAGCTAATAGGAGCACGCAGGAATGTCTCTCGACGGAGAACAGAAAACTAAGATCATCGAAGATTATCGCCGGGCCGATGCCGATACAGGCTCACCGGAGGTACAAGTGGCGTTGTTAACCGCGCGCATCACCGAACTCACCGAGCATTTTGGTACGCACAAGAAAGACCATCACTCGCGGCAGGGCCTGCTGCGTATGGTCAATAAGCGTCGCAAGTTGCTGGATTATCTGAAGGACAGAGACAGCGAGCGCTACCGCAAGCTGATTGAGAGTCTCGGCCTGCGTCGCTAGGCCAGGGCATCCTTCCCGAACATAAAGTTTCTTTTTCGATCCGGATCGCCGGCAGCGAACCCGTTGTCGTCGGCCTACCTCAAATAGGATTAATAGAGTGAATTCCACGAAAGTAAGTTTTCAATATGGTGACCAGGAAGTCACTATCGAGACGGGCGCAATAGCTCGTCAGGCAGATGGCGCCGTGCTGGTGCGCATGGGTGACAGCCAGGTACTGGTTACCGCGGTTGGTCGCAAGCATGCTGATCCGGGCCGGGATTTTTTCCCGCTGACGGTCAACTATCAGGAAAAGACCTATGCTGCCGGCAAGATACCTGGGGGCTTTTTTAAGCGCGAAGGACGTCCGACAGAGAAGGAGACCCTGACTTCGCGGCTAATCGATCGTCCGGTTCGCCCGCTGTTTCCGAAAGGCTTCAAGAATGAAGTTCAGGTAATTGCCACCGTCATATCGATGAATCCGGATATCAATCCGGATATTGCTGCCTTGCTCGGTGCTTCTGCATCGCTGGCTATTTCCGGTATGCCCTTTAAGGGCCCGATCGGAGCAGCGCGGGTCGGTTACGTCGACGGCGAGTATGTGCTGAATCCGACCAATACCCAGTTGGAAAAATCGAAACTGGATCTGATTGTGGCAGGCACTTCCAATGCAGTGTTGATGGTTGAATCCGAAGCCGACGTGCTGTCGGAACAGGTGATGCTGGACGCCGTTATTTTCGGACACGAACAAATGCAGACGGCCATATCGGCGATCACTGAGTTGGCTGCCAAAACCGGTAAGCCCGCCTGGGAATGGAGTGCTCCGGAAACGCCCGCTGAGCTGGTGTCAGCCGTCACTGCGGCCGCTGAGTCGGATATCAAGCAAGCCTAC
>CAWKLL010000022.1:0-142258 GCA_963850255.1 uncultured Gammaproteobacteria bacterium
CAAGGTCGCGAAACTCGTCGTCCCTTCCGGCTCCAGGAAGTCCAGGGTGGCCGGGCGCGTTCGTATAGACCTCGAGCATCTCGATGTAGGGCGCATCGGGCGCATCTCCGCGGGCACACCCGATGCCAGTGCTGCAGCCCGTGCCGGCTAACGGGTTCACCGGGTTTGCACACTCGTACACGCGCACGGCTTCGATCTCGAGCGTTTGCGGGAAGAACGAATCCGCGTCGTTGCCGACCGCGAGCCCTATCGCCACGTAGAAATCCTGGTCGAACGGCGCCGCGTCCGTGCCCAGCGTGTAGGCGCCGTCGGCATCGTACCCGCCGTCGCCGTCGGCATCCTCGAAATAGGCGTACCAGTTGTCCTGGGTCTGCGTAGCCACATGAACATCGTTCACGAACCAGCGAACTGCGCCGCCCTCCCATTCGATGGCGTACTCGATGTCATCGAGTGTCGGCGCGCCCGGTGCGGTCGAGGTCCTCGTCGTCGCGGTATCCTCCGGCACCGGCAGGCCGTAGCGCAAAGTATGCTCCAGCGTGCTGTTGCTCGGGCCGAGATTTGGTGCATTGACCACGTCGATTTCCCCGGACTGCGGGAACGGACCGTAGTTCGGGCAGAACCTCACCCGGGGGAATGGCCGGCAGCAGCCGCAGCGACGGCAGGGTGCCCTGGGTACCCGGCATCCGCGCGTCGATCTCGATGCGCCCGAAGGTGAATTCCAGGTTGCCCCGGGTGTCGATGAGACCGGAGGTGAATCCACCCTCGTTGCGCGCTTCGATGCTCAGCCTGCCGTTGGCGACCGTGACTCGTTCGCCGAGGTAGGCCTGCACGCCGTCGCAGGGCTCCGGGCAGTCAGCATTGGTGCGGGCGGTCCAGCGCAACGGATTGAGGCCATCGTCGAATTCATCGGACCAGATCAGCCGCCAGGCCGAATCGACGACGCTGGTTTCCGATGCGCCGTCGTTGCCATTTCCTGCCGCATCCGTGGCGACATCGGCGGCCACGTCGACGCTGAGATCACCGACCGCGTCCGGCGTGATATTCGCCGTGTAAGTGGCGGCGTCGACGATGGTGAAGGCGCTGAGCGCACCGTTAGTGACGGCAACTGCGCCCACCTCGAAGCCGTCAACGGCCTCGCTGAACTGGAAGGTCACCGCCAGCGGCTCAAGGAACTCGATGTCCGCCGGCAACCCGACAATCGTAAGCGTCGGCCTGGTCACGTCGAAGGTCACCGCAGAGCCGTCGGTGGTCGCCGTGGACGCAAAGCCTGGCGTCAGATCGTCGATCAGCCTGGAAGTTGTCGACAGTGAATGCGACCGGCCCTTCAGGATCGCTGATGAGCGCGACCCGGGTCGCCTGGTAGGTGTCACCGGAACCCGTCACAGTCGCCGGTGCGCCGGCGATGGTGACGGTCGGCGTCGAAATCGCTTCGCTGGCGGTGATCGAGAGTGTCAGCAGGTCGCCCGCTCGCGCGAAGGCTCCATTGGCATTGCTGGAGGCGATGCCAACGAAATTCAGCAGCGGTGCGTCAGGATTCAGCGCGCTGCTTACGACGACATCAGCCGCCGCCACACTCGGAGTGCCCGCGGCGTCTACAGCGGCGCCCGCGGGGACAGCAATTACCAGATCACCCAGACCGGTCGGCGTTACAGCTGCCGTGTAGGTGTCAGCATCCACAGCGACGAAGCCGCCGGCCGCGCCGTTGGTCGTCTGGATGTCGCCCAACTCAAAGCCGGTCACCGGTTTGCTGAACTCGAAGCTCACCGGTATCGCGGCGAGCGTATTAAACGTGGCCGGCGCGCCTGCGATCGTGACGGTGGCCGAGCTGATATTCACGAGCACGCTGCTCGAATCCGTCGACTCGGACACCGGTGCACCGGCGTTGCCCGCAGAGTCGGTGTAGGTGATGGAGAAGTCGACGACGCCCTCGGTGTCGCCGGCTGTCACTGCGCGGCTCGCGCGCCAGTTCGGACCGGAACCGACAGGCGTTGCGGAGATACCGCCGATGGTCACCGTGGGCGTCGCGATCGGTTCATCTGCGGTCAGCGTCACTTCGACGATGTCGCCGATTGTCGCGAGGCCGGGATTGTTGTTGTTCGACGCGATTGTCACGGCCGTCAGGCTGGGCGCGGTTGCATCGACAGTGACCCTGCTCGAGTCGGTCGACGTGGACACCGGGAAGCCCTCATTGCCGGCAACGTCGACGTACTCGATGGCGAACGAGATCACACCGTCGGCATCGGCGGCGGTCAGCGCCCGACTCGCCTGCCAGTCGGTGCCCGAGCCCACGACGGTGGTTGCGGCTGTATCGCCGATTGTCACCGTTGGCGCCAGGATCGGCTCATCAGAGGTCAGCGTGACGGTGACGACATCACCAGTCGTGGCAAACCCCGGATTGGCATTGTTCGACGCGATCGTTACCGCGGTCAGTTCCGGCGGCGAGATGTCATCGACGCGCTGATAGACGCGTACGAAATCGACCAGCATGGTCTGCGGGAAGGTTTCGTCACCCTGAGGCGGCTCGCCGCCGCTGCCGAGCGTGCCACCCATGGCGACGTTAAGCAGCAGGAAGAACTCGCGGCGGAATTCCTCCATCAGTTGCGGATCGATCTCCAGCTCGAAGTACTCGACCCCGTCGATGGACACGGTGACCCGGTCGGCCGTCCAGTTCGACTCCCAGATGTGGAAATCCTCGTCGAGCCGATCCGGCCACTCCAGTTTCTCGGTCACAAAAATGCGCCCGGCGGGAAAACAGTTCGCCTGCGGGTCCGGCACCCGTGTCTCGTCGCACCAGTGCATCGCACTGGTCGTGGTTTTTTGCGCCACCACGCTTTCCGCCGCGCTGTTGTATGTGTTGTTGAATACCTCTACGAAATCGATCTCTCCCGATCTCGGCCAGCCGACATCCGGGAAGTTCGCGCCAAGGCTCCAGAATGCGGGCCAGGTCCCCTCACCGACGGGCATCTTGATACGCGCAACGACCTTGCCGTACTTGAAGTTGAATTTATCGAGGGTGGTAATTCGTGCGGAAGTGATGGTGCCGTCGCGCACGCCGCAGGGCTCCACCGGGCAGAGTGCGGTAATGACCAGGTTGCCGTCCTCGACACGCAGGTTGTCGGGAGAATCCGTGTAAAGCTGCCACTCGTTGTTGCCCCAGCCGAAATTGTCGGGGCCGTAGCCCTGGTCGATATTCCAATTGGCGGGATCCGGCGCATCACCGGTATCGAACTCGTCCGCAAACGCCAGCGTGAATTCGGCAGCGTCCTCGCCGACGGGCGGGTAGCCCGGGAAGGGAAAGTCGAGGTTATCGGTGCCATCGAGTGCAGCATAGGTCGTATAGAAGTGATCCAGGGCCGCCGTTTCGGTGACCACAGCATTGCCGGGCGCGATCGTGTTGACGACGATGACAACCTCCGTCGCGAAATCCGGCGAATCGAAATCCAGTTCCTGCCCGATGGCCGCCGCCTGGGTCGCTTCGCTGATCGTGATCCCGTTGCTCGGGTTACTGTCGGCATCGATGCTCTGCAGGAACACCAACTGGTTCAGCGCGGCGCGATCGACCGGGCTGAAGCTGGAAGTCAGTTCGACCGCGGTGACGTAAGGCGCTTCCGGGCACCGTACCCAGCACGATGTCACCAATCGAAAAGGTCACCAGATCCTGAAAGCTGCCGGTCGTAAGCTGCGTGTACTCAAACTCGCCGCTGGCGCCGGTAACACCGCTCCGTCCGCCCGATGTCTCCCAGCTGACACCAGAAACCTCCGAATCCACCAGCACGCCCTTAACGACCGGCTGAGGCGTTCCCGGTATCGACTGCGGCCCGCTGCCCTGCCCGCAACCGATTAAAAACGCTAACGGCGCGAGAACAGTGCACAGGCGCAAGAGGCGCGTCGGCTTGTCAAAGGGCATGTATCAGGTCTCTGGATTTTCGGAAACGGGTGGCGTTATTTATTTTTACCGGGCTACTGGTCGCCCCGTTGATATAAGCGCTCTAGTCGCGCGGCTCGTCACCCTACCCCGCAACAAAATAATACGGAGCCAATGACAGCGTTGTCAATTCGGCCCGCCGAATGTTTATTGTTAGCGCAGTACCGCCTTAATTCACAGAACAGTATATTCGCAGGCTGGTGCGCCGAATGTATGCTATACACACCATAAGCTATTCAATAGCGGTCACGCACTGCGGCGGTGCAACAATGCGCCGCCACAATGCTGTGCGCTTAGACGCGCTGCGGCATCCCGGCCGGGTATGCCTAGGCTGCGCGAGCTCGGTTGCGCCTTAACAGCGGACGGTGAGGAACGGAGAAAAGCCGCCACGGCCGTCCGCGACCACCGTCGGCCCGATTCCGAGCGGCGTCGCGCGCACGGTTCAGGTGATTGGCGTCGACAGCCGGTGCGGCGGCGAACGAGGCGACCGTTGTCAACCCACCTAGGCTGAACGAAAAAGCATCACGTCCGTGCTTGTCCCAATTTCGCATAGTTCTGTCCTCCATAGTGACGTCCTTGTTTGCGGTCCGCCGATCTGGCCGTGGCGATTCACAGCGCAACCTTAGGCCGCCGGAGAACAGGCGGCAAACGAAATTAGCTCAGCTCTGGGTTGAGAAAAAGTTAACCGGCACTGGAGAAATTCTGCAGGATCCACTCTCGTATTTTGCGCACGGCATCGTCCTCGACCCGGTCCTCTTTGCAGACCAGGTAGTAATTGGCATCGGTCACGAGATCTTGCTTGAACAGACGAACGATACTTCCGTGCTCGAACCACAAGTCTGCGAGAGGCACGGGCACCATTGCCGCACCGATACCGCGCTCCACCGCGCGCATAACGGCAATCATCGAATCGAGTCGGATTACCTTCGAATCCTCCGGAATTTTGACGCCCGAGACACTTGCCCACTCCGCCCACGCTTTCGGACGCGCTTCATGCACGATCATCGGAAAGTCGCTGACGATAGTCTTGTTCCTTACCAGCATCTTGTTCTTGAAATCCGGGGATCCTGCGGGTACCAGGCGGAGCGGGAAAAGCAGGTTTGAAGGATTGCCCGTTGGCGGAGTGCGGAATAGTCGGATCGAAAGGTCGAAATCCGACGGGTGTTTCTCCGCCGTTTCGTCGCTGGTACCGACCTGGATATCGATATCGGGGTGCTTCTCGGTAAACTCACTCAGGCGAGGTATAAATAATTCGCTGGCGAAGAACGGCTGTACCGAAATACGCAGGGAACTGGCCTGGCTGCCCTTTTTGTAACCGGCAGCAACGGCATGCAGCTGATCAATTAGCGGACTGACGTCTTGGTAAAGCGATCTTCCGACATCCGTGAGAGCCAGTTCACGACCTTTCCGATCGAACAGCCGTTGACCCAATTCCTGCTCGAGACTCTTTATCTGATGGCTGACGGCCGAAGGCGTGATGAAAAGCTCCTGGCTGGCCGCACGAAAACTTTCATACCGCGCGGCGACACAAAACATTCGCAAACCGCGCAGAGAGATCTTGGCCGCCCTGCTCGCCATCATTACCCGCCGACCTCTTCAGGCCAGTGTTTCGGTGAGCAAATCCCCTTCGATGCCGGGAAACACCCGACAAATGCCATAACGATAACCGCAAATGTTGTGTCTATTTTCATATCAGCGTCTAACCAGTAATCGTTCGAGATCCTCAAGCGAGCGGCCCTTGGTCTCCGGCACAATGCGCAGTACGAGAACGAGACCCACTATCGCGAACAAACCATAAATCAGGAATGTTAAAGAATTGCCAAGCTTCTCAAGCTCCCACGGAAATACCAGTTGCACGGTGAAGCTGACCGCGGAATTAACCAGGCCGGCGAGAGATATAGCCATGCCTCGCAGCCGATTAGGGAATAGCTCCGAAAACAAGACCCACATAACAGGCCCCAGGGATATGGCAAAGCTGGCGACAAAGCCGAGAATGCCGAGCAGTATAAACATCGGGTTTACATCAATTGCAGCACTGACCAGCTGCGACTCATTCTCCTGATACGCGTCTGCGCCAATGGCCTCCGATACGGCGAGCCGAAAATCGACGTCACTGTCGTAGGTGACCGTGGTCAAGGGCGCAATGCGATCACGGTCGATCTGCATGGGCAGCGATTCAATCGCAGGCGCACTCAGCGAATAGGTCGCGGCACCGAAGCCGTAGGACAAAGACAGCATGCAAACGGTAATGCCTGACAAACCAACAATGAGTAAAGGGCGACGACCCAGCTTGTCTATCAAAAGGATAGCGACAATGGTGAACGCCAGGTTCACGAGCCCGACCAGAACCGCCTGCATAAAGGCGGCATCAGTCCCAATTCCCGACTGCTCGAAAATCATCGGCGCATAGAAAAAGACTGAGTTGATGCCGGTAATTTGTTGCAAAATTGCGATCGAAATGCCGATGGTCAAGACCAGCCTCATGGCGGGCTGAAAAAGCTCCTTAACTGATGCCGTCTGCTCTTCAGCCGAAACTTTCAGACTGTTGTGGACCACCGCCAGTTCGGCGCTGGCTTGCTCGGGGCCGCTGACCCGCGCAAACACCTGCAACGCGTCAGAGTCCCTGCCATGCATCGCCAACCAGCGCGGACTCTCCGGCACCAAGATCAAGGCAAAGAAATACAGAATCGCCGGCAGCGTCTCGGCGCCCAGCATCCAGCGCCAGTTCCAGTCACCCATGCGCAGTGACGCTGCCCAGGCGAGATCGGATTGACCCAGGGTCAGTATCAAGTAGTTGCTGAAAAACGCGACAGAGATACCGACGACAATGTTCAACTGGTTGAACGAAACCAGGCGACCCCGCAGTTCGGCCGGTGCGATCTCGGCGATATACATCGGCGCAATGATTAGCGCCGCGCCTACGCCAAGACCGCCGATCATGCGCGCCAGCACCAGGAACAGAAAATTTGGCGCCACGGCCGATGCGATGGCGGAGACCATAAACAAGGCTGCCGCGATCTTCATTACAGGCCGACGCCCGATGCGATCGCTCAGCGGCCCCGCCACCATCATGGCAAGCGTCGCCGTCAGCGTCAGCGATGCAACGGACCATCCAAGCTGCAGCTTCGTCAGGCTGAATTCCGTTTCAATGAAGCCGACGACACCGGATATCACGGACGCGTCGAAACCCATCAGAAAACCGCCGAGCGCGACGATCAGGGTAACCTTTACGGTAAATCGCGCACTTCGTTTCATTGCCGATACCCCGCGACTCAGCCGCCCCGGACGACTCGAAATTCAGTTCTTAGCTCGGTCTCGGAACTTCCGCCAATCCATACATGGAACTCGCCGGGTTCGATCGTCAACTGCATGTTACGCCCATAGAACGCCAGGTCGTCCGGATTCAGGTTGAAATCGACGGTGGTCGCCTGCCCCGGCTCCAGGCACACACGCCGGAAGCCCTTCAGTTCCCTGACCGGCCTGGTGATACTCGCGACCAGGTCTCTGACGTATAGCTGCACGACTTCGTCGCCAGCAACATCTCCGCGGTTGGCAACCTCCGCGCTGACCGTCACTGCCTCGCCGAGCTCAATTTCGTGCGCACTCATTCGAATACTGCTGTATTCGAACCTCGTGTAGGACAAGCCGTGCCCAAACGGAAACAACGGCGTAAAGAAGGTATCCAGATGGAACGCAGTCATGCCCAGCGATGTCTGCGGCGCATAGGTATCAATGTCGTCAATATGCACCACGGTGTCGTGCGATGGCGGCTTGCCGGTATTCTTTTGGCTGTAATAGATCGGAATCTGCCCGACCATTCTTGGGAATGTTGCAGGCAGCTTGCCGGATGGCGACTCGATGCCAAACAGGAGATCCGCAATCGCTGGTCCGCCCATTGTGCCCGG
Organism: uncultured Gammaproteobacteria bacterium; assembly: GCA_963850255.1. Classification (GTDB taxonomy): domain Bacteria; phylum Pseudomonadota; class Gammaproteobacteria; order Steroidobacterales; genus J054. Next base: position 7,831 of record CAWKLL010000022.1, read on the forward strand.
GTGCCAGGCGAACAGGATCGCGTCCACGTCATCAATGACATTGGACAAGGTCAGCGGCCTGCCTGCCAGAATCACGGCGATGACCGGCGTACCGCTTGCCCTGATGCGGCGTACCAGTTCGGCCTGATCACCGGGCAAACTGATATCAGCACGCGAATGGGCCTCCCCCGAGAGGATCGATTCCTCGCCGAGAAACACAACGGCCACGTCGGAGTCATTTGCTATCGTCGCTGCCTCGTCGAATGCGTCTGTCACCTTGCTTCGCGAGTTATCCATAGCCCGCAGATAACGAACCTCGAGGCTGTCACCAACCAGGCTTTGAATCGCGCACAAAGGCGTAACAGCGAGGCCCACGTCAGCATCGAAGATCCAGGTGCCAAGCTGCTCATAGGGCGCATCCGCCAACGGCCCGACGACAGCAATCGAGTTCAGCTGATCAATACTCAATGGCAGCGTGCCGTGGTCATTTTTCAACAGAACAACACTTTGCAGCGCCAGCTTCCGCGCTGTTGCAAGCGTTGCTTCGTTTGCAAGTGGCGGCAATTCCGCGGCATTAGTAATGGATTGCTCAAACAGGCCCAGGCCAAATTTGGCTCGCAGCACATTCTCAACCGCGCTATCGATGGTATCCAGACTGATGCGTCCGGCTTCGACCAGCCCGGCGAGATGCTTGCTGTAGGCATCGCCGGCCATTTCCATATCGACACCGGCGGTGGCTGCTGCGAATGCAGACTCGCGATCGTTCTCGGTCAGCCCATGTATCTGAAGCTGGCGAATCGAGTCCCAGTCACTCACAACGAAACCATCGAAACTCCACTCGTCACGCAACACTTGTCGCAACAAAAACTCGTTGCCCGTGGCGGGTACACCATTAAGATCGGAAAACGATGGCATCAACGTCGCCACACCCGCGTCGACGGCCGCCCTGAACGGTCGAAAATAGACATTCCGCAGCGTGGTTTCGGGAACCTCGGTAGTCGCATAGTCGCGACCGCTCTCGACGGCGCCATAAGCCGCGAAGTGCTTCGCGCAAGCGGCAATCGAACCGGTCTCGGCAAGATCGCGACCCTGGAACCCCCGCACCATCGCGACTGCCAGTTCGCTCGTCAGCAAGACACACTCGCCGAAGCTCTCGGCAATGCGTCCCCAGCGCGGATCTCGCGAGATGTCGACCATGGGTGCGAAGGTCCAGTTGATGCCTGCTGCCGCAGCCTCGAGGGCCGCGGCGCGGGCGCCTTCCTTCACAAGTTCCGGGTTCCAGGTGGCAGCCTGACCCAGGGGAATCGGCATGATGGTTTTGAAGCCATGAATGACATCCCGGCCGACCATCAGGGGAATCCCTAGACGACTCTCTTCGACGGCGATTCGCTGAAGTTCGTTGACGACATCGACATCGACCTGATTGATCACCGAGCCAACGAGCCCGGCACGCAGGCGATCGCCGAGATAGTCCGGCGGATAAGCCTCGCTCGCATTGAGCTGGGTCAGCTGACCAATCTTCTCTGCCAGGGTCATCCGCCCAAGCAAAGCGACCAAGCGCTCCTCGGTCGTCGCAGCCTTGTTGACAGGATCTGAGATATCGGCTCCCATAATTCACATCGAATCGTGTATTCGCTGATAAGCTGCTCTGGCCGAGCACGCGGTACGATCTGGCCTACACTATGATCGCTATTGCCGCGAATCGAAGCGTTTTTAACCGGGTTTGACAGCGCTGTCAATTTGATGGACGATGACTAAAACACCAAAAACAAGCACAAATCCGGCCCGGGGATCGACAGCATGAGCCAGCCGAAGCACTACGAAACGGCCCCAGAGGATCGATTACCTTTTTCGCAGAAACTGATCTACGGTTTAGGCGCCTTCGTCAACAACCTGCTCGCCGCCGCGATCGGCGGCATGGTGATCGTACTTAATCTCGGCCTTGGTATGAATCCGGCACTGGTCGGATTGCTCGGTGCCCTGCCTCGCCTGACCGACGCGATAACCGATCCGTTAATGGGCTACATCTCTGACAATACGGAGACGCGCTGGGGCCGGCGTCGCCCCTATATATTCGTGGGCGCAATTGCGGCAGGCATAATCTTCGCGCTGCTCTGGCAGTTGCCCGCCGCCAAAAGTGAAGCATTTTATTTCTGGTACTTCTTGATTGGCTCGTTTGTTTTTTACCTGGCGTACACGATGTTCGCGACACCGTGGGTGGCGCTTGGCTACGAGCTGACACCTGATTATCACGAGCGCACGCGGCTGATGGGCGTACAAAACTTCGTCGGCCAGTTAGCGTACATCGTAGCGCCGTGGTTCCTGCTTTTCATGCAAAGCAAGCTCTTGTTTGACGATATGGTCGAAGGCGCTGCTGGCCTGTCAATCATCATCGCAGTCGTCGCAATTGGCATCGGTATCTTGCCTGCCATCTTCCTGCGCGAAAGACTCAAGTCGATTGCCGAGGCGGAAGCCAAGGACAAGGGGGCGGAGCCAGACGGCGCGGGCGCAGCCATAATGCGTAACGTCAAGGGCTTCTTGCACGGCTTCGCAACCACGCTGAAATTCAAACCGTTTCTCAAGTTGTGTGCGGCGACATTTCTCGTCTTCAACGGCTTCATGCTCATTGCTTCGTTCCAGTTTTACGTCATCATCTACTATGTGTTTGGTGGCGACACTGTTGCGGGCGCCGAGTATGCCGGCTATTCAGGTACCCTGGGGGCGATATCGACATTCTTTGTCATCGTATTTGTCACCTGGCTCGGCACCAAGGTGGGCAAGCGGCGCGCTTTCTACGTAGCCACCGGCATCTCGATGGTCGGCTACGCCCTCAAGTGGGTTTGTTATAACCCGGATATTCCGTGGCTATTGCTGCTGCCCGCACCGCTGATGGCTTTCGGACTGGGCGGACTGTTCACCCTGATGCCGGCGATGATTGCCGACGTGGTCGATGTGGACGAGCTTCAGACACACGAGCGGCGCGAAGGAATGTACGGTTCAATTTTCTGGTGGGTAGTAAAACTCGGCATGGCGGCCGCGCTCGCCGGCGGCGGCTTCCTCCTGAATGCCACAGGTTTCGATGTCGCCTTGGAAGGCAACCAATCTGAACAAACGATAGTCCTGATGAGACTGTTTGATGCGTTTGTGCCGGCGATCGCCTCAGGTGTCGCAATGTGGATTATCGCGACATTCTCGATCACCGAAGAAGCCGCCTACGAAGTCAGACTGAAACTCGAGCAGCGACGCGGGGCAGCGCCAGTCGTAGGCGCCGCATGACGAGGTAAACGCACGCGATGCGGTGCATCTGGGTCGCGGCTACGCCGCTCGTGGCCCGCCGCGTCAGCCGCGGCGCTGGTAAATTTCAAGGTAACCTATAAGGCGCTCGCGGAGCACGGTCGAAACACGTCCATTGTGAGCCTGGCGAGCAATTTTCCGAGGGTGTCGCCTTGCCTTGCCTTAGCGCGGCCGGAAGCCCTTCGATGACGGGCGCTTCAAAGCCCTCTCTCAGTCGCGAGTAAAAAGCTGCATGCGCAGCGATTGTTTGCTACGCAGGTTAACCGCCGGTTCAATGTCTGCGGACTGGCCCGGCAAAGCCTGCAGACGGAAGCGACGCGCCAGGATCGCCAGGTGCATGCGCATTTCAATCAGCGAGAAAAACTCGCCAATGCAGCGTCTTGGCCCTGCCGAGAATGGCACGAACGCAGCCGAGGGGTCGGGGCCGCCATTTGCGGGACAAAAGCGATCGGGATCAAAACGCTCCGGGTCTGGCCAATAGTCCGCGCGCCGATGCAGAAAGTAGGGACAGATAAAGATCTGTGCGCCGGCCGGAATCGTGAACTCACCCAGTTGATCCGACTCCAGTGCGCGTCGCGAAAATAGCCAGACAGGCGGATAAAGCCGCAGGGTTTCGAGCAGAATCTGCTGACAGTAAACGAGCCCCGCAACGTCGCTCACGCCGAGCTTTTCGTCGGCGGGCAGGCCGGCCATCTCCTCAAGCATGCGCATTTCGACCTGACTATGCTGCGCCAGCAACCACCAGGCCCAGTTAAGCGTTCCCGCTGTGGTCTCGTGCCCCGCAATAATCAATGTCGCCAGTTCGTCGAGTAATTCGGGGTCGGTAAACCCTTCGCCATCGCGCTTGTCGCGAGCATCCAGCAAGGACGATAGAAAGTCCGGCCCGCGCGCAGCATCGGCTCGACGCTGCGTGATGTGGTCAAGAATCAACGGTCGCAGACGACGAAACTTTGCGGCCAGTTGCAGATCGCGCTGGTGCTGTTCGGCCAGGAATCCGAATCGGTCGCTGCCCGCATTAATATCGTTTAGCCCGTCGCCGAAGGTGGCTTTCAGAATACTGTCCAGCGCGTAGTGGCTGGTCGCCGTGGTCAGGTCGAACTCCCGACCCTGCGGCCATGATGCCCAGTCATCGCGCAGGCCTATGGTCAATTCGCGGATACCATCACCCAGCAGGTTAATCGCCGAGCGACTGAATCCGGGCTGGATCATGGTGCGACGCCGACGCCACACTGCGCCATCGCTGACGATGATGCCGTTGCCGAGCAGCATACGGACACGTTCGAAGCCGCGACCCTTGACGTAATTGCCATGATTGGTCACCAGCACTCTACGAATCATGGCCGGGTCATTAATCACATAGTCGAGGGCGCCCTGGTCGTTCGACGCTACACAGGCAATATCCGGGTAGCGCGCGAACAGATCGCGCAGAAACTCCAGTGACTCGGGATCTGCGTTCAACCGGTGACGGCCGGCAAACGGCGGCAGCGAGCGCTGTGCCGGGGGCGGCTGATGACTGGCAGGCTGCTTCAAAACTGTGGTCTGTCCCCAGGGCCGCGGCGCGTTCGCCTGCCAGCAGAAAGTACATTGTAGGACAGGTCACGCGCCCATGAAACGCATTCGACGCATGGGCCGTTTAGCGAGACTACCGACTACTTAATTTTAATCCAGGCGGACTCGGACAGCAGGTCGCGAGTCTCTATCGCTGGTGTGGCTATTGTGAATTTTTTGATGACTGTTTCGCAGTACAGGGTTTTCAGGTATCAGCCTGCGCAGCTTGCGCTTTCTTGATCTCGGCAGCCCGCTGCACACCCTCGATAATCCGGTTGTACGTGCCACAACGGCACAAGTTAGTCAGCCCGCGGCGAATATCAGCTTCACTCGGATCCGGAAACTGCTCAAGAAATGCTGCAGCAGCCATCACCTGTCCTGACTGGCAGTAGCCGCACTGGGGCACGCCGAGCTCAATCCAGGCCTGCTGGACCGGGTGACTGACATCCGCTGACAGCCCCTCGATGGTGGTGAGCTTTGCACCTTCGTTCACGGCACTAACGGGCAGCCGGCAGCTCCGCGTTACGCGACCGTCCACGTAGACCGTACAGGCACCGCACAGACCGATACCGCAACCGAACTTGGTGCCGGTCAGCCCCAGTTCATCGCGCACCACCCACAGCAGCGGCGTGTCCGGATCGACGTCCACATCGACGCGCTTGTCGTTAATATCGAGGGCATACTTCATCTAGATCACTGCTCCGGTTCGAGATCGCGCGCGATGCGCGTGCCGAAAATCTGCGTGGTCAGCTCTACCGGATCGCGACCGCGGAACTCCGGTCGCTGCCGGGAAACAACCGTGCTCCAGGCGCCCCCGCGCACACCACGGCGATCGCAGCCGTGTATCGTCTGCGCCGCCTCCGTCGTTTGGCTATCAAGATAGGTCATCACGTAACAGTCGCCGACCCACTCCCAGACATTGCCGATAATGTCATACACGCCGAAAACATTGCTTTTGCGCTGACCGACGGGAGCCACCTGACCAAATCCGTCGTCGCAGTTCACCGGCGTCCATGGCCGCGGCTTCGAAACTTTGGACGCTGACAGATCAAAGACGTTTGCATGGATGCACGCGTCCTCGTCGCGATCGCCCCAGCTATAGCGTTTCTTCGGGCTGTTGCCACGCGCCACGTATTCCCACTCAGCTTCGCTGATTAATCGGTAGGGCTTGCCGGTGCTTGCCGCCAGCCATTCGGCGTAAGCCTTGGCGTCTTTCCAGTTGATGCAGGCAGCGGGTTCGTCAGGCCGCGGCGCTCGACCATAGCCGGGATCTTTCCAGTCTTTGCCCGGGGTTTCCATCGGCAGCTCGCCATTCCAGATGCGGCAGTTCTCGCCCGATTTATGGCCCGTGGCTTCCACGAAGGCTGCGTATTCCGCATTGGTCACTTCGAAAACGCCGATGGCAAAGGGCTGCCGAATGCTTACCTCGTGCACCGGCCCCTCGTAGCGCGCTTCCTCGCCACCATCGGCACCCATCAGAAAATTGCCTGGCGGCACGACCACCATCAGCGGACAGGTCTCGCACTCGCGGAAAGTATCGCCAGGGGCACGACTCGCCTGATCGTGCGCACCGGCTCCGGCAGTTTGCAGCCACGCCAGCGCCACGACCAGCAACGCAAAACGCAAAGGCAAAGAGGCAAAACTCAAGTCGACTGTCTCCCGGAAAATCTTCAAAGCCGCACGCGCAATCCCTGGCTGGTCACAGGCAGGGTACGAATCCGCTCGCCGGTGGCCGCAAAAATAGCCGCGGTCAGCGCAGGCATCGACGCCGGCACGCCCGCCTCGCCCACACCGCCCGGCGGTGCTTTGCTGTCGACGAGATGGATATCTATGTCGGGCAGCCCCGCCATGCTCATAACGCGATAGTCGTTGAAATTACCCTCGACTATGCGCCCATCGACCAGCGTGATCTTGCCGGCCAGCGCGGCGGAAAGCCCGAACAGGATCGCGCTCTCCAGCTGGTCGGCGATATTGCCGGGGTCGACCTGGAACCCGCAGTCGAAGGCGCAGGTCACGCGATCCACGCTTACCATGTTGTCTTTTACGGTGACTTCCACGACCTGCGCGCAGACCGAGTCGAAGGTGTAGGAAATCGCGATGCCGCGGCCGCGGCCTTCCGCCAGCGGCTCATCCCAGCCGGCCTGCTCAGCGGCGAGATCAAGGACCTGAACCATGCGCGGGCGTTTTGCCAACAGGCGGCGGCGGAACCGGTATGGATCTTCCTCCACCAGCGCGGCCAGTTCATCGATGGCGGACTCGGCGAAGAACCCATTCTGGGAGAGGGTCACAGAACGCCAGTAACCGATCGGCACCGGCAATGGGCGCTCGACGTAGTCGACCCATTGATGCTCGATGTCGTAGGCCTCGAAGATCAGCAACCCGGTGACCGCGACGTCGGCTACGCCCGGCTGCATCGGCTTGTTATAGAAACGCGTCAGGCTCTGTCCGGCGGCGCGGCTGTGCATCGCCGTCACGCGCCCGGTTTCATCTACAGCTGCACGCGTTCGAACTGCATACGCGGGCCGGAAATACGACCGCCGGATGTCTTCCTCGCGGCTCCAGAACAGCTTGACCGGCGTGCCCTTCAGCGCTTTCGCCACGGTCACGGACTCGCCCAGGAAATCCAGCACCCACTTGCGGCCAAAGCCGCCACCGAGGAAGGTCCTGTTCATGCGGATCTGCTCTGGCGCAAACCCGGTAATTTCCGCGGCCAGTGCGACAGCATTGTCCGGTTGCTGGTGCGGCGCCCAGATCTCGCAGCGCTCGTCAGTGACCAGCGCCGTGCAGCAGACCGGCTCCATACAGGCATGCGCGAGGAAAGGCACTTCGTAAGTAACGTCGAGTGAGCGGGCAGCGTTTGCCAAGGCCTGCGAAACGGCCTCTGTATCCGGCGGCGAGAACACCGGCGGCATTTTCGACAGGTCGAAGTTCGCGGCATTGACGGCTGAGGCATCGTCATCCAGCGCTGCGCGCAAGTCCCGGGAGATGGCGTCAGACGACAACGGGCCGCCAGCCGGATCTTCCCAGGTAAGCTCGACCGCTTCGACGGCTTTCAGCGCCTGCCAGGAGCGTTCGGCGACCACAGCGACACCGTTCTCCAGCGTCACCACCGCGCGTACGCCAGGCAGCTTCATCAGTTCAGCTTCGTTGACGCCAGTCATCTGCGCACCAAGCACGGGTACGTGTCGTACGCTCGCGACCAACATGCCCGGCAACTGCACGTCGAGGCCAAAAACTGCCGCGCCGCTCGACTTGGCCGACGCATCCTTCTTGGGCGTCGACCGGCCGATCAGCCTGAACTCCTCCGGTGTCTTGAGCGAAACCTCTGCGGCCGGTTCCAGGCCCGAAGCCCGCTCGGCGAGTTCGCCGTAGCCCATCGTCCGACCGCTCGGCTGGTGCGTAACGATGCCCTGCAGAGCAACGCACTCGCCCGCCGACACCTGCCAGGCCTCTGCGGCGGCGCGCGTCAGCATTTCTCGCCCAGTTGCGCCGGCCTGGCGCAGCGCCTGGAAGTAGCCGGAGGTGGCATCGCTGTTAGCCGTGCGCTGGCGTCCCGCGCGAGGATTATTGAACTCGGTACTCGCGTGGGAAAGACGTACGCTAACGCGCGACCAGTCGGCCTCCAGTTCGTCCGCGACGATCTTGGTCAGCGCCGTATAGTTGCCCTGCCCCATCTCGGCGGTGGGTACGTAAATGATGACCTCGCCCGCAGGTGAGATATGTACGTAAGTGTTAAGTCGGCTCGCGTCAGTGACTGCGGCGTGTTCCGCGCCAACGGCTACGCGGTCGAGACCAAGCAGCAGGCCGCCGCCAATGCCGAGAGACGCTTTCAGCAGCGTGCGGCGGCTCAAGTTCAGCAGTGGACTATCCAGTGGTGTGTACGCGCCCGCGGCGGTCAATTTGTCAAACATTGTCATGACACGCAACGATAGCAGAGGCCCGGCGTCAGTGGCACGGCTATTTTTTTCCGGCACCGCCAGCAAAACGCGCCCTCTGCTCGGAGGCTATACGTTCGACGCTGGCGCCTGTCTCCAGGCGGATTAACCGCTCCTACAGAAGCTTAATGTCGGCGCGGGTCCATGCGCCGAATCAGCCGCCGTAAACAATACCGCTTCGGTTCCAGATACCGATAAACCCTTCGAGGAACACGCCAGCCCAGATCATGAATACCCAGACCCGAACCTGCATCAGGCTGGCGCGCTGAGCTGCGTTCTCTTCAGCCGTGGGCTGCTCTCCTTTCCGGCATTTCATCAGCACCGAAAAGAAGGGTCCGATCTTGCCGCGCACCATAATTCCGCAGAACACCAGGAAGGCAAACAGCGCCAGTTTCACGGCCACCCAGGGGTACTCTGCCAGGCGGTTAGTTTCCCAATGCAGCCAAATCGAGATGGGGATCCCGATGACCACCGCGTAGCGAATAAACATGTCGAACTTGGCCACCAGCGGATAGGCCTTGCCGCCGTGCCGGAAGTGCAGATACATGACACAAAAAAACCAGACCGGCCCGAGCAGCACAATGCCGATCTTCTGGTACCAGGGATGCGGTACGCCGATAAATTCGGTGAGAATGCCGCCGACGGTGAGCATCAGGCTCATGCAAATCCGTGGTATCTGGTCCAGATCCAGCATGATCTTCGCGGCTGTCGCGCGCGTTTCGGGCGACAGGTCGGGCCGGGCTACAAAGTTACTCGAGTAATACACGCCGAGGTCGCCACCGAGCCAGTACACGAACAGCAGTACGTGAATGATTATGGTGATCTGATGAATAGCGCTGCCTTGCAGCTCGATCAAGGTACCCAAAGTCCCCTCCCCCGGTAATAAATTCTAGCTACGCGGATGTAACCAATTGGTTCGCCCCTGCCGCTTCCCTGCGCCTGGCGTTTTTTCTACCGACGGGATGATAGCGGATCTGATCCCGTCTGGGCGCGCGGGGAACAACTCCCGACCCCAACGCAAAAAAGGCTCCCGACTGGACCAATGGCATCCGGACTCATCGATCCGGCCGCTGTAAAAATCGGTATTGCTCTATTCCGGGTTCGCGGAAAAGACTTCGATTCGAAGACCCGCCGGGGAGTTGAATGAAATTCTTTCGCCAGCCCCGGCCAGTGTCGCGATATCTCCGTGCTCAACATAGTTGGTAGTAGAGTCCCTCAGCCGCTCGCATAGCGTCGTCAGTTCCTCGCTCTCGAAAACCACGTGCAAGATACCTAAGGCCGGTGGCCGTGTGCGCGGATACAAGTCAGCGCCGGCAGCGCCGCGATACTCAATGATTTCCATCTGTCCCATGGGGCTGTGCGGCTGGCCCCAGACACTGGCATCCAGCGCAGCGCCCGGCGGCAATCCGATCATTTGCTCCACCTCAGGACCTTGCAGCAAATTGTCGTGCAATTTCTCCAGGCCCAGAACCTGCTGATAGAAGTCCTTTTCGCGCTGCACGTCGGGAACAATTGAAATCAGCAGCCCCACAGCCGCAAAACCCTGAGGGCTATAGTCGAGGCTTTCGCCAAAAAGTTCCAGCAGCACCACATTGATATGGTCATGCGCAGGCAAGTGACTTTCGCGAAAGCGAACGCCGCCCGGCGTCACCACTTCGCTGTGACGTTCATTCTTAAACACGAAGCCGCGTTTCTGCATGGCCAGCATTCGAGCCGGCAAATCATGCACGTACACATCCAGATTCTTCGGGCAGCAGTCCGTCGGTGCCGCACCGTCTCGGACCGCTTCTGCCGGCCCGCTGAACTCAACCAGGTGAAGCTGTCCGCGGCTCACACCCGGTGTCTTAACGACGGCCTGACGGCTGATCGCCGATGCATCCAGCCCCCACAGTGTCGCCAATCCTGCATCAGGCCCGTCACGACGGGCGACTTCTTCAAGACCGAATTCATCAACCCAAAGGACCAACGCCCTATCAAGGTTGGCGACACCGACGACTACGCTGGAAAATGGTTTCATGGTTTAACTGTCGAAACTGAACGACACCCCTGGTATTACCTACTTAAACTACTATTCAAAGCGAATTGGCAACTAATGAAAATTCTGCCCAGTTGCAGGCAAAAGAAACAATCGCCAGCCTCCACGCGCACCAAACCATTTGTCGGACGGCAAGAACCAGAAAAAACCCGCTTCTGGCCAGACGTTTTTCATCAACCGAAGTTAGCCTTTAAAGCCTCATCTCATCCCTGAGATTGAGACTGAAATGCATTAAACCAGGCAACGGCATCCACCTCGCCCTTGGCACGCTGTTCAGGACTCAGCCTCTCGCGCAGCATGCCAAGATTCGCCTCTGCATTACGATCCCCTTGCATGGCCGCCAACAACCACCAATGGTAGCTGCGCGAGAGATCCTGATCGGTACCCTGCGCGTTGAAATACAACACACCCAGATTGAACTGCGCCTTGGGGTTACCCTGCTCGGCCGCCGCCGAAAACCATTGCAGCGCAGCTTCGTCTTGCTTGGCGACACCTTCGCCGTTGTACAGCATCAGGGCCAGATTGAACTGCGCGTCGGCCAAGCCCTGACGGGCCGCTTCGTTAAACCAGTGCGCAGCAGCCGCGTCGTCGCGCGGCGTGCCATGCCCGGCGTTGAGCAACAGCCCGAAATGCAACTGCGCATCCGCATGGCCCTGGCGGGCTGCGCGCTGATACCAGTCGACAGCCGCCACCGGGTCGGCTGCGATTTCATCACCATTATCGAGGGCCAGGCCAAAGCGAAATTGCGCTTCGGCATCGCCAGACTCAGCCTTGGCCTGCAGCGCGCGAACATTTTCTGTCATTGAAAGCTACTTTTTAAACTGAGCCGACAGCTATCGCTGGCGGCGGGGGCCCGGGCATATCCCAATACCGTAATGCGACGCAATCGCATCTGGAACCTCCTCGCTGGCGTATAGCAGAGAATGCTAAGGCAGAGATCGCTGCAAAAACAGCAGCAAATGCTCCGGCATGGCAAGTCTGCACAAATGGCATCGCCGCCATCGCCTTGCCACGCTATGCTTGTATGGTCATGAACAGCATCAGCGAACAATCAGCGGACGAGAAAAAGCGCGCCCGACTGCTACGGGCCGCCAGCTATGCGTCGCTGACCGTCGCCATTGGCCTGGCAGTCCTGAAGAGCTGGGCCTGGCTGGCGACCGATTCCGTGTCCCTGTTGAGCTCCCTGGCCGATTCGGTGCTGGATATCCTGGCCTCGGCGCTGACTTTCTGGGCCGTGCGCTACTCTCTGCAACCGGCAGATAATGAACATCGATTCGGGCACGGGAAATCCGAAGGTCTGGCCGCAATGATCCAGAGCCTGATCATTGGCGGCTCGGGTCTGTTCGTGCTCAGCGAGGCCGTGCAACGACTTCTGCAACCGCGCCTGATCACTGCACCCGAGATCGGTATCGGCGTAATGATAGCCGCAACACTGGTCACCATTGCACTGGTCACTTTTCAGCATTACGTCGGGCGTCAGACCGGCTCTGTTGCGATAACCGCCGATGCGGCGCACTACAAGATGGATGTGTTGGTAAACCTGAGTGTTGCGGCGGCCATTTTGCTAACCAGTCTGACGGGCTGGTCGCTGGCGGATCCTTTGCTTGGCATGGGCGTCGCTGCCTACATTATCTGGGGCGCGCTGGGCATTCTCGGCCAGGCGCTGGAAATTCTGCTCGACCGGGAGATCCCTGATTCGGACCGCGAAGCGATTATCAAGATTGCCAGGCAACACCCGGAAGTCCATGGGCTGCACGATATGAAAACGCGCTTCGGCGGGAATCATTACATCGTCCAATTCCACCTCGAACTCAGCCCAGAGTTAAGCCTGTGGCGCTGCCACGAGATCCTCGACCAGGTCGAGGATCAAATCAGAGCTCACTACCCCAGCAGCGAGATCATCATCCACCCGGACCCGATTGGCTTTCCGGAACCGCGCGAGAGCTTCGAGTAGTCGCGCGTGCGGCTGCAAACCCTGCCAGGGATCAGCAAGCCGGGGATGCGCTCAGTCCGCTGATGCTATAGCGCTTGATATTCAGCGCTAGAACCGCTGGCCAACAGCGTCTGGTGATTAAACCCGCTTCTTACAAGCCAGGTAGCGGCGGGGTTTCCGCGCAAAAGGCTGGCTGGCAGCCCATCCAGAACTGTTTGCGGCTGGTCGTGGTCTACTCTATAGAGGGCGCTGTCCTTGCGAGGCCTCTAGCAGCTCCGATACATTGCCGGTTCGGGCTGCTGCCTCGCAGCATGGCGCTGACTGCCGCGGGCTGACCGCGGCCGGCGATATCCTGCGAAACTGCCCGCCTAGACAGGTCGAAAACTAACGCAACCCATACAGGCTTTCCGAATGCATCGTCCGCCGACTACCCAATCAGATCTTCTGCGCGCAAGCCTGCTGCTGGCTTCGCTGCTGGGCTTGCTGGGCTGCGCGCAGTCAGTGGAAGTGCGTTCCGACTTCCCCGAGCCGCTGGTGGACACGCTGCCGCTGAAAGTCGGCCTGCGCTATACGCCCGAGTTCCTCGGCTACAGCTATGCGGAGGACCTGCCCGATGACGTTACCTGGAGCTTCAGCATTGGCGAATCGAACCGCAAGCTGTTCGATAAGATTTTTGAGGCGTTAATGCTGGAAGCGGCGGAAGTTAGCGCCGACGATGCCATCGAAGATTTCGATGCAATTATCGAACCGAGTGTGGTGGCGCTGGAATTTTCGCTGCCACGCCAGTCGCGCTCCGATCAATACGCCGTATGGATTCGCTATCTGCTCAAGGTTACGGACAACAAAGGTCAGCTAATTAGCGAGCTTCCCATCAGCGCTTACGGACAGAGCGACTCGCGACGCTTCAAAGGCGATGACTCAATGCGGCAAGCCACCATACGGGCCATGCGCGACGCCGCCGTTTCGATTATTGTGGAGTTTCCCAAGGATGAGAAAATCAAGCAGGCGCTGCTGGAGGTAGAAACGGATGAAGCTTCCTGAACAAACCGGCTGGATGGCCGGCACCGCACTGGCCAGCATACTGCTGTTGAGCGGGTGTATGACCACGCGCATGGAAGAGTCCAAGAACGCGGCCACCGGTATCGACGCCGACCAATCGATTGTCATTATTGAATCCAGCTATCACGCCGGCAATGAAACCGAAGATGGTTTTGTGGATTGTGTGACCAAGGCGGTACAAAAAGGCAAAAAGAAGATCCGCGTGTTCTCCGACGAAGCCTTCGTGGATGCCCTGTTTCCCTGGTTCGAGCCGCGCACAATGCCGCAAGGACCAGATGCCTTGCCTGAGCTGATGAGAAAGCCCGGCGTGGCCGAACGAATTCGTGAAAGTGGCGTGCGTTATATCGTCTGGCTTAACGGAGACACGGAACGAACCGCCGGAGGTGGCAGCCTTTCCTGCGCCGTCGGTCCCGGCGGTGGCGGCTGCTTCGGTCTGGCCTGGTGGGAAAATGACTCGACTTACGAAGCGGCAATCTGGGACATCGCAGACGGTAAGTCTGCCGGCGAAATCACAGCGGCGGTCCAAGGCACCTCAATGATTCCCGCTGTTGTTGTCCCGGTGCCGCTGATTGCACGTACTCAGAATGCCGCCTGCAAGGGTCTGGCAAGGGAACTTCAGAATTTCATCGTCACCACCGATCCAACCTGAGCCGTCAATCGCATCGCTACCAGGGCTTCCCGTGAGCTTAGTTTTCGGTTGCCTTGCCATCGCTTTTAGCTTGATGCCCTTGGCTGCGACGGCGGCCAATCCCCTCGCCTACCCGGTAACTTTTGGCGCGCAGCTGCGTGCCGATCAGATCGAGGCCGATGCCTGGATCAGCGTAACGCAAAAAGAATCGCGTCTGCAGCAAGTGCGCCTGCGCGCTCCCGCCGACCGCTATCATGACTTCAGCGGCGACGGCGAGATTCGCCGCCAGGGCGATCGCCTGCTGTGGACGCCGCCAGCCGAGGGCGGGCGACTGAATTACCGGGTAACGGTAAATCATCGACGCAATAAAAATGGTCTCGATGCCTTCGTGGGGAAGGACTTCGCCCTGCTGCGCGCAGAAGACCTGTTCCCCCCGGCTGCCATCAGCCAGATGGACGGCGCCGAATCGATCAGCCGCATGGAATTGAGGCTGCCGCGCGATTGGCAGTTGGTGACTGCGCTGCAGCCCGATGATGCCGGCGGCTGGATGGTGCGCAATCCACAGCGCAAATTCGATCGGCCAACGGGCTGGCTGGCTGCAGGCGATCTGGGTATTCGCCGCGACCGCATTGCCGGCATCCAGGTAGCGGTGGCCGGGCCCAAGGGTCAGGGCGTGCGGCGAGTATCAATGCTGGCGCTATTGCGCTGGACTCTGCCAGATGTCGTCGCGCTAATGCCTGGCCCTCCGCCGGAGCGACTGGTCCTGGTCTCGGCCGGCGATCCACTCTGGCGCGGCGGTCTGTCGGGACCCGCATCTTTGTATATCCACGCCGAGCGACCGTTGCTTAGCGAAGACGGCAGCAGCACCCTCCTGCACGAACTGCTACATGTCCTGTTACCCATAGCCACGGCTCCAGACCATGATTGGATTGATGAGGGCCTGGCCGAATACCTCACGCTGCGCATACTGCGCGATACCGACAGCATCTCCGGGCGACGATTTAACAAAAGCATGACCAATGCGCGCAGAAAAGGTGGACAGCGCAGCCTGGTGGGCAACTCCTCCAGCGGAAGTCGGACTGCGCGCGCGGTGGCTTTACTGCATGACCTGGACCGGGAAATGCTGGCGGCCAGCTCCGGCAGCCAGGGGCTGCCGGAGCTGGCCACGTTGCTGGCTCAAGACCCCGGCCCCATTGACCTGGAGCGGCTGGGCGAACAGGTTCGAATACTTGCCGGTGAAGGCGAATATCCCAGCCTGGACAGCGCAGCGCGTCGCTAGGCACCTGATTCGCTGGTTCTGAGAACTGGCGCACAGTCACGCGCGGACACAATCTCTACGCTCGTTTGACCGGTAATAATGACCGACGAAGCCTTGCAAGGCGGCGCTGCGGCGCGTAAAAAAGAATAGAACAGGCCACAAAGAAGCCTGAGAAATGCAAGAAAAAGTAAAAGAAACAAAGAGCTTAGAAGCGTTTTTTGACGAAGATCCTACGGATGAACTCCCGATTCTGACGGGAATTGATCTGGCTGCGGAGCAAACGGCCGAGTTTGAACCTGAAGCCGAGATTGAGGATCAAACGGGTGAAACACCGATACTGAGCCTCGACAACGTCGTGTTGCCCTCTGCATCCGAGGCGCGAGAGATTGCGGCTGCGCTAAGTTCGTCCGCGCCCGGCAACCGGCTCTCACTGCAGCGGCTCGAAGCTGAAATCCAGGCCTTACAGGAACGCTTTATCGACCTGGAAACGGACCTGCGCCTGCGCGATGACCAGATCGAACTGCTCCAGGCCGAGCTGGGTACACGAGACGACGCTGTCGAAACCCTTGAACAACGGCTTGAGCAAGCCCAGCAAGCCAGCGCCACCCTGGATGAGCAAAGACAAAGCCTGGCGGCTGAAATTGAGACACTCCAGGCGGTTATCGCCGAAGGTGAGGTCGATATGGCCCTGGCCCAGACCCGCCAGGCCGAACTCCAGGCCGAGATGGAAACGGTTCAGGCGCAGGCGGAAGAAATCCGTCGACAAAGTGAACAGCAGCTGGCCGCGCAGGCTCTGGAAGCGACGGAGCGCGACAACTGGCAACAAAGCCTGGATGCGCACGAGAGCGAGAAAGCCGCGCTGCGCATGCAATTGGCGGACCTGGAAACCTACATTGCCGGTCGCAAGCAGCATTGGCAGCAGCTCCAGGGCGAATGCGACCAACAAGCACGCAGCCTGCGCGCCCTCGAAGCAGCCGCGGTCACCAAATCAGCACAACTCGAGCGCAAAGCTGTCCAAACCAGCCAGCTGGACGTGGCACTGTGCGAGCAGCGCGAACTGTCCAGGACCCTGCAGTCAGAGGTCAGCGAGCTGCGCAGTGAATCGGCACAACAGCAGCAGACCCTGATCGAACGCGAGCAAGAACTGGAACAGCTGAGCCAGCAGCTGGGCGACGCGCGCATGAGCAGCGACGAACTCCAACAGGCGTTGGCAGAACGCGCCGAGCGAATCGAATTGCTGGCGGAGTTAGGCGAGTCGACCGCAGCCGAGCGCAATACAAAAGAAGCCGAGCTTGCCGAGTTGCGCTCGAGATTAACCGATAGTGAACAGCAAATTGGCGATTTGCGCTCCCAACTTGAACGCTCCCAGACGCAGTTTAGCGAAGCCGAGAGCAGCATTCAGGACCTGGAAGGCGCGCTGCAAAATAGCGAGAACGGCTTCGGCGAACTGCGCAATGAACTGAAAAAGGCGCGCAGCGAAGCGGCCAATTTGAGTAAAGAGCTAAAAGCCAGCCAACAGCAGACCAGCGAGTTGAGCGAGCTGCGGCAGACACTGGAAAACCAGCTTGAAACCGTTCAGATGCAACTTGAAGAGGCTCTGGAAACCAGTCAGAAGAAATCCGAATTGGCCGATGAGCACGCCGAGGCCATTGAGACCCTGAAGAGCGAATTGAGCAGTCTGAGCAAGCAGCGAGATGCGCTGGCCAGCCAGCTGACCGCCAGCGAAGCAGATGTCCAGGGGCTGCAGGCCAGCAATAGCGAGCTTGCTGAAGAATCAGAACTACGCCAGGAAGCCATTGCAGGCTTGCAGGCCGAGCTGATGGACAAGCTGGAAACTATCGACACTCTGAGCCGCGATGCCGAACAGCTGGCACAACTTGAGGCGCGCATTCGCAGTCTCGATGACCGACTGGCCCAGGCCCATGATCGCGAGGCTCCGAGTCGTCAGCATCCCGTAACCCGGGTGATGGTCACGGTCAATAGTGATCGAGCCGTGAAGTATCCGCTCTACAAAGACACGATGACCATTGGAAGATCGGCAGATAGCGATATTCGTATTCGCCGACAGTACATAAGCCGACATCATGCCAGGGTTCACCAGGATGCCGGCGCGACCTATATCGAGGACCTGGGCAGTAAAAATGGCGTGCGTGTAAATGCAGCACCCGTCGACCGTCAGCAGTTGCGCGACGGCGATCTGGTAGATATTGGTAAATTGCAGTTCCGCTTCGTCGACCTGATGGCCAACCAGAACGGACGACACAACGCCTGATTCCCGGACGCCTGTGTGAGACCGCTCACAGACATCTGCGCAGCTGGCGGGCATAGTCCGCGGCTGAGACCCGACATGCAGATATCCAAGATCACTCATCCCAGCTCCCCGCCTGATCGACTTGGACTGGCTCAGCGTTTCAGCGCAACGCTGCTGAAAAAACTCTGGTTGCCGCGTGGCGTTTACGAAGCCATACCCTACCTCTACCTGCTGGCCGGCGTGCTGGCTCTGCTTTCGGCCATCTACAGTGAAACCTGGGCCTGGATACTGCCGTACCTGGTTTTGCTGGGCCTGGTTTGCCTGCATGCTGGAATCGCCATCCTGACCCTTCGCTATCGCTTCCGCCGCCGGCGGCCTGGCCTCGGCCAAGATCGGCGTCCCTGAGGACCGCTGACAGGCTAAAATAGCCCTCAGCCGTCGCTTCCGGGTCAAATTCGCAAATGACAAACGCGCATCGCCAATCTGCCGGCCGCAGCCTGCTGCTGTTGTTCGTCCTTAGCCTGCTCGGCGTGCTGCTGGCACCCTTGGTGGTGTATTGGTTCGGCAGCACTGTGATGGCGCCCTACGAAGGCGATAGCGGGCTGAGCGGGTTCCTCGCCAGCGTCTACTCAGCTGCCCTGGCTGCCCGACCGGGTGCACTGGCGCTGATTCTAAGCCCGGCTGGCTTGTTGCTGACTTGGTGGCTGATCTTTAAGTTGCTGTCCGTGTCCCGCAACACCCTGGAATCCGATGACAATAATCACTGAAAAGTCAGAGGCTCACGCCACTTTTCTCAATCTTTATGTCATATAGGCTCGTGACCGGGTTCCAGCGCGCCTATAGTGTGTTCAGACACTGCGGATGCCCCCGCCAGAACACTAAGGAAAAACAGCGGGCGCCGATCAGGGCCAGTAGTACCAGCCCGTTGCCAGCAGACCCAGCCAAAAAAAGCCCAGCACCGGATAACGCCATTTGCGCTGGCGCAGGGTACCGAGAAAACCCAGGGCTGAGGCGGCCGAGAGGATCGCGAAAATCCCTGCGCTGCGAAGCAGCAACGGCATCTCATCGGCAACGCGCGGATATTCGCCCTGCAACAGCCAGAAAATGAACGCCACAGCGGCCAGGCCAAAGGCGATAGCCGAAATAGTACCCATAAGTACGCCGAGGATAACCGTGAACGGAAGCATGGGCGTCAGCGAACTAAAAGTCGTAGTCTCAGTCGTAACGCTGAGGCTGCTATTCTTGGCCCAGCGTGGATACGCTGGCTATCTTTGTTAACGCTCAATAGTTCGGACCAGGATGACTAAAACAAAAAAACGCACACATCGAAACAGCCTCTTCGTCTGTCTGCTCGCCGCAGCCCTGATTCTGAGTTTCGGGCTGCCGGCCGCAGCGAATGCCGACGAGCAAGCCAGCGTCGCGCCGGCGATTCTCGAATCAACCCCGCGACATCGTCAGGTGGCGCGCATGGTAACGCGCTTTGTCGAACGTGCGCACTATGCCCGAGCCCGCGTAGATGACGAATTGTCGGCCGCCATCCTGGATGACTATCTGCGCTCCCTGGACCCCGGCAAGCACTACTTTCTGGCTTCGGATATCGTCTATTTTTCGCGCTATCGCGCCGGCCTTGATGATGTGCTGCGCTCCGGAGAACTGGGCGCGGTATTTGACGTGTTCCGACTGTATCGACTGCGCGCCCAGCAAAACCTGAGTTTCGCCATTGCGACCCTGGACGAAGAACCGAACTTCACCGTTGATGAAGTGTACTTTTTCGACCGCGAGGATCTGCCCTGGATCAGAGACCCAGCTAGAAATGCAGGATCTCTGGCGGCGCCGGGTCAAAAATGATGCACTGAGCCTGGTGCTGGCCAACAAGAGCTGGGATGAGGCCGCCGACGTGCTGCGCAAGCGCTACCAGCGCCTGCTCAAGAGAATCAACGAACTCGACAGCGACGATGTGTTCGAAAACTTCATGAACACCTTTGCGCACACCCTGGACCCCCACTCCAGTTACCTGTCACCGCGCCAGTCCGAGGAATACCGGATTCAGATGAGCCTGTCCTATGAAGGTATCGGTGCCTCTCTGCGCCTGGACGAAGACCTGGTGACGGTGCTGAACGTCATCGCCGGCGGCCCTGCGGCCATCGACGGTCGCATTCAGGCAGAAGATCGCATTATCGCTGTCGGCCAGGACGACAAGTCTGAACTGATCGATGTGGTTGGCTGGCAGCTGGACGACGTGGTTCAGTTGATACGCGGGCCCGGCGGCACCAGCGTGCGCCTGCAAATTCTGCCCGCCGACGGCTTGCCCGGTGCCGACGAAACCATCGTTGAGCTGGTACGCGACAAGATCAAGCTTGAAGAACAGGCTGCCAGCGGCGAAACCCTGAAGATCGATCGCAACGGACAATCCCTGAATCTCGGCATTATCAAAGTGCCAAGCTTTTACCAGGATTTCGACGCCAGAAATCGTGGCGACAAAGACTATGTCAGCACGACGCGCGACGTAGAACGCATCATCGGCGAGCTCGAAGCGGAAGGCATCGACGGACTGATTCTGGATTTGCGCGGCAATGGCGGCGGTCACCTCTCAGAGGCGACAGCGCTTACAGGTTTGTTCATCGACAAAGGTCCGGTTGTACAATTGCGCGATATGAACGGTCGCATCGAAGTGCTCGACGACCCGATTCCCTCGGTTGCCTATAAAGGCTCGCTGGTAGTGATGGTCGATCGTTTCAGCGCCTCGGCTTCCGAGATTTTCGCAGCCGCGATCCAGGACTATCGTCGCGGCATCGTCATTGGCCAGCAAACATTTGGTAAAGGAACGGTGCAGAACCTCTACCTTCTGGATCAGTACGCAAGGCGCGTACCGGAAGATGGACTCGGCCAGCTAACCCTGACCATCGGCAAGTACTACCGGGTAACTGGTGGCAGCACCCAGCATCGCGGCGTGGTGCCGGACATCGAATTGCCGTCGGCTGTGGATCCAAGCGTGGTGGGCGAAAGCAGCCGTGATCGCGCCTTACCCTGGGATCAGATCGAGTCGACCCGATTCCGCGCTGCCGACAACGTGGATGAACAGATAGGGATTCTGAACCAGACTCAGCGGAGCCGCACATCCAGCGATCCTGATGTTCGATTCCTGTTGGCCGATATCGAGGCACTGGAACAGATACGCGATCAGCGTGCGGTCTCTCTGAACATCGAAACCCGGAAAGCCGAGCGCGAATCACGCAAAGTAGATCAGTTGGCCCGGGAGAACCTGCGTCGTGACGCCCGCGGGCTAGAACCCGTTGCTTCGATGGACGAGCTGTCGGAAGAAGAACAAGCGGATATTTTGCGGGATCAGGCCGCCCAGGTACTCGGCGATATTGTCAGCCTGGAGCGCAAGGATACTGCGCTATTGACCCAGGCCGCCGGCAGTTAAGCAGCCGCGTAAAAAGTAGTCTCGGCTAATTCACCAGTACTGCGCAGAGATCCCAATAGTCGTCTG
This sequence comes from uncultured Gammaproteobacteria bacterium, assembly GCA_963850255.1. Lineage (GTDB taxonomy): Bacteria > Pseudomonadota > Gammaproteobacteria > Steroidobacterales > J054. The sequence continues at coordinate 29,244 of CAWKLL010000022.1, forward strand.
CTAATACGTTGGTGGCAACAACGTCTGTGCCTACAATCCGGCCACGCTCATCCAGTGTACGCGGAATCAAAATGCAGCAACCCGATTCGGGTACCGCATCAGTCTCCATACGATAACTGGCAGCGCTCGCCAGACACAGCCCGCGACTTCGCACAGAGCGCCGCAGATCGGCGCGCGCCTCGGTCATCTGCACCAGCTCGGCGAGTCTCTTGCTTAAACGCAGGCAATCGTTGCGCGTGCCAAACGACTTTTCCGCCGCCTTCCGAGATACTGCTTCGCGGGCCAGCTCAGCCAGATCACGATCGCAAAACTGCAAATACAACTCCTGCGCCAGCCCAATAATCGCCAGATTAATTTGCCGCTTGCTGACCAGCGAGAGATCCGTGGCGTCGGGTCGATTCTGTGCGGCAATTTCATCGCGCCGGCTTTGCAGCAAAACCAGCTGCTCTCCAGCCGCATCGCGAGTGGCCTGCAATGCCGTGTGGGCAATCTCCTGATCTGCGCGACCAATCAGGTCGCGCCATAATCGCTTAGCCAGGCCGCCATCAAGCTGTGCCTGGTTCTGTTCACATTCCGCCAGCCGCTGCTGTACCGTCGCCAGCTGATTATCGATGCTCGCCAAGGCTTCTGCCCGGCGCGCCTCGAAGGCGCGCGTCGCACTGCGTAATTCGGCCTCACGAGCCTGTTCGCCCAGATCTCGGGCCATGCGTTCAAGTTGCCGGCGACAATAGGCCCACATACTCCGAAGCTGATAGTGGAGCGCCACATTGGCAGCTTGCAGGGGATCGCTCAGCAAGCCTTCCAGCTGATCGTAACGTTGCTGCAGGCGAAGGATCTGGCCCTCCTGCTGTTCCAGGCGTTTTTTCAGCCGGTCTCTTTCCGCCCGCATCCGGTTGAACTCGCGCTTGAGTTCAGCCCGATTCGAAAACAGGTCCAGCAGACGCTCCTCAGCGACTTCTTCCTGACGAGCAACAACGGGTTGAGAAGCAACACTTTCCATTTCAGGCGCCAATACGGCTTTCAGAGCCGTAGCTGGCTGTCAGTCTAGGCAAAGCCGAACCGGCAAACCTTGACCCGGTCGGCACTTTGCCAGGCCTGGGGTCAGAGGCTTATAACGGCGTCGGCGCTGACTTCCCTGTCGACGGGACGGAATCGATGGCCAGCATCGAGAAGAAAATCCAGCCATTTACTCAGCATCATATTGCGCGACCAGCGACGATCCAGCTCCCGGCCATAGTGGCGGCGCAACTGCAATAACGCATTATGCTGGTGGCTCGCGGCCCAGCCGGTGACTTCAACCAGGCGTGCATCCAGGTAAATGCGCATACCCAGATCGGGGTCCGCAACGAGGCCCGTACTGGTCTCGAATAAATAAGTAAGACGCAGCACTCGCGTATACTTCGTCACCTCGCTTACAGTCAGATAGAGAGGGAAATCGCCCTGTGGGGTGGACACTGAGTCCACGCTTAGATCTTGAGGATCTCCGCTTAACTGAGCGAACTTTATAAAGTTCGCTTCGTAAAGCGCCATTAAGCCGCCAAAGCTTCCTGGGCTGGCGTCACACTCGGGTACGATGTAGCTGTCTGCGAGCATGCTTCGAATATAGCACAGCGTTTTAAGCTCACTGCAAGCGTAATTCGTCACAAAAACCGACGTTACTAGTAGCCGATTACAGCCGAATATTTTTACGATGCTAAATATCAGCAAACAACAGTGCCGACCCTATCAGGACCAGAAACCCGGCACAGCCGGCCTGCGCAAAACGGTTAAAACGTTCCGCCAACCGCATTATCTGGAAACCTATTTGCAGGCAATCTTCCAGACTGTGGATTTTCCCGCGAATGCGACCCTGGTTGTCGGCGGCGACGGACGTTACCTGAATCGGGAGGCGATTCAGATAATCGCCAGGCTGGCGGCCGCCAATGGCGTCTGCAGGCTGATTACCGGGCAGGATGGGCTGCTTTCGACGCCAGCGGCATCACTGCTAATTCGCGCGCGTAAGGCCGCCGGCGGGCTGCTGCTCACTGCCAGCCACAATCCGGGCGGACCGGACGGCGACTTCGGCATTAAATTCAATATGCCCAGCGGTGGTCAGGCGCCGGAAGCGCTTAGCGAGGCTATTTTCCAGGCCAGTCGCGGTATCACTGAATATCTAATTGCCGATTTACCCGAACTGGATCTGTCGCAAGCGGGCATCAAGAAGTTACCGGGCTTCGAAGTTGAAGTCGTCGACAGCCCGGCAGACTACGCCGCGGCTATGGAACAATTGTTCGACTTTGAGCGCATGCGTAACTGGCTCAGGCACGGCGGCAGCATTTGTTTCGATGCCTTGCATGCAGTAACAGGGCCCTATGCCCGGGAAATACTTTGTCGAAGATTGGGCGCACCCGAGTCCTCACTGCTGCACGCTGAACCGAAAGAGGACTTTGGCGGCTTTCACCCCGACCCCAATCCGGTCGATGCCCGACACCTGATCGAGCTGGCCAACAGTGAGTCATCACCCAGCCTGATAGCAGCCTCAGACGGCGACGGCGATCGCAACATGATTTGCGGACCCGGCCTGATGGTTTCGCCTTGCGACAGCATTGCGGTGATGCTGGATCACGCCCGTCGCCTGCCTGGCTATCGTGATGGCGTCCCTGGCGTGGCGCGCTCGATGCCCACCAGCCGCGCCCTGGATCTTGTTGCCGAATCCCAGGGCATTCCCTGCTACGAAACGCCGACGGGCTGGCGATTCTTCTGCAATCTGTTGGAAGCTGGTCGGATCGGCTTATGTGGCGAGGAAAGCTTTGGCACCGGATCCTCCCACGTGCGCGAAAAAGACGGACTCTGGGCCGTATTGTTCTGGATGAACCTGCTGGCGGTACTCGAATCCCCGGTGGCAGACATTCTGCGCGCTCACTGGGCTCGCTATGGCCGTCACTACTATCAACGTCGGGATTACTTTATTGCCGACGGCGAACAGGCCAACCAGCTGGTCCATGAGCTGCGCGCGACGCTGCCCTCACTGCCTGGCAGATCGGGCCAGGGCGCAAAGCTGCTTAGTGCGGATGACTTTCACTATCGCGATCCGATCGACCACAGTGAATCACAGCACCAGGGCGTACGCCTTGAATTCGATGACGACTCGCGCGCGGTTTTCAGGCTATCCGGAACCGGCACCAGCGGAGCGACGCTGCGTCTTTATCTTGAACAATATTGCGGGCCGGATGGCAACCACGATCTCGATCTGGGGGCGACCCTGGCTGCGATCGCGGGGCGCGCAGAAAAAATCGCGCGTATCGAGGAGATCACCGGAATGACTGCACCGACGGCAGCCATTTAGCAATCTCTAAGGACGCACGCGACGCTCGATGCCGGTGCTGCTGAGGATAGTACTGGCGATCTCCTCGATAGAGCTCTGTGTAGTGTCAATGAAAGGAATGCTGAAACGCCGGTATAACGATTCTGCCTCGCGAATTTCGTAACGTACCTGCTGGATACTGGAATAACTGCCCACCGGTCGCCGTTCCTTGCGAATTTTCTGCAACCGCTCCGGACTAATTGACAGACCGAAAAGACGCTCACGATACGGCTCCAGTATGTCCGGCAGTCGCCCGCTTTCCAGCTCTTCTTCAGAGAGCGGATAGTTAGCGGCGAAAATACCGTAACTCAGGGCCAGATACAGACAGGTAGGCGTTTTGCCGGAGCGCGAGACGCCAATCAGGATAATATCGGCGAGCGCATAGTCGCTGGTACGACCGCCGTCATCATAGTTCAGCGCATAGTTGGTGGCTTCAATGCGCTGGTCATAGGCGCCCTCGTCTGACATGCCATGCGCTCGACCAACGGTATACGAGGAGACCGCCTGCAATTCTTGCTCCAGGGGACCCAGAAAGGTCGCAAAGAAGTCGAGAAACAGGCCCTCGACCTGCTGAAAGGGTGCCCGCAATTGGTCATGGATCAGGGTGCCGAAAACGATCGGGCGCTGACCCTGCTCGCGTCCCGCTGCATTGATTTGCCGAACTACAGAGTTTGCCTTGTCAACGGTATCGACAAATGGCAGAGTGATTTGCTGAAACTCTCGTTCGTCGAATTGCGTGAGCAAGCTTTTGCCCATAGTTTCGGCGGTCACGCCAGTCTGGTCGGACACGAAAAAGATAGTTCGACTAGCCATCTACTTCCAATCAGTACGTTGTAACATCGGGTAGATTGTCCACGTCTGCCCGCTCGGCACAAGGGAATTTAAATTGACCGCGTACGTTCGCCCCCTGCATGAGCTTGGCCTGAATGATCTGGATAGCGTCGGCGGGAAAAATGCTTCCCTGGGCGAAATGATTAGCAATCTGACCGATCTGGGGGTCCGGGTTCCGGGCGGTTTCGCTACGACAGCGGACGCATACCGGATTTTCCTCGCCCACGATGGCCTGGATCAGCGTATTCGCGAGGCACTGGCCGAGCTCGACGTGGATGACGTCGATGCGCTGGGAGCCACAGGCAAGAAAATTCGCGGCTGGATCCTGTCAGCCCCGCTGCCGGCGGAATTACTCACGCAGATAGAATCAGCCTGGTCAGAAATGAGCGCAGGCCACGGTGCCGACATGGCCGTCGCAGTGCGCTCGTCAGCCACGGCCGAGGATCTGCCCGACGCATCTTTCGCCGGCCAGCAGGAAACCTTCCTGAATGTGCGTGGCTTTGATGCCCTGGTCGCGAAACTACATGCCGTGTATGCGTCTCTGTATACCGACCGAGCTATTTCCTACAGGACCCACCAGGGCTTCGCCCACGAAAAGGTCGCGTTATCCGTCGGCGTTCAGTTAATGGTGCGTTCCGATCTGGCCTCCAGTGGGGTTCTGTTCACATTGGATACCGAATCGGGATTTCCGGACGTGGTATTCATTACCGCGTCTTATGGACTTGGCGAAACCATTGTGCAGGGCGCCGTCAATCCCGACGAGTTCTACGTTTACAAGCCCGCCTTGCGCGCCGGCAAATCGGCAATTCTGCGCCGTAATCTGGGCGACAAGGCGATCAAGATGATCTATGCGGACCAGCCGGAGGCCGCCAGCGTGGCAACCGTTGACGTGGAACCGCAGGACTGCGCCCGTTTCAGTATCAGCGATGAAGACGTCGAAGCGCTGGCACGCTACGCGCTCATTGTCGAACAACACTACGGGCGGCCGATGGATATTGAGTGGGGCAAGGATGGTCAGGACGGCCAGATCTATCTGCTCCAGGCCAGGCCCGAAACGGTGCAAAGTCGTCGTCAGGGCAGTATCGAACGCTTCACCTTAAACGGCAGCTCCGAGGTGTTGATTACCGGCCGCAGTATTGGCCATCGAATCGGCGCCGGGCAGACACGACTGGTCCGATCCCCTGCGGAAATGAATCGTGTACAGGCAGGTGACGTACTGGTCGCGGACATGACGGATCCGGACTGGGAGCCGGTCATGAAGCGCGCGGCAGCAATTGTGACCAATCGCGGCGGACGTACCTGTCATGCCGCAATTATTGCCCGCGAACTGGGTATTCCGGCGGTCGTGGGTTGCGGCGATGCCACGGAAAGGCTGGTAGACGGCGCAGAAGTTACGGTTTCCTGCGCCGAAGGGGATGAAGGTCGCGTGTATGCCGGACGGCTGGATTTTGACGAACAGCATATTGAGCTGGAGAAGTTGCCGGAAATACCCATAAAAATAATGATGAATGTCGGTAACCCTGATCGAGCCTTTGACTTTTCGGCCATTCCTAATCATGGCATTGGTCTGGCGAGGCTGGAATTTATTGTCAATCGTATGATCGGCGTGCACCCCAAGGCGTTATTGGATTTCGACGATCTGCGCGCGGATTTACGCGAGGAAATTGCCATTCACACGGCCGGCTACCCGGATCCGGTGGAGTTCTTCGTCGCCAAGCTCAGCGAAGGGATAGCCACTATTGCAGCGGCTTTCGCACCCAAACCAGTGATCCTGCGCCTGTCCGACTTCAAGTCCAACGAATACGCCAACCTGCTGGGCGGCCGACAATACGAACCCGAGGAAGAAAACCCGATGCTGGGTTTCCGCGGTGCGTCACGTTACCTGTCCGCGAGCTTCAAGCCTTGCTTTGAGCTTGAATGCCGAGCCGTTAAACGCGTCCGCGAGGATATGGGTCTGGATAATATCGAGGTTATGGTGCCGTTTGTGCGCACCGTTGCCGAAGCGCGCGGCGTGGTAGAACTGCTGGCAGAAAACGGCCTAAAGCGAGGCGAGAATGGACTGCGCCTGATCATGATGTGCGAACTGCCCACCAACGCGCTGCTGGCCGACGACTATCTGGAATATTTCGATGGCATGTCCATCGGCTCCAACGACATGACGCAACTGACCCTGGGCCTGGATCGTGATTCGGGCCTGGTTGCAGAGACTTTCGACGAGCGCGACCCCGCCGTGCTGGCCCTGCTAAAGATGGCCATTGATGCCTGCAGGCGACAGAACAAATACATTGGTATTTGCGGCCAGGGACCATCGGATCATCCAGACCTGGCACGCTGGCTCCTGGAACAGGGCATTGACAGCGTTTCGCTGAATCCCGACAGCGTATTGGAAACCTGGTTATTTCTGGCTGGCGAAACGGTATGAAAACTGTCGCCTAGAAATCACTCCAGCTGGATTTTTTCTTCCAGCGAATACGCGGCACGATAAGCCCCAGGGCCATACCCAGAAACAGCACCGCCGCGCCAACAATAAACCACTCACGATTGGACCTGCTGGCCAGCCGCTCGTTCTCACTGCGTATTTCCTGCAACAGTTGCTCGGTTTCCGCAAGACGCTCGCTGAGCTGGCGATTCTGGTCATCCACCTGGATGACGTTGGCGGACAACTGACGAAGCTCGTTGAGTTCCTTCTGCAGGCTACCCCCGGAGCGATCCAGATCGCTGATCTGTCGCTTGAGCTGCTTGTTTTCAGCCTGCAGTTGCTCTCTCTCTTCAGCCAGCTTGCGAGTCTGACCTGATCCCTGCTCCAGCTGCTTCTGCAGGCTTGGCAGGGTTACCCTGGCCGGCGGCTCGCGCAGCAAATAGCGACTCAGCACCCAGCCTTCAGTTCCGCTGCGGGTCCGCACCCGGGCATAACCCGACTCACTGTCCAGCTCCAGCAGCTCTAACTTGGTGCCGCTGGAAAGCATGCGCACAATATTCTGGCGCGTGCTTTTGCCGGTACGCATGGTGATTTCAAATTCGTCAGTGATCCAGCGGCTGTTCTCCTGCGCGCCAGCAGCGCAGGCCCAAAAACTCAGCAGCAAGATGAACAGGCGCGCACTCGAACCAAGACGCATCCACTTTGGCATGAACATCCAGTAACCCTGTAAAAACAAACGAGTATCCCTAAACCCGATGCTAGACTCTATCATAAGTAATGCCTTTTGCTCGCCGTCAGGCCGGGCAGGCACAGCCGAAAATCCTTGCAGGAGAGAGTCAATGACATTTGCTTACTGGTGCGTACTAATCGCGGCATTCTTGCCACTGGTCTGGGTCGGTGCCGCCAAATCCGGCGCCCAGGGCTACGATAACGATCGGCCCCGGCCCTTTCTTGCCGGCCTGGAGGGCTGGCCGCAGCGCGCCAACTGGGCCCAGGCCAATGCGCTGGAAGCCTTTCCGCCCTTCGCCGCTGGCGTCATCATTGCGCACCTGACGGGCGCACAGCAAAACACCATCGATATCCTGGCAGGTATCTTTATCCTCGCCCGCTCGTTGCACGGCGTTGCCTATATTGTCGACAAAGGCGCCATTCGCTCACTGATCTGGCTGGTGGGCTTCGGCTGTACCGTTGGCCTGTTCCTGATCGCCCCGTAAAGGGCTGACAGCCTATTGCGCCGGGATCAGGAAAAGATGGTCGCGATAGTGGCGCAGTTCATCGATGGAATCGCGAATGTCTGCCAGCGCCAGGTGCTCCGATCGTTTCGAGAAGGCACTGACCGTGTTGGGCACCCACATGCCGGCCAAAATTTTCAGGCTGCTGACATCAAGATTGCGATAGTGAAAAAAGGCTTCCAACTCGGGCATCTCACGCGCCATGAAGCGCCGATCCTGGCAAATACTGTTACCGCACATGGGTGACTGCCCCGGCTTGAGGTGCTCGCGTAAAAACGCCAGCGTCGCCTGCTCAGCCTCGGCGCAGCTAATCTTGCTTAGGCGTACCCGATCGGTCAGTCCGGAGCGGCTATGCTGACGCGTATTCCACTCGTCCATCCGGCCCAGGTCAGTATCGGGGCGATGTATTGCCAGGGCGGGACCTTCGGCGATGATCTCAAGATCAAAATCCGTGACTACCGTGGCAATCTCGATGATGTGATCTGCGACGCAATCAAGCCCGGTCATTTCCAGGTCAATCCAGATCAGGCGACCGGCCGGGTCTGTCATAGTGTCGGTTCCGTGCAAGTAATAAATATCGATTCTAGCAAAGCCCTTGGCCGCGCACCGGATACATTCGCTCCGTGAACGCCGACCGTGAGCTTCAGACTGGCGTTGTCGTGGCTGCGCACGGACGTCGTGGTCAGCTGCGTGTGTCCGGCCAGCCTGCCAGGCGCTACCTGGTCCGTGGGCGTCAGCTGCGGGTGGTCTGTGGCGACCGCGTCAACTTGCAGGCCGAGGGTAGTGGCGAGGTAATCGTCACCGGTATTCAGGAACGCGACAACCAGCTTGCACGTGCCACACAAGATGGCCGTGGCGCCGAGGTACTGGCCGCCAATTTAAGCCTGATAGCAGTGGTCTGCGCACCGGTGCCGACGCCGGACTGGTTTGTGGTTGACCGTTTCATATGCGCCGCAGAATCCATCGGCGCGGCAGCCATATTAATCGTCAACAAATCCGATCTCGGCACGGTAGATGCCGAGATCCTCGACGAGTATCGCCAACTGGGTTACCCCTTGCTGGCGACAAACGCCATGCAGGCATCAAGCACAGCCAAGCTTGCAGCGGTATTTGCCGGCCATACCGGGATCCTGGTGGGGCAATCAGGGGTCGGCAAGACCTCGCTCATAAATGCCCTGGTTCCGCAGGCAGACGCCCTCACCGGTCGCTTGATACTCAGTAGCGGCGAGGGTCGACACACCACCAGCGCGTCACTGATGTACAGCCTGCCCAATGGGGGGCAGCTCATCGATACGCCCGGGGTGCGTGACTTTGTACCGGATATAGATTCTGCGGCTGCGCTGGCGGCAGGCTTTCGCGAGATACAGTCAGCAGGCGACAATTGCCGGTTCAACAACTGTCGACACCTACGCGAACCAGGCTGCGCCGTCAAAAACGGCGTCGAAACGGGTGAAATTTCAGCGCGCCGCTATGAAAGTTACAAGCGCCTGCTGCACAGCCTGGCGGAGAAAAAACTCTGACCGCTAGTCCGGCGCAATACTGGTGCGCGACTCGATGGCACGAAACAGGGTGTTACTGTCAACGAATTCCAACTCGCCACCCATAGGAACACCATGCGCTATGCGGGTGCTCGACTTGCCCTGCGCCATGGCCAGGCTGGCGATATAATTAGCGGTGGCCTCGCCTTCCACCGTTGCGCTGGTGGCGAGCATCACTTCCTGCAGCTCGGCGTTGTCACGCAAATGCGTCTGCAGCAACTGAACACCCAGCTCGTCCGGGCCAACGCCGTCCAGCGGCGATAGTCGACCCAGCAACACAAAGTAGCGACCGCGATAGGCACCACTTTCCTCCACGGCCAGCACGTCGGCAGGTGACTCCACCACGCATATTTTACTGCCATCCCGCCGGGTATCAGCGCAAATCGGACACAAATCGTCCTCAGCCAACATGCGGCAGCGGCTGCACAGTCCGATGTGGTCGAGTGCAGCAGTGAGCGCATTGACCAGCTGACGCGCGCCGTCACGGTCTTTTTCCAGTAAATGAAAAGCCATTCGCTGCGCGGACTTCGGCCCGACTCCGGGCAGGCAACGCAAAGCCGACAACAGGCTCCGCAGGCGCGGTGTATAGCTCACCCGCTTAGAAAGGCAGCTTCATGCCGCCAGGCAAACCGAGCCCCCCGGCCAGCCCGGAGAAACGCTCCTGGGTGGTCGACTCGACCTTGCGCAGCGCATCATTAAATGCAGCCACCAGCACATCCTCGAGCATTTCACGATCATCGCCGAGCAGCAGGGGATCAATGGCAATGTTGCGCACTTCATGGCCGCAGGTCATGGTCAGCTTCACCAGGCCGCCGCCGGCTTCGCCGCAGACCTCGAGGCTATTCAGCTCCTCCTTGGCCTTTTGCATTTCCGACTGCATTTGTTGCGCCTGCTTCATCAGCTGGCCAAGATCTGCTTTCATCAAACGGTTCCTTTGCTGGTTGCCTGGGTCGGACGCGTGCGAACAGTCGTCATCGTCCAGACGGGTTAATCGCCTGCCGGCCTGACGGAATCAGGCACGACTTCGGCATCAAACAGATCGACAAGTTCTTTCACCTGTGGATCATCCGCAATACTGTCGCGAGCGCCCTGTAAAGTTTGTTCGCGAGCTTTTTCCGCACGCTTGGCCAAAGTATCACCCGCCTGATCCTGCACTTTGATAGTCAGGCGAATAGCGCTGCCAAGGTAGGCCTGCACGGCCGTCGCGAGGCGCTCCTTGAGCTTTTCGGTGGCCAGATGTCGATTGCGCTCCTCCACCTCAAGATGAAGCTCAAACGGCGTTGCTTTCGTCAGTGCGCAATTTTCAGCAAGTTGTCGCGCAGCACCTTTAATCGGCAAGGCGGCGATAAATCTCGGCCATTCAGCAGGGTCGGCCGGCGCTGCGCGCTCAGCAGCAGAGTCCCGCCCGGGAGCGGTTGTCGTCGAGCTTTGCGGCGCCGGCTCCGACTGTAACTTCGGCGGCCTGGCGACAGGCGCAGCTTCGGCAATCGGTGGCGCGGAACGCGGCGGCCGCGCACGCACGGCATTGCCGGGTTTCGCAGTATCAGGCTGACGGCGTGAGCCTGCCGACTGCAGCTTGCCCGCAGCGGGGTCGGCACGAAACGCCAGCATTCGCAGCATGGCCATTTCGAAACCCAGGCGTGGATCCGGTGCCAGCCCAAGATCGCGCCGACTGGTTATCGCCAATTGGTAATAGAGTTGCGTCTGCGCTGGGTCAAGTTGCTCTGCCAGCACCTGCATCTGTTCCAGCTGTTCCTCGTCCTGCAGCGCCTGCGCGCCAACCGCTTGCAGCAATGCGATGCGTTGCAAGACAGTGGCCAATTCATCCAGCACACGTTCGTAATCGGGCGCGTCCTCGTCAAGCTGGCGGATCAAGTCCATTAAAGCCGTTGCATCGCCTGCAGCCAGCGGCTCAAGCAATCCAATCACCCGATGCCGATCCATTGAGCCGAGCATGGCGGCGACGTCGGCGTCTGCCACGGCGTTGTCGCCAAAGGCCAGCGCCTGGTCAAGCAGGCTCAGTGCGTCGCGCATACTTCCGCCGGCGGCACGAGCGATTCGCGTCAGTGCGGCCGGCTCTGACTGCAACTTCTCAGCCGCCAAGATCACTTGCATGCGTTCATCGATCAAGCTGATGGGCAGACTCTTGAGATTAAACTGCAGACAGCGAGACAACACAGTGATTGGTAGTTTTTGCGGATCAGTGGTGGCGAACAGAAACTGAACGTGCGGCGGCGGTTCTTCCAGCGTCTTCAGCAAGGCGTTAAACGACTGCCGCGAAAGCATATGCACTTCGTCGATCAGGTAAACCTTGTAACGACCCAGCGTCGGCGTGTACTGCACGTTGTCCAGCAGGTCACGGGTGTCATCGACACCTGTGCGAGAAGCGGCGTCCACCTCGATCAGATCAACGAAGCGTCCCTCGTCCACCGCAATGCATGAATCACAAACGCCGCAAGGTTCCTCTACGACACCCTGCTGACAATTTAGCGCCTTGGCCAGAATCCGCGCTATCGTGGTCTTGCCAACGCCGCGGGTTCCGGCGAACAAATAAGCATGATGCACACGGTTGCTGGCCAGCGCATTTTTCAGGGCGCGCACCACATGCGCCTGACCGACGACATCGTCAAAGGTCTTGGGACGCCACTTTCGGGCCAGTACCAGGTAACTCATAACCGAATGGTATTGCTTTTCTGCGTTGTAAAGTGGAATCCGCGCCAGCCACACCCCGGCGCCCGGCATCGCCGCTACCGCTGCTCCCTTCCGGGCCTGACGGAGTTCACGGTTAGCCGCCGCGGGGGGACCAGCGCGGACCCCTGAGAAGGGTATGCGGTGCAGAGGATCAGAGCAAGCAGGCCCTGGGCGCAGCTTGCCTGCAAGCTACGCGCGATGAAATAATCCCGCGCCCTGGTTGCCTGCGAGTCTGCCCAATGCCCCCGAACAACACCGTGCTGCGCTGTGGCTTAGTAATGCTGGTCATCCTGCTCACCGGATGCAGCACCCCCACCAAGGTGGCATCTGGCTGGCAAGGTCAAGCTGATCGACTGGCCTCCGAGCAGGTACTGGTGGTGGGTGTCAGCCAGGAGTTGAGCACCCGTCGCCTGTTCGAAGACCGGATAGCCGAGAGGCTGCAACGCGGAAATACACGCGCCTGGGCCAGTAGCAGGCACATGGACAGTTCAGCCCCCCTCAACAAGGATTCTGTCGCTACGGCCGTAACTGCCACCGGGGCGACCCTGGTGGTAGTCACCCGATTGGTTGATCAGCAGGTCAATGTGGGTGAAGTCGACTCGCGGAGTGGCGTGCAGGTTGCCCGCAAGAACGAAACACCGCTGGATTTCTTCCGTTACGACTACAACGAGTATGAGGAACCCGCCTATCTGGTCGTCAAGAGCAATGTCGGCTTGGCCACCGACGTCTATCGCGCCAGTGACGGCCAACTCATCTACACCATTGACACCATCAGCTATGACACAGAATCCAAACTTGACGTGATTGAGGATGCCAGCAAGGCCATTGTGGCGCGTTTGCGGCGCGACGGGCTGGTGCGCTGAGTCGGCCTACACCAGGAAATTCTGCGCGGCGACAATCTTGACGGAAGCATCCCGGTCGGGCGCCTTTGGCACAGCCATGCCTGCCACCACCGCCGAACGCTGGCCAATGGCCGCCAGCCAGCGCTGAAGATTAGCCAGGCCGTCGACACTGACTCCGGACCAGTCATGCGACTGCACCCAGGGATAGGTCGCGATATCCGCAATCGAATAACGGCCAGCTAGAAATTCATGCTCGGCGAGCTGGCGATCCATGACCTCATAGAGCCGCCGAACCTCGCGCTGATAGCGGCCAATAGCGTAGTCAATCTTCTCCGGCGCGTAACGAGTAAAGACATTCGACTGCCCCTGCATCGGCCCGACGCCACCCATTTGAAACATTAGCCATTGCAGTACGCGGGACCGCTCTTTGCGTGAATCGCCCAGCAGTGCACCGGCGGATTCCGCCAGATAAACCAGGATCGCGCCGGATTCAAATACGGCAAAGTCTTCGTTGTCGTGATCAACAATCGCCGGTATGCGGCCATTGGGATTAATCGCCAGAAACCAGTCCTGCTTTTGCTCTTTCCGGGCCATATCCAGCGCGTGGACCTGGTATTCAATCGCCAGCTCTTCCAGTGCAATGGAAACCTTGTGCCCGTTCGGGGTGACTGCCGTGTACAGAGAAATCATCGAAAAACCTGAATCAGTCAAGACAGCGTTAACATTACGAGAATGTCCGGCTCCCGTCGAACCGCCTGATCCGGGCGGCAAAGATGCACGGCGCCATTGATGGCCGACATGAAGCCATCCAGCACGGCCGCCGTTGCCAGCGAGCCTTATCTCAGGCAGTCTACGCGCCCTGATCAGGGCCGAAACTACCTATAAAGAGACGCGTTCATGAGCAAGCAAAGCGACGTAAAAACCATCCATGAATTCCTCGCGGACAATCCCAATGTGGACGTGTCCAAGCAATGGGAACGCTGCTGGGATATCCACAGCAAAATTGCCGAAAAAATAATCAAGCGCTTCGATGCCAAGCTGCACCCAATCTCCGAAGGCGCCGACTACTACACGTCGCCGGATGGCCAGATGGAAGGATCCTTTTTCGGATATACCGGCACTGACATGGACTGGTTTGTGCGCGCCTGGATAGGTAATCGCAAAGCCAGCATCATTGATATGAATATCAACGTGGTACTGGGACAGGAAACACAGGTACCCAACCTGATGCTGATCTTCGGCACGGTGCCCAACCTGCTGTTCTATGCAGATTATGTGCCGCGCGTCGATCTCAAAGTTAATGAAGACTACGTTAACAAGTACTACAGCGGCGAAGTCAATCAGGATTACCTGGACTTTCGCGCCAATACCGACTTCGTATGGTCAGCCAGCCATGGTCCGATCATTCGTGGCATGCAATCACCCGTCTGCTCCAGCTACATCACCGAGCTAAACGACGAACATCTGGATGCCTGCGAAGCCTACCTGACACGTTTCGTTGAACGCTGGTTCGGCTGGCTCGACGAAGCTGACAAACTGCCCGCTGATCAGCGTGATGCGCAGCAGAAATATGACTTCACCTACCGCGAATACACCAACCGGTCAGACCCAATGAATGTGCTGGTTGACCGGGTGTTCGGTTCCGAACAAGCCAAATTCATGCTGGATCGACGCGGCGGCATCGTGCAGATGGAAGCTGACGAGGGAAAATGGCGCTGATTCGCCTCTGAGGCATTCTTCGCAGGCCATGAATGTTGCTGCCATCGGGAAATGCTGGAACGGCAACAACGCGCGAGGCAAGAAAACGCGGCCTGAAATCGCTACGGCAGGTCCTCCAGCATGGCGAGAGCGGATTGCCCCACCTCGTTGCCTGAATTTATCTGCACGGCCTTCGTCAACGCGCTGCGGGCCTGCTCAAAGTTGCCCAGCTGGCTGTTCACAAAGCCCAGGGTCAACCAACTACGCTGGTGCGCTGGTTCCAGCGTCACGCCCTGATTCAACCGGCTCAGGGCCTCGCCTGATCGACCCAGGTAATGGAGCGTGAGCCCGAGATTGTTATACGTGTCGACGTTGTTCGGCCCGAGCACCAGGAGCCGTTCATAGCGCTCCGCAGCGCGCTCATATTGCTTGTTGGCGAAATACTCGTTGGCCTGCCTGGCCACTTCGAACGGGTCTTCGACAGTCTGCTGGCCGGATGCCAGGGACCCAAGCCGTGCCAGATCTGCTGCGGTATCGCTATCCGGCCAGGTGGTGACAGACCCGGGCATCACCGTTAAAGACGGCGCTGCTGTAGTCGCCGAATCTATGTAGTACTGGCGAGTCAGGGCGAATACCGCCAGCCCGAAAGCCAGCTGAAACGCCGCCATCAATACCCAGAATTTCGCGCTACGATTCATAGTTATCCCCGGACCCAAACACTGCCGCCCAATAGTACGCAGCGACTTTCTTCCACGCACGTCCCTCGACGGGTCGAACCCGGGCTGCCTGGTCCACAATAGCGCTCCGCCAGACAAAAATGGCTGCGGATGCGGCAGATTGTGCCCGCCGGCAAACCCGGCGGAGGAGCGGCTATACCTCCAGCACATTGGCGCGATACCGATTCGCATCACCGCAGCTGGCGTTGTATGGTTTTATCGATAAGCAACTAGCTCTGCGCACAGGAGGCAGAGAAAGATCGCCTTTAGCCTGCCTTACCACTGACGGAATCATCTGCATCCAGGCATATTCTGATAGCAGTGACAGGAGCCTTATTATTCCTGCACAGCAACTGACTATTTGCTGCTACAGCAAACTTTTTGCCCAAACAAATAGCTTCGACACGCCTCACAGGGAGACGACCGAATGGCTTCCAGACCCCCTCGAAACAATGCTCAGATCACTCGCCGCCAGGCGCTGGCTACGGCAATCGGCACGGCCTCCACGGCGGTCGCCGCCGGCGCCCTGGGTCCACTTCCCGCTGCCGCACAAAGCAAGGATTCACCGGTCGACAATGACATCAGCGTCGCCGCGGACGGCAACTATGAAAGAGTGCCGCTGCGCAAAGATGTGATCAAAGTGACAGCCGTACAGTCGCCGATACAGGCGGCCGATGCCAGCAATCCGCAGCCCGTTATCAAGAAAAATCTTGATCGCATGCTCGAGAGTATTGACGATGCCAACGGCTTTCCCGGGCCGCAGGACCTGGTTTGCTTTCACGAACAGCCGATCATGGGCTGGAACCCCTGGACGCGGGAGGAGGCTCTCAAAGTAGCCATAGAGGTGCCCGGCGAAGAGACAGAAATGCTCGGCAAGAAAGCCAGGCAATACGGATGCTATGTGGCTTTCGGCACCTATGCGCGTGACAAAGACTGGCCCGGGCACCTGTTACTGAACGGTGTGCTGATCGGCCCCGATGGCGAAGTGGTCGCCCAGCACTGGAAGCAGCACAACGTTCGCCTGCGGCCGGACTGGACGATGTACACGACCTCGGCCTATGACGTGCTGGATCGCTATATCGAGATGTACGGGGAAGATGCGGTCCTGCCGGTGGCGCGTACGGATATTGGCAACCTCTCCTTACTCATTTCACCCTACGACCCGGACATTCATCGGGCGATCAGCCTCAAGGGCATGGAGATCGGCGTTAGATTTTCTTCCGGCGGCTTTTCACCGGAGGATTCCAAGTCTTCTTCCCTGTTTAACCAGAACTACACGATAACGGTGAATCAATCGCTGTCGCCCGACCAGCCGGGCTTCCCGGCCTACGCCGGCTCAGGCGGGACCAGTATTTACGGCCCCTTCGGTAAGGAAGTCGCCATGGCAAAGTCGATACACGAAGAGTTCATTTCAGCGCCATTACCCATGGCCAGTTTCCGAAAGAGCCATCGCCTTCCGGACGTGCCCATGGCCCTGGTCATGCCGGTCTACCAAAAGTACCGGCCGCCTTATGATCCCGGCCTGCAACTCGACTACATTCCCAACGACCCGCAGGATGCAGCCAGGTATTTCAATTCCAAGCGAAATTGGTAGCAGCTCAGGAGAGATGTGATGAAACGCAGAACAGCACTAGGTCTCATGGGCGCCGTGGTAGCCGCGCCTTTCGCAGGAGCAACTTCAGCACGCGCGGAAATGCTGGGTCTCGACCCGTCAAATCCGGCGCATACGCTCCTGATCCAGCGCAAGCTCGCGCATACCATGGACGACAGCGTTGTCTTCTGGTGGGCGAACCTGTCACGGATGGGCATGGTCGACAAGATTTCCACACCGTTGTGGAATGTCCATGTCGGCGCCCTGATCACAGCCCGGGATATTGACGAGCGCGGCGCTTACGAGACGACGGCCATCAGCATGGTCTTTTACACGGATCTCGAAACCGGCGAATTGCTGCGCAAGTTTAAGAACCCGTACACCGGCGAAACGGTCGAAATCAATTACTTCCCGGCTAATCCGTCTAAGCGCAGGTACAGCATTGATGGTCCAAAGTCTGAGCCGCCAGCCCGACCGGGCTATGAGGTTATCGACAGTCATCCGCTGGGACCCGCAACTATTGAGGGCGACGATGTCTGGGTTCGGGTCGACGATGTAACCCGCTTCGAACCGCAGACGCCCGAGGCTGGCCCGGTTTTTCGGGTCAACGACTGGAGCACTTATCACGGCGCTGTCAGCGACGTGGCAAATACCGATATCAAGAATGCGCCAGCTACCTGGCACTTCAACGATATCCTCAGCTGGCCGCCCTACCTCAATATGGGCGACCGGCCCGGCGACTTCGTATCGCGCGGATTCGGGCGCAAGGTCTCTTCGTTCAGCGCCATGCCCACACGCTTGCACGATTTCATCAAAGCGCGGCATCCGGACGTCTACAAAGATCCTGCCGGGGCGCTGCGCGGCTAAAACACCAGGCAATGCCAAGGCGCCCCGTTTCGACGGGGCCGTCTTTTAACAGGCCGGCGCAGCTTTCCGGCCAGGCAAACAATCTTTCTGTCTCGGCGCATCACTGCCCCGGCGGCCCGGACAACTACAAGCCTATAGTCACATTCGCGTAAATCACGTTGCTGCGATAATTCCAGGCTTCCGCGCCGAGGGCCAGCAGCGTCGGCACAGTGTCCGGCCGCGTCCCATCCAGCGCCCAATCGTCGCTGCTGAGATCCTCCAGAAAGTAGTCGACACCGAATGACAGGTTTTCACGCCAGGGAATTTTCACGCCCAGCCGCAGCGTATTACGTCTCTGGCTAAGATCCGGAAAGCTGGTCATCAAGCCACTGGTGTTCTTGGCAATGCGACCACGCGATCGACTCCAGCTGTATTCGACCTCCAGGTCCACGCGGTCAAAAAGCTGGCGACGGGTGAGGTTTATCACCGCGTTAGAAAAGCGGTCGTTGCTGCTTGCATCCCAGTCAGGGGCGGCAAACGCCTGGCTGTTGCGCTGCTCGGTGCTAATTTCTTCCTCTGAAACGCTCAGATAGGCACTGAAAAGATTCACCGTGTAACCCGCGTCGAGCCCAATGCGGCGACTCCGGCTGCCGGTCAGCCCGATGCCTGAATTGTCGTAGTCATCGTCTGTCGCGGCGTACTCGACGCTCAGGTCAGCCTGTGGAAACTTCAGCAAGGAGGCCCGCAGGCGCAGGCCGGTACGCTCGCGGTCAGCCATGTTGTACTTGCGCATCAGCGGGTTCTGCGGCGCGGCCGGGTTTTCCAGCAACCGGTACTCAGACCCGTCGCGCTGTTCGGCCAGCAACTCCGCCTTGACGCTAACACAGCCCGCGCGCGCGCGCGCGCAGCTCCAACCACAGCCGGTCGGTTGTGGTGCGATCGCGTTCCTGCTGGTTGCGCTTAACATTTCGCGTGGAGAAACCAAGATCCAGGCCAAGCGGACGCCAGGGCCGGTACTCGGCACGCAGTTTGAGTTCGTCACGCTGATAATCGTAGGCGCTGCTGCGCACCCCAATGGCGGCTGGCGCAGCGTCGGTGATGATGTAGTCAAAGACCGGCTGCGGGCTGCGGTTGTCATGGTCATGGAAGCGCCATTGCCCTTCAAAGCTCAGCTTGCGCCAGGGCGAGGACGTCACGCGCAGATTGACCAGCGTGGTCTGAACTTCGGCGTCAGCGCTGCCGGCCGGCAGCGGCACGATCGGCAGGCTTGAGTTAACGCTATATCCCAGCAGCCCGGCATCCTGAGTCATCTCACCACGACTGACGCTCAGCGCGGCCAGGGTGCGCGCGGGCAAGGTCAGCGTACCGGACAGCGACAGCTGATGCGCCTGGTTGTCCGGCGCCCGCGCCGCCTGCCCAAGCGTGACCCCGAACGGCGCCGAGTACGCGTTCTGCCAGCTCAGGCGCTGCTGGCGATTTTCGTACTTCGAACCGAAGTAGCTCATGCGAATCTGCCAGCCATCGCGGGTGTAGCCGAGGCTGGCATCCAGGTTATTGGTCACCTGGTCCACGGGTGCGGCCAGTTCGATGGCATTGAACAGGAAGCTGCCACCCCAGCGCGCGCGGCCCTGCTCCTGGCGTCGCGCATAGTCCAGCTTTACGTCCCAGTCGCTGGCCGGCCGGTAAGTCAGGCCGAGTTTCAGCGTGTCGAGATCACTGGCGATGGGCGCAGACTGCTGGCTCGCTGCCAGCGTATCCATCTGACCGGTGGTCGGCCCGGCGACCCAGTTCGCCGGCAGACGCAGATTATCCGAACCTCGATAGGGCGTGTTCGTAGAACCGTATTGCCGCCGCGGAAATTCCTGGTAGGACGCGCGTAACTCGAACAGCCCCTGGCGCCCGCCGCGCGCGAACAGGCCAATGGCATTCTCACCGCGCAGGTAGCCGTCTAGCAGGAAATAGTCGGCCCGTTCATTCCGGTAGCGCGTGTAGACATCACCCAGCAGCGCAGCGCCGTCGTCCTCCAGCCCGGTGCCGTTGCCGAAGCGGAATGCATCGTCGAAGACTGCGGCAAGACCCGTTTCCAGGTCGACAACCCAGCCGCCGGCATCGGCGCAGGCGGCGCAGGCCCAGCTGCCCGGATCCGGCGTCTCCGCCGCGAAGGCCGGCAGGCTTGGCAAGTGCACGGTCAGCGCCGAGACCATCAGCCCCTTTGCAAACTGAATAGCGATTGCTCTCACCCTAGCGCATCAACTTGTAGCCCGACGGGTGATTCGAGCCATGCACCTGTGTGTGGCAGTTCAGGCAACTGCGCTGCAACACCATGGATGAAGGGTTGCCGCCGGCCAGGCCCTGCTCGGTAAAAGACACACTCGGGTGACCGGATTGTGAATGGCAGGACTGGCACAACAGCGGCGGTCGCTGCACCAGCATTGGCGCATGTATCGACCCGTGAGGGTCGTGGCAGAGCAGGCAGTCCTCGCTGACCGGCGCGTGCTCGAACAGCATCGGCCCGCGAAATTCTGCATGGCATTCGAAACAGACCTGGTTGCTGGTGTCGCGCACCAGACCGGCGAAACTGCCGCTGGAATGCGGGCTGTGGCAGTCGCTGCAGGCCATGGCAGCGACGCGCACCGGGCCTTCCGTGCGCAGCGGGTGCGACGACGGCTTCATGCTTGCGGACTTTTGCTCACGGTGGCAGTCGAAGCAGATCTCATTCTGGGTAGTCTGGCTTAGCACCGGATCACGGGCTGTATGCACGCGGTGACAAGCACTGCAGAGCGCCTCGTTGCGCTCATGCGCGCTGCCGCTCCAGGCCAGGTTCACGTCCTCGCGATGGCAATTCAGGCACGCAGCGACCTGGTCTTCCGGCAGCGTCGCCGCATCCGGTCCGAAGGCCGTAACCGCCGTATGACCTGCGCGCAGCTGGCGACGCCCTGTATGCAGTCCGGCCGGACCATGGCAGGCCTCGCACTGCAGGCTGGCCATCGGCGCGGCCGGGTCGGCCTGCTGACCGTGAGCGGTACCGAAAATCACCAGCATGTCCGGGCTGTTGTGACAGCCCAGGCAGGTATCGGCACCGGCTTCGCTATAGGGCTGGTTTTCTTCCGCGGCAGCCGTTGCCTGGCCCTGCGCCAAGAGCGCGAGCAGACAGGCCAAACCGGCAGCCAGGCGAACAATTGCAGACACGCGCACCAGGCCCGCTCGCACCGCCTACTCGGCCCCGATCAGTTGATGCACGTCATGGCAGTCCGTGCAGGAGAGGCGGTCGAAGACGATACCCTTGTTCTCAAAGCGTGGATGCGCGTCTACCGCGGGGCCATGACAGCGCGAGCAGTTCTTTAGCTGCCCGGCACGCTCACTCAGCGGCTGCTCGAGGGAATGCATCGCATTGTGGCAGCTCACGCAGGTAATACCGATTTCTGCATGTACGCTTCCGGCCCACTCCATCGCCGGCAGTTCGCCCAGCACTTTTTCGTGGCACTGCGTGCAAGCCGCATTCATCTCAGTACCGGTATTTTTCTTGCGATCGAATGCCAGCAAGGCCGGAAACCCTGCGCCACCACGCGCGCGCGATACATGCAGGCTGCCCGGTCCGTGACAGGATTCGCAACCGCGCGTGGCATACGGCGTGTGCGGGTTAGCCGCATCGCCGTGCGCTGTTTTCGCCATCACCTGCATGGCCTCGCCGGCGTGACACCGCAGGCAGGACTGCGTGCCACCTGCGGTGAACTGCGCCTCGGGAATGACACTGCTGCGCAGATCCTGCGCCGGCAGCAAATTCGAGCAAAACAGTAGCGCCAGCACAATCAGCGCCCGGACCAGCAGGCGCTTGCGACCCGTCAATTTCTCCATCCGGCACCCCAGATCATTCAGGTCCTGGCCTGCCAGCAGCCGGCGCAGCTCAAGGATTGAGGCCATGCACCAACGCCAGGTCGGAAATCCGGCCAGGGCCGTGACATACGCTGCAGCTTTCCAGCACCAGCCGACCGCTCTTATTACCACCGGGACCACAGAAATCGACGCGCTCGCGCGTTACCCCATCGGTCTCAGTACAGGCATCAAAAGCAGCGCCATTGGCAATCATGTGCGCCTGTGCATCGGCTGATTCGTGGCATACGCTGCAAGTCGCGCTATTCGGCGATACGCGGGTGTTGTCGGTCGGATCTGTCGCCAGCGTGCCGCGATCGAAGCTGCTGGAAAACACCCCGCTGTCGGAGCTGACCGGGTAGAAGCCATCAGCGGTATGACAGGCCAGGCAATTCTCCGTTCGTTGCGGATAACGAATATCGTCCACCGCGTGCTTGCGGTGCAGGAAATGCTTCATGTCCATCGGCCCCAGGCTCGGGTCGCCGGAGCGCGCGGCGTTGGCGTTGTGACAGACCTGGCAGGATTCCATGCTGTCGTTTCGCGAGCTGCCGTGAAAAGTCGTCAGCGCGTGACAGTCGTTGCAGCGCGCCAGTTCGACCTTGGCCCGACGCGGCAGCGGGTTATCCGCGTCGTCGGTGATGCCAAAGTAACGGTGCGCGGTGGTCACCGGGATGCGGCCTTCCGCCGTCGTCACATTACCCTCAAAGGTCACCACTCCCGAGCCCATGGTATTGACCGGTACCGTCGTCAGGCCGAGACTGTAGCTGCCGTCACCATTGGGGCTCGCCTGCAACACCCCCTCGTCATAAAGATTGCTGCGTTCCGGCTGGCCGTTACTACTGCCGCTGCCGAAATTGGTGTAGTCCACGGTATTCCAGGCCACATAGAAACGCAGCGAGCTGGCAGTCAGTTCCGGGTCGGTGGCCAGATCGTATGGCGTATCGCCGTTGGCCGGATCGGTGACCGAAAAACGGACAGTCGGGGCAGTGGCGGGGCCGGCAAAGTCGATGCCCAGAATATTGAAACTGTAGTTGTCGCGACGCTCCATCAGCGGCATCCGGTGCGCCTGGCGCACCTCCAGTGACGAATCAGGATCGCTGGCATGGCAGCTCGCACACTCGGCATTGGCGGCCGGAATACCAGAGTCGTGGTTATCGCCGTTAGCGAAGTTCACATCGTCGTGGCAGGAACCGCAGGATTCCGCGGTGGGATTGCGATACCAGCTTGCGCCATCCGGCGTTTCCGCGTCGTTTTCATTGTGACAGTTGCTGCAGTTTCGAATGTCCTGCGGATAGGACACGTCTCCGTAGCAGTGTTGTATGTCGCGACGGCCATACAGGCAGTAATCGGTGCCGCCGATTACGCTGGGCAGATCCTTGCCACGATGCAGTTTATGCGTCAGCTCGGTCATGTCGAGCGAATTGCCACTGTTGGCATCTGCCGAACCCGGGTTGTGGCAGACCACGCAATCCTGCATGGTGAAACGTGCTCCGCCATGAAAGGCGATTTGCTCATGGCAGTCGTTACAGCGGGCCATGCTGGCTATCTCGCGCGTGAACAGACCGCTGGTAGCCCCGTCAGACGGTCGCCAGTCATAGTGCGGATTAATCACCGCGGCGAGACCACGCACTTCAAAAGTTACCCGGTGTGTAAGGGTCGGCTGGTAACTGACCGGCACCGGGTCTGTGACATTGCTGATATCCAGCCCGAAGCTATAGCGATAGCTGCCGTCATTGTTATCGATCAGTTCACCGACGCTGCCGTTTTCGGTCGCTGCCTGTAACTTCGCTTCGCTGCCCGGACCGACGCCAGGTTGTTCGATCTCATTGATGTAGCTTTGCCAGCGACTGTTATTGCCGTCGGTACCCGGCACCAGCTTGGCCAGTTTGAAGCCGATCGCACCCGCATTAAGCCCGGTAATCGCGGTGCCATTGCCGTCTGCCAGCGTAAACTCGACGACAGGCGGGCTGGCAATTGTCACGCGGGTAATCGCCGCGTTTATTTCGGCCGCATCACTGGCGTCAACGGTCGGCGGCGGCCCCGGCGGTCCGGGCGGACCGGCCGGGCCCTGCGGACCGGTATCTCCGCTGCAGGCAGCGAGCATGAAAAATGCAGCAAACGCGAAAGTTCGCGCGGCCATGTTTAATAATCCCATCGGTTCAATCTTCTTCGTACTTCCAGTCCCAGAAGTCACCGACTGCTCGCATAACATCGCTGCGACTGATCACGCCGACGAGTCGACCCTCTTCCATGACGGGGTAGCGCAGATAGCGCTGTTCGAAAAAACGCCTTGCAGCATCCACCAGGTTGTCGCCTGCCTGCATGACCTCGATTTCCGTCGCCATGTATTCCGACACCACCCCACTGAATTCACTGTGGTACACGGCGTTTAGAACAACCTTCATACAATCCCTCTCGGTAAGCATGCCGACCAGTGAGCCACCGACACTGACCACGGGCGCACCCGATACGTTTCGCCCTAAAAGTTTCTGCATAGCCGCCACGATTTCCATATCTGGCGCCAGCTTTACCAGCTGTCGCGACATGTAGTCCCTCACGTATACCCTAGTTTCCATTCTAACTCACCCGCCGCTTCGGACATTTACCCGCAATCTGCCGGCGCAGGCAGCAATTCTCATCGTCCGGGCTGCACTTGCCGGTTACCGGCGGCCGTCCGAACCACTGACCGACTGACAGCAACGCACCGGCCAGGATAAAAATTATAAAGCTTCCAATGATGGTTTCGGGCATAAAACTCGCCGTTCAGCCGCCGAAATCGTCCAGCAAAATATTCTCGCTGTCGATGCCCTGCGCGTCCAGCATGGTGATCACCGCCGCGTTCATCATTGGCGGCCCGCACATGTAGTACTCGCAGTCCTCCGGCGAGGGATGCTGCTGCAAGTAATTCTCATATAAGACTTCGTGAATAAAGCCGGTGTAGCCATTCCAGTTATCTTCCGCCAGGGGCTCCGATAAAGCGAGATGCCAGCTGAAATTGGCATGCGCCCTGGCCAGCGCATCAAACTCCTCTATATAAAAGGCTTCGCGCAGGCTGCGCGCCCCGTACCAGAAAGAAATCCTGCGGCCGCTCCTGATGCGCAGCAATTGGTCAAGGATATGCGAGCGCATCGGCGCCATGCCTGCGCCGCCGCCGACAAACACCATTTCAGCATCGGTCTGCCGGGCGAAGAACTCGCCGTAGGGACCAGACACCTGCACCTTGTCTCCGGGTTTCAGTCCGAAAATATAAGATGACATTTTGCCAGTCGGCGCTCGCGGGGCATTCGGCGGCGGCGTTGCAATGCGCACATTGAGCATCACGATGTCGTCCTCGGCCGGGTAGCTGGCCATGGAATAAGCACGGGTTACCGGCGCTTCCACCACCGACTCGATATCAAACAGCTTGAAGCGCTCCCAGTCAGCCCGGTACTGCTCATCGATGTCGAAGTCCCGATACGCCAGGCGGTGCGGCGGACACTCGATCTGAATATAGCCGCCGGCACGAAAGCGGATACGCTCTTCGCCCGGCAGCTCCACGATCAGCTCTTTTATAAAGGTCGCGACGTTTCGGTTGGAGCGAACAGTGCACTCCCATTTGTTGACACCAAATACGTCTTCCGGCACCTGGATGCGCATGTCCTGGTTGACATTGACCTGGCAGGCCAGCCGCAGGCCGGCTGCCGCATCTCGCTTGCTGATGTGAACGGCTTCGGTAGGCAGCGGCGCACCGCCACCCTCCAGTATCGTGACCAGGCACTGACCACAGGTACCGCCCCCGCCGCAGGCTGACGGCAGGAACAAACCCTGCGCCGATAAATCGGCCAGCAGCTTGCCGCCGGCCGGCATCGACAGCGTCGCGCTCACCGTTCACGTTAATAGTGACGTTACCGCTCTGCACCAGTCGGGATCGCGCCAGCAGGATCAGCACCGACAGCGCCATCACGATGCCGGTAAACAGGAGCACGGCCAGCAATACTTCAAGCACGGCGCTGCGATCCGCTGGTGCTGCTACAGCTCAATGCCGGATATCCCGAGAAAGGCCAGCGACATGATGCCAGTGGTAATAAAAGTGATGCCCAGCCCGCGCAGGCCGTCCGGGATATCGCTGTTGCGCATTTTTTCACGCAAGCCGGCGAGTGCGACGATTGCCGCGGCCCAGCCCACCCCCACGCCGAGACCGTAGGCCGCACTTTCGACCAACGTGTAGTTGCGCTGGACCATGAATAGTGAAGCGCCGAGGATGGCACAGTTAACGGTCAGCAGCGGCAGGAAGATACCGAGCGCGTTGTATAAAACCGGCGAGAACTTCTGCAGCACCATCTCGAGTATTTGCACCATCGCGGCGATCACGCCGATGTAGCTGATCAGCCCAAGGTAGCTGAAATCGAGATGACCGAGCCCGGCCCAGGCCAGTGCGCCGTCGCCCAGCAAGTACGTGTAAATAAGATTGTTCAGGGGCACGCTGATCGCCTCGACCACGATCACCGCCGCGCCCAGCCCGAGGGTCGTACTGATCTGCTTCGAGACGGCCAGGAACGTACACATGCCCAAGGAAGAAGGCCAGCGCCAGGTTCTCGATCAGCACCGCACGCAGGAAAATATCCAGCAGCGCAGTCACGGCGCCTGCTCCAGCTTGCGGACGTCGACTTCGTCGAAGTCGCGCTGTTCGACCTGCTTCGGATTGCGACTGCGCAGGTACCAGATCAATAGCCCGATGATGAAAAACGCGCTGGGCGGCAGCAACATCAGCCGGTTGGGCACGTACCAGCCACCGTGCTCCACAGTTTGCAGCACCGGGTAACCCAGTAGCTCACCCGCACCCAGTAGCTCCCGAATGCTGGCAACGATCACCAGTATCAGGCTGTAGCCAAGCCCGTTGCCGATGCCATCCAGAAAGCTGCGCCAGACGCTGTTCTTGACCGCGAAAGCCTCGGCGCGGCCGAGCACGATGCAATTGGTCACGATCAGGCCGACGAACACAGACAATGTGCGGGCGATATCTGGCGCAAATGCCTGCAATATTTCGTCAACGACGATGACCCCGGTGGCGATGATCGTCATCTGGATAATGATGCGCAGACTGGTCGGAATATGATGACGGATCGCGCTGATGCAGCTGTTGGAAAAAGCCAGTACCGCAATGACCGAGGCACTCATTACCAACGCGGTCTCCAGCCTGTTGGTAATGGCCAGCGCCGAGCAAATACCCAGTACCTGCAGCGTAATCGGATTCTGGCGAATCAGCGGCTCGATCAAAAGGCTGCGCTGTTCATTCATTGATTTGTCTCCAGCGAGGCGACACGGCGCGGCGGCAAGGCCTCAAGTTGCGCCAGCAAAGGCGCAAAACCGTGCGGACCGAACCAGTAGGCGAGCATCGCCGTCACCGCATCGCCGGTTACCGTGGCACCGGTCAGGCCGTCGACCTGGTAGCGGGCCGCCGGGGTGTCGGGGCTTACAGGCCCGCTTGCCACGCGGAACCTGAACTCTCCTGCGGGGCCAAACAGTTCGCGACCCGTCCAGCCGGCCAGCCAGGCGGGGCTGGTCACCTGGTCTCCCAGCCCGGGGGTTTCAGCCTGTTCGTAGAAAGTCGCCGCAGCTATGGTGCGCAGATCGGCTTGCAGGGCCACGTATCCGTACAGCGTCGACCACATGCCCTGCCCACGAATCGGCAGGATTACGCGCGCGAGGCCTGCTTTGCCCCAGACCAGGTAGATCTTTTCGTAGCGGGCACGCCGACCCAGTCGCGCACTGTCCAATTGCGCCGGGATGGCAAGGCTGGTTTCCGGATCCACGGATGCGGAGCGAGCATCGAAGCCCTGCGGATCGGAATCTGCAATGAACTCACCGGTTTCCAGGTCAACCAACCTGGTATCCAACTGTTTTGCGATGGCGAGTATCTGTTGCGAATCCAGTGCCTCGCCGGGCGGCGCAAGACCCGACAAGGCAACGATGTTTCGGCTGCGCTCTACCAGCTGGTTTTCACGCTGTAGCGGGTCCAGCAGGACAGCCGCCAGGCTCACCAGCACCGAGCAAAACAGTGCAACGGCCAGCACGACGAGGATCGCCTTCTGCGGGCTGTCGTTGTTCACGCGCCTGCCCCCAGCCGTTTGCGACGGCGGCGGATATTTAGCCGAACCACCACGTAGTCGAACAGCGGTGCGAACACGCTGGCCAGCAGGATCGCGAATACAGCACCTTCGTAATAGGCCGGGTTGGTGACGCGAATCACGATGGTCAAAACACCGACCGCGACGCCATAGGCCCAGCGTCCCGGGTTGGTCTGCGACGCAGCCACCGGATCGGTGGCCAGAAACACCGTGCCGAAGGCCCAGCCACCGGTCACGACGTGCCAATACCAGGGCACCTGCGCAATAAAGTTGTCGGCCGAGCTGGTGGCGTTAAACAGCGAGGCGGAAATGATGAGTCCCAGCAGTGAGCCCAGCATGATCCGCCAGGACGCGCTGCCGGTGAGGATCAGATAGGCAGCACCCAGCAGACAGGCGAACAGGGAACTGACGCCGAAGGGCCCCGGTTGGTCGCCGAAGAACATGCCCGTCCAGCTGTAACCCACCGAGAGCAACGCCGGGATGCCACCCTCCTCCGTATACAGCTCAATAGTGGTGGGATCATCGTAACCTGCCACCGGCACCCAGGCACCGGGTCCGAATACCAGGTCGGGATAGGAGAACACCAGGAACGCCATGCCGAGAATCGCCGGGCTGACCAGGTAACGCCCGGTGCCGCCGAAAATCGCCTTGCCGATCACGATCGCTACACTCATGCCGAGCGCAGCCCACAGCAACGGCACGGTGGCCGGCAGAATCAGGCAATACAGCCAGGTTACCGACAGCAGGCCGTCATCGATGCGCCGCCGTCGGTAGCGTGCAAACACAATCTCCCAGCAGGCGCCGACCAGCAGCGCGGTGAAAAATACCGGTAGAAAGTAGACCAGCCCGTGCATGAAGCAATCTGAAACACTCAGCGGATCGAAGCCGAAGCCCAGCGTTTCGAGCAGCGAGGCACGCCAGCCTGACGCGCGTTCGCGACCGAGCAGAATCAGCGCGCGATTGCTTTGCAGCCCGATACTCCACAGCCCGAACAGCCAGCACGGCAGTGAAGCGATGACAAAGCTATTCATCAGGCGCTGAACGCTGTTGCTGTCGCGTATGTGCGGCGCACCACGGGTCGGCCGGGCGGTGGAGAACAGGAAACCATCCAGCAGTTCGAAGGTAGAACGCCGAATCGAATAATCGGGCGCTCTGGCCAGCCGCTTGCGTTGCCTTGCGAATGCCCCACGCATGCGAATCAGCCTTCGCGCTCGATCTGCGCGAGATTCACGCGCAGGATCGAACCGTAGTCGAGCTTGCCCGGGCAGACATAGGAACACAGCGCCAGGTCCTCGGCATCAAGCTCAAGACAACCCAGTGCCTGCGCCTGGTCGGTATCACGAATCAACAAGGCCCGTAGCAAGGGCACAGGCAGGATGTCCAGCGGCATCACTTTCTCGAAGGCCTCGGCCGGGAGCAGCGTACGCGGCACACCGCCCGCTGCGGTGGTCAGCACATCGCGAGCGCCTGACTGGTGGCGACGAAACAGCCCGGAGAAACTGTGCCCGCGCGAGAACAGGCGCAGCCAGCCAAACCAGCGATGGCCGTCATCTTCCGGCACGGCCGCGAGCTGTTGATGATAGCGTCCGAGGTAGGCTTCGGCGCCGCGCGCCTGGCGGCCACTGAGTACCGGCCCGGAAATCAGCCGCGGCGGAATGCCCGCCTGCGTTGCTGAAGCCAGCTCACCCGCACACAAGTCGTCGATACTCGCGCCCAGCCGACTGCGCATCAGCCGCGGATTGGTCACGCCGGGCCCTCCGAGCGCGACCACGCGCGACAGGTCGAGCACACCGTCACGAAACAGTCGACCGAATGCGATGACATCCTGGTAGCCGATGTGCCAGACAACGCGGTTGGCCGCGACCGGGTCGAGAAAATGAATATGCGTGCCAGCCAGACCGGCAGGATGCGGGCCGGCGAACTCGCTGAGCCGGACGCGCTGCGGATCGCCCAGCGGGCCTTGCCAGCCCGGCGCTGTGCACAAGTGCACCGGGCCATCGGTGAGCATGCCCAGTATGTTCAGACCGGTAGTGAATTCAGCCTGCGCCTGCGCGACCACCTCGGCCGGATTGGCGGCCAGCGGATGTGTGTCGATAGCGGTAACAAAGATTGAACGAGGACGACTATTTGCAGGCGGTACCCGACCAAATGGTCGCGCGCGCAGTGCGGTCCATAAGCCGAAGCGGCATAGCCTGTCGCGAACTTCATCCGCCGTGAGACCGGCCGGATCCGCTTCACCCGACATCACGGATGCCTCGACCTCGCCGCCGACCTCAGGATCCAGGTCGACCGTTACAGATAGCAGGCGGCGGCGATTACCTCGGTGTACCGCGGATACCCGGCCGGTGCCCGGCGCCACGTAATGCACAGTCGGGTCGCGCTTGTCGACGAACAGCGGCTGGCCGAGCGTAACCGCATCACCCGGCTTGACCAGCAGCCGTGGCCTGAGACCCACATAGTCGCGGCCCAGCAGCGCTACGGACGATACCCTGGGCCCCGCGCTGACCGGCCCGGTGGGCTGGCCGGCGAGCGGCAGATCCAGACCACTAGTTATTTTTATCGTCACGAGAGCGGATCGATTCCTCTGCGGGTAAGCGCCAATGTAGCGAGCGATCCCTGGCGCAACGGTCTATCTCGACTATAGCCAAGATAGGCCAGCACACCAAGACAAGCGCCGCGCAGGCAAGCCTTACACAAAGGCTTCTCTGAGGCGCACTCTACGCGCGGACGTCTGCAAGCATGGTCTAAGATTAACTACCGGTCTTGATGCTTCAACCGATTTACATTGCACATTCCAGGAGAATTTTCGATGAGCAGCCGTGCAAATGAACCTACCCCGGAGCCGGTACTACTGCAGGAACATCGCGACGGGATAGCCACCCTGACTTTGAACCGGCCCCGATATTACAACGCGCTGTCCGCCGACCTGTTATCGGCGCTGCAATCTGCCCTGGATGCTATCGCGCAGGATGACACAATACGCGTGGTGGTCATTGCCGCCAACGGCAAGGCATTCTGTGCCGGTCATGATTTAAAGGAAATGCGCTCCAGTGAGGATCGCGCCTTTCATAAGGCGTTGTTCGACCAGTGCGGCCGAATGATGCTGAGCATTAACCAGTTGCCGCAACCGGTCATAGCGCAGGTTAATGGTATTGCTACGGCGGCTGGCTGCCAGTTGGTAGCGAGCTGCGACCTGGCGGTAGCGGCTGAAGATGCCCGATTCGCGGTATCCGGTATTAATGTCGGCTTATTTTGCTCGACCCCGGCCGTAGCCTTGAGCAGAAACTTGCCACGCAAACAGGCGATGAGATTGCTGCTAACCGGCGATTTCATCGGCGCGGATCAGGCAGCGCAATTTGGGCTGGTTAACGAGGTGGTGGCCGCAGCGGAGCTTGAATCGGCGACGCGCGCCATCGCATTGAAAATCGCCGCCAAGTCCGCGCTGGCAATCAGACTCGGCAAAGCAATGTTCTATCAACAATTGCCGATGAACCTGGCTGACGCCTATGCCTATGCAAGCGAGCGCATGGCCTGCAACATGGATTCGTATGATGCGCGTGAAGGCATGGATGCGTTTCTTGAAAAGCGCACGCCGGAATGGCAGGGAAAATAGCCGCACCGAGACCGCGGCGTTATCCTGATCAATATGGCTGTCACACCCTCCTCCCGCAAAGTGCTGCAGGTTTCGTTCCTGGTCGACGTATTCGACGTGGTCAGTAACCTGGTGGTTGCGCTACTCACCGGCAGCGCCGTGGTGTTTGCTGAAATGGCCCAGGGGCTGGCCGACAGCACGGGATCAGCGCTGCTGGTTATCGGTGAACGCCGCTCCAGGCGCGCAAGCGATGCCGACCATCCCCTGGGCTATGCGCGGGAAGCCTTTTTCTGGGCGCTGCTATCCGCCATGGCCATGCTGATAATCGGTGCCGGACTGTCCGCCTGGCGCGGGTACCAGCAGTTGGTGAACCCCAGCGCGCTCAACACGCCGCTGCTGGCGATCGCTGTGGTCGGTCTGGCGGTAGTAACAAATGGTTATGCCGTGAGCCTGAGCATGCGCAAGCTCATGGCGGAGCACGGCAGCCTGCGCGAGGCCTTTCGCAATATGGACCAACCGCTGGTGAAAAGTGCTCTCCTGCGGGACGCCATCGGCACTTTTACCAGCGTGGTTGGCCTGGCGGCGCTGATGATGTACCAACGCCTAGACTTGCTGGTCTTCGACGCCCTTGGCGCGCTGATGGCCGCCGTCATGATGGTGGCCGGCTCTATCGTGCTGATGACCCAGGCGCGAGCCCTCATTACGGGCCAGGCGCTGCCGGATCATGCGCTTGCCGGCATCCGTGCCGCGGTTCTGAATACGCGCGGTGTCGAAGCGGTAAACCGTCTCGCAGCCATATACTCCGGTCCATCGCAGGTCCTTGTGGACGCCGATCTGGATCTCGCTGAAGACCTGGATACCGTTCAGATCGAGGCGCTGCTGGATCTGCTGGAAGCCCGGATGCGCGCGGTCGTCCCTGATGTGGAGCGCGTGCGTGTGATCCTGAATTCCCCGGATAAGCCGGGCCATACCGCGATGGTTGCGCATCGACGATGAATATCCTGATCACAGGCTCGGGAGCTTAATCAGTGAAGACCCGGACTTTTTCTCTCATTGTGGTGTTTGTCATCCTGGCCCAGGGATGCCTGGCCGCCTGAAACGACGCCTGCTGGTAAGAGAAACTTTCACGGATAACAGCGAGTCCACGCCACGGTCCGCCTGTTCCGTCAACGGCAACGCAGAAGACGACAGCGCCCCTCAGGTCAGCTTCACGCCCTGCCGGACCCCGAACCCGCGCAGAACCTCCGGCGCATCCGGATTCAGCACCAGGCCGACCTTCTCCATCTCGTCTTCGAAGGCCAGCGCGCCGAACTCCAGGCTCCACCGCTCGTTGTTCCAGCGATGATCCCACCAGCGGCGGAACTCGCCGTAGGCAGAACGACGCCTCCCCTGGCGGCCACTGCGGAAATCGATGGGATAGTAGTAGCCGCCGGGACGGGCGACCCGGTAGGCCTCGCGAAAAACCGCCTTGCTCACTTCACCGGGCATCTCGTGGTGGGCGAGGTAGGACGTGACGATATCGAAGTGGTTGTCCGGAAAACCGGTATCTTCGGCGAGTCGCTGGACAAAGTTGACATCGACACCCAGTTCTACCGCGCGCATGTGCCCGTAACGGATCATGGGGCCGCCGATATCCAGGCCCCAGACCTCCGCATCCGGAAACCGCTCTTTCAGCGCGATCGTCAGCTGGCCGATGCCGCAGCCGAGGTCCAGGATGCGCCGCACCTTGCCATCGGCCGGCAGCGGCAGTTTCTGCGCTGATCCCGCGTGCACTTCGTCCTGAACGTTACCGGCACCGTAGATGCCGTGATAGAAACTGCTGGTACCGTAGTGATACAGGTGCCCGGCGAACGGATTCCCCACATAGCCGCCCGGCTGGATGTGAATCTCGTGCCTGACGGAATCCGGAATGCTCATGGTCGGATTCAGCTCCAGCGTTCCCGGCCCCCGTTTGTCAAAGCTCTCCATCTCCGCGAGATACAGGTCGGCCTGCGCATGGAAGCGATCCTGCAGTGCCTTCCAGGTCACCTGCTGGTTGCTGAGCCATAGCCGGCCGCTCATCGCAATGACCGGGTCGGTGCCGATGAGATCCAGCACCTCGTCCATCGACAGGTCCGCGCCGGGATCGATGCCGTTCTCTGCGAAGATCTCGAGCGTGCGCGCGAGCGCAGCGCGGTTTGCCGCGCGCGAGTGCCATTCCCGGAATCCGGCCGTGTAGCCCTGCACACTTTCCAGCGTCAGGGAAGGCAGGCGCTCCATCCGGCCGTCGCTGCCGCGCGGCTCGATGTCGAACAGTTCGCCGGCGGTAGTCGCGGCCGCAGGCCGGCCGCCGAGGGCGCTGCCCGCCACCGTGGCGGCGGCAGCGGTGAAAATCGAACGTCTTTTGATCATGGTCTGTCTGCCGAATTGATCGGGTTACTCACCTTCGCGCCTGCCGGCCTTCAGCGGCAGGTGGGCATGGCGCATCAGCGGATCCAGCGTAGCGCGAAGGAAGCGATCGCGGTCCTCGTCCCATGCCGCCTCGTCCTCGGCGGAAGGCCGGTAGGCTTCGATCATGTCCGCGCTGATGCCTTTTTCTTCCAGCAGCTTTTCGACCACCCTGGCACGCCGCCGATCGGCCCAGACCTCTGCGGACAGCGCGATCAGGGTTTCGACCAGGTTGTCCAGAACCGGGCTACCGAGCATGGAAAGCTGCTCGATGTCGGACTTGATGAACTCCGAGGTGAAGGTCGGCCGGCCCGAGTCCACCTCCATAGTAGTCGTCTTGCCCATCAGGCATGCTCCCAGGGGTCGATGCTGATTAAGGGCCTATTATGCTTCGCTGGACACGGATGGCAATGTCAACGTATGGCGCAGACTGCAGCTGAAACTCCGATGGCGGACGGAAACGCGAGACCGATCCGTCGAACGCTCTTGCTGCTCTGTCTGACATTAATCATGGCGGAGATCCGGCGGCCCAGGAGACCCAGCGCGCCATGGGCTTGAGTCCGGCCCGCGCGGCAGGTTTTCGCGCGATTTTGCCGGGCGCAGAAATCTTTGTGCGCGTCGACGACGCGCTGCCGCACTTCCGGGCCTATCGACCGGCCGCTTCGACCGGCGAGCCGGAGCTGGTCGGGTTCGTTTTCCTCACGCACGAGGTGGTGCCGGATGAGAGTGGCCTACGCCGGCCGAATCGAGATCCTTACCGGCATGACGCCCGGTGGCGTCATCACCGGCGTCAAGGTCCGGGACCACGACGAGCCCTATGGCTATTTCTCCATCGACGAGAAAGCGTTCGCGGCTTCAGTTCACCGGCAAGAGCATCCTGGACCGGCTGACGGTGGGCGACGACATCGACTCGGTAACGCGGGCCACCATCACCGTCGAAGGCGCGACCCGGGCCATTCGCAAGAGCGCCCGGAAGATTGCCCGCCAGCACCTGCGCGAGAGGCAGGGCCAGTGACTATCGCCGGCGAGATCGACGAATCAGCGGCGCTTTCCCTCGACCAACTGGACGCCCTCATCGCGAGCGAGGACAACCTGCTGACCGCCATCGGCACCGGCGCCCTCATTGACGCCGCCGCCCTGATGATATTCCTGAGCATTGCGATGCTCAGTTTCTTCCGCAAAAGCACGCGGCTGAAATACCTCACGATGATCATCGCGATCGTCTACTTAGGCCTGGCCAAGGGCAACCTCGTCTCGGTGGTCCACCTGTTCGGCGTGATCGACGGGTCATTGCCGCGTTTCGCGCATAGCGTAGCCTGGTATCTCCTGATGCTGTTCACGCTGGTCACGACGGTGCTGTGGGGCCGGCTCTACTGCGGCCGGATCTGCGCCTTCGGGGCACTCACCCAGCTGATGGATCGCATTATTCCGGCGCGCTTTCGCGTCGAACTGCCTTCCCGGGTGGATGCCAAACTCGTTTACCTGAAGTACGGCATTCTCGCCGGTGTCCTGCTGTATTTCCTGGTAACCCGCGACAAGCAAATCTACCGCTACGTCGAGCCGTTCTGGATGTTCACGCTGAGCGGAACCACCGTGACCTGGATCCTGCTCGCGATCCTGCTGTTGCTGACGGTTTTCGTGCGCAATTTCTACTGCCGCTACCTGTGCTCCGTCGGCGCCGCGCTCGGGCTGATCTCGAAATTGACGGTGTTCAGGATCAAGCGCTGGGATCTGTGCGGCAGCTGCAAGATTTGCGAGGGGGTGTGCGAATGGAACGCCATCAAGGATCAGCACATTTCCCTCACGGAATGTGTGCGCTGTGACGACTGTGAAATCCTCTACGAAGATAAGTCCCGCTGTGCCCACTGGCTGCTTGAAAGTAAGGGTAAGCGGCAGTCGATACCCATTCACGTCGAGCGGTGACCGAGCAATCCGTAGGAGCTCAGCGGGCGGATACGCCCCCTTACCCCTGCGGGGCGCTGCCGCTGGCAGCGTCCAAAATCGCCCTGCGATTTTGTCGAACCGGGCGCGTTCGTCCACAACGCCCTCTCCGCCACCCCATAAAATAAAGGCCCCATGCGGGGCCAATTTTATGGGGTGGCGGAGAGGGCGGGATTGATTCGCGGGCGGGTACGCCCCCTCACCCCTGCGGGGCGCTGCCAGAGGCAGCGTCCAAAATCGCTCTGCGATTTTGTCGAACCGGGCGCGTTCGTCCACAACGCCCTCTCCGCCACCCCAAAAAATAAAGGCCCCATGCGGGGCCGATTTTATGGGGTGGCGGAGAGGGCGGGATTCGAACCCGCGGTACGCTATAAACGTACACTCGCTTTCCAAGCGAGCGCCTTAAGCCGCTCAGCCACCTCTCCGACATGTAAAAATGAGCGCGCGGCAGCCTAACTTAGGGCCGGGTGCTGTTCAATCAACTAGCGGCCAAAATAATCCGGCGGGTCATCCAGACATTTTTGCGCCTGCTGGGCCTGAGCCTCGCCGTCTTCGGTGGGCGGAACCTCCGGAATATCCAGCCCTACATTGGGCGGCGCATCCAGGTCTCCGGGCACCTCCAGCGACTGCACGCTGCGGCTGGCCTGATACTCGCGCGGCTTGGCACAGGCGCCTTCCTTGCTGCCAAAGCAGCCCATCAGGCTGCCGCATAACAGCATGGCACTGATCGCGCGAACCGCCGGTTTTAGTGATTTTTTCATCATCAGGCCAATCCAGCCCCGTTAAGGGCAGCGGTTACCTGGGCTTGGGCCGACGCCGAGAGCTCGGTCAGCGGCAGTCTCAGTCCCGGGGGTATACGTCCGAGCCGGGCCAGGGCCCACTTCACCGGAATCGGGTTGGACTCGACAAACAGGTCGGTGTGCAGGCGGGCCAAAGGCTGGTCCAGCTTGGCGGCAGCCGCGGCATCGCCGTCCAGGGCGGCACGACACATGGCTGCCATCTCCGCCGGTGCCACATTGCCGGTTACCGTAACAACGCCCTGCCCGCCCGCCAGGATAAATTCGCGCGCCGTCGCATCATCACCACTGAATAACCCAAAGTCGGGGCCACACAAGGCGCGCAAACGGGGCACCCGGGCTACTTCGCCGCTGGCCTCCTTGATGGAGTCGATGCCTGGATGCTCAGCCAGCTCGGCAACGGTTTCAGGCAACAGATCGACGGCCGTTCTACCCGGCACGTTATAAAGCATCACCGGTTGAGCGACCGCATCGGCAACGGCCCGAAAATGGGCAACCAGGCCATGCTGGGTTGGTTTGTTGTAGTACGGCGTGACAATCAGAAAGCCGTCGATGGGCGCATCGCCAACAGCCACCGACAGTTCGACGGTCTGGCGGGTTGAATTCGAGCCGGTGCCGGCGATCACCGGCAAACGGCCGGCGGCATGCTGCGCGGCGACCCGAATCACCTCGATATGTTCATCGCGGGTCAGGGTCGCCGACTCTCCGGTGGTGCCGGCAATCACCAAACCGTTGCTGCCGGCGGCCACATGCCAGTCCACCAGCTGCCGCAGGCAAGCGAAATCGACCTCACCGTCAGCGGTCATGGGCGTTACGAGTGCAACCAGGCTGCCGTGAAACATGAAAAAATCGCCACAGATTTGGCTCGCGATGGTACGCAGCCCCCCGGGGTAGCGCAACAAACCGGCCTCGCGGGCCAGGCGCTAAATCCTTGCCTGTGCGGCCCGCTCGGCTAAACTCCGCGCAGCATCAGATGTTTAGGCAAAAGAATGGAAAAGCTGCTGGCAATCACTGCGATCGGCCCCGACCGGGCCGGCCTGATCCGGGACCTCAGCGAGGTTATAACCGGTGCCGGCAGCAGCATCCAGGAGAGCCGGATGATGAGCCTCGGCTCGGAATTCGCCGTGCTGATGCTGGTGGGCGGCAGTTGGCATTCGGTGGGCAAACTGCGTGAGCGCTTGAGCAAACTCGAGCGCAGTGCAGACCTCACGCTCACCATCCGCGACGCCGAACCCAGGCAGCGTGGCCAATGCGCGCCCTACCTGGTCGATGTCGTAAGCCTGGACCGCGAGGGCATCGTGCTCGGCGTGTCCTCGTTTTTCGCCAGCCGCAACCTGGAAATCGCGGAAATGAACTCGCGCAGCTACAACGCTCCGCATACCGGTGCGGCCATGTTTTCGGTGCAGCTGACTATTAATGTGCCCGCGGAAGTCCATACGGCCAGTCTGCGCGAAGACTTCCTGGACTACTGTGATGCCGAGAATCTTGACGCGGTTTTCGAGCCGGCACAGCGCTAAAATAGCCGCCAACGGAGCCTGGCAGACCGTCTGCTCCGGGAACTACCGGCCCAAATATAAGGACCAATCAGTATGAGCGCCCCTGAAATCGGCAAAGTCGCCCCGAATTTTAAACTGCCGGCCACCGGTGAGCAGACCCTGGAACTCAAATCTCTGCGTGGCAAGAAAGTAGTCCTGTACTTCTATCCGAAGGACAACACCCCCGGCTGCACCACGGAAAGCCAGGATTTCGCCAGCCAGCATGCGGCCTTCAGGCGCGCCGGCGCAGTGATTATCGGCGCCTCGCGGGACAGCGTTGCCTCGCATGAGAAATTCAGCGCCAAGTACGACTTCCCGTTTCAGCTGGTTTCAGATGCCGAAGAAAAGGCCTGCCAGGCCTATGACGTGATCAAGGAAAAGAACATGTACGGGCGCAAGGTGATGGGTATCGAACGCAGCACTTTTCTGATCGACGAAAAAGGCAAACTTCGCCAGGAATGGCGCAAGGTCAAAGTCAAAGCTCACGTCGATGAGGTGCTGGCGGCCGTCAAGGCCCTCTGACAAGTCGTCATGCGCAGGTATCTTCACCACCTTTGCGCCGCTCTGCTAGCGGCGGCCATCGTACCGGCATCGGCTGCCGTCGACTCCGATAGCCTGCCGGATATTGGCAGCCCGTCGGATTCCGTGCTCAGTCGCGAAAAAGAAGCGCAGATCGGCAGATCTATCTACAACAGCCTGCGGATGACTGACGCCATCATCACGGACCCTGAGGTGCAGGAATACATTCAGGATGTCGGTCAGAAACTGGCGGCCAATGCCCAGGATGGCGATTTCACTTTCCAGTTTTTTATTGTCGACGACCCGGCCATTAACGCCTTCGCCCTGCCCGGCGGCTATATCGGCGTGCATTCCGGCCTGTTTATGGCCACGGCCAACGAGAGCGAGCTGGCCGGCGTGCTCGCACATGAAATAGCCCATGTGACCCAGCGACATATCTCCCGGGCGGTATTCGCGAATCAGCGTGAAAGCATCCTCAGTATGGCGGCGATGCTCGGCGCGATTCTGGTCGGGGCTGCTACCGGCAGTGGTGAAGCCATGCAGGGCGCCATCATGGGCGCGCAGAGTCTGTCGGTTCAGGCGCAAATAAATTTCACCCGCGCCAACGAGTATGAAGCTGACCGGGTTGGTGTGGGCATTCTGGCCGAATCAGGTTTCGACCCTAAAGGCATGCCGGAGTTTTTCTCAACGCTGAACCGAAAGACGGGCCTGTTGGCCGGCGGTGCGCCTGAATTTCTGCGTACCCACCCCGTCACGGTCAATCGCATCGCCGAAACAGCAGCGCGGATCGCCGAGTATCCGGATGTAGAAGTCACCGATGCGGTGGGCTATGGCCTGACGCGGGCGCGCCTCGCCCTGCTGACCAGCGACACGCCGGAAG
The DNA here is from genome assembly GCA_963850255.1 of uncultured Gammaproteobacteria bacterium. GTDB lineage: Bacteria > Pseudomonadota > Gammaproteobacteria > Steroidobacterales > J054. Next base: position 68,659 of record CAWKLL010000022.1, read on the forward strand.
AGGCGCTGCGCGCCTTCCAGGGTGAGCGCGATGATCCGGCTCGGGTCGGCAACCTCGGCCTGCCCTACGGCATGGCCTTGAGCAAGCTAAAGCTCGGCAACTACGAGCAAGCCCGCCGGGAATTTGAAGTGCTGCTGAATGCCAACCAGGAAATCATTCACTTTCATTCCGGCCTGGCAGCCGCGCAACTGGCGCTGGGCGATACTGAAGCCGCCGAACAGACTTTTAATACCGCCATCGGACTGTTTCCGCGCAACGTTCCACTGACGATTCGCTATGCCGAAGCCCTGATGCAATACGATCAGCCGGAAAAAGCCCATAAGATTCTGCTCGACCTTTACAACCAGGTACCGCCGACCTCGGAACAGGTGCGGCAGATCGCGCTGGCCGCGAGTGCCGCCGGCGACACCGCCGACGCGCACTACTATATGGCTGAGTATCATCTATTGACCGGCAACTTCCCCCTGGCCAGCGATCAATTGCGGCTGGCCCTCAGCATCCCTGAACTGGACTCTATCCAGCGCGCACGCTTTCGCTCGCGACTGGACCAGGTTATGAGTTTTATGAACCAGTCCGAGGGGCGCTCAAAGGGTCGCAGCAGGCAATGACTATTTTTCGCGTCCGAGGAGCCATACAAGGGACCCTGCGGACAACTGCGCTGCTACTGATGTTGGCCGCCACTGGCTGCGCCAGCCAGGCAGCAAGCAGCACCAAGGCGCCCGGCGACCCCCTTGAGCCTTTAAACCGCGGGGTTTTTGCTTTTAATGACGTTACCGATACGTATCTGCTGCGACCGGTAGCCAGGGGCTATGACTGGCTGCTGCCTCAGTTCATGCGCACCGGCATCAACAATTGGTTCGAGAATCTCGCGACCCCCATAGATATTCTCAATGCCTGGCTACAGGGAAAATTTCAGCAGGGCTTTTCCGATGCGGCGCGTATGGGCCTGAATACCAGCCTGGGTATTGGCGGCTTTTTTGACCCAGCCACCACCGCCGGCCTGGCTCGCAATGATGAAGACTTTGGCCAGACGCTCGGTGTCTGGGGCGTGCCCGAAGGCCCCTACCTGGTGGTCCCGTTGTTTGGGCCGTACACCGTCCGCTCAGGCGTCGGCCAGTTGGTTGACCTGACCTATCATCCACAACTACAGATCAGTCCGGCAGGCCTGCGCAGCCGCTTGAACGGACTATGGATCATTCATGAGCGCTCACGACTGCTGCCTATAGATGAACAAATACGGCGCGCATTCGATCCCTACGCTTTCGTGCGCGACGCGTACTGGCAGAATCGCCGCTTTTTGCGCTACGACGGGTTGCCGCCGGAGAATAATTTCCCCGAAGAGGACTTTGACGACGAATTCGAGAATGAGTTCGACGAAGAATTCGAAGACTCGCAGGCAGCTGTCAATTTACCTTAGCGCTTCGATTATTCGACGGACACCGGCCGTGCGACATCTGCAGTTTCCTGCTCAAGCCTTACGATCACTGCGTCAATACCGTTGGCCGATATTTCTGCATTGAACTGGTTGCGATAATTTTGCAGATAGGACACGCCTTCAATACGCACGTCATAGACCTTCCAGCCGTCGCTCGTCTTGCCGCAGAGCGTAAATTATCGGCACCACGGTGCCATTGTCCTGACGCATACGGGTCTGCACCGTGGTGCGCTTTTTATCCGCAGGTTCTGCGCCGTCCAGCACTTCCATGCTGCGCGGATCGAATGCCAGCAGACCCTCGGCATAGTTGCGTACCAAGAAATCGAAAAAGGCCGCAACAAACCGATCGCGCTGTTGTCCGCTGGCGGCATTCCAGTTGCTGCGACCCAGCACCAGAAACCCCGCATAGCGGGTATCAAAGTTCGGCAGCAGCACTTCGTCTATCAGCGAATAGAGTTCCTGTGGGTGTTCGGCCAGAAAATCCCTGCGGCCCTCCAGGCGGTCGGCAACCTGCTCGGCGCTGCTCGCGACCACTTCATGCGGCGCCGGATAGGCTGCGGCGAAGGCCGGAACCGCCAGCAGAACGCTAACAACGGCAAACAAAATACCTGCCCGGGGCTGTCTCATTCGCGAAGTTCCTGGTCGATAAACATGCCTTTGGGACCCGCACGCGCCGACGAAAGTTCCCGAAGCTTGCAGCGCCCAAACCAAATCGAATTTACTTAATAATGCAATCATTACCTTATGTTTTATATACTGTTTATAAAGCTACTGGATCGGCATGCATCACACAATTCGGGACGGCGCTTACAAAATATGCTGGCGCCACAGCCCTAAAAAAGGGCGCATCTGCAACGTCTAATCCTGACAAAAAAGCATAGCAGATACCGCACAAAGCCCAAGCAGCCGGCCAATGATACTTTCCCGCCGCAGCATAGTGGACTAAAATGGTCCCAATTTAACGAGGCACTGCTAAATGTTGCGAATCAGCCGCCTGACCGACTACGGAACCATGATTTTGGTCTACCTCGCCCACCAGGGAAAACGGCGCTGTGCGGCCAGTGATGTCGCCGCCGGGACCCATGTCGCACTGCCAACCACGCAGAAGCTGCTCAAGGTGCTGGCCCGAGCCGGACTGGTGGAATCTACCCGCGGCGCAGACGGCGGTTATCGACTGGCGCGCTCGGCCGATAGCATCAGTGCGGCAGAAATCGTCGACGTACTGGAAGGACCGGTGGCCATTACCGAGTGCAGCACCGAGGAAAGTCACTGCGAACTCGAGTCTTTGTGCGTGGTCGGCGGTGCCTGGCAGAAAATTAATGCGGCCATTCGCGGCGCACTGCAGGACGTAAGCCTGGCCGATCTGCAGCGGCCCACAAGCAGTTTCTCGGCAGCGGGATTGAGTACGCCGGCGGATGCCGTTGGAACCAAGCGGTCGCCGGACACCGGCAGCAATCAGCCAGGGCAGGAATAGACATGTCTACCAAACAGACTGAAGTCGAAGACATTGTTGGTCGCCGCTATCAGCATGGCTTTATTACCGACATTGAATCGGACACGCTGCCGCCCGGCCTCAACGAGGACGTGATACGCCTGATATCGGCAAAAAAGGATGAGCCGGAATTTATGCTCAATTGGCGCTTGCGTGCCTTCCGTCACTGGCAGACGTTGCGCGAGCCGAATTGGGCAAAACTCCACCATCCACCGATTGACTACCAGGGCATCTCTTACTACTCGGCGCCGGGCCAGAAAAAGGACGGACCGAAGAGCCTGGATGAAGTCGACCCGAAATTGCTGGAAACCTATGAAAAGCTGGGTATCCCGCTGCATGAGCGAGCAGCACTGGCGGGGGTCGCCGTGGATGCGGTATTCGACAGCGTCTCGGTAGCGACAACCTTCAAGGACAAGCTGGAAAAAGCCGGAGTCATTTTTTGCCCCTTCTCCGAAGCGGTGCAAAAGCATCCCGAATTGGTCGAACGCTACCTCGGCAGCGTTGTTCCGTATCGGGACAACTACTTTGCGACCCTGAACTCGGCCGTGTTCACCGACGGATCTTTCGTCTTCGTGCCCAAGGGCGTGCGCTGCCCGATGGAGCTATCCACCTACTTTCGAATCAACCAGGCCAATACCGGTCAGTTCGAACGCACGCTGATCGTGGCCGAGGCCGGCAGCCATGTGAGTTATCTCGAAGGCTGCACCGCGCCCATGCGAGATGAAAATCAGTTGCATGCTGCGGTAGTCGAGCTGGTCGCCCTGGAAAACGCAGAAATAAAATACTCCACGGTCCAGAACTGGTACCCGGGAGACGAGGAAGGCGTTGGCGGCATCTACAATTTCGTGACCAAGCGCGGCGATTGCCGAGGCGCCAATTCAAAAATCTCCTGGACCCAGGTGGAAGCCGGCTCAGCGATTACCTGGAAGTACCCCAGCTGCATACTGCGCGGCGATAACTCGGTGGGTGAATTCTATTCCGTCGCAGTCACCAACAATCTGCAGCAGGCGGATACCGGCACGAAAATGATTCATATCGGCCGCAATACCAGCAGCACCGTGGTCTCCAAGGGTATTTCGGCGGGTCGCGCCCAGCAGTCCTATCGCGGCCTGGTCAAGATATTCCCCACCGCCGAAGGTGCTCGCAATTACACCCAATGTGACTCACTGCTGATGGGTAAGGAGTGCGGTGCGCATACGTTTCCTTACATGGAAATCAAGAACCCCAGCGCCATCGTGGAACACGAAGCAACCACCTCGAAGATCGCTGACGACCAGTTGTTCTATTGCCGACAGCGCGGTCTCACCGAGGAAGACGCGGTAAATACCATCGTCAACGGCTTCTGCAAGGAAGTCTTTCGCGAGTTACCGATGGAGTTCGCGGTGGAAGCGCAGAATCTATTGAACGTCAGCCTCGAAGGTGCGGTCGGCTAGATGCCTGATCGACAGGAAAAGAACAATGCTTGAAATTAAAGATTTGCGCGTCTGTGTTGGCGAGACGGAAATCCTCAAAGGACTCAGCCTCAGTGTTGCAGCAGGCGAAGTGCATGCGATTATGGGGCCGAATGGCTCGGGCAAAAGCACCCTGGCGCATGTGCTGGCGGGTCGAGACGGTTACACCGTGACTGGCGGCAGTGTCAGCTTTAACGGCCAGGACCTGCTCAGCCTGGCACCCGAAGAGCGCGCCTGGGCCGGGATTTTCCTCGGCTTTCAGTATCCGGTTGAGATTCCGGGCGTTAATAACGTCTACCTGCTCAAAGCGGCGCTGAACGCCAGACGCAAGCACCAGGGACTGCCTGAAGTGGATGCCGTGCAGTTTCTGAAAATGGTCCGCGAGAAAGCCAAGCTGATGCAGATGGATGAAAAGTTCCTGAGTCGTGGCGTCAACGAAGGTTTCTCAGGTGGCGAAAAGAAACGCAATGAAGTTTTTCAACTGGCCTTGCTGGAACCCAGCCTGGCAATCCTTGACGAAACGGATTCCGGACTCGACATCGACGCCCTCAAGGTCGTCGCCAATGGCGTGAACAGCCTGCGCAGCCCTGAGCGGTCCTTTGTGCTGATAACCCATTATCAACGTCTGCTCGACTATGTACGTCCCGACTTCGTGCACGTGCTGGGCGCTGGTCGCATTGCCCGCAGCGGCGATCGCCACCTGGCCGAACAACTCGAATCAGAAGGCTATGACGAGATTCTCGCGGAGGCGGTGAACCAGTGAGCGCAGCGGCACTGCAGCGCGCCTTCTCAGTTGCTGAGGCACGTGCGCCCGCGCAATTGGACTGGCTGAAAGGCCTGCGCGCGCAGGCCCTGCAAAGATTCACCGAGCAAGGCGGATTTCCCAGCCAGCGGGATGAAGACTGGAAGTACACAGATCTGTCACCCGTAGCAGCGCGAGCGCTCGCCTTCCTGGACGAATCGCCTGAACGGCCGGCCACGAAACCGGCTGGGAGCCAGCTGGCTGGTCTGGAACAGGCAATCACGGTGCACTTTAGCAATGGTCGCCTCGGCGAACTGCCAGGAACCGTCGCCGGACTGCGCCTGAGTGCTTTCGCTGACATACCCGCGCAACAGCAGAAAGCTGTGCTGGATGAGCTGACAGCCAGCCGCCCCAGGGCCGGGCTCACCGATTTGAATACCGCGTTTCAGTCAGCCGGCCTGCTCATCGAGCTTGCCGACGGCGTTGAGCTGTCCGCGCCGCTGCTCCTGCATTTCCATAGCGACGGGCAGGCCTTAGGTCAGCCGCTGGTGCTGCTGCGCCAGGGCCGTAACAGTCGCCTGCGCCTGATTCAGCATCACTCCGGGCAGGGCCCTGCCAGCAGCAATTCACTATTACTGGCGAACTGTGGCGAAGCCTCGCGACTCGACTTCCTGCGCATTCAGGACGAGTCATCCGAAGCCCATCATCTCGCCACCCAGCAACTGCATCTGGCGCGCGACGCGCAGCTGCACGCGACCTTTATTGACCTGGGCGCACGACTGGCGCGCAACGATATGCAGGTCAGCCTGGCCGACCGTGGCGCCAATGCCAAGCTGCATGGCCTGTTTATCGCTAATGGCGAAAGCCATATTGACTACCACACACGCCTGGACCATCAAGCCAAAGATACCCACAGCCATGAAATTATCCGCGGTATTGCCGGGGATCGCGGACGCGGCGTGTTCAACGGCAAGATAATTGTGCACCAGGGCGCAGACGGGACCGATGCCGAAATGGCTAATCGGAATTTGCTACTAAGCCCGCGCGCCGAAATCGACACCAAGCCGGAACTGGAGATTTATGCCGATGACGTAAAATGCGCGCACGGTGCTACAACCGGTCAGCTGGACAATACAGCCCTGTTTTACCTCCGCTCACGCGGCATCGACAACGAGTCAGCCCGGCGCATCCTGATCAGCGCCTTCGCTGCCGAAGTCATTGAATCTATCCAACCGCCGGAACTGCGCACGCAGTTAAGTGGCCGCCTGGCCGAAAGGCTGGGTGCTGAGGCCGTGGGATTGCCGTCATGAGTGCCGAAGCAGCGCTCGATTCAGCTGCAGTCAGTCTGGATGCGGAAAAGTTGCGCGCGGACTTTCCGATACTGCAACAGCAGATCCACGGCCGGCGCCTGGCCTTCCTGGATAGCGCCGCCTCATCACAACGACCGCGCTCTGTGATCGATGCGGTACGTCACTACGAAGAACATGACCATGCCAACGTTCATCGCGGTGTGCATACCCTCAGTCACCGGGCCACGGATGCCTACGAGGGTGCGCGTGAAAAGTTGCGCGCCTTTATTAATGCCGGCTCCACTCGTGAGATCGTTTTTACCCGTGGTACGACGGAAGCGATCAACCTGGTGGCAAACACCTTGGGTGAAAGTTTTCGCGCTGGCGACGAAATCCTTATCAGCCACCTGGAACACCATTCAAACATCGTACCCTGGCAGATGCTGTGTGAGCGCAGCGGCGCGCGGCTCAGAGTTATCCCCATCAACCAGGCTGGCGAAATTGACCAGGCCGCGTTTCACGAACTCCTGAACGAGCGCACCCGCCTGCTGAGCATCGCGCATGTTTCCAATGCTTTGGGCACAGTCAATCCGGTGGTCGAAATGGTTGCGGCAGCTCGTTCTCGCGGCATCCTCTCCCTGGTGGATGGCGCCCAGGGAATCCCCCATCAGGCCGTCGACGTTCAGGCCATCGACTGCGATTTCTATGCCTTCTCTGGTCACAAGATGCTCGGCCCCACGGGCATAGGCGCGCTGTACGCACGTGAAGCCGTGCTCAAAGAACTACCGCCGTGGCAGGGCGGCGGTGACATGATACTGACGGTCAGTTTCAGCGGCACCCAGTACAACGAGCTGCCCTATCGCTTCGAAGCCGGCACACCGAACATATCGGGTGCCGTAGGACTCGGCGCGGCCGTTGATTACCTGGCGGCAATCGGCATGCAGAATATCGCCGCCTACGAGGCTCAACTACTGGATTACGGCACTCAACGGCTCGCCGAGATTCCTGGCCTGAGCCTGATTGGCACAGCCAGACACAAGGCCGGCGTGCTTTCATTCAATGTCGATGACATACACGCCCACGATCTCGGTACGATCCTCGATCATCATGGCGTTGCCATTCGCACCGGGCACCACTGCGCCATGCCGGTTATGGAGTTTTTCGGTATTGCCGGAACGGCGCGTGCTTCATTGGCGCTCTACAATACGCGCGAAGATATAGACCAGTTAGTCGAGGCGCTCCATCAGGCCATCGCGATGTTCAGGCCATGACCAGTTCACCTGAGTTACTGGATCTGTACCGTCGGACCGTCATGCAACATAGCCGCGAACCGCATAATTTTCGTCGCATGGAGAATCCGGATCGCCAGGCCGAGGGTCACAACCCTCTGTGTGGCGACAAGATCACGGTATACCTCAAGCTGGATCAGGAAAACATTGCTGACTTAAGTTACGAAGCAGCTGGCTGCGCCATCTCCATGGCTTCCGCTTCGATGATGTCAGACCAGCTTGCAGGGCTGGATGTCGCGGCTGCCGACGAACAGGCAAGCGCGGTCGCAAAAGCATTCAGCGCTGACGGCAACCAGTCACTGCCGGGCGACATGGCCGCCCTGGCCGGGGTCAAGCAATATCCATCCCGCATTCGCTGTGCCCTGCTGCCGTGGCGCACCCTGCACGCGGCGCTGGGCGGGGAAACAAATTCTGTGACGACGGAAAAAGGAGACTGAGCGAGTGTTTGGGCAAGACAGCGAACCGGTTGTTCTGGCGCGCGACTGCGAAGTCACCGTGGTACCCGCGGGTTTTCAGGTCACCCTGGAAAAGGGTTCCCTGGTCTATGTGACGCAGGCCATGGGCGGCAGCTTCACCGTGTATTTCGAGGGCAATCTCTATCGGGTTGCCGGCAAGGATGCCGATGCCTTGCGCATGGAGCCGGTAAAACCGCCCGAATTACCACCCAACGCCACGGACGAAGAGTTCGAGGCGCTTGCCTGGGATCAGATGCGTACAATTTTTGACCCGGAGATACCGATCAACATCGTGGAATTGGGCCTGATCTACGAATGCCGCATTTCACGCATGGATGACGATCAGCGTTACGTTTATGTCGAGATGACGCTAACCGCACCCGGCTGCGGGATGGGCGAAATTTTGCTCGAAGACGTGAAAGATAAAATCGGCATGATTCCAACCGTCGGCAAAGTTGACGTGGAAATGGTCTTCGACCCGCCCTGGAGCCAGGGCATGATGTCCGAAGCCGCCCAGCTCGAGGCTGGCCTGCTCTGATGACAGAGACGCGCCGGCGACTGTCGTTGTTACGACACGCCAAATCCAGCTGGAAAGAACCCGGCCTTGAAGATTTCGATCGACCACTTAACGGGCGCGGTAAACAGGACGCGCCCATGATGGGTCAGCGCCTGCTCGAACGCGGTGCGCGACCATCGTTAATCATCACCAGTAAGGCTAAACGAGCACGTGCAACGGCCAAGGCTGTAGCGCGTAGCCTGAACTACCCGCTGGAGTTTTTACAAAGCGAACAGGATTTGTATCTCGCCAGCCCAGATGAAATCCTGGCGGTGATTGCCCGCCAGGAAGATCAGTTTCATGACATCCTGCTGGTCGGCCACAATCCCGGCCTGACCGAGCTGGCCAGCCGTTTAAGCGGTATGACTATCGACAACGTCCCCACCGCCGGTGTGGTTTGCCTGGAAATGACCCTGACTGGCTGGGACAGGCTGGCGAATACGCAATGCAACCTGGTCTTCTTCGATTACCCCAAGGCCCGGGGTGAGAGCGAGGCCGTCTGAGTGCGCAAATCCTCCGGCTGAATGAGTGCCTAGCGCCCCCTCAGCCGCCGCAAAGCCTTACGCGCATGTTTATCCGGCCGACCCGGCGGCCCATCCTGACCACGCCGAACCCCCGGACTGCCTGCGGTCAGCAACTGGCTATCGAGGCGATAACAGCTGGCGGCTTCGCTCGCCGGACCGCGGCGAGCCGGTAAATCGAGCACGGTGACTTCAAGTTCAGCACCCGGCCGGGTGATCCTGAGTTGATCGCCGGCACGCAGCGCTCGCGCGGGTTTGATGCGCTTACCGTCTAATCGCACGTGACCACCGCGGACTGCCGCAACCGCCAGTGCGCGCGTTTTGAAAAACCGCGCCTGCCATAACCATCGATCGACCCGCATGACTGTCAGGCTATCAGCAGCTGCCAGAAGCTAGTCTGGGATACAGAAGCAATGCAAATACAGACCGCGCGGGTCATTGAAACGCATCAACAGGTCGGCCTGGTCTTCGACCAGTTGCAGCAGCGCGTGCACACCTGCATCGCGTTGCCAGAGACTGGAGAGACCCAGCCACTGCACCAGCTTGCCGACCCGGATAGCAAAACTGCCGGCCAATTGCTCGCGCAGGCTCATTTGCCGTTCGATAATTTCGACGGAATAGTCGTCAGCTGCGAAACCTGCTGCCTCAGCCGCCGCATCCAGCGCTTCATCCAACTGACCGGTTTCGTCTACCAGGCCTGCGGCCAAGGCATCGGTGCCGATCCAGACGCGCCCACGCGCCAGGTTGTCCGCGCGCTCAAAGGTCATCTCGCGACTGTCGGCCACTTTGCCCACAAATATCCGGTAGGCATCATCGACACTCGCCTGCAACACGCGGCGCGCATCGGGACCAAGCTCTCGTTCGGGCGAGAACTGGCCCGCCAGGGCCGTTGTACCGATGCCATCGACACGAACGCCGAGGCGCTCAAGGCCACGTTGAAACGTCGGTACCAGGGCGCCCACGCCAATTGAACCGGTGATCGTTGTTGGCGATACAAATATTTTGTCGGCGGGCATCGCAATGTAGTAACCGCCGGATGCGGCCACGCTGCTCATGGAAACCATCAAGGGACGCGCGGTATTTCGCCAGGCCAGCAGTTCCTGATAGATGACTTCGGAGGCGAACATACTGCCGCCCGGACTGTCCACCTGCAGCACCAGCGCGCCAAGCTCCGGATCCTCAGTAGCCTGGCGAATCATTGTCGCCAGGCTATCGCCGCCGATGGTGCCAGGCGGCGCCTCGCCATCCACAATCTGGCCACTGGCGACCAGCAGGCCGATCTTATTGCTGGTCGGCTCCTGCTTGCGCTCTCGTCGCAAGGCGGATAGATAATTTCGATAGTCGATGCGACTGTAGCCATCGTCGCCCTCGCCCACCAGGCTAAGCAGATACTCATCCAGCGCGCCGCGTACCGCCAATTCGTCTACCAGGCCAGTCTCCAGCGCCACCTGCGCCAGGTTACCCTGCGCGGCTTCGACGCGATCGGCAAACTGATCCACATAGGCTGTGATCTCAGCAGGGTCAAGATCGCGAGCCGCAGCGACATCCATACGATAGGCGTCCCACAGGCCGCCCAGCCAGCGCTGGCTGGCTTCTTTGTCCGCCGCGGACATGCTGTCGCGAGTGAACGGCTCTACGAAACTCTTGTATTCACCCACGCGGAACACATTGACATCGATGCTGAGATTGTCGAGCGCTTCACGAAAAAATACCCGGTAGTAGCCGAAGCCTTCTATGACGACCGAGCCCAATTCATTCAGATAGATCTCGTCGGCATGTGCCGCCAGGTAATACTGCGCCTGGGTATAGGCATCTCCTCGTGCGATCACCTTCTTACCCGCCGCACGCACATCAACCAGCGACTTTGCAATCAATTGCAGTTGCGCAAGCCCACCGCCTTGTAAATCCGCAAGATCCAGGACCACGGCACCCACTCGCTTGTCTTCTGCGGCGAAAGCCAGCGCTTCGCGTAAATCCCGAACCAGCGTCTCTCGCGGCGCAGCCACGCCTACCAGATTGTCCAGCGCACGAGTCAAGTCATCGCCCTGTAGCTGATCGACCAGCAACCCCGAAGGGCTGACCACCAAGGCAACAGAATCGGGAATTTTCACCAATTGCGGTCCGCCGCTAAAAACCGCGAACAGCACCACCAGGAAAACCAGCAAAAGGAACAGCTGAACAGCCTGGCGAATAATGCCGAGAATACGCCAGAAGCCGCGCAGGATTCTGACCAGCAGGTTAGGTTTGCTCATAGTGTTTGCAGCCAGAATTCAGGCGCCCGGCGGCGCGTAGGTAACACGATAAATGACACCACGCTGATCGTCGCTGACCAGCAACGAGCCGTCGGGTGCCGCCAGCAAGCCAACGGGCCGACCCAGCACATTGTCACCATCCAGAAAGCCTTCAATGAATGGCTCGTAAGCAACGGACTTGCCGTCTTCCAGTCGGACCAGGCTGACTCTATAACCGGTCTTGCCAGCTGCTTTGCTGCGATTCCAGGAGCCGTGCTCGGCAATCAATACCTGGCCCTGATAGTCAGCCGGAAACATGTCACCGGAATAAAACAGGACGCCCAGCGGGGCCGAATGCGGCGCCAGTGCCTGCACCGGTGCAACAGCATCTTCACAACTGCCTAGTGATCCGAATTCCGGATCAGCAATATTGCCGCCATGACAAAAGGGAAAACCAAAGTGCTGACCGCGCTCCGTCACCCGATTGAGCTCGCAGGCAGGAACTTCGTCGCCCAACATATCGCGACCGTTGTCCGAGAACCACAGCTCGCCGGTTTGCGGCTGCCAGTCAAAACCCACGGAATTCCGCACGCCGCGCGCTTCTACGCGTCGATCGGATCCGTCGCTGGCCATGCTGATGATGTTGCCCAATTCAGCTTCATCGCAGACATTACACGGTGCACCTATCGGGACATACAGCCGATCGTCGGGGCCGAAACTAATATGTTTCCAGGAATGCAGAACACCCTTGTAAGGCAAATCCTCGCCCAGTTGTTCGGCCTCAGGAGGATTCTCCAAGCGATCTTCGATACCGGGGTAGCGCAAAATGCGACGATTCTCGGCAACATAGAGCGCACCGTCATGGAAAGCGACGCCATTCGGCATCTTGAGTTTTTCCGCGACCATCATGACCTGCGGCGTATCACCCAGGGCGCCACGAACGGCATAAACCTTACCTGCACGACGCGTGCCTACGAATAATGTGCCCCCGCTGCCCCAGGTCATGGAGCGCGCATTGGGCACATCCGCCACCAGCACTTCAGCCTTAAAACCGGCCGGTAGCGTTAAGCCAGCGGCTTCCGGAACCGGCGCAGCGCAGGCTACTGGTAACAGCCCGACGAATAATCCGGCAGCCAGAAAATTGAATTTCATGACGAGATCTCCTGTACGCATTGCGCTGCCAGAACTAGTTTCCGATTAATACCAGCGAAAGTGCCGGCCAAAACGTAATCAACAGCACGGACAGCATCAAAATCAACAAAAACGGTAGTGTCGAGGCGTAAACCCGAATGATCGATTGATCAAATCGGTAGCTGGCCACAAACAGGTTCAGCCCCACAGGCGGGGTCAGGTATCCCAGCTGCATGGTGGCCAGAAACACGATACCCAGATGGACTGGATGCACGCCATATTCTGCGCCCACTGGCAGGATCAGCGGCACCACCAGTACCAGCGCAGAAAATATATCGAGAATGGCGCCCAGAACCAGCAAAAACAGAAACAGCAGAATCAGAAAACTGGTAGTGCCGCTTACATACTCTTTAACTAACCCAATCAGCATTTCGGGTACCTGAGCATCGATCATGTAATTGGTAGAAGCCAGCGACACGCCAAGGATCAACAATATTCCGCCAACCAGCAACATAGACTGACGGATAATGTCGGGCAACTTGCTGGCCGGCACATCACGATTGATCAGCACTTCAACCACCAGGACGTAGATAGCGGTAACCACGGCTGCTTCGCTGACGGCGAAATAGCCGCTATAGATTCCGCCGAGGATTACCAGCGGCAGCGGAATCTCCCAAACGGATTCGCGTAACGCGGCTGCCAGCCTGGCGAAGGAAAAATCCGTCAATGGACTTTGCCTGCCACGATTCATCCAAAGACAGTAGGCCGACAAAACGGCCATCATCAGCACACCTGGAATCACTCCGGCGAGGAACAATTCATCAATAGAAATTTCAGCGATCACGCCATACAGGATTAGCGGCAGCGATGGCGCAAATAGCAGGCCCAGACTTCCGGCCGAAGTGACCAGGCCCAGGCTAAAGCGCTCGTCGTAACCCGCCTCAGCGAGCGCCGGATAAAGCAATGCGCCAAGGGCAATGATGGTCACGCCCGAGGCGCCGGTGAAGGCTGTAAACAAAGCGCAAGCAGCAATGGAAACGATCGCCAGTCCGCCGGGCATCCAACCCAGCAGCGCACCAGTCAGGCGGACCAGCCGCGACGGCGCGTTACTTTCACTCAACACATAGCCGGCAAAGGTAAACAGCGGGATTGCCAGCAGAATCGGCATCTCGGCTATGCCGAATACTTCAATGGCCACGGCAGACAATGGAATATCCTCGCGCATGTAACCAAACATCGCGCTGGCCGCAATGATGGCGAACAGCGGTGCGCCGAGCAGTGCAACCAAAATCAGCAGTGCACCGCTAAGAATCATGAATCGGCTGCCCCTGAAAACAGGATACGCAAACGCTTCAGGCACCAGAGTGCATAGCGATAGCCAATCAGCAGAAATGCCACGGGGATAATCAGCTGAAACCACCAGGCCGGCAAATTACCGAATAACGTGTCTTCGTATTCGCGCGCCTCTGCCACAAACTCCCACCCATACCAGGCCAGGACCAGGCAAACGACGGCGGTGAACAGGTTTACCAGGGCAGCTACGGCCGCGCGACTCCGCGACGGCAGAATTCGTGACATCACGTCGATGCTGATATGACGATCATCGCGACTGGCGGCCACTGCACCCAATAGTGCCAGCCACAAAACCATGATTCGCAGCGCCTCATCGCCCCAGGCCAGGCCGCTGTCGAGAAAATTTCGCAGCACAATCTGACTGGCGCCAAGACCGAGCATGGCAACCAGCAGAGACACCAGGAATGCGTTCTCGACCGCGCGGCCGATTTTTTCAGCCTGCTGGAGCAGGCCGGGCTTAGCGTCTTCTGAACTCACTCAACCGCCGATGGTTGCGCGCTGAGGGCGGTGGCGGCCGCAGCGCCGCGAAAGTCCGCCACATGCTGCAACAACTGGTCAAGAATCGCCTGAGAAACGATGCCCTCTTTCACCAGTTTTTCGTTGCCCACGGATGCAGCACTCCGCCACGCTTCAACATCGGAAGCGGGCGGCGTACGTATCTTCAGTCCGTTGGCGAGCAGTGCCTCGCGGGCACTTTCGTTGTCGCTACGACTCTGCGCATCCAGGCGCGCATAGGCGGCCTGCATGACTTCACGAAACACTATCTGGTCCTGTTCATCCAGACGCCGAAAGGAACGCTGGTCCACGGCGAGAATACCCAGGGTATAAGCCAATGGAATCTCGGTGACATACTTTATTTTTGTATACCACTGCAGAATCACGGCCCCCACAGGCGGCGTGGCCACGAATTCCAGCAGCCCCGTTTGCAGGCCGGTAAGGACGTCGGTAATGGGCAGAACAACGGGCGAAAGATCCAGAGATTCCATTGCGGCATAGCTGATCAGGTCACCCTCGGGCACCCAGACTTTGCGTCCTCGCAACTGATCCAGCGATGTCACCTGCTCGGCGCCCATCAGGACAGCGAAACCACCGCCGGCCATACCGAGGGACTCAAATCCTGCCGCCGACAAGCCAGCGGCAAGCTGCGGATCCATGCGTTCGCGGACATAGTCAACTTCGGCGTCATCGTTAAACAACAGCGGTAGACCATAAATAACAATGTCAGCGTAACGCTCGGATAACCCACTGGCAGTAAAAGCACCGCCCTGCAATTGGCCGATCCTGACCTTGCGCAGCACTTTCTTGTCGTTGCCCATGACGCCGCCAGGGTAATACTTCACCTTGACCCGGCCAGCGGTGCGCTCGTCCACTTCGCTGGCAGCGGCGCGCAATTCCCGCATCCACATGGAACCTTCCGGCGCGACGGTGGCAAGTTTGAATTGCACCGCCGCAACGACGGGCGTCATCCAGACAAGGACAACGCATAGAAGAACCAGATTGATACAACGACGGGCAACAGACATTACTAACTCCATGCTAACCAGGGGGCAGATATCCCTGGCTAAAAATAGTCGTCTGCACTGGCCAGTAGTTCCCGCGCCTGCTCCTGCGCCAGGCTATTGAACAGAGTCAGACCCGGGGAACGCGGATCGGCCGCCACAACTTCCTCAAGCAGCCGATCATGCAGCTCTCGCTCATAGAGCAGTCGGGCGTAGCCTCGAGCATACTCGACTTTGACACTTAGATCGCGGCCGGCGCTGAGATCCAGCGCACGTTCGAAGTAAGCCCTGCCCTGCTCGGGATCACCACCGAGAGCCGGCGGACGCAGGGTATTCAGGATCCCGAGATACTTGTAAATGTCGGCCTGTGATGCCGCGTTTTCACTTTCGGGGAAGCTGAGCAAATGATTCAGGGCCAGTTCGGCCTTGGGCAGATCGGCCAACGCAGTGTAATCACCACTGTGCGCGCGAATATAGGCCAAAGTAGCGACCGCGTAGGTAAACAGCGAACCGGATACCTTGGCGTCGACGGATTCGATCGCCGCTTGATAAGCCGCAAAATCCCGGCCTTCCAGATCACAGGTCGCGCGCCGTTCCGAACAGAGTGCCCGGCGACCGTAGTCGCGGCCTTTTTCAGTCAGCAGCTGGGCCCGCCGCGGATCACTCACAAAAGCCGTGCCGTAGGCCGCATACAGCTGGCTGGCAGATGACAGCAAATCAGCGTTGTCCGGTGAACCAGCGACAAAACTGTCCAGCAGCAGCAAATACGCCGGGGTTCCGTCGCGAACCAGGGCAGGATCTTCCTGGTCGAGGATGGCCTCGGAAAGATTTTCAGCCAGCCCGGAAGTAGCGGACTCCACCAGGCTGCCGCAACCCGTGGCTAAGGATGCCAGCGTCAGGACGGCAAACGCTGTCAGACCAAGGCGCAGATCAATGCGTAACCAGGCGGGGCTTTCGCCGGGCGCCATGATCAGCCAATCTTTTCCTTGATACGCGCGGATTTACCGCTGCGCTCACGCAGGTAATAAAGTTTGGCGCGTCGCACATCACCGCGGCGCTTAACCTTGATGTCCGCAATGCTGGGACTATGGGTCTGAAATACCCGCTCGACACCTTCACCGTGCGAAATCTTGCGTACCGTAAATGAAGAATTGAGACCACGGTTCTTACGCGCTATCACGACCCCTTCATAAGCCTGCAGACGCTCGCGTTCGCCTTCCTTAACCCGAACCTGAACAACCACCAGATCGCCCGGTGCAAATACCGGAATATCCTGCTTCATCTGCTCCGCTTCGAGTTCCTGAATTAAATTTGTCATTTTTTCACCTGTATACGGTCAGCACCGTTCCGCCGGCTTAAGCCTTTGTTGTTCATCCCGCATCACCCAGCTGGCGTGCGCGCAAAAATTCATCCAACAGTTGTTGCTCATCTGGCGACAACCCTCGTTTCTCCAGCAAGTCGGGACGTCGCAATGCCGTCCGACCCAAAGCTTGCTGCAGTCGCCAGCGGCGAATCTCCTCATGATTGCCATTCAGCAGTACCTGCGGCACCGGTCGACCATCGGCCAGCTCCGGGCGCGTGTAATGCGGACAATCCAGCAATCCGTCGACGAAGGAATCTTCCACCGCCGACTGAGCGTCGCCCAAAGTCCCGGGCAACAACCTCACGATGGCATCAATCACCGCCACCGCGGCTATCTCGCCACCGCTGAGCACGAAGTCCCCAAGGGATACTTCTCGCCCACCTTCGGCCTCGATCAAGCGCTCATCGAAACCCTCATAGCGTCCGGCCACCAGGATCAAGCCCGGCAATGCCGCCAGTTCCGCGGCCATTGCCTGGTCGAAACGACGACCCTGCGGCGACAAAAACACCACCGGCGTCGCCGCCGGCAAGCGCTGTCGTGCTGCCGCTATCGCTGCACTGAACGGCGCAAATTTCAGCACCATGCCAGGACCGCCCCCATAAGGGCGATCATCAACCGTGCGATGCACATCGCTGGTAAATGCGCGCGGATCAAAGGTTCCGAGCCTCACCAGCTCGCGACGCAATGCCCGCCCGCAAACACCCTGGCCAGTGCCCGCAGCGACAATCTCAGGGAACAAAGTCACCACACGAATATCCAAGCGGCAACAACCCCAATCTAAAAATCAGGATCCCAGTTGACGACCACCCGGCCGCTGTCCAGATCCACTGATTTCACTACCTGTTCCTGAACGAACGGAATTAGTCGACGCCGTTCGCCCTCTACCACCAGCACGTCATTCGCGCCGGTCTCAATCAAGCTGCTGATCTGGCCAAGGGCCACTCCATCAGCCGTCTCTACTGCCAGACCACAAAGGTCTGACCAAAAATACTGACCGGGCTCTGGCGTGCCTAGCGCGTCACGGTCGACGCGTATCTGATAGCCCAGCAAAGCCGCCGCGGCGTCACGATCTTCGATCGACTCCAGCCTGGCTATCAAGCCTTTGCCTTGCTGCCGCCCTTCGCGCAGTTCGTAATCAACTGACCGGCCCTCTTTATCGCTGAGAAACCAGGGTTGATAGGTCAGCAGATTTTCTCGCGGATCGGTGAACGACTTAACTTTCACCCAGCCCTTAATGCCGTAGACACCAACTATTTCGCCAACCACTACCTGCGACATAGCGTCGCTCACGCCAGACGCGGCACTGGTCTGCAATCAGGCCGCTTCGGCCTGCTGTGCGCGATAAGTCTTCAATAAGTGCGCGACGCGTTCGGAAGCCTGCGCGCCTTCGCCGAGCCAATACTCAACGCGCGCCATATCGATGCGCAATTTTTCTTCCTGTCCGGTGGCTACGGGATTAAAAAAACCGAGCCGCTCCAGATATCGGCCGTCGCGACGATTACGACGATCGGTGGCTACGATGTGATAAAACGGCCGCTTTTTAGCGCCGCCGCGGGACAATCGAATGCTGACCATTTCTGTGTTCGCTACCTCAAAAAAACAGACCGCCGCGCAGCTCTCCCGAGCCACCCGGCGGATTAAGTCGGTAATTTTACGGGTTTTTCAGCGAATGTGAAGCTGCAGCGACTATCAGCCGGGCATTCCCGGCAGTCCACGCAGGGCCCGTTTCATCCCGCCCTTGGACATCCGCTTCATCATCTTCTGCATCTGGGTGTGCTGTTTGAGCAAACGATTGACATCCGGCACCGCAAGGCCGGCGCCTGCTGCAATGCGGCGTTTCCGCGATCCGTCGATCAGCTTGGGAAAACGCCGCTCCCTGGCGGTCATTGAGTTAATCACCGCAATCTGCCGCTTCAGCGCTCGCTCATCCACTTGCTGGGCCAGCTGGCTGGCTTTCATACCGCCCGGCAAGGGCAGTTTGTCCAGCATGCTCTCCAGACCGCCCATACCGATCATCTGCTGCAATTGATCCCGTAAATCCTCGAGATCAAAGCTTTTGCCCTTGCGGACCTTGCGCGCCAGCTTCTCGGCCTTGTCGCGATCAATCTTTTGTTCAACCTCTTCTACCAGGCTGAGAACGTCGCCCATGCCCAGAATCCGCGAGGCCATCCGCTCGGCATGAAAGGCCTCCAGACCGTCCAGATCCTCGCCGGTACCCAGAAACAGAATCGGCTGGCCGGTCACGGTTTTCACCGACAGCGCCGCCCCGCCGCGCGCGTCGCCATCGGCCTTGGTCAGGATGACCCCGCTCAACGGCAGTGTCTCAGCGAACGCAGCGGCCACGTTGACAGCATCCTGGCCGGCCATGCTATCGACCACGAACAGGGTTTCCTGCGGTTCAACGGCCGCGTGCAGCTCAGCCAGTTCGGCCAGCAATTCCGCATCCAGACGGGTACGCCCGGCGGTGTCCAGCACCAGCACATCGGCTTGCAGGCGACGGGCCTCGGCGACGGCGCGCCGGGCGATTACCAGCGGCTGTTCATCCGCAGAGGCCGGCAAATATTCAGCGCCGGCGCGGCCGGCCAATTGCTCAAGCTGCAGCATCGCCGCAGGCCGGCGCGTGTCCAGGCTGGCCAGCATGACTTTGCGACTGCCTTGCTGCCCCAGGTGACGAGCCAATTTGCCGGCGGTGGTGGTTTTACCCGCGCCCTGCAAACCGGCCAGCAGGATGATCACCGGCGGCTGATGGCGCAATTCAAAGGCATCTGCAGGATCGCCCAGGGTTGCGCTCAGTTCCGTATGCAGGATCTTGATGAAGGCCTGTCCGGGGCTGAGGCTACGGGTGATTTCCGCGCCCACGGCACGGGCCTGAACACGGCCGATAAAGTCCTTGACCACGGGCAGCGCGACGTCCGCCTCGAGCAACGCGCGGCGCACGTCGCGCACCGCATCAGAAATATTTTCTTCACTGAGTCGGCCGCGGCCGCGCACCTTTTCAGCTACAGATTTCAGGCGCTCACTAAGATTGTCGAACATGGTGTTTCCGCTGTTATCGAGTCCACTGCCATTAGCAGCATCTGTCAGTCTGATTCTAGCGCGTCACAAGCCAAGGTGGCGCATGCCGAGATTCCTTGACACTGCGCCAGCCTCGCGGTGACTATGCTGGTTCTGCCAGCCACACAGGAGCCCTGGTCCTTTGGACGCCGACATACCGCTGGGGCTAATGTTTTTCGCCCTTGCCGTCTTGCTGTTTCTTTCGGCCTTCTTCTCGGGCACCGAAACGGCTCTGATGTGCCTGAACCGCTACCGGCTGCGCCATCAAGCGCGCAACGGCAATCGCGGCGCTATCCTGGCTGAGCAACTGCTGGCCAAACCAGACCGACTCATCGGGATGATTTTGCTGGGTAACAACCTGGTCAATATCGCCGCGGCACAATTGGTTACCTTCATCGCCCTCAGCCTGGGCGGGCCCTGGTGGGTTGCCTTGAGCACACTATTGCTGACCGTGGTGGTGCTGATATTTGCCGAAGTCACGCCAAAAACACTGGCTGCCCTGCAGCCTGAGCGCATCGCGCTTCCCGCCAGCTTTATCTATTACCCGCTGCAAAAAATTACCTGGCCGATGGTCTGGGCCATCGGCTCAATAACCAATGGCCTGTTACGCCTGCTCGGCGTGCAAGTGGACGAAGAATCGGTCGACCAGCTCACCATCGAGGAACTGCGCACCGTGGTGGCCGAATCCGGCGCCCTGCTGCCACGCCGCCGTCAATCCATGCTGTTGCGAATTCTGGAATTGCAGGACATTAGCGTTGACGACGTTATGGTGCCGCACAATGAAATTGTCGGCATCGATCTCGACGACCCGTGGGAAGAAATCATCACCACCATCCGCGATACCCACTTCACGCGCCTGCCTGTTTATCGCGACAGCATTGACGATGTGGTTGGATTGCTTAATCTCCGTCGCCTGGTAAAAACCGCCAGCCTGGAAAATCTCAACCTGGCGGTGTTGAACGGCTTGCTGGACGAACCGTACTTTGTCCCCGAGGGCACACCGCTGAATCGTCAGCTAGTACAGTTTCAACGCGACCGGCAACGCACAGGTTTTGTTGTTGACGAGTACGGTGACATCCAGGGCATCGTCACGCTGGAAGATATCCTCGAAGAAATCGTCGGCAAATTCGATACCGAGCCGTCGCCCAATAGTGCCAGTGTGGAACTTGCCAAAGACGGTGATGGTTATATTGTGAACGGCAGCGCAAACATCCGTGCCCTGAACCGCACGATGAAATGGCAATTACCGACCGACGGGCCGAAGACACTCAACGGTCTGATTCTCGAGCAACTGGAAGCCATCCCGGAAACCGGCCACGGCATGATGCTGGCGCAATACCCGGTAGAGATTCTCGATACCAGCGAGAATCTCGTAAAGAGCGTGCGTATTCGCGAACCGGCTGCTGGCAGTCAAGCCGTCGGCGCCAACTAAGCGAGACTCTGCAGCACTCGTAAGGCATCAGCCAGCGTGTCTACAGCATGGCATTCGAGACCTGCTATGGCCTTGCGCGGCAGGTTGGCGCGCGGTGCAATGGCAGCACTAAAGCCAAGCTTGGCAGCTTCACGCAGGCGTTCCTCGCCGTATACCACTGGACGAATTTCACCTGCCAGCCCGACTTCACCGAATACCAGCAAACGCGAAGGTACGGGCGCGGCGTTGATGCTGGACACCGTGGCCAGCAAGGCCGGCAAATCTGCCGACGTCTCACCGATTTTTACACCGCCGACTACGTTGAGAAAAACATCTGCGTCGTGGGTGGCGACACCGCCGTGCCGATGCAGGACCGCCAGCAACAAGGCCAGTCGGTTCTGATCCAGGCCCACGGCTACGCGGCGCGGGCTGCCGCCACCGGAACGATCCGTCAGCGCCTGAACCTCAACCAATAGCGGCCGACTACCCTGATGCACAGCAGTAATCACGCTGCCGGAAACGGGCGTGTCGTAGGCAGACAAGAATATCGCCGAGGGATTGCGCACCTCGCGCATGCCCTGTTCCGACATGATGAACACGCCCAGCTCATTAGCGGCGCCAAATCGATTTTTTACCGCGCGCAAGACCCGGTAGCGACTGCCAGCCTCACTTTCGAAGTACAGAACCGCGTCGACCATGTGTTCGAGCACGCGTGGCCCGGCAATGCTGCCAGCTTTGGTGACATGGCCGACTAACTGCACCGCGATGCCGGTGCGTTTAGCCATGCGTACCAGCTGAGCAGTACATTCACGCAGCTGGTTAACTGAACCAGGCGCCGATGGCAGCTGATCGGTATAGATGGTCTGAATCGAGTCAATAATGAGACAGGCTGGTCGATCGCGTTCGGCCACGCCGATAATATCCTCCACCCGGGTCTCGGCCAGTACGGTAATGCCCTGAGTGTCGATACCCAGACGCCGGGCGCGCAGAGCGATTTGCTGCAGCGACTCCTCACCGCTCACGTAGAGCTGCTCGCCCGCCTGCTGGGAGGCGCAGGCCTGCAACAACAGGGTGGACTTGCCGATACCCGGATCGCCACCCACCAGCACTACAACGCCGGGCACCAGGCCACCGCCAAGCACCCGGTCCAGCTCGGCAATACCGGTGGAGCTGCGTTCCAGCGTCTCGTCGCTGAGTTCGGTCAGGCGCTGGCCGCGTGCCTCGCCCGCATAGCCCGCGGCAGCGCCGCGCTCGGGCCTCACCTGAACCAGGCTGTTCCAGGCCTCACACTCCGGACATTGGCCCTGCCATTTGGGCGCACTGGCGCCACATTCGCCGCAGCGATAACTGTTCCTGGTCTTACTCATACGCTAAAGCGTGATCTTGCTCTCACTCGGTGGTCCCTGAACAGCGGCAAAAGCTGCCGGCCTGAGCCAAAAAACAAACCCAGGTCTCACCGCCACAGCGCCGGGACATTTAACATTACGGCATGTCTAAATCAGAAGCGGAAAAACGTCAGCAATTCAGGCTGGTCGGACCCCTGGTCCTGCTCATATTACTGGTTGCGCTTGGCTGGGCGGCCGGGGATCGGATGCAGCGGCTTGAGTTCACCATCTTTGACCAGGTCCAGCAACGGGTTCCCGCCAAGGCCAGTGAACAGATCTTACTGGTAGACACGGGTCGTGCGGCAGATACGCTCTGGTCAGATACGCGCCTGCCCGTCGCCATCGCTAAACTTTCCGCAGCCGGGGCCGCGGCCATTGTGCCCAGTCAGCCGCCGCCGGCGGGTAATCAAATGCCTGACCTGGAGCAGCTGACTGCCCTGCTGGCACTGGAAAAGAAACAAGCCAGTCGCTCGGGTCAGTCGGCGGGGCCCACGGATCTTGACGGCCTGTCACGCAGGCTGGCCGGCTTTCGCGAGCAATTCGAAGCCCAGGCCGAAATTCATCGCGCCCTCGAGCAGGCCGGCAATGCGGTAATCGCGCTGGCGCCCACCAACCCGCGCAGCCTGGACAGAAATATCGCTGTGCCCTGCCAGCGGCTGGCGCTGTCTAACGACGCCGGTAGTGACCCCCTGTTGAGCGGCGTGTACCCGGCGCGCGAAATGCTGGCCCTGCCATCCAGCTTATGCGCATCGGCTGCTGCCGCCGGCTATGCCGGTTTTCGGCCTAACCTGGACGGCGCAGTTCGCGAAAACTGGCTGGTCGTGCGTGCCGGCGACCAGGTGGTACCGACGCTGGCGCTGGCCGCGGTTACCGCTGCTCTACCCGACCGAAACCTGAGCATCGAAGGTCCCGGTCAACTGCGTCTGGGCGAACATCAGCTGTCTACGGGTGGCGGCTTTGCGGTGCTGAATCGCTATTACCAGAAAGCCGGACCCAAAGGCGCGTTCGAAACCATCTCCATCGAAGAATTGCTGGCCGCAGACTTTGATAGTGCCCGCGCCGAAAACAGACTCGTCTTGCTCGGCCCCCTGGCCGCCGATCCAAGTTATCGCACCTCGCTGAGCGCAAACTATCCAGGCATGTTGTTACTCGCCACCAGCATGTCCAATCTGTTGCAGGCCGACTATGCGGTGCGCCCCGGCTGGCTGCAGTGGTCCGAATTAGCGCTGCTAATTGCGCTGGCCGCTACCTTCGTAATCCTGGTCCCCGGCATGACCCTGAACGCGGCTGCGCTCGCTGCGTTATTCCTGGCCACGATCTTGCTGGTGACCGAGGTCTACCTGCTGCTGGCGCACGGAATCTGGGCTCGCCTCGGCATGGCCGCGGTATTCTCAAGCTTGGGCATTGCCGCGATCCACAGTCTGCGATACATACGCGCCGGCGCACCCATCCTGATCGCCACGCCACAGCCGGCCATGGGCGCATTGAGCAATGAAGACGAGTTGGATCTGGCATTTTCGGTGCTGCGTCAGCAGGCACCCAACGACGATACCAAGGAGCAGCTCTACAGCATCGCGGTAACCCATGGACGTCGCCGTGAATTCGCGAAAGCTGAGCGCGTACTTCGCTACCTCGCTTCGCTCGACCCGGATTATCGTGGCGTGCAGGAAAAACTCAAAAAGCTGTCAGGCTCGAAACGCGCCCGCGAGCAGGCCAAAAATGCGAACAGTGACGCTGTCGAAAACTCCGACGCTCCCAAATCGAGCGTACGCCGAAAGCTGGGCGATCAACGCACCCTGGGCCGCTACGAAGTTGACAAGGTCATCGGTCGCGGCGCGATGGCCACGGTTTACCTGGGCCGGGACCCGAAAATAAATCGCCAGGTAGCGATTAAGACCATTGCCCTGGCAGACGAGTTTAGTGACGACGATCTGCAGGCAGCCAAGGAACAATTCATGCGCGAGGCGGAATCTGCCGGGCGCCTGAACCACGCCAATATCATTTCCATTTATGACGTCGGCGAAGACAATGATGTGGCCTATCTGGCCATGGAGTACTTCGAGGGCAAGTCCCTGCACCATTTCGCGCAACCCGGCTCGCTACTGCCGCCGCAGTGGGTACTGGAACTTGGGGCGCGGGCGGCTGAAGCGCTGCACTACGCGCATTCGCAAAATGTCGTACATCGCGATATCAAGCCGGCTAACATCATGTATAACGCCAATAACGATGAGCTCAAGCTCACCGACTTCGGCATCGCGCGGCTCACGGATACTAGTCGTACCAAAACTGGAATTATCCTCGGAACGCCCTCTTACATGTCACCAGAGCAATTAGCAGGTAACCCCGTCACCGGTCAGTCTGATCTGTATTCGCTGGGAATTACCCTCTACCACCTGATGACGGGCGCGCCACCGTTCCGGGCCGACTCAATTCCCAAGCTGATGGACAAAATTGTCAACGAGCGACATGTGCTGATGACTAGCCAGCGAGAGGACCTGCCAGCCTGTGTTGACGACATTTTCGACACCGCGCTGGCCAAGGATCCTGGCGATCGCTTCGCCAACGGCAGGGCAATGGCTTTGGCCTTGCGGGACTGTTGTAGTAGTTTTGCCGACTAACGTCCCCGGCGAGCCGGTTGATGAATCTCCAGAACAAATTTGCCTGCGTGCAAATGACCGATGTCGGTAAGGTACGCGAACACAACGAGGACGCCATCGGCGCCAATCTGGAGCTGGGCCTGCTGGTTCTGGCTGATGGCATGGGCGGTTATAACGCCGGCGAGGTAGCCAGCGGAATTGCGGTAAGAACCATCCTGGAACTGGTCACCGAAGCCTGCAAACGGGAAGAACGGCATCTTATTGAGCCGGAAACCGGCCTGATGCGCCAAAGTATCGTGCTTCGGGATGCCATTACCCGGGCCAATAAGATCATCCATCAGACACAGCGCAGCCAGCCTCAGTGCGAGGGCATGGGCACGACCCTGGTGGCCTGCCTGTTCTTTGACAACAAGGTCTCCATTGCCCACGTCGGCGATTCGCGGCTGTATCGGGTGCGTAGCGGGCAGCTCGAGCAAATAACGCTGGATCACTCGCTTCTGCAGGAGCTGGTCGACCGTGGCTTTTACTCCAAAGAAGAAGCGGCCAGCTCGACCAACCGTAACTACGTAACCCGAGCGCTGGGCGTGGAACCTGGCGTACAAGTGGACGTACAGGAGGTCGATGCGGCCCCTGAAGACCTTTTCCTGCTCTGCTCAGACGGTCTGTCCGACATGGTAGATGACGGCGATATTCACTTAACTATCAGCACCTTTAGTGCTAACCTTGAAACCACGGGTCAACAGCTGATTAATCTCAGTAATGACCATGGTGGCAAAGACAACATTTCCATTATCCTGGCCAACGTCCTCGAGCCTTTCCCGGCCCGGCGCGGAATAATGGCCAGAATTGCGAAGCTTTTCGGATAGGCGGGGCTCCCTCATGGCAAGACTGATTCTGTCACTGGACGAGCAGCAGCTCGCTGAGTACAACATGTCCAAAGAGCGCTACACCATTGGCCGCTTGCCGGACAATGATGTGCGTATTGATAATCCCACCGTCAGCGGGCACCACTCGCTGATCATCAATATTCTCAATGATTCATTTCTTGAGGACCTGAACAGCACCAACGGCACGTACGTTAACGGCAAGCTGATCAAGAAACATGCGCTGCAACATGGTGATGTGATCACCATTGGCCGCCATCAAATGCGCTACGTCGACAGCAACCAGGACGACGACGAACAGGACGAGTTCGCACGGACCATGGTTATCGACAACTCTGAGATGGTGCGCTCGCAACTGGGCAACGGCTCCGGTCAGGCCGCGAATGAACCCAGCGCATCGCGCGAGCAGGAGCTCATTGATACGATAGCCGGCTCCAAGCCGTTGCCGATCGCCAAGATTCAGGTACTCAATGGCAGCTTTGCCGGCCGTGAGCTGGACCTCAGCAAAGCCGTAACCACGCTGGGACGGCCAGGCATCCAGGTGGTGGCTATCACCCGTCGCTCAGACGGCTATCACGTCGTCCAGGTGGAAAATGCCAAGGATCGTGAACCAGCCAAACTGAATGGCGAAGTAATGGGAGCGCAGGCGCGGGAACTCAACGACAATGACGTTGTCGAGATTATCGGCGTAAAAATGGGTTTCTTCTGCGACTAGGTATCGTAGCCAGGCTCAGGCGAAGGAATCCAGCTCCGGCACAAAGTTTTCAAACTTCGTAAATTTGCCGATAAAGGTCAGCGTAAAATCACCCGTGGGACCATTACGCTGTTTAGCGATACTGATATCTGCAACCCCTTTGCGCGCCGTGTCCTTGTCATAAACTTCTTCGCGATAAATAAACAGGATCAGATCGGCATCCTGCTCGATGGCCCCTGATTCACGCAGATCTGACATCACTGGCTTTTTGTCCGTGCGCTGCTCGACGCTTCGATTCAACTGCGACAAAGCGATGATCGGCAAGCGCAACTCGCGCGCGAGCGCTTTCAGGGAACGCGAAATCTCGGATATTTCCGTCGCGCGGTTTTCCTTAGTACCTGACACGCTCATCAACTGCAGATAATCCACCACAATCAGCGACAGCCCATGCTCGCGTTGCAGGCGCCGAGCACGGGCGCGGACTTCCGTAGGCGTCAGCGCGGGCGTGTCGTCGATAAATACCGGCGCCTCGGCCATCTGCTGAATCGCACCATTGATCCGCGGCCAGTCTTCATCACTAAAGCGCCCATTGCGCAGGTGCGACTGATCGACACGGCCCAGCGAGGAAACCATGCGGAACGCCAGCTGTTCCACGGACATTTCCATACTGAACACAGCAACCGGCTTGCCCTCTCCCAGCGCCGCATTCTCGGCAATGTTAATGGCTAGCGTGGTTTTACCCATGGAGGGACGCCCGGCGATAATGATCAGATCCCCGGGCTGCAAACCCGCGGTGTATTCGTCGAAGCGGGTGAAACCCGTCGCCAGCCCGGTAATTGAGCCGCCAGCCTGGTGCAGCGCGTCCAGGCGATCCACGGTATCGTCCAGCACTTCGCGCAGTCGGACAAAACCGGAGCCGCGCCGCTTACCGCGCTCGGCGATGGCAAATACTTCGCGCTCGGCCGCATCCACCAGTTCACTGATGGGCTTACCCTCCGGGTGGTAAGCGCTGCGCGCTATGTCGTTGCCGGTCTGAATCAGATCACGTAACAGGGCGCGTTCGCGAATGATGACCGCATAGTCGGCCGCATTTGCCGCGCCCGGCGTATCGCGCACCAGGCCAGCAAGGTAGGCCAGATCGCCGGCATCTTCCAGTTTGCCAAGATTGCGTAAATACTCGGACACCGTCACCGGGTCGCAGGGATCGTTACGCTGAGACAGCTCGCGGATGGCGGTAAAAATTAATCGATGATCGGGCCGATAGAAATCATCCTCGACAACCCGGTCGGCGACTCGGTCCCAGCTACTGCCATCCAGCATCAGCCCGCCCAGCAAGGCCTGTTCGGCCTGGATAGAGCTAGGCGGCAGGCTCAGGCGATCCGTGTCGCTATCATCAAGACCCGGAAACGCACTGACCACCAATCAATCCGCAGCGGGTGTATCGACGGAAGCAGAATCTTCAGCGGCTGCTGCAGCGGCGTCTTCGGCATCCACATCGATGGGCGCTTCGCCCTTGCCATCATCAATGACGGCAATGGTAATCGTGGTGTTGACGTCGGTATGCAGATGGAACTCCACCGCGTGCTCACCAATCATGCGCAGCGGCCCATCGGGCAAGCGAACTTCGCTACGCTGAATCTCCACGCCGGCTGTTGTGCAGGCCTCGGCAATGTCCACGGTACCTACAGAGCCAAACAATTTGCCTTCCAGGCCAGCGCGGGCATTAATTGCGATGCTGAGTCCCTGCAGCTGCTCGGCACGTTTCTGTGCCAGGCCCAAATCATCGGCTTGGCGCTGCTCGAGCTCGGCGCGACGCGCCTCGAATACGGCAATGTTTTCGCTGGTTGCGAGCGTCGCCTTGCCTTTGGGTAACAGAAAATTTCGCCCGTAACCGGAGCGGACCTTCACCAGGTCACCGATGTTTCCCAGGTTCTCGACTTTCTCGAGCAATATGACTTCCATTGTTGTCTCTCCGTCCACCGGCGCAGGGCCGGTCTGCTATTTAATCACATCCCCGCTGGCGCGACGCAGCGAGTACCAGTTATCTACAAAGCCCAGGGCGGCTACCAAGAACCATCCCAGGGCGAAAATCGAAGGCCCCAGTAGCAGCGGAAAATACACCAGCAGCAACACCTGCCACGGCCATTGCCGGTGCCGCGCCTGCCAGTGGATCACCGCCAGGCCCTGCAGCGCAAAACCCATACCGACCACCAGCAACAAGTTGCCCGGCAACTGACCCAGCCCCGCCAGGCTGGCAATGCCCAAGACTGCCGCCAGACCACCAACCACGGCACCCAGCCGCAGGGCCACAAACATCTCACCCAAGCGCGGCCCGCCGGCGGCGCTGCCCCACCAGGCACCGAGCAGGAGTGCCAGCAACAAGGCCAGCACACCGCTGGCCGCCACCGCACCCGTCATGGTCGGCGCCAGCATAGCCAGCGCTTGCGGGTCCCCCAGCTGGAAACCCATCTGCTCCAGCTCTGCGGCCATCTCGACCAGGCTTTTCTGCCAATACGCCGTCGTGTCGCCCACGCTCAGCGTGAACCCAACGACGCCGGCGATCCCGGCCAACAGCAACACCTGCACAGACAGTAACAGCGACGCGTAGCGCCCGGTAAGACTGCCCAGCAAGATCGCCATGCCCCAGCTGGAACCTGCGCCCAGAAAAATAGCCGCTGGATCGCCACCGGCAATCAGGCTCACGCCAATTAACAGGGCCAGGGCTGCGGCTGTATCCTGGGCAGCGACCTGCCAGCCACGCATTTCAGCGGTCAACACCACGCTGGCTACGCTGATCAGGCCGAACAGTCCGGCCGGAAACATCAAGGCGATCACCAGAATTCGCGGCACTCGCCGCGCGATAAGCCAAGGACCTAAACCGGACATGCGAGCTACCGGCTAACCGGCACCGCTGGGCGCCTTAGTGCTTGTCCGTATACGGCAACAAGGCCAGATAGCGAGCACGCTTCACCGCAGTGGCGAGCTGACGCTGGTAATGGGCTTTGGTCCCGGTAATCCGGCTCGGCACAATCTTGCCGGTCTCGGTGACGTAATTACGCAGCGTGTCGAGATCTTTGTAGTCGATTTCTTTAACGCCGTCGGCGGTGAAACGACAATACTTGCGACGCCTGAAATATCTGCTCATCTGAATACTTCCTTATTGAGGTTCAGCCGTTCAGGCTTCGCTGTCGTTGGCCGGAATTTTTTCAAGCGCGGCTTCACTGCTGTCTTCGGCAGCAACCTCAGCGACGGGCTCAGCAGCGACGGGCTCAGCAGCGACGGGCTCATCAGTGGCGGCAGCCGGCTCGTCGGCGGCGGTTGCCGTCGCCTCGGCGGGCCTGGCAGCGTCTTCAGACGCCTCCTCGCGCGGCCGCGGCTTGTCGCTTTTTTCTTCTTCATCCGCAGACTTGGCCAGCGGCGAAGGCTCGGTAACGGCTTCGTCGCGACGAATGACAAGGTGACGCAACACAGCGTCGCTAAAGCGAAAAGCGCCGACGACCTCATCCAGAGCGGCACTTTCGCACTCGAGATTCATCATCACGTAGTGCGCTTTGTGGACTTTGTTAATGGCATGGGCCAGCTGACGACGACCCCAGTCTTCCAGTCGATGCACTTTGCCACCGTGCGTTTCCACCATACCGGTGTAGCGCTCGATCATCGCCGGGACTTGTTCACTCTGATCCGGATGGACCAGGAATACGATTTCGTAATGACGCATTGTCACTCCTCGTGGTTAAAGCCACCCGTCTCAGCGGTGTGGCAAGGAGAGCAACGAACCCAACGGCTCGTCGCGGAGCGCGCATGCTACCGGAAGGCCGGCGCCGGGCGCAAGGCGCTTAGCTGCGTTGCCGCAATGATTCGTAGAGGCAGATGCCGGCGGCTACGGACACATTCAGACTCTCAACACTGCCGAGCATCGGCAAGCTCACCAGCTGATCACAGCGCTCGCGAGTGAGCCTGCGCAGGCCATGCCCTTCAGCCCCTACCACCAGCGCCGTAGGACCGGTCAGGTCGACCTCGAACAGGCTCTGCGGCGCCTGGTCATCCAGACCGGAAACCATCAGGCCGGATTTGCCCAGAAAATCCAGAAAACGTGCCAGGTTGCCGACACTGGCGATGGGCTGGACTTCGGCGGCACCGGCGGCAACCTTGCTGACCACCGGCGTCAGGCCAACATTACGGCTGCGGCCAATAACCACCAGGTCGACACCGGCCGCATCCGCACTGCGCAGGCAGGCGCCAAAATTACGTGGATCCTGCACACCGTCCAGCACCAGCAATAGCGGTGCTGATAGCGACAACACCAGCTCCTTGGCATCTGTCTCGCTAAGAAACGCGTTGTCCTGTGCTTGCAGCTGGGCCGCCACGCCCTGATGCTTGGGTGTCCCGAGCAGCTCGGTCAATCGTTCACGCGGCCATTCCTGCACGCGCAGTCCGACCGGCAGCGGATCGGGTAGTCGGCCACGCCTTTCGCGGCCCAGGTTCTGCTCCAGTATCAGGCAACGAATCCGCTCCGGACTCTTACGCAGCAGCCGCAATACCGGCTGCCATCCATACACCGTGCGCTCAGCCACGACGGCCGCGCTTGCCGGTTCGCCGCCTTTTCTGCGGAGCTTCATCTGCCTCAGGATCGGCAATACTGAGGTCGACTTTGGCCTCGTCTACATCGACACGCAGGATCTGAACCTGCACCGGGTCACCCAAGGCGAAACTGCGACCGCTGCGCTCGCCGCTCAAGCGCAGACCGCCATCGGCGAGATGAAAATAATCACTGCCAAGCGCAGTTACGTGCACCAGCCCATCCACGAACAGCCCGTCGAGGGTCACGAACAAGCCGAAATGGGTTACCCCGGTGATGGTGCCGGGCAAGGTTTCGCCGATACGCGCCACCAGCCAGGTGGCTTTCAGTCGCGACTCGACCTCGCGGGAGGCTGTTTCCGCTCGTCTCTCCTGCTCGGAGCAGCGCTTGCCCTCTTGCTCCATGTCGACCGGCGAATAGGCAAAGGCCCCCGGTTTCTCCCCGTCAATGATATGGCCGAGACCGCGATGCACCAGCAGGTCCGGATAGCGGCGAATCGGCGAGGTGAAGTGCGCATAGGCATCCAGCGCCAGGCCGAAATGGCCGATGTTGGCGGGCTGATAAACAGCCTGGCTCAAACTGCGCAGGACAGACATCTTCAATTGATCGCCATCCGGGCGCGCATCTATCAGTTCCAGTGCGCGATTCAGGTGGCGGGGATCCGTGCGCGCCTGCTCCGGCACATTGATGCCGAGCTGTTGCAGCAGCGTGCGCAATTCTTCAAATTTTTCTTCACCCGGCCCCGGATGCACGCGGAACAAAGTTGCCAGCCGATGCTTGCGAAGAAACTTGGCCGCCTGAACATTGGCCGCGATCATGCATTCTTCGATCAGGCGATGTGCGTCATTGCGATAGCGCGGCGCGACATTGCTCACATTGCCCAGTTCATCCAGCTCTATCTGAACTTCGGGAATGTCCAGTTCCAGCGCGCCACGACGGCGGCGTGCTTTGGAGAATGCCTGAAATAGTTGATACAGCTGGCGGATCTGTTCACCCACGGCTTTGACGGCGGCGCTGCCTTTGCCTGTGGTCTGGTAACTATCGACCTGATCGTAAGTCAGGCGAGCTGCCGAACGCATGACGGCGCGATAGAAACGCACCTTGCCTAAACGTCCGTCGGCATCGACGCGCATATCGCAAACCATGCACAGACGATCGACGTTCGGATTCAAAGAACACAAGCCATTCGACAGCGATTCCGGCAACATCGGCAGAACGCGGTTGGGGAAATAAACAGAGGTGCCGCGTCGCCGCGCCTCGCCGTCGATCACGCCAGCCATTTCCACGTAGTGTGAGACGTCAGCGATGGCCACCAGCAAACGCCAGCCTTCGCCTGCCTGCTCCGCGTAGACCGCATCATCGAAGTCACGCGCATCGGCACCGTCGATGGTCACCAGCGGCAGGTCACGCAAGTCCGCGCGCGCCTGTTTATCGGTAGTCCTCACCTTGCTGCCCCAGTCATCGGCTGCGGCCGTCACGGCTGTCGGAAACTCGTCCGGCAGCGAATTCTGCTCAATAGCGACCTCGGTAATCATTACCGGATCGGCAGAATCACCCAGCACCCGCACGATCTTGCCCTGCGCCTCACGGCGCTTGTCCGGGTATTCGGTAATCTCAAGCTTCACCAATTCGCCGTGACGCGCCCCGCCACGCTGGTGATCCGGCACCAGGAACTGGTGCGGCGAGCGCCCCGACTCCAGCACATAGCCGATCCCGTGTTCGCGCTGGTAGCGGCCAACCACGGAAGTCTTGGCGCGCGCAAGAATATCCACCACGCTGCCGGCGGGCCGGCCGCGACGGTCGCTGCCGCTAACGCGGACCGCTACGGTATCGCCGTCCAGCACGCCGCGCATTTCCTGAAAGGACAGGAAAATGTCGTCACCGCCCTGGTCCGGGATCAGAAACCCAAAGCCGTCAGGGTGCGCGGAAACTCTGCCGGCCAGCGCATCCAGCTTTTCCACCAGGCAGTACTGGCGACGACGATTAATCAACAACTGGCCGGCGCCAGCCATGCTCTGTAGACGTTTACGCAACGCCGGATGATGTTCCTGGCCCACGCCAAGCGCCTCGGCCAGGCCATCAAGGCCAAGCGGCACGCCTTGCTGGGCCAGCGCGGCAAGAATTGCCTGGCGACCGGGCACAGGGTGCTTATAGCCACGATCGGTTTTATTCCGGGCAGGCTTGGCTGGTCGGGAACCAGCTTTCTTTTTGGGCACAGAGTTAGTCCACAACGGGCAGTATCGCGTTGACAAGGATACAGGGCGCCCGTAAAGTCTCGCCACTTTCCTGCCCAGGTGGCGGAATTGGTAGACGCGCTAGCTTCAGGTGCTAGTCTACGTAAGTAGGTGGAGGTTCAAGTCCTCTCCTGGGCACCAGATAAGTAAGGCCCCCTTTGTATAGGGGGCCTTTTTTTGTGCGCGTGGCTCAAGTTTGGTTTTGCCTGTCCTCGTCAACATTCCCGAAATTTCCAGATCGTCGTCAGCCTTTTTTTACGGACTCCGGCGACGGCTCAATATTTCATAGGTCCAGAGCACATAAACAGGGTTCCACACTCAATTTTTTAGGCCATCGATCGATGATTTCCCTGACGCCATTTGAATAGCATGAACTAGCTGGTCCAGTTTCCAGATTGGTTTTGCTACCTTTTGCGCCTCGCTCAGCGATCCCGACGAAACTTCGGGACCACCCCGGCAGATACCGCTTGGCCGGCTGGTGGGGGAAATCCCCTATGGATGATCAGCCGGATCGGGGGCTAAGGTCTACGCTGCGCAGCGGAGGACAGCCATGCAAATCGACATTGCCCTGGAACCGGAATATTCGGCCAGCGAGCTCACCGAGTTAGGCCAGCTCGCCGAGCAACAAGGCATTGCGACCATCTGGGTAACCAACGACCCGCAGGCCCGTGACCTGTTCCAACTGTTTGCGAGCCTGGCCGCAAAGACGAGCAGAATCCGGCTGGGCGTGATGGCGATCTCGCCGTTCGAGATTCATCCGATCAAGTTGTCGATCGCGTTGCAGACGCTCAACGAGCTGTCGGATGGGCGCGCGTCGATCATCGTCGGCGGCGGCGGTGCGATCCAGGTACATACCAAGCTTGACCTGTCGCGCCGGGTGCGCGCGGTGCGCGAGTGCATCGAAATACTGAAAGAAACCCGGGCCGACAAGCCGCTGAACTTTGACGGCGAAATCTACCCTGTCTGGCGGTTCCAGCCGCGCTGGGCAATCGAAGTGCCGCCGCGCGTGCTGGCCGGTGCCAATGCCGACCAGATGCTGCGCATGTCCGCGCGCAAAGCCGACGGCGTACACATGAGTGACATGCCCCAGCCACTGGTGCCGGCGGCTATCGAGAAAGTTTCAAAAGCGCTGGCCAAACACGATCGCCCGGTGGAAGGCTTTGAGTTCAACAACTTCTGGGCCTTCCACGTGAAGGACGACCGGCGCGAGGCAGAGATGGAAGCGCGCAGCCGGCTGATCCTGCGCGGCATGCTGAACCGCCTGTACATTGAGCCGTTCCTGAAAGAGCCCGACGTGCAGCTGGTGCGCGACAACATCAAGAGCTTCTATAAGCCGTTTTACGATCGCAAAGGCTTCTATGCCGGCAGCGGCGAATTCGACAACATCCCGGAACCCGTGGCCGAAACCCTGGTCGAGAGCCTGAGCCTCACCGCGAGCACGGCCGAGCTC
This sequence comes from uncultured Gammaproteobacteria bacterium, assembly GCA_963850255.1. Taxonomy (GTDB): domain Bacteria; phylum Pseudomonadota; class Gammaproteobacteria; order Steroidobacterales; genus J054. The sequence goes on from CAWKLL010000022.1 coordinate 103,754, forward strand.
GACAGCCGCATGGAAGTGCTGCATGACTTTGCCAAGGCGGGGCTGACGCACATCACCCTCGGCCTGCACGACGATCCGGCGGATGCGATCAGGCTGATCGGCGAGCGTGTGATTCCGGCATTTCGGTAAAACAGTACCTTGATGCTCAGAAGCGCAGGTTGAGACGCAGTGCAAGGCTGTTGATCGCATAGTCGCTGTTTGCGAGGCCCGCGTAGTCCAACGCCAGCGTCGTGCGCTCGGTAACGTACGAGAGGCCGGCGCCAAAGCGCAGGCTTTCCTGACTCAGGCTCCGATCGTCGACGGCAAAGCTGGTGCCCGGCGCGCCCTGGTAACCATAGGTGATGCTGGCGCTGTCGATCTCAAAGTCGTAGTTCACGCCCAGCCGTGCCCGCCATTCCAGCGCGCCGCTGCGCAGATTCTGCCGGATCATCAGGTTGCTGCCTAATTCGCCGAACAGCGCCGTGGTCTCACGCTCGTCGACCAATTGATTAAGGCTGTCGGCCCCGGTCTCCGCAAACGCATCTTCCTTCAGCCCGAAATAGTAGATTGATGCATAGGGCTCAAGGATCAGCTGATTGAAGCGGAACTCGTAACCGCCGCCGAAAAAACCGAGCCAACCGGTCCCGTCGTGCTGGCTCTTCGCCACCCGGTCGATGCTCATGAATTTCACTTCGCGCGAGTTATCGAAACTCTGGCTGGCGTAGGTGATGCCGGCTTCGAGGAAAGCGCGATCGGTAAACCAGCTGGCGTAAACACCGCCGTAACGCGATTCCATATCGAGGCTGGAGACGATCTCGCGGGTGTCCACCTCGGTGTCGGCGAAGCCCAGCATCGCGCCGACCAGGAAGCGATCAGCGACGCGGAAGTCTGCGCCCAGGGCATAGGTATTGGTATCCATGTCGAAACCGGTATAGCCGTCGAGTTCGTCATAGTCGCCCCGGCCCGTCGCCGCCATACCCCAGGTCTGGAAGCGCGCATCACGCCGGCGCGGTTTGCTGGGCGCTACGTAGGTCCCGTCGTTGGCCGCGAGCAGAATCTGGCCCTGCCCGTCGTTGAGTTGCCCGTTGGAACTGAAGCCAACGAAGCCGATGCCGTTGTTGTCATAGCTCCACGACAGGCTGGGAGCTGCGCCGCGCGTTTGCGGCTGTCGGTAGGAGGCGCGCGACGTGCCGAGGTGATTCATCAGGAACTGGGTCACCTGCTGGCCATTGCTGTGGGCCGTTGTCGTCGGCGTGGTATGTGCCTCGGGGCTGTTGGCCGCAAAGGCCTCGTCAAAGCCCGACTCCATTTGTTGCAGGGTGCCGAGTACGTCTTCCAGGTCGCCGGTGGCTTCCGGCGCGAGGCGATCGAAGCCGAGACCAATCTGGTCATAAACCGGGTTGCGGGTCACCGTGGCAAAGGACGGCGAGTCGACCACCACGTTGACGGCTCCCGCGTCTGTGTCCGTCTCGAGCTCGAAAGCCAGTAACGGCTTCGGTTCCGGCAGCGTTACGTCGACGAAACCGCCGGTCAGATCGCCACCGGCGCCGACCACCAGGAAGCGCGAGTCGTTGGCGATGTAATCCTCGCCACGGCGCTCCACATCAATCGCGCCGTCGAGGCTCACGTCACCGGCCACCAGCAGCTGGCCGCTGCGCAGCTCTGGCTGATCGCGCAGGTCAAAATTGACGTAAGTCGAATACTGACTGCCGGGCGAAAAGCTATAGCCCGAATCCGGATCCGCCAGTTCAATAACACCTTCGTCGATGGCCAGGGTAGCGAGAGGCTGCAGCCGGGTAATTCGGTAGGTACCCGCCCCTTGTTTGCTTGCCTGGCTCACCCCGGTCACGTTGCTCATGAACTCGCCGGCGCCCATCAGCATCAGGGTTTCGGAATCGCCACCCAGGTTCACGTCTACCGGCGCATCAGCGATGTTCCGTACCACCGGCGACCCCGTCAGAACCAGCGTATCGTTCCCCTCGCCCAGACTGACACTACCAACGATTTCTGCGTCGGCGCCCAGGTAGAGCATATCGTCGCCGTCGCCCAGATCGATCGCAAGCTGTGATTCTGTCACGCCGTTGACAAGTCTTGTCGCGGACACGAGGCCGTTGTTTCGCAGGATATCGTTGCCCGCTCCGGTCAGGATGCCGAAGGCTTCTACCGTGCTGGAATCAATACCCTTACTGTTGACCCGGTCAATGCAGGCCTGATCACTGCAGCCGCTCAGCAGGTCGCGTGCTTCGACCAGCAGGCTGCCATTGTTGATGACCTCGTCGTCGCCACCACCGGTAGTGATACCCGTGGCGACAGCGCTAAAGTACACATTGATGGTCTCGCTGTTCTCGCGGCGCACATCGGCAACGAACTCGCCCTTGCGCGCATCGTCGCGCACTATTGGCGCGGTTGTGACGGTTATGATGTCGTCGTTGGTGATCGTGTCGATGCCATCGCCACTGCTGATACCCGTGGCGACCAGGTCGAGCGTCGTCTCACTGGTACCGATACCGTCGCCGCCGCCGCCGCACCACCAGCCGAAGAACCAGATACAGATATCGCCCCCGGTGACTTCACTCAGCGACTGGGTCGAAGCCTGCGCCACTACAGTCAGGTCACCGGCGTTCAGTAGACTGTTGTTGCCGTTACCGAGGTCGAATCCAAATGCGCTCGCGGTCGCGAAGGATTCTGCGGTTCCGGTGGCATTGCCGACATTGTCGCCGTCGGCCGACACGCCGAACGCGGCCTCTGCGTCAGCCAGCACGCTGATCGACCCGCGGTTTTCAACTTCATCATCACCGTCGCCTAATTGCATAGCCCAGGCACTCGCCGTGGCGCGGCTTACGCCCGTGGCTACGCCGGTACCCCCAAGGCCATTGCCGTTCGCCGCAGCGTACGAGGGGAAGCTGTCCTCTTTTGCGGTAACGGCAACTTCAATAATCAGGCCGTCATAGCGATTCCAGCTGTAGGTTTCTACCGGAGGATCGACGCTGTCGTCGGTGGTGACCACAACTTCATAGTAGGTTGCAGAAGCCACCGCATCTTCATTGACGATAGCCGGGTCCTGTTGGCATTCGATGGCCGTGCAGGCCACGATGGTACCCGCCGGGTATTGCGTCTGGTCGGCCGGATCGTCCAGCGGCGGCAGGCCGTCAAGAGAGGCAAACGGTTGCCAGCCGGGCGTAGTGATAGTTTCCACCATCACCTGGTAAGGGTCGCCTGCTGGCACTTCGTTATCATCCGGGTCGGCGTCCGCAACGCACTCGGTCTCGGTGCAGTACAGGATGCTGCCGTCCGGATAGTCGATCTTGTTCTGTTCGCCGTTATCAGGGTCGTTGAAGTCCGGCAGATTGTCAGTGTTGCCGTCCGCGGCACCTTCCCAGCTGAACTCGTCGACGCTGTCGGCGATGATCACTTCCTGATAATTACCGTCACGGCTCACTTCCGGGTTGGCAATACAACTCGTTTCGGGCCTGGTGTCGGTGCAGTAGACACGCGTACCCAGCGGATAGTCTTGCCGATTCTGCTCAGCCTGAACCGGGTCCGGATCGTTAAAGTCGGGCAGGACTGCGACCGTTTCAAGATCTCGCCTGGGGGGCGCATTCGGATCGTCCGGATCCAGATTCTCATCGTCGTTGCCCTGCAAACGGTAAACGGTTAACAAGGTTTCCAGTTCCTTCGCCGTCCGGGCTGTCGCCCTGACATTGAGCGTGTTCTCGTTAACGATCACACTCGCGCCGTCACCGTCCTCAATGCCGATGGCCTTGGCAACAGCCGTGCTTCTACCAACCGAAACGCTGTCGTTACCCGCCGAGAACGCCCGACCACTCGCGTACCCCAGCGCGTAACCGGTGGCGTCGGCCTCGACCAGCACCAGACCGGTATTCGTCAGTTCGTTCACGCCGCCGCCGCTGCGCAGACCCGTGGCATCGGCGGTCGCGACGGTGACGGCGCCCGTTTCCGCGTCGCCCACAAACACCCCGGACTTGGCATCGCCGATAGCTTCGGCGACCACCACGACGGATACGTCAACACCGCCGCTGTTCGTCAGCTCGTCGTCGTTATCGCCGCCATCCATGCCAACGGCGCTGGCGGTTGCTTCGGATTGGCCTACTGAGTTACTGGCGCCGATGGACGTTTTTGATCCGCCATCCGACTTGAGGTTGGCCGCCACCACCAAAGTGATATCACCGGCGTTGATTAGCGTGTCGTTACCATCATCACCAGCGATACCGACCGCGCTCGCATCGCCGGTCAGCAGAGTATCCGTGTTTGAACCCCCGCCGAATGTGTAGGCAATGGACTCCGTGTTCACGTTGGCGGTGGACTCGATGTCGATACTGGCGCCGGCGCGGTTCTCGATGAAATCGTCAGCCGCACCGCCACGCAATCCGCTGGCGCGCACGATGCCGCCGGAGGTCGAGCTGCCGGAGGATGTACCGAAAGTGGCATCCGATTCGCCAAAAGACTCCAGTGTTGCGGTCGACGCAATATCAATGTCGCCGCTGTTGATCACACGGTCCAGACCGTCGCCACCGAGGATGCCGTCCACCGTGGTGGTCGCCGCCAGTGTGCCGCCGGTCTCGCCGGTGCCACCCAGGGCATAGGAAGAGCCGCTCATGGTCAGGTTCGAATCAGCCGTCAACACCAAGCTGGCGAGGTTCTCGATATCATCGTCGCCGGCGCCGCCGTCGATGCCAAGTGCCCCGGTCGTTGCACCGGTGCTGACCGCCAGGTCTGAGCTGCCGAACAGGGTTTTGGACTCACCACCGGTCGAATCGAGGGTAGAAATTCCGGTGACCGTTATCTCGCCTTCGCTGCGGATGACGTCCACCTGGTCGCCGCCCTGCAGACCCACGGCGAGCGTATTGGCTTCCAGCGCGCCGCCCACATCGCCGCTGCCGGCGAAGGTAAAGCTGGAACCGCTCTCCTGAACCAGCCGCGATTCGGCTTCGACGCTCAGGCTGCCAAGGCTGCGTAGCACGTTATTGCCGGCGCCACCCGCCAGACCGGTGGCCAGGGTAATCGCGCCCGATTCGCCGCCCGCGTCGGAGGAACCGAAAATGGCGGTCGAGCTGGCAGTGGAGGTACTCAATGCCGTCGCCAGGACAGTGATGTCGCCTGAGTTGGTGAGGTCGTCATCGGCATCGCCGCCGTTAATGCCGGTGGCTTCGGTGGCCGCGAACGCCGCCGATTCTGCGCCGACGCTGCCGGCGAAGCCAAAGGACGAAGCCTGCGTGTCGAGGATTGCCATCCAGCGCTCATCGCCCTCGCCCGGACCCACCGACAGCGAACCGCTGTTGACGATCGTATCGGCCCCGTCGCCGCCATCGATACCCGTGGCGCGCGTTTCGACCTCGGTACCACCGCTGGACTTGGCACTGCCAGCCAGGGTGACCGATGTGCCGCTGCTTGTGCTGCTGGAACTGGCGTTGGCAATGATTGCACCTGCGTTGGTGATTTCATCATCGCCAGCATCGCCCGACATGCCCGTCACGCGGGTATTGGGCAGGGTCTTGGCCTCTGCGTTGGCGGCACCGGCGAGGCTGACCGCAACCGCACCGGCCTGCGCGTCGGCTGTACCGAGCACCTCGATCAAGCCATCAACGGTGTTGTTTAACTCGTCGTTGTCATCACCACCACGGATGCCGGCAGCGACCACGTCGGCGATCGCGTTGGCCTTGCCCACCGCAAAGCCGGGGCCCGACGCACTGACGGACTGCGCGGCCGTATCGGCGCGCGCGTCCACTTCGATAGTGCCGCTGTTGGTCACTGCGTCCTGTCCCAGGCCGCCGCTGAGGCCGGCCAGTTCCGTGCTGCCGTCGACGTTGGCCTCACCCAGGCTGTATCCGGTGCCGGCATACCCGACAGCGAGTGCGTTGCCGTCCGCCAGCGAATCGAGCTGAACCAGACCTTCATTGGTGATGCTGTCTGCACCCTCACCGCCCGCCAGCCCGGCACCGGTGACCCGTGCCTGGGCGTTGGCCGTGCTGATGGTGGCACCCGTCGACGAAAGGCCGATGGACTGGCCGGTGGCTTCCGCCGTGCCGGTGAGGGTGAGATCGCCCGTGTTGCTGAGCGTATCGTCGCCGTCGCCGCCGTCGAACCCGCGCGTCGTGGCCTGGCTGTCGGACTGCGCTTCACCGATAGCCGCTCCCAGTGCAGTAAATGAAAGGCTGCGGGAGATCGCTTTCGCGTCACTGGTTTGCGTGACCGTACCGGCATTGCTGAGCATGTCATTACCGTCGCCACCGTCCAGGGCCACGCTGTCGGCCGTCACCACGGTATTGGATGCGGCCACCGCCACGCCCATCAAGGTGTGTGACACGGCCGTAGCCCGCGAACGGGCATCCGAATCCAACAGGATGCTGGCGTCAGCGCCGTTTGCCAGCGTGTCCTGACCGTCGCCGCCGGTGATACCGCTGGCTGCGGCGCTGGACGTTGTCGCGTTATCCAGAATGCCGCCGCCCGAGAGTCCTGCGGCGGTGAATGTGATGCTGACACCCTCGGCGGTTGCGTCCGCCGATGAATCCAGCGAACCGTCGTTGCTTAGCATGTCATCGCCAGCGGCACCCTGGATCGCGGCCGATTCGGCCGTGGATGTCGACGCGGTATTAGCCAATGCGACACCACCGACAGCAACGCTGACGCCTACGGATACCGTATCCGATTCCGCTTCGCTGGTAATGTCACGACGATTGTTTACGGTGTCATCGCCCTCACCGGCATCCACGCCGAATGCGGTCGAAGTCGCCGTCATACCTCCGTCCGAGAATGGGTCACCGCCTAGAGCGGCGCCAATTCCGGTGATTGACTGGGCAACCGACAGGGCTTTGGCATCCGCCCGGCTGTTAACGACGCTGGCATTGTTGACTGTGTCGTTCCCCACACCGGCGTCAATGGCGCGCGCAGTTGCGGTGTTTGTCGATGTTGCGATCGCACTGGACACACCCCCAGCGACGACGGCCTTGCTCGAGGAGAGGCTGCGCGCCTCGGCCAGGGCATCGACGGTCGAGTCCTCGACGGTAGACCCGTCGGCAGCGATGCCGCTGCTGATGGCGTCATCGCCACCGCCGGCCAGAATTCCACTGGCCGTGGCGAAAGACTTGGTACCACCGTCCAAGGCTGCGTCGCTGGCCCCGGCGACCCCGCCGCCGGTGACCGCGACGTTCAGCGCGATGCCGGTGGTGTCCGCATCGGCGCTGAGTTGCCCGGTGTTGTTGATGATGTCGCCGTCGTCACCGCCATCTATTGCACTAGCATCGGCTTTGGCGGTCGCGGTGGAAACCGACGCCGTGGCGCCGATCACTGAGAACGAAATAGTGGCTGTTGGCGTGATCGCGGTGGCCGTGCTGTCGATACTGCCGCTGTTGATGAGCGTATCTGTGCCGCTGTCGCCCCTGATGCCCTCGGCCAGCGCGTCGCCGGTGACGCCGCCATCCCACGGTATCGTTGCCGGCCACAGCCACGCCGAACTTCACACCGGCAACACTGATTACGTCCGCTTCAGCCAGCGCGTTCGTCGTGATGGTCTTGCTGTTATCGATCATGTCGCCGCCACTGCCGGCGTTGATGCCAATCGCATCCGCAGCGGCACTGGCGCCCGTCACCGCACCCGCCACGCCTTCAATCGCGACGGCTACGCTCACGCCGGTGGAAGTGGCCAGCGCATCGGCGTTGATATCGCCGTCGTTATCGACTGTGTCCGCGCCACCGCCCAGCGCAACACCCTGGGCCAGTGCATCGGTGGACGTACCCGCGTTATAGGCGCCGGCGACACCGGCTGCTGTGAATGAGATTGCGGCCGACGCGCCAATGGCATCGGCATTCGCTGTCAGCACGCCGCTGTTGTTGACGACATCGTCTTCTTCGTCATCCCCCGTGTCGATGGCCGTCACTTCGGTTTCGCTGGTGGATGCCACCGCGGCACCGGCCACGCCGGTCACGGCGACAGCCACGCTGGCCGCCAACGACGTCGCTGAGCCGCTGGCATCGATATCGCCCGCGTTGTCGATCTGGTCCGCACCGCGTCCGGTTTCGATACCGCGACTGGTGGTCTGGGCCGTGGTGCCACCATCCCAGATGGAATCGGTGGCAACGGCCAGGCCGCCAGGCGTCACCGTGACAGTGGCCGTCACGGCCACAGAATCCGCATCCACGGTGATGTCACCGTCGGCACTGTTATCAATCGTGTCGCCATCGGCCGCGCTATCGTTCGCACCGGCATCGATGCCGCTGGTGCGCGCCTTGGCCGTGGACGTGCCCACCGCTACACCGACCCCCGCGACGGCCACGCTGACCGTCGCGGCCGCCGTATTGGCGTTGACATCGGTATTGATCGCAGCACGGTTGTTGATCAGGTCAGCGCCGCCGCCGGTCTGGATTCCGCGGCCGACGGCATCGGCCGTGGTGCCGCCGTCCCATACGGCCCCTTCGCTGACTGCCAGCCCGGCAGTGGTAACCGTGACTGCCGCTGAGGTGGCCAGATCAAAAGACCGCACGTCGAGCTTGCCAAAATTGTTGACCGTATCCGCCGCCGCTCCCAGACCCGTATCGATTGCAACGGCATCGCTGGTAGCCGTTGATTTAGCCGTGGCGCCGGCCACACCGGTGATCGCGACACTGACGGCCACTGAAGTAGTCAGGGCACTCGCGTCCGCGTCGACAAAACTGTAATTGTCGAGGGTGTCGGCGCCGTCACCCGTCGCAATGCCGCGGACCTGCGCATCCGCGCCCGTGCCGCCGTCCCAGACGGCATCGCCGGCTACGGCCAGGCCGGTAAGGGTGACGCCCACTGTGGCGGTGGCCGCCAACGCATCGGCCTGGACGGCGATACACGATTCGGCCTCTTCGCACGACTCTGCCACGACAGGATCAACCGCCGCGACGCCGCTGCGGACAGTATCGTCACCGGCACCCGTATCGATAGCGACCGCATCGGCTTCGGCTGTGGACGTAGCCACCGCGCCCGCCACGCCGGTAATCGTGATACTCGCGCCTAGTTCGGCGGCCTTGGAGTCGGTCGTGACCGTGATGTCGGCATCGTTACCAACATCGTCAGCGCCATCCCCAACTTTGATGCCGCGTCCTTCGGCTGTCGCTGTCGTGCCACCGTCCCAGACGGCACCCGCAACGAAAGATGCACCCGCATTGGCAAATCCGACCGAGGCTGATGCTGCCTTCGCGTTCGCATCGACAATCAGATCACCGCTGTTTTCTATGGTGTCGATATCGTCCCCGACGCTTGCGTCGATGGCCACGGCGTCGGCGACACCGGTGGAAGTTGCCGTTGCACCGGCGACGCCGGCGATCGCAACTGAAACGGCGGCCGATGCCGCCTCGGCATCAGCGGTGGCGTCGATACCGCCCTCGTTGGTCAGGGTTTCCCCGCCGCCGCCAAGATCAATACCGCGGGCCGTAGCATTGGCCTTGGTGCCGCCATCCCAGACGGAATCGCCGGACAGTGCCGCGCCGGTATTGGTAATGCTGACCGAACCGGCCGCTGCCTTTGCGGTTGCGGTGGAATCAAGGCGGCCGGAGTTAAAGACATCGTCAACATCATCACTGGCGCCGGCATCAATGGCGGTGGAGCGTGCGTCAGAGGTTGAGGTGGCCGTTGCCACTGCGACGCCACTGCTGATCACCCCGGCGACAGAAAGCGACACCGTCGTTGCCGTCGCTTCAGTATCAATGCCGCCGGTATTCGAGATCGTATCGCTGCCGGCGGCCAGTTCTTGCGTCGACTCGAAACCAAATTCCTCGGTGCCGATGGCCAGCCGGGTGGTTTCGCTCCGGTTGCCGCCATCACCGGCAATGCCGGTCGCGGTTGCTTCCGCGGTCGTGCCACCGTCCCACACGGCATCCGCTGCCGCGGCCACACCTGCGTTGGTGACCGCCACGTTGGCGGTGACGGCTGTGGCGGTCGCCATGCTGTCCAGCCCGCCATCAACAGAATCGCTGTTCGTTATGCTGTCGGCGCCATCGCCGCCCCTGATCGCCGTGGATGTGGCCGTGGACTTCGCCGTCGAGGCAGCTGCTGAGACGCCGGTCGGCGTGATCGCCACATTGCCGTTGAGAACACTGGACGTGGCGATGGTGTCGATTCGTCCCGAATTGGTAATCTGATCGTCGCCCGAGGCTGCAATGGTGGTGTCGTCGTAAATGATCTGGGCTTTGTCGGCGGTTACATCCACGTCCACCGTCTTTTGCTGGCTGGTGCCACTGTCTGCATCGATTCCGGTTGCATTGGCGTCCGCCTTGGTGCCGCCATCCCAAACGCTGTTGATGGCTGCCGCCAGGCCCTTGGCGGCCACAGCCACGTTAGCGGTATAGGTCTCGGCGTCCGCCGTCGACATCAGTGCGCCTTCGTTGTTGATCACATCGGCGCCATTGCCGGACTCGATGGCCGACGACTTCGCCGCTGTCGAAGCGCCGCTGATGGTCGCGGCAACACCCTTGCTGCTGACGCCGACGGTTACTTCGGCCGCCGTGGCCTCGCTGTCAGCCGTGATCGCGGCACGGTTGTCGATGGTGTCGGCACCATCGGCGCCAATCGAGTCGTTGCTCGAAGCAACATCGGCCGTCACGTTGATCTCGTCGAAGCCAATGAAGGTGTCGATCAGCAGCGACTTCTCATAATCTCCGCCGGCACTGGAAATACCCGTTGCCGTTGACGTCGCCGTGGTGCCCGCGCCGAGGACGCCACTGTTGGCAACGGCGGCGCCAGTCGTTGATACGCTGACGTTGGCACTGGCCGCCGTGGCGTCCGAAGTCGACGTCAGGACGCCATCGTTAGTGATCGTGTCCGTGGCGCCGCCCGTATCGATGGCAGTCGCTGTCGCGGTGGCGGTGTTGTCTACCGTAGACCGGGCGGTACCCTTGATAGTCACGGCGACAGCGATGTTACCCGTGGTTGCCGTCGCGTCGGCGTCAACCCCATAACGATTTTCCACCGAATCGTCGCCGCTGGCGGCCGTGGAGACCTGCTCGAATCCAAATTGCAGGCCCTCCGCACGAATAGAAAGTTCACCGGCCGTAGTCTGGCTGGTTTCACCACCATCGGTGGAAATGCCCGTCGCCGTTGCCTCGGCGACTGTCTCCGCCTTCACCTTGGTGCTGGACGAGCTCGCATCAGTCTTTTTCACACCCACGCCGGCCGCAACGGCGAGCGCCCGTGAGACGGCGCTGGCCGTAATCTGGCCGTCGGCAGCCACGTCCGGCGCACAATCGCCCGGCACCGCGACATCGCAGCCGCTGACAACCGAATCGTTACCGCCGCCGGTCTCGATACCGCTGGCACTGCTGATTGCCTTGGCTGCAATCTCAGCGTTGGCCGCACCATCAATTGCGACACTCCCGCCAACTGCACCGGCGTTCGACTCTGCGTCAGCGGTAACGTCACCCCCGACCGCAACCACGTCGTCACCATCAACGGCTGTTTCTATAACGCTGACTTCTGTTTCCAGGCCTGTCTCATCGATGATCAGGCTCGCCGTCACCGTTTCGGTCTTGCCACTGTCGGCAGCAATGCCCGTTGCCGACGAGTTTGCAGTGGATCCGGCCTCCACTTCGACCTTGGGTTTGGCCTTTTCCGCGGTCTTCTGGCCAAAACCAATGCTCAGTGCACCGCTCAAAGCATCGGCGGTTGCGGATACGCTGTCGCTGGTGCTGATGGAATCATTACCGCCACCGGCGTCGAGACCAGCCGATTTGGCTGTGGCCTCGGCGGCCAGTTTCGCGGAGGCGGTACCGTCAATGGCTACGGTTGCCTGGCCTGCCCCGGTTCGGGCCGTAGAATCGGCCGACACCGGACCGTTGCTGAAGATGTTGTCATTGGCAAAGAATGCCTCCAGCAGCCTGTCAAAACTGGTATCCAGGCTGTTTGCAGTGATCGCCAGGTCGAAGTCGAGCACGGTACGCGCGGTGCCGCCATCGGTGACAATGCCACCCGCATTGGCCACGGCCTTCACACCGGCTTTGGTCTCTACCTCGGTCTTGAGTTTCTCCCCATCGTCCTGTCCAACGGCCACGCCCACCGCCACCGCATCGGCCGTGGCGATCGCATCAACGACGCCGTCGCTGGTGACCTCGTCAGCGCCGCCGCCCGTGCCGATGCCCACCGCATCAGCGTTGGCCTCAGCGTCCAGCTCCGCCGATGCCGAGCCGTCAATCGTGATGGCGAGGTTCTCTTCCCGGACAAAAGCGTCTGCCGTCGCCGTTATGTCGGCTGAGCTGTTCACGGTATCGGCCCCGGCGTCCGAGGTCGCTTCGTAGTCCACGCCCGTCGTAAGACCGGCGTCGTTGATCAGCACTGTGGTGGTGAACGTGCTGGCGGTATCTTCGCTGTCGGTCTTGATGCCTGTGGCATTGGCCTTGCTGGAGGTCTTGGACTCGGATTTGGACTTGGCGCCGCCGGATTCCGAGATGCTGACTGAGCGGCCCCTGGCCGTGGCGGTCGCGGTCGCATTGATGGTGTCGGCAGCAGACACCGTATCGCTGCCCCCACCGGTGGAAATACCGGTGCCGTCGGCGCTCGCCGTGGCGTTGGCCTTCGACCCCGCCGTGCCCTCGGACCCGATGGAGATACTGCCGTCAGCGGCCCCCGCGACAGCCGACGCGGTGGCGTTAATAGTCTCGTCGTGCACGACGGTGTCATCACCCTCGGGCGTAACGATGGTGCGCTCGAAGGTAACGCTCAGGCCGCCCTGGTCGAGCGGAAAGGACACATCGTTAACAGTTTCAGTGCTGTCGGTCTCGGTATTAATACCGTCGGCATTGGCCGTCGCCTCTGCATTGGCCTCAACGGCTATTTCTGTTTCGTTGGTGCCGTCTCCCGATGCGACCCCGATGCTCAGGGTCCTGGCTTTCGAATCAGCGGTCGAGGTAATGGGCGCGGTGTTGGTGACCTGGTCGCCGCCTGCTCCGCCGTTTATCCCCTGGGCCGTGGCTTCGGCCGTGGACGAGGCATTTATTTTCAGTTCCTTGGTTACCTGCGCGCCTAGTGGAAATGCAGCGCCACCGATCGTGGACTCCGCTGTTGTCGTGATAGACGCATTATTGGTGATCTCGTCATCGCCTTCGTCGCCCTCGATACCCGAAGCGCTGGAGGTGCCGGTCACCGAGACGTCGATCTCTTCCTCGTCGCTGGGCGTGTTATCGGTGTCATCGTCATCGACCGACAGGACATCGGCATACCCACCCAATGATCCGGCACTGGCATCGATAACGTCGTTGGACGTGACCGTGTCGTTACCGCTACCTGCCTTAATCCCGATGCTTTCCGCCCGTGCTTCAGATTCGGAAGGGTCGATGATCAGGAATACGTCGGCGTCTGCATCGGGTTCGATGGTCGCGTTGCCGGTAACCGTGTCATTACCGTCAGCGGCGTCGACACCGGTGGCCGTTGCCTGGAATGTCCCGCCCAAAACGGAGGTGACGTCGGCATCCGGGACAAGGGGTGAGTTGATGACCAGGACATCGTCGTCATCTGTGCCTGGCAGCGACGTGACGATATCTTCATCGTCAGCGAGGACCGCAAGCGGCCAACCGAGGGACAGGCAAGCGATTGAGGCTGCCAGCAAGCGGAAACTGGCGTGGCTCGCCACGCGAGGGGATCTGGGCATCAGAGTCTCCCAAGAGCGGCGGGCATGGAAGGCCTTGCAGCATCGGCTGCTGGCGCTTCAAGTCAAGAATACCTAACCGATCTTATTTATTGATTCTTATCGTTAATTGGTTAGCAGATTCACTATAGTCCGCGCGCTGCACAAGCACAACAAGCTGAGTCCGCAGAGAGCCATAATCGAGCACTAGCTCGCGACTGAGCTCAGGTATCGGCCAGACAGAAACTGCAAAACCAATAATTTGCGGGGACACTTCGCACTTTACATAATCGACGTCCGCAGAATTCCCCTTGCGCAGACAAGATGGTCCCGCGATTCGTCGGGACAGCTGGGCGACGCGAAAGACGGATACGTCTGTCATCTGGACAGCAGCTATTCGGGCAGCAAACGGCTCGCTACAACTGGATGGGATGTCCGCTCGAGCAACGCAGGCAAACCTGGTTCGAACGACAACTCAGCAGCGGCGCTTCAATTCCACCACAGGCGCATAAAGCAGCCACTCGGCCCAGGCTTCCGACGCCGGCTGGTCAGGGGATTCGTAGCTGATAAATGCCAAGTGTTCACGCACCGCCATTAGCGTGTCGTCCAGCAGGCTTTCCGATGCCTCGCCAACGGACCAAAATCCCAGCGCAAACCAGGCCGCATTGCGCTCCTGTTGCGATAAACGCCGCCCAAGCAGGCGACCTGCCTGAGCAACATTCATGCACGCGCGACCGAGCAAATAGGCTTGTTGCGGTTCCATGCAGACACTTTGCCAAGCGTTCGGCGAAAAGCTTGAGAACCAGTTCACGCCGTGGAAAACCGGCCCGAAATGATTGTTGCGTGGTCGACCGGGCACAAGCAGCAGTTCTCCTGACAATTTGCACGCTGGAAACGGACTATCCCCAACACAAAGCCGTGGGATAATGCTTGGTATCTCAGGAAAGTCGCTGGTAGTTCTTTATGCATCTGGTCAAACTCACTGTAATTATTCTCAGCCTGCTGCCCGTCGCAGCCCACGCGGATAGCGCGGCTACCGAGCGCGACTACCTGGCATTTGGCGGCCGCCTTTTTGATATGTGGTATGAGGCAATTGATACAAACTTTGTCCCCGACGACCCGGAAACGGCGGCGATAGACGGCCTCGGCGGACCCAATGCTAACGGCACGCTGAACGACAGCGACGGCCAACCGCTTGCCAACAACGGCCATGACTACCGGCTCAAGAACCTGCTGGGCTGGGACATGCGCGGTGACGCTGGTATCTATGGCAGCGCCTATCAGGGTAAGGAATTTGTACTGCCGGACGGTCCGCTAAGCCCGCGCTACGCGAGCGACCGTCGCGACGACTGGATTGAACGGCTCAACAATGGTTATGGCGGCCTGCCAGCCTATGGCGAAGTGTTAGATGACAACCAGATCGGCGCACTGGTCGATTACATGCTCGCCGTGCGCGACCGGCAACTGCCCCACCCTGACGATCTCTATGCACTCTCCAGCGAGTCAGCCAAGGGCTTCGTGCTCGCCGCCGGCGGCAATGCCGCGCGCGGCCGGGATTTCTATCAACAGCAATGCGAGACCTGCCATGGCAGCGACGCCACCGAGATCATCTTCGATAACGGCGAGCAGAGCCTGGGACAGCACGCACGCTATTACGGCTATGCCGTAGCCATGATCACCCTGGCGGGCGAGCCCGGCTCGGACATGGGACCGCAACTTGAAAAGGGCCTGAGCGCTGCCGAGCAGACCACACTGTTGCTGGACCTGTTAGCCGCACTCTGCGACCGCGATCGCTATCCGCGCGGTGCCGGCACCGACCCCGAGGTACCCGACGGCGATCTGCGCTGCCGCGAGTACTTGCGCTAGCGGCCGGATTACTGATCGCGAGAGCAAGACTTTATGCAGTCACAATTGACTGGCCGCTGCCAAAGCCACGACACAGTCACAGATTCGATCTCCTCCCGCGAGCCAGGCACCGTTCGTCTATTGAATAAAACACGGTGTAGAACCTTAGCCGAACTATAGGTATGCATGCTGTACGCACGGCGAAGGCAGCGATAAGGCAGTTACTGTCTGGCGACGACTGGTTTGCGGCAATTACTCGTGAAGGCGAAAGCAATTGGTCCTGAAACGCTATTCGAAGGAAATGCCGCTGACTTACTGCGGCAGGCGACCCATTGAACTCGCTGGAGAGCCCGCCTCGTGACAGTAAACCTGAAAACCTGGCATCTGTTCGAAGTCAGCGACTTGGCCCAAGAGTTATCGGTCAATTTGGACCAAGGGCTCAACAACAGCCAGGTTGAAGAGCGTCGACGCCAATATGGCGACAACGTAATCGCTGAGGGATCGAAGCGACGACTGTTGTGGATGCTTGCCGGTCAGTTTTCCGATTTCATGATTCTGGTCCTCATCGCCGCCGCCGTGGTATCCGGAGTTGTCGGTGAGCCCCGGGATGCAATTGCTATCCTCGTCATTGTTGCACTCAACGCCATTATTGGCTTCGTGCAAGAGTACCGTGCGGAGCGCGCCCTGGCGTCGCTGCGAATGCTCTCGGCACCGTCGGCCAAGGTTCGCCGTGACGGTCAGATCCGTGAGTTGCCGTCCAGCGAACTGGTGCCCGGCGACATCGTCGAGCTTGAAGCCGGTGACGGCGTCCCCGCCGACTTGCGATTGATAGAGTCGATACAACTGACCGCCGATGAATCGAGCCTGACGGGCGAATCGCAAGTAATCGCGAAATGTATTGAACCGCTAACGGAGCCCGCCTTGCCGTTGGGAGACCGGCGCAATCTTGCTTTTAAAGGCTCATTGATCACAGGAGGCCGAGGCACCGGAATCGTGGTGACAACCGGTATGGGTACAGAACTCGGCCGCATCGCCGAATTATTACGCACGACAAGAACCCTGAAAACACCCTTGCAAAAACGCCTGACTCGCTTTGGCAAGCGCCTTGGACTTGCGATTCTGGCCATTTGTTTTTGCATCTTTATCATCGGGCTATTGCGTGGCGAATCGCCGGTCATCATGTTTCTGACCGCAGTAAGCCTGGCCGTTGCCGCGATTCCCGAGGCACTACCCGCCGTCGTGACGGTTTCCCTTGCGCTCGGCGCGCGCAAGATGATCCGCAGCAATACGCTAGTGCGACGTCTGCCGGCAATCGAAACGCTGGGCTCTGTCACTTATATTTGTGCCGATAAAACCGGCACCCTTACCGAAAACCAAATGCATGCCGAGTTCCTGGTGATCGGCGAATCACGTTTTGATGCGCCCAGCTATCGCCCGATCAAGTCGCCGTCTTTGCTAGGCCTGGCGCTCGCGCTGAACAACGATGTAAGACAGGACGACCAGGAAACCTTGGTTGGCGATCCCACCGAAATTGCCCTGCTTGAGTTAGCTGAGGGTCTTGGTTTCTCGAAGTCGGCGCTGGAGAAAACCTACCCGCGAGCACGAGAAATCCCTTTCGACAGCGAGACCAAGCGAATGGTAACGGTGCACGAAAGCGAAGAAGGCATGCTTGCATTTGTAAAGGGCGCGCCGGAGTCGGTAGTGCCCGATTGCGCAACATGGGCCGATTCCGATGCCGTGTTTTCAGCTGAAAGCACACTGCAGATGGCTGAATTGCTCGCCGGAGAGGGCTACCGTGTCCTCGCGCTGGCCAGCCGAAAGCTGGCCAATGTAGACGATGATCTCGGTAACGAGCTGAAATTGCTGGCTCTGGTCGCGTTAATCGACCCGCCACGCGAGTCAGTACCCCAGGCTGTCTCAGACTGCCTTGGAGCCGGCATTTCTCCCGTCATGATTACCGGCGACCATCCGGGTACTGCACAAGCAATCGCTCAGCGCGTCGGCATCGCCGGCAAGAACGACCAGGTCATGACAGGCACCGAACTCGCATCGTTGAGCAAGGAAGCATTTGCTGCACGGGTCACCGACACTCGGGTATACGCCCGCGTAAATCCTGAACAGAAAATACGCATCGTTGAAGCCTTGCAATCACAGGGGGAATTCGTCGCTATGACGGGCGACGGAGTGAATGATGCGCCGGCCCTCAAGCGCGCCGATATCGGCGTGGCAATGGGCCGCAAGGGCACAGACGTTGCTCGTCAAGCCGCGGACATGGTCCTCATGGATGACAATTTTGCGACGATAGTCGGCGCCGTCCGAGAGGGACGACGAATATTCGATAATATTCTTAAGTTTATTAAATATACGATGACCAGTAACTCCGGCGAAATCTGGACCATGTTGCTGGCCCCTCTCCTCGGCCTGCCGATTCCACTGTTACCGATACATATCCTCTGGATAAATCTGGTAACTGATGGACTACCCGGGCTCGCGCTTGCTGCCGAAGCAGGTGAAAAAAACCTGATGAGCCGAAAACCTCGCGCGCCAAAAGAAAGCATCTTTGCCAATGGCATGTGGCAGCACATATTGTGGGTCGGGCTACTCATCGGAGGACTATCGATTGCTGGCCAGGCATGGGCCTTTAAGAGTGGTTCCGAGAATTGGCAGACCGTCGTTTTTACGGTACTGACTTTCGCGCAGCTGATGAACGTTCTAGCTGTTCGCTCCGAAAGCGAATCACTCTTTTCGCTGGGACTGCTCAGCAACCTGCCACTGCTGGGCGCTATTTTGTTCACCGTCGTACTACAAATCGTTGTGATCTATGTGCCCGCGTTCCAGGATATCTTTAACACCCAGCCGCTCACTGCCGGTGAACTGATAGCCTGCTTTGCATTGGCATCAGTGGTCCTGCTTGCGGCGGAATTAGCGAAGGCCCTGGTTCGCCGCAGAACTCCCGGCGTGACAGCTCAACCCTGACGATCAACAGGTACTACCCGGCGACTCGCTCAAACCAATGCCGACCAATAACCGTGGAAGCTCAGCGGCACATGATGGCGCAGTCGGATACGTGCCAGCGGCCCGGCCGCAAAATCACGATCGTCAAAAATCGCAAAATAGCTGGCCCGCTCGCTGGCATTATAGATCTGGCTGATCACGTAGCGTCCGCGCTCGCCGCCCAGATGATCAAGCATGACCGGCTCAGAGACGTACTCGCCCTGCTCGAAGCCGAAGCTGTGACGCTGCAGCGTCTGGCCATCAAGCTGGCACAGGCTGCGCGCAAAGATTTCGCCGGCATCAGCCTGAATCATGTAGGCATGACTATAAGAGAGCGATCGCTCAGTAGCTGATATGGACGGGAGTTCGTAATTGGCCGAAGCGTCGAGGATCGTATCCTCAACTTTGCCAGCGGCCATATCCACCCGGTAACGACGCGGGTAATTGACAGGCTCTTCCGGCAATCCAGGCTCGCCGCGCATGATGCCGAATAAAGGTGAATCGTCTGCATTGCCGAGGCCACCGCCGCCGCGCGCACCGATAAAATCCAGAATCAGGGCCTGGCCGGATTCATAACCGTTAATCGCATGCCACATCCAGCAAGGCTCCAGCTCGAAAGTCTGCGTCTCCTCGCTACCCCGTCGCGCGACCTGCAACACATTGCCCCGCTCCGGCTGCCAACGGATCGCTTCGGAAAATGTCTGGCGTGCAATCAACACCTGCAGTACCTGTGCGGGATCAATGTAGGCAGGATGCAGAACGAAGGCGAAATGGTGACGTGTCACGAACCAGTCATGAATATATACCGAACGCGGCAAGGGGATGCTCTGCCGCGCAACCACTCGCCCGGCAAGATCCAGACTGACCACCCTGGCGCTCGGGCGCGGCCCCGGCAGGATGGCGAGCAAATGCAATTGCCGGTGCGCCGCATCCAGCTTCCAGTGCGCCCAATAGCGCAATCCGGGCTGGCGTGGATCCAGGCTGCTCTCACCCAGCGTATCGAGCTGTCGATTAAGCGCATAGGGACGCTGGGACTCATCAAACGCGAATACCCGGCCGGCCCATTCAATCACGGTAGTGTTGGCCTGATTGGCAAGACTTAAGCCCAGGTTGTAGTGCAACGGACCCGAGCCATGGGTCGAAAAAGTCGGATAAAGGAAGCGACCGGCTGAACTCTCGGCCAGATACTTGCGGGTGCGGACATAGCGATTGCGAAAGCGCACCTGGCCAGCAGAGAAACTCAGCGCCTGCACCAGCCCGTCGCCGTCGAGCACCATGCGCCGCCGATCAGGGCCGCGGTCGTAAAGACCCGGTCCGACTCGGTACAGCGTGCCTTCCAGCGGCGGCAGATCCCCGTCAACCTCGCAGACATAGTCGTGCTCTTCCGGCAGCGAGGTCACGAGCCCGGCATAGGGCAAGGGATTACGGTCTAGCGGTAGCCATTGGCTTGAGTCCAGCGGAAGCTTGCGCCAACTCACGGCTCGGATCCGGGCGGATGCTTAGTCATGCGCGCACGCTACCCGAGCGACCCTGGGTATGCCAACAGGGATTTGCCCGCCAGGCTCCTGGGTGATCTTCGGCTGTGCGCCAGCCTTCGAAACAGTACACCGGCGTGACGGCAGCCACGCGCTCCAAATACCCCGGCAAGGGGCTAAAATGCAGCCTGTTATCCTGAAAAGCTGGAATGGATACGTTCTGCCAGCAAAATCTTTAGCGGCTTGCTTTCAACGGCAACCGCCCGGAAACCGCAGTAATACTGCGATCACCCAATTGAAGGGCTTTAGACATGAGAAAACTAACAATAGTCGCGGCAACCCTTGCCCTGCTGGCGGGCTGCGCCGGCGAACCCAGCCTGCAAACCGGACCGAACGCCGAGGTCACCTTTGACGGCCTGGTCAAAGTCGATAATGCCCGTTTTGCCGGCGCCTGGGTCGATCCGGAGATCAACCTGGCTCGCTATACCAAGGTCATGCCGGGCGGCGCCTCTTTCGAATTCCGTGCAGTGAAGGAAATGTCCGCTTCGGGTGCGCGACGCTCCAGCAACAGGGAGTTCTACATCAGCGACGCAGACCAGCAGCGCCTGGAGCAAGAGGTCAGCAAGATCTTTGATGAAGAACTCGGCAAGAGCACCCGTTTTACGATGACTGATACGCCCGGCTTCGACGTGATGATCGTCGAGGGCGCAATGCTCGATATCGTTTCCTACGTGCCGCCGGATATCGTTGGGCGGGGCGAAATCTATCTCCGCCAGGTCGGCGCGGCTACGCTGGTCATTCAGCTCGAAGATTCCATGAGCGGTGCAACCATCGCCCGGGCCGTGGAACGGCGCGCGGCAGAGTCGGCCGGCGATATGGGTATGCAGAGCAACGCGGTGACCACCTGGGCCGAAGTGCGCCGCCTGGCAAGACGCTGGGCCGTCAAATTGCGTGAGGGACTGGAATCGATAGTCCCGGAGGCCTGAACCGGAAACCTGCCAACGCTTCAGGCAGCCTCGCGTTCGACCGCCTTTTTGTTGAGCTTTTCGTCATTGGCCAGGGCATCGAAGTCATCGGCAAAATCATTAAGACGCTGGCTTAAGCGCTGGCGTTGCTTGGCGTCCAGCTGCGTAGTCAGGTCCACGAACATTTCCAGCAAAATCGTCTTGTTCGCATCAACTTTGCGTCGATAGTCCTCACTATCGACGGCATTGGGATCGAGAATCATCGCCTCAAATCGCGCTATAAACTGATCTCTTGGCGGCCGCTCGAGGACCAGGGCCTGAAAATTCACCTGCCACTGGCGCCTGCCCTCCATCCATTCCGCGGAATTGTCGTACATACGATCCAGGTGGCTGGCCACCAGTGCGACTTGCTGATCATTCAGCTTGCCCGTGAAGCGCTGAAGATTCTTTATTGCCGATTTCAGGCGCCGCTCGGCGCGTTTTTCCAGCGTCTCACCCGCATATTTCTCCCAGAGCTCCGCGTTCTTGACTTCGCTGTTACTGACGAAATCAGCGACCTGCTCGTCACTCAGACCACCCAGGAAGGTCGCCATATCGGGAATCACCTGGCGCAAAAACACGTCCCACATGGAAATCATCTGAGCAAACTCACCATCGAGCTGCTCGACGGTCAGGCTGCCATCGGCAATGCTTGCGTCTACCGCCCGCAGCATGCCTGCGTACTGCGGCAGTTGCTCGGTGCGCACCCAGTCCAGGTTGCGATTCACCACCTGGCTCAGCTCTTTTTTCTGCTCTTTCTCGAGGCTGAAAACATCGCTGAGATACCAGACCATCAACCAGTCCACCTGGTTAAATATGAATCGGGTGCTCAGGCAGCCGCCCAGTACTAGCGTCGCAACGAGCACCCATAGTAGCGGGCGCCGCTTGCCCGAACCGGCTCGCAGGGGCCTGGAGTTTTTGGCGATAGCGGCGCTGGCCATACAGGCAAAACCTCAGTCGAAGGGATGATTCAGAATAATATTTTCGTCGCGGTCGGGACCCGTCGAGACCATGGCCAACGGCACATCCAACACGGTCTCGATACGCTGCAGATAGTCACGCGCCTCGGCCGGCAGTTTTGCCAGCTCGGTGATACCCACCGTCGAACTGACCCAGCCTGGCATCTCTTCATAAACAGGCTCGCACTCGGCGAAGCGATCGACCAGAAATGGCGGCACCTGTATTTCCTCGCCGTCCAGGCGATAGCCGATGCACAGCTTCAAGGTCTCCAGGCCATCAAGCACATCCAGCTTGGTGACACATAAGCCGCTGATGCTGTTATTCAACACCGCACGACGCAGGGTAACGGCATCAAACCAGCCACAGCGCCGCGGACGACCGGTGGTTGCGCCGAATTCGGCGCCCACTTTGGCCAGGTGGCGGCCCATATCGTCGAATAGCTCCGTCGGGAACGGCCCGGAACCGACCCGGGTGGTGTAAGCCTTCACAATACCCAGCACATAATCGAAAGAGCGTGGCCCAACACCGGTGCCGGTGGCCGCTGCCCCGGCCGTGGTATTCGATGAGGTGACAAAAGGATAGGTGCCGTGGTCAACATCGAGCAGCGTGCCCTGCGCGCCCTCGAACAGCAGGTTGCCACCCTGTTGTTGCAGTTTGCCTATGTAATCCGCGGCATCAATAACCAGCGGCTTTAGTCGCTCTGCCATTGCCAGCCATTCGGCCAGCGTCGCCTCAACGTCAAGCTCGGCAACCTTGTAGTAATTGCTGAGCATGAAGTTGTGTAGCTCGTAAACGCTGCGCAGTCGTTCAGCGAGACGCTTGCTGTCAAACAAATCAGAAATTCGCAGCGAACGCCGGGCGGCCTTGTCTTCATAGGCTGGTCCGATTCCGCGGCCCGTCGTGCCAATAGCCTCAGATTTTTCACGTGCGTGATCAAGCGCAATATGGGTCGGCAAAATCAACGGGCAAGCGGCGCTTATGCGCAGCCGCGAAGCAACATCAACACCACGGGCCTGTAGCTCGTCGAACTCCTGCAGTAGCGACGGCAAATGCACGACGACACCGTTGCCGATGATGCAATCCACATTCTCACGCAGAATCCCCGATGGGATCAGGTGCAGGACTGTCTTCTCACCGCCAATCAGCAGTGTATGTCCCGCGTTGTGGCCTCCCTGGAAGCGGACCACGGCCGAAGCCCGATCCGTCAGCAAGTCTACAATCTTACCCTTGCCTTCATCGCCCCACTGGGCGCCGACAATAATGACGCTCTTACCCAAAACTATTTCTCGAAGTACTCAACTATTCCGGATCAACTGCTGCGGACTAGCAGCAGTAGCAACAAGCCAGCGCCCATAGCGATCAAACCGAATATCCGTAACTGACCATCACTAAGCTGGGCAACCGCAGCAAGGCTCCTGCGCCATCCACTCGGTGTCACAAAGGGCAACAGCCCCTCGATCACCAGGTACAGGGCGAAAGCCGAAAGCAGATCTGTCCAGTTCACCTGGGCACCGAATCCGCCGCCACTGGCTCAAGGCTCAGCGTGTGGGCTTAGACTGGTTCAAATAGCGCAGGAATTCACTATTGGCGTCGAGCACCAGTAAGTCCTGTTCCCGGCCCAGGGATCTTCGATAGGCTTGCAGGCTTCTATAGAAAGAGAAGAATTCCTTATCTCTACCGAAGGCCGTGGCATAGATATCGGCTGCCAGGGCGTCACCTTCACCGCGAATCACTTCCGCGTCCCTATATGCCTCGGCCAGGATAATCGTCCGCTGGCGATCGGCGTCGGCGCGAATCTGCTCGGCGTTTTCCGCACCCTCTGCGCGCAGTTCCGAAGCAACACGGGCACGCTCCTGGCGCATCCGGTTATAGACCGACTCACTGACGTCGTCCGAGAACTCAATGCGTTTTACCCGGACATCTACAACCTCAATGCCAAATCGTTCAGCATCAGCGCGAGCCCTGGCTAACATCTGATCCATGATTTCGCGACGTTCAGCCGTGACCACCTCGGGCACCGTGCGCTTGGCGAACTCTGCGCGGATTCCATCTTTGACGATTTCAAGCAAGCGTTGCGCCGCCAGTAATTCTTCGCCACCGGTCGCACGATAGTAGTCAGCAACGTCGTTAATTCGCCACTTGACGAAGAAATCCACGAACAGGTTCTTTTTCTCCAGCGTAAGAAACAATTCCTGAGGATTGTTAATCGTCAGCACACGATTGGGATAAAACAGCACGTTATTAACGATCGGCACCTTGAAGTGCAGCCCGGCCGGTATATCGGAGTCAATAATCTCGCCGAAACGAAACTTTACGCCGTGCTCACGTTCGTCGACGACATACACAGACATGCTGACCAGAATCAGTGCGAGTACCGCTACCAGTGATATTCCCCGACTAGCCATTAGCGGCTCCCCCGTGCACGTGCTGATTCTTGTTGCATGCGCAAATTACCCTGGCCCTGATCTGAATCCGAACCTGACATACTGCGGTTGAGCGCATTCGGCGAGCGACTCGCGCTGGAGCCTTTCTCCAACAGCTTATCAACGGGAAGATATAGCAGGTTGCCGCTGCCTTCAGCGTCCAGCAGGACCTTGCTGGAATTGCCGAACACCTCTTCAATAACTTCTATATAGAGCCGTTCGCGGGTGATATCGGGCGCCTTTTGATACTCGACTAACAGTTGCTCAAAACGCGAAGACTCACCCTGGGCATCGGCAACCACTCGCGCCTTATAGGCTTCAGAATCCTCCATGCGACGAACGGATTCACCACGTGCCTTGGGCAAAATATCGTTGGCGTAAGATTGCGCTTCAAAAGACAGACGGGCGCGATCTTCACGCGCCTTGATGGCATCCTGCACGGCCGACTCCACCTGGCTGGGGAAGTTGGTGTCCTGCAGCGCTACGTTGGTGACGATAATACCCGCACCGTACTCATCCAGCGCTTCCTGGATCAGCGATTGAGTGCGCAAGGCGATTTCTGCACGCCCTTCAAGCAACACAAAATCAGCACTGTTCTTACCGACGACTTCGCGAATGGCACTCTCGCTAATGTCGTTCAGGGTGCCTTCAGGATCGCGTACATTGAACAGGTAGCTGGTCGGATCGGCGCGTTGATACTGGACTACCATGTCAACCACGACGATATTTTCATCGGCGGTCAGCATCCGCGTGGTCTGACTGAACGGCGTAATCTGCGACCTATTGACCCTTTCAACACTCTCAACCGGCCAGGGAATATGCCAGCGCAGGCCAGGCTGAGTCGTGGCCGAATAGGCGCCGAAGCGCAACACTACGCCGCGCTCGGCATCATTGACCCGGTAAAAACCGGTTGCTGCCCAGCCGACAAGGATCAGGGCCAATAGACCAACGATCATCGAACCGCCTGCCCCGGAGCCCTCGCCGCTACTGCGACCACCGCCGCCGCCGCTGCCGAACAACTTGTTCAGGCGCTGTTGCCAGTCCCTGACTATCTTATCGAGATCAGGCGGGCCATCGCCGCCGCCTCCGCCGCCGCGATCCCAGGGATTCTTGCCGTTGCCGGATTCGTTCCAGGCCATGATTTCATGCTGCCGTGTGTTAATCGTTAATGCCATTAATGCCATTGCGCAGTGTGCAGATCGTCTAACGGCACTCGGAAATTCAGATTCTCGCGTTTCTGCAAATCCTCGTAGCCACGGCGATCGAGTTCAACGTCCATTTCCCAGCCGCCTTCGGCAAGGGCGCGTTCATCAAGCACCTGTGCACTATCGTAAAGTAATGCGCGCAGACGACCCTGCTCGAAGCCGAGTCGAACAGTGCCGCGCACCATGTCTTGTTGCAGGTATTCGCCGATCACCTGCAGCAGAGATTCAATTCCTTCCCCGGTTACCGCCGAAAGCCAGACAGCCCGGGCCACCCCCGTGTCTGCCCGCTCCACGCGTGCCGGAGAATTTATTATATCAGTCTTGTTATAAACCTTAACGAGCGGCAGGTGGCCAGCACCGATCTGCTTAAGCACCGCCTCCACGTCCTCGCAACGCTGATCAGAAGCCGGATCCGACGCGTCTATGACATGCAGCAGCAGGCGCGCGCCGCGGGTCTCTTCCAGGGTCGATTGAAAGGCGGCCACCAGCTCATGGGGTAGATCGCGCACGAAACCCACGGTATCGGCCAGCACACAGGCGCCGGCATCGCCCAGCTCCAGGCGCCTCAGGGTCGGGTCGAGGGTTGCGAACAGCTGGTCGCGAACCAGCACATCAGCGCTGGTCAGCCGATTAAACAGCGTCGATTTACCCGCATTGGTATAGCCGACCAGGGATACCGTGGCGATTTCCTGCTTGCGGCGTTGACCGCGGGCCAGGTCGCGACGCTGGGTGAGGCGCTTAAGGCGCGCCTGCAATTGCTTGATACGCTGCCCAAGCAGGCGGCGGTCAGTTTCCAACTGAGTCTCGCCCGGTCCGCGCAGGCCGATGCCGCCCTTCTGTCGTTCCAGGTGAGTCCAGCCGCGTACCAGCCGGGTGGACAAATGCTTTAGCTGGGCCAGCTCGACTTGCAATTTGCCCTCGAAAGTTCTGGCCCGCAGGGCAAAGATATCCAGAATAAGTCCGGTGCGATCCACCACGCGAAGTTCGAGGGCCCGCTCCAGGTTGCGTTCCTGAGCGGGGGACAGATCGTGGTCGACCAGAATCAGGCTGGCGCAGGACTCGACCGCCAGAGCCTTAAGCTCTTCCAGCTTGCCCTTACCCAGCAGATAGCGCGGATTCGGTGAACGCAGGCGGGCGATAATGCAACCCACCAACTCGGCTCCGGCCGCATCGGCCAGTGACTCAAATTCACTCTGATGATCGGGGTCGGGGGCTTCGCCCAGACCGACATGTACGATGATGGCGCGCTCTCCGCGCCGCGGCCGTTCAAACAATCAGCAACTCCACACAGCCCATAGACTGCCGATGCAAGTAGTCGCCGGAGCAACCCTGCTCAATCTTGGTCTTCGTCTTCTTCATCCCCGCCGGGCAGTCGCACATTGCGCGAAGGCACCACCGTTGAAATTGCATGTTTGTAAACCATCTGGCTGACACTGTTTTTCAACAGCACCACGAACTGATCAAAGGAGTCGACCGTACCCTGCAACTTGATGCCATTCACAAGGTAGATGGAAACAGGCACTTTCTCCTTGCGCAAAGCATTCAGGAATGGATCCTGCAGTAGTTGTCCTTTCGCCATCGTCGACGCCCCCACTTTGTTAGTTATTGTTAATTCAGGTTGCCGCAATGAGCTGCCGAAAGCTGGCCGCGCCCCTCGGTACTTTCAAGAATTCTATAGACAACGCTCTCAATTTGCACCCGCCAGGCTCGCGGTTCCCATTCGCCGTGCCAGTTCCTCTAGCAGGTCGCCGGCCTGGCAATCCACTGGCTGGAAGGCCGGCTCGCTGCGTAACCAGGTCAGCTGACGCTTGGCATAGCGACGGGTTGCAGCGCGAGCTTGCTGGCAGGCATCGGCCAGGCTGAGTTGGCCCTGCAAATGCGCCCAGAGCTGCCGATAACCGACGGCGCGCATGGCCGGAAGATCAGCGTGCATCGCCGGCAATTCAAATAGCCTCTGAACCTCAGTTAAAAAGCCCGCCTCCAGCATAGTGTCCAGGCGAGTCTCAATGCGCTGATAGAGCAAGGCCCGGTCGACAGGCAGCATGGCGACACAGCGAAACTCAAAGGCCGGTGGCCGCGTCGATTGAGCCTGCAGACTCGATAAAGGCTCAGCGGTGATCTGGAAGACTTCCAACGCGCGCTGAATACGCTGACCATCGTGGGGATCAATTCGCGCAGCCGCAGCCGGATCGACGCCGGCGAGTTCAGCATGCAAGGCAGGCCAGCCGAACCGGGCGGCGCGGGCATCCAGTTCCGCACGCAATACCGGGTCGGCCGGCGGCAGACTCGCCAAACCCTCACGCAGGGCACGAAAATACAGCATGGTGCCGCCCACCAGCAGCGGCCAGCGTCCGCGTGCATGGCTCTGAGCAATCAGACCCAGGACATCAGTGCGAAACTCGCCGGCCGAGTATTTCTGCCAGGGGTCGCGGATATCTATCAGCGCATGCGGGGCACGCGCGAGCGTCGCCGCATCCGGTTTCGCCGTACCGATGTCCAGTTGGCGGTAAACCATCGCCGAATCTACGCTGATCAAGTCCAGCGGATACCGTTCGGCCAGGGCCACGGCGGCAGCAGTCTTGCCCGCTGCGGTGGGTCCGGCCAGGCACAGCACCGGTGGCCCGACTGCGTCGCTTGCGGGCGCCATCAACGTCCGCGCGAAAACAGCCGATCCAGTTCGGCAAGGCTCAATTGCGTCCAGGTCGGCCGGCCATGATTACACTGATCACTGCGCTCGGTAACTTCCATAGCTCGCAGCAGGGCATTCATCTCGGCCAGGGTAAGCGAACGGTTAGCGCGCACGGATGCGTGACAGGCCATGCCGGCCAGCACATCATCCAGACGCCTGACCAGCTGCTGCCGACCTGCATCGCTGCTTAGCTCGGCGAGCAAATCTCTGAGCAGGCTTTCGCTGTCGGCGTCACGCAGCAATACCGGAACCGCCCGAATGCTAAGGCTCTGCGGTCCGTTTCGCTGCACCTCCAGACCCAGCTCTGCAAGCCAGTCCTGTTGTTGCTCAGCCAGCTCGGCTTCCGACTCGCTGACACGAATAGTCAGTGGTACCAGCAACGGCTGAGACTGCACGCCGCTCTCTGCATAGGCCGCTTTTAAGCCTTCGTAGGTAATGCGTTCATGCGCCGCATGCGCGTCGACGATCACCAGGCCTGAGCTGTTCTGAGCGAGAATAAAAGCGCCGTGCAAATGCGCCAGCGCAAAACCCAGCGGCGGTGTTTCGGCGGGAATTTCAACGGCACTCGGCACCCCGGCTAGCTGCGCATAACTGGCCATGGAGTCGCGCAATGCCCCGGCGGACGGACGGCCAAACTGCAAACCACTCTGTCGAGCCAGATCCGGCTCGGCAAGATCTGTTGCAGCGGCGAAAGCCGACGAAGGCTGCTCATCAGTGGCACGTGTCTCAGCCAGCGCGGCTTCAATGCTGCGGCGAACGAAGTCATGCAGGCTGCGCGGGTCACGAAATCGGACTTCATGTTTCGCAGGATGCGCATTGACATCCACCAGCGCGGGGTCCATTTCCAGATACAACAGATAGGCCGGATGTCGGCCATGAAACAACACATCGGCGTAAGCACTGCGTACAGCGTGCGCGAAGCTCTTGTCGCGCACCACGCGGCCATTCAGGACCAGCTGCTGCTGATCGGGCTGGCTGCGCGAATACGTCGGCCGGGCAATCCAGCCAAACAAGGTCAGTCCACCCGCACTGCGTTCCACGCGCAGTGCATTGGCCATGAATTCCTCGCCGAGCAACCGCGCCAGTCGCGCTTCCTGGCCCGCCAGGTCGGCTGCAGCCGGCAAGTCGAGAATTACGCGACGATTGTGCGACAAGCGCAAGGCCGTGGCTGGGCGGCTCAGAGCAATAGCCTCAATGACTCGGCGGGCATGCGTAAATTCCGTACGCTCGGTGCGCATAAAGCGACGTCGCGCCGGCACATTAAAAAACAAATCGCGAACTTCAATCGTTGTGCCATCAGGATGCGCCGCCGGCTTGGCCGCCGCACTCTCGCCACCTTTCACTTCTACAGCCCAGCCGGCATCGCTGCCGGGCCGTCGCGAGACCAGCCGCAAATCCGAAACCGATGCAATACTGGGCAAGGCTTCGCCGCGAAATCCCAGCGAGGCGATCTGGTTCAGATCTTCCAATGAACTGATCTTACTGGTGGCATGACGAGACAGCGCCAATGCCAGTTCATCCGGCGCAATCCCGCAGCCGTCGTCGCGAATCCGGCATAGCTTGAGCCCACCGGCTTCCAGTTCCACATCGATTCGATGTGCGCCGGCATCAAGGCTGTTTTCCAGCAGCTCCTTGATCACCGAGGCCGGGCGCTCAACCACCTCGCCGGCGGCAATCTGATTCACTAACTGGGGCGGTAAGTGCCGAATTGTCATGCGAGGATTCTTTCAGAAATCCACCGCGCACAACACCACGCCAGGGCAAATCGGCCCCTTGCCAGCGGCCATTGGGACAAATAGACCTGGATTCAGGTGGTTCTGGGGATGCGCAGAACTTGACCTACTACAATACGATCATTGCGCAAGTTATTGACAGAGCGAATATTTCTAAGCGTGACGTTATAGCGCGCAGCAATTTCGCTGAGCGTATCGCCCTGCCGGATCACATATTGACGCGGGGCGGGCCGATCGCCGCGGGCCAGGGTAGCCACCCGCGTACCGGGCGGCGGATTGGCATAAAAATAATCGCGCACCCCATCAACCACCGCGGTGGCCAGACGCTGCTGATGTTGCTGGCTGGACAACTTGCGCTCGTCCTCGGGATTGGAAATAAACGCGGTTTCAATCAGCAGTGAGGGTATATCCGGCGACTTCAGCACCAGGAACGGTGCCTGCTGAACCCGGCGTTTACGCAAGTGGGTAAAGCCTGATAGCTCATCCAGGATCTCATCGCCCACGTCCAGACTCATACTGAGGGAAGCGTTCTGGGAAAGATCCAGCAAAACCGAGGCCAGGGTCGGGTCTTTGTCATCCAGGCTAACGCCACCAATCAGATCAGCGGCATTCTCACGTTCGGCCAGGCGCCGCGACGCCTCATCCGTCGCGCCCTTCTCGGACAAGGCATACACCGTTGTGCCACGCACTCGCCGGTCATGAAAAGCATCGGCATGAATGGAAATAAACAGGTCGGCGTTGGCGGCACGGGCAGTTTCAATGCGGCCACGCAGCGGTACAAATTGATCGGCTGTACGCGTCAGTATCGCGCGCATGCCGGGCTCCACATCGATTTCAGCCGCCAGGCGACGACTGATCTGCAGGACGACATCTTTTTCGCGCGTGCCCTTGGGACCGCGTGCGCCCGGATCCTTGCCGCCGTGCCCGGGATCCACGGCAATCACCAGGTCGCGCGCCTGCCTGCCGACCGTAGCCTGGCTCTTCACGGCAGCCGGCACCGCCGCAGGCGCACTGGCGGACTGCAGATCGACGACCAGGCGATGACCGAAGTTGCCCTCCGGGCCAAGCACAAAGCTGCGCGGTCGCACGGCTTGCTTCAGGTCCAGCACAATGCGCACAGAACCATCATCACGATTGGCGCCGCGAATACGCGCCACCGTGCCAGTGCCGCTCGGAAACGGCACAGCGCCTGACGTCAGCCGGCTGGGTTTGATATCGATGACGACGCGGGCCGGCTTATCGCCGCTGGCCGGCAGCGTGAACAACTTGTGTTCCGCAGACTCGCTAAGATCCAGGGCAATGCGGGTGCGATCTGCCTGGGTCGCAATACGCAGGCCATCGATGCTGCCAGCCAGCGCTGCCGCGCTGCTGCTCAGCAAACAAACTGTCACCCCCACGGTGAAAAACTTGCTCGGCATGCCCCCTGGTACTCCCGAATCCCTGTGCTCGCGCTTACCGCGATGCTGAAGGCTTTTCTTGATATAAATTATATAGATAGAAAAAGTTTCTACAAGCCCAATTAAGCTTGGGGGAAATCGGTGAGATTCTCCAGCAATGCATGGATTTCAGGCCCACAAGCCGGCTGAATCTGCAATTCAGCCAGCCGGCCCGGCAGGTCCAGCGCCAGCCTGACGCGCAAATCGGGCTGCGCCACCGCCGCACCACCCCGCTCAGGCCATTCCACCAGCAGCAACTCGCCCGGACCGGGCAACTCAGCCAGGCCGAGGTATTCAGCTTCGCTTTCGGCCTGCAGCCGATATAGATCAACATGAAAAACCTTGCCCGCTGGCAAGCTGTAGGGCTCAACGAGCGTATAGCTCGGGCTGGGTACACGGCCCTGATGGCCGAGTGATCGCAACAGTCCGCGCACCAGGCTGGTCTTGCCGGCACCCAGCTGGCCCTGCAACCAGATGGTCAGGCCACGCTCATGAGGCTGCGCCAACAGCTCCCCCAGCCGACGACCCAGGCGGTCCGTGGCCGCCGCATCCGGCAGCGCTAGTCGCCGGGATTCAGACATGCGCGCAGTTCCGCAATAACATCACCCGCCAGCAGACCACGCTGACCGGCGCGAGCGGCTCGGTCACCCGCAAGCGCGTGCACCTGGGCGGCGGCCGCTGCTGCGGCAAACAGATTCTGCGGGTACTGCGCTAACAGTCCGGCGGTGATACCCGTGAGCACATCGCCCATGCCGGCCGTCGCCATGCCGGGATTACCGGCATCAATGAGCCAGGGCAATTGATCGGCGGCGCCCACCAGGCTGCCTCGCCCTTTAAGAATGGTGACCCCGCCATAGCGCCTGTTTAATTCCCGCAGCGCCGACAGGCGATCCGCCTGAACACTGGCCGTGTCCAGGCCGAGCATGCGAGCGGCCTCGCCAGGATGCGGCGTGAGTATCCAATCTTCACGGCACCGCGGACTCGCGGCCAGCAAATTCAGCGCATCGGCGTCGATAATCTTGCGCTGAGGCGCTTCAAGGACCCGCTGGAACAATGCCCTGGACCAATCGTCCTGACCCAGACCGGGTCCCAGGGCAATCACGCTGGCGCGCGCCAGGACTGCATCCAGGTCGGCAGGCTGCTGTACCCCCAGGCACATTAGCTCTGGTCGATAACCGGTGACCGCCGCGACGTTTTCCGGCCGCGTGGCTACCGTTACCAGACCCGCGCCACTGCGCAGAGCCGCTTCCGCCGCCAGCCGCACGGCGCCACCCAGGCCAGCATTGCCGCCAATCACCAGCACATGCCCAAATAGACCTTTGTGCGCCGACGCCCGACGCGGCTGCAGCAGCTGACGCAGCTGGTCCGCCTGGTATAGGGCCAATGAGGCCTCGGGCTTGCCGATGGCCTGCGCCGGAATAGCCAGATCGTCGAACAGCACCTCGCCGACGCAATCCGGACCTGCGCCCAGATACAGTCCGCGCTTGCGCCCGACGAAGGTGACGGTCAGGTCAGCGCGGCTGGCGGCGCCAAGTATCTGCCCACTATCACCATGCAGTCCGCTGGGAATATCCACGGCGACCAAGGGTTTGCCGCTGCCATTTATCGCCTCGATGGCCTGCAGATAATTGCCGGACACCGGCCGATCCAGGCCCGTCCCCAGCAAAGCATCCATCAGCAATTCACTGTCTCTCAGCCGAGCGGGATCAAATTCCTCGACGCTGCCACCGGCCGCGGCAAAATCTTGCCAGGCTTGCGCGGCGTCGCCACGCAGTTTTGCGGGCGAACTCAATGCCATAACGCGCACCTGCAAACCGCCCGCCCGCGCCAAAGCCGCAATGACATAGCCGTCGCCGGCATTGTTTCCGGCGCCACACAAGATCAGCCAGCGACGGGCCTGCGGCCAGCGCTGGCGGGCTGCTGCGTAGGTCGCCTGGCCGGCGCGTTGCATCAATTGGTAACCCGGAATGCCATAGCCTTCGATGGCCGCGCGATCCATGGCGCGAACCTCGGCGGCACTAAATAACAACTGTGAGAGAGAAGCCATGGCGCAATTATACTGTCGGAACACGTTCAGTCCGCTGGTGGCAATTTTTGAACTCGATGCAACTTGATCCGCCGGCCATGGTTCGACAACTGCGCGCCTGGGCGCAAGAACTCGGTTTTCAGCAACTGGGGATCAGCGGTACCGATCTGGTGCAGGCTGAACAGCGTCTCGAACACTGGCTGGGGCAGGATTACCACGGCGAGATGGCCTATCTGGCCCGCCATGGAAAACGCCGCAGCCGGCCGGATGAACTGATACCGGGGACCCGCAGCGTCATTATGCTGCGCATGGATCATCTGCCTGACGAGGCCGTGACGCCGACGACCCGGCTAAAACAAAAAGATATCGCCTACATCGCGCGCTATGCGCTGGGTCGCGACTATCACAAGATCATGCGTCGGCGGCTGCAAAAGCTGGCCGAGCGTCTTCAGCAACAGATCGGCCCATTCGGCTTTCGCGCTTTTGTCGACAGCGCGCCGGTAATGGAAAAGCCGCTGGCGGCCAAGGCCGGACTGGGCTGGCAGGGTAAGCACACCAACCTGATTAATCGCCATGCCGGCTCCTGGTTCATGCTCGGCTGCATTTACACCGACCTGGAGCTGCCACCGGATGAGCCCGTCACCAATCACTGCGGCAGTTGCAGGGCATGCCTGGACGTCTGCCCGACGCAAGCCATTATTGCGCCCTATTTGCTCGATGCACGACGCTGTATTTCCTACCTGACTATCGAGTACCGCGGCAGCATTCCCGTGGAGTTGCGCCCGGCGCTGGGCAACCGGATATTTGGCTGCGACGACTGTCAGCTGGTCTGTCCCTGGAATAAATATGCCAAGCCCAGTCATGAAGCAGACTTTCAGCCCCGCCACGGCCTCGACCAGGCCAAGCTGACTGACTTATTCGCATGGAGTGAAGCCGACTGGCAGCAGCGCACCGAGGGCAGCGCCATTCGACGCACGGGCTACACCGGCTGGTTACGCAACCTGGCTGTGGCGCTGGGCAACGCGGACGACGTGAATGCGGCCCTGGCGGCGCTGGCCACCCGGGCCGGACATTCCACGGAGCTGGTCAATGAGCACATCAGTTGGGCCATGCAGCGCCAGCATGACAAAGCCCGCTGAGCGGAGGCAAAAAAAAGCCCCGCCAGAGCGGGGCTTTTTCGCCTTAATGAGTTATTCAGCTACGCAGGCGACGGCGCAGTCCGAATGCCGCCAGACCCGCAAAGATCAGACCCAGCGTGGCGGGCTCAGGCAATGCTGCCTGGGCAGTTTTCGGGGTAACAGAAAGACCACCGAATGAAGCACTCCTCCAGATAATCCCGGAATCGTTCTTCAGGCCACAACCGATAAACAAGCAGCCAAAGCCGACGCCCGGACCCTTAAGGTTCCAGGCCTGCAGAAAAGGATTCAAATGACTGGAACCGGCGCTGTAAAAGAATGCGCCCGGATTGCCAGACCAGCTGCCAATGGACTCGCCTCTGCGGAAGCCTTCGATCATGAAAGAAGTCAGATCACCGGCTTTGACAAGCCTTTGACCAGAGTCTTCATAGCTAAACATACCGGCCAGGCTGTAACCCTTGGAGCCCTGCCAGGCAACGTTATAGCCCATGGGGGCGGCGCTGACCGTTGCGCTTAGCAACAGCAGTGCGAGAGAAATGGTAACTAAACGAGCGTTTTTCATTGTCTTTTAGTGCTCCGTGCCGGACAAATTTTCAACTGACGGTAAGAATAACCAAGGAATGGCCCGTAAACAAACATTTTTTCACATAATGAAAAAACTTTAAAGCCCTGTTTTTCAACGGAAAACAGCGTTAAACGCGTACCGAAATATTATCTATCAAACGCGCTTTCCCGGCAAATGCTGCTGCCAGTACGGCAAATCGCTTCGCTTTGACCTGCGGTGGACCCAGGTCCGGGGCGCGCACGGCAAAGTAATCCGCTCGCAGACCCGCAGACTTGAGCTGCGCCAGGGCGGCCTTTTCCAGCCGCCGGAAGGCTCGATCGCCGGCGCGCAGCTGCTGCGCACACCGCCTGAGCGCCTGGTATATAGACGCGGCGGACTGCCGTTGCTTAGGGTTGAGATACTGATTGCGCGAACTCAGCGCCAGGCCGTCGGATTCCCTTTGGGTCACCCCGGAAACAATCCTGACGGGCATATGCAGGTCAGCCACCATGCGCTGAATGATCAGCAATTGCTGATAGTCCTTGCGGCCAAAAACCGCCACATCCGGCTGTACCTGGTTGAACAGGCGGCAAACCACGCTGGTTACGCCGTCGAAATGGCCGGGTCGGGCCTTGCCGCACAGCGTCGCGGAAAGACCTGGCACCGTGACCTGTGTCATCTGGTCCAGCCCGAAGGGATAAATGTTTCCAGCGTCCGGCGTATACAACAGATCCGTGCCTAACTCGCGCAGATGACGACGATCACCGGCCAGGGTGCGCGGATAGGCCGCAAAGTCTTCCCGCGGACCGAATTGGCTGGGATTAACAAAGATCGAAACCACCACACGATCGGCATGGCGAGCAGCCAGCGCCACCAGGCTCAAATGTCCGCGGTGCAGATTACCCATGGTGGGCACTAACGCGATACGTTCGCCGCGGGCGCGCCAGTGCGAGAGCACTCGGCGCAGGCTGCGATGGGCACTAATTGTCTGCATGGCAATCCGGCGACTCAGCCGCGCTCAGGAAAAACAGTGCTCGTCAGCCGGGTATTCGCGTGATTTCACCGCCGCCACAAACGCCGCACAGGCATCCAGCACCGACCCCTGACCGACGGAGAAATCTTTCACGAAGCGCGGCAGGCGCCCGCCGGTAATGCCGAGAATGTCGTAAAGCACCAGAATCTGCCCATCCACGGACGGCCCGGCGCCGATGCCAATGACCGGCACCTGCAGCGCATCTCTGATCGCGCTACCCAATTCATTCGGCACGCATTCCAGCAATACGAGATCGGCGCCGGCATCCTGCAGGGCCTTGGCATCGTCCAGCATGCGCCGCGCTTGATCAGCATCGCGCCCCTGGACCTTGAAGCCGCCTATCTTGTGTACCGACTGCGGCTTCAGGCCCAGGTGAGCACAGACCGGAATGTCGTGGTCGGCCAGATGCTGGACGATACTCACCTGGCTCGCACCGCCTTCAAGTTTGACCATCATGGCGCCGCCGGACTGCATCAGCCGGACCGCGTTCTCCAACGCCTGGTTGGCGTTGCTGTAACTCATAAACGGCATATCCGCGACCAGAAAGGCGCGTTGCAAACCGCGAGCCACGCTCCGCGAGTGATAAATAATGTCTTCCACGGTGACGGGGACGGTCGTGTCGTGCCCCTGCACCACCATGCCCAGACTGTCACCTACCAGCACCAGATCGGTACCGGCGGCGTCGACCAGTCGAGCGAAACTCGCGTCATAGGCCGTCAGACAGGCAATGGGCTCGCCGGCTGCTTTCATCTCTGCAAGGGTGGAAACGTTCACCGGCGGCTTATCCATGCCGCGCTCCTGGAGTTGCTTGTACATCCTGTCTATCTCCGGCGTGAATCAGGCCAGTGCGGATACCAGCGGGTTGAAAAAATGTCGGCCGCTGCGAATTCTTCGAATTTCTGTCAGCAGCATGTCGTAGTGGCCGTCATTGTGAATCGGATCAATGGTCGCAGCATTCACGATCAGCAAGGGCGCCGCGTCATAGTCATGGAAAAAGCGCGCATAGGCCTCGCCCAGGCGTTCCAGGTAACGACGGCCAATGCGCTGTTCATAATTAATACCGCGCTGGGCAATGCGAAACAGCAAAGTGTCAACGGGCGCCTGCAGGTAAACCACCAGGTCCGGAGCCGGCCCCGACAGGGACAGGGACTGATGAACCTTTTCATAGAGTTCCAGCTCATCTCGATCGAGGTTGATCCCGGCAAACAGCTGGTCTTTCTCGATCATAAAATCAGACACGCGCAAATTACTGAAAATATCCGCCTGGCGAAGATCTTCGATCTGGCGCGCGCGCTGAAACAGAAAGAACAGCTGGGTCGGCAGCGCCGCGCCGCGCGGATCCTGATAAAAGCGCTCCAGGAACGGGTTGGCCGCCGGCTCTTCCAGCAGCAGTTCGGCTTCCAGGCTCTCGGACAGGCGCCGCGCAAGACTGGTCTTGCCCACACCAATGGGGCCTTCGATGGCTATGTAACGAGTTTCGGGCATGCGGCCTTACTGGTTATTTCTTGTTGCCCCGGGGGGCCGGTTTATTCCAGCGGGTGAAGACTGTCGGGGGCAAAACCTGCAGTCAGCATACGCAGCGGACTGAGTCCCGGGATCTGCAATCCCGGCGCCACTTCAAGCAGCGGCAACAATACAAAATTTCGCTGACTAATGCCCGGATGCGGGATAGAAAGTCCTGTCTCGTCCAGGCGCTGCTGACCGTAGCTCAGAATATCCAGGTCGAGACGCCGGGCACCCCAGCGCTGACTGCGCAACCGATCCCGACCGGCAGCACGTTCCAGAGATTGCAATTCTTCCAGCAAACGCCGCGGCGGCAAGCGTGTCAGCAGCCCCACCACGGCGTTAACGTAGTCCGGCTGATCCTGCGGACCCATGGGCTTATTCCGATACAGGCGCGAAACCAGATAAAGCCGCGAATCCGGGAGAGCGCGCAGCGCAATGATGGCCTGGCGCAATTGCGCCGCAGGATCATCCAGATTACTGCCCAGGCCGAGCCAGACAGGTATCCAGCGCCCGGACATGAGTCAGGGCGCAGGTGGCGACGAGGAACCATTGCGACGCGGCGAGCGCCGACGACGACGACGCCGAGCGGGCTTGTCCGCCTCTGCGGCCGGGGCATGCCCTTGCTGCATCTCATCCCAGAATGTCACCAGTTGGGCATCGACTTCACCGACAGCGGCGCGCAGCACCAGCAAGTCGTAGGCTGCGCGGAACCGCTTGTGTTCCGGCAGACGCCGGGCACGGCGGCCACCGGGGTTTTCCAAACGCAGCTGCATTTGCAGCATTTCACGCATGGGCAGACTGAAGCGGCGCGGCAAGCGCGACGCGCTGGCACTGGGCAGTGCTGGCTTCCGCAGCGGCGACAATCATCGCCTGGGTCGGCATGGATTCGCCGTCCGCGACCAGTTCAGACTGGCGGGCCTGC
>CAWKLL010000023.1:0-94074 GCA_963850255.1 uncultured Gammaproteobacteria bacterium
ATCTGAGCAGCATTACAGCAGCCAGCTATGATCGGGGGGTGCCGTTGTTGTATTGCGGTGAAGTGCAGCCCCTGGAAGGCACCAGTCTTTCCCTCTCACCGGACGCATACTCGCAGGACGGCGAGACCACGCGACTGGCCCTGGATATGACTTTCGACTTCGGTGCCACAAGCCTGCATTCGATCACCTCCTGGACCCGCAATAAAAACCTGTCCAAGGTAGACCTCGATCGCAACCAGGACGGCGAACCCTTCTATGGCTACGTGTCGCTGGCAGATTGGGAGGCGGCTGGTTCGCCCGCTTTTCAGCCCGCCTTCGAATTGATCTTTCCCAATTCAGGCGTCGGCACGTTCAATACCTATTTTGGCGCCACCGGCCAGGACCAGGACTACTGGTCGCAGGAGCTGCGGTTAAGCTCTAATTCAGAGGGGCCGTTGCGCTGGAACGCCGGTGTGTTTTACTTCAGCGCCGATAATGATGACACCTCCTTCGTGGGCATCGATGCGACGGATGCCATCAATGACCTGGGCCTGTCGGCCGACGAGATTCAGTTTCTATTGGTGACGGAACTGGCCCCTGGCGGCCCCCTTGCAGCCATTCCTACGCCGATCCTGCCCAACCAGGTGTTTACCCAGGGTTCGGAGATGACCAATCTGATCCTTGCCCAGTCCGAAGTCTCGCAATACTCGGCCTTCGGCAGCGTCGAGTATGATTTTACGGATCGGCTGACGGGCACCTTCGAGCTGCGCTACACCTACGAAGAGCGCACGCTGATCAACGTATTCGATGACTTCTTCGGTACCCCGACGGGAACATTTACGGACGACTGGAGCTTCATCGATCCGCGCGCCATTCTGCGCTACCAGGCCACCGACGACGCGATGGTCTATGGTTCCATCGCCAAGGGCACGCGGTCTGGCGGGCAGAACCCGGCCATTGCTGATGCCGATCTTGTGCCATATGACGAGGAGACCAACTGGACCTACGAAATAGGCGCGAAAACCGGCTGGTTTGACAACATGCTGCAGGTGAATGCGGCGGCGTTTTACATGGACTGGGCGGATGCGCAATTCCGCCAGCGCACGCCATCGATTGAGCAGGGTGGTGGCTTACTTACCGTTACCAGCAATGCAACCGGCGTCACGCTTTATGGCGCCGAGCTGGAAGTCATCGCCGCGCCCTTCGAAGGCTTTCAGGTCGGCGGCAGCTATGGCTTCGCAGATAATTCTTTCGATGACGGTACCGTAGCAACGGGTGAAGCGCGCTACTGTGATGCTATTGCGGACCCGAACCAGACGGCGTTTCCCAAGATTCCTGTTGACTGCGTAGAAATCCCCGGACTGGATCCGCAGGGCAATCCTGACCTTGCGCCGGATCTGAGCGGCAATCGGCTGCTGAGAACCTCGCGGCATACAGCGTCGTTTTTCACCCAGGTGACCAGGCCTATCGTCACCGACACCGATGCCTTTCTGCGCCTGGATATGAGTTATCGCTCTAAGCAAAACATGGACAATGCGGCGACGCATTTTTCACCCGGTCGCACCATCACCAGCCTGCGCCTGGGCATTCAGAATCCGCGTTACGATGTGATGTTCTGGGTTGAGAACCTGACCAATGAGGATGCGGTAGAAAGTACCCAGTCCTTCCCGTCGGATCTCAACTCATTGCTTTACCGGGTTACGGCGATCAACATCAATCCGCGCCGCATCGGCTTGACGGCGCGTTACCGTTTTGGCGCCGACGGCATGTAAAATTTCCTTTTTCCCTGACTCTAAAGAGAAACCTATATGCGATATAGCCTGTTACTGCTGCTGTTGGCCGCGCAAAGTCTCTGGGCTCAGGCGCCCGCGGATGTCGTCGGCGCTGAGGTCATCGAGATACTGCGCTCCAAGACTGTCCTGCTGGCCGGTGCCACCGGTAACAACGGCAGTGAAATTCTGCGCCAGTTACAGGCGCTGGAGATCCCGGTCCGTGCCATGAGTCGCAATGCGGAAAACGCCAGCGAAGAGTTCGGCACTAACGGCATCGAATGGGTCGAAGGCAATGTCACCGAACCGGCCTCGCTGGCAGCCGCCGTAGACGGTGTAGATGTCGTGATCTGGGCGGTGGCAACGGCTATGCCCTTTGGCGGCAATCGTCCCGAGAAAGTCGACGGCGAGGGTATGAGTAACCTCGCTGCCGCAGCCAAGGCCGCCGGCGCCACGCGTTTTGTTGCCATTACTTCTGCCCGCAGTGGCGATGAAGAGCACATCATGAACTGGATCGGTGACATGATGATCTGGAAGGGCAAAGGTGAAGAAGCGCTGATGGAAGTCCGGGCTCGAATACGTGATCGTTGCGCCGGGTGCCATCGAGTTCGATCAGCCAGGCGGACAGAAGGCCATTAATCTGGCGCCCCGGGCTGACTACGTGCGGGGAAACGCGGTGACTTCAGCCGACTTATCCTCGGTCATCATTGCCGCAGCGGCTCTGCCGCAGGCGGCAAACCGAATCCTGCTGGCATTTAATGGTGAGGGTCCGGCCGAGGCCGGCTGGCAGCAGCAATTTGCCGATTTGCCGTCGCGCTAACTACGCCGCAGCTTTTTCAACCGGTGTAGGGAGTACGGTTCTGCAGACGCAGTTCGCCGTCCTTGTCACCGGCGAGAAACGCCGCCACGTCGCGCTCGAATTCCTGCGCAATCTCCAGGTACAGGTAGTGGCCGACGCCCGGGTACTTTTTCAGCAGTGTCGGTGCCTGGCTCAGCCAGTGCTGAAATACATCCGCTTCCAGGTGCATCACCGTGCGGTTTTCGAGCCCCCACAGAATCATGGTGGGCGCCACAATTTGTCCCAGGGTTGTCTGCGGATCGCCGGTGCGGAAATTGCTCAACTGGATACCGGCAGCTTCGCGTCTTCCCTCCCGGCGCCACATATCGTGGTTCATGTCGACCAGCCATTCCGGCGGCTCATTCGGTTCGATGAAATTCATATCCAGCAGCTCGCGAACGCGGCTGCGCGTTTGATAGCGTGCCTGTATCCAGGCGACCAGGCCGCCAGGGCCCCTGGCCCGGTTGGGGTTGGTGGCAGCAGTACGCGGCATACCGGCAGAATTAATCAGTACCAGCCGCGTAACTCGTTGCGGATAGCGGGCGGCCATGCGGAAGCCGACAATGCCGCCGGACGAGGTCGCGATAACGGAAAAACGCTGGATGCCGAGTTGGTCCAGCAGTCCCAGTACCAGTTCAAGATTGCGCTCGAAGCCGTAGTCATTGCCAGGCTCCGGGCCGGTCAGACCGGAGATCAGTACGTCCGGTCGAATCACCCGGTGCGTCGGCGCAAGGGCATTGGCCAGACTGTCCCAGGTGCGCAGATTCATGAACGAGGCATGCAGCAGCAAAACCGGTTCGCCGCTTCCCTGATCCATATAGTGCAGTCGTACGCCGTCGACCGTTGCAAAACGCGAGTCTTCGGTGGCGTAGCGAGATTCGAGTTCCGCCAGCGGAACATCAAATGCGCCGGCATTCAGGGCGAGGGCCGCGGCACCCGCAATGCAGGCGCAGACTACGAGCGCTATAAAAATTATTCGCATGACAACGACCTGAATAACACTGCGTCATAATGGCGCGCAGGGAAACGAGTCGCAAGACCAATAGAATATTTGACGCCGGAGCCGGCGTCCTATCGAGGTGGATACATGATTAACCGACGGGAATCACTGGGGCTGTTAACAGGCGTGCTGATGACGGCCACAGCATCAAGCGGCGAAGCGGCTACGCACAATGACAGCGATGCGGGCGGCTCGTCCGGGGCGGCGCCGGATTTGCTGCAGTCGTTGATGAAGCTGCGCGCAGCGCTGGATGATCGAATGACGCTGGAGTGGTTCCAGGGCGTGGTCTACGGGGTGGTGGACAGCGCCATGACGCCGCTGTTTTCAGTGAACGCCGTGGCCTTTGCCTGGTACCAGCAAGCAGAAGACGGCAGTTTCCGTGGTCGGCGCGCCGAAGTGACCTATCACGGTGATCTCGCCAGTGGTAAACGCCTGTCGACCTTTGTGAATCCCTACAACGACAAGATCCTTGAGGTGCCCATGTCGCGCACGCCCAGCCAGGATGCAGTGATCGACAACAACGGACTCGTAATACCGGGTCAGATG
Source organism: uncultured Gammaproteobacteria bacterium (assembly GCA_963850255.1). Lineage (GTDB taxonomy): Bacteria > Pseudomonadota > Gammaproteobacteria > Steroidobacterales > J054. Next base: position 4,133 of record CAWKLL010000023.1, read on the forward strand.
GGGCCGCTGCGCATCGAAGGGTTTCCCAGTCTCGGCCCGATCACGGTCAATGGCGCACGTAGTTGGGTGCGTATGGACACCCGCAGTCGGCTGTTTGCGCCCGGCGTGGAGAAGCCCGTCACGGAGTACGGTGAGTCCATCAGTTATGCCGGCCGCACCGCTGACCTGCTGGATCAAACGCGGATGTCCGCGCCTTGTCAGATCAGCTACACCAACGTGATGAGCTGGCGGCCTTGGATGCAGATGGACGGGCGCAGTGGTCACACCGTGACGGTAGCGTCGGGCGAGAAGGTCGAGTCACTGGCGGAAGTGCCGCCGCAACTGGGCGCGTTTGTGCGCGCAGAACATCCGGATCTGGCCGAGGATGCGCGTGTTGCAATCGCCGCAGCGACTCAGCCCGGCGGCTGATGACGCGATCGAGTCCATGGGTCAGCGAGTCAGCAAGACCAGGGGAGCCTGCCGAGGCTGAAGCTTCGGTAGTGCACCAGATTGGCAGGGTCGAGGGTGACGACGAGGATATGAAGGTATGGCGACGCTTCCGGATTTGAGCAGAGACTCGCTGCTGGCGATCGAACAATATGGTCGTGCCGGAATCGCACGCAGCGCGCGCGGCATCGCCAGGCGGGCAGTTTCCGCGACCTTGCAGACCACGGCCGGCGAGCGCATCAATGTCGACGTGGCCGCGGATCTGGATGCGTCACCCTTGTTACTGGCCGCTGCGAGTCTCGCCGGGCAGATTGTGGAACTCGTGTATGCAGCCGATGCCGGCGAGCACGGCTGCGCAATGACGTTGCAGGGTGAGTTGCAGCCAATGCGCGAGGAACCCTCGCTGGGTCGCTACATTGCGCGCTTTTGTCAGCATCAGGCGCGTTTGCCGGAATCGCTGCCCGAGGGCGGGCAGGCCTTGTTTCATCTGCAACTCGCCGAGGCACGCCTGTCGCCATCCGACGGCCCGGAGCAGGTCCTCGATGCCTCGACTTATTTGCTGCCCGTGGACGCGCCGGATCACACGGACAAGGAATGGGACAATCTTGCCCACCAGAACTACCAGCACCTCGATATTAATGAGCAACTGGTGAGCCAGCTGTTAGAAATGCCCGCGGGTCGCTGGGTTTTGACAGGTCTGGACCCGGAGGGTATGAATTTCCGTCTCGGCGACAGGCGGGTCCGGCTGCCGTTTCCGGAGCCGGCCTATACCTACGCGGAGATGGGGAAATTCATCAAGATCTACGTCACCGAGGCGCGCACCCGGCTCGGCTTCGCCAATCCGGTTCCCGCTGACTAGCGGCCGATATAAAGCAGCCTGGCTCGCGCACAGTTAGCATCAAATTCGCTGCGCCAGCCCATTCATTGGAGGCGGCCCGCAGATCTCTGGGTTTTTAGCCGGCTTTGCTGATGGGCGTCATGGGCGTATCGCCTGTGACAGGGTCACCGTCTTCGCTCAGCACTGCGAATACACGTTTAATGTAGGCATCGCGCCAGGCCCGGCGGGCCTGCTCGGCATCTTCATCAGCGCGGTAGTCGTCGATATCTTCTGTCGCGACCAGCTTGTTTTGCTCGACCAGTCTTTCCAGCGTGTCCTGCCGCTCGCGCAGCACGGCGAGTTCCGTGACCAGTGCTGTGACCACGGCGAACAGTTTGTCCGCGGCCGGTTCATCGGGAAAAAAAACCGGCCGGCGCGCCCGTCCCTGGCTGCGAAAATCTTGTTTGTCTTGCATATTCCTGATCCGTAGTTGCAGTTGCCTAGCGCTTCTGTGCGCAGGCAACGAACCACTTGATGCTCTTGTCTATCTGGTCGGAAAAACCGACAAAGATGTCCTGTTCGGCGAAACCGGCGTCGAGCAGCATGGCTTTGCAATCATTGTTGGCGTAAGTCGACCAGAAAGGTTCGCCGTTGTACTGCTCATCCCAGCCCCATTCAAACTTGTCGTACTCCGGCAGGTTTTCATAGCGCAGAGGCACATCCTGGTGCAGACAAATCCCGCCGGGCTTAAGCAGGCGCCAGGACTCGCGCATCATCGCCGCCGAGGTTGCGGCGGACAACTCATGCATCGCATTGTGCGAAACCACCAGGTCGAAGGACTCATCGGCAAAACCGGTGTCGGCCACGCTGCGCTGGTGGAAATGCACAGCGGCGCCAAGGGCCTCGGCGCGTGCATGCGCATAGCGCAGTAACCCGGCGCCAACATCAATGGCATGCACCTCGGTGTCCGGCAGCGCCAGTGCGTAGGGTACCGATGACGAACCGGCCGAGCAGGCCATATCGAGCATCCGGGTGGGCTTGAAGCCCGGGAAGCGCGCGGCCAGGAATCGCATCATGACTTCGGCTTTGCTTTCGCTGGTGCCAATGCCCTGGGCTTTGGAGAACAAGGCGCCGCCCGCTTCGTAGAGCGCACCGGCCATGATGTCATCGTCACTGCGATCAAGCGCGTAGGTACCGGGCTGCAGATGGATGGCAAAGCGATCAATGGGCTCGGGCACGGTGAATTCCGGGTCGAGTTCCAGCGAGCCCAGTTTGTCGGTGCGCTGGGTGAGTCGCTTGTAGGTTTCCTGCAGTCGGTCTTCTTCGCGTTCCAGGGACTCGCTGACGGAATCCCACATCTGCTCCTGGGTGACACGCTGCAGCGCGCTCCAGCTTTGATAATGCAGGTTGGCGTGCATGGCCTCGGAAATCTCAGCCTGGGTTTCCGGCGCGCGCCCGTGCTCTGCTGCATAGGCCGGGCTGGCTTCGCGCTGAAAGACCTGTCGATTCAGCGGTCGCAGCGTGCGGCCCGAAAAAAGTTTCAGCTGGCCGACAAAGTCCTGGCGAGCGCGTTCGTCATGAGTCGGACGGGCAAGCATCTCGTGGTCGGGGTTGCGTGTCATGGGGTTCCTCGCAATTTGCAGCAGTCGGGCATTGGCTGATGACCTAAAGTTTACGCCGCCAGGGGTGAGATTTCGAACCATGCAGCAGCGGTATGCGGCAGGTTCGGCAGACTGGGAGTCCCCGGCAGCCTTAAATTGCAGTGTCGGCCGAGCGAGCAAGCAAGCATCAGAAAGTGGGCAGTGTCTGGCGCCTTTTCCCTTTGCGCAGCCAGACGACAAAAGCCGGTTTGGCCCCGATTGGCTTTGTAACATAAGGACGCGCCGAGGCCCTCGCGTCAACCGCTGGCTTGTGGCAGCGTTGATTAGTCAGAACTGTAAAGCCGGAGCCGCAGATGGCCGATACGAAAAAACCACCGATCCCGCAAATCCCGCCACTGGACCGGCGCCGATTTTTGGCCCTGAGTGGCCAGGGGCTGGGCTATTCTGCGCTGCTGGGCGTATTGCCCGGGTGTGGCGGCGGCGGTGGCGGGGCAGCTGCGCCAGGCGAGCCGCCCGTGGTCGCCGGCCTGCCGCCCGCATCGCTGGAGGTGCAGGCGCTGCGGCGCACCAGCTTTGGTGTTTCGCCGACCAGCCTGGCGAGTATCAACGCGCTGGGCGTTGAAGACTTTCTGGCCGCACAACTGGACTATTCAGCGCTGGATGATTCCGCCATCGAAGATTATGTGACGGCAAATTTTCCGCTGGCCAGCGCATCGCCGGCCACGCTTTACCCGGGCTTCCCGGGAAATTTTCAGGACATCGTCGAAGACCTGGTCGGCGCCAGTATCTATCGGGCTTACTTCAGCCCGCGTCAGTTATATGAAGTGATGGTGGAGTTCTGGAGCAATCATTTCAGCATTCACCTGATCAACGGCATCATTCCGGCACTAAAGCCCTACGACGACTACGCCGTAATTCGTCCTAACGCCATGAAGACTTTTCGCGACCTGTTGCAGGCCTCCGCGAAAAGTCCGGCGATGCTTTACTACCTGGACAATTATCTGAATTTCGCCGGCGCGGCGCAGGAAAACTACGCTCGTGAGTTGCTGGAACTGCACACCCTGGGTGTAGACGGCGGCTATAGCGAGAATGACGTCAAGGAAGTTGCGCGTTGCTTTACCGGCTGGAGTATTGACCAGGTTACAGGTGAATTTCTCTTCAGAGCGCAGCTGCATGATTTTCAGAGCAAGACCGTGCTGGGTACTTTTATCCCGGCCGGTGGCGGTATCAGCGACGGTGAAACGGTGCTCGATCTGCTTGCAGCGCATCCATCCACCGCCAGCTTTATCGCCGGCAAACTTTGTCGGCGCTTTATTACCGACGATCCTTCCTCAGAGTTGGTCAGCCAGATTGCGGACAGTTTCACGCAAAGTAACGGTGATGTGAAAACCACCCTGCGCGCTGTGTTTAACAGCACAGAGTTCAGTGAATTGCGGGATGAGAAGCTGGCCAGGCCGATGGAATTTATCGGTGGCCTGGTGCGCGCACTAAATACCAGCATGACCCCGCCGGATGATGACGGTCGTCTGTATTTTGCCGTCCTCAACCTGCTCGGCCAGGTACCGTTCTACTGGGTGCCGCCGAACGGCTATCCGGACCTGGCCAGCTACTGGGGTAGCACCAGTGGCTTCCTGAACCGCTGGCGGATTGGCCTGGCGCTGAATGTGCCGGCAATACAGGACTACTTCCCGCTTGATGAAACCTATGCGGGTGCCGGCAGTATTGCCGAGCTCATCGACACCGCCGCCGCTGCCTTGCTCTATCGCGAGCTGGCCACGGCCGATCGCGACATCCTCATCGACTGGCTGGTTACGGAAACCGGTGTGGCCGCTGACGAGCCCCTGGATGTCCCGACGCTGGCGAGCATTGCACCCTTTGTTGTGGCCATGTTGGTCAGTTCAGTTTACTTCCAGTTACGGTGACAACATGGCAAATCAACCAATAGCGCAGCGCGCAGCCGGGGCCGATGGCCTGAAAGATATTCTCATCTGCGTTTTTCAGCGGGGTGCGGCGGACGGATTGAACTCCGTTGTCCCTTATGGCGACGACGATTACTACAACCTGCGTACCCGGATTGCCGTGCCGCCGGCGGGGCAATCGGGCGGTGCGCTGGATCTGGACGGCTTTTTCGGACTGAATCCGGCGGCCGCAGATCTGCTGCCGCTTTATCAGATGGGCCGGCTGGCCGTGGTGCATGCCACGGGTGTTCCGCATGGCACTCGTTCGCATTTCGATGCACAGGCCCTCAGTGAGACCGGCGCGATCGACAAGCAGTTCCTTGGCACTGGCTGGATTGGCCGGCACCTGGCGGCCACGGCTTCGGCGGAGGACCGACCGTTTCGTGCCGCTGCCATCAGCGGCGCGGTGCCCCTGTCCCTGGTCGGCGCGGACGATCCCCTGGCCGTTGATTCGCTGGAGCAGTTCGGCATCGGTGATGCCGGTGGCAGCAGCTACCAGGACATTCTTGACGCGCTGTATTCCGCTGACAGGCCTTACGCCGGTATTGCACAGGCTGCGTTTTCGGCCATCGACGAATTGGCGACTGCCAATCCAACCCAGTATTTGCCCGCCAACGGGGCGGTCTATCCGCAAAGCCAGCTGGGCAGCGGACTGTTGCAGGCAGGCCAATTGATCAAGTCTGATCTGGGCGTCGAGGTGATTTGCGTGGACGTGGGCGGATGGGATCACCATGAAAATCTGCCGGCGGTGTTACCCGGGTCCTTAGCCGACCTGGCCGCGGCGCTTGATGCGTTTCACACAGATCTGGGTGACAGCATGAATCACATCACGGTCATGGTGATGACAGAGTTTGGTCGCCGCGCCGCCGATAATGTGTCCAGTGGTACCGATCATGGCAGTGGCGGCTGTGCCTGGTTTTTGGGTGGCGGCGTGGTGGGCGCGCAGGTGGCGGGGAGCTGGCCCGGCCTGGATGCAGCCAGCCTGTTCGATAATCAGGACCTCGCTATCACCACCGATATGCGCGATGTGCTGGTACAGATGCTGCAGCGGCGCTTGCTGAATGCTGATGCCGCCAGCCTGTTTCCGGATTTCACGCCAAGTACGCCGCCCGAGCTATTCCTTCAGAAGCCGTGATTCAGGGCTGATCTTCGGACAGTACTCGGCGTACTTCGAAACTGGCATTTTCCCGCACTCTTGGCTCAATCATCGTGGCAACCCCGCCGCCGGCATTACTTCAGACGGGTTGCCGGCATTCCTGAAGACTCATGCGTTGTCCTGTGGTTCGGAAATCAGGTATCGACGACGCCCGGCCTGACCGACTGGCGGACTGGATGGCGGCTATTTCGAACAGCCGGCTCCGCGATAGCGAATGGTTGGTGAGGGACGTGAAATTATAATGAATTGCATTATCGGTCGAGCGCCAGTTCGACCCAGGCATCGCAGATTGGGAGAGAAGCGCATGTTCAGGATCACCAGCCTATTGGTCGCCGCGGCGAGCAGTCTTTTGTTTACCTTGCCGGCGATCGGTGGGGCGCATTACGGGCCGGGCGAAATGGAGCCGGACACTTTCGCCCGTCGCAGTGGCTTCAAGGGCAGTGAGGAACAGCTCGGTGCCGCCGTTGCGGCTGCCATTAAAGAAGCGAGTCCCACCGGCCAGCCCGGCCATGATTTCACGGGCCGGGAATTGGAACTGGGTATGGCCGTCGAGACCCTCATCAAGGCCCTGAACAATCGTACGCCTTATCAGCACGAGCCTAACGACGCACTGATCAAATCCACCATGACCAGTATCCAGTTCGCTGAAAAATACCGGCACGCTGGAAGAGAAAATCAATCACGATGTGCTGACCCAGAGTCCTATGATTTTGCGGGTTGGCAAGATGATAGATAAGACCGGCAACACGGAATTGGCAATGCTGGCTCTCACGGAGCGCACCGCCTGTTTTTACCAGCTGGTACTCGACTATCGGCGCGAGGGTGATGCCATGGTCTGGAAATCACCCTATGGCAACGTGCTCGAAAAGAGCAGCAAATTGGGCCAGCATGATTTTTCCGAGCAATGGATTCATGAGAATTACACCATTCCTCTGATGAGCAGGCAGGCTGCCCTCATGAACATGGAAGCGCAGATAACGCCCTGGCAGGACGATGGCTGGATCACCATGCGCGTGGTGCCCATGGTGCCCATGGAGCCCATGGCGGCCAACTGAGCGTATACAAAAAATCCGGCGGGCAGTGCTGTCCGCCGGATTTTTTTTCTGAATAACGCTATTAACAACGCCGGTCGCTGCGGACAGGCTTGTATTCTCAGGCGACTAGACGGGCTCCGGCCGCCCATCCATGGGTTTGTTGCGTAATGCGAAAGCCAGTGACAGCAGCACCGCGCCAACCGAAGCAGCGCCGATTACCATAATCATCGCGCGCGGATCTACTTCACCGGGCTGCAACCAGGCCATCAGCTGCAGCCCCGTCGCGCCGGCCATTACCTGGGTGAAGCCGCTGAGACTGGCCGCCGTGCCCTTGGCCTGGCCGGCGCCGTTCATGGCGGCCGCGTGGCAATTGGGCTGAATCAGACCGTTACTGGCGGCCAGTACCGTAGCCGGGCCGAACAGCGCTGCCACACTCCATTGTTCGCGCAATACAAACCAGGCCAGTACGGCCCATGAAGCGGCAAAGGTCAGCAGGCCGAGCATGATGGTGCGGTCGGTGCCGAGCCGATGCGCGATACGTGTGGACAGAAAATTGCCACCCAGGAAACCGAGCGTGAGCATCACGAAGAACAGGCCATACTCCGTGGCTGAACGGCCCAGCAAGTCGATGACGATGTAGGGCGAGGCGGAAATGAAGGCGTAAACGCCGATCTGCGTGGCGACCAGGGTGCCGAGGTAAAGAAACAGGCGTCCGCCCGCCAGTGCATCGGTCCAGGGCGCTCGAGCGCCGTCTTCAGTTTTGCTGCCGGTCTCAGGGACTCGCCAGGCCAGCAGCGTTGTCGCGGCGCCCAACACCACCAGCAGTAGCAGGACGCCCTGCCAGCCAACGCTGTCGGCGATGATGCCGGCCAGCGCCGGCGACACCATCGGGCCGATCACCATAGCCATGGTCATATAGGCAAAGACCTTGGACAGGTCAGCGCCGGCGAACAGGTCGGCGGCCACCACGCGTGAAATAGTCGACGCGGAGCCGGCGCCAATGGCCTGAACGACTCGTCCGACAATCAGCCACTCAAGGTTCGGCGCCAGCCAGCTCACAGCGGAGCCGAGGGTGAATACCAGCATGCCGCCAATCAGCAGCGGCCGCCGACCCATGCGGTCGGCCAGTGGCCCGAACACCAGCATGGAGAAGCCCAGCGCAACGGAAAACGCGGTGACAATCCACTGGGTCGAAGCAATGCTGGCACCAAGGTCGGTGCGCACATAGGGAAGAATCGGCACGACTATTTGCAGCGCGATGGGGGCAAGCGCACCGCAGGCGGCCATCACGGCAACAATCAGAAAACGGGAATCTCGAGTGGTCATGCGGGCGCTAGCATAACCGCATTGCAGCGGAGCTGCGGGCGCCTGCGCCTGCGCGGTCCGCGTTGCTGAGCCCGGTCCTTGCATAAAGGCTGCGGACTCCACCGGACCGCGTCAGCCCCCAACCCAGCAGGCAGTGGCCAGCTTGCAGTAATGAAATCGACGTTGCACCCACAGCAGCGTTTTCGTCACGCTGCGGTGATATAGCGACGCAGGCGACTCCGCTAAAGAACGGGCCGCAGACTTCAATCCAGGCGCTGGCGCTTAGCTGGTCAACCGACGACGAACGCCAAGCAGCAGGCCCAGCGCCGATCCGAACAGTAATGCGGATGCCGGTATGGGCACGATATTCACCGTAGCGCCAGTCAGAGTTGCATTGATTGGCTGTGGCGAAATGCTACTGCCTTCAGCCACCGCCGTAACGAAGCCGCCGCCGGCAGAGTGGTGCGCGAGGCTCAGGTTGCCGATGCCGAGATTCAGCAGGTTCAGCGTGATCTGGCCAAGGGTTTGTACCCCGTCGAAGCCCGCTGCGCTGCCGACGCCGATCAGGTAGTCGTTGTCTGCACCGGCCGTCCCGTGAAAGTTAAACGCAGGTTCTGCAGTAATGAGGCCCTGGAAAAAAGTGCTCGGCGCGAATCCGGCGATGCTGATCGGGCCACTGACGGCAATGTCGATCGTGCCGCCAACGGTCGGTTCGCCGGTGAAGTCCAGGATAATGTCCAGCACCGTGGTGCCGGCGGCCAGGTTCACCACCGAACTGGCGGGTGTAACACTGACGGATGCGGAATGCGCAAGGCCGCCTATCAGCAAAGCCGCTGACAGTAGTGCCCCGCGAAGCAGGGACGTGGAGACAGGCATGATCTTCCCCCTAACAAACGGTTTTTTATTGAGACAAACCGCTCGTCAGGTGCGTCATCGGAACGGTATACAAACGATACGCCTTTTGGCGCCCGCAGGCTGCCCTATTTAACAAAATATAGAAATAAATTCTTTCTTTTCAGCTGCTTGGAATAAAAAACGCCCGACGCATTGCTGCGACGGGCGTTGCTTTAGTGCTCTGTTTCAAGCCGCTGCGAGTGGGTAGCACCCCGTAACGGCTTTCGAGTTTGTTTGAATCAGTCGCGAACGGTTCCCAGGCGGCGGCGTACTCCGGCCAGCAGGCCGAGTGCCGAACCGAACAGCCATACGGAGGCCGGCACCGGAATAACGTTGATGTTCACTGACGCGGTGCCGAAATCAGGTGTATTGATAAAGCCAAATCCGGCATCGAGCCAACCACCCGCGAAATCAGACTTGTCCTGCATGCTAAATTCTGCAAGCCCTGTAGTCGCCAAAGCTGTGAACTGCAGCGTTGCCATCAGGGTGGGTGCGGCGTCTGCGTCAATCAGTGCGCTAAAGTCACCCCAGGCAATGGTCGTGCTGCTGGCCGTAGTCGGCGGACAACCAGAGTTGCCCGGGCAGGAGAAGGCAGCGTCACCGAAGCTTCGAACGACGCTATCCAGGGCGACCAGCGTGTCATCCCAGAACAAGTCGATGCCGCCACCAGCAAAACCGTCTTCGCTAAAATCACCGAAAATCTGCAGCTGAAACGATTCGGTGGTATTCGCGTCCGTTGGCGTCTGAATCGACAGCGACGCGGCATTGCCTTGTGCAGTGAACAGTAAGCCCAGTGCCAGTAACGAGACAATCTTCTTCATCATGATCTACCCCTAAACATCAAATTCGCTTTTTCACTACAGGCTGCACCCAGGGCAGCTTGTATGCCAGTCATACCGCCGGTAGCGCGTTTTTTTCGTTGACCTGGCTAATTTGCGTCATCGGCTAGGTCATAAAATAGGTGGTTACCTGTTTGCAGGATCCCCAACCATATTGTCATCCGAAATCCTCTTAGTTTTCATAGGCCTTTGTCTTGGCCCATAAACGGAATTTCGAAGATTTCTATAAATTCAATTCTACGCCATTAAACGTCCTATTTGCGTGCGAACTTAACTTAATCCGGTAACTAGTAATCACGGCGATGGTCCGGTGGCACCCGGCCCTGGCGGCGCGAAGAACAGGGCTTTGAACCGGGCGAGGTCGATCAAGTTGACCAAAGTGTCGTCATTCAAATTCGCATCCGGGTCTGAGGTGAAAAATGCCGCCTTGAAAAGGCTAAGGTCGATAAGATTGACGAAACCGTCATTGTTCAGGTCCGCATCGCACCAGTTGCCGAAGCCTTCGCCATTGCTGTCGCGCTGGCTCTCGTTGGTTGCCAGGCTGCAGTTGTCGCAGGCATCGCCGATGGTATCGCCGTCGCTGTTCGCCTGGTCCAGGTTGGATACCAGCGGGCAGTTGTCCAGATCGTCCGGCACCGTGTCGCCGTCGGCATCGGGCACGAAGTCCGGATCGTACTCGACCACGATGATATTGGAGCCCAGGGTAGTCACTCCGCTGCCGAGGTCCTCGGCCAGGATGAAGTGGTTGAGTCCGGCGTCCGGCCCGGCGTCCGCGGTTGGTGTGCGAATCAGCAATACCGGCACGGAAGCGTTACCGCTGCCATCCAGGGTGCCGGCGTAGCTGCTACGCGCCTGTACCTGGTTGGCCTCGAAGGGATCGATGTCGAAGCCGCCGCCTGGCGGCAGACCGGCGTCAATATAAAGGCGGCCGTCGAACTGCAGCAGTGCAAAGGGCGCATCGGGCGTGCCTGTCACATCGACGATCTGGCTGCCCTGGTTGACGATGTCTGGCGTGGCGATGCCCTGCAGCCCGATGATCGGGATGGAAATCGCATCGAAGCGCGGTGCCAGGTTGGCCAGTGCTTCGCCGTCAGTCACACCGTTCCAGAGCGGTTGGGTTAGCGTCAGTCCGTCGTCAAAGGTCACGGAGACCTGGGCGCCGATAATTTCGAAGCCGCCGATGGCGCCGGCGTCACCCGAGGTCACGTCGTTCTTGATGCTGGTGGGGTCCAGGTCCACGGAGAAGCCGAACTTCTCGCCCGCTTCGAACTCCGTGAAGGACAGTGACATGACGTCATACCCCTCAGCGTTGTCTACGCCGTTGTGCGGCATGGAGAACGGATCGACGCAGGGATCGCCAGGCACCACATAGCCCGGCGGCCCGATCTGGCTGCCGGGTTCCAGACACTTGAAGCCGGCGTCGCCGGCAGTGCCGGCCGGGTCGAAGACCACGTCAGGCAGTACACCCGTGGACAGGTCGAACTGCACGCTGGTGATGTTGACCAGACCGGTATTCTCGATCTGGATGGAATCGGCGGTGAAGGTGCTGAGTCCCGAAGTCAGTGCGGCATTCGGGTTCACGGTAATTTTCGCTGCCGCGCCGCTCACCGTCACCTGGAAACTGTCTTCAACCAGGGCGAAACCGTTGTCTACCGCGCGCAGCGTGATGCTTGCGATGCCGGAGATTGCCGGGGCGAACGTCAGCTGCACATCAGTGCCGACGATAGCAGCGGCCACCAGGCCGGGATTGTCGTTGCCGGACACGCTCAGCGTGAGGTTGCTGGCATCGCCATCCTCAATGTCACTGAACACGCCGAGCAGCGTGAGCGACTCGGGTGCGCTGTTTACTGGCACGATAATGTCGGGCAGCGGGTTGTCGACAGTGGGCAGGTTATTAGCCGGGTCCACCACCTGAACGGTGCGGCTCTCCATCGACGAGTTGCCGGCCGTATCCTGTGCCGTGTAAGTCACCGTGAACAGTGCCGCTGCGACGGTGGTTACGGTATCGCCGCCAATGGTGACGCTAACGGGTCCGTCCACGTTATCCAGTGCGGTTGCGTCTGGTTCAAGGTAAGTGTCACCGATATTGAGTACCAGCGGGTTGTCGCCATTCAGGGTGATTACCGGCGCGGTAACGTCGCCCACCGTGACGGTGCGAACCACCTGGGTTGCCGGGTTGCCGGCCAGGTCGCTGACGTCATAGGTGATCTGGTAGCTATCCGGGATGTTGGTATCGACTGTGCCAACCGCCACGATGCGACTGGTGATGTCGCCTTCGAGATTGTCGTTCGCCGTCGCACCGGGGTCCAGGAAGGTCTCGCCCACGTCCAGTTCGATGGTGGCATCCCCCAGCAGACTAATCACCGGTGCTGTTATGTCGCTCAGCAGAGCCGGTTCCAGTTTCACGATCCACTGATTGGAAACGCGGCTGGTCTGGTTCGGCAGGGCCGTCGTGGTGATCGCCAGCAGCTGGTTGAGTCCGCCATCCGGCGAACCGGCCGGCGTGGCGGGCGTGGCCAGCAGGGTGATCGGGATTGTCAGGCTGCCGAAGGCGTCCAGGGTACCGGTGTACACCGTTTTGCCGGACATGGCCTCATTGGCATAGTAAGTGGGATCCGGCACGTTGAAGGGGTCGTCATCTGACTGGATCCACAAGCGCGAATCCATCAGCAGCAATTCGACATTGGCATTCGCCGGGCCGGTAATCGTGACGCTCTGTGCGGCATTGTCGACAATGGTCGGCGTGCCGGGTTGCCCGTCCAGGGAAATAGTCGGTGGTTCGCTCGCGCCCGGGGCGATTACCGTCTGGCTGCCGCCGAGACTGCCGTTTTCCTGCCACAGGCTGGCCTGCAAGGTTTCGCCGTTATTAAAGGTGATGGTTACGGTTGCGCCGCTCAGTTCATAGCCGGAGACCGCGCCGGCGGCGCCGGCACCCGCTACGCCCTGAATGCTGTTCGGATCAACGTCGGAACTGAAGCTGAAATTTTCGCCCGGCCCAAAGTCGTTGAACGCCACGGTCACCACGTCGAATCCGCCCTGGCGGGGCTGACTGAAGGGGTCGATGCAATTGTTGCTGTAGGCCAGTAGCCCCACGATGACGCCTTCTGCAACATCGGGGTTAAAACACTGGGCCGTGGCATCACCGCCGCTGCCCACGGGGTCAAAAACCATATCCGGCAGGATGCTGGTGCTGAGATCAAACTCGATGGTTTCTATCTTGACAGCGCCGCTGGAGTTGTTGGTGATCTGGAATTTCTCTGTACCGCCAAAGACGGTGGCGCCAATGCCTTCACCCGGGGTGACCTGCACCAGCACACTCGGTGTGCCGCTCACAGCGCTCTGCGGAATGACTTCGATGGCCTTGATGGCGGGGTTGTCCGCGGCGGTACGCAGGAACTCTATATCCAGGGTGCCGTCGCTGACCGTAACGATGCTGCTGACCATCACGCCGACGCCGGCGTTGTTGCCCGCCAGCGCGAAGGGATCCAGGCTGGCAAACTCGGGCGGTGTTACGCCCTCCAGGGAGGCGCTGAAAACGCGCTGTCCGGGCGCTGTTACGCCATTGAAGATTTCTGCGAGGAACAGGCGTACTTCGTACGCACCCGCCGCAGCAATGGGTAATTGATAGAGCATCTCGTCGGCGTCGTTAGTGTCCCAGCGCTCGGTCTGGAAAATTTCCAGCGGGGTGGAGGCGGGCACGGAACCGTCCGCGGCCAGCACGGGCACACCGCTGCCTGAGCTGCTGGCAAAAGTATTGTTGCCACCGGCGGCGGGCAGCGGCAGATCACCGCTCCAGTCCGGCAGCGGCGCATCGCTGGCCGTGACCGCGGGTCCGCCGACGTTGATCCGATAGATCGGATCTGCCGGGGGCGCTGTGCCATTGATCTGCACAATTTCAATGCCTTTGACGGCCGGGTCTTCGATCACGTGCACGAAGTCTATGTCGAGATTGGTATCGGTCATGGTGAGTTGGTGTGTCAGCACCACGCCCGTGTCTACGCCGTACTGCGCAACAATGTCCAGGTTTTGCAGGTTGGCGGGCGAAGCGCCTTCGATGGTGACATTGAATACACGTTGGTTCGGCTGGGTAAAGTTGTACTCGGCGAAATACAGCCGAACTTCAATGTTCGCGCCCAGCGGTACGGGGAAATCCCATTGCATTTCCGGCGGGTTGGATGCGTCCCAGCGTTCGCTCTGGAATAGCGCTGCCGGCGCGCCCTGGCCGGCGGCCCAGGCGATGGTCTTGCTGGTGGAGCTGCTCTTGTTGCGCGGATCACCGGCCGGAAGCCCGAAGAATGAAGACGGCGCTGCAACCGTGTCTGCGCTCCAGTCCGGCAGCGAGCCGTCGCCGGATGCCAGGGCCGATCCGCCATTATTGACACGGTAAAGCACCGTTTCGGTGGGTTCCACGCTGCCGAAATTAACCTGGCCCGGCGTCGTCCCGGACAGCTTGCTCTCGCCGGCGAATGTGGATTCGGTGATGCGCAGGGGCGAGACGCTGCCGTCGAAGGCGAAGATGATGTCAGTGCTGCCGGTGGCCGTACCGGAAGCGATAAAGTCGATGCTGAGTAAGGTGAGCGTGCCGGACGGGAAGTTTGAAAATGTGCCGGCGGCGTAGTCGATGGTGCCTGCGGCATTGTCAGAAGCCGCCGCAACCAGGGGCACTGGCAAGCTCGGCGCACCGGGGGTCACGCTGACCACCTGCAACAGGTTCGGCTCAAAATCCAGGTGCACTTCTGCCAGGTCGATGGGCTGAGTGCCGGTCTTGACGATCACATCGACACTGAAACTCTGGCCGGCCTCGATGTTGGTGACTGACGGCTGTATCTCCATGGTGACCTGTGCGAGCACAGCGGGGCTCGCCAGCAATGCCATGAGCAGCAACGCTGCAGTTGTCATCCATTTATTCATCTTGACTCGCTTCCCGTCATTCATACTTGTGCTGTCCGTATATTCGCGGCGATCCGGTCGGCTGCCCCTTGCAGCCGACCGGAGCCGCGGTCGGCCTCGCCAGGCGCGCCGGTCCTCCAGTGACTCAATCAGTCAGGCTGTATCTGCCCGCTTGGCCCGGGCGCCTGGAAGAACAGTGACTTGAAGATACTCAGGTCCATCAAGTTCGTTGTTCCGTCGTCGTTCAGGTCTGTATCCGGGTCGTCGGTGAAAAACCGACTGCGGAAAGTGCCCAGGTCGAAATAGTTCACGAAACCATCGTTGTTGAAATCCGCGTCGCAGGCATTGCCGAAGCCGTCACCGTCCGTGTCGGCCTGTGTGGCGTTGTCGCGTTCGGTGCAGTTGTCCAGCACGTCGGGCACCGAGTCGAGGTCGGTGTCGTTATTGCCGGGCGCCGGCAAGATCTCAATGCCCTTGATGGCCGGGTTCTCGACGTTGTGCAGAAACTCGATGTCCAGCGTGCCGTCGTGGACCGTGACCAGGGTCGTGACCACGAACGCGCCCGCCGGTCCGGCACGGTCAAAGGGATCGATGGCTTTTAGTTCTGGCCGCACGGCGCCTTCGACGGCGACGTCGATCAGGCGCTGTCCTGCCAACGTGATGCCGTTGAACAGTTCGGCAAAGGCGAGACGGACCTCATAGGTTTCGCCGACGTCCACCAGGAACTGCCAGGTCATCTCTACCTGCGGGTCTTCGGGCGGGTCCCACCGTTCCGTGTCGAAGATCGCCAGCGGCATGTCGGCCGGAATCGACGGATCGCCGCCGACGATGGGCTTGTAGGCTGACCCGCTGCTCGTAGCGAAGTTATTGGGCCCGCCGGCAATCAGGTATTGCGACGGCGTCGGATTGGCGTCTGCGCTCCAGTCGGGCAGGCTGAGGTCCGCCGCGCGAACTTGCGGGCCGCCTGCGTTGACGCGGAACAGCGCATCGCTCTGCGGCTGGGTTCCCAGCACGACCTCGATGCCTTTCAGTGCGGTCCTCTGGACTCCGGTAATGAACCCGATGTCCAGAATGCCGTCGGCTGAGACCTCGACCAGCGCCGAGCGCATGATGCCGCCTCCGCCGCCGGCGGCCGCGAAGGCGTCAATACCCGTGATCAGCGTGCCCTCAATGTTGGCATCGAAAATCCGTTCTCCCGCCGCATCGACGCCAGTGAAAAGTTCTGCGAAGTACAGGCGTACTTCCACAATCGTGCCCGCCGCAATCGGCAGTTCGTAGTTCATTTCCGGTAACGGTTCGGTGTCGTTGCGTTCGGTCTCGAACATCGCCAACGGTACGCTCGCCGGCAGCGGTTCACCGGCCGTGATCGGCTTATAGCCATTGCTGCCGCTATTGTTGAACAACTCGGTACCACCGGCTACCGGGGTCGGATTGTCGGCACTCCAGTTCGGCGCCGTGAAATCGGCTGCGACCAGTTCCGGTCCGCCGACATTTACGCGCAAGAGCGCCTCACCGGTGTCTTCTAAAACGCTCAGGGTAAAGGTCTGCTCGGCGGAAGCCGAGTCATCGTCCACGGTGACCGTCACTGTCATAACTGCCCTTGTCCAGGACGGACGGGCTGAGGCTCAGCGTGGCATTGCCGGCACCGTCCTGGCCGACGATACTGGCGAATCCGGAGATATCCGGCGTGCTGCTGCTGATGCTGAAATTGCTGGTGCCGGTTACATCGCTGGCGGACAGCGCGATGTCGGTGGTCTGGTCGGCGATGGCCTGCTGGTCGCCAATCTCGTCCAGGGAAATCTCCACCGGGCAACTGGGCGTGCACATTACCTCGATGCCGTTGACGGTGGGGTTGTCCGCCGAACCATGGGCAAAATCGACGTCGATATCGACGTCGGCGCCGGCGACGACGGTGGTGCTCAGCATGCCGCCCACCTGGTTGCCGAACAGCACGACCAGGTCGACGTTGTTGAAGGGCGTGCCTTCAACATCGATATTGAAACACTCGTTCGCCGGGCAGATCTGTGCCGGAGAATCCGTCGGCCAGAAACAGTCGTGACTTCATAGCTGGCACCGGGCACGGCAGGAAAGCGATAGCCATGGGCAGACCGGTGGACGGGTCCCAGCGTTCCGTGCCGAAATAGCGTGACCGGCGTGCTCGCTGCAGGCACGGAGGCGTCCAGCGTGCTGGTGGGCTGATTGCTGTTCTTGAGCTGCGCCGCCGCCTGCGCCGGCGTAGACGCTGTCAAGGTAAGGAGACTTGTTGGCGTTCGTGTCCGCGCCCCAGGCCATGCCACCGTCGATGGCGGCCACCGTCGAGCCGCCAGCATTGACCCGGTAAAGGACTTCCTGCGCGTTCGCCACCTGGCTGGCCAGCATTATCAAGCCGGCAAAAAACCACAGCAGCCCCACGGCCCGCACTACGGGCGTTAATTTCAGTGTCTTGCTCATCTCGTTTTCCCCTTAGGCTTGCCGGGCGTCTCCGCTAGGGCCCGGCCGACGGTGTTTCCCCCGCCGTGTTGAAGTTGGTCGCCAGCAGCGAGAAGTCCGGTGCGGTGACCGCTCCGTCGCCGTTGAAATCCGCGCGCGCGTCGTAACCGCCTGCGCCGCTGGTCAGGTTGTAGGTCGTCACCAGTACCGAGAAGTCCGGTCCGGTCACGACGTTGTCATTGTTGGCATCGCCGGCCAGCAGTTGGCCGAAGTCCACCGGATTGCTGCCGATGGCCAGCGCTGTCGTCACTACTCTCTGCAGGGTATTACTGGTCTTCACGGCCAGCTGGTAAGTCCCCGGCGCGATGCCTGGCAGGCTGAAGTTGCCCGCGGCATCGGCGTCAATGACGTAACTCGCGATGGCTGTCGTCCCGAACTCGGGATACAGGGCCACGCTGACGGGACCGCTGAAGTCCAGCTTGCCCTGCAGTGTCAGGCTTGCGGCGAGGGTCGCGGTGGTGGCCGGGTCGGCAATTTCGATGCTCACCAGCGCGGGCGCCGATACATTGCCCTCGGTATCGGCCACGGTGTACTCGAAAGTGTCCGTGAGGCCCATTAATCCGGTGTGCGTGTAGGTCACCGTGCCGTCGGCGTTGGGCACGGCGTCGCCGGCGCCGGCTGACCGTGGTAATCACGACGCTGGCCGGATCGATGGCGTTCAGGTCGTCCGTGTCGTTGGCGATCACGCTGAAGGTGGTGCTGCCGCCGATCTCAATCGGCACCGGCGCGGTGTCCGGGTTGGCCGTCGGCGGCAAACCGCCGGCCGTGGCTGACACATAGATGATCTCGATGGCTTTGACGGATGGGTTCTCGATGTCGTGAATGAACTCGAGATCCAGGGCGCCGTCTTCGACGCTCAGCGTGTGGCTCAGCACCCGCGCCTGGTCCACGCCGCCGCCGAGGGCATAGGGGTCGATGCTGGTAAACGCCGCCGGCACGACGCCTTCGGCAGACACATTGAATACGCGCTGTCCCGCTGCGGTAATGCCGCCGAAGATCTCGGCGAAGTAGAGCCGCACGGCGTAGCTGCCGGTGGCCGGCAGCGGGAAGCTCCACTGCATCTCGGCGGGCGTCGTGGCTGCGGGCTGGTCGAAGCGTTCGGTCTGGAATATTGCCAGCGGCGCACCACCCGGAATCGACGGGTCGGTGATATTAATCGGGCCAGGGGACGCGCTGCCGGCAGTGCTGCTGTAGACCACGTTGGTCTGTGCCGAGTTTACGTACGGCGACGGATTGGCCAGCGTATCTTCGCTCCAGTCCGGCAGGCTCGCGTCCGCCGCGGCCACCTGCGGCCCGCCGGCGTTGACACGGTAGAGGACATCGCCGGAATTCGGCTGCGGCACCACGTTTACCGTGCGCGTGACGCTGGTCTCATTCAGAGCGACGTCGGTGACGGTTAACAAGACGGGGTAGTTGCCCGGCGTCGTGACATCCACCGCACTGTCGTCTATCAAGATGGCACCGGTCAGGTCGCCATCGACCAGGTCGGTGGCGGTGGCGCCGGGATCGACGTAGGGGTCATCCTGCAGCCAGCCGAGCGGATCAGACCCGTTCAGCACCAGGGTCGGTGCGGCTCAGATCGTTCACGCTGATGTTGAAGGCAACGGGCAGGGCGTTATTGCCGTTGGTGTCCGCGACGTCGCAGGTGACCAGTGCGCTGCCGCCCACGGCCACGCTCACGGGCGAAGCCGGTAAACAGACGGGAACCAGGGCGCCGTCGACAATGTCCGTTGCCAGCGGTGCGGTGTACGCCACATCGGCGCCGGCCGGGCCGGTCGCGTCCGCATTGATATCGGCGGCCGCAGCAATGCTCGGCGCCGTAGTGTCGGTTACGGTGACGTTAAAGCCGAGGCTGGCTTCGTTGCCGGCATCGTCCGTCGCGGTGCAGTTAACCGGCGTAACGCCCACCGCAAACAGGCTGCGCCGATACGGGCGTGCAGGCGACCACCGGATCGGTATCGATATTGTCCGTGGCGGTGGGTAACGGGTAAGCCACGTTGGCGCCGCCCAGCGTGTCACCCTCGACGGGTCCGGGTTCGACGTAGCTGTCAAAAATCGGGTCTTCGAGGTCCGGCGCCGGTTCCACGATGACGGTGATAGCCGCCGAGCCGGTCAGCGTGCCAGAGTCCGTGGCCGATGCGGTGATGGTATGCGTGCCGGCTGATAGTTCCAGCGCCGAGGTCACGTAGCTCGCGCCGCTGCCGAAAGCACCATCGATGCTGGAGGTCCAGGTGATGCCGGCCGACAGGTCGCCGTCCTCATCCGCTGCGCTGCCGGCAAAACCGATCGGGTCATTCTGGTTGAACGTCGATCCAGACGCAGGCGTGCTGATGCTGACCAGCGGTGGATTGTTGCCCGTGTTCGTCCCGCCGACGGTGACTGAGCCATTGGCGGCACCATTAAGGACATTGGCGCCATCAAAAGTCGCGATGGTCGCGCGCGGGAATGTGCTTTGGAAATCCAGGTCAGAGGTGCCGTCGGCCAGGGCCTGGAATTCGATCACCAGCAGATCGAAGGGGGCACTGGGAAAGGCGCTGAATACGCCGGCGCCGAAGTCGATGGTGCCGGCCGTGTTATTAAAAGCCGCCGGTACCAGCAATTGGGTGAACGGCGAAACGTTGTTCAGGCTGACAACATTGACCAGTGCCGGGTCGAAGTCCAGGTGAATTTCCGCCGCGTCCAGCTGCTGCGTCCCGGGCGTTTCCACCCGCACCGTTACGATGAAATTATTGCCGGCGCCGACGTCGCCCGCCGGGCCATTCAGCACCAGGCCAACCCCATCCTGCGCGTGGGCCGGAGCGGCGAGGGCACCGAGGGTCAGCAGGCCTAGCAGGGCGAAGACTTTGTTCATTGTTCTCATGGTTCTGCTGTTGTTTCTGCTGGTGCCGTTCATGGCGCGTCCACCGTGATCGTGATGCTGTCGCCGGCGCCGTCACCCGGGAACTCCTGGTGAGCGGCATCGGCGAGATTGACGGTGATGACATGGGTACCGGGCGTGACTCCGAGCAGCGTGAAGTTTCCGTTCAGGTCCAGCGGGCTGATGCGGTCGCCGTTGCCCTGGCCGTTGTCGCCGCCGTCGAGGCGCAGGTGCACATGGTCGGTATTGAATGCATCGACGTTGCCACCCGACTCCCAGGACACGTTGATATCGGGTCCGCTCACGGTCGCGCCGTCGGCGGGCAGCAGCAGTGAAACGGTCTGCGCCGAGATTTCTTCACCTTGCTGGTTGAAGTTGGACACCAGTAGCGAGAAGTCCAGCGTTGTGACATTGCCATCGCCGTCGAAGTCGGCGCTGGCATTAAAGCCCGTATCGCCGCTGGTCTTGTTGAAGCTGGTGGCGAGCGCCGAGAAGTCGAGCAGGTCGACAAGATTGTCGCCGTTGGCATCGCCGGCGCGCAGTTCGCCGAAGCTGCCTGCATCGTTCGGCCCGCTGACCAGGCTCACGCCCTGCACGGCATCGAGGTACCCCTGGCGTTTGACCTGGGCCTGGTAAAGGCCGGGCGCGACGCCGTTCAGCGTGAACTGGCCGCTGGCATCTGCCGTCACCGTTGTCGGACCACTCACCGGGGTGCCGAAGCCGTCAAGCAACGTGACCTCGAGATCGCCGCTGTAATCGCTGCGACCCTGCAGGCTCAGTCGGCCGGTCATCGACGCCAGCGATGGCGCCTCCGCCACGGTCAACAGCTCAATACCCTTGATGGCCGGGTTTTGAATGCCCTGGTGAATAAAGCGGACATTTAGCTCGTCGTCGAAGACCGTAGTGCTGTAGGAAATCATGAAGCCGCTGTTGTAGGCACCGCCGCTGAAGCTGTAGGCATCGATGTCGTTGAGGAAGGACGGCACCGCGCCTTCGATCTCGATATCGAACACGCGCTGTCCGGCGCCGCCAAGACTCTCGAAGATCTCAGCAAAGTAGAAGCGGATTTCCACGGTGCTGCCGCCGGAGACACCAAAGTTCCACTCCATTTCGGGCTGTGCCGGCAGGTCGTCGTAGCGCTCGGTCTGGAACAGGGCCGCCGGCACGCTGGCGGGCACGCCTGCGTCGACGGTTATCGCAGCGGCCGTGCCGAAGGTCTTCGGCACATCGGCGGCATTGACGTTGCCCGACGGGTTGCCTGCGCTGGCGGCACCACCGGCATCGCCGGCCAGCGTGGTCTGGTCCTCGCTCCAGCCGGGCGATGAGCCGTCGGCGGAGGCCAGTGCCGGCCCGCCCGCGTTGATGCGGAAAGATGAGACCGTGGCCGCGACGCCCACGCTGAGATCAAAGGTCGTTTCCGCGATTTCCGCAGGCGCCCCGTCATCCGTTGCGGTAATCGTGATGCTGCTCAGCGAGCCGACATCGCCGGCCAGCGGGCTGGCTTCCACCGCGCCGGTGCCGTCGCCATTGTCGATCAGGTTGGCAAAGGGCGGCAGTCCGCTCGCGCTCAGCGTCACCGTCGCGTTGCCGTTCGGGTCTGTTGCCGCCACCGGGATACTGATGTTGCTGTTCGGGCTCATTAGCTGGTTGCCAATCGGCGCCAGCGACGGCGGCAGGTTGACGAGCGGTGCGTTCACCGTCAACGCGAAATTCGTTGTGCCTGTGGCCAGGCCATCGTTCGCTGTCAGCGTGACGGTGTAGGGGCCCGCGGTGCCCGGATCGGGCTCGATGCTCAGCGAACCGGTGCCGTTGCCGTTATCCGTGAGATCGATGGTGCCCGCCAGGCTGGGCGCGATGCTGTAACCCAGCGTCAGGGGGTCGGTATTGCCATCGCTGGCGCTGATCGGCACCACCAGCGTATCGCCGATGACAACCTGCTGAGCCGTGACCGGCGTAACCGTTGGTGCGACGTTGCCCGGTCCGCCATAGCGGCGCACTTCGATGGCATTGATCAGCGGGTTCTCGGTCTGGTGAATGAACTCGATGTTCAGGGTGCCGTCGCTGACCGTGACGTCATACTCCTGCATCGCGCCGACCTGGTTGCCATAGGTGGCGGACAGGTCGAGATTGTCGATCTCCAGCGGGCCGCCTTCGATGTTGACATCGAAGATCCGCTGGCCCGGCGCCGAGGTGCCGGCAAAGCCATTGCCCATATACAAGCGCACGTTGTAGTCGCCGTTGCCCACGGGGAAGGACCACAGCATTTCCGGCGCGGCAGCGGGGTCCCAGCGCTCTTGCACAAACAGTGCCTGTGGTGCGTAAGCGGGCACGGAGGCATCGCGGCCCGTGATGTTATGGGTGCTGATATTGCCCAGGTTGACCGAATAGTCGGGGGTATTCACTGGGCCGGTGGCGCTGTTCGCCAGCCAGTCAGGCCCGCCGTCGGTTGCCGCGATCAGCGGCCCGCCGGCGTTCACACGCACGATCGGTACCGGGGTCGCGTTCGGGTCATATTCCACCAGCAGAGGCTGGGAAACCCGGCCAAAGTCACCGTTCGCATCCGCGACGACCGCAATCAGGTAGTTGCGGCCGGCGATATCCGGCGGCGATGCGGACGAGCGGGTCAGGGTGATCGGTACCAGGGCCTCGCCGGCGCTGTCCAGGGAAATGCTAAGCAGACGTTCGACGTCGACCACGCTGTTGAATTCGAAAGCCGCGGGCGTGTAGCCATTGGCCGCATCAAAGAAGTTGCCTTCCACCCGCAGCAGGCTGACGGTGCCGTCTATAGGCCCGATAATGCGTGCGACCTGCGCGGCGCCCGGCACTACGGCGGGCGTGGTCACGCCCTGCAGATTAACCGTCGGCGCGCCTGCCACATCACTCTTCAATACAAGCTCTGCGCCGCCATCGCTGCCGTCGCTATACAGCTCGCCCACCAGCACGGAGCCGTCGTCATAGAAAACCGTCACCCGGGCGCCCGTCAGTTCCAGGCCGGACACGCTGGCCGAATCACCGGGCCCGGGTGCACCGACGCCTTCAACGCTGATCGGGTCGATATCGATGGAGAAGCCGCAGGACTCGTTCGGGTCGAACTCGGTGAAGTCCACCTGCAGGTTCGTGAAGCCGCCGTTACCCAACGGTCCGCTGAGGTTGTTGGTCACGCTGCCCACGTTGCCGCAGTTATCCGCCTGGAAGGGTTTTGCGGTGGTGTCACCCGCCGTACCGTTCGGGTCGAAGGCGACGTTGGCGGCGAGCGCGTTACCGAGATCGATTTGCAGCGTTGTGATGCGCGCGCTGCTGCTTGGGTCGTTGGTCAGCGTGAATGAATTGTTGCCGAAGGTGCTGGCGTTGATGCCGCTGCCGGGCGTGACAGTCAGGTCGGCTTTGGCGTCCGTCTGTACAAATTCAATATTCAGGAATTCCCAGGTTGCCGTGAACTCCGGCCCGGGACCATTGGAGGTGGCAATGATGCCAACCGCCAGCCCGCGGTCGTCGGCGCCGTCAAACCAGGCAGGCGGCAGCGCAATGGGCGCACCCAGATCGGTGATGATGGCACCCGCGTCAATGGACACGCGCGGCTGCGCGGTGGCCAGTACCGGGTTAACTTCCAGGTACAGATCGACGGAACCGGAGGCCAGCAGGTCGCCGGTGACGCCCGGGCCGTAGGTCGGGCCGCTGACCTGGCTTCCGCCAGATTCCAGCAGCACCTGCACGCCGCCGGCGCCGCCGTTCGCATTCAGGACCAGCTTTATATAATTGTCCTGGTCGCCGGTGCCGATCTGAATACCCTGTGACTGGAAGTTCTGCGGTGCCCCGCCGAAGAAGGGCGCTTCGAGCTGGGTATGGATCAAGAAGGGCGGCGTCGCATCGTCGACATTGATGCCGAACTGGAAGCCGTTCTCCTGCGTATTGGTCCCGGTAAAGGCATCGCCCGCGGATACGGCTTCAATGGTCGCCTTGCTGCTGGCACCGCCGAAGGTCAGGTTGTCGGGGTCGTACTGATCCAGGTAGTCGGTGCTGCCATTGGTCATGAGGCCGGTGAAGCCCAGGCCCAGGAAGCCTGTGCCCGGATCCTGGTTGCTGAAGGGATACAGCAGCGGCAGATTCGTGGTCAGGCCATTGTTCGCGTCGATGGCGAAGGGATCATTCGGGTCGGTGATGCCGTCATTGTCATCGTCCGGATCGTTGAGATCCGAGATAAAGTCGCCGTCGTTGTCTACGGGTTTGCTGCCTTGCGAGCAGGGATCCGTGCCGTTGTCGATTTCGTCGTCGTTCTGAAAGCCGTCGCCGTCCTCGTCCAGGGCGGGATCGTCCGCGCCGCTGCAGGCGCCGAAGTCATCGGGCTCAAAGACCGTGATGTTGTCGGCGCCGTAGGTCGCGGCCCAGACGCTGCCTGGAAAGATGTCGCCATCGCCCTGCGCCGTTACGTCCAGCGGCTGGCTGCCAAAGCCGCTGAACAAAGAGCCCTCGATGGTCAGCGTTCCATCGGTTAACGGGGCCGTGCGCGAATAGCGATAAATGTTGCCATTAAAAGAGGCGGTCAGGATATTCCCGAACAGCTGGCCCGCAAAGTTCGAGGCCGTATATTCAGTGATGCCGTTGGTCGACGAGCTGATTTCGTCGATGATGACGGGATTCGCGCTGATGCTGCCGTTGGCATTGATGTTGGCACTGTAGCCGCACTCGTCGGGGCTGTCGGGAAAGTCGGTAATGTCCAGCGACGGGTTGAAGTAGCCGCTGCTGCCGGCCAGTAGCGCCGCAAAGTCGCCGAAAGCCGTCTGCTGCCAGTTGCCGCTTATTTTCTCGTAGATATAGATGCCCGCTTTGCCGGGGAAGGCGCGGATCGGTGTCGGATGGCCGCCGTAGTAGCCGGGACCCTGGATCCAGTGCAGTGGGTCGCCGTGCGCCTGGCTGCCGGATTCGTTGAACTCATTGGTGCAGTAATCGCCCGCGCCGGGATTGTAGCTTGCCCCGCCAAATTCGGTGCCCTTCGCACTGTCGGCGCTGTCGTAGAGCAGCGGTACGCCGCCCCAGTTGGTATTCGGCCCGTTGTCCGACGTGTAGAAATAGCCGTCCTGGGTCTGCACGATATCAAAGGCATTGCGATAGCCGGGCGAGAAGATCTGCACCGGGCCACCGGGCTCGGTGATCGCCATGTTCAGGCCGTTGTTGCCGCCGAACGGATCGCCCAGGTCGATGCTCGCGGTGTACAGCGGGTGCCCGGATGCGTAGGGGAAATCCGGGCTGGTATTGGTGATATCGGGTCGTGACGGTGACGGATCGTTCAGCGTCGGCAGGTCATAGACGAACAGGGCGCCGTTACGCGCATCCGTGAACGCGCCGCTGTTGTTGGTGATGATCTGCTCGATGATGTCCAGGTCCACCGACAACAGCGCGGCGGAGAGGTAGTACTCCGGTGTGCCGGCGAAGTTGTTGCTGGGCGCGCCTTTGTTTGCGTGGCCGCCCTGCATCACGTACAGGATGTTGTTGGTCTCGTCGAGTTCCAGGCCGTTGGTGGAGTGGTTTTCCTCGGAGCGGGGCAGGCCGCGAACGATATCGATTTTTTCCCAGGCCGCGCAGCTATTGCCGCTGATGCCGCCCGTGCAGGTCAGTCGACTGACCACACCAGAGTTGGTATCGAGGTTGGCATCGCCGCCCCCGCCGCCGGCGCCAATGCGCGAGTCCGACGAGGTGACATACAGCACCGGATTGCTGGCGGTGCCGGTAACCAGCAGGCCGGTTACCTGGCGCTGCTGGGTGCTGTTCTCAGACCCGTCATCGTCATGGTTCGGCGTGTTGTTCTTGACCAGCGTGATGGTTTCGGTGCTGGTGGCCTGGTAGGAACCGGGCGAATTGCGAATGATCGTGTAAGCCTTTACTTCGCCATTTTGTTGCGCGACGTACAGGCGATCGTCGGGACCGAACTGAAGCGAGGTTGGATTATTCGAGCTTTCGCCCGACAGGTTTCCGGACAGAAATGAAATCGCCTGGGCCTGGATACTCATTGCGGTAAACAGACCGATCAGCAATACGCAAATCTGCGCGCGGGTGATTTTCCCCGTCATAGACGCTTGGCCCCTTGTTATTATTTTTGGCCCAGGCACCGCCGTCGCTGAGAACAGCCGGACAATGCCTGCAAAATTCTATCGATCGTACTTAATAATTTACGAACATTAGAAGAAATCGCCTGACTTTGTTGGCCTATTTTCCATAATGCCTGATGCATTGCCGCAGGACTTACCCTATGTCGTGTCTGGCAGGCCCCAGGCTTGTCGGGGAATCTTGCCAATAGTGTTTACAGTAGCGTCCGCCATTACGCCTGTAACGGGCCCGCCAATGCTAGAGTTGCGCTCGGGTAATTGCACTGGCGAAGGGCACACTAGATTCAGCGCGTTGACATCCGAATCCTTTCGGCGATACGCCGCGCTGCAATTGCGGTGGTGCAGGGAATGAGATAGTGGACAAGACGAGCAAACAGGGTCCTCTGCACACGTTGACAGACCTGATGCCCAACGTCAGGCGCATGCATATTTTCGCAATTGTCGCGGGCGTGCTGATGTCGTCCCCGGCGGCCGCCGACGTTAAACAGGATGTCGGCTATGTTGGCCTGGTTAGTGACCTGGGCGTTGCTGTGCCCACGGGGCAGGGCGTCGCGATCAGCCAGGTAGAAGCACCGGTGCAGATTGAAGATCCGGTGTTGATGGAGCTGGTCGATGCCTGGCTGCCCGATCCGTCGAATACCGAGCTCGCCGGCAAAACCATCATTGATGTAACGGGTTCTTCCAGTGGTTTTTTCTCGGGCCACGCGACCGGTGTCGCCCGCCGCTTGTTTGGGTTGGCCACGTCGCTGGCGCCAGGCATCGACAGCGTGCTGGCCTACGAAGCGAATGCCTGGATTGGCGCCGATGCGCTGCGGGCCGGCAGCGTTGGGCAACCGCTGAACGTTACCGGCCGCTTGTCGAATCACAGCTGGATTGGCGACAGCGAAGATTCCGCTAGTGCCATCCTGCGTCGCGTCGACTGGCTGATTGATACTCAGGAGCATATCCAGGTGGTGGGGCTGTCCAACGGCAGCCCGAATCCACCGCTGTTGAGCGGCGCCTTCAATGTGATTGCCGTGGGTGTGACCGAGGCGGAACACGGCATGGGCAGCGCAGCGGTAGATACCTTATATACAGCTGGCCGCACGCGACCGCACCTGGTCGCGCCCGAGACTACCACCAGCGCGGCGACGCCGACGGTCTCTGCAGCCCTGTCACTGCTGATCGAAGTAGCCCACGCGCAGCCGGAACTGTCCACGGACCCGGTGACGCAGTCTATAAATACTGTCAGCGGCGGCTTGATCTATAACGCCGAGCGCAGCGAGGTGCTCAAGGCCGTGATCATGGCGGCGGCCACGCGCCGCACCAGCAATACCACGGCTGCAGATATCAGCGATTATCGCCTTGAGGGGATCAATCAATCTGACAATGGCCTGGATACGCGCTACGGCGCCGGGCAGTTAGATGTCTTGCAGAGTTATCGGATTCTCAGCGCCGGTGAGCAGAACAGTGCTGAGGACCAGCCGGCGATGGCTGGCATGATGGGTTCCAGCGGCTTTGACTACGATCCAGACTTCGGCGGCGCCCAGGGCAGCAATAGCCAGGCAAGCTACCGCCTGCCCGTACAGTCTGATACCCGGGAGCTGACAGTGGCGCTGGTATGGAATCTGGAAATCGACGGCGGCAGGCGGTTTTTCTTTGACGGCACCGCCTATCCGTTGGATCTTGACTTGCGCTTGCTGGATGTTACGGACGATCCGCTCGGCGTCGAAATAGCCAGCAGCCATGCGGGCCCGCAATACAACTCTGAACATCTCTGGCTGGCACTGGAAGCGGGCCGGGAATATTTGTTGCGCGTGGTTCCCGGCAGTTCCCAGGGGAGCTTCGCCAGGGATTTCGCCATTGCCTGGCTGCTGCGCGATCCGCCGCCGCCGGATAGTGATGCCGATGGCGTGGCGGATGCCTTCGACAATTGCACCCTGTCGGCCAACCCGGTTCAGGGTGATGCGGATGACGGACGGCTTCGGCAATGCCTGCGATGCGGATCTCAACAATGACGACATCGTTAATTTTGCCGACCTGGCGATATTCAAGAGCGTGTTTGGTACCAGTGACAGCCATGCCGACTTTGACGAGAGCGGCTTTGTGAGTTTTGCGGATCTGGCCATTTTGAAAAGCCGGTTCGGCGCGCCGCCAGGTCCGTCTGGTCTGAATCCCTGACTTAGCGCTCAGGCCCGTAGGCCAACCCCATGTCCTGCAACAAGCCGCCGCGTGGCAGTTCAGTTTGACGGGTCAGCTCCACCGGCATGTTGCCGCTGCGCAGCCGCTCGGCATAGTAACGCAGCGGCCAGTAGTGCCCATTGCGGCTGATTTCTGATTTGCCCGGATGCCCGGTAATGTCGATATTGAAGGCATTCACCAGGGCTTGATTGGTCGCCGGTGCCGGGTCATCAGTATTAATGATGGCCAGCGCAAAGTCAGCGCAACGGCCATGCTGCCTGGCGCCATCTGACCAGTTAAACAAACCCTGCAGACCGAAGGGGTCCAGGAAAACCATATTGATGTTCGGTTCTGCTCTTAGCCGCCAGCGCAGGCCTTCGCATAAGGCGTCGGGCACATAGGCGCCGGCGCTGTGGGCAATCAATTCCAGCTGACGAAGTTGCGGCAGTTGTGCCAGCTCCACGGCCAGTGCGGCGCCGAGCTTGTGCGCGTTCGCCTGCGCGCGGAGTCGATGGTCGGACGCGGGCGACCAGTTGTAATTGATCACTTGCGTGCCGGCGTCGGCGCCGCGCCGCTTGAGCGCCGCAATCTCTTCCAGAACCGGGTCGTCGCCGTCCTCACTGCCGTGAAAAATCAGTATCAGTGTCCGGGTTTCTGCTGACAGATCTAACGGTGTTATCTGCAGCGTGTCGGCCGTGCGCGTATAAGCCTCAAGACCAAGTGCGGCAAGAATGCTCAGCAGCAAAGCTACTGTCAGGATCTTGCGGCAGGTCATGCGGCGAATTACGCTCGCTGAGGGATCGGCCGGGCTGAGCAGCTCGCAGGAATCGGGTGGCGGACAGCCTGGCTCGTCGTTGCAACTCCAGAAAATCGGCTTGCGGAAATACCAGCCGGAGACGGCCAGCTCCACGGCCTCGATAGCGTCGCCCGCCGGCAGGAAGCTCAATATCGGCACGCTCGTCAAATTCCTTTACGCACAGACTGATACTTTGTTCATCGCCGTCGTTAATTTCGGCTTCGATGAGGGCGGCAATTTCTCGCGTCAATGCCGTTCGGCAACGCGGTTCGCGGCCGAGATTGCGACGAAATGGCAGGAATACGCTGGCCAGGTGTCCGTCTACATGGCCGGCAATATTCAGCCAGGTGTAGGCGCAGCCTTCCTCGCCGTCGCGGCTGGCCGGCTGTACGGACAGCGGCACCAGTTCGACGGTCTTGCCTGCGTAACGCGCCTGCGTGTCGTTGGGCGTATCAGAGCAACCCGCGAATACCAGCAACGACAGTAACGCTGCCACGGATCGTAAAGTTGTGCCTGCACGTGAAACCATAGGGTTTATCGTGCTCTCAGGTACCAATCGCCGTCAAGCTGTCAGCCTGAAGGCGACGTCGGGCCTATTGCAGGGTGGCTGAGGCTTCTCCGGTGGGCTGGCTTTCATTGCCTGAGCCGTCAACAGCGGTCATGACCAGGTAGTAGGTGCCCGGCACCAGGCCGTCAATGACATGGCTGGTAATGCCGGCACCAATCTCTACCTCGTTCGGATAATCGCCCGACTGCACGCCGTAGTAGATGCGATAGCCGTCCAGGTCCGTCAGGGTGGTGCCGTCGGCATTGCTGGTTGGTGGTAACCAGGAAAGACTCAGGGTAGCCGTTGCAGTGCCGAGCACGTCGATATTGAAGGCGGGCAACTGCACACTGTTTTCGCCGTCGAACACGCTGATGCGGATATCCGTGTAACTGTCGACGTCATTGTTACCCGGGCTACCGCTCAGTCGACCATCGTCTTCATCGAAACTGGCCCAGTCGGGTTTGTTAATGATGCTGAAACTCAGCTGAGCGTTTTCCGGGTCTTCGGCCGACGGCGTGAAACTATAGTTGCTGCCCACCGCAATTTCGGTAGTCGGCGCTGCCACTGATAGTCGGTGGCAGATTCGGTGCTGGTTCGTCAGGCAGATCGACGCTGAAACTGGCCTGAATGCCGGTGCTCGCACCGCCATTAAATGTGACGCTCGCGCTGATGTTCTGTCCGCCGTCGGGAAATTCCTCTGCCTGCGGCTGTCCGTTGACGTTAACCAGCCATTCGAACGGGGCCTGACCCTCGCTGCGTCCGTTGCTGAAACTTACCGCGTCAATATCGGCGTCCGGTAAAACCAGCACGTAAACCGGGCCGGTTAGCGTGGCGCCGTTCAGCGGCTGCGGATTGCTCAGGCTGCTACTGGTGCTGTAGTAGAAAGCGACGCTCGGCGGGGTGCTGGGAGGCGCCACTTCAGCATCCAGATAGTTCAGCGCATCGGCCGGCGTGCCATCTTCGTTACCGGTCAGATACCAATAGACCATGCCGGCATCCGAGGCATCGTTAAACTTGTCGTCCGCGCCCAGCATGGCGGCACGTGCTGCCTGGATGTTGCTGTCGACAGCATCGTCCATCCATTCCCAGCCACTGTTGTTGAAGCCGGGGTTCTGGTCCTTGATATCGACGAAGCTGACATCCGGGAAATCTGCCTTCACATTTGCCCAGGTCCGCGAGCCGCTGTTGTTAAAGTTTTCATTCCAGTTGCTGTGCGACACCAGCGTGATGTTTTGCAGCTTGTCGGCGTCAGTCTGGCTCAGGGCACGATAGACAGCTTCCATCGGACCGCCCTCGATGGAAATCACCGGGCTGCCGGAATTGTAAATAGCGACCACTGCCGCAGTTGCCGCGGCCGCGCTGGCCTCGTAGTCAACGGTGTCGATCCCCAGCGATTCGGCAAAGGCCGCCGAGTTGCGCATGGCCGCAACCTGGCCGTTGGTAGTACCGCCGAGAATATTGTTGTTGTAGGCCAGCGTGGTGACATCGTTGAGTTCGGCCTTGTCGATCAGCAAGGCAACAATGGGCAACGCGGCGATATCGTCCTTGTCGAAAATATCACCGTCGTGATGGACCACAATCTGTGTCGCCAGCGGCTCGACGGGTGGCGCTTCGACGGCATTCACGGTAATTGAGAACGCAGTCAGATTTGCACTCGCCGGTCCGTCGCTGACGCTGATGCGAATATTGTTGTAGCTGCGCACATCGTCGTCGTCGGGCGTGCCGCTGAGCTGTCCGGAACTGACGGAGAAACTCGCCCAGTCAGGTTTGTTGGTGATGAAAAATTCCAGTTCGTCATCGTCCGCGTCGCTGGCAAACGGGGTGAAGCTGTAGCTGCTGCCGGCATCGATTTGCGTGGCCGGCGTGCCGCTGATGCTCGGGGCGTTATTCTCGGGCTCCGGTTCGGGTGCCGGTTCTGGCTCTGGCTCTGGCTCTGGTTCTGGTTCAGGTGCCGGCGGCGTACCGCCGCTGTTTTCCAGCGCTGCCTGAATTTCGTTGTTGGTTGCCGTGCTGGCGTCGTTTAAGGCCGTTTCCAGGGCATTGCCGCTGCTGGCGGGCAGCATGGCTTCTAACTCTGCAGGCGTTTGGCCTGCGCGAGCTGTTTCGAGTCGCTGCGCCAGGGTTTCCAGCGCAGGATCATTATTAAACGCGCTCGCCAGCGCGACGGTTTGCGCGGCCTGATCCAGCAGGGCTTGTGAGACCGGCAGTTCGCCGGTGCTGGGCAACGACAGGTCGCCGCCGGTAATTTGTTGCAGGGCCTGATCCAGGGCCACGGTGCCATCCAGGTTTCCGACCTGCAGGCCGGTGGTGATGGTTTCAATAAGCACTTGCGCGGCTGCCACGCTGGCCACGGCCGCGACCCGCGGGTCGGCACCCGCAGCACCTTCACCGTCGATTACACCGTCGACCATGTCTGCGGCCAGGGAAGCCATCACGGCCGCCGGGTCGAGGTTACTGCCACTGGTGATTAGTGCGTCGCTGGTCCGGCGCAGCGCCTCTGTAATGGCTTCGCTGGCCAGAACCAACTCGGCCAGTGCATCGCCGGATGCCGGAGAACTGTCCGCGTTGCTGCCGATTCCGAATCCCAGGCTTTCGTTGACGTACTGACGTGCGGCGTCGACATTGGCGGCGCTGGTGCCACCACTCATTTGTGCGGCGATGCTGGCGACCAGGGTGCTAAACGGCGTGATATTGGTGACGGCGTCGTCACTCGGCGACATCAGCAAGGCTTCCAGGGGGAAGCTGGGTGCGTCGCCGGTCACCAGGTTCAGGCCATCGCTGACCGTGATGGAGATGGGGAACTCTATGTCCTGATTGCTGAAGCTCAGCGTATAGCGAGCATCGGCACCGGTGGTGGTGGTGGCGATGACTTTGCCGGTTGCGTCACGGGCGACAACCTCGGCGGAAATAACCGGTCCATCGATCACGATACCCTGCAGCGTGGTATCGCCATCGCCACTGTCAAAACACCCGGTCAGGGCAATTGCAGCAACAACGGGAAAAAGGTTTTTAGCCGCGGTCCATCGCAGTACTTTCATAGTCATCGTTTCCGTTTCAACACGGAACCGAGTCGGGGCGTCTGCGCAGCGCAGTCCGGACAGGCCGGCGAGTTCGTCAGGCGACATTCGCGCTGCCATCAATGGCGGCGCGTCTGCGGCACTGGCAACCCCGCTGTCTTAGGCCAAGCCCTTAGACCGGTAGCTTTGCGTCCCCGTCTTTCGACGGGTTTGCCCTGATTCAGAACCGATGTATTTCGACTCCTCGCTTAACCCTTGTCGGGCAGCTCGCGAAAAGTGTCTGGACGCAATAACCGGATCGCCGGCGGAAACAGGCCTTCGAACGTGGCCCGCTGGTCGGGGTATCCCGACACCGCTGATTACCTGGCAGCTCCGCTGTCTTAGGCTTGCGCCGTTAGACCGGTGGCTTTGCGTCCTCGCCTTTCGGTGAGTTTGCCCTTAAACAAGTTGCAGCGAGTATTGAATACTTGCGTAAGCCTATGCGCCTCGTTTGACAGAACGCCGACGGTTGATGCGAAGAATTGTGACTCAGTATTTAGTTTAGGCGTCTTCCGGGAAAAAACTTCTGCGCCGCAGCGTGCGAGATCATCAAAAGCTCTGGAAAAAGGTGATTTTTTGCCACGCATGTAATGCCCTGCGGTTCGAAATTCATTTCCTTGCATTCTCGGGGTGGCAGAAACGCCGGATTCAGCGTTATCGGCTAAGAACTATTTTTCGGGTTCCGGATACCTATAAAGTCTGCCAATCCAAAATTTTGTCTGCTGCATCGCAGGGTCCTTGGTCGAGGCTGCCTTGGGTAGTTTTAGCGTGGTCGCTGTCAGCTACGATCAGATCAGGCGCCTAAAAGGCGCTTATGTAAAGTTGCGAAACCCTTTGCCCGTAAGGTTTTCAGGCGATGCGAGGGTAATACAATCGGGCTTGCTCAATGGGCTCGAATTCTGTTACGTTTACGTCTGTATTCCCGATGACGCACAACCAATATAAAGCCTGTTAAAGGTTCAAGGGGTGCGGGATGCAAAGTTTAAGTGGGAAGTTTCGATTCGTACTGGCGATTCCTGCCGGTATGTTCTTTTTGTTTGCCGGGCAATCGGCACATGCAGTTCTGATCGACGGCATCGATTTCGATGACAGTTGGTTTGCCGATGAAGTCGTAAATTACACTCAAGGGACTGGGGTTTTGGGATCTCAGTACACGGACCCGGCGCAGGCGCTCGGCCTGCCAGATGTTGACTTTGCCAGCGCGCAACAGTGCTTATTTTCCCCAAGTCCGGAGAACTGCAGATTCGTGTCGATGGGCGATGGCGGCAGCCTGACGGTTCGGTTCACCGATAATTTCCTGAACGGCGACGGCACGCCGGCAAACGACCTCTACGTGCTGGAGGTGGGTGAGGCCGAAGGGTCGACGGTTGAGGTCAGCCCGGACGGTTCTGCGTGGACACTGGTTGGCACAATCCCACCCGGTAATTCTGGGCAAATAGCAGTGTTTAGCTACGGTTTCGATATCGATGCCTTCGGGTTCGGCATTAATGACATGGTCAATTTCGTCCGATTGACCGATTCGAATTTTGGGGACACCTCCAATCCGCCAGGCTCGGACTTCGACGCCATCGGAGCGATTCAGACGGTCATCCCCGTACCCGCCGCCGTCTGGCTGTTCGGCTCAGGGCTGGGGCTGCTCGGCTGGCTGCGGAGAAAAGCCAGCGCCTGAGGAAACGCATAAAACGATCCCCGGTGACGCAAGATCAAAAACACCAATAAGGGGATTCTTGCCATGCGGCAGAAAATATTAGCTACCACGGCAGCGGCTGTGCTATCGCTGGGACTGGCCGGTACATCTTCAGCGGCGACGCTGGAGCTGGCGCTGGTCATCGACGGATCAAGCAGTATCTCGGCAAGCGACTGGGATTTGCAGATCGGTGCCTATCAGTCGGTCTTCCAGGACGACTTTTATACCAACATCATTCAGTCGGGCCCGTTCGATGATCTGTACGTGGCTGCCTATGTGTTCTCCGGGGGGTTTGAGTATGGGCCCCAGGGCGGACCGACCACCGAAGTATTTGTGTTCAGTTTTATTGACTGGACCTTTATTGACGATGATGCATCGGCGGACGCTTTTGGAGCCCAGTTCGACGGCATTCCGCAGCCGAACGGCACCACGGCAACGGCTGAGGCGCTGAGCGTTGCTACCTTTGGCGGTTCCGCCGGTTGTCCATTGGTCTTTGACCCAGCCCGCTGCAACATCGAGGAGCAAACCGTTAGTGGTATCAATAACAATGGAATCGACAGCGATCGTCAGGTCATCGATATTTCGACCGATGGCGTGCCTACAGAGCCTAATGGCAATGGCACGCCAAACGAAGCTGACGATGCGCTGGCACTGGCCGCAGCTGACGCGGCCCGGGGCCTGGGTTTCGTAGTCAACGCGATTGGTGTTGGCGGAATTGATGCAGACTTTCTGGAGGCCCTGGTGGGGATCGACCCCGTCAAGGACCCGACCGGATTCTTCCTGACTGCGGATACCTTTGGCACCTTTGAGGAAACGCTGATTGCCAAGCTCGACGCTGAAATTAACGTGATCCCGATTCCCGGCGCACTGCCCCTGTTTCTCTCGGCACTGGCCGGGCTCGGCCTCTGGCGTCGCCGCACACAGTCCTGATTCTGCTGCCAACAATCACTCCAAGATCTTTCGTGCGCCACCTCCGGGTGGCGTTTTTTTTGTGCTTTGGTCACCGGACGTTGTTTGCGTATGCTTGGCACATGTGGATTTCAGATGATGTACAGGTTTGGCGACGCGGCGGCGCGAAGCTTGCCGGTTTCCAGTTGTCGCTGCTGCTGGTCATCGCCTTGCTCTGCAGTCCTGCCGGCGCCGATCCGCGCGTCCAATATCTGACCGCCGATGAATTGACTGAGACCATCGCGGCGCAGCGCGGCAAAGTCGTGCTGGTGAATTTCTGGGCTACCTGGTGTGCGCCCTGCCTGAAAGAAATTCCGGTGCTCACGGAGCTGGTCGCGGACAACGCTGAAGCAGACTTTGCCCTGATCGCAGTCTCACTGGATGACCCGGACATGGGCGATGCGCAGATCATTGCCTTTCTCGATCGTTTCTTCCCGGGTTTCAATACCTATGCGCGGACCGATCTCGACATGGATACCACCGTCAGCGTCATCGACAAGGTCTGGAATGAGATCCTGCCGACCAGCTACGTACTCGCAAGGGACGGCAGCGTGGCCGCGAAGATTCAGGGTGGGCGCAGTAAGGCCGAATTTCAGGCGGCGCTGGCGCCAGTGTTGCAGCAGCCCTAGACCGCCAAGACAGGTTATTGCTATTCGCTAGAAGCGGGAGAGGGATTGATCTCGGCCTTTCGCCAGGGCTGTATCAGCATCTCGCCCAGTGTCAGTTCGCGCGCGCTGGAAAATTCACTCAGGCCGATGTGCATGCCCGCATGTCCGGCGGCAGGCTGTGCCTGATAGGTGCCGAACAGCCGGTCCCACCAGGGAATGCTGAAGCCAAAGTTACTGTTGGTTTCTGCTTTCACCACGGAGTGATGGACGCGATGCATATCCGGTGTAACGACAATCCAGCGCAGCACCCGGTCCAGGGCTTTCGGCAAACGAATATTGCCGTGATTGAACACCGAGGTCGCATTCAGTATTAGCTCAAACAGCAGCACGCCGGCAGCCGGCACGCCGAGGAGTGCCACCGCAGCCATCTTGATGCCCATGGAGAGCAGAATTTCCAGGGGATGAAAACGGACGCCGGTGGACACGTCAAAATCGGGATCGCTGTGATGCATTCGGTGCAGGCGCCACAATAACGGGACGTGATGAAACGTTAGGTGCTGGGTATAGATCACCAGGTCGAGGGCAATGACCGACAGGGCGATGGTCAGCCCGGGCGATATCGATAGCTGATTGAACAAGCCCCAGCCACGCTCCGTGGCGAGCAGCGCTATGCCCACGGCTGCCGTCGGTATCAGCACGCGCAACAGCAGCGTGTTCAGGGCCGCGATGCCGAGGTTGCTTGGCCAGCGCCGCCGGCGCGGATAGCTGCCGTGGCGCCGCGGCGCCAGAATTTCCCAGAGTGCGACCAGCAGGAACAGGCCCAGGAAGCTGCCCAGGCGCAGCCCGGCCTCGAGGCTCATTAACTTATCCATGCGGGCGACTCGGGTTCATACGGTTATTTTCGCATGTTGTCGCCAGGGATCGCCTGCGGCGTTTTACCAGGCTTTACAATCATCCCGGTGAAGTCGTGCGGCAGGCCAATGCGCCGCGGCAAGCTTTGGTAAGGAGTTAAGACTTGGAAACGCTGGCTGAACATCGCTGCTTCGGCGGCAAACTCGGCTATTACCGCCATGCGGCTGATAGCACGGCCTGCGATATGCGCTTCAGCCTGTTTCAGCCCCCGCAGGCCGAACAGGGGCCAGTGCCGGTACTCTGGTGGCTGTCGGGTCTGACCTGCACGGAAGATAACTTCACCACCAAGGCCGGTGCCTACCGTGATGCGGCCGAGTTGGGGCTGATGGTGATTGCGCCGGATACCAGCCCGCGTGGCGATGATGTGGCGGATGATCCCGGCTATGACCTGGGGCAGGGCGCTGGTTTTTATGTGGATGCCACCCGCGAGCCGTGGCAGCCGAATTACCAGATGGCCAGCTACATCAGCGACGAACTGCCGTCGCTGGTGTTCAAACACTTTCCGGGCCGCGCCGACGCCCAGGGTATTGCCGGGCACTCCATGGGTGGCCACGGCGCCCTGACGATTGGTCTGCGCCATGCCGATCGCTATCGCTCGATCTCGGCATTTGCGCCCATCGTTGCGCCCAGCCAGGTGCCCTGGGGTCAGAAGGCTTTAACAGCCTATCTCGGCGAAGATCAGCAGGCCTGGCAGAAGTACGACGCGACTGACTTGATGAGTCGAGGCGGGCGATCGTCGCGACTGCCCGGAAATCCTCATTGATCAGGGCGATGCCGATGCTTTCCTGGCCGAGCAGCTGCAGCCGGAGCGTTTCGCAAAGGCTTGCGAGTCTGTCGGCCAGCAGCTGCAGCTGCGCCACCAGCCTGGCTATGATCACAGTTACTTTTTTATCGCCAGTTTCATCGCTGATCACCTGCATCATCACGCGCGGATATTGGCTGACTAGCGCCGCCGGCTTGCCGGCAGAAGGAGCGGCCGAATGCCTGACCCAGTTCGTTTGATTTCTCGCCGCCAGGCTTTACGAGTATCGCTGGCTGCCGGCCTGGTACCCGCCAGTTTGCCGGCCGCTGCCAATGCGGGGGATGTTTTCACCGGTTTGCCACTGCTGGCACTGAACGCGGGTCGCTGGGACGGCACCTACACCTTCGTGCGTGCCGACGGCGAGATTGTGCAGCGCTATGACTTCGAAATCACCGTGAGTCTGTCGTCGGATAATGCGCGCGCCTACCGCCAGGACAGCCGCTACCGGTTTGCCGACGGTAAAACCAGCGAGCTGCAGTTCGAGGCTGCCTATCGAGAGGGTCGCCTGGTCTGGGATAACGGTCGCATCAATGGCCAGCTCTGGCAGATCAGCGACGACACCCTGTATCTGAATTTTGGCTTTAACGAAAAGCCGGAGACTGTCTGCCACGAGATGATCCAGACCTCGGCCGATGGTCGTCAGCGGGGCCGCAGCTGGTTGTGGTACGAGTCCGGCCGGCTGGATCGTTACACGCTGATCGACGAGCGGCGTGCAGATGCTGGACCGCCGATCCGTTCGGAGAAAAGTTAATGCCGTTCTGAGGGCCGGAAAAAATGACCCTAATAATTAATTATAAATCAGTTGTTTAATTAACTAATCTAGATTGATAGTTGGTTGGTTTCGCCGTACCAGCTACGGGACAGACCTGGTCGGGCAGGCTTGAATTCGACGAAGCTCAGCGCCACGCCGTCCGGGTCAGCCACCAGCATTTCCACAAAATCGCCCAGGGCCGGGTTGCGGTAATCCGTCGGCTCCACCAGGAATCTGCAACCGGCAGCACGCAGACGCTGGGCGAGCGCCTGCGCATCGCTGGTGGCAAAGCCCACCACGGCCCGCCCTTGCATGGCCGGCTGGGTCAGTTCTGGTACTTCTGGAAGCTCCGGCTGGCGGACTTCAAACAGGCCGACCATGCCGAAATCATTGGCCTCGGACTGCAGGTAAACCACCCGCATATCGCAGTCGTCCAGCTGCATCAGCTTGCCGACGCCCGGGCCGGCCACTTCTTTGTCGGCCACCAACTGGAAGCCCAGCAGGTCGCGATAAAAGGCCAGCGAAGCGTCCAGGTCGCGAACGAACAGGCTGACGCGGGTAATCGGTGAAACCAGTGCCGCCGCGTTCATGTCACGCGCTTGGTTGCCTTCAGGCTTTCTTCCGTCAATGTGAAGAAGCGCAGCATTATGAGTTTCAGCGCCGACATGCCGGCCGGCACCAGGGCCGTGCAAATCATGATGCCCCACAATGCAGACTCTGGCTGTTCACCGGGCGGCAGGGCCTTGTCGAACTGCATGAATGAGAGCACGCCGCCGATCACGATGCCCGACAGGGCGCCGGCGGTTTTCTCGACGAAGCTGATGGTGCCGGCGAACACGCCTTCGCGGCGCAGGCCGGTGCGCCGGTAATCGAGTTCCATGATGTCGGGCAGAATGGACTGCGTGCCCAGCAGCGTGCCGCCGCTGGCCAGTCCGAGCAGGAAGCCGCGCACGGTATACAGCCAGATCGGCTCCTGCGGACCAGACAGTAACCAGCTCAAAGCCAGCAGCAAGGTGCAGATACCCGAGATAATCAGGATATTTGTCTTGCCGATCCGCCGGCTCAGGGCCAGCCAGAGCGGGATACCGATTAGCTGGGCGCTTAGTTGGGCGACACCGTAGAAAAAGAAAATCGACAGCGATCTTTCCATGATGTAGATGATGAAGAAAAACCCCGTGGCCAGTACCGCGGCCAGCGAAAACAGCCCGGTAAGTTTGATACCCAGAAACAGCAGGAACTGACGATTTTCGAGGATCAGCCTGGCGCGTTCGGCCAGTGTCAGCCGCGAGACCACGGGCTCGGTAAAGCGGGCATTCCGAGTACCAAAAAACGACGCCGCCATGGCCAGGCTCATTGCCAGCCCGATTGTCATGCCCATGTATCGATAGGCCTGGGCGGCGGAGAAGCCTTGATCTTCCTGCATCCAGGCAAGCGCCGCGGGGGTTACCGACACGCCGATGAAAGTGCCGATGATGATCAGAAATACCCGGTAAGACATCATCACCGAGCGCTCGTGATAGCCCTCGATCATTTCAGCCGGCATTGCCAGGTAGGGCACATTAAATATTGTGTAGGCGGTGGAAAGCAGCACCAGGGCCAGTCCCACGGCGATATACAGGGCCATGCTGTCGACCATCTGCGGCACCGAGAAAAATGCCGCGAAAGACAGTCCGCAGGCAATGCCGCCGATCATCAGATAGGGCCGGCGACGTCCCCAGCGGCTGCGTGTACGGTCGCTGATGGTGCCCATTAAAGGATCGGTGACGGCATCGTAGAGTTTCGAGCCGGTAATCAGTGCGCCGGCGATCAGGGGGTCGATCTGCAGCACGGTAATCAGGTAGAACAGGGCCGCTACATTAAAGGTGTTTAGCAGCAGCGCCACACCCAGGGTACCGACGGACCAGCCGACATGAATGGGATTGAAGCCCGCGAGCAGGGTGGCGATTCTCATTTGGCGCATTCTCCCGCCCGCAGTGCTTAACACGGCGGCTGTGGTTGCCTGGTCAAGATTCCGGCGGGCCGCTGGTGGGCCGGTTAAACCCTGCCCCGAGTAAAAATACGCGCTTTACCTGGCCGGCCGCCAGCAGCGGCAATGGTAACTCAAGCCCGCCCACTGGCAGCCGCTGCCGTGACGGCCGGCCTGGGCGGGTAAAGCAGATTGAGGTAGCTGGAACCTGCAGGCCGTGAAACAGTGGCTCCCGGTTCGCGTGGCCGCAGCCAGGCGCCGAAATGCCCAAGCTGCGGTTGCGCCCAGCGGTCTCAGCGCCGGCACCACGATTCCATAGGGTAGTCGCGCCAAGCCGGCGAACTGAAGCGGTGCGCGTTTGGTGTTATTTGTTTGATATGACAGTCGAGGGCGATCCGGAGTTTTCCGGTTCAGGTCCCTGATCCGGCCCGCAACGGTCTTAACGGAGTTTTTAGTAATGCAGCGTAACTTATTAATTTCCTTTATCTTTGCTCTTTTTGCTTGTCTGATGAGCGGATCCGCCTGGGCCGGCGCGCATGGCGGGGCCGCGGTTTCCAAGATCGACGAGCTGCCGGCGCGCAGCGGCGATTGGAGCGCCGAGGAAGTTGCCCGCGGTCGCGAACAGCTGGTTGAGGCCTTCGATGCGGCCTGGATTCGGATCATCGCCGGGCGCAAGGACCAGGCCGTAGTTGGCCGCCCAGCCGCTTAGCCAGCCGGGCGCTGCTGCCAGCTATATCGTCAGACTGGTGGACTGTCTGCCACAGCCCGAAATCGCGCCCTGGCCGGACAAACCCGTTGGCATGTTCAAGGACATCCTGGAAACGGGCGTGATTCGCCAGCTGGTGCAGGGCGTGCCGGAAACGCCGCAGAATACCTCCTGGTATTTCTCAGGCGTCAGCCAGGGCTATCAGGACCTGATCATGCAGGAGATCGAAGATCACTATGACGTCGAACTACAAGTAGAGAGCGTGGTGCTGCCGCCGGGTCGACTGCCGGCCACCTCTGTGCTGGTCGACAACAAGATCGATTTCATCTCGCAGCTAAATGCGCTGGGCGGAAACACCCAGGGCATGCGGCGGCGCATGTCGCGGCGCTTCAGCTGCACTATTACGGCGTCCAGTCAGTTTATTCACATCCCGGAAAAGTCTGAGCTAGTGGAAGAGATTAATAGTCTCAATGACCTGATGGCGCGTCCCGACATCAAGATCTGTGCGGGGCCGCTGACCACGCAAACGGCCAAGGCCTATATGCCCGAGCATACGGTCAAGACCAAGTACATCAACGACCTGACGGGTTGCGACAAGGCGGTTAAAAAGGGTGATCTGGACGTGATCTTGAACCCCTTGAATGATCTGTCCATCGGTGGCATTGATGGTTACAAGTCCGTGCATACCCTGATCGTTGCCGGCACACCGCTTTGGGTAGCCGCCGACGACATTCAATGTCCTTCGGACGGCAATCCGCGTACCGAAGACGAATGCTTTCGCGCCGGCACGGAGTAGCCGCCAGGTAAATTGCAGCGAGTAACAAGATGATTCTGATTACAGGTGGCACCGGCAAGACCGGTGGTGAAACGGCGCGCCAGCTGGCCGCGGCCGGCCATGCTTTTCGTGCCCTGGTGCGTGATGCGGGTCGTGCCAAGGAGCTGCAGGCGCTGGGTGCGGAGCTGGTGGTTGGCGATATCGGTGACCGGCAAGTGCTGGACGAGGCTTTCCGTGGCGTCGAACGTACCTTGTTGATTATGCCCAACGGTGAGCAGCAGCAGGCGCTGGAATGCCAGTTTGTCGATGCTGCCGAAGCGGCCGGCGTCAAGCATATCGTTTACCTGTCGTCGATCGAATCGGTGCCGGAAAACAAGAACCCGATTACCCAGATGCATGTGGCCGTTGAGAAGCATATCCGTAAATCGGCCATGGACTGGACGCTGATCCGACCGAGTTTTTTCATGCAGATATTCCTGACCCAGGCGCCAAGAGTTCGTGAGCATGACCAGATCGTGTTTCCGGCCGGGCAGGGCACCATTGCTACCACGGATTTGCGCGATGTGGGCGCGGTTATGGTCAAGGCGCTGACGGAATCCGGTCATGCAAACCAGAGCTACGATATCAGCGGTCCCGAATTGCTGACCCTGGCTGAATGCGCCGAGCGGTTTAGCCAGGTGCTGGGTCGCAAGATTACTTACGTCGATCAGCCGATGGCCGAATTCGCTGATCGATTGCGCGCCATTGGCATCGCCGAGTGGCGAGTGCTGGCCGTGTGCAAGGAGTTCGAGGGTATCGCTTCGGGTCTTATCGATCACACAACGGAAACGGCCGAGCAGTTGCTCGGCCGTCCGCCGTGTTCACTGGCGCAGTTTATTGATGATCACCGCGCCGCCTTTATGCCATAAACAGCTTTATGCCGGGTCGCGGTTCCAGACCTGGTAGGGCGACAGGTTGTCGGCGCTGAGTTCCGTATCGAAGTAGTAAATCTGTTTCGGTGTAATGCGAATCAGGTCGAAACGACGTACCGCACGTTCTTTCGTCAGGCGCACCAGGTTGTAGCGCTTCAACAGCTCCATAAAGATGGGTTCGCTGGAGTCGATTAACTCGGCGGTGCCGCGCAGTTGCACGCTGCGCCACTCCTGCTTGCCACGCTCGGCTACCGTCCAGCCCTTGAAGCGCACCGCGCTGACCGCGGGGTTCTTCTGGATCTGCAGCAGCTTCTCCGTGCCCTTTTCTGAGACCACGTAGAGAACTTTTTCGTTCTCGTCGAGCACCATGTCGACGGTGGTAGCCAGTGGTTCGTTGTTTTCCCCGACGGTCGTCAGGGCAAATCGTTCCCGGCCAGGCAGAAAAACTGCGATCATGCCCCACAGTTCGTCCTGGTCCATCTGCGGGAAATTCGCCATGAATTGTTCGGTGGCCGATGTCATGCCGTCGAATGTGACGTTGTGGCACTCAGCGCAGGTCATGCCGCGTGGATAACTCATGTGCCCGCTGCTCATGACCTGCTCGGCGGCCAGATCAGGGCCGGGAACCACCACGGCTTCAATGCCGCGTTCGCCGGGGCCGACGCGAATGCCTTCACGCGACTCCGAGGCCTTGTGGCCGCCGGCCTGCAGGATGCCGGC
This sequence comes from uncultured Gammaproteobacteria bacterium, assembly GCA_963850255.1. Taxonomy (GTDB): domain Bacteria; phylum Pseudomonadota; class Gammaproteobacteria; order Steroidobacterales; genus J054. The sequence continues at coordinate 47,846 of CAWKLL010000023.1, forward strand.
GGCAACCAGCAGCGATACCGCCGTGGTAAGGCAAATAACTAATCCTGTCCGTCGCTTGACGCTCTTCATTTGATGCTCCTTAAACTCTCTTGCAACGTTAACGTAACGCCAGAGGTTTCGGGATACGGATAAACCGTTATTCCCGCCTGTTGGACATATTTTTGCTGACCTGGATCTGTCCTGGCAAATACGATTTGAGCTTCAGGGCTTGTCAGGCAAATACATTTCCAGTCTCTGATTAATACCGTCGGCAATGGCGGGCGAATCGAAGAACCTGACCTTCGGCCGTGCCCCATAAGTTTCAGTCATGGTCGCAAACCAGTCGGCATCATAAAAAGCCTCAGCGCGGGAGCGGTTTTCCCATTCATAGGCGCCGCCTGCCTCACCATCGCCGTTTAGAAAATATTTGCGGCGCAGGCCAGGAATACAGGTGTAGGCCTGGCCCGCACTGCTGAGCAGCTCGCGCAGGGTAGACGGATCGCGCGGTGGCGGCGCCGGAAAAGTCACAATGGCGAGCACCGGTATTTCAGGATTACTCATAACAAACTCCGCAAATAATTCGATGTCAGGCCGCCGTCACGCCACCATCGACGCACAGCACCTGGCCGGTAATAAAACTGGCGGCATCCGACAACAGGAATCTTGCTGCCGCCGCGACTTCTGCTGACTCGCCGTAGCGGCCAAGCGGGATACTTGCCAGCAAACCGGCGGCGCGCTGTGCATCATTGCGCGCCTGTTCAGTCATGGGCGTAGCAATGGGTCCCGGCGCGATGGCATTTACGCGCACGCCGCTGGGTGCCAGTTCGATGGCCAGTGCGCGCACCAGCCCGTTGATGGCGGCTTTGGAGGCTGCGTAGGCCGCCGCGCGCGGATGCCCGATGATGCCGACCTGGCTGGATACCAGAACTAACGCGCCGCGGCCCTCGGCGGACATGACCCGGGCACACTCGCGGGCTGTTTCGAAAGCGGCCGTAAGGTTGATGTCGAGTACCCGCTGCCAGTCATCCAGTTCGGTGTCGAGGCCGGCGCGGTGCTCGAAAATACCGGCACAGCACAGGCAGGCGTCAACCGGGCCAGGCAGGCTCGCCAAAGCTGTCCGGGTCAGCGCGGCCACCGCTTTACTGTCTGCAAGGTCATGGGGATAGCAGCGATTTTCTGGCAGCAGGTCGGCCAGCTCATGTACCTGTTGTGCGTCGCGTAGCAGGGCCACACACTCGGCTTTGTCGGCCAGCGCCAGTTCCAGAAAGGCCTTGCCAATCCCGGAGCCCGCGCCGGTGATGAGGACACGCTGCTGTGCCAGGGAGTCCTGAGTTGAGGGCTTCATCTTGACGAATCACCCTGCGCTTCGTCATAACCACCCTGACCGCTGATTTCTGCCCAGGCGCGAAATCCTGACGAGGCCTGCACGCGCTCCTCCAGGATCAGACGCCGCCAGATACCCGCTGCTTCGACGAAATACGGCACGCTGCCGGGGAACATGCATAGCGACAAGGCTTCGGCAATCTCCTGTTCGGGCACTGCCTGGGTATAAGCCTCTATCAGTTGCCATTCGAGCGCTTGCCAGGCGGCCGCGCAGGTGTGTACTGCAATGCCGCAGAGTTGCGCCACGCGCGGATCCAGGCCTTGCGCGGCTGTATCAAATCCGCGCGCGTAGCTGCCTTGTACATCCAGCCCGGGCAAGTGTTCGCGCCAGTGGCAGTGGATAAACCGGTAAGCGCGAAAGCCACTGGCAAAAGCTGTCAGCGAGAGCAGTGCTTCGACCTCGTCATTGGTGCCGCCGGCGTTAAAGAACTTGGGAATGTGATGCGTCGCCAGGGCTTCATCCGTGGCGATCAGAATAGCCAGCCAGACGCTCTCGTGGTCATGACGGGATAAGTGACGCTCGTGCAGGGTTAGCGCGCTGTAGGTGGCGTCGTAGGCGGCGAGCAGATCGGGTGCCGCGACGGCCATCAGGCCATGGTGTGGCAGCAGATAGCCACGTTTGGCGCGAATCGCCTCAAGCTGGGTCGTTAGGTCTTCCTGGTCCATAGCCTCGCCGGTTCCCTGGCTTCGCCGCGCGAAGCTTTCTTTGCATAGCGGCCTATTGTTATATCCTTCCGCCAGCCGCGCAAAACAACTCTCGATAATGGCGCCGGCAGGGAGACAACAGTGCAGGATTCCATGCAGGGAAAGACACTTCAGTCACAGGTGGCCCTGATTACGGGCGCTGCCCGCGGCATAGGCGCTGCGGCTGCCATGCAACTGGCAGCGGCTGGCGCACGGGTGGTGCTGGCCGATATCTTGTCGGCGGAGTCCGCTGCCGAAGAAATCAATTCAGCCGGTGGCCAGGCCGAAGCCCGGCAGCTGGATATCCGTGATCGACAAGCCTGTGCAGATCTCGCCGCGGATCTGCGCCAACGATTCGGGCGTCTGGATATCCTGGTCTGCAATGCCGGCGTGTGCCCTCCGGGCCAGGTGGTCGGCGACTGGGAACAGTGGGAGCGCGTGCTGGAGGTTAACCTGCATGGCACGCAGAACTGTGTGGCCGCGGTCTGGGACGGCATGCTCGCGCAGGGCAGTGGTGTGATCGTGCTGGTTAGCTCGATGGCCTATTACCAGGGTGGCGTGATGGTCGGCACGGAATACAGTGCCTCCAAAGCGGCCATAGTCGGCATGACCCGACACTTCGCGCGCAACGGCGGGCCGCATGGCATTCGCTGCAATGCGGTGGCGCCGGGCATGATCGCGACGGAAATGCTCAATGATTTCACCCCGGCCGATCCTGAAACGATTCCACTGCGTCGTTTGGGCAGCGCTGAAGACTGTGCCGGACCGATCCGTTTTCTGTGTGGCCCCGAGTCCGCTTATATGACCGGTACGGTGCTGAATGTCACTGGCGGCATGATTCTGGCAGCATAGCTTGCGGGGATAGACAGACTGGTCAGCCCGGCCGGCCTGCAGGGGTACAAAATGCCAGATGCCACGACGGCCGATAAGCGCACTGCTGCCGGGCGCCTGTTCGGTCCGAGGAAACTAAACCTGCGCATTGCGCCCGAAGTCTCGCGCGTCAACATGTGGACGTTGCTGTTCGGTTCATTCTTCGGCATCGCGATGATGGGCTTCATCAACGCCAGCCAGCCTTACATTTTTACCGAGGTGCTGAAAGTACCGACGGAAGAGCAGGGGCCGCTGGCCGGCAACCTCACTTTCATTTCAGAGATCGTGGTGATCCTCGTCATCGGCCTGATCGGTGCCATGTCCGACAAGCTCGGGCGCAAGCCCATCTGGGCCGGCGCATTCCTGGTCCTGGCGCTGGGCTACTTTGTCTATCCGCTGGCCGAGAGCGTCGAACAGTTGACCGTGTTCCGGCTGATTTTTGCCCTGGGCCTGGCGATGAACACCGCAATGTTGCCTTCGGTGATTAACGACTATGCGGTGGAAGAATCCAGGGGCCGGATGATTTCTGCCTGCTTCATGCTCAATGGCCTGGGTTTCATATTGTTGCTAACGCCGCTGCGCTTGCTATTGCCACTGTTCGAAGAAATCAGTGGTGGCGATCCGGTACAGGCAGCGCGATGGTGGTTGTGGACACCGGCCGGCGCATGCCTGATGGTTTCGACCGTACTAATGCTGGGTCTCAAGCGCGGTGCCCCGGCGCAGCTGGAAAAACGCGAGCCTTTGCTGGCGACGGTAAGTATCGGAATTCGCGCGGCCAAGCGTATCCGCGTGGCGCTGGCGTATCTGGCCGCCGTGGTGGCACGTGGCGACATGTCGGTGTTAAGCACCTTCTTCGTATTGTGGCTGACTCAGCAGGCCATTAGCAGTGGTCTACCGACCACCGAGTCCAGTTCCTACGCGCTGAAGTTTTATATCCTGATCCAGGTGTTCGCGCTGCTCTGGCTGCCGTTCATGGGATTTATCCTGGATCGTGTCGACCGTGTACTGGGTGTTGCCTTTGCCATGGTGCTGGCCGGCGTCGGCTATTTTTCCCTGTATCTCATTGACGACCCGCTGGGTCCGCAGATGTGGATTGCCGCCGTGCTGGTGGGCATGGGCGAAATGTCAGCCAACCTCGCCTCATTGACGCTGATTGGCTCGGAAGCACCCGAAAAGGGTCGCGGTGCCGTGATCGGCATGTTCAGTCTGTGCGGCGCCCTGGGCATTCTCGCCATCGCAAAATTCGGCGGGATACTGTCTGGCATATACGGAACCATCGCGCCGTTCGTCTTGGTCGCCGTCGCCAACATTGTGGTCTTGCTGTTCGCGTTGCTGGTGTATTTTGCGACTCGCAAGGCGACGCGTGCGGCTGCGCTGGCGACTCAGGTCACGCCGTAACCGGACTGTTTGCAGCGCCGGCCACTACCGGTAATTCACCTGGCAGTTCATAGAGCAGCAAGGTCAGGCACTTGGCCGAACCACCGGCCTTGAGAAACTCATCCAGTGCGTGCTGATGCACGCTGAAACCTGCCGTGGCCAGTTGTTGCCGCAGCGGATCTGAGACCGCATGCAGAAAAATATCGCTGCCAAGGTTCACAGCATTGCAGGCGAACTGACCGGCATCCGCTTCGCTAACGACGATACGTTTGTGTTTGCCGACCCGGGATTCGATCTTGCGCAGTGATTCGGCATCGAAGGCGGCGGGGAAATACATCAGCCAGCCGTTTTCCAGCACCGTCAGGCAGGTATCGATGTGGTAGAAGCGCGGGTCGACAAGTTTCAGCGTCAACACCTCGCGATCGAAACAGCGTGCCAGGTGTGCGTATGCCGTAGCTTCGGTGCGCGGCCCGGCTGATGTCCACAGCCACTCGCCGCTGCTGTCCAGCAGGCAATCTCCCTGGCCTTCAAAACCGACCTTGTCGGGCAGATCGTAGAGCGTGAATCCCTGGCTGCGGAACCAGCGCTTGAAATGGACTTCCTCGCCACGCCGTTCCAGGGGCATGAAGTGACTGGGTACCGCATTCGCGCCGATACTGAGTCCTGCGTTGGCCGTAAACACCATATCCGGCAGGCCATCTTCGGGCGGTAGCTCATGCACCTGAACGTGCTCGGCCAGGGCATCGCGCAGGCGGGCCCATTGCCGTTGCGCGCGCTGCAGGTCGAGCTGGCCGAGGTTGCCGGCCATCCAGGGATTGATCACGTAGTCCACGGCAAAAAATTGTGGCCGGCACATGACCACCTGGCTAACGGCGGGCTTAGTCACGATCGATTCTTACGGGCGTCGTTGCTATCTGCTTGCTGGTCATGCAACTAACTGCTCAAGATATTGATAACCGGCAACCATGGGTTCGATGACCGGGATGCCGTCGTCTGCCAGCAGTGCAGCAACCGGCTGCATGCAGGTGCAGCCAAGGACGATGACATCCGCGTTTTCAGTTTCCAGTGCGCGCCGGCAGGCGGCCCGAATGCTGGCCATGGAGGTGATGCTGCACGCTTGCATCTGCCGCACGAAATTGTCCGGCTGATCGAGGCTGGCGAGTTGCTCATCGGCCGAGAGGTGGTGAATCGCGACGCAGTCTTCCTCAGCGGCACTTTGGCCGAGGATGGCTGCATAAATAAAGCCGAGCGATGGAGGCCAGATAGTGACGATGGCGAAGCGTTGCCCGGCGCTGGTGGCTGCGCGAATGGCGGCTTCGCCCGAGCCCGTCACCGGTACCCCGGCGGCAGCGCGGAGCTCGGCCAGTCCGTAGTCACCGACGGTATTGATATACAAGCCCGCATAGCCTGCCTGTTCTGCAGCCAGCCCCGCTTGCAGATAGGCCTGCGCGCAGGTCTCGCGAGCAACGGGCGAGTCTGGAAAAACCAGGCCTGGCACGCCGAACAGTTCCGGGCGACAGGTTCCTGCCGCGTCACTGATCGGCAAGGGTATGGCGGCGTCGGGAATATCCGCGTCGCCGGTGCCGAGAATGGCCAGTTTTTTCATCGCAGAGGTATCCTTTGACCCGATCGAGCATAGCAGGGGAGCCTGGCCGGACTGTAGTGCCCAGCGGGTATGATGTGATCCGCCGGTTGCCGGTAGAGAGATCTTTTATGCGCCTTGAGTTGATCGGTGATTCGGCCTCGCCGTATGTCACGCGCGTTGTTTTGTGCGCGCGCCTGAAAGGCCTGCAACTGGAACGTCCTGCGGTGCCGGGCGGCAATCCGCGCTCGGCGCAGTATCACCAGATAAACCCGCTGGGCAAAGTGCCGGGCTTGCTGGTGGATGGCGAAATGCTGGCGGAGTCCGAGGTGATCTGCGAATTTCTGGAGGATGCTTTTCCTGCGCCGCCTTTGTTGCCCGATGATCCGCGTCAGCGCGCGACTTCGCGACTGGTCTCGCGAGTCGTAGATCAGTACCTCTCGCCGTATTTTCGCTTTATGCTCCCGCAGCTGGATCCGGTGGGTCGTGATTCAGCCGCGGTGGCGGAATTTGCCGGCGTCTACAGCAAAGCCTTTAAAGCCCTGGACTTTTACATGGGCCCCGGTCCGTTCTGTGTAGGCGCGGAGCCAACGCTCGGCGACTGCGCCCTGGGCCCGTATATCACCCTGCTCAAGCAGCTGGGCTTTCCTGACTTCGTCGAGATTCCCGACCCGACGGCGTCCGGCGGGCGTTTGCAGGACTGGTGGCTGGCCTTACAGGCGCACGCAGACTGCCGCGCGGTTCTGGATGAATATGCCGTGGCAGTGACGGATTTTCTGTCAGCTAACCGCGCCACGATTACCCGGCACGGTTGAAGCATGTCTGCCAGCGCACACAGGGTAGTATCAGGTCTGGCCATCATCGCCACAGGAGTTGTCTATGTTCGCCACCCGATCCGGACTTTGCGTTGCCCTGATGGGCAGTGCCTTGTTTTTCGCCGCGTGTACAGAAGCCGAAATGCACGCCGGACTGACTGATGCCGACATGGGCCTGAACCTGCCCATCAAGCTGTATAGCGAGGCTGAAGAGGCGCTCTACCAGGAGCGGTTCGATCGGCTGATGGGCGGCCGCGGCAATACCGGCGAAGGCTTGAAGCTGTATGACATCATGGAGCCGGTGGCCGGCACGCCGCAGCCTGAAGCGCTGCCCATGGCTGCTCAGGCACAGATTCCCGCAGCCGCGCTGAACAGTGCGCGCGAGTATGCGGCGGCGAATAATTCCACCGCGCTGATCGTCTGGCAGGGCGGGGAAGTGCAGTTGGCCGAGTACTTCGGCAACAACGATGCCGCCACGCCGCTGGTGTCGCGTTCGCTGGCTAAACCGATCACCGTGCAGGCCGTCGGGCGCGCCATTGTGCTCGGCAAGATCAAGTCGCTGGACCAGCCGGTGGCAGACTTTATCGAAGAGTGGCGAGGCACCGAAAAAGCAAAGATCCTGGTGCGGCACTTGCTGGATATGCGCAGCGGCTTATTGCCGCAGGCACCGGCCACGCAAGCCGAGAGCATTCTCAATCGCGCCTATCTGCACCCGCGCCACGATGACATCATCATTAACGAGTACCCGCTGGTTGCTGAGCCGGGTAGTGTTTATGAGTATTCCAATGCCACCTCCGACCTGGTGGCGATACTGATCGAGCGGGCCACGGGTGTGCGCTATGGCGAATGGGTCTCCGAGCAGGTGCTCTCGCCCATCGGCGCGCCCGGCGGCGAAATCTGGACCACGCGCAAGGGCGGGCTGGCGCATGCCGGCTGCTGCATCCTGCTACCGGCCGAAGCCTGGCTGCGCATGGCGATATTGTTACTGCAGGACGGCGTCTGGGAGGGTCAGCGGCTGCTGCCTGAAGGCTACGTCGCCCAGGTGCGCACGCCTACGCCGCAGAATCCGTACGCCGGCATGGGCGCGTATATCGGTAAGCCCTACGTTGAACGGCGCGGTGCGGCGAATCCGCAGCGTTTCCCGACTTTAGGTACGTATCACAGCGAGCCCTACCTGGCGGATGATCTGTTTTTGTTTGACGGTAATGCCAACCAGGTTGTTTACATCATTCCGTCCCGGCAACTGATTGTTTTGCGGCTGGGCACGCCGCCGCCGAAAGATCCGGGCTGGGACAATGCTTACTTGCCGAACCTTATTCTGCGCGCAATGCCGGCAGGCAGCGCCGGCAACTAAATCTTCGCACCAGGCTGTCGTTGTTTAACCCGACGATGGCCCGGCCCGTTGCGCAGCACCGGCGCCGCCGCCGGCATCCCAACGCATCTGGTTGGGCATGCCGCTGTAGTGCACCCAGATGTTAATGACCCAGAGCACAATCAGCAGCCAGAGTGTGGCTAACACCAGCGCGCCTTGTCCTTCGGCAACGGCCAGGCCGCGTTCCAGTTGCAGCAGTCGCCAGGGTAGATAGAAGCAGGGCACGGCAACCCAGATCGGGCTGCGCAGGCGGATGCAAACCAGTTCTGTGGCGATCTGGATGGCGAACATGGCGAAGTAGGGCCCGAAAGCCAGCAACGCCAGTTGGCTGCGACCCTGCACCAATAGCACAACGACGACCAATAGCGGCACGACGCCGCCGACAAACCAGATCACCTTAAACCAGCGCTTGAACCAGTTAGGCCACGGCGTTCTCGGGCCGGTGAATGCCGGCCCATCGGCGTAGCGTCGCCAGCCCCAGTACAGTCCGGGCAGGGTCAAAACAAAAAATACCAGGTTCTCCAGTATCAGCTGGGTTGCGGTGGGCATGCGCTTTGCCTCGCGTTGCTTTCTGTGGAATTGCCGTTAATGTACTCAAAAGCGCGACGGCTCGCGCAGTCAATCCTGATCGGGGTTTATTCATGCTGGTTACGGACAACGGAGAACGGCGCGGCTATGTCGATACCCGCGCCGGGCAGGTTCACTATCGTGAGTGCGGTAGTGGTCCGGGCGTCGTGTTGCTGCACTGGACGCCGGGCACCAGTCACCAATATGCCAACGTGTTGCCTGCGCTCGCGGCGGCCGGTTATCGCGCCGTGGCGCCCGATCTGCCAGGTTTCGGATTTTCCTGTCGGCGCGCCGGGCATTGGCGCATCGAAGACTTTGCCGCCAACCTGGGCGAGTGCCTGGATGCCTGGGGGCTCGACCAGGCGGTGCTCTGGGGCGGACACATGGCGGCGGAAATCGTCCTGCAGACGGCGCTGGATCAACCGGGGCGGGTGCCGCTGTTAATACTCGACGGTACCCCGGCCTGGGACGAGGAAACCCGGCGAAGCATTCTTGCCCAGGCCAAACCGGCCGATCCTTCGCCACGGGAAGACGGCACTCACCTGGCAGATTTGTGGCAGCACCTGGTCTGGGAGCTCGGACTGTGGCGTCCCGGGCAGGCATTCGATGCCGAGCTGGGTGGCTTTGCCATGCGCTTGCTGGCTTCACGCATGCTGGCGGATTTTGACTGGCGCCCGGCGCAGACTTTGCTGGAGTATCCCTGTCCCGACGCACTGGCCCGCCTTAGTGTTCCGCTGCTGGCGCTGACTGCCGAGCAGGATCCGCTAAATAGCTGTCATGCCAGGGTGCTCGAAACGCAGCCGCTGGCTTTTCAGCACAGCTATGCCGGTGGGCATCCGCTGCACGATGCATCACGCGTGGATGAATACCTGGCGCCCGTGCTGTCGCGACTGCAGGCGCTGAATATCGTTTCATCAACTACGGCGTCGGCGTCATGAGCATCGTCACGCAGGCACATCGCGATACCTACAACGAGCTGGGTGCTGTGCGCATTGAGGGCGCAATGGACCCGGCTTCCCTCGACTTTGCCACGCAGCTTATCGATCACATCATTATGGAATTGCGTGCCGGACGCGTTGCACCACGCAGCCAGCCGGACCCGGTATTCAAAGATATTTTTTTCGAAGACCATGATGGTTATATTCGCCTGGTCAATGCCATGCCGCGCTTTCCGCAGCTGCGCGACTGGCTGTTATCCACACCCGCGGCACAAACCGTTGCTGATTTGATCGGCGCGGACAGTCTGCGTATATGGCTGGACGGGACTTTTTCCAAGACCGGCAGCGACGAAAAAACTGCAACGCCCTGGCACAACGATGAGTGCACCTTCAGTTTTCAGGGCGAGCATTTACCGTCGTTGTGGATTGCCTTGTCGGATGTGGACGAAAATAACTCGCCGCTGATTACCCTGAGCGGTTCGCATCGCGATACGCATCGCTATCACTCGCCATTCTCTCCTCAGGATGTGGCGGCGCCGGCCGAGTTCAGGCCCTGGTCAGAACTGCTGCAGCGGGTTGCCGCCGAAGACGCCGATGTTCAGCAATGGACGGCAAAACGCGGCGATGTGCTGGTGATTCATCCCAGGACTATTCATGCGTCGTTGCCGCGGCGCTCGCCCGTTGAAGGACGGCGGCTGGCGCTCACCGTGCGCTGGGTCGGCAGCGATGTCGTGTGGTTGCCCACGCCGCTAACGCGCCTGGCGCCCTTCGATGAAAACCCGGCCATGGTCGAAGGCGAAGCGCCGCCCGAGGCATTGTTTCCGGTGGTTTGGCGGCGCGGCAGCCACCAGGGTGTTTAGCCTTCCTCACTGCCCGCGATGGCCGCAGCCGGTGTGGGGCTTTCATCGACTTCCAGCTTGTAGCCGATCAATATCAGCGCGCTCAGTGTGCCGGCCACGGCAGGGATCACCGCTGCACCTATCTGAATGGCCAGTACGGCGCTTTCACTTTGTGCCGCGCCGGCCGTGCGGTCGAAGCCCATGGCGCTAAGCAGTGAGCCGACCAGCAGTGGTCCGAAGGCGAAGGCGGTTTTCTCCACGAAGCTGTAAACGGCGGCAAAGGAGCCTTCGCGGCGCAGTCCGGTGCGGCGAAAATCGTGTTCAATGGCATCAGGCAACATCGACTGTGCCATCAGCAGGATACCGCCCGTGGCGATGCCGGTAACCAGCGCGCGCAGCAAAAAAACCTGCATCGATTCGCCGGTGGTGGCAAGCAGCCACGACAACACCACGGGTACGTAGCAGGCGATGGAAAGCATATAAGTTCTGGGCTTGCCGAAACGGCGGCTGGCAGCCAGCCAGGCGGGCATGGCGGCGATAGTACCGGCTGTCGAGGCCAGGCCGAACAGGCCCAGTGAAGATTCCGATCGGCCCAGCACGATGGTGACCAGGAACAGCAAGGCGCTCATGGTGCTGGCCACGCCCGTCAGCTGCAAAAGTTTGGAGCCAATCAAAACCAGAAACGGTTTGTTCTGCAATGCTTCGCGAATCTGCTCGCGAATGCTGTCGCGCGAATGCGTCTGTTCGGTGAATTCTGCTCGCGCGGTGAAGCGAAAACAGAGAATGGTGGCGACGACGACGATGCCGGCCACGATCCAGGACATCTTGGCAAAGCCTTCGGCGCCACCGCCAAAGTAAGTCAGTAACGCCGGGGCCGCAGCCGCGCCCGTGAGAATGCCGAAAGAGGTGAACACCACCCGGAACGACATCAGCTTGCTGCGTTCAAACGGGTCGGTAGTCATTTCTGCCGGCATCGCCAGGTAGGGCACATTGAACATGGTGTAGCCCGTGGCATACAACAACAACGCCCCAATCACATACATGATCTGGCCCGCGCCGCTTAAGTCGTTCGGTGCGAATAGCATCACCATGGACAAGGCGCTGATCAGGCCGCCGGCCAGCAGGTACGGTCGGCGGCGGCCCAGCGGGCCGCGTGTGCGATCGCTGATAATGCCCATCAGCGGGTCCGTCACCATGTCGTAGAGTTTGCCGGCAAAAATCAGCAGTCCCGCCAGAGCCGGCTCCATACCCAACACGCTGACCAGGTAAAACAGGGTCAAGAAGGTTATCGAGTTGAGCAGCGTTGCCATGCCCAGGGAGCCAACACCCCAGCCCAAACGCAAGCCCAGGTCGATACTCATAATTTTTTTACCCGGTCTTTATCGGCAAACTTGCCCGGCACACGCCGGCTTGTGGCAGCTGCCGTGGTCGGCAAGCTCAGGAAAACACAGGCGTTCAAATGCATAGCAGCGCTCAAGGCCAAGGCTGGGAATTCAGCAACGCGACAGTCTGGTGTTGTCCGTGTACTGACTGCGGTCGTTCTCTCTGGCAATGCGAGTCGCTGTCAGGAGCCGGTCAGAATTTTCGGCTTTTCGACATCGCCGGTCGTCAAGCTGTCGGGCTCATTAGCCGTCAACTCAACGACCAGGTCCACAAAGGCCTGCACCACGTTTCGTTGTGCACCCTGGCGCATTAGCAGGCCGGCGTCCACCGTGCCGGCATTCACGGCCGTATCCAGCTCCAGCAAACTGCCAGACCGCAGTTCCGTGACCACCATATGCCGCGGCAGGAAGCCAACGCACTCCGTTTGCATCACTGTGGTCTTGATCAGGCGCATGGAGTTGGTCAGCACGGCCGGTTGGGGCGCGGTCATCTCAGCCTGTTGAAAAAGGCTGGTGAAATAGCCGTGCACGTCGGGCGATTCGAGCAGCAACCATCGGCAGGCGGCCAACTGTGCCGCACTGACTTTGGGTTGACGTGAGAGCGGGTGGTCCTGGCGGGCGACAAAGACGATTTCGACGTCGGCAATGGGCACATAAGTGAGGCCGGCCGGCGCATCACGTCGACCCAGTAGCATAAAGGCCAGGTCGATTTCACCGTCGCGAATTTTCGCCGTCAGTGCGGGCGACAAATCCTTGATCACTTTTAGTCGCACATTGGGCCAGGCCTGGGTAAAGGCAGCGATGGAGCGGGGCAGCAGCGCGTCGACGAAGCTGGGCGTGGTACCAATGGTCAGTTCGGCCGGTGCGTCGCCACGCATCTCCAGAATCTCGGCAGTGCCGCGTTCCAGTTGCTTGAGCATCGTGCGCGCGTGATCGTAAAAGCTGCGCCCGTAGCGGGTGGGCTTGACGCCGCCCGGGCCGCGTTCCAGCAGTGGCGCATCCAGTTCCTGCTCTAGTTTTCTCAGGCCTTTGGTCACCGCCGGCTGGGTGACGGACATCGCTTTGGCGGCGTCAGTGACGCTGCGGAGCTCAACGGCGTGTACGAAATACTTGAGTTGCTGGATGTCCAATAAACAACCTATAACAATTGGTTATGGAAGAGGGGCTGGCCATGCAATCTACGTATTGCATGGGATTAAAGCAAATCTGGTCTGGGATCAGAGGCTTTGTGTATAGTTAGTAATACCCATAACCAAATAGCTGAGAAGACCATGAAAGTAGAACTCCGCCAGCGCGGCCGGGCCTCGGTCGATTTCCTTGCAGATTTGGGTGCCTGGTCAGGCGGCCTGGCACCGACTATTCACGCCGACATGGCCAGCCGCGGTTTGGTGGACGAAGGCCTGGCTGAAGATCTCGATCAGCGATTGGAGCAGGTTGAGAGCGGGATGGCCGATTCGCTGCCGTTTTTTGCCTGGAGTCAGATCGGCGAATTTCTCTCGGAACGTCATGGCCGCGCGGCCATCGAGGCCTTCGAGGAAATACGCGAAGACATGCTGCCGGAATTTGAACGGCTGAAGTCCGGACCCAGCACCATCACACGGGCAAGTCAGGATCCGACCCCGGGTTATGCCGAGGGTGTGGAATTCCATCGCACCCATGGCGGCTGGGACGGGCACCCGCACCAGGGTTTCATTCATGGTGAACTGATTCATCGCAAGTACGTGGCGAAAAATTATCCCGGCGATATTTTTGACCAGCGCCGCGAAATACTCGGTGAACTGCCACGTCAGGACTACAAGCGAATTTTCGAGATGGGTACGTCCAGCGGCCATTTCACCGTGCCCCTGCAAGAGACCTTTCCCGACGCACAGATCTGCGGCTGCGACATGAGCGCGATCATGCTTGAGCAGGCGCAACGCACGGCAAACGAGCGAGGCTGGTCCTGGAAGTTGTTGCAGGTGCCGGCAGAAGACACCGGTCTGGAAAGTGGCAGCTTTGACCTGGTGGCCTCCTATATTTTGATGCACGAAATGCCGGCCTCCGCGATTCGTGCCATCTTCAAGGAAGCTTTCAGGCTGCTGGAGCCGGGCGGCGACATGATCATGAGCGACGTTCGCCCGTTCCGTGACATGGATCGGCTTACCGAGTGGCGGGCTTACTACCTGGCTGTTAACGGCGGCGAACCGCATTGGCTGGAAGCGGCCACCATCGACCTGAAGGCCGCGGCCGAAGAAGTCGGCTTTGTGAATGCGCGCAGTTATGGCCTTGAGCCGATGCGTTATCCCTGGGTGACCGTTGCCCACAAGCCGGAGTCAGCGTGATGCCGAGTAAGGATCCGGAAAGCAAAGTGTTCCACGCGCTGGCCGCACTGGCCGAGCAGGTCTGGGTGCTTAAGGACCGTCAAATCGTGATGGAAACTGTGTTGGCCGACAAGGGTGTTGATCTGCGCGACGAGCTGGAGCGCTTTCAGCCTGATGAGGCCCTCGCCAAGCGCATGGACGCAGAACGGCAACAGTTCATAGCAACGGTGATGGCCAGTTTCGGGACAGAGCATGCCGGCACTTAGCGCGCTCAAGGAAGAGCTGCTGGCGCTATGCCGAAAAACCGACGGTGGCTTCAAGACCGCCAATGCGCCTTGGCTGGAACGCATCCGCGAGCTGATGGATGAACTGGCCGGCCTCAATCCCTTGCCGGCGCCTATGCTCAGCGAAGAAATTGACGGTCGCTGGAAGGCCGAGTTCGCCAGCTTTGGTATCAAGCCGCAGGAAGGACAGGGTATCCGTCGCGAGTCGGACCTGATGTTCAACAGCTTCGGAAAATTGCCCAGCGCGGCTATCAATGTGACTGACATTTACCAGGATATTGATCGCGATAGTGGTGCCTATAACAACCTGATTGAATTTGATATTCCAGACAGCGACATTCGCGGTGAACTGATTACCGTGGGTCGGTTCCGTCCCGATGAAGAAAATCCACTGCGCGCCGTGGTGGAGTTTTTCGAGGTCGTGACGCGCCCCAGAGACTCCGCGGTCAGCGAAGCGGAGTTTCGCGCCGCGCTCGGCGTTGACGATAGCGTGCCGCTGCAGGCGGAATTTCGACCGCCACGCCTGCATTCGGATATCGTGTTTCTTGATAACGACTTGCGTGTGAATATCGGCAGCGTGGGTGGCAATTACGTGTTGTCGCAAACGGGTCAGCCGGCTGGTACCGCAGCTATGTCTGTGCAATGACGATTCTGTCTCCGCAAGAGGCAGACTTTCAGGCACACATCCCCATTGTCATCGTCGGTGGCGGTGGTTGCGGTCTGACTGCGGCCCTGGCTGCGCGTCAGGCCGGCGCCGAGGTGCTGGTGCTGGAACGTGACAAAAGCAATCTCGGCACCACGGCCATGTCGACGGGATTGATACCGGGCGCCAATACACGCTTCCAGCGCGAGCGGGGCATTGAAGACTCCGCACAGTTACTGGCTGCCGATATCGTCGGCAAGACCGGGGGGCAGACGGACGAGGCGCTGGCCCTCGCGCTGGCCGAAGCCTCGGCCAAGACCCTTGAGTGGCTGGCTGACGATCACCAGGTGCCTTTTTCCCTGGTCGACAGTTTCCTGTATCCCGGTCACAGCGTGATGCGCATGCATGGCACGCCCAATCGGACGGGTGGCGAGTTAATGGGTGCGCTGGCCCTGGCCGCCGAGCGGGCGGGCGTGGACGTGTTGACGGAGGCGCTGGTCACAGATCTGTTTGCCGATGACGACGGTCGTATTCACGGCGTGCGCGTCAGTCGGCCCGATGGCAGTAGCGAAGATCTGGGCTGTGATGCGCTGATCCTGGCCTGCTGCGGTTTCGCCGGTAATGGCGAGATGGTGGCGGAGCTGATTCCGGAATTGCACGCCGCGGAGTTTTATGGACATCCCGGCAACAAAGGCGATGCCATTCGCTGGGGCCGGCAACTGGGCGCCGAGATCAAGGACATACGTTCCTACCAGGGCCACGCCGGTCTGGCCAAGGGCTACGGCGTGCCGATACTCTGGCCGGTGATTGTCGAGGGCGGCTTCCAGGTTAACCAGGCCGGCGCGCGGTTTGCCAACGAGGCGCGCGGCTACTCCGAACAGGCCGTTGACGTGCTGGCGCAGCCGGGTCACGTTGCCTTCACTATTTACGATGCGCGCCTGCATGAGTTAATGCAGGAGTTCGAAGACTATCGCGACGCCATCGAGGCCGGCGCCATCCGCACGGCCGCCACGCTGGAGGATTTGTGTGCGCAAACGGGTATCGATTTGCCCGGTTTGCAGGCCACGCTGGATGAGGTCGCCGCCATGAAGGCCGGCGATAAAGCTGATCCCCTGGGCCGCGACTTCACCGGCAAACCGATGCTGGCTGCGCCCTACTATGCGGTGCGTGTGACCGGCGCACTGTTTCATACCCAGGGAGGCCTGGTGGTAGACGAACAGGCGCGGGTGCGGCGCGAAGACGGTTCGCTGATGCCCAATCTTTACGCTGGCGGCGGCGCGGCGCGCGGGGTCTCCGGGCCTGGCTGTGCGGGCTATATGGCTGGCAACGGTTTGCTCACTGCAACAACTTTTGGACGGCTCGCCGGTGAGAGTGCCGCCGAGCTGACGCAACGAGGCTAAAAAATTGGAATACGATTACATCCCGCTACCCGATCGACCGCCACTACGCTGGCCGGGTGGTCAGCGCGTGGCACTGATGATTACGCTGAATCTCGAGACCTGGGACCTGGTCAAGGATT
Source organism: uncultured Gammaproteobacteria bacterium (assembly GCA_963850255.1). Taxonomy (GTDB): domain Bacteria; phylum Pseudomonadota; class Gammaproteobacteria; order Steroidobacterales; genus J054. Next base: position 64,380 of record CAWKLL010000023.1, read on the forward strand.
CTGATCGGCCTTACTACGCGGGTGGCCCGTCAATCCTGCCCGACATCCTGCCCGGTAACGTGCCGGACTTTCCGAATTACAGCTGGCGCGAGTACGGTCAGCGTGTCGGTATCTGGCGCTTGTTCGAAACCTTTGATGCCCTGGGTGTGACGCCCGCCTGCACAGTTAATGCAGCGACTTGTCTGCGTCGCCGGCCAATGATTGAGGCCGCCATGCACCGTGGTTGCGAAGTGCTGGCGCACAACTATGAACAAGGTGAGTTGCTCAGCGACTACGCCAACGACCCGGCGAAAGAGCGGGAAGTGGTTCTCAAGACGCTGGATGTTTACGAGCAGACCCTGGGACGCAAGGCACGTGGTTGGTTATCTTCATCACTAAGAGGTACCTTGCAGACGGCAGATATTCTCGCCGAGTACGGCTGTAGTTTTTATTGCGACCTGATGAATGATGATCAGCCCTATTTGCTGCGCACACCGAACGGACCCATCGTGTCGGTACCGTATTCTAACGAGATCAATGACTTCACTTTGGTGGTTCGACGCGGGCACAGCACGGATGAAATGCGCGATATTCTGATCGAGGAATTAAGCGTGTTACATCAAGAAGGCGAGAAGACCGCGCGCATAATGAATGTCGGTTTGCATCCCCATGTGTCCGGGCGTGCTTATCGGGTCCGGGCGCTGCGTGAATTTGTCGAGTTTGCCCAGTCTCTCGACGGTGTCTGGTGGGCCACGCGCGAAGAGATTGCCGCGCACTATTTGGCGAATCATGGAGAGTCGCAATGAATTTACATATGAGTCGGACGCGACCTGAGTCGCCTGGCGCGCTGACGTTTCTCGAACAGGCCGAGAAGCGATTGCTGATCGACAATGCCTGGGTGAACCCGGCCGAGGGCGGCAGCATGGACTGCCTGGATCCGGCCACGGGAGAAAAAATTGCCAGCATTGCTGTGGCAACGCAGCCTGATGTGGATGCGGCAGTGGCATCGGCCCGTCAGGCCTTCGCCAGCGGCGCCTGGCCGGAGATGACGCCGGACGCGCGTGGCCAGTTGCTGTGGCGCATGGGCGACCTGATGGAGCAGCATCTGCAGGAGCTGGCCGAGCTGGAAACCCTCGACCAGGGCAAGCCGCTGGGCGTGGGTTTTTATGCCGAGATCCCCGGCGCCATCGGCCAGTTTCGTTATTTCGGCGGGCAGGCGTCCAAGATCGAAGGTGCCAGCATCCCGAATTCTGTGAATTACCAGCCACCGGGCAAGCAGGTATTTTCCTACACCCTGCCGCAGCCGGTGGGTGTGGTGGCAGCTATCGTGCCGTGGAACTCGCCGCTGGTGCTCACCGCCATGAAAATCGCACCAGCGCTGGCGGCCGGTTGCACCGTTGTACTGAAACCGGCCGAAGATACCTCGCTAACGGCTATTCGTCTGGGTGAACTGTTTATCGAAGCCGGCTTTCCGCCCGGGGTGGTGAATATCGTTACGGGTCCCGGTGCGGTTACCGGGGCAGCGCTGGCGAATCATTCTGATGTCGACAAAGTTGCCTTCACGGGTTCCACGGCCACCGGACGTGCGATCCTGGATGCAGCCAAAGGCAATCTGAAACGGGTATCACTGGAACTGGGTGGTAAATCGCCGGTTATCGTGCTGCCGGATTTTGATCGTGACATCACCGTGCCCGGCGTTGCCCAGGGCATCTTCTTTAACGGCGGACAAGTCTGCGTGGCGGGTTCGCGCCTGTACTGCCATCGTTCCGTTTTTGAGGAGGTGGTAGCCGGTGTTTGTGCGCAGGCCGACAAGCTCCGTCTGGGTCACGGGCTGGACGCGGAAACGGACCTGGGGCCGTTGGTCAGTCGCCGGCATGCTGACAAAGTGGCTGCCTACATTGCGTCCGGGCGCGCCGACGGCGCGGAAGTGCGCACCGGCGGTGAGCAACTGGGTGAGGCTGGTACTTTTGTAACGCCCACGGTAATTACCGGCGTGCGTGCGGATATGGCCGTGGTGCGAGAAGAAATCTTTGGTCCGGTGCTGGTGGCAACGGCTTTCGACGAGCTGGATGAAGTGGTTGCCCTGGCTAACGACAGCGACTACGGCCTGGCGGCTAGTGTCTGGACCCAGGATCTGAGTGCTGCACATCGGCTGGCCGCACGCATTGAGGCCGGCACCGTGTGGATTAATGCACATTCAATGTACGACGCCAGTCTGCCCATTGGCGGCGTCAAGCAATCCGGCTGGGGTCGTGATAGCGGCCAGCGCGCTGTAGAAAATTACCAGGAACTGAAGACCGTCTGCGCTGTTATCTGAGTTTTCAGCATGTTTATGCCGAGAACAGAAAGTCGAAATCGGACTTCGCGGTATCGGTTGCGTGGCAGAATCTAAGCGGTAACAAACTGCGGAAATACTATGAGCACAGTGATTAAACGTCGCGCGCTGCTGGCCGGTGCCCTTGCCACGCCCTTGCTGGGCGCATTACCTGCCCAGGCGAAAGACTACGCGACGCTTACGGATATCGACCTCACGGACGATGAAATGCTGCAGCTGTTCGTCAAATTGCGTTACAGCCTGGATGACCGGGTCACCGTAGGCTGGGTTGATGCGGTGAACTACGCTTTTGTGCAGGGCGAGACATTCCCACTGTATCGATTGCTGGCCGCCACCTGGCGACAGGTCAGCAAAGATGAACAGGGCGACCTGAAAAGTGTCTCTCTCGAGGTTGCGCTGTTCCTGGATATGCAGACCGGCGCTGTTATCGACAAGCTGACCATGCCGATAACCGGGCAGACGGTGGACGTGCCCCTGTACCGTGCCGGCCCGTCGCATAGCGACATTACTGCGCGCTTTGATCTGAGTCGGGATTTCAGCATGAAACAGGAGACCCGTGACGGTGACTCATTCTTTGTGTCAGGTCGCTCAGCCAGCCAGGGCTTTCTCAGTCAACCGCAGCGCCGCGGCGATGATTTTCTGATTCGCCAGGACGTGAATACGCGGGTATTCACCGCAGAGGACTCGCCGCCCGGATTCTTCTATCGCGAATGGACGATTACGCGCGGCAGCTGGTCAGCGCTTTCTGATCCGGGTCTGGCCCTGGTGCCCTGTGAACTGGCCTATTCGGCGAATTCTGCTTTTCGGCCCTGGATGAAGATGGGTGACGCGCCGGGACACACGGTGCAGAACGGCATGGGTGGGCGTGTTGAGTCCATCGACCAGCTGCCCGCAGAACTGCAACGGCTGCTGCCGGTTTACTTCCCGGACATGGTCAAGGACCCGCGTGCAGTGCTCGCTGCCAAGCCGGCCTGACCAAGCCTAGAATTCGGATAGCAGACGGCCGAAGCCCTGAACCTTGTCCTCAATGCCGTTGTGACGCAGGGCGTGCCAGTAGGTCGCGGTATTGATGGCGATGACGGGTTTATCCAGCCACATTTCGGCTTCGGCAGCCAGCCGTGTCATGGACAGATTGGTGCCCACTTGTAGCAGCGCGTCCACGTCGTCGCCGTCGAGATCACGCAAAACCTGGCGCAGATCTTTCTCTGTCACTTCGGCTATGGCCGTCCAGCTCGGGCACTCAAGGCAGACGTCACGGACGATGTCGAAACCCGATTCTTCCAGGTAGCCGCGCACCTCGATGTTGGCGGCCGGGAAATAGGGCGACAGGAAAGCCACGCGTTTCACGTCGCCATAGGCGCGCAGGGCATCGCGCACGGAGTGTGCGCCGATGCTGATACCCACGCCTGAGCGGTTTTTCAGGCGTTGCTCAAACTCGTCCGCGCCGGCCACGCCGCCGTAAAAAGTGATCGCGGACATGCCCATCACCAGGTAGTCCGGGCTGCAAGTCATGACACTGTCCACGGCATCCAGGACGTTATCAGCGATTATCTGGGTGCCGGCCAGGAAGGTCTCGTTACTGACGGCCTGGGCATTCGGCGTGCGAATGCGGCTGTAGTGATTCGTGACCCCGTGCGGCCGCATATCATCGTAGTCAGGCTGCACGATGGTGTTGGTCGAAGGCCCGATAATGCCGAACTTACGGCGCCAGCCTAGTACATCCGTCATAGTAAAGTTCCCCGTGTAGCTTGTTTAACCAATAGCCGCTGCATCGCGTACGCTTTGCAGCATGCTTTGGCGGAGCAGAAAGGCCCGGCGCAGACCGTCATCTTCGCAGGTCGCGCGCATTTCGTCGCGACGTTGTCGTTCGGCGGCGGCGGAGCCAAGCTCCATGTCCTTTTTGTTGCGAATGGACTGCTGCTGAATGAAGCTACGCGTAACGGTATGCCGCTGGCGTTCGAATACGCCCAGCAATTCTTCGCGTTGCGCAGGCGTCTGCAAGGCCTGCAATAGTTTGTCGCAAAGATTCACGGCATCGTGAATACCACTATTCATGCCGAAGCCGCCCAGTGGATTATTTAGATGGGCAGCGTCGCCGATCAGGATCACGCGGTCATGGGCAAAACGCTCGGCGACGCGTTGATGGACCCGGTAAACAGTGCGGTGATCGGTGACGACTTTTTCACCATCGCCCATCAGGCGTTGAAATACATCGTTCTTTTTCGCATCGGCGACCAGCTGCTGATCGGATTCGTCCTCGGCGGCCGGAACCAGTACGCGCCATAGACCCGGCACACGTAACAACACCAGCCATTCGTCCGGGTCGGCCACGTAGTTGACCCAGGCGAGATCCTCAAAGTGGTTCTCCATGGGCCAGTTGGTACTCATGGTCAGAAACTTTTCCGGGTAGGTGAAGCCTTCGAAGCCGACGCCCAGCCATTTGCGAACCAGGCTGTTAGCACCGTCCGCACCGATCAGGTAGTCAGCGCGAATCTGTATAAGTTCGGTTGGCGTCTCGGCATGTACCGTGACACCACTCTCGTCCTGTTCAAGATGCACCAGGCGATGCGAGAACATGACTTGTGCGTTCGACATTTCAGCCAGGCGCTCGGTGAGGCGACGCGAGAGCTTGTATTGTTCGCACTGAATTCGAAACGGATAGCGTGTTTCATCGGCGATTTCACCGAGGTCAAAGGCGTAGATTTCACCCTCACTGCGGTCTCGATACTGAAATACGGGCGCTTTCAGGCCTTCGTTTATCAAGGCGCTGGTGACGTCAATCTCGTCGAGCATTTCCAGGGTTGGCGGGTGAAAGGTAGAGGCGCGCAGATCCTGCGCGCAGTCCGGCCCTGCCTCCAGCAGGATCACGTCAATGCCGCGCTGGGCGAGGCTGATGGCAGCAACGCTGCCGACCGGCCCGGCGCCGGCGATGACAACCTGGGTGTTACTTTTGCTGGGGGTATTGGGCATGGTGTTTTTCTCGTTTTATTCCCTACATATTCGCTGCCGACAGCCGCAACGGATGAGGTATCAGCTGTCTTCCATGGCCGGCCGTCCGGTCGGCACGACGCCCTCGTGATGATGGACGCGCAGCCATTGCCCGTCGACCCGTCGGGCCACGGTGGTAATTCGAACCCGGCCTTGCAGAGCGCCGGGTGGCTCAAATTCATAGTCCAGGTAATAGCGGGCTACGGCGAAGTCTCCCCACACATCGATCAATGGTTCCTCGATGTTTATATGCAGCTTGCCGCGACTGGCAGAATCGGTCATGTCTTTCTCGCGAAATTCAGCGCGCGCCTTGCGCCCGCCGTGGACCAGCTGGGGTTCGAACAAGTCCCAGATGGTGCATTCCGGTGTGTCGCACTGGTCAACCAGCGACGGATCAAACTGGGCATAGGAGTTAAATACCCGATCAATAAGTTCGGCTACAGCCAGCTTGTCTGCGGCGAGTTGTTCTGCTTCGGTCATGGCAATCGACTCAATTCAATCAATGAAATCTTAACAGCGGCGGGTTTAGCTCAGTAGTTGATACAGACTGAACAGGCCTACGGCCAGCAGGCTAAGACAAGAGAGTACCAGTGCCACGTCCCAGGCGTGACCGGGATGCAGCCGCGGGTCCGTCAGCCGGAATCGGAAGTACAGGGCGCTGAAGCCGATGGCCGGCAGCACCAGCGACTGCACCAAGCCGCCGATCACAACCAGCCGTACCGGATTCCAGCCGGTCAGAAAAATAAGCAGGCACAACAGGGGCAGTCCCAGCGACAAGGCTGAAAGGCAGCGGCGACGCGCATTTTCCTGGTCTGGCAGCCAGCCGATCAGGCCGAGAAAGTCGGTAAACAATCTGGCCGCGCCGGCATTAGCAACCAGGAAGGATGAATACAGCACGGCCAGGGCGCCGGCCAGGAATAACCAGCGTGCATAGTCGCCAAATACCGGTACGTAGGCGGTGGCCAGCGTGGCGACCATTCGCATTCCGTCGGGATCGCTGCCATCGGCATGCAACACGGCCGCACCGATGAAGAAAAACGCCACGGTGGTCAGCGTATAGATGCACATGGAGGCGAAGGCATCGATTTTCATCACCCGCAACCAGCCGCGTGCGCGCGGCGCCCAGGACGGGTCCGGAGAATTGTCTCCGATGAAGCGTGCGTAACCACGCTCCAGACACCAGTAGGGATAGACGATCAGGTCGGTGCCACCCACGCCGATGATGCCGAAGGCTGCCAAAGCGGTGAGCCAGACGCCTGGCTGCTCCGGCCAGGCAAAACTCAGTCCCCGCACTATCTCGCTGGCGGGTATCGCATAGTCGGTGGTTTGCAGTGCGATGACATTGCCGACCGTAATTAGCGTGAAGAACAGCACCATGCCGACACACAGGGTTTCCAGCAGTCGATAGCGACCAAAATAAAGCAACAATGCAGTGCCGACGGCAATAATTACGGCCCAGATTTTAGGGTCACTGGAATTGCTCAAGTCGCCGCTGATCAGTCCGGCGGCAAAATCACCGGTGATGGGCAAAGTCATGGCCAGCGCCTGCCCGACGCCGCCGAGAATGCCGGCCAGCAGTCCGTAGGTGGTGGTCATCATGATTAGCCACAGCCAAAGTAGCCAGTTGGCACCCAGGCGTGGACCGGGCACCCGGTTCAGCGCCGACAAGGTCGTTTCGTTATTGCTGACGGTGTAGCGGCCCAGTTCGATCTGTACGAAAACTTTGATGACACAGCCGATGATGATGACCCAGAGCAGGGCAATGCCCGCTTGCGCGCCGGCCTTGGTGGTGGCGATGAGTTCGCCTGAACCGACCAGTCCTGCTGCGACCACCATGCCGGGGCCCAGATAACGCAGGCTCGCGCGTAGTGTTGTCGGCGCTTCGCGAGTTTGTGCCGGGCTGCGGGTATCCATACCGGTGGCTTGTTCCGTCGCTTTCATAAAAGGTGGATTGCCGAGCCAGGGTAATAGCCGCTCATGTTCGCATACGCGCGGGCGCAGGCCGCTACGGGTCTTTCGGCAGCCCGGCAAGGCTGGCGCGCCAGGCACCGGTCGGCGCAACGTCTTCCTGGTTGACGATGGTTATTGTTTTGCCCAGACAGGCAGCCTCCGTGGCGCAGGCGACCAGAACATTGGCCAGGTCGGCACGACTGATCAGTGCGCCTTCGTATTCGGAACGCGGTGCCAGCTTGATGGCCTGTTCGCCGGCCGCATAATCACGCAGTCCGCCGGCGGCCAGAATGACGTAGCTCATGCCACTGTCGCGCAGGTATTGCTCGGACTTGGCCTTCCACGGATACGGAGAAATGGACCAGGAGTAGGGGAAGCCATCGCGTCCTGCAGACCCGGCCGAGAGCAATACGAATCGATCCACGCCGGCGGCTTTTGCTGCATCGATCAGCGCCCGGTTGCCTTCCCAGTCCACTGCGGCAAAGCCGTTGTCGCCGATGGGAAAACGCGCGCCGATGGTACTGATGACAATGCCGACGCCCTGCATGGCCGCCGTCAGGCTGGCTGGATCCGTTGCATCACCGACCACGCCTTCGATGCCGCCGCTGAAGGCAGCGGCTTTGTCGGGATTGCGCGTCATGGCACGTACAGGCAGGCCGTCCGCCAGCAAAGCCTGCACGACCAGTTTGCCTGTTTGACCCGTCGCACCGGCAACCAGTACGGGTTTGCTTTGTGCCAGCGCGATATTGGTGATCATGCAAGCAAGCACCAGTGTATTCAGAACCGGATTCTTCATTTCACCTTGGCTCGGTTAATAGCTTCTACAATCATGCGTTTTGCTTCGACTGCAGGCAGCCAGTCGCCGATCTTTACCCACTTGCCTTTTTCGAGGTCTTTATAATGCTCGAAGAAGTGTTCAATCTGCTCGCGGGTAATTTCCGGCAGGTCGGAAAAATCATGGATGTTGTCGTACCGACGGGTGGTCTTATGGGCCGGCACCGCGATGATCTTTTCGTCTTTGCCCGCATCATCCTCCATCACCAGAACGCCTATGGGTCGGGTGCTGATGACGCAACCCGGTACCAGTTCCCGGGTATTGGAAATGAGTACGTCGATGGGGTCACCGTCTTCAGACAGGGTATGCGGTACGAAGCCGTAATTCCCCGGATACGACATAGGCGTATAGAGAAACCGGTCGACGAACAGGGTGCCGGCATCCTTGTCCATTTCGTACTTGATGGGTTGGCCGCCCAGCGGAACCTCGATGATGACGTTTATTTCCTCTGGAGGATTGTCGCCAATGGCGATCGCGTCTATACGCATGCTTTGCGGGGCTCCTGTCGTGATGCTTGCCGAATCTGTGCCGGGATTATACGTTGCTGGTCGCGTTGCTCCGATGGTTTTTTCCCAGTCGGCGGACCGCCCGATTTTAAGCTCCGCCAAGCTTGGCCGGCGTCGCGCGCGGAACTCGGTCTACGGATAGAATGGCTGGCGTTTTTCGTTTTGTCGGAACTTCGACCAGGGTCTCCGTCACTTACAGGATGAGTGCTTCGTGATGATTGATAGCTACACCAGCCAGACACTTCAGGGTCTCGTAACCGAAGCCCGGGCAGCGCCGCGGCGCCGGTCTCATATGAATGTTCACAAGCAACTGGACGCCGCGGTTCAGCGCTTGTTTATCGCCACCGAGCCGGATACCTATATGCGCCCGCACCGCCATCCCCAGTCGCATAAGTGGGAGTTTTTTGTGCTGCTGAAAGGCCGTATTGATTTGCTGGTGTTCGATTCGGACGGCCAGCTGGCCAGCCGTGTGCCGATGTCATCTGAGCAAACACTCGCGGTTGAGGTGCCGCCGAACACCTGGCATTGCTACGTCTGCATGCAACCGGGAACCTTGGCCCTTGAAGTGAAGGAGGGCGCCTATATCCCAACGGCTGAGGTGGATTTTGCGCCATGGTCACCGGCCGAGGGCAGCGTAGATGCGCCGGCGTTTGTGGAGCATTTGCGCGACCTGAAACCTGCCTGAAACTCTGCAGCGAGCTTTTGAAAACAATATGACTGCGGTTCACGCCCCCTTGCGTGTCCATCTGCCTGCGCCTGTTATAATTTCGAGCCAATGGCCGTGACGCACAGCTCGGCCCAAGTTGCGGAGATTCTTCTGCATGAGCAGGATTGCCGTCTTAATACCGGTATTCAACCAGTCAGCTGCGATCATACGCACGCTGCATTCTGTAGACAGCCAGCAGGCTGACATGGAATTTTTTGTGGTTGACGATGGCAGCGTGCCGGCATTGGAAATCACTACTGCCGATTTCCAGCATCCTATTCATGTTATTCGCCTTGATCAGAACCAGGGTTGCACCGTCGCTCGCAACCGTGCCTTGGCTGAAATCGATAAGACAAAGTTTGACTACGTCGCATTACAGGATGCCGGCGACACGGATATCGGTGAACGCATGCGTCGACAGGCGGAGTTTCTCGACGCAAATCCGGATGTCGCCGTGGTCGGCGCGTGGGCCCAGTATGTCAATCTTGAAGGTCAGCCGCTTTACGTTCATAAAGCGCCTGTCACCCATGCGGAAATTCTGCAACGAATGCCCTTTGTGTCGGCATTCGCGCATCCGGCCAGTATGATTCGCCTGGAAAGTTTAATGGCTGTCGGTGGCTATGATGAGGCATATCCGATTGCCAGCGACTACGAACTCTTTTTCAGGCTTACAAAACGTTTTGCGGCGGCGAATCTCCCTGAGGTGATGATCAAGAAGGAAGATAATCCGACGAGTATCTCTCTGGGCAAGCGTCGTGCTTCCTTGCTTTATCGCTTGAAAGCCCAGCGCCAGCATTTTTCCGCCACGTCATTGCGCGCTTACCTTGGATTGCTCTGGACCCTCGGTTTGTTGCTATTGCCCTATTCGGCTGTGGTCGCAGCCAAGCGTTACCGGGGCTACGCTCGCTAGGCGACTTTAGCCCGTTGCCTGCAGACGATCTGCTCCGGTACCTGGCTGCAACAGCACGGTTTTGTGTACCCAGTTTTTTACGTCTGTGCGATGTCCGGGGCAGGGTATGACGCGAATATGTGTGTCGGCGGTGGCGGCCACCGCGGCGACGTCGATCACGCCCTGTCGTTCGCCAAAGGCCAGTGTCATCTGTCGAACCTGCGCCACGGTGCGATCCGTTTCCACCAGTAGTTCTTCGCTGGTCGCTGCGGCTTGTATCGGCCGGCTTTCCTTTAGCACCACGTAATCTTCGTCCATGACGGTGTCGCGGGTCATCTCGATCAGCATCTTGTGCTCATCGGCGCTGGCTGCGCGGACCGAGCTGCCATCAAGATTGCAGGTCTGCTCCTTGGGCATCAGCAGGATCATATGGATTTGCGTGTTGTGCTCATCAATGGGTGTGACATAGGCCGTCACAATCTGCGGCGGGTAGTCCGGCTGATAGTTGGTATTGCGCGAGACGCAGCCAACGACGTTGTATTCCATCATCAGGCCGGAACTTTCACCGAACTGGCCCTTGGCATCCCAGGCGGCATGCCACGACTTAAGATAGAGCTCGTTAACTTCATGGTCGACTATGGTTACGCCCTTCGGCAACCATTTGGCGAATTCATGGATGTAGTGGACGTGGCAAGGGTCGTTGTAGTTTTCAGCCATGCGGATGTAATTCACATCCTTCTTGCGACTGATTACACCCTTGTGCCAGGCGCCCGAATCCCACTCCGGCATGATCTCCGGTATGGACGGGCGTTGCTCCTCATCCTGGTCGCCGAGAAAAACAAACACCAGCCCATACTTTTCCTGAACCGGATAGGCAGGCACGCGAGCGCGGCGTGGCGGCTCCGTGGGTGTCTTGATACCAGCGGGGATAAGCTTGCAGTGTCCTTCGCCATCAAATTCCCAGCCGTGCTGGGGGCAGGCGATGCGCCCGTTGTGGCAGCTGCCACCTGAGAGTGAGGCGCCGCGATGCACGCACAGGTCGCTGAGACAGCGAAGCGCGCCCTGATCATCACGAAACACAACAAAATTGGCGCCCAGCATGCGTATCCGACGCGGTTGTTCGCCGACTTCTTCAGCAATGCAGGCTGCGTACCAGTTGTTAATAAACATCTTCTGCTCGTTGGCCGCGCCGATGGTTGATGTCGCTGGTGATTATAGAAGGCTTGCGGGTGCTCCGGCGGGGTCCGCGACTATCTGCTCCCGGTTGACCAATCGGTGGTCGTATAGCCGCTGAATGGGGCCGGCGGTAAACTCGTCACAAGAAGCCCCTTGGGCCGAACATATGGCGAGCTGTGCAGCCGCCCTGCGGAGAAAAGCGATGAAGAATCCCCTGTCCATGTTGGTACTTGCGGCGCTGATTTTAGCCGGCTGCGATGCGGCCAATGACACCGCCTCGGAAACCCTGGCGGTTGAAGCAACCGCGCCTCAGGCTGTGGAAGAACCAATGCCGCAACTGGTGCTTCCCGACGGCAGTTATCCGACGGTACCGCTGGAAAAAGACACCGTGGTCGTCAAGGTGATTCAGAACGGTGTGGTCAACCTGCAGGAAGCAGAGAGTGTCGCTGCCGGCTTGACGACCAACCTGGCGACGATGGTTCGCCTGGCCAGGCAGGCCTGCAGCGAAGGCGCTAAACCTGACTTTCTGCTCTATAACGAATTTCCCCTGACAGGTTATTCCACCGGAACCCGCGACGAGAAACTCGAGTTCACCATCGAAATCCCCGGCGTAGAAACAGAACAGCTGGGTGCCGTGGCGCGCGAGTGCGATACGTATATTATTTTTGGCAGCTATGCCAAGGACGCAGAATGGCCCGGTCATATTCTCAGCGTGAATGCGGTGATCGGCCGCGATGGCAAGGTCCAGCAGAAATTCTGGAAGACCCGCAACATCAAACGTCTGACACCGGGTGCTGAAATCCCCACCACCACCATTGAAAGTGTCCGTGACGATTATCGAGCGAGGTACGGCGTGGAAGCGGAGTTCCCGGTGATGCGCACCGAGTTCGGCAACATTGCCGTCAGCACGGTGCAGCTGGATCCCTTCGTGTTCGCGGCCTTTGCCATGCGCGGTGTCGAAATCATGTTCCGCACTGCCACCCTGTTTTCACCCATCGACGTCAAGGCCACAGCCTGGTACCACAATGTTTACTCGGCGATGTGCAATATCACGTTTCCCGCTGACAGTGAGGCTGCCCAGTTCGGTGGCGGCTCACTGATCGTGGATCCGCGCGGCCGCGTATTGGCGGAAGACCCGAGTAATAATGAAGGCATTATTTCTGCCGAAATTCCGATTGCCGAATTTCGCGCTAATCGACGCATTCCGCGTTACCCGCTGGAGGTCGTTGCGCCGGTGTTCGAACAGTATCAACAAGAAATTCCACTCAATCATATGGATATCCCGCCGGCAGAGATGCCGCAGACCCGTGAGCAAATGAGTGACTGGCTGGATCAGAAAAGTCGTTGGTTGAACTGAGCGGTTTGCCTTAAAAGGCGGCGACGCCGGTCATCTCCTTGCCGACAACCAGTTGATGAATGGATTCCGTGCCTTCGTAGGTGATTACGCTTTCCAGATTCAACAGGTGGCGAATGGCGACGTGATCCAGGCTGATACCGGCACCGCCGAGCAGGTCACGGCAGTCGCGGGCGATATCCAGTGCCATACGCACATTGTTCCACTTGACCAGTGAAATCTGCGCCGGATCCAGCTGGCCCTGATCTTTCAATTGCGCCAGGCGCAGTGCTTGCAGGCGCGCGCCAGACAGTCGACGGGTCATGTCGGCCAATCGCGACTGCACCAATTGCGTGTGCGTCAGGGGTCGACCGAACAGTTCTCGCTCGCCGGCGTAGGTCAGGGCCTCGGCCAGGCAGGCCTGGGCTGCGCCCAGCGGGCCCCAGCAAATTCCGTAGCGCGCCTGGTTCAGGCAACTCAGCGGGCCGCGCATACTGCTCACTTCCGGCAGGACGCTGTCTGCGGGTAAGCGCACCTGATCAAGAAACAGGGCCGAGGTGACCGAGGCGCGCAGCGACATCTTGTGCTGGATTCGTTCGCTGCTAAACCCGGGTGTATCTTTCTCTACCAGGAATCCCTGCACGCCGTCTTCCGTGCGCGCCCAGATCACCGCAACGTCAGCGATGCTGCCATTGGTGATCCACATCTTGCTGCCGTTGATCAACCAGTCAGTGCCATCGCGCCGTGCCCGGGTCTTCAGGTTGGACGGATCCGAGCCGCCCTGGGACTCGGTGAGTCCGAAGCAGCCCAGGGCTTCGCCCCGGGCCATGGCCGGCAGCCAACGTTGTTTTTGTTGCTCCGATCCAAAGCTGTGAATGGCATACATCACCAGGCTGCTTTGCACCGACACCAGGCTGCGTAAGGCACTGTCGCCGCGTTCCATTTCCTGGCAGATCAGGCCGTAACAAACCGCGTTCAGCCCGGCACAGCCATAGCCTTCGAGATTGCTGCCGAACATTCCCAGTTCTGCCATGGCCGGAACCAGCTCGGCGGGAAATCGGCCCTGCTCGAAACAGTCGGCGATAATGGGTAGCGCCTGTTCATCGACAAAACGGGCCACGCTGTCCTGTACCTGTTGCTCCTGCTCAGAGAACAGGCTGCGGGAATCGAGAAAATCGAACGGATCAGGCATGGTTTTGGTGTCAGGTCTGGTTGCGGCGATGCTCATCACTTTGCCAGATGCTTGCCGGAACCGGTAGCGTCGATCGCCTTATCCTGAGTTTGCAGGGAGAATAGGGCCGTGACGGATGAAAAACGACAGGATCGGCCACGCCCGACCGAGCTCAAGCTATCGGCTGACCGACGTTTGCTGACAGTCAGTTTCGAGGATGGCGAGGCCTTCGCTATGAGCAGTGAGTTTCTGCGCGTTCATTCGCCTTCAGCTGAGGTTCGCGGCCACGGCGGGGGCGGCACGCTGCCCCTTAACAAGCAGGCCGTTGCTATCCAGGAAATTGTACCTATCGGCAATTACGCAGTTCGGCTGGTGTTCGATGATGGCCACAACTCGGGGCTGTATACCTGGTCATGGCTAAATGAGATTGGCCGCAATCAGCCCGATTTATGGCGTCAGTACCTGGCCAAGACTGTTGCGACAGACGACGAGTCTTGACCCGCCAGGCGTTCAGGCACCTTCAATAGTGATTTTCGGAAACGCATGGGAATAATCGCGACTGGAGATGGCCAGCCGCGCCGCCGTGCGGCGTGCGATATCGCGATAGGCTGAGGTTATCGGGCTATCGGGTTCGGCGATAACCGTTGGTTTGCCGCCGTCTGCCTGTTCGCGAATGCGTAGATCCAGTGGCAGTGAACCGAGCAACGGCACTGCGTATTGTGCGGCGATGCTCTCGCCACCGCCGCTGCCGAAAACGGGCTCTTCATGGCCACAGTTTGAGCAGATATGCGTGCTCATGTTTTCGACGATCCCGAGTATCGATACACCGACTTTCTGAAACATCTTCAGGCCTTTACGCGCATCCAGCAGGGCAATGTCCTGCGGTGTCGTTACGATTACAGCGCCACTCACCGGCACGCGCTGGGACAGAGTCAGCTGAATGTCGCCGGTGCCCGGTGGCATGTCGACGATCAGGTAGTCCAGATCTTCCCAGCGGGTTTCCGTAATCAGTTGATTCAGCGCCGACGTGGCCATGGGTCCGCGCCAGACCATCGGCTGTTCCTCATCGACCAGAAATCCCGCGGACATGCACTGCAGGCCATAGGCGCGCATCGGCAGCATGGTTTTCCCATCGGGTGATTCTGGCTGCTGTCCCTGCAGTCCGAGCATGCGCGGCTGGCTGGGGCCATAGATATCGGCATCCAGCAGGCCCACTCGGGCGCCCTCGGCAATCAGCGCCAGCGCCAGGTTGACCGCCGTGGTGGATTTCCCGACCCCGCCTTTTCCGGAAGCCACGGCGATCACATTGCGAATGTTTTTCAGCGGCTGCAAGTTGCTTTGCACGGCATGCGATTGAATCCGCCAGCCGATATCGATCTCTACGTTGGTGACATCGTCCAGTGCGGTCAGACAGCGGGTGATCTGTTCGCGCAGTTGCTCGGTATGACCAGCGGCCGGAAAACCCAGCTCGACGCGCAAACTGACCCGTCCGTCGTGAAAGGCCAGATCATGAATCACGCCGGCGCTGACCAGGTCCTGTTCCAGGTAAGGGTCTATATAGTCGCGCAGCGCGCCTTGCAGTTGCTGTTGATCGCTCATGAGTTCTCAGCGTTGATAGCGACTTTTCCATTCGCTATAGGGCATGCCGTAAACCCGTTCGCGAGCCTGATCGTAGTCCAGATCTTCACCCTCAGCCTCTGCAGCGGCCAGATACCATTTAGATAGGCAATTGCGACAAAAACCAGCCAATTCCATCAGCTGGATATTTTGTACGTCCTTGTGCGTATCCAGATGCTCGAGCAAGCGACGAAAAGCTGCCGCATCCAGTCGATCCTGGGTTGAGGCTTCCATGCAGAGTACTCCTGGTCGGTGGTCGGCCGCAGATTATAGGCTGCTGCCGCTTGGTCGGCGCCGTCACTTTCCGATAGACGCGGCGGCCCTGGCGGGGCGGGCCGGTTTCTGGGCAGCAACGGCCTGGTTGCGCACCTTCTCCAGCAGCTGTTGCGCCGGCGGCGAGATCGGTCGTTTGCGCGGATAGATCAGGCTGGCGTTGCGTCGGATCGTGGGCCGCTTGATCCGCAGCTGTGCGAGTGTCTGCGGCTGGCGTGAAAGTTCCGGTGCCACCAGCGCCGGCGCCACCATCATCAGCAGGTCGTTTTGCATCAACAGCTGCATGCCCAGCCGGTAGGCGTCGCTGCCGATCAGCCGGGTCGGTGGTTCCAGGTCTTCTGCCGCAAAAGCTTCGACGATCGCTTCGAGATCGCTGGGTCGCGAATAGGGGACCAGCCAGGGATAGCCTTGCAGATCGGCCAGGCGCAGGCGACGCTTTTTAGTGAGTGGGTGATTAACGCGACAGACCACGATATCGTCAGACGCATAGATCTGCTCCCGCTCGAAGTCCGGATCAAGCTCGAAGGCACTGACACCGGCGGCAATAAAGTCAAACTCGCCGTCATAGAGTCGATGGCACAGCTGATCTGAATAGCCTTCCACCAGGTTGACGCGTACGTGCGGCTGGTGTGCCTGCAGTTCGCCCACAGCTGCCGCGATAATGTCGCCGGCAAAGGCTTCGCCGACGCCGATGGTGATGGTGCCGCGCTTGCCCTCGCTGATGCTGCGCAGCTCTTCCTGCGCACGCCGGTCCGCCGCAATCTGCGCACGCGCGTGCGGGACGAGTGCGTCGCCACAAACCGTCGCACGCGTGACGCCTCCCGGACTGCGATCGAACAACCTGACGCCGAGTGCCTCTTCCAGGTTCGACAGGCTGGCGCTCAATGCCTGCTGCGTCAGGCCAAGGATCTTGGCTGCATGGGCGAGACTGCCGTGGTCATAGACGGCGAGGAAGCGTTCTAGCTGGCGAAGTTCCATGGATTTGACCCCGCTGGGCTCAGTGCATTTCTTCGCCGCCGCTCACGTTCATGGCCTCACCGGTGATGTACTGCGCATCATCGCTGGCCAGGAACGCCACTGCGGCCGCGGTGTCCTCGGGCAGGCCCGGCCGTCCCAAGGGAATGCGCGCGCGCATGGCGGCCATGAACTCTTCCATGGTTTGGCCGCGCAGTTTCGAGTAATAGGCATTCTGCTTTGCGCCGAGGTCGGTGGTGACATGGTTAGGGCACACGGCATTGACGGTAATTCCGTGCTCGGCGAGCTCGACAGCGTTGGAGCGGGTCAGGCCGACCAGACCGTGCTTGGTCGCGACATAGGCGGCAAGGTGCGCAAAGCCGGACTTTGCAGCCTGGCTGGCAATGTTGATCACCCGTCCGCCATTGCCGCCCGCGATCATATGGCGTGCGGCGTGCTGGGTGCACAGGAACGCACCGGTCAGGTTCACGTCCATTACCAGCTGCCATTCCTCCAGCGTCACTTCCTGGAAACCGCGCATCAGGTAGCCGACGCCGGCGTTGTTGACCATGATGTCGAGGCGGCCGAAGGCTTCGACAGTGTTGTCGCAGAGCGCACGCACGTCGTCTTCCTTGCGCACGTCGCAGGGCACGATCAGGCATTCGGCGCCCAGCGCGCGAATTTCTGCCGCGACCGCCTCCATTTCCTCCGTTGCGCCGATATCGCCGCTGTCGAGGAGCTTGTCCGGGTTGCCCAGGTCGGTGACCACGATGTTGCAGCCCTCGCGCGCCAGCCGGCGCAGGATCTCGGCGCCGAGTCCGCGCTGTCGGCCGGATCCGGTGCAGACGGCGACTTTGCCCTTCAGGTTCCGCATGTCAGGCCTCCTGGTCGATGGATTCAGTCAGCATGAAAGTCGGGCGGTCAGCGAATTCGCGGAACTCGCCCGCCACCTTCGCCATCACATCGGTCCCGACGTCAGCTACGAATACTTTCATATCCGTAACTTCGAGGATTTCAACGTACTGATAAGGCGCTTCGGAGTCGCTGCCGAGCAGGCCCTGGCTGCGATATACCTCAAAACTCGCGATGGACGGGAGCTTTCTGACAACGGGTAGATCGGTGGTTTTTGCCCAATTTTCATAGACTTGGCGGTCGGCACCGGGTTTGAGATTAAAGAGGACGATGATCGTGGCCATGATTTTCCCTGATGGTTTGTTCTGCAAAAACGGATATACAAAAAAAGTTGGTGTTTGACAACATAAACTAAATATTAGATGGTATTCAACCCCGCCCCGAAAAACACCAGGAGGGCCAGATGATCAAACAACTGCAACATGAGATGGGCCTCAATCCGAATCGGGACGAGCGCTCTCGCCAGGAATTCGTCTCAGCGCTGCGCTCGCATGTGATGGCCGACATGGCCGCCAGCATGAAGCAGCGCTACCAGGATCACGCTGAGCCGGCCTTTGAGCGCGATCTTGGACGCAAGCCGGCTGATGGTTCTGAAGTGCACAAACTGATGCAGGGTGACGACTATTTTCGCTTCTACAGCAGCATGCGCCGCAGCGCGCAGGAAATGACTTTCCGCTCGGTGATTCCTTCGGTTGATCGCGACCTCGAGGCATTGAACGAACGCGGCCGCCAGATTCGCGAGCAAGGCGTCGCCAGCGTCACTTTGGATAAGGAATTCGAAGTTCCCCGAAATGTTGCCAACATCGACGTGCATCTGGCGCCAGGCAGCTATCACACCGAGTACGCTGATGATGATGTTTCGGCAGGCGCCATTTACGAAAATTCGATCAATGTATTCTCTTTCAACCAGATGGGTCGTAACGTAGACGACATCGGCTGGACGATGGCGAACTATGTGCGTCTGAAGTTCCCAGATTTCAAGCCTGAGAAAATTCTCGACTGCGGATGCACCGTTGGGCATAACACCGTGCCGTGGAAACTGACCTTCCCGCAGTCCGAAGTCACCGGAATCGATGTCAGTGCAGCTCTGCTGCGCTACGCAGCGGCACGCGCTGATGGTTTCGATGCCGCCATCGACTACCGGCAGATGGATGCGACGCAGCTGGACTACCCGGACAATCACTTCGACGTGGTGTTCTCGTCGATGTTCCTGCACGAGCTGCCGGTCAAGGATATACGCGCTTATCTGCGTGAGGCACATCGCGTGCTGAAGCCGGGCGGACTGCTGCTGAACATGGAGCTGCCGCCCAACTCACACCTGCCAGCATACGAGCAGTTCTATCTGGACTGGGATTCGTATTACAACAACGAGCCTTACTACAAAACTTTCCGCGACCAGGACTTTTCCGCGCTATGCAACGAGGCCGGTTTTAGTCGGGATCAGTATCTAGAGCTACAGGCGCCGCGCTACACCTTCACGGAGGAAGCTGAATTCGTCGAAACCATCAATACGGTCAGCGAGTTTGACGAAAAGACCGGCACACTGTCCGCAAAGCTGCGCTGGTTTGCATTCGGCAGTTGGAAGTAGACAAGGACAAGGAGATCAAGATGTCACGTATTAAGATGGACAGCCGCGGTCGCAAGCCGCGCTTTTTCCCGAGCGCCGGTACCGATGAAACGGTGAGTATTCTGCTTGAGTTGGCTGCCGAGATATGGACGGTCAAAGAACGCCTCTACGTGGTGGAAAAAGCCGCGGCTGAAGCCGGGCTTAATTTGTCCGAGCGCATCGAGTCGTGGCAGCCAGGCGAGGCAGAGACTGCGGAACTGGAGGCGCAACGCCAGCGCATGCTGAAGAACCTGTTCCGCTCGCTGGAACACAGCTACGCGAGCGGCGCGCAGCTGCGCGAGGAGATGGACGCGGCCGCCGAGCAGGACAAGGACCTGGCCGATACGATAGCCGAGCCCGGCCGCGCCGCCTGAGCGCTGCGGCGCGGAGTCGCGCATAATCAACACTTCACGGCTGCCGGGCATGGGCCCGGCAGCGTTGTTTAATAGAGAGCGAAAGACCCGGTTTGACCGCCTACCCGACACTGTTCTCGCCGATCGAGATAGGTGGCCTCACGCTGCGCAACCGGATCGCGCATGCCGCCATCCTTACGCGCTTCGTGCGCAATGGCCAGGCCACCGATGAGCTGATCAACTATCACGCCAGCCGTGCCAGGGGCGGTGCGGCGATGATCGTCACTGAACCGATCGCGATGATCTCGCTGAATAAGGACGGCGGTCGGCTGCGTGCCTACGACGACGGTGGCAGCGAATCGCTCAGGCGGCTGGCCGAGGCCGTAGAGTCGCAGGACTGTCGGCTACTGGGCCAGGTGCAGGACCCTGGTCGCGGCCGACACGAAGTGGGTCGCAACGACTCGGCCATCGGCGCGTCCGCGCTGCCTGACGATCTTAGCTGGACTGTGCCGCATGTGCTCGAGGCCGGCGAAATCCGCCGGATTATCGACGAGTGGGCCCAGTCCTGCGCGCGGCTCAAAGCGGCAGGTTTCTCCGGCGTGGAATTATCGTCTGCGCACGGTCACCTGTTTCACCAGTTCCTGTCGCCCTGGGCGAATTGTCGCGAGGACGAGTACGGTGGCGACCTTGAAGGCCGGACGCGCTTTATCCGCGAGCTACTGGATGCTATTCGTGCCGCTTGCGGGCGACCGTTCATTGTCGGCGCGAAACTGCCGGGCGACGACGGCGTACCGGATAGCATCGACCTCGCAGGAGCGGCGCGGATAGCGCGCAGGCTCGCTGAGCACGGGGAAATCGATTACTGGACCTTCGCCTGGGGCGCGCACGCGAACTCTCTATGGACGCACTTGCCGAATGCCCACGGCGAACGCGCACCGTACCTGCCGGCGATTCGCGAGTTGCGCCAGGCTGCGCCGGAGATTCCGACGGGTGCGCTTGGATATATCACCGACCCCAATGAGGGCGAGACAGCGGTCAGCAATGGCACGGCGGATATTGTTTTTCTCGGCCGGCCATTGATCACTGACCCGGCATTCCCCAACAAAGCGCGCGCGGGCAGGGAGCCCGAGATTCGTTATTGTGTGTCCTGCAATACCTGCTGGCGCTCCATCATCGATGGGCACCGGCTTGAGTGCGACAACAATCCACGTGTTGCCGCGGCCGATGAAGCGGATTGGCGACCGAGCAAGGTAAAAAATGCGCACCGGGTGGTGGTGGTCGGTTCTGGTATCGCCGGGCTTGAAGCGGCCTGGGTTGCTGCAGCCCGCGGCCACAAGGTCACCTTGTTTGGCATGGCCGATGAAGTGGGTGGTAAAACTCGTCTGCACGCGACGCTGCCCGGTGGCGAGAACCTGAGCAGTATCTATGACTATCAATACCTGGCCGGCAGACGTCATGGGGTCAAGTACGAGCTGGGCGTCAGCGGCGATCTCGACAATGTGATGACGCTGAACCCGGACACGGTGCTATTGGCTACCGGTGCGGCAATGCGCGCGCCTGCCTTTGTGCCGGCCGAATACCTGGAAGAAGGCCTGGTGATGGACCTGCGAACGCTGATGCAGTCTCTGCAGGGGCGCACTCGACAGGAACAGGGGCGCATCCTGTTGCTCGATCGTGACCATACGGAAATGACCTACGCCGCGGCTGAGCAACTGGCCGGCCTTTTCGAGCACGTTACCATCGTTACGCCGAGAGAACGCCTGGCTTCGGACTGCGCGCTGGTAAATCGCCAGGAAATCTACCAACGGCTCTATGATCGTCGTGTCCAGATTCTCACCAGCTGTGAACCCTTGAATACGGACGCGCTGGAAGACGGCGAGATACACGCAGTCAATGTTTATAACGGCGATGTAACCGTAGTGCCGGATATTGTGGCGATAACGTATTCGACAGTCCGCAAACCGAATGATGCAATGCGTGAGCCCCTGCAGGCTCGTCATGTTGATGTTCAGACTATCGGTGACTGCCACGCACCGCGCTCGGTGTTAGCCGCAACCCGACACGGTTACACTGCAGGCATGAAAATCTGACTTTGGATTGCTTCCCGGCGTCGCAGCGTCGGCGAGGAAAAGATGCCCAATAACCGCGATCACCAACCTGCCTGGAATGCCGACCAGCCGCTGGAATCTATCCCTGCGCTTGCCTGGCAAATGCTTGCCGATGGTGCTTCGCGCCCGGCGGCAGCATTCCATACGCCGGTGCTGGCAACCCAGGCAGAAACAGGGCCGGAACTGCGCACCGTTGTGCTGCGTGCCGCTGAGGCTGATCAACAGACACTGATTTGTCATACCGACCTGCGCTCGCCGAAACTGCGCGAATTGAGCCTGCGCAATTCAACGGTCTGGCTGTTTTACGATGCGCTTGCCAAGGTGCAGTTACGCATCAAGGGCGTCGCTACCCTGCACCAGGGTGACGAGCTGGCGCGGCAGCGCTGGCAGGCCAGCAGCGAGCGAAGCCGGCAGTGTTATCGTCATCGACTGGCCCCTGGCAACGAGGTCGAAGACCCCGATGATGCACTGCTTGCCTTGCCGGACGATGGGTTTGTCAATTTCGCGGTTATTCGCAGCCAGGTGCAAAGCCTGGAATGGCTGTATCTGCGTTCTGCCGGACATCGACGCGCCCGGTTCGTCTTTAAGCATGAGCAGTGGCAAGGGGCCTGGCTGGCGCCCTGAGCGTCGATTCAGTCTTCCAGTACCGGAACGCGTCGGCGGCTTTCCCAGAATTTCCACAATACTGCGACAAACACTGAACCGCTGATGTCGTCTACGAAGAGCGGGCTGTCACTGTTTTTAGCGCCCTGGTGAAAACCGATGCGCATGCCGGTCACTACTTCGTAGCGAGAAGCCAGCTGCTTCCGGAAGGAAAGTCCCAGCTCGGTGCCGATGTAGCCGCCCCCGGCATCGAAAGCTTCTCGGCTGGAGACGGCGAACTGCGGCTGTACGCCATAGAAATAATTCGCATAGTCACTGGTCGCGAAGCTGGAAGAAATGATAAAACTCAGTTCGTCCTTGCGATCGTCTGAGAATCGTTTGCGCAGGCGGATTTCGGGCGCGAACACAATGCCCTGAAACCGCGGGTCCAGGCCCGGCCAGGAAATTGCCGCGCGCAACGGAAGTTGAAGAAAAGCTTTCCAGCGCGTCGGTTGATGATCCACAAACTGCAGGCTGAGTTCAGGCCCGACTTCGAGCAGGAAGTCCAGATCGGGCATGCCGGTGCGGACTTCAATGTCTTCACTGTCGGCGCCAAAGTTAATGTCGAAGTCGATATCAAGCTTTATGCGATCGCGCCGGAACACCACGCCTCGAAGTGGGCTGTCGGTTTCTTCGCCAAGGCGCAGAAAACGACCGCGATAGCGTGGGAAGGGCAGGGGCACAATGTTGTACTTGGGTTTCTGACGAGCCGGGATAGATGCTGCCGTAGCGGCTAAATGCAGCCAGGCTCCATTCCCATAAGGGTTCCGTTGGCTGTTCGGCGGCCTCATCGGTGCTATCCGCGGCCTTCCGCCCCGCCGGTCAGCAGCAGGCTCAGTGCTAGCAAAGCTGACAGACTGCTTGGTTCTCATGGGCCGCTCAGTCGAATTTCAGTTGTCAGGATGTTCGCTGACTGTCGCGCTGCCGATGTCGCCGCGGCGATCTTATTGGGCAGAATCGTCAAATTGAAAACGAATGTAGTGCAAGACGCCTGTGGTTTCTACCGGAATACCGTCTACGACTCGTGGTTTGTATTTAAATTTCAAGGCCGCTTGAATAGCTGCCCGCTCGAATACCGAGTTGGTAGATTCCACCACTTCAACATCACGGATAGTACCTATGGTTGTTACAGTGAAGCGCAGTAATACCCAGCCTTCGAGTTCCATGCTTACGGCTCGGCGCGGGTAGATTGGGGCTACTTTGACAAGCGGCATGTAGTCCGCGTCCTGAATGTCAAAGCCGCTGGCGCCGCTAATTCTCACGCCGACACCCGTATTAATGGCTTTGTTGCTGAAATTGACGCTAATGCCGCCAGCATCCGGATCTGCCATGGGTGGCACCAGCTCAGACTCCGGCGCTGCCTCCGGCGGCGGCAGTTTGTCGGGCTTCGGTTTTTTGGTTTCTAGTGTCTCCTCACGCTGAATCCTTACAAAGTCAGGCATATAGATACGCGTTTCTTCCGTCAGCGCCCGTTCGCCTGTTTCGATTAGTCGCTGCATC
This sequence comes from uncultured Gammaproteobacteria bacterium, assembly GCA_963850255.1. Classification (GTDB taxonomy): domain Bacteria; phylum Pseudomonadota; class Gammaproteobacteria; order Steroidobacterales; genus J054. The sequence goes on from CAWKLL010000023.1 coordinate 88,213, forward strand.
CCAAACACCAGCACTCCGGTTACCAGTATGGCAAGACTTAATGACACGGCGACGCGAACAGGTGTGGGCAGGGCAGGGAGCCGGGATGCACTGCCGCCGACGAGAAATTGATGGTCAGTGCGCAGGCTTTCGTTGTGTTGGTTAGCGAAGCGGGTCAGCAATACGGCGGGAAATACGCCGGACAGGGCGCCTACCATGCCTGCCATAGTGGTCATGGTCGCCTGCGCGACGCCGCCTGCCACCGCACGGGGTGAACTGCTGCCGACGATAGCCATAACGTCGAAAATCACAATCATGCCCGTCACGGTGCCCAGCAGCCCGAGCAATGGGCATACGGAGGCGAGGGTGCGGATCATCGGTATGCCCGTCTGCAGGCGCTGATCCAGTTGCGAGATTTCTCCCTCGCGGATGGCCTCGAAATTCCAGGAGCCTTCGTCGGATCGAGCGGACAGCTCGTCGAAGGCCGTCTTAACGTGACGATGATGTTCGGTACGCAGATACAGGAGCCGCTCGATAATCATCGTCCACATGACGCAGATCACCACGGCGATCCAAACTATGACCTGGCCACCCTGTTCCAGGAAGTCCCTAATGGTTTCGACCGCATCGAATAGTGCTGCCAACCTACTCCCCCAGAGCAAAACGGCCTAAATACTATACACGTACTCTGGTTGATGGCGTTCCTGCAATCCGTACTTTTGCGGATACCACCGAAGCAAGTTTACCTGTTGTTCGCGGCTAATTTGCTAGCCGCGCTGCGCAACAGAGGCGAAAGTCGGCGTGATTATTATGCTGCCTAGGTAGCAACCGCTATAGCTCGGCCGGAGGACGGCTGTTAGTTTCTACCGGGCGGCCTTTGCCGCCGCAGAGTCTGTCGGTGACCGGTCCGGGGGGGAGTATGCATATTGACCTGATACTGGCGCCGAACGCGCCGGCTGAACGACTGGCCGAGCTCGCACAGCTGGCCGAGAGTTTCGGAATTAATGGCATCTGGACCTCGAACATGCACGACGGTCGCGATCCCTTCGTTAATTTTGTTGATACGGCGCGCGCCACCAGCAAGATCCTGTTTGGCCCGGTTGCCGTTTCGCCCTACGAACTGCACCCGCTTAAAATGGGTAATGCTTTACTGACCCTGAACGAAATCGCTGGTGGTCGGGCGCGCATAGGCGTTGCCGCAGGTGACGGCGGCACGGCCTATGCCATGGGTCAGCAAGCGACGCGTAGATTGCGCGCTGTGCGGGAATGCATCGAGATCATCGACGCGATGGCTACGAGCGAACTGGTTCAGTATCACGGCGAGATGTACAGGGTGCGCTGGTATCACGCCGATTGGGTGACCCAAGCGAAACCCGCTGTCTATGTATGCGCGGGTGGTCCCCAGTTACTGCGCTCGAGTGCCCGCTATGCAGAAGGGATTTTCCTCGGCGACCATCTGCCGGAACATGTTGCCGAAGTTCGCGAGGCTATTGATCAGGAAATTGCCGCCCACAATCCGCATCGCGATAATTTCAGGCTGCTTAACTTCTGGGCCTGGCACGTGAAGAAAGACGCAGAGGCGGCGCTGGCCGAATCAAGGATGTGGCTGGCTGCCCGTGTTACTCCGTGGCCTGCCTACTATCACCGTGGCATTTTGCCCGACGATGAGATGCAGGTGGTCTGGGACAATACTGACGCACTCAACCGGGCCTTCTACTCGAAGGATTCGAATATCCCTGAGATCCCGCGCGGCATCCTCGATAAACTATGTCGACGCTGCACGGCTGCCTCACCGCTAAGCGAGATCGATCATGAAATTGAACGGCTGCGTCAGTTTCAGGACGCCGGCCTCACGGATCTGGCATTGCGCGTTTATGCGGAGCCGGCGGAAACTATTCGGGTGATAGGCGAGCGCGTAATACCGGCACTCAATTGATTTGTGTTTCTGCCGGCAGGCTTTTCAGGCTACTTGAACAACCAGTTGCCCGGATAGCGCTGATGCAGCCGACGATCCAGTCCCCACCAATGACCGGTAGGGAAGACTACAAATAGCAAGGCAATGAGGTTTAGCGGAATAAGTGATGCATCGTAGAAACCGCCCAGACCAAAGTTTACCATCAGGAAGATAGCCACCAGACCTGCTGAACGAGTCATTAGCCCAAGCAACAAGCCGATGGCGACAGCCGCTTCGCCCCAGGTGACAACCCAACCGATGAACTGCGAATTGGGGATGATAAATCCCTCAAGATACTGGCCCTGCAATGAGCTGGGGTCAATTTCGGACAGGCGCTTGGTGAACAGTTCCAGCGGGTAATCGCTGAACATATAGTCGCGCTGGACTTTGTTGAAGGTTGCGCCGGCAAAAAAGATGCCAAACAAAAGACGTAGCAGTAACAGAAAACCGATACCGAGGGCCTTCAGCGGCTTTTGCTTGATCAGCGCCAGGCCGAATGCGGGCCGCGTCGATGCGATGGTCGTTTCAATCATTGATGCTGCTCCCTCTGGTTTAGGCTTGCACTAGGTCGCGGGTTTAAGACTGGCGAGAAGATCTCGGCCGTCGGAGAAATCCAGCAGTTCGCATTGCCCCAGCTCAATTTCACTGCCATCAGCCCCGGTCCGCCACCAACGCCCGTCACGCTGATCGATCTGCGTGTCTGCCGGTAGACGAATTGTCAATGTCGCGGCATCCACGGTAGCTTCCTGTTCCGTGATTACGCGTGCCTGAAGGCTGTTCCGATCGTCTAGCTCGTAGATCGTCATAGCGCGCAAATCATCGGTCTTTGGGCTAATAAACTGCACCAGGTAGTCCCAGATGGTCGCAATCTGTTGCCAGAACGTATCTTCCAGCAGGTTGTAGATGACCAAAGGCGGCCCGTCTGTCGCAGCTTCGGATCGCTCGCAGCGCACGACGTCGTTGCAGACAGTGCATAGCTCGCTAACGCCGACCCGCAGGTCTGGGTCTACCTGGGCTTGCGCGCTGCCGATCAGGCACAGTGCAGTGGTGGCAATGAGTAGCGCGTGCCTTAATTTCGCTTCTAACCTGGTCACTAGATCCGGTTCCCTGTTCGTCGCATTCTGCCGGCCTGCTGAAAGCAGGCCCAGGCAGAATGCATTGTGCAATATCTGACGGGTTTCGTCGGCTGCGCGCTGCTATGAAAAGTCACCACTTCTTGGCAGGCCGGCGCCGCTGAGTTGTGTTCGCGGTTGGTCGCTTGATAGCAGCTTTTAGCCCATCCGCCTCAGGGCAGCGTGTCTTTGAATACCTGGCCGTTTTTCATTACCAGGCGGACATTCTTTTCATGCGCTTCAAGAATGGTTACATCCGCCAGCGGATCGCCGTCGACGATCAGCAGATCGGCATAGGCGCCGACTTCTATCACGCCCAAGCGGTCCGTCAGGGTAGGGATTACGCGGTCCCGTCAGAGCGAGCAGTTTGGCATTGTGGCTGGTGGCCTGTTTCAGGATTTCCAGCGAACTAAACCAGCGTAGGCGATAGCCAAATTCCTTGATGCCGGCTTCATAGGCGCGCTGCGACCCGAATGCGTCGGTACCGAACGCTACCGGGATGCCAAGTTTTCGGGCATTGTTCATCAAGTTATCGGTGCCTGCCATGACTTGCCCGCCTTTGGCATTGCCGGCGCTCTGTTCACCACTAAAAAACTGGCGCACGAAACCAAAAGACTGCGACGACAAATAGGCGCCATCGTCACGAATTCGCTTGAGCGTCTTCTCCGAGATCAGGTGACCGTGCTCGATGACCTTGACGCCGGCATCCAGCGCGCGATTCACGGATGTGTCGGTATAAGCATGGACGGCGACGTAGGTATTCCAGTCGGCGGCGGCTTCTACGGCTGCGCGCATTTCTGCCGGGCTGAATTGGACGGTGTCGATGGGGTCGTAGTCCGACGATATGCCGCCGCCGGCCATGACCTTGATGGCCGTGGCACCCTGGCGTAGTGATTCGCGCGTTGCCCGGCGAACTTCGGCCGGCCCGTCGGCCAACAGGGTATAGCGCCGCGCCATGGGATTCAGACTACCGCCATTATTAGGGTGGGTGTCGGTCAGCGCGCGGTGATCGCCATGCCCGCTGGTCTGGGAAATGATCATGGCCGAGGTATAAATGCGTGGCCCCTCTAGCAGGCCCTCATCAATGGCCCTGGCAAGGCCCTGCGAGGGCCCGCCAATGTCGCGCACCGTGGTCCAGCCGCGCATCAGCAGGTCGCGCGCCGCCTTGGCCGACAAAGCGGTCACATAGGACGGATCTTCTTTATAGAGTTCGGCTGGCCGCAATGGCAAAGCCAGGTGAGCATGTGCATCGATTATTCCTGGCATCAACAGGCGCCCGCCACCGTCAATAATCGTTGCAGACTCTGCAACATCAATGGCGCTACTGTCGATACGCTTGATCATTTCGCCTTCAATCAAGACGTTCTGGTTTGCCGTCGCCTTGTCGGCGCGTCCGTCCCAGATGCTGACGTTGCGGATCAGCACGGGAACAATGCTTGCCTCGGGCTGGCTTTGCTGATGGGCGCCCGCTTGCGCCAGGCTGGTAAACAGAAGCAGTCCGAGCAGAAGTAGTGAACGAGTCAAGAGTCTGTTCCGCATTACCTGTTCCCCCTTTGCAGATTTGGTTAATGCTATCAGAGTCAAGCTGTCACGCTATGAGCGCCGGCTGAGACTTCAGGTTAATTCAGCGGCCGGAAGAATCACTTCGACAGCGAGTCCGCCGCCGCCTCGGTTGCTGGCGGCAACCCGACCGTCGTGGAGTTCGAAAACCCGCTTGGCAATGGCGAGTCCCAGACCCGTACCTTGTGAGTTATCGCTGTTGTTACCAGCGCGAACAAAAGGATCAAAAATGGACTGCAGTTTGTCTTCGCTTACGCCCGACCCGCGATCCTGTATCTGTGCAACGATTTCCTGGCGTGATTTTCGCGCCTGAATTTCAACTTTGCTGTCTTGCGGCGCATGACGGAGGGCATTGCGAATAATGTTCTCGAATCCTCGACGCATAAGTTCCGGGTCACCTACCAGGTAAAGGTTGGCATCGCAGTGCATTTGCAGCTGGCAATGCATGGCCTGCGCTTCAACGTCTTCCGCCGAAACAATGTCCTGTAAAAGTCGATCCAGTCTGAATAGTCTTTTTTCTGGCGCGCCGACGGCCTTGATGCGCGAGTAGTGCAGCAGCTCGCCGATAACGTCGTTCATGCGATGAATCTCATCATCGATTTGTTTGCGCTGCCCGGCCGGCAGGGACTGCCTTTCCGCGGCCAATGCCAGCGCGGCTTGTAAGCGGGCCAATGGCGCGCGTAGTTCGTGCGAGAGTTCCTGCATCAGCTGTTCGCTGCCCGTGATCAGGTGGTCGAGTTGATCCGCCATGCGATTGAAGTCGGCAGCCAGGTCGCCCAGTTCGTCCCGTCGCGCGGCAATGGACTCCGGTACCCGCGCTTGCACATGGCCTAGCGAGAGTTCGCGTACGGCGAACTGCAGCTCGCGAATCGGCCGGCCGAAGGCCCTGGCAATCAACCACGCCACCCCGCTGGTTACCACCAGCGCAGCTACAAGCAGGCCGAGCAGGGTTAAGCGACTGCCCCAGAAACTAAAGTCGCGAGGCAAAATCAGGAAGGTCAGCAGGCGTCCCTCCGGGCTAACCAGTTGCGGTGCCAGGCGTATGGGCAACAGATTGTTGGTCTGGTCTACCGGTGGTGAAATAACCGAATTGCGTACAAAGTTATCCAGTTGTGCCGGCAGCGGCCGGCCTAAAAGATCCTGACTGTTCTCATCCAGCACGTAGAGCGTGATGTCTTCACGCTGTAGCTCCTGAAGTTCGAGCCATTCAATCAGGCCTGGCTCGCCTTTGCTGGTCAGCAGTGTGGCTGCCTCGCG